>NZ_JBGGNS010000023.1:26798-548187 GCF_041320495.1 Planococcus sp. SSTMD024 | reverse complement strand
GCGATCGGCGCGTTGAAAGGCCCGCTTCACGGCGGCGCCAACGAGCAAGTCATGAAGATGCTGACAGAAATCGGGTCCGTCGACAACGTCGAGCCGGTCATCAAGCAAAAACTCGCGAACAAAGAGAAAATCATGGGCTTCGGCCACCGTGTCTACCAACAAGGCGACCCGCGTGCGAAGCATTTGCGCGAAATGTCGCAAAAGCTCACCGAACTTCGCGGCGAATCAAAATGGTACGACATGTCCGTCAAGATCGAGGAATTGGTGACGAGCGAAAAACCGCTTCCGCCAAACGTCGATTTCTATTCGGCATCGGTCTACCACTCCTTGAACATCGAGCATGACTTGTTCACGCCGATCTTTGCGGTCTCCCGTGCGTCGGGCTGGCTCGCGCACATCCTGGAGCAATACTCGAACAACCGCTTGATCCGCCCGCGTGCGGAATACATCGGGCCGGGCATACAGACCTACGTGCCCGTTGAAGAGCGTTAATAAAGGATTACCCAAAGCTTGAGCCCCACCTTTAAATAGGTGAATGGTTCAAGCTTTTCTAATTGTAAAGGCAGCCCGCTATAGTTGTTACATGGTTTTCATTGTGGCTATAATAACAGGAAAGACTGGCCTGAGAAATTACTAGAAGGAGGCGTTACCATGAACGATACAAAGATCGGCTGGAAGCTGGAGAATAGTTATGCAGACCTGCCAAAAACCTTATATGCGCCGATGGAAGCCAACCCGGTCACCTCACCTAAACTCGTTATCGCAAATAAAGCATTGGCAAATACACTGGGCTTGAATCCGGATCAGCTGGACAGCCCCGATGCGCTCCACGTGTTTGCGGGAAATCGTTTTCCAGAAGGCAGCTTCCCGCTCGCCCAAGCCTATGCCGGCCATCAATTCGGCCAATTTACGATGCTCGGCGACGGCCGGGCCATCCTGATCGGCGAACAGCATACACCGGACGGCAAGATTTTCGATATCCAATTGAAAGGCGCCGGCATCACACCCTTTTCCAGAAGCGGAGACGGCCGCGCGGCACTCGGGCCCATGCTGCGGGAATATATCATCAGCGAAAGCATGCATGGACTCGGGATTCCAACGAGCCGAAGCTTGGCAGTCGCATTGACAGGTGAAAAGATCCAGCGCTACTCTGCAGAACCTGGAGCGATCTTGACGCGGGTGGCTTCGAGCCATATCCGCGTCGGCACTTTCCAATTTGCAGCGAAATACCGTTCGACTGAAGATTTGAAGGCGTTGGCGGATTACACGATCAAACGGCATTTCCCGGATATCACCGGGCCTGACCGCTATATCGAATTATTCCGCCGTACAGCGCAGCGGCAAGCTTCACTCATCGCAAAATGGCAGCTTGCCGGTTTTGTCCACGGCGTCATGAACACCGACAATATGACGATCAGCGGTGAAACGATCGATTATGGCCCGTGTGCTTTCCTGGACCGCTACGTTGAATCCGCGGTTTTCAGCTCGATCGATGCCGGCGGCCGTTATGCCTATCGGAATCAACCACTTATCGGAGGGTGGAATTTAGCGCGTTTTGCAGAATCCTTGTTCCCCCTCTTGGATGATCGTCCTGAAGAAGAAGCTCTTTCTTCTCTACAGGCAGCACTTGAGGAATACGTCAGTTTGCAAAAGCAGCTGTATTTGGCAGGCATGCGCGAAAAACTCGGCTTGTTTACCGAAATGCCAGAAGATGAACAATTGATCGAGGCATTGCTGGAAGTGATGCAGGAAAAGCAAGCGGATTATACCAACACGTTCCGTTCCTTGACCTTCGAAGCAGTTGAAGAGCCTCAACTGGCAAACGACCCTGCTTTTAAATCCTGGAACAACCGCTATAAAGCCCGCCAGCGAAAAGAAGGCCGCTCAGCACAAGAAATCCAGGAATTGATGAAAAACCGAAATCCGGCTGTCATCCCGCGCAATCACCGCGTCGAAGCGGCACTGGAAGCCGCAACGCAAGGTGATTACGAAGTGATGGAAAAGCTTCTGGATATCCTTCGCAATCCATATGCCCATTCCGAAGAGCAGCAGCCCTATACGGCCGCTCCGCCGCCTTCAACGCCTCCGTACCAGACCTATTGCGGAACATAAAAAAATCCCCAGCCTTTTCATCGGCAGGGGATTTTCTCTATTGCGCTGGTCGGTACAATCACTGTCCGTCAGTGACTTCAGTGACGCTGACCATTTTGACTTCGTCCATCTTGAATTGGTAATACGTATCGTTATCGCCGATAAATTCGCGGAAATCATCCGCATCCAAACCGCTGACCGCTTGTTTCGGGGTATCGGCTTCGACGGTGCTGACCGCTTCGACGCCTGCGCCGAAATGGTAAACGACGCGGAATTTTTTGGTTGATGCCATAATTATTGGATTCCTCCTCAAATGCTTGTCTGCTTTAGGTTTACCCGATTTTTTAGGGAGTATTCACCTTAGCCATCATTTTCTCATTCCTGCTAAAAATAATGGAATCCCTTTACTTGGGAAAGCATTTGATCTACACTTTAGCCATCGGGAAAACCCGACACTTAAAACCGCATACCGTTTTTCTGCACTGGGGGTGCATATTTTTGCTGAGATGAGAGCTTTCGCTCCGATCCCTTATGACTCGATCAGGTTAGGACCTGCGTGAGGAAGTGCGGTGACTTTCCGACATGACTACGAAATATGGAATAGTGGCTGCATCTTCACGGATGCGGCTTTTTTGTGCATATTTTTAGGAGGGATTCCATATGGAACCATATTCATGCGGCACCAGCCCGATTGTCGGATTTCGCTTTTCCTTGCATCCGATGAGCGGCAATTTCATCAACATTATCAAAGGCGCGTTAAAGGACACCGATACATCCAATGTCTGGATGCAAACCGATGATGTCTCCACCGTCATCCGCGGCAAACAACAGCATGTCTTCAATGTCGCAAAGGCGCTCACTCTTCATGCGGCGAAGACACAGGAACATATCGCCCTGTCCGGCACCTTTTCAGCTGGATGCCCAGGAGATACTGCGGGAGATGCGTATTTGGACGCACCCGATAAACAGGCAAACGAAGACGGCAGCAAGCAATATGTTTCCTCCCAATTCGCGCTTTACCCAATGAACAACCCCGGCTATATGGATGTCATCTACCGCGAAGTGGAACGTGCGAAAGAGTTCGGCGTATGGAACGATTCCATGCATTATGCTAGCGGCATCCACGGAGATATTCATGAGGTCTTTTCTTTTTACGAAACGAGCTTTTCCAGCGCGCGTTCCGATCGATACCCCCACCTCGTGATGACTATATCCATGAGCATCAACAGTCCATCACACAAAACAGGCGGTGAAGATCGTGCTTAGAGAATGGAAACTGAAAGAAATTGTCCTCATGTCATTATTTGGCGTCGTGTTCGGCATTGTCTACCTGCTATTTTTGCACATCGGCAACTTATGGGCAGGCGTCATCGGGCCGCTCGCCTATGAGTGGATGTTCGGCATTTGGTTTATTGTGTCCATCATTTCGATGTACATCATCAGGAAACCCGGTGCCGCTTTTTTGCCAGAAACCTTGGCCGCTGCCATCGAAGTGATGCTTGGCAATGCGATCGGCCCAAGGCTTATCCTCTCAGGCATCATCCAAGGGCTTGGGGCAGAAGCAGCGTTTGCACTGACACGCTATCGGCATTTCCATATCGGTATCTTGATGCTTGCTGGTGCAGGCGCAGGAGTTTTCAGTTTCGTTTACGGCTATTTCCTATCGGGCTATGCTGCCTTGGATCCTTCTTTTGTTGCCTTGATGTTCACGCTGCGCGTAGCGAGCGGGGCGATCATTGCCGGCATTGGCGGCAAGTACATCGCTGATGCGCTACTTGCAACCGGGTCACTCCGGGGCTATGCCATCACGAAGGCGGAAAAAGGCGATGTCCGTGCCTAATCCGATTTATCAATTGGACGACGTCAGCTTCCGCTTCCCCGAGTCGGCACAGCCAACTTTGCATTCTATTACGCTGGCGATCCATCCACAAGAACGCGTGGTCATTACAGGGCCAAGCGGATGCGGGAAGTCCACGCTACTCTATGTGCTGAACCGGTTGTATCCGCATAATTGCGACGGAGAAGTTTCTGGAAATGTCCGGATCTTCGGCCGTGCATCACAAGAATATGAACCTGGTGAAGCTAACCGGAAAGTCGCAACGGTTTTTCAAGATCCCGACAGCCAATTTTGCATGCCGACGGTCGAAGAAGAACTGGCGTTCACTTTGGAAAATCTTCAAGTGCCCCGGGAAGAGATGCCAAAACGCATCGACCGGATTTTGCGCATGACGGGGCTGGACAATATGCGCGATGGCGTCATTCAAACTTTCTCAGGCGGGATGAAACAACGCATCGCTACAGCTTGTGCCTTGATTATGGAGCCCGACTGCTTGTTGCTCGATGAACCGCTCGCCCATCTCGATCCGCTGACGGCGAAAGAGTTTGTCGCTTGGCTGGATCAATTGCAACAGGAGCGCGGTCTTGCGGTCGTCGCCGTGGAACATAAGCTGGAACTGTGGGATGAATTTTTCGACCGGGAGATTAGCCTTTCAGAAAACGGCGCCATCCTGAAAGACCAAGCTTACACCAAATGGAATGCGCCTTTCCTGCCGAAACGCGAGACGGCCAAACAGCCAAAAGTCTTGTTTGAGGCAAAGGATGTATCCATTATACAAGCTTCAAAATCTTTGCTGCGCGGTGCCGGCTTGCAGCTTTATGCGGGTGAAGTGATGGTCATTGCAGGTCCGAACGGAAGCGGGAAATCAACTTTGCTGAAAGCTTTATGCGGCATCATGAAACGCGATAGCGGGACGATTTCGGGAGAGTTTGCCGGATTTGTCCCACAATCGCCCGAGCAGCTGTTTCTGTCGAAGACTGTAGAAGAGGAATTGTCGTATTCCGGAAATTCCTCTTCTCACGATGTGAAAAATCTGCTCGAGGCGCTTTCTTTGGAACCTATTGCTCATGCCCATCCTTTTTCCGTGAGCCATGGCCAAAAGCGCCGTGTGGCTATCGGCGCGATGCTAGCCGACCGCCGCCAAGTCCTGCTGCTAGATGAGCCGACAGCAGGGCAAGACCTCAAGGCATTGAGGGAGCTCCATCACCAAATCACTTGCCGGGCCCAAGACGGCTGTGCATTGGTCGTGGTGACGCACGATATGAATTTTGCCATGAGCATAGCGGATACGATCTGCCTGATGCGAGACGGCAGATTATCCGATCCGCTTGAACCACAAGAGCTTTTTTCAAGCCCTGCCCTGCTGGCAGAGCACCGCCTATATTGGCCGGAAAAGGAGAAATGCTATGCGACGTCTTTTACATGAAATGAACCCCAGCTTGAAATTTCTTGCTGTCACAGCATGTATGCTGGCGCTCGCGTTTTTTTTCAACCCTTGGACACCATTGATGTTTTTTTTAGGCATCGTATTGATGCAATTGCTGTTTAGCCAAACCAATTGGAAACTTTGGTTACTCGTTATGCTGCCTTTTGTAATCGGCGCATTCGGTTATTTCTGGACTACCTTGGTGTTCGGCGTGTCTGGCGATGGCCCTGTGTTATGGACAATCGGCATGATCGAAATAACCGCTCAAAAATGGGAGCATGCCTGGTCATTGTCGTTACGCGTCCTGGCGTTTTCAAGCATTTCGTTATTGTTTGCCTTCACGACTGATCCGGTCCGTTTTATCCAAAGCTTGATGCAACAGGGAAAACTGTCTCCAAAACTTGCTTTCAGTGTGCTGATCAGCTATCAATTCCTTCCAGTTATAAAAACGGAATTTGAGCAGTTGCGGCAAGCTCACCGCCTCAGGGGTCCGGGAGCGAAACCTACGCCATTCAAACGAATAACAGCCTTGCGCCGCCTGCTCATCCCCCTGCTTGCCGGTGCTGTCAGAAAAGCCGAGCGCGCCGCCTTCGCGATGGAAGCGCGGGCATTTACCGGCGCAGCAAGGTCTCATTACAGGGAAATTAAGCTTGGGCACAAGGATTATGCATTGCTTGGCATGTTTCTATTTGTGCTGGCCATAAGTTGCAGCGCTGTTTTTGGACATAACTAAACGACACCCCCGCAGTTGGATCGTTCACTGCAGGGGTGTCGTTTTAGTTAACATAATAAAATTATTTAAATTTAGTGGTGGAAGTTATCAGCTGTCAATCTTGCCGTATGTGATTTCGTCCTCATCCTGTACATCGAAGCCGTTTTTCACGTGGACAATGGTCCGTAAAATCAACTTGGCATTCACGTTCTCCAGCACCCATCGCTCATCCGGGACTATTTCAAATTGCTGCATGACGGTGTTCTTCGATTTTACCGATCCGGCAAATTCCAAGCTTTGCTTGGCAACTGGCGTTTCATAGAAATCGAAATCGCTGTCTTCCCGGTAATCTTCCACTAAGCGAATCACTTGCAGTTCAATATAATCGATTTCCTGATCGCCGCCTCCCCCGTCCAAGTAAACCGTGCCGTTCAAGGTTTCGCCTTCTTCAAGATGCGGCCTTTCCACTACCGTGTCCACTTTGACCGAACCGATGCCGATCGAAGATAAAAAGTCTTTGAATTTCATAAAAATCTCTACCCCCAAAATTTGATAATTCTCCATACCACTTTTTCCTTGCCCGTAAACTGCAGCCCTAAAGCTCGGTGTAATCGTATTGTTTGTCCAAATCTGTCTCATACCGGTTATAACGCCGTTTGAACAGCTTGTACAGATGGCTGACGATGACCCGCAGCAGCGCATACATCGGGATGCCCAGTATGACCCCAACGACGCCAAATAAGGAACCAGCCGTCAACAAGACAAAAATGATCGTTACCGGATGGATGTACATCGTCTTGCCCATCACTTGCGGGGAAATCAAATTGCCTTCCACCAGCTGGACGACGGTCCACACAATCGCGAGCTTCACGAGCATGAACGGCGAGGTAACGAGTGCAATGATCGCAGCGGGCGTAATCGCGATTGCTGGGCCAATATAAGGAACGATACTGGTCACCATCGCCAGCGCGCCGAGCAAAAGCGCATAATCCATGCCGATGATCAGAAAGCCGATATAGACCATTACGCCAATGCAGAAAGCGACAATGAGCTGGCCTTGGATATAAGCCCCCAGTTGCTTGTCTGCGTCCTTTAAAACTTCTCTTGTATCACCCCGAAATCTTGGCGGCAGCAACTTCAGGAAATAGCCTGGAAGCTTATCGCCATCCTTCAATAGGTAAAACAGGATGAACGGCACGATGACAATCGACAGGATAACCCCCGTAATGGTCGAAATCCAGCTCGTGACGCGCGTGATGATGCCCGTCACAGTCGCTTGCAGTGTATCCGCGATGCTGGCCGGCAAGGTGGCGATCAAGGCTTCGATATTGAAGCTTGAATCCCGGTAATAATCACCGACTAAAGAATTGCGCAAGAATTGGTCAATATTGTTCAATAAGCGCATGAAATAATCCGGAAATTCCTCGATCAAGTTCTGGAACTGTTCCCTTAAAAATGGAAACACCAGGACGCTCAGCAAAGTCAAGAGCCCGATGCCCCCTAGGAAGATAATGAGAATGCCCCAGATTCTTGGAATTTTAAAACGTTCCAGAAGACGCAATACCGGCCGCAGCAAGTAATACAAAATAAGAGCCAGGACGACCGGCAAGACAACCGTTTTCATGAACACATTGAGCGGATTGAAGATAAACGATACTTCCCTGAAGATGAACACGACAAGCCCGATCAAGATCAAAATTAATAGGGTGAAGAGCGTATTCCTGCCGCCGAGAAAGCGAATATAGTTGGTAGCGAAAAACGGTGGTCTATTGTCATCTGGCGGCATGGCGATCCCCTTCTTTGTATAGGCTTCTACCTGTAGTTTAGCATATTATCTGACAAATTAGTCGAGTGGCTGGGACAAAAATTCTTCCAGCGCACGGCGGTTTTGCTCTA
Source organism: Planococcus sp. SSTMD024 (assembly GCF_041320495.1). Lineage (NCBI taxonomy): Bacteria > Bacillati > Bacillota > Bacilli > Caryophanales > Caryophanaceae > Planococcus > Planococcus sp. SSTMD024. The sequence goes on along the minus strand of NZ_JBGGNS010000023.1, from coordinate 540,225 downwards.
TATCGATTTCAAGAACCGAGCCGGCTTGCGGGTAATTTGCATAGCTGTATCCGCCTTCCACCGGAATCGTCAAGCGTTCGATTTCGCCGCTGCCACCGGTACCAAGTTGTGTCGCCAACTTGATTTGGTCGACCAAAGGCATATCGGTCTGCACATAGCCTTGTGCCGCTCCTGCAAGCTTCGGCAGTTTCGGGATCGACGACACGCTGATCAATTCATCTTTTAAGGCAGCGATCACTTGCTGCTGGCGGCGGACACGGCCAAAGTCGCCTTCATTATCCGACCGGAAGCGCGCATAGCCGAGCAGTTCTTGTCCGTTCAACTGCTGGACTCCCGGAGATAAGGTCACCCCGATCTTCTCGGACATCTCTTTTTCAACATCGATTTCCACACCGCCTGGCGCTGCGATATCGACGAGCGTTTCAAAACTCTTGAAATCGACAAGTGCATAATTATGGATTTCGACACCGAACATCTCACGCAAAGTCGACGCCAGCAAGTCGACACCGCCCAAATAATACGCGGTATTCAATTTATAGGATTGATAGCCCGGAATATCTGCATAAATATCACGCATGAACGACGTGATCTTCACTTCATTGTTTTCACGGTCATGGGTCACCATCATCATCGTGTCCGTACGGGACTGCTCTTCCCCACGCGAATCCACCCCGAGCACGAGGATATTCTGGTACCCGCTATTGTCTTCGTCTCCTGAAAATGGTTCCGGTTCAATCTCCGTTTCGCCGGCTATGTTTTGCCCTTGTTGGTATTGGATAAAAAAATAGATTCCTGCGCCGAGCAATAAAATGATCAATAATAAGAAAAGTTTGCCTCTCGGGCGGAACCGTTTCCGTTTTCTTCTCTGCCTCGTTTCGTATTGTTCTTCCATGATGTTTACATTCCTTTCTGAGCTGTAGCAATTGATTAGACGCATATGAATGAAGACAGGTTTCCCTTCAATACGTTTTTATTGTCTGTGCTTGGCTGGAGTGGTAAAATTCTTCTTATTCTCAGGCGCTATTTTCCATCTCTGACCGAACATCCAGCCGGCTCATGTCCAAAGCTGGGTGTCCGGATGGAGGGTGGCTGCCAGTTTAATAGATAGAGGGAGGCAATCCGATGTTTGAAAAAGCGACATTCGCTGGCGGCTGTTTTTGGTGCATGGTCAAGCCCTTCGATCAATTCGATGGCATTGAATCTGTGGTTTCTGGATATACAGGCGGCCATTTGGCGAATCCTTCATATGAGCAAGTAAAAAGCGGCCATTCCGGCCATTTGGAAGCAGTCGAAATTACCTTTGACCCTGCGGTATTTCCGTACAAGCAATTACTGGATATTTTTTGGCAGCAAATCGACCCAACCGACAATGACGGACAGTTCCAAGACCGCGGGGCTTCCTATCGCCCGGCCATCTTTGTCCACAATGAAGCGCAGCGGCAAATGGCGCTTGCTTCCAGAAAACAGCTCGACGCAAGCGGCCGTTTCGATAAGCCGGTCATCACTGAGATTCAAGATGCGGAACCTTTCTATCCGGCAGAAGAATATCACCAGGATTTTTACCTGAAAAATCCCGAACATTATGCACAGGACCGCGCCGAATCCGGGCGCGATGAATTTTTGACTGCTGCGTGGAAGAAAGCCGACGCTTGATGCGCCGGCTTTTTCTAGTTGTGTAAAACCGTGAGCACCGCTTTGCCATTTCTGCTCTCCACAAGGTTTCTATATTTTTTATTGACAGATTATTCACTTAGTTTAAAATCAGGATACGCGGGTCTTCCCGCCACACTGCGTTAAACAGGAGGCATCATTATGCAATGGCTCAGCACATTGGACATCTTTTTCGTGCAATTGATCCTTTTTCCGCCGATTGTCATTCTGCTTGGCGTCTCATCCGCTATCCTAGCCAGCCGGATATTCATCGGCCCTCTCATCACGCTCGTTTCAGCGCTTGAACTGAATTATTGGTATTTCTCAACGATCCTTCCGGAGGCGGATATCCCTCCGATGATGATTGCTTCATGGGCCATTCTGTTCCCGCTTTTGTCGCTATATTTTTCATGGCTGGCGCTCGCCCCGCCCCATAAGCAAACCATCAAGGCTTTCGATTGAGCAAATAAGCAAACATGATCATGAAAAAGACGAATGCCAGGAACAGCCACAAAGTGATATCGTGGTTTCCTGTCTGGTCATAAACCACTCCGATGACAAAAGGCATGAATGCCGAAATCAAATAACCGCCGGATTGGGTCATTGCAGCCCAACTGTTCGCTTCGTCAGCTGAATCCGTGGCATCGAGGGGCAAAAGCAAAGCAATCGGAAACAAGCCGCCAAGCGCCACGCCGATCGAGGCGGCAGCGAGCCACACCGCCCAGGTTCCCGCTAGCATCAATAACAGGATGCCGGCAGTCCCGAACGCAAGCACAGCCACTACCCATAGGAAACGATTCGGATAACGGCTGAATAACAGCGGGATGGAAATATTGCAGACGATCTGTACCGCTGTCATGATCGTGACGACCGCGCCAGCTGACAAGACGCTTAAGCCTTTATCGATCGCAATAGGCGCAAGCCATGTCAGCATCGAGAAAAAGAAGGCTGATTGGAAACCGAAAAACAGCAGCATATACCAAGCTTTCAAGTTTTTCCACGGGCTGACGCTAATCGGCACGGGACCGTCCGGCGCCTTTTGCACTTGTGCCTTCGTCTCAGGCATCCTCAGCCACATGATGAGGGCAACAACCGCCAAGCCTGACCAGACCGCAAGCCCCGCCGGCCACCCGGATGCAGCATAGACAACGCTCGTGAGCCCTGCGGCAAGTGTCGCACCGAGCCCCATGCCGAATGAATAGACCCCAATCAAGGAAGCGGTCCGGTTTGGGAAATCCCGTTTGATCATCGCTGACAGCATTGGCCCGATGATTGCGATGGCGATGCCGATGAAAAATGAACTGAGCAATAAATTGAAATAACTTGGCCAAAAGCCACGCCCTAAAGTAAAGACGCCGATGACGGCCAGTAAAAAGCCGATGGAACGCTTCAAGCCGAACCGGCGGTTGAAGATGATGGCAAACGGCGCGAACAGCCCCATGCACAGCACAGGTACAGCGGTCAATAAACTGACTTGCCCATTGGTCAGCCCGAGATCGGAACGAATCGGCTCGAGCATCGGGCCGATCGAAGAAATGGCCGGCCGCAAATTGAGCGCCACTAAAAGGATGGCGAAAATGACACCGGTCAAGGCCGCTTTTTTCCTGTCTTCCCTCATATTTCCTCTCTCCTTCTCCTTCAGCACCAAACTTGTGTTCCTGCTGCCGCTTACCTTAAAATAAGATTGGAAAGGCGGGGTGCTGGATGAAGCTCATAAATTGGAGCTACGCAAAACGATACAACATTAAAGCCACGTTTGATGAATTTCCGCACGTCGTCGTGCTGTTCCGCCAGATCGGCGGCTATTACTTTATTTTCTCGATGAAAGGCCTGACGCCGGAACATGTTCCGGGCAGGCGCGAATATGTACAGATGGAATACCTTTTGAATAAGGAACTCGGCCAATTGGATGCTTATCTCCGCAGAAAAAACCGATAACGTTTATCCTTTATTAGTTTAGCCGACAAGGGCTTTGAACGCTACCGGTTTCGGGCGGATTCGTGTTATACTATTCATATTGTGAATTTTAGGAGGACGAATAATAATGATAGCAGTAAACGATGTATCCTTGCGTTTCGGCGACCGCAAATTATTTGAAGATGTCAACATCCAGTTCAACCCGGGCAATTGCTACGGCCTCATCGGGGCGAACGGCGCCGGTAAATCGACGTTCATCAAAATTCTTGCCGGCGAACTTGAAGCACAATCCGGAAATGTTTCTATGGGCTCTGGCGAACGCCTCGCCGTATTGAAACAGAACCACTTTGAATATGAAGAGCATGCGGTTCTTGAGACAGTCATCATGGGCCATAAAAAACTCTACGAGGTCATGTCTGAGAAAAACGCCATTTATATAAAAGAAGATTTCTCCGACGAAGACGGCATGCGCGCAGCTGAACTCGAAGGCGAATTCGCGGAGCTGAACGGCTGGGAAGCTGAATCCGAAGCCGCCATCCTCTTGCAGGGCCTTGGCATTTCCGAGGATCTTCACGACAAAAAAATGGCCGAACTCTCCGGGTCCGATAAAGTCAAAGTGCTTTTGGCACAAGCTCTATTCGGCAAACCGGATGTTCTGCTTCTGGATGAGCCGACCAACCACTTGGACTTGAAAGCCATCCAATGGCTGGAAGAATTCCTGATCAATTTTGACAACACTGTCATCGTCGTGTCGCATGACCGCCACTTCCTCAACAAAGTGTGTACGCATATCGCCGACCTTGATTTTGGGAAAATCCAGCTCTATGTCGGAAACTACGACTTCTGGTATGAATCCAGCCAATTGGCAACTCGCCTGGCATCCGACCAGAATGCGAAAAAAGAGGAAAAGATCAAAGAGCTTCAAGCCTTTATCGCCCGTTTCTCTGCCAACGCATCGAAATCCAAGCAGGCGACGTCACGTAAGAAAATGCTCGATAAGATCGAGTTGGACGATATCCGCCCATCTTCCCGTAAATACCCGTTCGTCAACTTCACCATCGGCCGCGAAATCGGCAATGATGTATTGACTGTTAAAGACTTGAGCCAAACCGTCGACGGCAATCAATTATTGAACAATATCAGCTTCAATATGAACAAAGACGATAAAATCGTCTTGATGGGCGACCCATTGGCGAAATCGGCGCTCCTTCGCGTACTTGCTGAAGAAGACGAGCCGGCTTCCGGTTCTGCCCGCTGGGGTGTCACCACTTCACGCGCCTACTTGCCGATCGACAATACCGAATACTTCGAAGGCAATGAAACTTCTTTAGTGGATTGGCTGCGCCAGTACTCGCCAGAAGATGAAAGCGAAACTTTCCTTCGCGGCTTCCTCGGCAGAATGCTGTTCTCGGGTGAAGAAGTGAAAAAGAAACCTTCTGTTTTATCCGGTGGCGAAAAAGTACGCTGCATGCTATCGAAAATGATGCTGTCGCATGCCAACGTACTGCTATTGGATGAACCGACCAACCACTTGGACCTTGAATCGATCCAAGCCTTAAACAACGGCATGATCGCCTTCAAAGGCGCCATGGTCTTCACTTCCCATGACCATCAATTTATCCAGACCGTGGCCAACCGCGTTATCGAAATCCAGGAAGATGGCTCGATTCTCGACAAGCAATTGACCTACGATGAATTCTTGGAATGGAAAGAAGCTCAAGGCATCGCCAAATAGCATCCTGACACGTAAAATCCCGCAGAAACGGCTGTTTCTGCGGGATTTTTTATGTGTTTTGGGTTTATTTCAGGAAGCGTTTCACGGCTTTCCCGGCTGGCAATTTCGCTGCCCACCGGTCCCCGGAATTCGCCAGTTTGCTGAGTACTTTCAAAAGATCTTCGTCTCCTGCCCAGTGCTCTGTCACCACTTCTTTCGGGAATCGGTTCAACACCGTGTTGATGACGTACACTGCGACGATGACATCGTCCATGAATCCGCCTGGCCCGACGAGAATTTCCGGAAGTAAATCGATCGGCGCCATGAAATACAGCACACCGGCGCCAACGTAAGCTTTGCTTTTCTTATCGATCCGGCTGTCCAGCAGCAAACGGGTCAATAAATGGAAAAGGTCCGGTGCAAATAACACGAATTGGCCAGCGGAATCCAGTTTTGGCGATTTGTTCTCCAGCCAATTGTGCACCCTGACACGAAGCTTTTGATAGAAATCCCGTTGTTTTTCTTCACTTGGCAATGGCTTCTTTAAATATTCGTTAACCATATGTGTTCCCCTTTCGTCCAGCAATTAGAAGACTAATGTGACGTTCGTCGCTACCCGTTCCTTGCCGGGAGCCCCGTCGTAAATGGTAAATTCAACGTGCTGGTTTGGCACAAAACGGCGGAAGCCGTCTTCGTTGATATTGATTGTTTCGAAATAGAACAATTCGCCCGTATCACCTTCGATATAACCGAACCCTTTATCGTCATTAAATTCCTTGACTTTTCCTTGCATGGATAAATCCCCCTTTATCATTCTTGGCAATCTACTTTAGATATACCCGAAAGAGCGGGAATATTAAACAAGGGTAAGCTCCTTAAAAAATCCATCAAAAAAGAACTGCCGCAATGGCAGTTCTTGGATTGGAGAATTAAAGTTTAGTTACGTTAGTAGCTTGAGGTCCGCGGTTGCCTTCCTCTACTTCAAATTCTACGCGCTGTCCTTCATCAAGCGTTTTAAAGCCTTCGCCTTGAATCGCTGAGAAGTGTACGAATACATCGTCGCCGCCTTCAACTTCGATGAAGCCAAAACCTTTTTCTGAGTTAAACCATTTTACTGTACCTTCTTGCATCTTAAATTACCTCCTGTGGTAAAAAAAATTTTTCAATATGCGAACTTTCATAAAAAAATTCACATATTCCCAAAAGTACCGACACGTGCTGATCACTTTTGGGAATATGTGAATAGCTGTTGCGGAAGTTCGTATGTTGAATTACCTTAATTATATCAAATTGACTATAAAAGTCAAACAAATCTAAAAACTTTCTGAATTTTTTCCAAACTATTTTTTAACCTCTCTAAAAAAACCTTATAAGCATTATGCCAAATTTATGGGAAATTGTAAAGGATTAATGCGTTCAATAGCCGAGGGTCCGGAAGTTTGTATTGGCTCTCCTGTTCACGTAAAATAAAGGATAGAGATGCGCATAATGAAACTTTTTCCTGCGCCGCACGTATAGTTTAGTAGCCGTTAAGGAGGTTAAAGCATGAAACCCATTAAGCCGATCGAAAACTTCATCAAAAGACAATCGGTCAGCCTCCCTCTCATGTCCGCCATGTTCCCGATTCTTTATCTGGGCGCGGAAATCGGGCTGCTTGCTTCCGGTGCTGTTGCAGCCGGCACATATTTTGCCAGCAATACGTCGATGAAGCAATACCAGCTGTCGAGCGACTCCAAGCAGCTCGGCATGACCAGAAGCGAGTACCGGAATATCCGCGTGCAGCTCAAGGAAGGCAAAGAAAAAATCAAAACCTTGCAAAGCCAATATTATAAAGTGCGATCCATTTCCTCTTTCAAGCAATTGATGGACATGGTCAAAATCGCCAATAAAATCCTGCTCATCGTCCAGCAAAACCCGCGAAAGTTCTATCTGGCTGAGCCGTTCTTTTATTCACACCTGGATTCAGCCATCGAATTGACCGGCAAATATACATTATTGGTCGGGCAGCCTGTCAAAGACATGGAGATGCGCATCGCTTTGCAGGAAACACGCGAAATGCTGCGCTCATTGCAGCATGTGATGGAAGCCGACCTGAAGCGCGTGCTGTCTACGGACGTGGAGCAATTGCGCATGGAACTCGATTATGCGCGGCTCGCTGTCGACCAGCACAATACGAGGACGATTGACCAGCAACAGCAAATCGAACATAAAGGAGACATGGAAAATGACCAACAATCAGACGAGAAATGAGTTGGATGAGCTACTTGGCACCCCTTTTGGCATGGAAGAAGCATCCCGGCAAACACAATTAGCGGAGACAGAAGGACAGCCTGTCGCGCTGCTCGACCGCCTGAGTGCCGAAGAACAGGACAAAGCCCGCGAATTGGCCAAGCAAATTCCGACCGGCAACCGCGAAGCCATCCTCACTTACGGCGCCAATGCACAAAACCAGCTGAGCCAGTTCTCGCATAAAATGCTCGATCACGTTCAGCGGAAAGATATCGGGCCTGTCGGGGATGTGCTCCATGACCTGATGAAAAAGCTCGAACAGCTGAACCCGGAAGAATTGACCCAGAAAAAGCAAAAAGGGCTGCGCAAAGTGTTTAACCGCGCGAAGTATTCCGTCCAGGAAATGATGAGCAAATACCAGAAGTTAAGCACGCAAGTGGACCGCATCAGCGTCCAGCTCGACCATTCAAAACGGGGATTGTTGGAAGATGTCCAGATGCTCGAGCAATTATACGACCAGAACAAGACCTATTTCCAGGCCTTGAACGTCTATATTGCTGCAGCCGAAATCAAGCGGGACGAGATTATGAACGAAACGATTCCCGCATTGCGCAAAAAAGCAGAAGCATCCAACGACCAGATGGCCTATCAGGAAGTGAACGATATGGTCCAATATGTCGACCGTTTGGAAAAACGCCTGTATGATTTGCAATTGTCGCGCCAGATCACCATCCAAAGCGCCCCGCAAATCCGCATGATCCAGCAGACCAACCAAACGCTTGCAGAGAAAATCCAATCGTCGATCATGACGTCGATTCCGCTATGGAAAAACCAGATTGCCATCGCTTTGACCTTGAACAAGCAAATGAAAGCGGTCGAGGCGCAGAAACAAGTAACCGCCACTACTAATGACCTGCTGTTGAAAAATTCGGAAATGCTTAAGATGAACTCGATCGAAACGGCACGTGAGAACGAGCGCGGCATCGTTGAAATCGAGACCTTGAAGCAGACCCAGGAGAATTTGCTTGAGACGATCGAAGAAACCTTGAAAATCCAAGCAGAAGGCCGCCGCAACCGAAAAGCGGCAGAGCTTGAAATCGGCCGCATGGAAGAAGACTTGAAGCAACGCCTGCTCGCCATCCACGATGGCCAGGAAAAGAACTGACAAAAAACCCTTCCGCAAAAAATTTGCGGAAGGGTTTTTTAGGTTCTTCACTACAAAGCCTGGACGACCAAATGCAAGGTGCGTTTCAGTAACCGCAGCGTCTGTTCGACAAATTGCTCCAATGAATCGGCACTGACCGACTTATTGCCGTACAGCATCCGGTAGAACGCTGCTTGTTCCTCGCTCGTCGCCTCACCGCTCAAAAACAGGTGCATCACTTCGATGCCCATTTTCTCGGTTTCCGAAACGGCTTGAGCCGTATCGATAATGCCGTTGTCGGCATAATTATAGGCAGACGGCTCGCCGTCCGAAAACACCAGCATGAAACGGTGTTTCTCCGGACGCTGTTTCAGGCGTTCAGCCATCCAGCGAATCGCAAAGCCGTCGCGGTTGTCTTCATGGGCATCGAGCGAAAGGATTTCAGCTGCATGGTCTATTGTCCCGTCGGTGAATTTATGCAGCCATTCGAAGTAATTGGGCTGTTTGTCATCTCCTGCCTCATAGGCATCTTCATAAAATACTGCAATTTCATGCGGAATGTTGAGCGCCCTGAGCACATCGTGGAACAACAATACCGACTGCTTCGTTTCGTCGAGCTTGTCGACCATCGAAGCGGAGCCGTCGATCATCAAGCTGAAAACCGCATCCAATTGTTTCGATGGGGCGGTTTTCCGGTAGAAAGGCTTGGGCCGTTCGTCGGTGACGAGCGGCAGCAGGTTTTTCGACAGGCGGCCGGCATGCAAGTTCGTCCGGTGGCTTTCAATTCGCTGCTGCATGCGCTTTTGCATTTCCTTCAGCAATGCGCGCACATATGGTGCTTGTTCGCTCCGCCACAGCTGCAGTTGCTGGCGGTCGAACGGCAAAGCTTCGATACGCGACTCGTAATAGACGACGCCATCATTCGCTGAGCCAAAACGGCTGTTTGCTTTTTTCGGTTTCTTTTCGTCTTTCCTCTGTTCATCAGCGAGATTGTCCTCTCGGTGTTCGCCTTTGGACTCTCCGGTTCCGGTCTGTTCGACTTCCCCGGCGCCTTCTTCTTCCCTGCCCCCATCAGCGAGCTTCGAATCTCCGCGCTCGAGTTCATACTCCAAAGCAGCCGCATCGTTCAATTCGGTTTCACGGTGCCAGGACTGGAACCATTCTTCGATCGTGTCGATCTCCTCTTCCCCTTCGGCCTGTTCTGCCTCAATGCCTTCATGATACCTTGGCGGCGGCATTTTTTCAGCCGGTTCACCAAATGTATAATACGTATGGAGGGCATCCGAACCCAGCAAATATTCCAGCCGCGGTAAGATTTTTTGGACGGTGCGTACGGAATCTTCCGTTGTGTCGGCACTGAATAATTCCGTCCATGCCAGAAATAACGGATCCAGTTCATCACTTAACGATACATCTTTGCCCCGTAATTTTAAGTAGGCGGCATTCAAGAAAGCATCGGCCCAAAAGCCTTTTTTTCGGTTCTGTTCCAGCTGGTCGGAGTGAAAGCCCGTGACGATTTTCTCCCTCACTTCAAATGCTTGCTTCGTTCCAGGGCGCTCCGCTGTGATGCGGTCACTCAAGCGGAATTCTTCCGCCATCAACAGCAACTGCGTGGCAAGTTCCGGCAAGCGGGTCTCCACCTCCCGGAAACGGCGCCACGAACGCATACAGAAATGGCGCCAAAAACCCGCGCTCATCAAATAAATATCCGAAAGATAACCGGCTTGTTCGATTTCCTTTGGCCGGTGGCGCCAGAATACGCTCATCGAAACAGCGCCTTCGGATGGCCGAAATTCCCAAAGCTTCCGGGTCGTCAACCGCAGGTAAGGCGCGGATGACAGTGCTCTCGCAAGCTGTTCCATCCGGTTGAGGAGCCTCGTATCAACCGTTTCGTTATTGAATTGGATAAAGCGATTGATTGAAGTCATCCTGCTTCCCTACTTTCGCCAAGTATTCGCTAAATCCATCAACAAATTCCGTTCGCTTTCGTCGTCCAGTTTTTCCGCAATGGCGTAGCGGACGGCGCGCAGCGCATCGATATGCATCGCGAGCGCAGTGGCGTCCAACAAGCTTCGGATCGATGCAGCTTCTTCTGACATTAGGCCGCTCTCCACTTGCTTCATCAAATCCGCTGCCAAGTTCAACATGAACGTTTTCAGCTCCGTGTCGGCATCCGGAAATTCCCTGTCCCATAGGCCCCGGAGCTGCTCGCCTGACAAGTAGGGAGTTGGATAGGAAATGAATCGGTTTTTTAGCGCTTCATTCATTGGCGATGTTCCGATATACCCTTCATTGATGGCAGCCACTACCGAAAAATCAGGATGTGCCTGGATCACTTCGCCGGTGAATGGATTGGTCAGCATCCGGCGATAGTCGAGCGCACTGTGTAGGATTGGCAAGGTTTCGGCTTTCGCCATATTGATCTCATCGATGTAGAGGATATGGCCATGCTTCATGGCGGTCACGACAGGGCCTTCAACAAATTCGATTGCGCTTTGCCCACCGCGCTGCACCAATGTCTTAAAGCCGAGCAGCGCTTCCGCGTCCAAGTCGACAGAACAGTTGATGCTTTGGATCGGCTGCTGGAACAGCTCAGAAATGCTTTCGGCGAGTTTCGTTTTCCCGGCTCCCGTCGGCCCTTTCAACAGCACCGGTTTTTTCAGCACGACAGCTGTCAGGATATCGTTCCATAAATTTTCATCCGGCGGGATATAACCGCCTTCCCCGATCAGGTTTGAGTCTTCTGCGTGGTCTCGCTGCGTCCGTTTTTTGATTTCCTCATCAATAATTGTCATCTGTTCCACTCCCGTCTCCATAGAAAAAACCGATGGATTCATCGGTTTTTGTCATCACTCGAAATAAGTTTTGTAATAGCCGCCGACTTTACCTGTGTTGTCGACAACAAACAAAAATTCTTCAGTTTCATTTTTCACGTCGTATTGCTGTCCGGGTGTCAGGACATTCGATACTAAAAATTTGTCGGCATCGGTGTGCTTGCACGTAACGGTGCGGACGGTTTCTTTTTCCAGCCAATTGGTATGTATCATCGATATCATCCTTTTCTGTCAATGTAAATGTAATGTTTTCCTGCTCTCTTCAGTATAAGGAAAACTGCCCGGGAATTCAAACTTGCCCACCCTTGCCGCCTTTTCGAACGATGGCCAGATACCCGATCACCCCGATGACCGCGATACTCGATAAGGCAATCAAAAACCATTGCAGATGCCCGAGAATCGCTTCATAGGCATATGGGAAACTGCGGCCCAAAGTGAAATAAGCGAAAGTCCAGACAAATCCGGCAGGCAGCGCGAACAATAAATAGCGCGCAAGCGGAAAGCGGTCAGCCCCCACCACATAAGGCATTGCCCAGCGCACGCCCGGAAGGAAAAAGCTGAAAGCGATCGCCCAATTGCCTTTATGGGCTAGAAACTGCCGGAACCGTTCAATGCCGCTCTGCAGGAACGTCGTCTGCAGCCAACCGATCAAGCGATGGCCGAACAGCCACCCGAGCCCATAGGCGAATAAATTGCTTGTGACCAGCCCGCTATACGCTGATAAAAAGGCCGGAAACGGCTTGAAGTCGCTTGTCTCCGTCACGACGCCTGAAAACGCTGCGGCGAATTCATTCGGAATCGGCAGGCCAAACAGCAATAGCCAATTCACCAAGAACATACTTAAATATCCATATTCCTTCGCCAATTCCCATAAAAAATCCAGCTCCATCAAAATCCCCCGTCTCTATGCCACATTATCCCATAACAAAAGGCAGCCCCGCAATGGAGCTGCCTTGTGGAATGTGGACTTAAGATTCGAGCAATAGGTCTTCTGGGTTCTCGATCAATTCTTTCACTGTTTTCAAGAAGCCGACAGAATCGCTGCCATCGATGACACGGTGGTCATACGATAGCGCTACGTACATCATCGGGCGGATTTCAACATTGTCGCCTACTGCGATCGGGCGCTTCTGGATCGTGTGCATGCCGAGGATCCCGACTTGCGTACCGTTCAAGATCGGTGTAGACAAGAGTGAACCGAAGACACCGCCATTTGTGATCGTGAACGACCCGCCGGTCATATCGCCGATCGACAATTTCTTGTCGCGAGCTTTTGTCGCCAATTCGCCGATGGACGCTTCGATTTCTGCAAAGTTCTTTTTATCCGTATCGCGGACAATCGGCACGACAAGGCCTTCCTCAGTCGACACAGCAATCCCTACATCATAGAACTGCTTCATGAGCACGTCTGTGCCATCGATTTCAGCGTTAACGTACGGGTATTTTTTCAATGCAGCTGTCACTGCTTTGGTGAAGAATGACATGAATCCAAGCTTGACGTCGTGGTCTTGCTGGAATTTATCTTTCTTGCGCTTGCGCAGTTCCATTACATTGGTCATGTCGATTTCGTTGAACGTCGTCAGCATCGCAGTCGATTGCTTCACTTCAAGCAAACGCTTGGCAATGGTCTGGCGGCGTCTTGTCATTTTTTCACGGACCACGCGGCCGCTTTCCTCATCGGAAGAAGGTGCTGCCGATGCAGAAGCTTTCGGTACTTCTTGCTTAGCTGGAGCTGGCGCCGCTGCCGGTTTCGAACCGTGCGCTTCAACGTCCTGGACGCGTACGCGGCCCATTGGGTCAACTGGCGTGATGGAAGCCAGGTCGATGCCTTTTTCACGAGCCAATTTACGGGCTGCCGGGCTTGCGATCGTGCGGTCGGAAGAGGCGCTTTCTTCTTCTGTCGGCGCAGCTTCCTGATCTGCAGGAGCTTCTTGCTTCGCTTCTTCTTTGGCAAGGTCCTCTTTTGGTGCTTCTTCTTTCGGTGCTGAAGCTGCCGCTTCGCCGGAACCTTCTCCGACAGTTGCGATTACTTGGCCGACTTCAACTGTATCGCCTTCTTCTGCGAGCAGTTCCTGGACGACGCCCGCTTCTTCGGAGATGACTTCAACATTGACTTTGTCTGTCTCAAGTTCAACGATGAATTCCCCTTTTTCTACCGTATCGCCCGGCTGTTTCAGCCACTGGGCGATTGTTCCTTCTGTAATCGATTCTGCTAATTCCGGTACTTTGATCTCTGCCACAATTAATTCCTCCTTAAAAGTTCATCATTTCGATTTAGCTAAAGCTTCATCGATGATGCGTGCCTGTTCGACTTTATGTGACTCGCCGTCGCCTTCTGCAGGGCTTTGGCGCTTCATGCGTCCGTAGTATTTCACTTCTTTGCCATCTGCGAGTTCGCGCAAGTAAGGGTCGGCAAATGACCAAGACCCCATATTTTGCGGCTCTTCCTGGACCCAAGCCAATTCCTTGGCATTCGGGTAGCGGTCGACAATCGCTTTGATTTTTTCGGCCGGGAACGGATACAATTGCTCGACACGGACGATATGCGCCCACTCGTAGCCTTTTCCGTCTTTGACGCGTTCCGCCAAATCAATGGCCATCTTACCGCTAGCAAATAGCAAGCGTTTCACTTTCTTCGCATCTTGCCCTGTGCCCGGCTGTTCAATGACTGTCTCGAACTTGCCTTCTGCCAATTGATCGACTTCAGCCCCAACAAGCGGGTGTCTCAGAAGTGATTTCGGCGACACGATGATCAATGGGCGGATGGCTTCTTCGCCAAGCATTTTCGCCTGGCGGCGGAGAATGTGGAAATAGTTCGCTGCGCTGGATAGGTTAGCGACTGTCCAGTTGTTTTCTCCAGCCATCTGCAGATAACGCTCAAGGCGTGCACTGGAGTGTTCCGGTCCTTGTCCTTCATAGCCGTGCGGAAGCAGCATGACCAGGCCGGATTTTTGGCCCCATTTTGCGCGGCCGGACGAAATGAATTGGTCGAACATGACTTGTGCCATATTGGCGAAATCTCCATATTGAGCTTCCCAAATGACTAAAGCTTTGTCGTTTTCAACATTATAGCCGTATTCGAAGCCGAGAATCGATGCTTCACTTAGCGGGCTGTTGTAAACGACGAATGATGCTTTCGAGTCGGAAATGTGGTGAAGCGGAACAAGTTCGTTGCCGTTCTTCTCATCGTGCAGCACAAGATGGCGGTGCGCGAATGTTCCGCGCTGTGCATCTTGCCCTGTCAGGCGGATCGGGTTGCCGTCTTGCAAAATGGCACCGAACGCCAATGTTTCTGCATGGGCCCAGTCGATTTTGCCTTTTCCTTTAAACGGCTCTTCGCGGCGTTTCAAGATGCGCGCCAATTTGCCGAATGCGGAAAAGTCTTGTGGCCACGACAACAGTTCATTGTTCATTTTTTCAAGGATGTCTTTGCCGACGCCCGTTTCGATTTCAGGGAAACCATTCAAGACAGCTTCTGGCATCTCCAATTTCGGATGATCGTCGGATTTGTTTTCTTTTACTTTATCATACGCTTCCTGCATCACTTTTTGGATGTCTGCATCAAGCTTTTTGACATCATCTTCCGAAAGCACGCTTTCAGAAGCCAGTTGTTTTCCGTATAATTCACGGACCGTATCGTGCTTGTGGACGCCGTGGTACATCATCGGGTTCGTCACCAAAGGCTCATCCATTTCATTATGGCCATAGCGGCGATAGCCGATCAAGTCGATCAGGATGTCCTTGCCGAATTTCTCGCGGTATTCAAACGCGAAGCGGGCAACAGCTACAACAGCTTCCGGATCGTCTGCATTGACATGAAGTACCGGAACTTCAAAGCCTTTTGCAGGGTCTGATGAATAATGCGTCGAACGGGAATCGTGCTGTTCCGTTGTGAAACCGATCAGGTTATTGGCGATGATGTGGATCGATCCGCCCGTCTGGTAACCTTTGATGCGGCTGAAGTTCAAGGTTTCCGTCACGATGCCTTGCCCTGGGAACGCGGCGTCGCCGTGTACGAGGATTGAATAGGCTTTTTTCGGATCGTGCGGTGCCAAGCCGCTCTGTGCAGTCATCTCTTGCGCAGCGCGTGTTTGCCCTGTAACGATTGGGCTCACGACTTCCAGGTGGGAAGGGTTATAGGCAAGCTTGATCTTTGTTCCTGCTTTGGAACGGTGTGCAGCCCCCATATGGTATTTCACGTCGCCGAACCAGCCTTTGGTGATTTCAAGCGATCCGTCTTCCGGAAGGAACGCTTCATCGCCGACATGCGCGAACCCAGCGAACATCATTTCATACGGTTTATGGAGAATGTGCGTCAAGACATTCAAACGCCCACGGTGGGCCATGCCGATCATGATGTTTTCAGTGCCTGCCGATTCAGACATGCGGACCAGCTCATCCATCAAAACGACGAGCGAATCGACGCCTTCGATTGAAAAGCGCTTTTGGCCGACGAATGTGCGGTGAACGAACTTCTCGAATCCTTCAACGCGCGTCAAAAGATCCAACACCTGTTGTTTCTTGTCGGCATCGAGTTTCGGCTTCATGTCGCCCGCTTCGATTTTCGACTGGATCCAGCTGCGTTCCTGCGGTTGGATGACATGCGAAAATTCATAAGCAATTTTGTCCGTGTAAAGTGATTTCAGGTAATTGATGGCATCAAGCCCGTTTTTTACCTCGGCTGGGGCGTTTTCCAGTATTAGGGATACGGGGACATCTTTCAAATCCGCTTCAGTCAAGCCGTATTTTGAAATTTCCAGTCTTTCCGTATCCCGCGGCTGGTCTTTTAGCGGATAGATATCCGAAGCCAAATGGCCGTGTGCACGGATGGCTTCCGCCAAATTAACCGCTGCCAATACTTTTTCAAAACGGTTCGGTTCGATTGCAGCACCCGCAGCAGTGCCAGTGGCATCTCCTGTCTGTACGACAGGCTGCTCTGCAGGCGGGCCGTATTGTTTGAATAGCTCTGCAAACTCAGGGTCGATCAATTCAGGGGATTCCTGATAAAGCTCGTACATCTCCATTACGTACCCTAGGTTCGGGCCGGTTATGGAATTCCATGGGGATTTTGTGTCCGGTTGATTGGTAGACATTGAATAACCTCCAACTATTTGCCTTATGGCATTCACTTTTATTTATAGGTCTTTCCTATTTTAGCACGCCCCTCGCCCGACTTAAAGCGGCAGGGCTGTAGCGGTACTGAACGAATTTCCATATCAATCTTACTACTTCCACCGAAAAAAACAATGCTTTTACTTGAAAAGATTCAGTTAAAGCACAATGAAGCGCTTACATGCAGCCAAGGGGGCAGAATTTCCGAATTATAATGGAAGAAACTCATGCTTCGCCGTGAAAACAGACAATGCCCCCGCCTTTTTTCTTCGCTTCATACAGGGCATGGTCAGCTTTTTGGATCAGCTCCTCAAACTCGCTTCCATCTTCCGGATACAAAGCGCTGCCTATGGAGCACGTCGGCGAGAAATGTTGGCCATCGATGACCCATCCGTCTTTCAAAGTTTGCTGGATGCGCGAGATGATGTTTTTGATCTGTCTGCGGCTATTGATCGCGGATATGCCGGGCAGCAGGATGAGGAATTCGTCTCCGCCGATACGCGCCGCCACATCGTGCTTTCGGATGCTGCGTTCAAGCGCGCGGGCAAATTGGTGAATGAATTCATCGCCGATTTCATGGCCGTGCCGATCGTTGATTTCCTTGAAATTATCGCCATCTATGTACAAAACAGCGACTTGGTCTCCCGTTCGGCTGCTCTTGGCTGCCATTTCACGGAAATGCTTGACCATCAACCGGCGGTTCGGCAAATTCGTCAACGGGTCGTGATATGCCATATGATGCAATTGCTCTTCCATTTCCTTGCGGTCGGTGATGTCGAATAAGATGGACAGCATCTGGTAGACACGCCCTTCGACGTCAAACAGCGGAATGATCGTGGCATCCACCCAAAACGCTTGGCCATTCTTCTTCAAGCTGCGCACTTGGCCGCGCCAAATCTCGCCTTTTTTCAAAACCGACTGAAGATGGGCGAGTTGCTGGCCGGACATGATGGCCCGTCCAATCGACTGGATATTCATCCCCGTCAATTCGCTGCTGTCAAAGCCGGTCAACTTCTTGAAATTATCATTGGCAAATTCAATCATACCGGAGATATCCCAGATGAGTACGAGCGCTGCGTAATTCAGTGCATCTTTGTAGCTTTCCAGAATATTCTCCGTCCGTTTCAGTTCATGCTTCAATAATAATTCATTCGTCAGCTCACGGAACACGACATGAAAAGCGCGGATAATCCCGTTTTCCTTGATCAATGAATAGCTGGCCGAAAACTTCGCCTCGCGTCCATCGCTTTTGATCCGGCTCAGGAAAATCGAACTCGCCTTATGGGTACTTGTGCTGTTTTCAAGGAGAAGCTTGCCCATCTCGAAGAATTTCTGCTTGTCCTGCGGGATGTCTTCGTAATTGCGGCCGAGCCATTCCTGCCGTTCCACGCCGAAGGTTTTTTCGTAAGCCGGGTTCATATCGAGGATGGTAAAATCCGCTGAGATCATCAACATCGGATCGACTGAATTCTGGACGAGCGATTGATAGAAAAGATAATCCTCTTCGATTTTCTTTTGTTCGGTCACATCTCTCGTAATCGCCAGCACGTATTGCGCGCCTTCATGCTTGAATGGCGTCAATTCGGTTTCCATCGCGGTCCCGCGGTCAGAGAACAGACTATAGTCCCTGTACAGATGGCGTTCATTGCGCTTGATCGCAATCCGGTATTGCTTGTGGATTTCAAGCGCCAATTCCCTCGGCATGCATTCCTCTACGCTGCGGCCCGTCAAATCGACACCGAAAATCTCCTTGCAGACCGGATTGACCCAAGCATAAACAAAGCCGTTGCCCTGCTGCTGCATGAAATAGACCGGGTCGGCCGCTTTCCCATACAGCATCTCCATTTGCTCTTTCGTAAAAGGTCCCGACATCGAATCCACCGCTTTCTGTTATCTCAGCTCTGCTGTCGCATCGCTGATTTTCTCAATGAATTTTTCATAAGCCGATTGCTCATCGGACTGTTTCACCAGTTCCAACTTGCCCTCTGCAGAAGGAGCGCCTGCATTGAAGCGATAAACACCCAAGTACGTAGCATTGCCGCTTAACTTCAATTGATAATGGCCGTCCGCGGATTTTACCGAACAGTTAACCATACCACCTGGGTTAAAAACGGAAACGTCCCCGAATGGCACAAGGCCAGCAAGGCAGCTGACCAAAGCGGATGCCGTCATGGCTGTACCACAGGCGTCCGTAAAGCCAACGCCTCTTTCATAGGTCCGCACAAAAATACCTTCTGTCAATGGCGTCACATAACTCAAATTGACGCCATCCGAGAAATACGGGTTATCGCCGTTGAAATAAGCGGCCCATTTCTCTTGGTGGGACGGGTCTTTCTGTAAGTCCTTGCCGACGATCCCGATCAAATGAGGATTCGGCACGGCAACCGCCGTAAATGGAATATCGGTATCGATGAACGGCAGCGCTTGTTGGCGCCATTCCGTCTGCTGATCGTATGTCATTGGCAAATCGGCAAGCTGAAAAGATACCGGTGATATTTCCACGCCGTACATGTGAACCCCGGCGTCGATCTCCGCTTCTCTCTGCACAGCCAAATCCGCTTTCATCGTTTCGATCACTGCCTGATCGACGCCCTCCCGCTCGCACACAAAGCGCGCCACACAACGCAAGCCGTTGCCGCACATGGAAGCTTCAGAGCCGTCCGTATTGAAAACGCGCATTTTCGCATCGGCGTGTTCGGAAGGGGATACAGTCAACAGGCCATCTATCTCTGAGTCGAGCGATGCCAACTCTTTCGTCAATTCCGCAAAGTCCTTGCGATCATTTCCTTCATAGAGAAAAAATGTATTCATTGAACCATGTACTTTCAATAATTCCATAAGGGCACCTCTTCAGTTCGAATTTATTTTGCGTGGGCAGCGACCAATTTCGCCATTTCATAAGCGGTTTTCGGCGGTTCTGCTTCTGTCATCGCGTGAATCAATTGCTCTTCTTCAGCTACCAGGCGCTCAATCGCCGCCATGAAACTTTGTGCATCCAATTGTTCTTCCTCAAGGACATGGGCAAAGCCCTGCGCTTCGAATAAATTGGCATTCAGGATCTGGTCCCCGCGGCTTTTTTGCTTCGATAAAGGGATTAGAAGCATCGGCTTTTTCAATGCAAGGAATTCAAATATCGAATTCGATCCCGCCCGCGAGACGACCAGGTCCGTCAAATGCAAAAGATGCGACAATTCATGCGTCACGTATTCAAACTGGCAATACTGTTCGTGACCCTCAAGGCGCTCATCGATATTGCTTTTTCCGCATAAATGAATGATATTGAATTGCTTGGTCAAGATATCCAGGTTTTCGCGCACCGCATCATTGATAAGTGCAGACCCTTGGCTGCCGCCCATAATCATCAATACTTTATGGGTGTTGTCGAAATGGCATAATTCCCTGCCGCTCGCAGCTGAGCCATCGAGCAATTCGCTGCGGATGACCGATCCCGTGCAAGTCGATTTCTCTTTCGGCACATGGCTCATCGTTTCCTTGAAGACCGTAAATATATGGTCCGCAAAGGGAATTGCCAATTTATTCGCAAGGCCCGGCGTCACGTCGGATTCATGGATGATGACAGGCACGCCTGCTAAACGCCCCGCCATCGCGACCGGTACCGAGACGAAACCGCCTTTTGAAAAGATTGCGACCGGCTTCACTTTTCGGATGATGTTCAAAGCTTGCGTCAATCCTGCCCCGACACGGAACGGATCCGTGAAGTTCTTCATCGAGAAATAACGGCGCAGTTTGCCGCTAGAAATGGCGTGATAGGTAATTTCCGGATAGGAATCACGGATCAATTCGTTTTCGATTCCTTCTTTGGAGCCGATATATTCAACACGGAACCCGAGTTTCTCCAGTTCCGGAATAATTGCCTGGTTCAATGAAACATGGCCGGCTGTGCCGCCGCCCGTTAAAATGATTGTCTTGTTTTCCATCGCTTGTCCTACTCTCCTACTATGCATGTATGTGTCTTCGTCACTTTGCACGGTTTGTGTGATATACTCGTTTTATTTGGTATTGCAAGTGTATTGGGAGGCTATGAATATGTACGAAACGAAATCGACTCAAGAAAAACTTAAATTGCTAATGAAAATCGTCCTGCCGATTCTCATCACCCAAGTCGCTATGTATATGGTGACTTTTTTCGATATTTACATGACCGCCCGTTACGGGACAGAGGATCTTGCCGGCGTGTCGATCGGGTCCTCTTTTTGGGTTCCGGTCTATATCGGACTTGCCGGCATCCTCATGTCCATTACTCCAATTGTAGCACAATTGATGGGGGCCAAGAAAAAAGAAGGCGTGAAAGATGCCGTGCAGCAAGGGATTTATTTGGCTATCCTCCTGGCAGCCATCGTCTTCAGTTTCTTTTTCTTTGGCATCGACTGGATGCTTGGCTTCATGGATCTCGAACCCGGCGTCAACGAAGTGGCCAGCCGTTATATCTTCGCGATGAGCTTAGGCCTGGTCCCGCTGTTTGCCTATAATGCGCTGCGTTCGTATATCGATGCGCTCGGTGCTACACGTGTCACGATGTTCATCACTTTGATGTCGGCACCGATCAATGTCTTCTTCAATTATTTGCTGATTTTCGGAAACTTCGGCTTTCCTGAACTTGGCGGCCCGGGTGCCGGCATGGCTTCGGCGATCACGTATTGGCTCGTGCTGGCCATCGCCGCATTCATCATTCATACAAGTGAACCGTTCAAGTCATTCGGGGTGTTCCGCAAATGGGCGCGCCCTTCCTTGACCAGATGGAAAGAAATCACCGGCATCGGCGTGCCGATCGGCATTTCGATCTTCGCCGAAACGAGCATCTTTTCTGCGGTGACGTTTATGATGTCTGTTTACGGGACTATTACCATCGCCGCCCACCAGATCGCCTTGAATTTCGCTTCGCTCCTTTACATGTTGCCGCTCAGCATCTCGATGGGCGCGACGATACTAGTCGGATTTGAAGTCGGGGCAAAACGCGCGTCACATGCCAAGCAATACAGCTGGATCAGCGTCGGTGCTGCGGTGACGCTCAGTGTCATTTCGTCCGGCATCCTGTATTTCCTGAGAGAACCGATCGCCGCGCTGTACTCATCCGATCCCGCTGTTATCGGGCTTGCGGTCCAGTTCCTGATCTTCGCTGCCTTGTTCCAAGTGTCGGATGCTGTCCAAGCGCCGGTCCAAGGGGCGCTGAGGGGCTATAAGGACGTCAACATCACTTTCGTCATGGCGCTCATTTCCTATTGGGTCATCGGGCTGCCTTCGGGCTATCTGTTCGCCACGTTCACCGATCTCGGCGCATTCGGCTATTGGGTCGGACTGATCGCCGGGCTCACTGCAGGCGCCGTCACCTTATCGATCCGCTTGTTGATCATCCAGAAAAAACTGGCTAATGCTAATGAATCGCTGTAGCCGAACACGAGAGCGCTAAAGGTGAATGAAAAAAGACCTTGAGTCGCTTCGGCACTGCCCTGTAACTCCCGAATAAACAAAAACACCTTTCGCTGAAAACGGTATGAAAATACCGGTGACTCAACGTGGAGGTGTTTTTTCTATAGTGAAGCGATTCAGTTATTCCCATAGCAGTCAAGATGAAGACAATTGAAATGAGGTCGCCAAAGAGACCCATCACCCGTTCTTTTCACTTTGGTTATCGCCCCGTTCATTCCTTCTTTTAAGGTTAAAACAAAGAGATATGTTTCAAAACTGCTGCAACGGAGAAATAGAAAGTGAAACCTCTTTAGCGTCGACGCATTTGCCATCAAACTAAAGGAGGCTCAGCTAATGAGACAGGTTCTATTCATCCATAGCGCCGGCCCACAAGGAGAACAGGAAGGCAGTTCCGGGCTGTTGCAATATTTAAGGGAGCAATTAGACGCCGAATTTCAGGTAATTGCCCCAAAGATGCCGGACCCTGACGACCCGCATTACCGGCCTTGGAAACATGCATTACAGAAAGAAATCGCGTCATTGGACGATGGTGCAATTGTGGTGACCCACTCACTCGGAGGATCGGTATTGTTTAAGTTTTTATCGGAAGAAGCTCCGGAAAAGCCATTTGCCAAAATCATCACCGTTGCAGCTCCGTATTGGGAAAGCAATTCACAATGGGCAGTCGAAGAGTTTTTACTGGAAGAGAATTTCGGTTGCCATATGCCGCCCTTGCCGGAAATTGTTCTTTTCCATAGCGCTGGCGATCCCATCGTCCCTTTCAGCCATTCGCAAAAATACTCAAAAAAACTGTCGAATGCGACATTAAGAAAACTTCCCGGAAATGATCACCTCTTCCCGAATGGGATAAGCGAGCTTGTCTCGGAAATCAGAAAAACAGAGAGTGGCTCTTGACGTTCATAAAATAATAAAGCTACCGGAGAATTCCCGGTAGCCTCTACAGCTTGCCAGTCATTGAGTGGCAAGTTTTTTATATAGCTGGATCAATGCTGCTTGTTCCTCTTCCGTAAGCGTGGACTTTCCAATCCGTTCGACCGCCAATTCCAGCTTTTCGTCTACAGATTTGCGGACGCGCGGGTGGGTCAACTCGTCGTTCAGTTCCACACGTATGCTTTTTTCCAATTCGTCTTGCGTTGCGATGCGCTGAATTCCTTGCCGGTCCGGCCATAATCGTTTATATGCTTCAATCATGGCATCTTCAGCTCCTCGAGGTTTTCACCGATCAGCACGATTTGGTTGCGCAGCTTCATGTATTCCGGCAGCCACTGGACCATGCCGTAAGCGTATTGAAACGAATGCGGATAGCTATGGCCCGAAAGTGTGATATAGCCTTTGATCCGGTAAACGGTATCCGGCAAATTGCGCAGCCATTCTTCGAACGCTTCCCGCTCGATTGGTTCGTCAAATGACACGATCTTCGTCTGCAAGTTCAATTTCGACACCGGCGCCTGTTCGACCGGCCCACGCTGTGCGGGGCTCACGGATTCAAGTAATTTTAACGGCACTTTGGCATGGACCGTCTGGACGATGCGCGCCGTCGGATTGATTTGCTGGATTTCAAAAATGGCCTGGCTTTGTTCCGGCTCGCTCAGCAAATCCGATTTGTTCGCCAATAATAAATCGGCATGCCGGATCTGCTCGATGAACAGCGACCGGATCTGCGGAGACAATTGCTGGCGCTCTAAGAAGCGTTTGCTGTCCGCCACAGTGACAATGCCGCGGAAGTTCAAGCGCTCCGCGAACAAAGGCGAGAAAATCGCATCGAGCGCTTCGACGGGATGTGCCGCTCCTGTCGTTTCGATCAGCAACACATCGAATTCCGACTCCGCGAGCAAGGTCTGGATCTGCGCTTCCGATTTTTCCGATCCGCTGCAGCAAATGCAGCCATCCAGGATTTCCTTAAGCGGCACCCCGTCACCGACTTCTTCCGAATCGAAATTCATCGAGCCGAGTTCATTCATGAACACTGCCGGCTTCAAGCCTTTTTCTTTAAATTCCAAGATCATCTTCTTCAGCAAAGTCGTTTTCCCGCTGCCGAGAAATCCGCTGAACAAATACACATCAACCATCAACTCACCCTTTCTCTCATATGCAAGAAAAGGCCCGCCGGAAGCGGGCCTTATCCACTAACTTATTCTTCTGTGTCGGCTTCTTCATCCGCCGGTTCTTCAGTTGCTAAGCCAGCCTGTTCCATCAGGATATCGGTTGCTTCCTGGAGCTGCGGGTCTTCCGTATTGATCTTTTCGCGCAATTGGTCCATGACCGCATACGTCGTGTCTTCAGTCAATACACCGTCAGCTTCCAACTCGTTCGCTTCCTGGAACTCGATAACTGCCTGCTCCATCTCTTCTTCGAACACGCCGTCGATTTCCCCGACTTCATAACCGAGGGCATCGAGCATTTTCTCTGCCGTTTGCACTTGTTCGGATATGCTGCCGTCTTTCAATTCGGCTGACGGGTCAAGGAACGGGAGGGACGCATACTCTGGATATGGGACCACTTCATCCGGCTCAATGCCTTCTTCATGAATCCAGTTGCCATCCGGCGTCAACCATTTGGCGGTCGTGAACTTCAAGTTCGAGCCATCCGAAAGGTCATTCGCCGTTTGGACAGTCCCTTTCCCGAAGGTTTTCTCGCCGACCAGGGTTACATCTGCGGATTCGCTCATCGCTCCTGCCAAAATCTCAGAAGCCGATGCACTGCCTCCATCGATCAGCAAGGTGACCGGTATGTCCAACTTCTCTCCGCCTGTGGCCAAGTACACTTCCGGCTCTTCGCCTTTTGCCTGCACTTCGAACATTTCCTTGCCTTCTTCAATGAAGAGGTTGGAAATATCGAGCGCCGTATTCAGCAAGCCGCCTGGATTCTGACGTACATCCAGGACTGCTGCTTCCATGCCTTGTTCTTCCATTTCCGCAATGGCTTCCTGCAGTTCATCATAAGTGTTCTCTGAGAAACTCGTAATGTTGATGTGAGCAACTTGGTCATTGACCATTTCTGCATACACCGTTTCAATCGGGATCTCGTCACGGACGATCGTGATCTCGATCGGGTCAGCGTTTTCGCCGCGCTGGATCGTCAAGGTCACTTCGGTTCCTTTTTCCCCGCGGATCAACATGACCGCTTCGGTCGTTGAAAACCCTTGAATGCTTTCGCCATCAACTTCCAGTATTTGATCGTTCGGCAAGACGCCTGCTTTTTCAGCCGGCGAGTTTTTGATCGGTGAAACCACTGTTACATAACCGTTGCGCTCTTGCACTTCTGCGCCGATTCCTTCAAAGCTGGACGAAATGCCTTCCATGAACTGGGCAGCTTCGTTTTCATCCATATAGTCGGAATACGGGTCGCCAAGTGCATCCACCATGCCGTTGATGGCACCGTTGATCAAGTCTTCCTGCTCTACTTCCTCAAAATACTGAGCTTCTATTTGATCGTATGCAGAATATAATTTTTGGAATTCCTGGCGTTCAGGACTGTTCACTTCCACTGCTTTATCTTCTCCGAAGGTCAAAGCGAAAACGGTAATGCCCGCTGTCGCGATAATCAAGAAAAAGACGAGCATGATGAAATAGAAGGTCTTCATTCGAATAAAATGCGGCTTTGGTTCCTCTGCCGCCTGCGCTTCGGGTTGCTGTTCTTCGCCCGGTCGCTTTTCGTCCATATGTTTCACCACTTTCTTCATTCACCTGACAGCAAGTTTCAAAAAACTCCCGAAACTTGGCGGGGTTAAAAGAAAAAGACTGCCTCGACAGTCTTTTTTCCTGTTAGTCTTGGATCGCTGCGTCCAATGCCACAACAATCATATCGTTGAAAGTTGTTTGGCGTTCTTCTGCAGAAGTGACTTCGCCAGTCAACAAATGGTCGCTGACTGTCAAAATTGATAGCGCTTTGCGGCCGAATTTCGCTGCCAGCGTATACAATGCGGAAGATTCCATTTCCAGCCCAAGAATCCCGTACTGCGCCCATTTTTCGTGCTCTGCGTGCTCGTTGTAGAATACATCTTCAGTGAATACGTTCCCGACGCGTAAGTTCAAGCCTTTTTCCTGCCCGGCTGCATAAGCCTTTTGCAGAAGGTCGAAGTTGGCGATCGGCGCATACGTGATGCCGTTGAAAATGATGTCGTTCATTTTCGAATCCGTCGAAGCTGCCTGTGCAAGGATGACATCGCGCACTTTGACGTCTTTGTGGATCGAGCCGCACGTCCCGACGCGAATCAATTTCTGCACATCGTATTCCTGCATCAATTCCGTCACGTAGATCGAGATCGACGGGACGCCCATGCCCGTTCCTTGAACGGAAATGCGCTTGCCTTTGTATGTACCCGTGTAGCCGAACATATTGCGGACTTCGTTATACAATGTTACATCTTCCAGGAATGTTTCCGCGATGTACTTCGCGCGAAGCGGATCTCCAGGAAGCAGAATTGTATCGGCGATATCGCCTTTTTTAGCATTAATGTGGACACTCATCATAAAACCTCACTTTATTTTAGTCGATTTAATCATACTGTTTTTTTTCGCCGAGTGCAATGAAGAGCCTCAACCTGCCTCGTATTCTTCCCACATTCGGTCGAATGTGGAAGCTTGGAGAACGGGGTGCGCCTTTTCTTCGACATATTGCGAGATCTCCTGGAAATCCGTGCTCATTTTCGGAAAACTGTGGTCCAAAAACATCGCCTCGGCAAATTGGGAATATTCGTCCTGTACAAGCTTGCCGCGATATTTCAATGCAAATTGATAAAACGAGCGATTCATGACAGGCCTCTCCTTTCAGCAAAAAGCCCGGACCGGAGTCCAGGCTTTCCCATTATTCGAATAGTTTCAGGTATTCACTATAGCCTTGTTGTTCCAATTGGTCTTTCGGGACGAAACGCAACGCTGCGGAGTTGATGCAGTAGCGCAAGCCGCCGAGTTCAGATGGCCCGTCCGGGAACAGATGCCCAAGATGCGAATCGGCAGAAGCAGAGCGCACTTCAGTCCGTCTCATGCCATGGCTCGTATCAAAGCTTTCCTTAACTTCATCGTCTTCAATCGGCTTGGCAAAACTTGGCCATCCGCAATGGGCGTCGAATTTGTCTTTCGAGCTGAACAAAGGCTTGCCCGAGACGATATCGACGTAGATGCCTTCTTCGAAATGCTGGTCGAATTCGCCTTGGAACGGCGGTTCAGTACCGTTTTCCTGCGTGACGTGGTATTGCATCGGCGTCAATTTCGCTTTCAAATCGTCTTTCATTTCGATTCCCCCCAATGGTTTTGGATAAATGCCTTGCGACCGGATCCTGTCGCATAGCGGTTATAATGAGTTGGGTTTTTCTGGTAATAATCTTGATGATACGTTTCGGCCGGATAAAATTCCTTCGCCGGCAAAATATCCGTGGCGACCGGTTTATTGAACTTGCCCGATTGCTCCAACTGCTGTTTGGATTGTTCGGCAGCAATCCGCTGTTCTTCCGTATGGTAATAAATAGCGGTTTTATAGGAATCGCCACGGTCGAAAAACTGCCCGCCCGCATCGGTCGGGTCGATCTGGGACCAATACACTTCAAGCAGCCGCTCATAAGGGTAAAGTTCCGGCTGGAATGTGATTTCAACTGCTTCCCGATGGCCGGTCAAGTTGGTACAGACTTGTTCATATGTTGGATTCGGCAAATCGCCGCCTGTATAGCCACTGACGACCGCTTCGATGCCTTCGAGCGAATCAAAAGGCTGCACCATGCACCAAAAACAGCCGCCGGCAAATGTTGCTTTTTCTGTCTTCATCTTACTCCTCCTCACATTATGGCTGAATCGTTACTAAAAGACGGATGTCGTCTTCTTCAAGGTCGAACGATGTTGCGCGTACTGAAACGCCGCCGTTGATGGGAATTTCGGTGAGATTCAGCAAGACTTCCTCTTCTTTCGGCATGACTTCCATAAATTCTGGAAGATCCACGGAGTCTCGAAGCAATTTTAACGCTGATTCCGGGGGGATGTCGAGCCGTCCGACTTCGACCGAACGCTGTTCCAACAGCAAATTGCCATTCGGCAGCACAACCGGGTCGAAAGTCAACAGGATTGGCAAAGTTACCCCGAATACCGTCAGTTCGGTAGACAAGCTGACATTATCGGTTACTGCGAGACGCAAAGGCATCGGCTGGCCTTCCATCGCATCAGCGATATAGGTATTCGCAATCCCTTCAAAGTCGGCTTTGGTCGTGTTGACGACAACGGTATTGCCTTCAGGCGGTGGGCTGCTTTCCGCTTGATAGGTTTTGAAATTATCGGATGGTGTCGTAATGAACAGGAAAAATCCAATGACGGCAACAAGGTTCAACACCAATAGCACAAAGAATGCAAAACGCCATTTTTTCATTTTTCCACCTCCTATCCCTGGAAGCTGATGCCGCATTGTTCCATTGTTTCCGATACCCGTTTAGCCATCAGGTCATAACCTTTGCTGTTCGGATGAAAGAAGTCGGTATGGTAAACCAAATTCTCGTTGCCGACGAACAGGTCGCTGACGGGCACGAAACAGGCATGCGGATCATCTTCCACTGTTTCTTCCATAACTCCATTATAGGAGGCGATAATTTGATCGAATTCCTCCACTTCATCCGTCACCAGTGAAAACGGGTTGTACAGGCCGACAACGATGAGCGGCGCTGACGGATTCAGTGATCGGATGGATGCGTAGATGGTCTCAAAGCGGTTCTGGTAAAGAATCAACTCTTCGCTGAAAGCTTCGACATTCAATGAAAACAAATCCCGTTTGACAATGCGCATGACGTCGTTGCCGCCGATCGTCATGAATATATAATCGGAAGCGAGCAGCGGGCCGGACAGCTTGCCTTGCTGGAACAGCGCCAATAATTGGTCGCTTCTCCTGCCGCGTTTCGCTGTATTTTCAAGGGCGATGCCTTCCACGCCCGGCCATTCCGCCATTTCGAGCGCCAGGCGCCCGGCATAGCCCCCGCGGTTTTCCGTATCACCCACGCCTTGTGATAAAGAATCGCCAAGTGCGGTAATGATGACGGTCTGCGGGATGAAGTTCGGTGGGACCGTGTAGGGGGTGAACTCTACCGGCAAACGCGGCGCCGCTTCTTCTTTACCGAAATTGAACGTCGAAGCACATCCCGCAAGCACAATCGATAAAGCGATGACAATATACAGGATGCGTTTCACGTTCGTCTCTCCTTCATGTTTCTTTTAGTTTACTCCGTATAATACATGAAACCGATGGCACCGATTCCCGTGTGGGTGGAAATGACCGGAGTCGTAAAATCATAACGGATATCGGTAAATCCGGTCTCCTTGATTTTTTCGCGCAGCGGCTCGGCCATCGATTGGCCATTTGCCTGGGCGATGCCGACGCCTTTGACCACTTTGCCTTTTGTACGTTCGATAAAATCTTTTACCAGATAATCCACCACTTGCTTATGGCTGCGCATTTTGGCCACCGGCGTGTATTCCCCGTCATCAAGCGAAGCAATCGGCTTGATCTTCAGGAACGACCCGATCATTGCACGGCCTTTGCCGATGCGTCCGCCCTTGACCAAATTATCGAGCGTATCGACTACGACATACAGTTTCGTATTGCGCCGCACTTGCTCCACGCGTTCGACGATTTCCTGGACTGCTTTCCCTTCTTTCGCCATTCTCGCGGCTTCGAATACCTGAAAGGTCAAGGCATGGGAAATATAGCGGGAATCGATGACCGTGACATCGGAATCCGTCAATTCAGCAGCGGTGCGCGCAGATTCCACGGTGCCGCTCATGCCGCCGGTCATATGGATGGAAATGATTTGGCTTCCGTCCTTGCCGAGTTCGTCATACAGCTCTTTGAAGACGCCCGGCGCCGGCTGGGAACTCTTCGGGAATTCATCTGAATTTTTCATTAGTTCAAGAAAAGCTTCCGGTTCCAAATCGACGCGGTCAAGATAGGTCTTGCCCCCGATCTGGATCGACAACGGAACGACGTGAAGCCCGTATGCGTCTATTTCTTCTGCCTTCAAATCAGCAGTCGAGTCCGTTACAATGTGAATTTTCGACATTCGCTCACTTCCATTTCATCAGCTTATAGGGTGTTAATGGGATTAGCTTTCTACGCACAAGGTTTACTGGACTTCAGCCAGCGCTTGTTCGATGCGGCTTTTGACCAATTGCGCCGCTTTTACGCCCGCAGCGTCCAATTCTTCCGGCATAAACGGCTTAAGCACTTGAACCCTTACATGGGCCGGCCGGATTTGGTTGTTGTTGTTTTCCATGATGCGCGACGTGCCTTCGATGGCAATCGGCACGACCGGCACGCTTGCTTCTTTGGCGATGCGCATGAATCCGGCTTTGAACTCCTTGAGCCCCTGGCCTTTGCTTCTCGTGCCTTCCGGGAAAATCAAGATGGAATGGCCTTCCCGAAGCTTTCCGATCGTGTCGGTAATGGACTTGAAGGCGCTGCGGCGGTCGGTACGGTCGAGGAATACGCAATTCATCTCTTCCATATAAGACGGGATGATCGGAAATTTCCTCACTTCTTCTTTGGAAATAAAGCCAAACGGTTTCGGGATTGACGACAACAGCACCGGGATATCGAAATTGCCTTCGTGGTTGCTGACAAACAGCACCGGCCCTTCCGGCAAGTGTTCGAGCCCGCTCACTTCAACCTGGCTGCCGGTTCGCTGCATAATGCCCGACGCCCATTTCTGGGGCTCGCTATGGATCAGCTGGCTATATTCCTGTTGGTTCATGCCCGCTTTGCGCTTTTTAAACTTCGCCAAATTTTTGGCGGCAATCGGCAAATAACCGAATAGATACGAAAATGTGCGGGCCGACTTAATCACGCGTTTGTCCCCCTGCACGTTCGTACACTAAATAAGAATATGGGATGCCGTTCGAGTGATGGCGTTCAGATTCCGATACTAAGGTCCATTCCCTTCCGTATTCAGGAAAAAACGTGTCCCCTCCGAACGGCTGGTGGACCAGTGTAATATACAGCCTGTCGGCAATCGGCAAGGCTTCACGGAAAATCTGCTCGCCGCCGATGACCATTACTTCCTCGTGCTGCTCTCTGGCCAATTCAATCGCATCAACCAAGTTATGGGTGATATCAACGCCTTGTGCGGTATACTCGGTGTTGCGCGTCACGACGATATTACGCCGCTTCGGCAAGGGGCGCCCGATCGATTCGAAGGTATTGCGCCCCATCACCATGCCTTTTCCGAGTGTATGTTTTTTAAAATAAGCCAAATCTTCCGGAATATGCCACGGCAATTGGTTGTCTTTGCCGATTACGTGATCCGGGTCATGCGCCACCATCAATGAAATCATAAGTTCTCCTCCTTGGGCGTTATACAGCAACAGGCGCTTTGATCCGCGGATGCGGGTCATAGCCTTCGATTTGAATGTCTTCCATGTCCATCTCGAACATCGACTTGCCTTCCGTTAATTTTAATGACGGCAAGGCTTTCGGTTCTCTGCTTAATTGCTCCTGCACTTGCTCCAAATGATTTACGTAAAGATGTGTATCGCCGGTTGTATGGATAAATTCCCCAGGCTCAAGCCCGCATTCCTGCGCGACGAGGTGGGTAAGCAATGCATACGATGCGATATTGAACGGCACGCCGAGAAAGACATCTGCGCTTCTTTGGTACAGCTGGCATGACAATTTGCCGTCCGCTACATAAAATTGAAACATGATATGGCAAGGCGGAAGCGCCATGTCATCGATAAATTCCGGATTCCAAGCCGTCACCAAATGGCGGCGCGAGTCGGGGTTGTTCTTGATCGATTCGACAACATTTTTCAGCTGGTCAATCTGGCTGTCGTCAGTCGCTGCCCACGATCGCCATTGTTTGCCGTAGACCGGCCCCAAATCACCGTATTTTTTTGCAAACTCGTCATCCGCCAGCACTTTTTCCTGGAATAGCGTCATTTGCTGTTTGTACAGTTCCGCAAATTCCGGATCGCGCTGTGCCCGCCGGCCGAAATCACTCATGTCGGGCCCGGCATAATCATCGCTCTCGACCCACTGGGCAAATGCCCACTCGTCCCATATATGGTTATTATCCTTCAATAAGGTCTGGACGTTCGTATCGCCTTTGATGAACCATAAGAGTTCTGAGACAATCAGCCGGAACGCCGTTTTCTTGGTGGTCATGAGCGGAAAGCCCTCCGCCAGGTCAAAACGCATCTGGTGCCCGAATACGCTGAGCGTCCCGGTTCCCGTACGGTCTTCTTTCTTGGCTCCTTGGTCCAAAATATGTTCACACAACGCTAAATATTGTTTCATGCAATTCCCTCCATTATTAGTATCATCATAACAAAAACAACTCGAATAAGAAAAACTTTAAGAATACCATGTTTTCAGAAAAAATAAGGATATTAAAAAAAACCGTTATCGTGATAACGGTTTCAGGAAAGCCATTTAGGCGGTGTGTTTTTTGACCAGTAGATGTCCCCAATGCTGATGTGGCGCTGGTACCCGTCGCTTGCCAAATGGTAATGGAAATTGAACGAATAGCCTTCAAGCGGCTTTTTCTCGGTCCGCACGTGGAAGCGGATTTCATCTTGCCCGCTGTCTTTGTCGTAAACGTGGAAGATTTTCTCGGCGTGGTCGCCGGACGGTTTTTCGGATATCGCCAAATTACGCAATTTGTCTTTGCCGTAAGCGGCCAGTTCCGTGTCGATGACATCCTGGATCGTCGGCAAAATGCGCGTGCGGAATTCCGAATCGATCACCGGGCCGATGCGTGAACCGAATTTCATATAGGACTGTTCTTCCGCAGCTTGGCGGAAATCGGCCAAAATCGAATCAGCCGTCACATAATATTCTTCCGGGTCAATCCATTCGATCGTATATTGTTTCGTTTGCCCTTGGCTTGCATGGGTTTTTGGGCCATCCTCCTCGTCGAGCAAGGATTCCCAGATCATATGGTTCGGTGTAATGGCTCCTAGCGTCAGAACCGTTACAGCAACCATCAAGGACTTCTGCCACCAACTCTTCACTAAACATCACCCTCAATTTTGAACATTTTGTCAAGATAGTTATAGTAATAAACGATTTGTATGTGGAAAGGTTTCATCTTGTTCCATTTCATTGTACAATAAAGCAAGTAAGTACGCCTTGTTTTTTTAAAAAAGGAGGAATTTTCATGGACGCTTCATTATTGATCGGATTGGGTCTATTGTTTATGCTTGTGTATTTGACTTCTCTATCCATCACAGACTAAAAAAATCTCCCGCTTTGGGAGATTTTTTTATTGGCTTTTATTCATTTGTATGACGCCGAAATGGAATTTCGTATTTGGGCGCACGCGCCGCTTGAAGCCGAACGCCTCAAAATCAGTCGAGCGGAAATGCGCCTTCAAGACGACGCTTTTTCTTGCGACTCGCTTCGCTTCCTCTACCCACTCGTCTGTCAGTTGGCCATGATTCGCATTATTGCGGAGCGGCGCGAAGTTTGACGCTTCGGCAATCTGTTCCGTGAACATCGGGTCCATGTAAACGACATCGAAGGAATTCTCATCAAGCCCCTTCAAATAATCGACCGCATTTTGCGGGACGACTCTGATGCGCCTCATCGATTTGTGCAGTTTCGGCATGTCCTGATAATTTTTCAAGCCTTCACCGATGATATGGGCGATGACCGGGTCGCTTTCACAACCAACCACTCTTCCGGTGTCCCCGACGACAAGTGAAGCGATGAGCGCATCACTTGCCATGCCGAGCGTGCAATCCAGATAGGCATCGCCCGGCTCGAGTCCTGAGATTTCAACGAGCGGATCGTTTCCGAGCGGCCGCTTCGAGCGGAATGCCGCCGAATTGGGATGAAAAAAGAACGGCTCGCTTTGTCCGACTGGATAAAGCTCGAGCCGTTCTTTTTTACAGACGAGAACGTCCGCAGCTAGTTCTTCGTGCAGTTTGTAGATCGGCCGCTTGTTGCGCTCGACTGCCTGCTGGCCAAGGAGCTGTGCGGTCTCTTGTGCACGGCGCTTGGTCGCATCAGTCGGCCGGTAAGCGGTCGTGACGATCGTCTTCACTGCGCTGCTTCCTCGATCGCTCGCTTCACGGCATCACGCACTTGTTCCATCTCGAAGCCTTCGATTTCCTCGCGCGGGATGAAATGCGAGAGCTGTCCGTCTTTTACGACTGCGATCGAAGGAGACGATGGCGGCACTTCCTCGAAATACTGGCGCATCTGCGCTGTCGCTTCCTTGTCTTGTCCTGCAAATACCGTTACCAAATGATCTGGTTTGTGCTCGGCGAGTTCCACTGCTTCACGTACGGCTGGGCGTGCAAGCCCTGCGGCGCATCCACAGATGGAATTGATGATCACGAGGCTCACGCCTTGTGAATTGCTCATATGTTCGTTGACGTCTTCTGCCGTCGTCAGCTCCGTGAACCCGGATTCTGTCAGTTCTTTGCGCATTGGGACGACAATGCCTTTCATGTACTCATCGTATGCGTTCATCTATCTCCCTGCTTTCTATGGTATTTTTTATGCCTTGTTTATAGATCTTCACTCATCATTCTAACTTAGTTTCGGTTTAATTTCATTGATTTGGATGCGTTTTATCGCCACCATCGGCCTAAGCACAATTAAAGAAATACACTCATACTCTGTAAGGCCTTCTAGAAGAGCTTAAGCTGAACTTGTCTGGAGCTAATAATTCTTGAAATCTGATAAGCACTCTTAAAAGTTCTGGTAAACTGAAGCTAAAAAGGAAGTGAACCGCATGAAACCGAGAATCTCTGTCATTACAATCGGTGTGGACAATCTGGAACGGTCACTGGAATTTTACCGCGACGGTTTGGGCATACCGACAGAAGGAATCGTCGGGGAAGAATTCGACAACGGCGCCGTCGCCTTTTTCGACCTTCAGCAAGGGCTGAAACTCGCCATCTGGAAACGCCAAGACATCGCCCACGAAACGAAAGTCGCGATGGGCCCGCCAAGTCCTACAGAATTCACGCTCGGCCATAACGTCAACAGCAAAGCGGAAGTCGATGCGGTGATGGCCCAGGCGGAACAGGCAGGCGCCCTTATAACCGATCCGGCCCACGATACGTTTTGGAGCGGCTATTCGGGCCATTTTCAAGATCCGGACGGCCATTTATGGGAAGTGGTATGGAATCCTGCATGGGGAGAAGTGGATTAATTCCTGTCTTAAACTAAAGGGGGATTGACATGAAATTACGCAATTTCTTTTATGAATCTTTCCTGTTCCTGCTGGTGATCGTTTCCGTTATCATTGCGCTCGTTTCCAACGAACGGTTCACTCTGGTTCACTGGGTCATCTGGGGAATTTTCTTCGTTGATTATTTCATCCGCTTTTTTGCAGCAGAACGCAAATGGGCATTTATCAAATCCCATCCGCTCGAATTGGTCGCCATCATCCCGCTGGATGCGATTTATCAGGCGGCGCGCTTTTTCATGTTTTTCCGGATGTTGAAATTATGGGGCATCCTCCCCCGCTTTTTAAAGCCTGTGTACGCCGTTTTAAAAACGAATGGCTTGGAAAAACTGCTGATTTTCGCGGTTGTTTTGATTTTTCTCGTGCCAATCCCGATGATCCTGATCGAACCCCAGATCGTTACTTACAACGATGCCATCTGGTGGGCGATTGTGACGATTACGACTGTCGGATATGGCGACATCTACCCCGAGACCGGCGTTGGGCGTTTGCTGGCTGCCGTTTTGATGTTTGTCGGAATCGGCATCATCGGAACGTTCACCAGCGCCATTTCAGCTTATTTCGCCTCTCGCAGGCGAACCGTGGAAGAAGACCCAGTGCTCGATATCGTCAATTCGATTAAGAAAATCGAAAAACTGAGCGTAGAAGATCACCAGCTTATCCAAGCTTATTTAAAGAAAAAAATGGAATGACAGGCTTTTTGAAGTTCTCACCACTAATCATAAGAAAGAGTCGGCCGCTTGTAGAGTTCACAGGCGACCGACTCTTTTTTTCGCATTCAATTCTTATTTTTTCTTATACTGCCCGTTGATATACGACAGCATATCCCCGAAACTATCGTAATGGAACCAGTCATAGCGCATTTTCTGGTCCACTTCGCCTTCGTCGCCGATATGCATGGAATTGGCGCTCAGCTGCAGGATTTCCGTATCTTCCACATCTGTTGGTTCTTCTTTAAACGCATGATCAGCAAACTTTTTCTTCACCGACTCATAAAACCTGTCGCGCTCCTCTTCTTCTTCAAATTCCCACGATTCGTATTTGCCGCGGCATAGGACTTCAATTGAATACACTTGTTTTTCAGCCATTATTCTCTCTCCTTCAAGTAAAGCGTCGTATTGCTCTTTACCTCAAGGAAGCAGGCGGGAAACATTTGTCTCTTACTTATTGTCTTTCATCGTCTGGCGGGCTTCGGTCATTTGCTTCCATACCGAGCCGCGCGCTTCTTCGCCTTGTTCGATGCGGGCAATCGCCATCTTGATCTGAAGCTTCACTTCGAACTCAGGGTCGTTTTCCGCATCTTTCAGTGCCGGAAGCGCTTTGTCTGTCCCGGTTTCATACAAGAACATCGCGGCACGCCAGCGCACGAGCTTGTTTTTGTCTTTCAATGTCTCGATCATGACCGGTTCGAACGCTTCGAATCCGAGATCGCTGATGGTGTCGCCAGCTGTGCGGCGGACCGCCCACGACTTGTCTCTCATCGCCTGTTCTGCATACGGCACGACCGCTTCGTCGTCGATGTCCCCCAGGTAGATGGCAGCTTGGCGGCGGATCGACATCTTATCGTCTTCCAACGCCTTGCCTAGCAGTGGCAAATCCTCGAGATCCGCTTCAACGAGTTGGCCGAGCAATTGGAAACGCGTTTCCCAATCGGGTGCGTCGAATTCTTCCAGTGACACTCTGCGTTTATTGATTTTGCCAGCCGCTTCATTCGATTCGGTTTTGCTCGTCAAGGATTCCAGGCGGTCATCAGGATAGGCCGCTTCGATTTCCTCGACCATGCTTTTGCCGATTTCCGCTTTTTCGCCGTAGCGGACGCCGTAATCCGCCCATTTGCGCTGGAAAATGAAGTTTTCATCGGTCGGGTCCATGACCTTGTTCATTGCCTGCACAAACCGTTCCGGCATCGCGAAGCGCTCTTCCGACTGGGAATCGAACACTTTAACTTGCAGTGGAATGCCTTTGAATTCCTGTACATGGACATACACTTCGCCGAAATGCTCATCGATCTCGAGTTCTTCCTCGGAACCATTGCCTTCGCCGAAGACGCGCCGCACATCCGCAAGAATGCCTTCCCAGTCGGATTTCGCGTTGCGTTCAACTGCAAGGAAATCCGCCACATGGTAGACGCCCTTGACGCCATCGATCTCTAAGATTTCCTGCACTTCTTTCGGTGCGCCTTCTGTCTGGTCTTTCTTGTAATTATGGCTTTTCCCGAACGGCAATTCCTGGTCGATGATCACTTTCATCGTATTCGGGCTTGGAGTCGGTTCAATCGCTAGTATTTTCAAGATAATCCCTCCTGAGTATATTACGCTTCTGCCAGTTCCTGCAGATAGCTCCACCGCTCAATTAATTCATCGTACTCGGCGGTGTAAGCATCGATTTGGTCGGTCAATTGCTGCAATCTATCAAAATCAGAGCCGGCTTTGGACATTTCTGCTTCAGCCTGTTCGATTTTCTCTTCCACTTCCGCGATTTTATCGAGTATGCCGTCATACTCCTTCTTCTCGAGGAAACTCATCTTCTTCTTTTTTTCCGGTGCCTGCGGTGCAGCTTCAACAGCCGGTGCGTCATTTGCCACAGTAGCAGCTTGCGGCTCAACTACCGGCTTTTTTTCTTTCAGCCAGTCGGTATAGAGCCCTTGGTACTCATCGACCGTTCCGCTACCGAGCGTCCATAGCTTTTTCGCGATTCGGTCGAGGAAAAAGCGGTCGTGGGAAATGGTCAAGACGACGCCTGGGAAGTTCTCCAAAAAGTCTTCCAGGACGGATAAGGTCTGGATGTCCAAATCATTCGTCGGCTCATCGAGCAACAGGATATTCGGTTTTTCCATCAACAATTTCAGCAAGTACAAGCGCTTGCGCTCGCCTCCTGACAATTTGCCGATCAAAGTGCCGTGGGCATTCGATGGGAACAAGAAGCGTTCGAGCATTTGAGTCGCAGACAAGCGCACGCCTTTTTCCGCTTCGAAATCGCTCGATACTTCCTGGATGTATTCGATCATGCGCTGGGATTCGTCCATTTCCGGCAAACGTTGTGTGAAATGCGCAATTTTGACGGTGCTGCCGTAATCCAACGTGCCGCTGTTCGCCTCCAAGTCACCGGCGATCAATTTCATGAGCGTCGATTTCCCTGCGCCGTTCGGGCCGACGATGCCGATGCGGTCGCCGCCTTGCAGGAGGAAGTCGAACGAATGGAAAATTCGATGGTCGCCGTATGAAACGGCCAAGTTTTTCCCTTCGATGATTTTCTTGCCGAGCCGCTGGCTTTGCATGGACAACTCAAGGCTCGTGTTATCGGACGTCGATTGAAGGTCTTCCGATAACTGGTCAAAGCGCTGGATGCGCGCTTTTTGCTTTGTGCTCCGGGCTTTCGCGCCGCGGCGGATCCATTTCAGTTCAGAGCGGAAACGGTTGTGCATCTTCTGTTTCGTCGCTTCGGCCATTTCTTCGCGCACGGCTTTCGCTTCCAGGTAATCGCCATAGTTTCCTTTATGCGTGTACATTGTCTGATCCGCCAGTTCAAAAATATGCGTTGAGACAGCGTCGAGGAAGTAGCGGTCATGCGTCACAAACAGCATCGCGCTGTTCATACGCAACAGCGTTTCCTGCAGCCATTCGGTAGAGCCTGCGTCCAAATGGTTGGTCGGCTCATCCAAGAGGATCAAGTCGGCCGGTTCGATCAAGGCTTTTGCGAGCGCCACGCGTTTGCGCTGGCCGCCGGACAATTCGCTGATCTGCTGGTCGTACATATCGATGCCAAGCTT
Source organism: Planococcus sp. SSTMD024 (assembly GCF_041320495.1). Taxonomy (NCBI): domain Bacteria; kingdom Bacillati; phylum Bacillota; class Bacilli; order Caryophanales; family Caryophanaceae; genus Planococcus; species Planococcus sp. SSTMD024. Next base: position 501,243 of record NZ_JBGGNS010000023.1, on the reverse strand, counting down.
GGTCAACGCCGTTTTGGCCAAAGCGTTGATATCCCAGGCATTTTCGCGTTCCATGCCTTCCTGGATTTTCATCAACTCTTCCTGTAATTGTTCAGATCCGGAGTCGGCGATCATGTTCTGCAGCGCTTTTTCGTAAGAGCGGTTAAGCGCGAGCAGCGGCGAGTCGCCGGAGAAAACCGTCTCGAGGACGGTCAGCGATTCGTCGAATTCCGGCTCCTGCATCAAATAAGTAATCCGGTATTTTTTTGGATGGTCCATTTCCATGGTGTCGGATTCGAGATCCCCGGCCAGGATCGACAGAAGTGTCGACTTGCCGGTGCCGTTGACGCCGATCAATCCGGCGCGCTCTCCCGGGTACAGCGAAAATTCAACATTGGTGAAGAGGGTTTTGACCCCCACTGATTTGCTTAAGTTTGTTACGTGTAAGTGGCTCATTTTTTCCCATCCGTTTCGTTTTGTAGTTGCTCTAGAAAGGATAGCATAAATCGGTGGCGTTCTTCAGCCATTTGCTTTCCGCTATCCGTCACCATAAGCTCTTTCAAGAGCAAAAGCTTCTCGTAAAAATGCGTCACGGTGCTCGTATCGCCATTCCGGTATTCGCTTTCGGTCATGGACGTGCGTGCTTGTTCACCCCGGTCATATAGTTTACGGCCTTTTGCGCCGCCGTATGCAAAGGCCCGCGCAATGCCGATGGCGCCAATGGCATCGAGCCGGTCGGCATCATGGACAATTCTGCCTTCGATCGATTCCGGTTCCTCGTTCGTGCCGCCTTTGAAGGAGACGGTCCGGATGATCGAGCGGATGTCGCTGCGCTCTTTGTCTGATAGCCCGAGCTCTCGGAGGATTTCTTGTTCCGGGTCTTCGCCTGCTTTTTTGTATTTTGGGTCGGAGACGTCATGCAACAGGACAGCAAGCTCGATCATCGCCTGATCGCCGCCTTCCGCCTGTGCAATATAGCGGGCGTTCTCCAGGACCCGTTCGATGTGCTGCCAGTCGTGGCTCGCATCGAACTGTTCATAGATGCTTTTTACTTTCGTGCGGCAGTCCGCTAATATTTGGGGATTCATGCATTCTCTCCTTTAAGGTGTCGTGTTTCCATTATAACGTGAAATGGGCTGAAACGGCGTCCCGGCGCCATGTTGACCTTATATGCACCATCATGTATAGTTAAGCCATCCATTGGCTCTACGGCTAAGGGTTTGACAATCTGAATATTAGGGGGAAGGTCCATGCACCACGGAATTGTGAAATGGTTCAATTCAGAAAAAGGCTATGGCTTTATCGAATGTGACAACGGTGATGATGTTTTCGTCCATTTTACCGGCATCCAAGGTGATGGTTTCCGATCGCTGCAAGAAGGCGCAGCCGTCTCGTTCGATATCATCGACGGCAATCGCGGGCCGCAAGCAGCAAACGTTGTGCAGGACCAACCGTAAAAATTGAAACAGCAAAAGACCCAGGAATTTTTTCCTGGGTCTTCTTTTTTATGGAATCAAGCCCATGTATAGGTCTGGCCCCAGCTTTCACGGGCCAATCGTTCGACTTGCTCCACATCGCTTTCCTCTACCATATACGTGTCGCCTTGTTCGTATGGGTTGTAATGGAATGCATACATCCTGGCGACAAATTGATGGAATGGCAGGGATGATTCGCCCTCGAGTTCGCCTTTTCCGGTGACACTCGTTTCGATTCCCTGCCCCCAGTTCTGGCCGCTGTCATTGTTCGGGTTATAGAAGTAGATGCGGTATTCCTCATCTGGATCTTCCGCCACGCGCTGTATGGATACCGCATGGAGCCCGAGCAATTTGCCGTGCACATTGGTGATGTAAATGCCGACAGGGTTCGGGTAGATCATTTCATGGCCTTCGTTATACTCCGGATGATGCGTCGCATAGAACAAGCGGACGAAAGCGTCGTAATCCGTCACAAAGCCTGTCAGCGGATCGATGATATTGGCGAATCCGCGAGGGATCCATTCCCCGTAGAATTCGGGATTGACCCACTTATGGCCGTCTTCGCCGCGCAAGAAAGTTTTCTTCATCATTTCGTTATAGATTTTATCGAGATGCGGAACGAGCACGCTCGACACAGGATCCAATTCGTGGTGGATTTCTGCAGCGACGCCGTCTTCAATAACGTTCGAATGTACTTCTTCGCCTTCAAAAATCATGTCGATATCGTTTTCCCGCACTGCGCGCGCCACGTAATCGAGCAATTGCGAGATGCCGTGCTGCGCCCATAAGCTGATGGCGCGTGCCGATTGGCAAGTCGGGTTCAAGCCCTGGCCGATGCCGAGCGGCTGGCCAAGAACTGAAATGACACCCCCAACGAGCACGCCATTTCCGGAAAGCCCGCCTTTGCGGAATTCAGGCCGCAAAATCCGTTTTTTCACTTCCGGGCGGATGTCGATATCAAATAGCCTCCGGATGCCCGGGATGATCGGATCCTGTGTCAATACGCCGCGGTCAAGCATGCGGGACAAGCCATACACGACGCGGCTCGTCTGCGGGTAGACCGCAAAGTGGATCATGTCCTGGACCAATTCCTGATTGGCGTTGAAGCTGGCCACACCCATTTCGGATAAATCCAGGAATGACGGGATGAGTTCCGGTTTGCTTCTATTGATAAAACGCAGGTAGATCGCCGCAATCGGTGCCACGAGCCCCGTTTTGTTCATGGAGGCCGCAAATTCATGCGCTTCCTGCTTGAGCGCTTCGTCATCTGCGTCGACCAATTTTTTGCGGTAGGCTTTCAAGTCCGGTTCTTGTGCACTTAACGCAGTAGGCGCAGTGACCGCCTTCTCGAAATAATGCAAAGTTTCTTTCGTCTGGCTATCGATGTCTTCATCGACCATCTGCGTTGCCGCATCAATCATCGAGACGATGCGGTCGACCATGATCGGCCGCTGTACCGTCAGCCGCTCGATCTCTTCAACAAGTTTTTGCGCAACCGCCCGGTAGGACAGTTTGTCGCCAAGAAAGCGGAAAAGGCGTTCCCCTCTTTCAAGATGCGCCCCGCCGCCTTCAACCCGTGCTTCTTCGGTCTCCGCCGGAAACAACAGATCCAAATTCAAAGCCAATACTTCATTTAAGAAAGCGCTGGCTTCTTCTGGCGTCACTTTTTCATGACTGTACTGCGCTTCCGAAATCGACAGCATGCGCAGCTCGCTCATCAATTCCACCACTGAATTGAGCCCTTTGACGTGAAGCGACCCGCCGACAAACGCCGGCTCCAGGTTCTCCGCTTCCGCCCATGGCCCCCCGTTGAATACGCCGGCTTTGTCGAAATCAGCCGCATAATCATACAGCATCGCCAATCCTTCGTCGGTTTCTGCCAGTTCCGTCGCTAGCTGGAATACTTCCGTTTGGTACATGCTCTTTGCAAACGGTTTTGCCTCTTCAAGCGTACGGAGGGCTTGCCCGAATTTTTCTTTTAATGTAGATGCTTCAGTCGCCATTGATAAACCCCCAGATTTTTAATGGTAGAAATCGTAGTTCTCGTACGTTTTCAGCAAGTCTTCCATGCGCTCGCTATCGTCCCCAAAGAAGAACAGTGTACCGTAATGGTTGCCGAATCCGACGCGTTCCGCCACTTTCGAAGTGACCGGAATGAACAAATCGTGCTTTTCAAAATAAGGATCGTTCTTCAACTCTGCCGGGACGTCCAATTTCTCGATCAACCGAACACGCGGATACACCATCAAGCTGCCGGCATAGCCTGTAGCCGAGCTGACTTCTTCCGGGAAAAATTCTTCTAGTTCTTCAGCCGTCGTATCCGGGTCGCTGCACAAGATCTGTGCCTGGAAGGCGTTGAATCCATATGCACGTTCGATCAAATCAAAGATATGGCCGCCAGGAACGCGCGCTGCCACTTCCCCGAAATTCAATGTGCCGTCGTGGGAAATGAAGTATTCCGGGTGGATGACGCCGTATTTGATCTCGAACGAGTCGATCAGCTTTTGGATTTGTTCTTTGATTTGAGGGCGCCATTCTTCGAGTGCCGGGGAGGCCGGCACAAAATTGGAATGCCCGAGTTTGACGTATTCCGTAATATTGAGGAATTTAATTTCCCCGTCATGAACGAACACTTCGCAGGAAAACTCCTGCCCGTCCAAATGGCTCTCCATCAGATAAGGGAACTCCTGCACTTCGATTTTGTCGATATCGTTGGCGTCCTGGATCATCATATGGCCAACTGTGCCAGCCTTGTTCAACGGCTTGATGTGGATCGGGTCATTGGTATCCCCGTCTATTTTGATCAATGCGTCATTGACGCGCTTCAAGAAGCGATGGATGTCATCTTTTGAATACGCTTCTTCGAATACGCCGACTTTAATGCCCGACATTTGCGCTTTGCGTTTCATCAAGCCTTTGTCACGCAGCAAGAGCGAGCGGTTGAATATACGCGGGTCATCCAAAAAGCGTGCATTCAAAACCCCGGCCCACTCCACCGTCTCTTCATAAATCGGGACTGACAGCTTGACATCCATTTCCTTTAACCGCTCGTATAATTCATCCGATCCTTCGTTTAAGCGGTCGAAATCCCATGGAATGAAGGGAATATCGTGTTCTTTCGCGAAACTGGCAAAATCCGGCGGCCCGACAACGACAAATGGCCTGTTCAATTTATCCATCGCTTCGATCGCCGGAATGCTCCAGCCCAAAATAGCAGTCTTTTTTGATGCGGTGTTCATTTCTGTCATAAATCTGCTCCTCCCTTTCGCAATATTTTCATTATACAGTTTATTATTGCCTAATCAAACCCCGATAAACATCGATGAATGTACACGTGCCGGTGTTCAAATCAAAAAAAGCCCCCTATGGAGAAACGAATATTCCTTCATAGGGGGTATACGGGGTTACTTGCTTCCCGTGCCGATCTTATTCAATTCCTGCCCCAAAAACTGCAATTGGGTGCCGACTGTGCATTCGCTGATGCAAAAGCGGTGCGCCGCTGTTTTTCCTTCGTCCTTGCGGAGTTGGGCTTTGACAAAGCAGCCTTCACAATACGTGTTTAGCATTTCATCGATTTCGTTGATGATGGATACTTTCTTCATTCGGGTCCCTCCGCAAAATGTCATTCTATTATTCTACTATGAATTTGTTTTTTTCTGCAACAATCGGTATACTGGCTTGGGACATTTTCGTCCTTTAGCGGTTCGAAACTTCCCGCTCTACCAAAACTAAGGAGGAAGCAGTTTGTTTAATGAATTTTTAGGGCTCGGCTTCGCCCTGTTCAATTTTGTGTTATTGCTTATCATGTACAAAGTGTTCGGCAAGACCGGGCTGTTCGCCTGGGTCGCGTTCGCCACCATCCTGGCGAATATCCAAGTGACAAAAACGATCGAGATTATCGGCTTGACCGCAACGCTCGGCAATAGCTTATACGCCTCGACTTTTCTCGCAACCGATATCCTCAATGAAAAATACGGCAGAAAAGAAGCAAAAAAAGCCGTATGGCTCGGCTTTTCCTCGCTTTTGATCATGGTTGTGACGATGCAGTTCGGCCTTCAATTCATCCCGGCGGAAAGCGATTTTGCACACGAAGCACTCCAGACGGTCTTCGGGTTGGTGCCGCAAATTGCCATCGCCAGCATGATCGCCTATTTGCTCGCACAGCATATCGACGTCATCGTTTTTTCTGCCTTGCGGAAAATTTTCCCGAAAGACAGCCAGTTCTGGATCCGCAACAACGGCTCGACCTTGCTCAGCCAATTAATCGATACTTTGATCTTCACATCGATCGCTTTTTTCGGTGTCTTTCCATTCGATGTCTGGATTCAGATCTTTATCTCGACTTACGTCCTGAAATTTATCGTGTCGGTGCTGGATACGCCGTTCGGTTATATCGCGAAGAAAATCCGCCCGCTCGATGAACAGGAGGCTGTGCGATGATTGAATTGTTCGTGGACGCATCGACGGCCGGCGGTGTCAACGTCAGCGCGGTCGGCGTGTTTTTGAGAGGCGAAGGGCATTCCATTAAATGGAGTGAATACGTCGGCGAAATGGATAATCACCAGGCCGAATTCACGGCGCTGTTAAAAGGCCTTGAACTTGCTCGCCCGCTCACGACCGGCATGGTGTCCATCAAATCAGATTCAAAGCTCGTTGTCGACGCCTTCGAAAAACGCTTCGTCAAAAATCCGCTCTACAAGAAGCTGCTCGAGGAATCCTTATCGATTGCGGACGGATTCGATTATTGCTTCATCAAATGGATTCCGGATTCCCAGAACAAAGCGGCTCATGCCCTTGCCAACGACAAACTGAAAGAACATAAATAAGGAAAGCAGCCGTTCGACTTTGAGCGGCTGCTTTTTACTTTGGGCATGCCAGTCACAGGCGATTCTGATATGATGGTGTCATACTGATTTACTGGAGGCTATTTATGAGATCGAAATTAGGAACCGCACTCGATATTTTCATCATCCTGATCGGCCCATTCATCATCTACGCTCGCATCGTGGACATCATACAAAACGGCGTATCGCTTTATCCGCTATTGTCGGTGATTATCGTCGGACTTGCACTCGCTTTCGCCGTCTACAATTTGGTCCAGCTGTTGAAAGAAAGGCAAAACAGCACTCCGCACAAAAAATAGCAGAAATGAGGATCTCCCTTGAAAATGCTTTTATTGTATCTCATTCCATTAATCGTTTATGCATTGATGAATAACCTGGTTAATCACAGCTTCAGCTGGCCCCAATACTTGATTCTGTTGTTCGCTTTTCTGGCGTTCCAGCTCGGCCGGCTGCGCTATCCGAAAAACGAAGTGCCGCCTGCTGCAAAAGTGACACAGGCCGTCTTTTACGTTTTGACGGTCGCCATCATTTTCCGCGATAAGTATTTGGACGCTGGGCTGGTCAATTTGATGATCGTCCTCGTGGCAGTGTTTGTCATCGTCGAATGGGTCATCGCCAAGCCGCAGCAAAAAACAAATGCATAACTGCAAAAACGTGAAAACGCGAACCCCGGGTCTTGGGCTTCGCGTTTTCCTATGCATTTCGTTAAATTACATACCACAGGATGAACAGCGCGACCGCGATGCTGATCCACGTGATGATGCGGACCAAATTGCGTTTTTTTCGCAGCTCTTCTTGTTCTTTGACATCCTTTAGTAACGGCATGTTCCGCCCTCCTTGCTGTTTTTCATTTCCCAACGCTTCCTGCTTCGATTATGATGAATAAAAAGGAGGTTTTCAAGTTGAAAAAATGGCTTTTTCCCGGGATTCTTGCAGCAGCTCTTGCCGGATGCAGCAATGCGCCGGCAAATCCCGATGAAGCGACCGCGCCTGCAGATGTGATCGCCACAGACCTTGAAGCCCCTTGGTCAATCAACAAGCAAGGAGATGCTTTCTATATATCGGAACGCCCTGGAACCGTCGCTTACATCGATGGCGATGGAAATATGGAACGCCAGGATGTCAATTTCTCTTCGCCTTTGTCTTCGGCTTCCGAAGCCGGATTTCTCGGATTCGTGCTGAAGCCGGACTTCGATAACTCACAGGAAGCTTACGGCTATTATGTTTACGAAGACAATGGCAATGCCTATAATAAAATTGCGGAATTCCGGTTGGATGGCGGAAGTTGGTCGGAAACGGCCGTTCTCCTGTCAGGTATTCCGACAGGCAAGGTCCATCACGGCGGCAGGTTAGAATTCAGTGAAGACGGCACGCTCTATGCGACGATTGGAGACGCATCCGAACCGGACCTTGCGCAAGACCCTGCTTCAGTCAACGGCAAGATTCTGCGCCTCAACGAATTCAATGAATTTGAAATCTATTCGCTCGGCCATCGCAACCCTCAAGGCATAGCCTGGGATGAGGGGATAATGTACGCCTCCGAACATGGCCAATCCGCGAACGACGAAATCAACATTATCGAACAAGATGCCAATTATGGCTGGCCCGATATCGAAGGGGAAGAAACCGCTGAGGGGTTGGAAGCGCCGCTTGTCACGAGTGGCGCAAATGATACCTGGGCACCGAGCGGGATCGACTTTCACGATGGAGCATTATACATCGCGGCTCTTCGCGGGACAGCGATCAAAGTGCTGGATCCGGAGTCGGCAGAAATCACCGATTCCATAGAAGGCTACGGGCGCATCCGCGACGTTCATTCGGACGGCGACAACTTGTATTTCATCACGAATAACACCGATGGCCGCGGCACCCCGACAGAAGGCGACGACAAACTGTATATTTTAAACGAACGCTAAAAAGCGGAGACCAGGGTCTCCGCTTTTTTCTGCTTTTCTAGAAAGGTAAGAAGCCGTATTTTCCGAAGCTTGTCGCACGACTCCAAATACTTGGACAGGACATTGATTTTGATATATTGAATAGGTAATCTCCTTTTGATTCATAGCCGATCACAGACTTCTTCAACACTTTTTTTCATTACTACAGCTTCAGCACCATCAACAATTCATCGATGTAACGGCCGTCCGCCTTTTGGGCATTCGGCGTGATGCCGATGCGCTGAAAGCCGAACCGTTCGTAAAAGCGAATCGCGCGCGGATTGGCGGAATTGACGGCCAGTTCAAGCTGCTCAAGCCCATAGCATTCGCTCGCATACGCCAGCAAATGATCAAATAGTACTGGCGCAACGCCTCTCCCCCTCGTTTCTTCCGCTGCATAGACGGCCAACACTTCAGCTCGGTGGCTGGTCTTCTTCCCCGTCAACCTGCGAAGCGTCATCATAGCGAGCAAACGCCCCTCGTCGTACGCACCGAATGTGATGGCGGCAGGATTGGCGAGATTGTTAGCGGTCGCACTCACCGGCCTTTGGCTCGCTTCGTTGAAGTCAGTCGAAAATGCATCGGCATCTGTCTGCAATGCCGTCAAGCGAAGTTCCCGGTACTGCTCAGCATCTTCTGGTTTTAATCGCCGGTAGTCCATGGCATTCATCCTTTCTTTAACGGAATTCCTGGACGACACGCCCTTTTCCATCGTCAACACGGACAACCGCGTGCGCCCCGTTGACCAAAGTCACTTGCGGCGGCTGATGGCCGATGTCCGCATCATAGACGACGGGAACTTTTAATTGCTCCGCCAGTTCCTGATACACCATCTCTGAGGTATAAGCTTGCACAGCATCGTTCGCTTCGCTTCTGCCGAAAACGATACCTGAACAATTATCGAACCAGCCCGCATACTTCATCTGCAGTAAACTGCGCTTTAAGTCCGGCGTATTCATTTCACAGTTTTCCAAAAACCAGACAATCGGCTCATTCGGAATGAATTTTTTCCGGAAGCTTTCCACATCGCCATATGGTGTGCCGATCAAGTGCCGGATCACGTCAATGCATCCGCCAAGAAGACGGCCTTGCAGTTGTTCTGCGTGTCCCGAAGCCGTTTTCCAAACGGTCCGCTCGGTTAAATTGAAGACACTCGGAGACGGCTTGTCATGGCTCCAATGTTTCTGGTATTTGTCCGACGAAACTTGCTTAATAGCTGCACCTTTCGTTGAAGACAACACATCGACCCAGCGCGCAGTGGTCGGATCGGTTTCACTGCCGCGCAAATCGACGATATTGGTGCCATGCGCTGTCGCGATTCCCGTATTTAATGTGATCGCCAATGACAGCAAGCTGACGTCTGAATACCCAAGAAGCCATTTCGGTGTAAATTTCTGAAAATCCAGATGCTCCAACACTTCCAATAACAACTCCCCGCCCCACGGCGGGATGATGGCGTCGACTGTGGAATCACGCCAAATGCTGATGAGTTCTTTCGCGCGGACAGCTGCAGGCGATGATTTGGCTTCCTTTTGGCTCCAAGCGTTTGGTGTGGCCTTAACTAAAAAGCCTTGCTTTTCCATCTGGGCAATCGCCCCGTCAAGCAAATGATGGAGTTCTTCAGGCACCCCTGAAGAAGGTGCCATGACGCCAATGGTTTTCAATGGTCTATCGGGGTAGCGGATCATCGTCTTTCCTCCTTACCAATTGATATAATTGAACAATACATACACGATCCCAAGCAGTAAAGCAGCTCCAAGCCCCGTTAAGACGACATGGACCAATCCGTCCACCAAGAGATTCGGCTGCTTGTCGAGACGCTTGCCTTTAAACTGTGAGAAATCCGGCGGCGTTTCTTTCAAATTGCGTTGCTGTATGGACAGGTCATTTTCCTCGAATTGCTTGCTCATATATAAACACTCCTATAATTTAACATTTTTAAATTATTTTACTTTTTACAATTATACTAAAAACTCCGGCAAGAGAACATGCTAGTTTTTTGCATCATATCCTATATTTTGGCTATAGCCTGATTTTTCGGGTATAGAGTGTAGGTAGTCTTATTTTAAGGAGGAAGTGGAAATGAAAACACTCGTAATCGGAGCAAACGGCAAAATCGGCCAGCACTTGGTGCGCCTGCTTGCGAAACATCCCAGACACACAGTGAAAGCGATGATCCGCAAACCGGAACAGCGCCCATTTTTTGAAGATCTCCAAGCGGAAACAGTCGTAGCAAGCCTCGAAGGAAGCGTAGCGGAACTGCAAAAAGCGATGGCTGACTGCGACGCGGTGGTCTTCACTGCCGGCAGCGGCGCTGCGACCGGTGCAGACAAAACGATGACCGTCGATTTGGACGGCGCAGCAAAAGCGGTAGAAGCCGCAGAACTGGCCGGCATCGATCGCTTTATCATGGTCAGCGCCATCCATGCCGATGACCGCTCCCATTGGACCAAGGAAATGACGCCGTACTATATCGCCAAATACCACGCCGATCGCATCTTGCAATCGAGCAGCTTGGCGTATACGATCGTCCGGCCCGGCTTATTGACCGACGATCCGGGAACAGGAAAAATTGCGGCGGCTGGGAAACTCGATGTCGGCAGCATTCCAAGAGAAGACGTCGCAGCTGTCATCGTCGCGTGTCTCGAATCCAACGATCTCACAGACAAAGTCTTCGAGCTGACCTCAGGCGACAGCCAAATCGAAGACGCCTTGAACCATATTTGATGAAACAAAAAAGCAGGTGAAGAGTTTCTCTTCACCTGCTTCAGAGTGTTGAATAAGTCTAAAATCTATTAATCCTTTAAAAAAGTGACTGCGTTTTGACAGTTAAAAATCAAAAATCTAGCTTAGTATTTGGAGAAGCGTTTGCTCGTAAACCCTTCTGCTCAATAATGCTGCGCATTACTTCGCAAAGATAAGGTCTCACGTAGTTCGACCTCATCTTTCCTGTGGGAGCAGCGAAGCGACGGGTTTGAGAGACCCCGCAGGCAATGAATGAGCGAAGCTATGCTGAGCACATTCATTTGCGACGCATCTGCTTGCAAATCTTTTTTGCGATGCCCGAACATCGTGAGGGTTGAGCAGATGTGGGAGCACAAGGGTTTTCGATAGCGGCTGAGGAGGCTCGATTCCCGCTACACGGAGTCGTGCGATAAGCTTCGGAAAATACGACTTCTTACCTTTCTCGACAGCCTGAAGCAGGTGAAGAGTTTCTCTTCACCTGCCTTATTCATGCTTTTGTATAATCATGGCCTTTCCAATTGCGGTAGCCGATCACCACTTGGAAAACGAAAGCGATCGAACAGACCACGATGGCGATATAGCCGAGCATCGTAATCGGCTGCATCAAAATCGACTGGACGACCAGCAACAGCATCAAAGCCGCGATTCCGAAATTGACGATATAGGGTTTATCGTAGAATTTCTTCGATGCGATCCCGACAAAAACCGCCACCCCGATAATTGCGATAAATAACAAGATGTCCATTGAATTCCATCCTTTTTTGAAAGATTAACTCATTTACTAAAACTAACTATAGCATAATTTGAATCCAGAAAGCGGCTCGCTTTCGGCTGAATCGACAGGCAAAAACCCCCAATCCACAAATTTCGGATTGGGGGTTTGGCTCAATGCGCTTTCAATTCCGCAACAAGCTTCCGGTAATAGTCGAAATCAAATTCAACGCTTCCTTTTTTATAGAACCACAGCACGGCATCTTTGTCGCCGCGAGCGAGCATGTGTGTAATAACGGCTTTCGGGCTCGACACGTCGACACCCGCTTGGTCCGCTTCACGCAATTTCGCCAGCATTTCCTGTTTCGTAGCCAATTGGGCTTCCCCCTTTTTCATTGCGGCAGTTCCCTCAAGTCAAGCAATACCGGCAAGTCATGAAAATCCGGTCGTTCCATCAACTGGATCAAGCCCGATGCCGTGTCTTCCGGACTGCTCAGTTTGCCGCTGCGCTTATAATCGCGGAAATGCTCGATTTGCGGAAAATCGGCTTCTCCGCTTTCCCGGATTTTCTCTTGCATGCCGGTATCGATGATGCCCGGCGCGACCGAAATCGCTTTAAGGTTTTCATATTCAGCATCCAGGCATGTTGTGTAATGATCAAGACCCGCTTTGCCGGCGCAATAGGCACTCCAGCCTTTGACCTGTTTTCTGCCGGCACCTGATGAGATGTTGACGATGCGGCGGGTTTCAAAAGTTTCTGTCTCACGTAAAAAAGCGGATGACAGGCTCATCGGCGCCGTCAAGTTCAAGGTGATGCTCTTCGCGATATCCTCTCCATCGTTCGTGGCGGCAAAGCCGATCGGTTCGACCGTGCCGGCGTTGTTGACCAAAGTGACCGCTTCGGTATCAACTGAAATATCTTTTGCCGCTCGCGACATGACACGTGAAATCCCTGCGATATCGGTCAAATCATGGGTGATGAACAGGGCACCCGTCCAATCTTCAGGTTCCGTGCGGGCGATGCCGATCACTTGATGGCCGGACGCTGCCAATTGCTTGCTGAGTGCGAGGCCGATTCCTTTCGAAGCTCCGGTAATGATAAATGTTTCCATCCTTACACCTCCACTCCATTTTTCTCATACATCACTTCGCCTGCGACAACCGTCATTTCCACTTCGGCGTTAAGCAATTGCTCTTCGGGCCCTTCGAACAAATCGAGGTCGAACACGGTGAAATCAGCATCAAACCCTTCTTTGATCAAGCCGCGGCGATGTTCCATGCAAATGGCTTGCGCACTGCCATACGTATACAGGCGGATCGCTTCGAAGCGGCTAAGTTTTTGTTCAGGCAAATAGCCTTCGTGCGTCTCTTCGGGCTTTCTGCGTGCGACAGCCGCAAACAAGCCTTGGCGCGGGTCGACTTCTTCAATCGGCGCATCGGATCCGCCAGCACAGATGATGCCTTCATCCAATAGCGTCTTCCAAGCATACGATAACGCGAGACGGTCGTCGCCGAGCCGCTCCACTACCCACGGGAAATCCGAAGGCACAAAACTCGGCTGCAAATCAAGCGCCACGTCCAGGCGTTTCAAGCGTTCAAGCAAGTCATCTCTCAGCACCATCGCATGGATGAGCCGGTCTCGCTTGCCTTCGGGTGTCGGATGGGCTTCAATCGCATCGAGCGCTTTTTCCATCGCAAAATCCCCGATAACATGGATAGCGACCGCTTCTCCGTGTTTTCTCGCGACCGACACTAGGCGTTTCAACTCTTCATCGGAATGAATCGCCACGCCGCTCGTCGATGGGTCGTCTGTGTATGGGCGGCTAAGCAAGGCCGTTCTGCCGCCGATCGAACCGTCAGCGAATAATTTCATCGGGCCCGGATCGATGAACGGCTCCAAGTACTCGGCGTTCTCCATCATTTCCTCGAAAGCGATATGGGCCCGCAGCAAATGGGCGCGGAATTTTGTTTCCTTGCCGATTACGTTTCGGAAAGCTTGCAGCGGCCGAGAGTAATGGCCGTAATACCCCATATCTTCCGTATGGCCGCCTGTCAAACCGAGCTTGAGCAAATCATCGACCGATGCTTTCAGCGCTTTCGTCAAATAGTCGACGCTTACTTCCGGCACGACTCCGGCGACGAGATCCTGGGCTGCATCGAGCAAATACCCTGTTGGTTCGCCGTTCGTATCGCGCACAATGACGCCACCTTCCGGATCTTCGGTTTCTTTTGTGATGCCTGCGAGTTCAAGCGCGCGCGAATTGGCGAGCACCGCATGGCGGCAAACGCGTTTCAGCATCATCGGCGACTCACAGATGGCGTCGAGTTCACTGCGGTGGAAAATTTTCCGGTCCGGGAAATTGTTTTCATTCCACCCTTCACCGATAAACCATTCATCGCCGGTATGGCCTTCGGTCGAGCGGATCAATTGCTGTTTCATGTCGTCCGAACTGTCGATTTTCGATAAATCGACGCGCATCAGCTTTTCTCCGTGCTGGATCAGATGCAGGTGGCTGTCGACCAGGCCCGGGTACATGGTACGGCCGGCCAAATCAATTTCCTTATCGGCCAGTTGACGCAATTCTTCATAAGACCCTGTTTTTTCTATGCGGTCATCAGAGACCAGCACCGCTTCTACGGTCTCGCCTTCTGTTTCCATCGTATAAATTTGTCCCCCGTAAATAAGCACCTTCATCTAAAACCACTCCTTTTCTCTTTGTTCATCATAAATATATTTTTCAGTGCATTCAATAAGTTTGGCTGGAAACGGTTAAATTTTTCTGTAACCGCCCGCAGATACATGTTTCCCCATTTATGATATACTATGCACAACTTTAGAAAGCTGAGGTGAGCTCCCGGACATGGGGGACGAATTGGACAGTATATTTTATCTTTATATCGCAACCGCAAGTATTCTTTTATTTTTTACCGCTTTTTTTGTCGGGGCGGAATTCTCCATCATCCGGGTGCGCTTGTCGCGTATCGAACAAGCCTTATCTGAAGGCCGGAAAAATGCCAATTGGCTGGAAAAAATCAGCAATAACCTGGATTATTATTTATCCGTCTCGCGCTTTGGCATCGCCGTGACGGCAATCGGCCTCGGCTGGCTGTCGAAAAACATTGCCGAGTTGCCTTCCGTACAGGCAATAGCGGACAGTGCCGGATCGAATGCGGCAGGGCCGATTGCGTATATCACCGTGCTCGTGCTGGTCTTTTTCCTCCGGGCCATCATCGGGGAACTGGCGCCGAAAGCCTTCGCTGCCCAGTACGCAGAACGCGCGGCTTTCCGCCTCGCCCCTGCATTAAGTCTCGCCGGCAGTGTATTCGCACCCGTATTATGGCTGCTTAACGCAGCGGCGCGGCTGTTGTTGCGGCCGCTGGGCATCCGGACCTTGCAGCCCGAATATGGCCATTCGGAAGAAGACTTGAAGCATTTGATGCACGAGAGCTACCAGAGCGGCGAGATCAACCAGAATGAACTGGCGTATATGCAGAACATCTTTTCGTTTGACGAACGGCTGGCAAAAGACATCATGTTGCCGAGAACGCAAATGATTACCATTTCACTGGAAATGGATCATGATGAATTAATGGAAATTATTGAAGAACATCAATATACACGCTACCCTGTAACCGAAGATGGCGATAAAGACGCCATCATCGGCTTTGTCAATATCAAGGAGTTGTTGACGAGCTACACGACAGCGGGAGATCTTTCGAAAAGCTTGACGATCCACGATTTGCCATTCGTCCACGACCAGGCGCCGATCCAGGATGTGCTCTTGCGCATGCAAAGCCAGCACGTCCATATGGCGATTGTCGTCGATGAATACGGCGGGACAGCGGGCGTCATCACAATGGAAGATATTCTCGAAGAAATTGTCGGCGAAATCCGCGACGAGTTCGACCACGATGAAACCGATGATATCAAACGGATAGACCACCACAATTTCCTTGTCAACGGCCGCGTGCTGCTGTCAGAACTCGAAGCGCGCTTCCCGATCGAATTTGAAGAAAGCGAAGACATCGACACGGTCGGCGGCTGGGTACAGATGATGGACACCGACATCGCAGAAGGCGGCGTCATCGATTTGACCGACTTCCGCTTGATCGTGCGCGAGATGGAAAACCACCAAATCATCACTGTCCAATTGAACAAGAAAAACAAATCATAGAAAAAAGGCATTGCTACATAAGCAATGCCTTTTTTTATTTACTTTTTGTCTTCCAAAAGCGATTTCTCATATTCGAATTTCTTCATCAGCATTTCGCCGGTGTAGCCTTCTTCGATCAATTTCGCCAATACCGCTTTCGTCTGGTCATCGGCCGCTTCCGGATGCTCTTCGCGGTCGATTTCGACGACACTGTCCTCATCTGTGATCCAGTCGGAATAGCTGCCGACATAGAGCTTCAGTCCTTCGTGCTGTTTTTCGGCAAGCATGGCGTACAGCGCAGCCGCCGTTACGCCGCTGCCGCAGTACACGACTGCCGGTTCTTTCGGCTGCAGCAAGCCGCCGAACTCTTCGTCAGTCCGGAATGCCCCATTTGATACGAGTTGCGACCAATCGTAATTGCGGGCGCCTGGTATCCGACCGGCGACCGCATCGATCGGCTCGTTGATGCCAGCATAGCGCTCAGGAGAACGGGCATCGATCAAGACGCCCAATTCTTTGCCGTCAACGATTTGCTGGACATCTTGCCGAGTTGCAAGCACCTCATCGTTAAATTTCGGTGTTACGGTTGAAGCCGGATATGAGGTTGATTCTGTCGAGGTGGCAA
The DNA here is from genome assembly GCF_041320495.1 of Planococcus sp. SSTMD024. NCBI lineage: Bacteria > Bacillati > Bacillota > Bacilli > Caryophanales > Caryophanaceae > Planococcus > Planococcus sp. SSTMD024. The sequence continues at coordinate 484,776 of NZ_JBGGNS010000023.1, read as the reverse complement.
TGCCTTGTTGCTTCAGTTCGTCAAAGCCGACACGGCTGATATAGGCGTGTTCGAAGCCTGCATAAGTGAGCAGCCACCATGCCCGCGCGGCATAAGGAGAACCGCCCTGGTCATAGACGACGACCGAATCGGTTAATTCCAGGCCTGCTGCTCGGAACAATTGGGTCAACTGCTCTTTACTTGGCATCGGGTGGCGGCCATTTGCAGACGCCATATCGGATAAATCGTTCTCCAAATCCCAGTGGACCGCCCCTTGTACATGTTCTGCCGCAAAGCTTTCGCTTCCCCAGGCGGAATCTTTCAAGTCAAAACGCGCATCGATCCACCGGTACTTCTCTGTATCTATCGTTTCAATAAAAACAGCCATATTATCCCCTGCCTTCCATCAATTTTTCATGCAATTGCTTCCATTGCGCCAAAATTTCGCTTTGCTGCAGCAGGCTGCGCTCGGAGTCGATTTGCTCGATCGACTGGCGAAGCAAGTGCTGGCGAAGCCCTTCCGCTTCCTGTTCGATCCAAAATTCCGCCCATTCTAAAAGTGCAGTTTTTTCCTGTTCCAAATAGCGGCTGGCATCCGGTTCCATCATTCCCTGCAAGGCGTCGCGCATCGCTTCTTTTTCATTTTTCTCAAAAAAGCTCTTATTGTTTTTGTAATATGATTTAGCCGTGGAATAATCGGCATCGGTAAACGGCTGGCCGGCATCGAGCAGCTGCGCTTCCTTCACTTCATATGGAAGGAACGAAAATTCTGGATTCCAGTCCTTGAGTTTAGCCGCATCGTCTTTGAAGCGTTCCGTCAACTTCTTCTCGATAAAACGGGCAAGACGCAGATTGGTCACTCTCATTTCCTGCTGGAAATCAAACGCCGTCATTTCCCGCAAATCACGCAATGCCGTATCGAGTGCTTGCTTCGAGGATTCCCTTGCGAACAGTGATGGGTTGAATGCTTCCTTGAAGAAATCGTTGAAGCGGTAGAACACGCGCTGCTTCACGTAATACAGCAATTCGCCGAGTTCTTGGCTCGCTTCTTGCTCCAATACCGGTGCCATTGTTTCGTTATAGCGTTTGCGTACTTTCTGTTCCAATTGCTTCAATTCTTCCAGGCGCTCATCTTTTCGTTCCAGGTTCTTTTCGGTCGACTGGATCAAATTGCGGAAACGGTCCACCGTCTTCTGTTCTTCTTCCGACAGCGACTGGACCGCCATCCCTTTCAGCTCTTCTTTCAGGAAGTGCTGGAAGTTTTCCTCGAACTCCGGCATGCCGGAAATGTCGCGCTCTTTCAAGGCTTGCAGGCTCGAAACGCCAAACAGGCGCGGGAAGCGGATGCCGAAGCGCTGCAATTCATTGCCGACATAATCGATCACTGCCTGCTTTTCCTCTTCATTATTCGCCAAATCGATCGCATTGACGACAAAGAACATCTTGTCCATTTCGAAAGCGTCTTTCACGCGGCCGAGTTGAATCAAAAATTCGCGGTCCGCACGGGCAAAGGCGTGGTTGTAATATGTGATGAACAACACAGCGTCTGCATTGCGGATGTATTCGAATGCGACATTCGTGTGACGCGCATTGATGGAATCCGCACCTGGCGTGTCCACTAGGGTAACACCATTTCTGGTCAACTCGCAATCAAAATAAAAATCGATTTCCTCGACAAAACAACTGCGTTCTTCTTTGGCGACATACAGGCCGAACTCTTCGCGGTTGACGCGCAAAGTTTCCCCGAGATGCCCGCTAAAGGATTCATACCCACTCTTGAATGCCAGCAAGAACGACTTATGGATTTGCTGCTCGGTCGTTGCATCATCCGGAAGCGCATCGGTTTTCGCAAATGCTTCTTCCAGCGTCTCCACGTCTGTGCCAAAGACGGCAAACGAATTTTTAACATCCTCGGTCATCGCCGAGACGGTTTTCAATCGTACGTCAGCCGTTTCATGTGGATGGGCGTCGGTCACGGGGCGGATGCGGTTGATGGTCGCAGTCGTCGGGTTCGGGGACACCGGGAGCACCGTCTCGCCCATCAATGCATTCGAGAACGAGGATTTCCCGGCACTGAATGCACCGAACAAGGCGATGGTGAATTCCTGGCCTTCCAAACGCTTCGCTTTGCGCTTCAAATACTCAACCGTTTCCGAAAATCCACGCACCGGCTCTAGAATATCGGCGGTTTTCTTCACGCGCGACAACACTTGCTGTTCATCAAACGATGCCAGTTCATGTGTCGGGGCGGTCTCGCCACCGTCCCATTGCTGCTGTACTTCCTCTTCGAGCATCGACGGCGTGAATTCCACCATGTCTTCCGCCGACAAATGAAACGCATCTTGCCAAGCGGCTACTTGTTTTTCCGCCGCGTCCATCTGCTTCGGCAAAATGGCGGTGAAGGATTTCTTCACTTTATCGATCGCTTCGTCCATTTCCTCGAGCGTGCGGATCGCGAGCACCTTTTGTTCAAGTGACTCGGATTTCATGTCGATCTCCACACCCGCATCGTCCGGCAGTCCTTCAAAGCCTTCCTGTTGGTGGGCTTTCCAGGGATCGGTTTCCTGGATGAGCCAGCGCTGCACTTGGGCAGTCAAGCTCTTGCTGACATTGAGTACGGTATCTGCAGTCATCGTAGCCGTTTCCGGCACATTTTCTTCGACAACTTCAAACGGCAAGCCGAATTGCATGTTATCGATTTCAAGCGATTCGGTATCCGTCAACAGCCCAGCTTCGCGCAAGGAAGTTTTCATCAATTTCTTCAAATGGCCTGACATTTGCGAATCGATCGTTTTCGACAGCTTGTCTAGAAGGTCGTTTTTACGGTTTTCCCGCTCTTCTTCGGTTTTCTTGCCGCTGAACAACAAGCCCACTTTGAAACCAGGTTGGCGCGCTTCTATATAAGCACTGAGCGCATCCCTCACTTCATAAGGCATGATATTGGCGTTTTCAAGCAGCTCTTTGCGCTTCTTCTCGAAATTCAATCGCCAATTGTCATAATCCTGGACAGAACTGCGGCGCTTGATCAGTTCGTGTTCTTTTTTTAGGTCTTCGCGCGCAGCCCATTCTTCCTCCGACAAAACATTCGCGAAGGCTTCAAGCCGCTCCGCTTTTTCATCTTCCAAAAAGCCGATGTGCTCATCTTTCAATTGACGAAGTGCAGAAGCCGAAGCTTCGCCGAGATGCCCTTGCCAATTGTCCATGACGGAGGAGACGAGCTGTTTCACTTCGGGAAATTCATTGCCCGGGAAGTCGTGGACTTTTAATGAAGTGAAAAAGATGCCTTTCGGTTCTACGCCCCAAGCGGCAAAGCTATCCGCAACCGATTGCTGGAACTCCGTAAACGACATTTCGCTTTCCTGATGTTTATCGATCTGGTTGACGATCAAATACAGATCTGTGTACTTCTGCAATTCCCTTGTGAAATTGAAATTGAGCTCGGATTGCACATGGTTGTAATCCATCACATAAAACACCATATCGGCCACATGCAATGCCGATTCCGTTGACATCCTATGGGCGTCGTCCGTTGAGTCGACGCCTGGCGTATCCATCACGGTGATGCCCTCTGGCAACACGGAAGTGGAATGTCCGATATCGATTTGTGTGACGTCGCCGCTCTTGCAAAAATCCTTGACCGCCTGAAAATCATAGTTCTCAGGGAAATGCACGGGACGGTCTCCCCTGCGGTTGACAATGGCATAGTCTGTTTCTGCCTTATGGACATTGACGATGTTTGCGCTTGTCGGGATCGGGCTCGATGGCAAGAGCGTCTCGCCCGTCAAAGCGTTGATCATTGACGATTTTCCGGAGGAGAAATGGCCGGCAAAGCCGATGATGAATTGGTCTTTCAAAATCTTGCGCGCAAATAATTCCGCTTTTTCTTTGCGTTCCGTATCTTCGTTGTCCTTAAAAATCCGGTAAAGATGCGCTGTTTCGATTAATTCCTGTTTGTGGTCTGTCGCTGTCATATGTATATCTCCTTCACCGTTACTTCTATTCATCATATCATTTTTTCCAGCAGAACGAAAAACATCCTCCCATTACTGGAAGGATGTTTCTTCAGGAAAACCCGTGGATCGACATGCCGCCATCGATGAACAAGGTCTGACCGGTAATATAACCCGCTGCGTCCGACGCGAGGAACACGACAGGCGAAGCCACTTCCGGCAACTCGCCGACGCGCTTGAGCGGTGTCACGGCAAGAATCGAATCCAAGTATTCCTGATCCGACAGGAGTTTTTCCGTAAGCGGCGTACGGAAATACCATGGGCCGATCGCATTGACGCGGATGCCCCGCTCGCCCCATTCCATCGCCATCACTTTGGTCATTTGAATAATCGCCGCTTTGGAAGCCGCATAGACAACGCCCGTCTTCAGCGCCCGGTCGCCGCCGACGGAGCTGACATTGATGATCGATGCCCCTTTTTTCATATGCTTGGCCGCTTCCTGGGAAAACATGAATACGCTTTGCGCATTGGTATCCATGATGCTATGCCATTCGCTATCGGTCGCCTCATCCAGTTTCGAACGGATATTCATCCCTGCATTATTGACTAGGATGTCTATGCGGCCAAACCGCTCAACCGCCTTTTCGACTGCTGTTTGGATGTCGTTTCGGTCAGTCACATCCGCGACTGCATAGGATGTGCGATCGCCAGCCATTTCCTGCATCACTTGCTCCAGGTCGCTTTCCGTCCGTGCGACAAGCAGGACATTCGCCCCTGCTTCACCAAGTGCTAGTGCGATCGCACGCCCGATGCCTTTTCCGGCTCCGGTCACGATTGCGGTCTTGCCTTCTAAATGAAAAGATTCCAACACAAGTAAGTCCCCCTTTTAGCCATTTTCTATTCATGCATTGATAAAACCGAAATCTCCTTTTTTCATTACTTTAGTTGATAGATTTTGGCGTATTTCGCTTCCAAGTATTCGGCCAGATGGTTTCCATTCAAGCCTTCGCCCGTCGCTTCTTCCAACAGCTCAAGCGGCTTCTTGACAGCTCCGTGGCGGTGGACCTTGTCCGTCAGCCATTCGGTAACTGGGCCAACTTCTCCAGTTGCCAGCAAGTCATCGAAATTCGGGATGTCTTTTTGCATAGCCTTCTTAAATTGGGCTGCATACAACAGCCCCAGTGCATAGGAAGGGAAATAGCCGAAGCTGCCGCCTGCCCAGTGGACATCCTGAAGTACGCCTTCGCCGTCGTGTTCCGGTCGTATGCCCAAGTATTCCTCGTATTTATCGTTCCATAAAACCGGGAGATCCTTCACTTCGTAGTCGCCGTCGAACAAGCCTTTTTCCAATTCATAACGAATCATGATATGGAGTGCATACGTTATTTCATCGGCTTCGATGCGGATTAAGGAAGGCTTTGACTCATTGATGGCTGCGAGGAATTTATCAAGCGCCACGTTCTGGAATGAATCCGGTGCATAAGACAGGAATTTTTCGTAGTTATGGCGCCAGAATGATTCGTTGCGCCCGACAAAGTTTTCAAAGAACAATGACTGCGATTCATGAATGCCCATCGATGAGCCGCCGTCGACCGGCAAGCCGCTTAAGTCACTGCTGATGTTTTGTTCATACAAAGCATGGCCCGCCTCATGGATCGTGCCGAAGACAGCCGTCCGGAAATCCCGTTCGTCGTATTTCGTCGTTACCCGGACATCGCCTCGGTTCACTGCGATCATGAACGGATGGACTGTTTCGTCCAGTCGGCCCGCTTCGAAATCATAACCCAATTGTTTCAGCACATCCATGCTGAAATCCTGCTGGGCTTGTTTCGGGAAATGCCCATACAGAAATTCGGTGCTCGGCTGAGTTTCCGACTCCTGGATTTGTTTGACGAGTGGCACGATGCGGTCTCTCAATTGCCCGAATACCCGATCCAGCTGTTCAGTCGTGACGCCTGGTTCATACTGGTCGAGCAAGGTATTGTAGATGCTGCCATTTTTCACGCCCCAATAGCCGACAAAGCGGCGCGTCGTTTCCACGAGCTGTTCAAGATATGGTTGGAACATGGCGAAATCGGCCTGCTCTTTCGCCTCTTCCCATACGGATTCCGCTTTGCTCGTCAAGACGACGAACTCGCGGTACTCCTCCGGCGGAATTTTTGCGTTCAATTGGTATTCACGGTCGGCTTCTTCCACCGAGCGCTGCATCGCGATCGATAAGCCGTCTTGCCTTTTTAGTTCAGCGATCAGTTTGCCATATTCTTCGGAAGTCGACATCGCAAACAGTTCCGAAGACAAGGTCCCGATCGTCTCTGAACGCAGGTCCTGGCCTTTTTTCGGCGCGCCTGTCCGCATATCCCAATACAGCAATGAGATGGCTTCGTTATAACTTGTCATTTTCTGGTGTAGTTCCCTGAATTGTTGTTCCATTGACACAATATTCCTCCTTCTTTTCCGGTCTATTGTATCATAAGGAACGTTTTTTCCGCCCCATCGGCTTTCGGGAATTTCATTTGTATCTCCGGCCTGGCGGAAAAGATATAAAAAAATCAGCGGGGAGTTTCCCCGCTGATTTATCACTTCTATTTATTCAGCGATTTTTCGCCGGCACCGGCAAAACGTTCTGCCAGAGATGTTCAATGCGCAATTCCTCTTCGGTCAACAGCAAATGGATTTCGCCGTGATCGGAAGAAGAACGGATGAGGCGCCCGACACCTTGCTGCAGGCGCAATTGCATAAACGGCAAATCAATCTCTTCCAGCGGATGTTCGCTGAATTTGCGCTTGGCGTCGAATACCGGATCGCTCGGCGGCATCGGCAAGTCGACGATGATGACTTTGGTCAAGGCATCACCCGGCAAGTCCATTCCTTCCCATAGGTGGTGGGAACACAGCACTTGGAATTTGCCTTCCTGGAAATCACGCACGACGGACGATAGCTCGCGGTCGCCTTCGAACTCGATGGCAGTCGAAGAATCTTTCGGCACTGCGCGTTTGAAGGATTGCATGGCGGCTTTTGATTTGAACAACACCAATGTCTGGCCGCCTTCCGCTGTGAGTTCCAATACTTTTTGGGCTTTTGCCTCCTGTGATACCGGGTGTTTGTAGATCTCCATCACTTCTTCGTATTCAAACGGAGATGGCACCGAGAACGATTCGAAATTGTCGATTCCCAAAGTATCCGCGAGATAAGTGAAATCTTTCGCAACGGATAACGTCGCGGAAGAAAAGACGATCGGCAGTTTGCCATCGAATAATTTCTCCTCGAGAATATCCGTCACAAGGCGTGGCATGATGACCAATGTTTCAATTTCATCTTTTTCTTCAAGCCAGCTGATCGCGTCGCCATTTTCAACAAACAAGCCCATCGAGAAATTGTACTGCTCGAAATACTCTTCGGCCAAGTTCAATTCGTATTCGGGTATGCTGAACAATTCGCCTTCAAAGACGAATTCTTCCAACAGGCTGTCGACGGTGCGGATCAATTCCGTTCCGATGCGTTTCAATAACGGGTCTTCTTGGATCGCTTTACGGTCTTCTTCACTTGGAATCAAATTGCTGCGCAGCACACGGAAGAATTCCGTATGCAAATCGATGGTCCGTTCAATGAGGCCGAGCGTCTTTTCGCGGACGCCGTCAACCATGACTTTTTCCGTTACATCATACAGCGAGCTTTCCTGCACTTCATAAGTAAGCGCGCGCTGTGCGGCAAATTCGAGTAAATGGCCTTCATCGAGCACGATTTGGGAAACTTCCGGAAGGAGTGGGGCCTGGCCTTCATGCTTGCGGTTTTCTTTCGTCCAAATATGCTCCATCAGGAAATCATGTGAACAGATGACGAGGTCAGTGGCTTCCCGGTAATGGTTGCGGTGCAGCGTCTGACCGCATTTATTGCGCATCTCGCAGGCATTGCAGTTTTGGATCGGATGGTAATTGACTTGCTGCCATTGGTCATCCGTGAGTTCTGGGTAGCTCGAACGTTCGCCGTATGGATACATTTGCTGCATCGAATAAGTTTTGTTGACGAATTCAGGGAGCGTATCTTCGATGTGATCGAGAAAATCCTCGTCGCTGCGTTTTTTCGCCCCTTCGAATCGCTGCAGGCACAAATACTGGTCGCGTGATTTCGCGAGGCGGACGTCCAAATTCAAATTGAATAATTCATCCAGCCGGTCGATATCCCCGCCTTTTTTAACCAATTGTTCAATCAATGCCTCATCTGCACAAGAAATGAGGGCAGGCTTTCCTGTGTAGCGGGCATAGGCAATCGCTGGCAATAAATAAGCCATCGTCTTGCCTGTCCCGACTCCTGCTTCTGCAAATAGCACTTGTCGTTCTTTCAGCGCTTTTTCCAATTGAAACGACATGAAAATCTGCTCATCGCGGAGTTCATACCCTTTTTCAGGCAGAATATCGTAGAAGATATCCCCGATCCAGTCGTTCAATGAGTCAAAGAAGGTTTTGTCTTTGGATAACGGAAATGGCAATGCTTGTCTCATATAAAACCCCTCACAGAGAAACGGAAGGGCGGGATGCCCTTCCGTTTTCCTCATTTATTTTTTGGACGTTCTCCCCAGAATTGGAACAGGTCCGTGCGGATAAAGCCATTATACAATTTGCGTTTTTTCGTCGCTTTCTGGCCATAGAGTTTTTCAAAGCCTTCCATTGACGACAACATATAAACAGACCATGTCGGATATTTCGAGAACATTTGCCCCATATCCCCGATCATTTCCTCAATCACTTCCACTTCACCGATCCGCTCGCCGTATGGCGGGTTCCCGATGACGACACCGTTTTCTTCAGTCGTCGTGAAATCAGTCACTTGGCGCTGCTGCAGGCGGACGATTCCTGCAAATCCAGCTTCAATGACGTTTTCTTCGGCTATTTGAATCATCCGGTGGTCAATGTCGGTGCCGAGAATATTGAGCGGTTGATCGTAATCCGCTTGTTCTTCCGCTTCGGCACGAACTTCATCCCAAATTTTAGTGCCGATCCACGGCCATTGTTCGCTATCGAATTCACGGTTATAGCCCGGCGCAATGTTTTGCCCGATCATTGCTGCTTCGATAACGATTGTCCCTGAACCGCAGAACGGGTCGACAAATGGGCGGTCTGGGGTCCAGCGGGACAATTTGATGAGCGCAGCCGCTAAGGTTTCCTTCAGCGGTGCTTCGCCTTGCCCGACGCGGTAACCGCGTTTATGCAGTCCCGCTCCGCTCGTGTCGATCGATAATTGCACTTTATCTTTCAGGATCGACACTTCGATCTTGAAGCGCGGTCCTGACTCATCCAAAAAGGCATTGCGGTGATACGCTTTTTTCAAGCGTTCGACAATGGCTTTTTTGACGATCGACTGGCAGGTCGGCACGCTGTGGAGCTTCGATTTGACGGATTTTCCTTGTACCGGAAATTCAGCATCGACCGGCAAGTATTTCTCCCATTCGATCGCTTTTGTCTGTTCGAATAGATCATCGAAAGTCGTCGCTTCGAATTCGCCGGCGATCAATTTTACGCGGTCCGCTGTGCGCAGCCAAAGATTCGCTTTCGCAATGTCCCGGGCAGTGCCTTCGAAAAACACTTTCCCATTGTCTGTTGTCGTTTCATATCCAAGTTCTTTTACTTCGTTCGCCACGATGGATTCAAGCCCCATCGCCGCAGTGGCCAGTAATTTATAGCTAGTCATAACAACTTCCTTTCCGTCTTCCTTATCTCTGTTTTAGTCATCATGGAAGCAATCGCTGGCATGGCCTTGCGATATGCAGCAGCTCGCTTCATTTCGGAGCTTAATCGCTCCGCATTCATCTTTGTTCATATGAAGAAAGGCTCCCCAACAGGAGAGCCTTTCAGAAAAGATAAGTTAAGACCATTCAAAATTCTATAAGCCATGTTTTGTCTCCACGTACTCAAACGGCCGAAGCCTCGTACTAGCGGATGGCAATCATCTATCTGCGGATTCGCTCCGCCTCTTCCGTCGGTTCATTTCCCTTGGAAAAGTGCCCCTACCATAATTTGGGTTTCTCACTCGCGGGGTTTACCTCGTTCCACCTGCATAGTTTCCTAGACAGCTCCGTCACTGTGGCACCTTCAGGGTATTTCGGCCATATCCGAAGACTTAGGCGTTCTACCCGCCGTCAGCATAAATGCTGCCCCAGCTTATTGTTTCGCTGGGCGCGATCACTACGGTCATCGCAGATCCGTGTGAGCATGGACTTTCCTCTCCCGCATCGAGTGCGGGAGCGATTGCCAGAATTTCAAATGGCTAATTAAGTATACGCTATTCGGCGGCTGTTGACAAGCTTATTACCTATTGTCGAGCTTATTGCCGAACACGTGATTCTCCAGATGGGACAATCTGCGCAAAATATCAAAATTGGTCGTTCCAGGGGCGGGAGTTGCTTGCTTTTTTGGCGACTCCTCCAGTTCCGCGCGCAATCGGCGGTTCTCGTTTTGCAATTGCTCGATTTTCTTGTTGTACAATTCATAGTCTTGAATGATCTCATCCAGGAAATGATCCACTTCGTCCTGGTTGTAGCCGCGCATGGCTGTTTTAAAGTCTTTTTCTAGAATGTCTTTTGCTGCGTATTTAATATCCATTCGAATCGTCCTTCCATTAAAAGAAACTTCGTGAAATATGTCTATTCCTTACGGCTAGTATAGCATAAGCGATATTTATCGTGTTCTGCGAACCGTGGATTCGGCGGCTTTTTTTCGTTTTTTCTCCTCGAGCCGCAGTTCGCGCTTCGCCAAGTCATCCAATATCGCCTTCCTGACTTTCGTCTGGCTGGCTGCTTCTTTTGCAAAGCCGGTCATGACAAGCGCTTGCGTCGGGTCTTTGAATTGGTGTTCGTGGAGTTTCGCCAAATGCACCCACGCCTCCACTTCAACCGGCCCGCGCAGATGAGGCGCGGCTTCTTTGAACAATTGAAGCGCTTCCGTAAATTCGCCTTTGCGCTTTTTTTGCACTGCCAGCAAAAAGCGGGCAAGCGCCCCGGCGTCTCCGCGCTCAAGCGTAACATGTTCAAGATAAGCAGCGCTTTGGTCGAATTGCTTCAAGTCCGCGTACCATTTTCCGATATTCGTATAGGCGCCGCTCGATTCGCTTGAGAGGTCTTCCATCAGCAAATCGGATGAGCGGATGTAAAGCGACACGAGCGACAGGATGTCCAGTTCGTTATGGTACAGCACTTTCGCCAAGCCTTCCGGAAATCCGCTTTTAACCGCATCGAGATAAATCGCGGGGATCAAATACCCCGGCACGTCCCCGCTGCGGGCAAAACCGAGCTTTTCTTCTTCGATGACGCTCAGCTTGAGCCGCTGCAATTCGTTTTTCCAGATCCTTTTCGTGCCGTGGAATAAATCGATCTGCTTCGGGTCGGGCAGTTTCGGCAAGACTCCACGGTGCATCGTCCAGCGCGAATGAAGCTGCGGCCAGTCGAAGCTTTTGCCGTTGTAGGAGAAAATGACCGAGTCCTGTGCCTGCCATAGATTCGATTCGTAAAGAAAAGCAGCTTCCTGAGAAGGATCCGGCATGATCCATTGGGTCATTTCAAAATGTTGTTGTTTTCTTTCCAATACGCCAAGCAGGAAAATATACGCTCCCGTCCCGCCGAGCCCTGTCGTTTCCGTATCGAAAAACACCAAAGGGGCCTCTTCGGCCAGTTTGAACGGATGATCATAATCGGTATTTTGCCATGCTTCAAGCACACGGTCGAGTTCACCCAGCACGACATCGCCGTGAAGGTAATCAAGCGGATACTCGATTTTCTTCTCGAAGACAAAACCGAATTGATTTTCCTTCAAGGTCAAACCGATTTCCTTCCACTGCGTTTCATGAGGCGGCCGTGCAGGGGCCGTTTGCGCTTTTCGGGTTGCCGGTTTCTTGTTCAGCATGCCTTTCATCTGCATCAATTTGTTTTCAAAAGACATACGCTCACCCCTCTTTCTCCAATTCCACGAGCAATTCGATGACGCGCCCTTTCATGTCCATCGCCGCATCCTGTGCCCCGATGCATGACGGGCAACCGTCAAAGCATGGGCATTCCGTGACGTGCTGCCGCGCCTTTTCGAGCAAGGGCTGCCACAAGTCATAGATGCGCTCGCTGATGCCGATGCCCCCCGGGTAGGAATCGTGGATGAAAAAGGACGGCTGGTCATTATGCGGTGATTTCACTTGCGGCACGACGTGAACGTCCCGCCGGTCGCATTGCACGAATATCGGAATAAAGCTTTCGATGGCGTAAGCCGCGCCGGTCATCATATCCGACAAATCCGAATCACTGAAATCCGCCGGCTTATCAAAGCTGAGCCATGTCGATGAGGTATGCAGTTCTTCCGCAGGTAGTGAAATCGGCCCTGAGCCAATATTGTCATGCGTATCAAAACGGATTTTCTTGAAAATCGTCGGCATGGCAAGTACCGCCACATCGCCGTAAAATACATTCGACTGGTGGAGCTTCCGGTGCTTGTCTTCGCTGATCACTTTCAATTCGATTGCGAGGTTCGCATCGGTGAAATAATCGACATCCACCTCCCGCACATACGCTTTTTTCTCTTCCCAATCCAAGATTTCCACTTGAAACTGGGTACCTTGGTGAAGGTAGATCGCTTCTTCGTGCAGAAGCGTCATGGCGCTAAAACGGTCCATCTCGCCGATGACTTTCGTGTCGGCCGGAACCGATTGGTCGACGATGACGACGTTTTCCTGCGTCGCTGAACGCAAGGAGATATCGTGCGCCGGGAATCGGTCGCTCATCCAATGCCAGCGGTCCGATGTCCGGACGAGCACCCCTTCTTCCTGAAGGTATTCAAGCAACGACTGGACATCGAATTCCCCGTACATATCATCTGTCGAAAACGGAAGTTCGAACGAGGCGCATTTCAGGTGGTCCATCAAGATGATGATGTTCTCCGGATGGATGCGCGCTTCTTCCGGCGATTGGTCGAGAAGATATTCCGGGTGGTTGATGATGTATTGGTCAAGCGCTGTCGACTGGGCGACATAGACGACGAGCGACTCGTCCTGGCGTCTTCCTGCGCGTCCTGCCTGCTGCCAGGCACTCGCGATATTGCCGGGATAGCCGGTCATGATGCACGCCTGCAATTGGCCGATGTCGACGCCGAGTTCAAGTGCATTGGTCGATACGACGCATTGGATTGAGCCGTCGCGCAAACCTTTTTCGATGGCGCGCCGCTCGGAAGGCAAATAACCGCCCCGGTAGCCTTTAATCGATTCGTCCTGCAACTTATATTTCGTAATTTCGTTTAAATAAGTTACCAGCATTTCCACGCGCACGCGGCTCTTTGCAAAAACGATCGTCTGGACGCCTTGCTTGACGAGATATGTCGCCAAGTCACGCACTTCGAGCACCGCGCTGCGCCGGACGCCGAATGTCGGGTGGACGATCGGCGGATTGTAGAACAGGATATGCTTTTTGCCTGCCGGCGCACCGTTCTGGTCAATCAATTCGTGGGCGGTATTGGTCAAACTTTCAGCCAGCTGCTTCGGGTTGGCGATGGTCGCTGACGTACAGATAAAGACCGGATCGCTGCCGTAAAAGTTGCAGATCCGTTTCAGGCGGCGGATGACATGCGCCACATGGGTGCCGAATACCCCTTTATAGGTGTGAAGCTCATCGATCACTATATAATGAAGGTTCTCAAAAAGAGATACCCATTTTGTGTGATGCGGCAAGATGCCGGAATGGAGCATGTCAGGGTTGGTCATGACGATTTGTCCGGCTTTCCTAACCTTCGTCCGAATCGACGGGGAGGTGTCGCCGTCATAGGTGTAGGACAGGATCGACTGCTCGGTCTTTTCGATCAAATCGTGCAAATCGCTTTTCTGGTCTTGCGCCAAAGCTTTCGTCGGAAACAAATACAAGGCGCGTGCATTCGGGTCATTCAATATTTTATGCAGCACCGGCAAATGATAGCAATACGATTTACCGGATGCGGTCGGCGTCACGGCCGTAAATGAATTGCCCGCTTGCGCTAAGTCGAATGCCTGCCTTTGGTGGGTATACAATTGTTCGATGCCTTTCTTGCGCAAAGCTTGTTTTAAGCTATCGTGCATCGCTTCCGGAAAATCGGCATAGCTAGCCGGCTTTTCAGGCTTCGTATGCCAGTGGTAAATGCGCTCCATCATCTCCGGCTCCACTTTCCATTCTGCGAGGATTTCCGGTATCGTCTTTTTGATTCTCATTGTTTCTCATCGCCCTTTTCATCAATCGCTGTCAGCAAGGTCTGGATTGTATACTGAGCCGCTTGTATCGTTTGGACAAAACGCTTTTTGCTCGTATCTTTATAGAAACTTTGGACGAATACTTGCCCCATGCCTTCTGCCGCATTGTCGATTTGCAGCTTGTGGACGTATTTCGGCCGTTCGTTCCGGATAAACATAAGCGAAGCATCTTTCCATTCATCTATGGCAGCATGCCATTCATCGGCATACGGTTTTACATCTTGAAAAAAATCAGGATCGGCGTCCAGTTCACGCATTTTCTTAAAGCGTGCAAGACACATATCGCATTCGTGGTAAAGATTGGTTGATAATTGCTTGAGGTCCATTTTCTTCCCCTCCATAGCCATTAGTTTATCACAATCCGGCAAGCCATATACAGTTTGCCGAACAGGCATTCTTTTCAGTTGGAGATGGCTTTGAAATCCGCTATTATTAGGAGTAAAGTTCGGAAACCTTTCATCATATTTGTCGTCTAGGTGCGTGTGATATGATAAAGTAAGCGAGGTGTATCACAAATGGCGATCAATTACCCAAACGGAAAGAAATTTTCTCCACCGAAGGATCAGCCGGTGCAGAAAAAGAAAAAAGATGTTTCATTCAGCAACCGCGGGAAAACCCTGGAGGATGAGCTGAACGAAACCAATAGTTTTTATTTGCAGCGCGGGCTCGCCGTCATCCACAAAAAGCCCGTGCCGGTGCAAATCGTGCGTGTCGAATACCCGTCCAGAAGCGCTGCGGTCATCCGGGAAGCTTATTTCCAAGCCCCGTCTACGACCGATTACAACGGCATCTGGCAAGGCCGCTACGTCGATTTCGAAGCGAAAGAAACCGAAATCCGGACTTCTTTTCCGCTGAAGAACATCCACGAACACCAAATGCACCATATGGCAGACATTATCCGCCACGGAGGCCTGGCCTTTTTGATCATCCGGTTCTCTTCCCTCGACCGCTATTTCGTCTTGCCATTCGAAACACTGGAAACCTATTGGAAGCGAATGGCTTCAGGCGGCAGGAAATCGATGACTTTAGCGGAAGTGGAAGCAGCTTCGGTTGAAGTAAAGCCAGGCGCTTTCCCGAGAATCGATTATTTATCCGTGCTCCATCAGCTAATGCAATAGCATATACATGAAAGTGAGGAAGCGCTAGTGAGTGATAAGAAAATATCGCGTGAAGAACGCAGAAAATCAATTGAACGGCAACGAAAAAACTCGAACAAACAAAAGAAATCCGGTGCAAAAACTTGGATCAAAAGAGGGTTACTGGCTGTTGTAGCTTTAGCCGTCGCCGGTTTTCTATTCGGGGTCGTCCTATTCGCTGCCTATGCGTCCAGTGCGCCTGAGCTCGACGAAGAACTGTTGAGAGATCCGATCAGCCCAGTATTCCTGGCCAATGACGGCGAAACGGAAATTCCGTATTTCACTGCCCAAAACCGGGAATACGTGGAATATGAAGATATTCCGCAAGTGATGGAAGATGCGATCCTCGCAACAGAAGATAATCGCTTTTACGACCACTCGGGAATTGATTTGATCCGCCTTGGCGGTGCGGTTGTCGCTAACGTCACGGGCGGCTTCGGTTCCCAGGGAGCGAGTACCATCACCCAGCAGGTCATCAAGAACTCGTTCCTGTCCAATGAAAAAACGCTGAAACGGAAAGCACAGGAAGCCTATTTGGCTTTTAAACTGGAGCGGGAATATTCGAAAGAAGAAATTTTCGAAATGTATTTCAACAAAATCCTGATGTCAGGCAATACCTACGGATTCGGCACTGCTGCTGAACAATTCTTCGGAAAACCAGCGGCTGAATTGGAACTTCACGAAGCTGCCCTTCTTGCCGGCATGCCGCAGAGCCCGAACCGTTACAACCCGTTCAAGAACCCTCAGGCAGCTGAAGAACGCCGCGATGTCGTCTTGAATTTGATGGAACAGCACGGAAAAATCGATGCAGCACAAAAAGAAGAAGCGTGGAACACGCCAGTCGAATCGACCCTTGTTCCTGAAGATCAACGTTCCACTAATGAAGAAAGCACAGAGTACACGGCATTCATGGAAATGGTCGTCGATGAACTCGAAGCCCTCGAAGGCGATTATTCGCTCGATGAAGGCTTGACGATTTACACGACGCTTGAACCGTATGTACAAGAACGTGTCAATGAGACGATGGCATCCGACCTCTTCTTCGATGACGAAGTCGAATCTGCCATGACGGTCGTCGATACGAAAACCGGCGGCATCAGTGCAGTCGGGGCGGCCCGTGAATACGAAGGCGATGTGCGCAGAAACTTTGCCACATCCAGAGACCGCGTCATCGGCTCGACGATCAAGCCGCTTGTCAGCTATGGCCCAGCGATCGAACATTTAGATTGGTCAACTGGCCAAACATTGGTCGATGAAGAATATTCCTATAGCGACGGCCAGGAAATCCGCAATGTCGACGGCCAGTTCCTCGGGCCGATGACAGCGCGTGAAGCTTTGTACCGCTCGCGCAACATTCCGTCAGTCAAGACGCTAGCGGAAGTCGGATCCGATAACGCCAGTGACTTCACTCAAAAACTTGGCTTGGATTTCGGCAGCATTTATGAATCCGCCGCACTTGGTACACCACAAAATAACATCTCTACTGTCGAGTTGGCCGGTGCTTTTGCGGCTTTCGGCAATAACGGTGTCTTCACTGACCCGCATACAATCAAGAAAATCGTCTTCCGTGACGGTTCGACAGAAGAAGTTGTCGCTCCTGAACCGGTGACGGCGATGAAAGACAGCACCGCTTATATGGTGACCGATATGCTTCGCGATGTCGTCGACACAAGCATTGCCGGAGCAACCGGCAAAGAGGCAGCCATCAGCGGACTCGATATGGCCGGTAAGACTGGCACATCCAACTACACGGCAGACAAACTTCAAGAGTTCAACCTCGATTCCAGCTCTGCGCCGGATGTCTGGTTCGCAGGCTATACGACTGATTACTCCATCTCGGTCTGGAGCGGTTATCCATCCATCTCAACACCGATTGACACGGGATCGGATGAGCGCCTGCTTGCACAACGTTTGTATAAGCAAGTGATGAGCCAGATTTCTTCACCGGAAACGGCAAGCTTCCAGCAGCCGGATTCGGTGACGGAGGAAGTCATCGAAGTCGGCACTGAACCGCTTCGCCTGGCGAGCCCGTTCACCCCGTGGAGCATGCGCAGTGAAGAATTGTTCGCCAGGGGGACGGAGCCCAGTACAGTATCAGAGCGATTTGTGGCAGACCCTGACCGACCTTCTGGATTAAGAGCAGACGTCAGCGGCAACACAGCGAACTTGAGCTGGAGCCACGGCTCGGATGATGTATCATTCGAAGTTTCCGTCAATGGCGAAGTGCTGACGACAACAGACGATACCAATTATTCCTATGATGGACTGGAGGAAGGCGTCACGTATACCTTCCGCGTCGTCGCCACTCAAAATGGCAGACGCAGCGATCCTGCTTCCACGACCATCGAAATCTCGCCTCCTCCTGAAGAGGAGCCCGAGGAAGAACCGGAAGAAGAACCAGCTGAAGAAGAGCCGGTTGAAGAAGAACCGGCCGAGGAAGAGCCAGCTGAAGAACAGCCAGCCGAAGATGAACCGGCTGAAGAAGAACCGGCTGAGGAAGAAGAAGCCACCGAAACTCCAGATGATCTCGTAGACATTCCTGAGCAGCCGGAAGAGCCGGAAGAAGGCAACCGAGAAGGATCAGGAAGCAATTCCTCATCCAATGAAAATAGGAACGGCAATGGCAATGGAAACGAGAATGGCAACGGCAATGGCGAGGATAACGGAAATAACTCAAACAGCGAGGACGATGAAGACGCATCTTGATCTTCCGTCCCAATTTTAAAAGGCCTGCCCTGGACTATAGGGCAGGCCTTTTCAGGCTGTCGAGAAAGGTAAGAAGTCGTATTTTCCGAAGCTTATCGCACGACTCCGTGGGGCGGGAATCGAGCCTCCTCAGCCGCTATCGCGACCTGCGGGGTCTCTCAAACCCGCTAGTCCCACAGGAGTCGAGCAAACGCTTCTCCAAATACTAAGCTAGATTTTTGATTTTTAAATATCAAAACGCAGTCACTTTTTTAAAAGTTTAGTAGATTTTAGACTTATTCAACACTCTGAAAAGGCCTGCCTTGGACTATAGGGCAGGCCTTTTTCTGTACAAAAAAACCCGGACAGAAGGATTTCTGTCCGGGTTCGTTCATTCAGCCGGATAGCCGATTTTTGTGCGTGCAATTTTCTTCTTCAACTCTTCAAATAACTGCGCTAGCTGCCGTGAAGCGGCGTGTGCGCTTCTGGAACTCCGGACAAACTCAAGCCGCTCGCTTTCATTCAATGGAGACGGCGCAGAGTTTCCGAACAACCCATACAGCGCTTCTTTTAATGCTTCGTAAAGCTCGCCGCCTTGTGCAATGAGCGTGTGGCAATCACTTGCCTCATGGTCAAAACAGGATTTTACCTCTTGCGATAAGGCAGACCACTCATCGTAAAACGGCGAAACGGTTTGGTCAATTGATTTCCGTGACAGCGTCATGCTTCACAAGCCCTTTTTTATCGCGTTTTTTCCCTTCCCGGCAGCGGTCGAATAACGGACACACGTGACAGCCGGGGTTTTGCGCCTTGCAGTGGTAGCGGCCGAAGAAAATGATTTGGTGATGGGTTTTCGACCAATCCTCTGCGGGGGTTTTTTTCATGATCGTCTCTTCCACTTGCAAGGGAGAATCTTTCCAACGGCATAAGCCGAGACGTTTCGAGACGCGTTCGACATGGGTGTCGACTGCCAGTGCAGGCTTATTGAATGCGACAGAAACGACCACATTGGCGGTCTTTCTCCCGACGCCCGGCAAAGTCATCAATACATCGCGGTCTTCGGGTACTCGTCCCCCATGCTGTTCAATCAGTATGCGGCTGAGCGCTTGGATGTTCTTCGCTTTATTGCGGAACAAGCCGATTGAACGGATGTCCTGTTGTAATTCTTCCAAAGGAACCGATAGATAATCTTCCGGTGTATGGTATTTCTCGAAAAGATCTGCCGTCACTTTGTTGACGAGCTTGTCGGTGCATTGTGCAGATAACAATACCGCAATGACCAAATCGAACGGGTTGCGGTGGATCAATTCACAATGGGCATCCGGAAACATATGGTCCATTTCCTCCAGGCAAGCGAGCCATTCCTTTTTTGTCATCATCCTATCACCTGCTAATTCCGTTCTTCCAGCCAATTATAGAATTGCACTTTTTTCGCCGTGCTTTCCTGTGGCTGAATGCGGATGTTTTTTTCCCGGAACGAATTTGCATGCCGTGACACTTGGCTCGACGTCCGGATGTTTTTTTTCTTCCATTCAAATAAAATACGGTCGACATATCGCAAGCTGATCTTCTGCGCGATGACGGCTTCTTTTAAAGCCATGCGGATGACTTCCGGCGTATGGCCGTCCTGGTCCATCCACATGGAAATCGTCTCAATCTCCATCGGCGATAAGAATCGCCCAAACTCTTGTTCAAACAGCTGGAAGATCTCGCCTTCCTGCTCTTTTTGCGTATGCTCTTTTTCGGTTTGCGCTTGAACTTCCAGGCAGTCCACAAGCTTGTCCCATAAAGGCTGAAGCGAAATCGTCTCCGTCAGCATCCCATCAGCCGTTTCCTGGCGAATCGACAAATAGCCTTGCTGCATCAATTTCTGCAGCATCGTCGTTACGCTATTCTGGCTGGCGGACATCCGTGAGGCGACTTCATCCGGTGTCGGGAAAACGTTCCCTGCCTGTTGGAAAGAGTGGATCTGCAATAGCATGATCGCTTCCTCGTCGCTGATCTTCAAGCGCCGGTAAAACTGAAAAAAAAGCTGGGAAATGGTCACATTTCCCTGCTCAATCCATTGCTGCAATCGGTCAGACTGTCTCATATCCCAACCACCTTTCTGTATGCGAATTTCTAGCTGTCTGAATCTATTAGGATATTTCATCTTGTCGAGAAATTTAAGAAGTTGTATTTTCCGAAGCTTATCGCTCGCTTTCCGCGGGCGGGAATCGAGCCTCCTCGTCACTAAAAACGTTGCTCAACTCTCACTACGTTCGAGCATCGCAAATGAATGTGCTCAGCACAGCTTCGCTCATTCATTGCCTGTGGGGTCTCTCAAACCCGTCGCTTCGCTGCTCCCGCAGGAAAGATAAGGTCGAACTACGTGATGCCTTATCTTTGCGAAGTAATGCGCAGCATTATTGAGCAGAAGGATTTACGAGCGGACACTTCTCCAAATACTTAGAGAGAACATTTATTTTTGATTGTAGAAAAGATGATTTCCTTTTGATCTACATTAAATTATAGACTTCTTTAACACTCTAATTTTTTATCCACCGCGGCAGAAAACCTGTTGAAGGGGTTTCTGCCGGGCAGCTTCTTATTGTCTTGTTTAACTTTTTAAGGGTATAGACGGTTCAACAAACGCGGGAAGGGAATCGATTCGCGGACGTGTTCTGCCCCGCTGATCCAAGCGACTGTGCGCTCAAGGCCCAAACCGAATCCCGAATGCGGTACCGCTCCGTATTTGCTGAGGTCCAAATACCACTCATAAGCAGCTTCATCCAGGTTATGCTCTTGGATGCGCTGTTTCATCAAATCATAATCGTGGATCCGTTCTGATCCGCCGATGATCTCCCCGTAGCCTTCAGGTGCGATCATGTCAGCGCATAGCACAACGTCATCGCGGTCCGGATGCGGCTGCATATAAAACGGTTTGATGCCGATCGGGTAATGCGTGATGAAGATTGGCATGTCGTAGCTTTCGGCCAGAGCGGTCTCGTGAGGCGCCCCGAAATCTTCGCCCCATTTGATATCATCAAAGCCGTTGTCGTTCAGCCATTTGATCGCTTCATCGTACGTGACGCGCGGGAACGGTGCTTGGATTTTCTCCAGCTTCGTTGTATCGCGGCCAAGGCGCTCGAGTTCCAGCTTACAATTCTTCAAGACGGATTGCACGATATGTGCCACGTATTGTTCTTGTACTTCCAAGCTCTCCGCGTGCTCCACAAATGCCATTTCCGGTTCGATCATCCAGAATTCGATCAAGTGGCGGCGGGTTTTCGATTTTTCAGCACGGAAAGTCGGCCCGAATGAAAACACTTTCCCGAGCGCCATCGCAGCCGCTTCCATGTAAAGCTGGCCGGATTGCGACAGATAGGCATCTTCGTCGAAGTATTTCGTCGCAAACAGTTCCGATGTCCCTTCCGGCGATGAGCCAGTCAAAATCGGCGGATCCACTTTGACAAATCCGTTGTCATTGAAGAATTCATACGTCGCGCGGATGATTTCATTGCGGATTTTCATGATAGCATGCTGTTTTCTCGAACGCAGCCATAGGTGGCGGTTGTCCATCAAGAACTCCGTGCCGTGTTCTTTCGGGGTGATCGGGAAATCTTTCGCTTCCTGGATCACTTCAATATCCGAAATCGCTAGCTCGTAGCCAAAGGCAGAGCGCTCATCTTCTTTCACTTCACCCGTCACATACAGCGACGTTTCTTGCGTCAATGCTTTCGCTTTGGCAAAGATTTCTTCTCCCGCTTCCGCTTTGACAACGACGCCCTGTACGAAGCCGGAACCGTCGCGCAATTGAAGAAAAGCGATTTTTCCGCTGGACCGTTTATTGGCGACCCATGCGCCAAGCTTGATGGTTTGTCCGTTATATTTTGCCATTTCGGCGATAGTGATTTTTTTCATCTGTCAAATAGCCTCCAAAATTATATTGCTTACTCTTTCCAGTGTTTGTGCACGAATTGGCTGATGCGTTCGACCGCCTGTTCCAATAATTCGAGCGATGTCGCATACGATAAACGGATCGTCGAATGTGCACCGAATCCAGACCCTGGAATCACCGCAATATTCGCTTCTTCGAGCAGCGCTTTCGCAAAATCGTCCACTGAAGAAAAGCCGGTTTTCGCTACAGCTTCCGAGACGTCCGGCAGCAAGTAGAATGCTCCTTGTGGACGCAATACGGTGAATCCTGGGATTTCCTCCAATTTAGGGAAAATAGCCTCCAACCGGCTTTCAAACGCTTGGCGCATTTCTTCCACTGCATCTTGCGGCCCGTTATATGCTTCAATCGCTGCGTATTGTGATGTTGTGGTCGGATTAGAAGTTGAATGGCTCGCAAGGTCGGTCATTGCCTTGATCAATTCCTTGTCTCCGGCTGCATAGCCGATGCGCCATCCGGTCATCGAATGCGATTTCGATACGCCATTGATGATCACTGTGCGATTTTTGGCATCTTCCGACAGTTCAGCCACCGAAGTGTGGACGGCATCGCCATAGATCAACTTTTCGTAGATCTCATCGGAAACGATAAGGATATCCGCTTCGCGGCAAACTTCAGCAAGTGCTTCGAGTTCTTCTTTTGAATAGAGCATGCCTGTCGGATTGCTTGGCGAGTTGATGATGACGGCTTTTGTCCGGTCTGTTATCGCTTCGCGCAGCTGTTGCGGCGTGATTTTATACGATTGTCCGGCTGTCGCTTCTATGTAAACCGGCACGCCTCCAGCCAGTTTCACCTGTTCTGGATAACTGACCCAATAAGGGATCGGGATGATGACTTCATCGCCTTCATTCAACAATACTTGGAATAGTGTATAAAGTACATGTTTTGCCCCGACGCCGACCATGATTTCGTTCTTGTCATAGCTTAAGCCTTGGTCGCGCTGCAGCTTGTCCTGGATCGCTTGCTTAAGTGCAGGCAAACCGCCGGCAGGTGTATATTTTGTCTTGCCTTCCTCCATGGAGCGCTCGGCTGCATCGAGAATGTTTTGAGGTGTATTATAATCCGGCTCCCCTGCACCGAGCCCAATGACGTCGACGCCCTGTGCTTTCAGTTCATTCGCTTTTGCCGTGATCGCCAAGGTCGTGGATGGCGTTAAAGTCTGTACGCGGTTTGCTAATTTCAACAAATTGATCAACCCTTTCACAAATTCAATATGCGTTTCCACCAAGTGCCATCTTCCGCCAAGAGATAGACGTAGTTCAAGCGCCCAGCTTCATTCAAAAAGGCGATTTCCCACACTGCCCCGGCCTCTTCCATGCCGAGCTTCGTATGGAGGATCTCCTTGACTTCCATATCTTCCTGAACGATCTCACGCGCTTGTTGGGCGGTCACTTGGTCTTCAAGCATCAACGCTTCCATATCCCCTTCTTCAGGAACGAAGGCGGCTTTGATCTTCCCTTCCCCGTCCGTTCCGAGCACCGTCACGGATTGGGTGGAACTGGAATAGACATATGCCCGCTCCACTTCTTCGAGCAACCCTTCCGCCTGCACTTTTTCAACGGCTGCCTGTTCCGCTTCCGAAAACGGTTTATTGCCGAGGAATAAAATGATCAGCACAATCGCTACCGCCAGAAAAGACAGGAAAACGACGATGAATTTCATCCATTCTTTCATATCATCACCTAGGTTTTATAAATTGTGAAAACCGCTTTTGTCTGGTCGTCTTTATCAAGCGCCAGGCCAAACATCAAATCACGGTCTTTCAATGTCCGGTTCAATGCATCGACCACTTTGTACAGGTCTGATTGATATTCGACTTGCACCGTATTTAATACTTCGATTTTGGATTCCATTGTTCGGCACTTCCTTTCGGTTGAGGAGATGCTTCCTCCCTCTTTATCCTTGCCTATTATACCAATGTTCAATATCGGTTACCATCTTTTCCAAAGACACTTTGGCGACCGGCACGTCAGGCAAGGCATGGAGGAATTCCTCGCCATATGATTTCGTTTCAATCCGGCGGTCCAGCACGATGAATAAGCCTTTATCCTTTTTCGAACGGATCAGCCGGCCGAATCCTTGGCGCAAGCGGAGCACCGCTTCCGGCAAGGCATAATGCATGAATGGATTGATGCCTTCTTTCGAGATGATCCGTGATTTCGCCTTAAACACAGGTTCTTCGGGCGATGTGAACGGCAGCCTCACGACGACGACGGCACGCAGCGCATCTCCAGGCACATCGACACCTTCCCAGAAACTATTCGTCCCGAACAATACCGATTTCTGGAACCGCTGGAACGATTTCAATAATTTCATCCGGCTGCCTGAAGACATCCCTTGCGCAAACAGCATATAATCATCGAGCAGCTGGGAATCCTGGATTAAATCGACCGTTTTCCTCAGCATGTCCTGTGATGTGAACAAGACAAAGCAGCGCCCTTCGGTGACGAGCACCGTCTGGGTGACCGCATCCGCGACGGATTCGATGTATTCCTGCTGGGATACTTGCTGGATATCCGGCATGTCCTCAACGATATAAACTTTGGCGCCGCTGTAGAATTGATCGGCAGGTTCGAATTTATCGATCGGCACATGATTCGGTATGCCGAGCTGGTTGACGATAAAGCGTTCGTTCGACGGAACGCTCATCGTGCCCGACAGCCAAATGACCGCTTTTTCGCCCCTTGCCTGGCCGATGACCTTATCGACAAGCGATGCAACTTCATATGGCCGTTTGTACAGCGACAAGCTCGTCGGCATGCTGCGCAAGTCGCCTTCGATCCAGGAAACTTCGTCTTCTTTCGGGAACAGGAAAATCTCACTGAACTCCACTGCTTTTAGCATCATTTCTTCTGTCCAATAACGGAAATCCGCGAGCACAAGCCGTTCGTTCATCGTCAGTTCCGTAAAGCGCCCTGCTTTTTGCAGGATGGTCTGGGCGATATCGATCCAACTGTTCAAAAATCTCAGGAAATCCATAAAGCGCTCTCGTTCGAAATCCAATTCATCCAATAAGGATGCACATTTCCGGGTGCGGCTGTTATGGAATTTATTCTGGAAGGCCTGCGCCAGATAAAGCGTGATTTCGTCGAATAAACTGGTGTACTTCAAGTACAAGGATTCCATCTGCAATAATTCCGGCACTCTGGCAAAGCCGTGGGATTCGGCAACGCGGTAGAATTTCGAAAACAGCTGGTTTTCATCGAAGCTTCCCAATTGGCCGAATACATAGCGCCATTGCGTGTAGACAAAAGTCTTCTCTTTATGGGCAACTGCCGCCTGCACGACTTGATGCGCTTCATCCCATATATACGCATCGACGTTTCTCAATATTGCCCGCTTTTGATTATGCGGATTCAACAGGAAAGCGTGATTGGTCACAATGACATGGGCATGTTCGGCATCTGTCAATGCATGCTCATAGAAATCGACTGTTTTTTCAAGCTTTGTCAATTTTCTTAAATGTGAACGGCGTACTTTATCGACCAGCAATTGGCCGCCGCTCGACACATTCAATTCGTTTAAATCGCCGGTCCGGGTCGAAGTCAACCAGACCATGATCTGCATGATCGTGAAGGTTTCGTCATAGGACTCGTCTTCCCCGTGGAGCAACTCGAATAATCGGCCCAAATCGATGTAATGCGACAGCCCTTTGATGAGTGCCACGTGGATTTTCGTGCCGAGAAATTCTTCCGCGAGCTTCACTTCCTTGGCAACCAGTTGATCTTGCAGATGGGTCGTATACGTGCTGATGACCACTTGCTTGCCGGAATCCTTGGCATAGGCCGCTGCTGGCAACAGGTAGCCGAGTGTCTTGCCCATGCCGGTCGACGCTTCGATTACCAATTCACTCCGTTCATGGATGGCCCGCTCCACCGCCTGCATCATCGCGACTTGACTCGGCCGCTGTTCGTATTCCGGCTTGACGGTCTCCAGCCCTTCTCGCCAATCGGACTGCTGTTGTGAATCAGCCAAGCCCTGCGCACGCTCCGCTTTCGGGACGATTGGAATACCGCGGAATCGGCCGTATCTATCAGCTTGGCCATCGCGTTTTTGCTGCGTAATTTCAAACAGCAGGCGCGACAGGTCGGATTTCAATTGGAAAGATCGTTTATGCAAAAAGACGAGCGTATCGTAAGGAAGTTCAGACAACTCCTGTTTCGCACGTAAAAACAACTCAGCCGTGGCCAAGGCATCGTCATCGGCGCGATGCGCGTTGTTCAAGTGAATGCCTTGTTCCGTTGCAATGTCCTGCAATTTATAGCTGAAGGCCGTCGGGTAGACCAGGCGTGACAATTCCACTGTATCCATCGCAAGCCCCTGCCATTTCGGCATGCCGGCACGGCTCAGTTCCGCCTGAAGAAAAGGCAGATCGAAATGGATGTTGTGGGCGATGAAAATCGCGCCTTCCAACCGCTGGTAAATTTCCTCGGCGTACGCTTCAAAAGGTTCAGCACCTTCCACGTCCCGATCGGTAATATTGGTCAAATCCTGTATGAACGCCGGAATTTTCCGCTGCGGATTGATGAATCTCGTATATGTATCAACAATTTCGCCTTGTTCGATCGCCACCATCGCCAGTTGGATGATCCGGTCACCTTTTGCAGGGGAATGGCCCGTTGTTTCGATATCGACAACGATATATTTTTGGGAATTCATGATAACCCCTCTTTCTCAGGTGATTCTCTCAGGAAAAATTGTAACATATTCGCCCGCTGTTCGCCGAAAGGAGTACGGCAAAATAAGAAACACTCCAAAAGGAGAGCTCTTCCTTTTGGAGTGTTCGGGTATCGAACCTTGTTACATGACCGTCGCTTCCGGTTCGTAATGGATGATTTCTTTGATGGAATTGTCCGCGTCCATGATTGCCACGGTCGGCTTATGGCTGCGTGCATCTTTGTCCATGACATAGCCATAAGACAAAATGATGACGATGTCCCCGCGCTGCACAAGGCGAGCTGCTGCCCCGTTGACGCAGATAACGCCGCTGCCGCGTTCCCCGGCGATGATATACGTCTCGAAACGGGCGCCATTATTGTTGTTGACGATATGGACTTTTTCATTCGGCAGCATGCCGACTGCATCCAATAGATCCTGGTCGATCGTGATGCTGCCGACATAGTTCAAATCAGCTTCGGTTACCGTAGCACGGTGGATTTTGGAATTGAGCATCATTCTAAGCATAGGTCAGTTCTCCTTTAAGTTGAAAATGATATTATCGATGAGCCGGGCTTTTTGGAATTGGACAGCGAGCGCAAGGATCGCT
Organism: Planococcus sp. SSTMD024; assembly: GCF_041320495.1. Classification (NCBI taxonomy): domain Bacteria; kingdom Bacillati; phylum Bacillota; class Bacilli; order Caryophanales; family Caryophanaceae; genus Planococcus; species Planococcus sp. SSTMD024. The sequence continues at coordinate 457,581 of NZ_JBGGNS010000023.1, read as the reverse complement.
TGTCCTGTCGGTGCCTCGGTCAGGTCCGGGTAAGACAGCAGTTCGACATAATCGATTGTGCCGGATGTTTCTGACTCAAGAAACCGCGTCATCTCCGGAATTGGGTCTTTGCCTTCGCGAGCGGCCGTCACCCCTCGCTGCAAAGCTTGATAAAGTTTCGGCGCCTCGAGGCGTTCCGTTTCGCTCAAATAAACATTGCGCGAGCTTTTGGCAAGACCGTCCTGTTCACGGACTGTTTCGATGCGGCGGATCTCCAGCGGGAAATTGAAATCCCGCACGAGCGATTCAATGATCGCCAGCTGCTGTGCATCTTTCTGGCCGAAATACGCCAAATCCGGTTGGACGAGGTGGAATAATTTCGTCACCACTTTCAGTACGCCGTCGAAATGCCCCGGACGGCTTTTCCCGCACAGGACCCCTGCAAGCGTTCCCGCTGACATCGTGATTGGGGATTCGCGCGGGTACATCTCTTCTGGAGACGGCGCGAATATTACATCGACGCCTGCTTTTTCTGCGAGCTTGCTGTCCCGTTCGAAATCGCGGGGATAACGGTCAAAATCCTCATTCGGGCCGAATTGGGCAGGGTTGACGAAAATGCTCATCACCACCGCATCGGTTTCCGCTTTTGCAGATTCGACAAGCGTTAGATGCCCTTCGTGCAAAAAGCCCATTGTCGGTACCAATCCAATCGACTGCCCGCTTTTTTTGATGCTCCAGACCCAATCTTTCAAGTCCTTCAACGTGTTTATGACTTGCATGTTCTTTCCTCTCCTTTTTAGGAGAAAACCATATAAAAATCCTTCTGTCAGAAGACAGAAGGACAGAAAATTCCAATTCGGTTTCCTCCGTCCCTGTCACGCGTGATCAAGGCAGAATCCTATTCATTTTATCGCTTGCTGTTACGAACCACGGTGCAGTTCGCATCGGATACTGCCCGTTATTTTCACTATAGCAGAATTTTCGAGAAATGCCTATATCGATTACTTCAGCTCGATGTCAGCCGAATAGATGCCGTGGAGCTTGCCATCTGCAGTCCGGAGCTGCAAGACGCCCTCTTCTGTAATGCCTTCTGCTATGCCTTCCAAAGTTTCGCGTGACATGCGGGCGCGCACGGATTTGCCGATTGTAGCCGAATGCCCTTCCCATAGTTCCTTTAATGGCCCAAATCCTTCTTCAATGTACATCTCAGTGTAAATTTCTAGGCAGTGCAGGATTTCCTGCACTAATTTCCTGCGGCTCACCAGCTGGCCGGACTCAAGACGCAATGACGTGGCAATATTCTGGACGGCAGCATCGAAATCGTTCCGCTCTTGATTGACATTGACGCCGATGCCGATAATCAGCGCTTGGATGCCGTCCGCGTCCGATTGCAGCTCTGTCAGGATGCCTGTCGCTTTTTTTGTTCCGAACAAAATATCGTTCGGCCATTTAATCGATGCTTCTAGACCCGTCACCGATTGAATTGCCCGGACGATCGAAACCGCGGCGACCAATGTAAATTGCGGAGCTTTATGGGGCGGGACGTCCGGACGCAAGATGATGCTCATCCAGATTCCTTGGCCCTTTGCGGAATCCCATTTTCTCATCAAGCGGCCTCTGCCTTCGGTCTGAAGATTCGCAATGACGACCGTTCCGTCTGGTGCGCCTTCTTGCGCCAATTGATGCGCAACGATTTGGGTCGAGGCGCATTGCTCCAAATACTCGATGCGGCTGCCGATTTTGCTCGTCTTAAGGCCTGATTGGACAAGAAATGCTTCCAAGCTGTCTGGGCTTTTTTGGATGCGGTAGCCTTTTTTGCGCACCGATTCGATTTCATAGCCCATTTCCTCAAGCTCTTTCATGTGCTTCCAAATCGCTGTTCTTGAAACCCCGAACTCTTCTGCCAATTGCTGGCCCGACACCGGTTCCGCCCCCGCTTCCAATAGCCGCGTCGCCAATTTATGTGTGACGGTGATATTCATCTATAAACCAGTCCTTTATCCGTTCTTTATCATTGGCCAAGCGGCGTTCGACTACCGCTTTTTCAATGTGCAAAGTCCACTCTTTCAGCCATGGCCCCGCTTTTTTTCCTGCCCATTCCATCAAGTCGCGCCCGTTGGCGGCAAGCTCGGATTTTGACCGGATCGGCAAAGCCTCTTGATGCTCTTTCACCGCTTCCGCTTTGTGCGAAGCTGCCTGCGCAATCATCAATTGGCGTTCTGTGAAGCTGTAATAAACCCAATCATCCCATAGCAGCAGCCGGCTCGCTTCCAGTGCCCGCTGCAGGTCTTTTTTATCCTGGTTGGAAAAGCGGTATTCCTGTATCGCGCCGAAAGTCTCGTTAGTTTGATGCAATAAGTAAAACCAGCCCGATAATGGATCCTTGCCGCTCGTGTACCCCGACCACTCAAGTTCAAACAAGCTTCCTGCTGGCAAAAAACGATTCAACCGGGTCGCGGTTAAATAGTGCATGCTGATTCCCGGGTGAGCGGAAACCATGACCTTGTCCAATTCCGCCTTGATGCGCTCGATCGCGACAGACTGTATTCTCTCTGCGTGCTCGATGATGGCTTGTTTGGTCGCCGCATCGATTTGAAAATTCAATTGCCCCGAAAACCGGATTGCCCGCAGCATGCGCAAGGCATCTTCTGCAAAACGTTCTTCCGGAATTCCGACGGCGCGGATGATTCCTGCCTTCAAATCATCCTTGCCGCCGAAGGGATCGATGATTTCCATCTGCTCGGTCATCGCCATCGCATTGATGGTGAAATCACGCCGCTTCAAATCTTCGTGCAATGAGTTGACGAATTCCACTTTATCCGGCCTTCTATTATCCGAGTAGCCGCTTTCTGTGCGGAATGTCGTGACTTCGGTTCCTTGTCCCTCGATAAGAATCATGACGGTCCCGTGTTCGATTCCTGTATCGACCGACCGGTCAAACAAGGCTTTTACTTGTTCTGGGGCAGCGGACGTCGCTACGTCGATATCATGGGGCACGGCGCCGCGCAAATAATCCCGTACCGCACCGCCAACCATATATGCTTCAAACCCTGCTTCCTGTAGGCGCGCGATGATGTGCTTGGCCCGTTTCATTGCTGATCTGCCTTATTCAGCAAACGCGCATAAAGCGTTTCGTATTCGGCAAGAATCTTCTCTGAACTGAAGCGTTTGGTGGCCGTCTCCAACGCCTTAGCGGACATTCTTTCATGGAGCTTATTATCGGTCAATATGCGGATTGCCGCCTCTGCTGCAGCATCGACAGCGCCAAGTTCCACCAGACAGCCGTTTTCGCCCGATTCGATGATTTCCGGGATGCCGCCGATTCGGGTCCCGATTGCCGGCACGCCGCAAGCCATTGCTTCAAGCAAGACGAGGCCAAACGCCTCTTTTTCCGACATCAGCAATTTCACATCGCTCATGCTGTAAAGTTCCGATAGATTGTCGCGCTTGCCGAGAAACAAGACCTCCTGTTCAATGTGGAGGTCTTTCACTTGTTGATGGATGCGGCTCATTTCAGGGCCGTCGCCGACCAGCAATAGTTTTGAGCCGACAGCTTGTTGTACTTTCGCAAAAGCGGAGACGACATCTTCCACCCTCTTTACTTTGCGGAAGTTCGACACGTGGATTAATACTTTTTCATGCGCTTCGATGCCCAGCTCTTCTTTTAATTTGGCTGAATCGTGCTGATGGTATTCCCGCTCGTCAACAAAATTATGGACAGTTTCGATGTGTTTGTCCGGCGCGATCATGTCATAGGTCTGCTGTTTCAATGAATCCGACACCGCCGTCACGATATCGGATTTCTCGATTCCGTAACGGATCGCATCTTTCAATGAACTGTCCGTACCGAGCACGGTAATATCGGTGCCGTGCAAAGTCGTGACGATGCCAATATCGGACCCTGCCATATCACGCCCCAATATCGCACAAACAGCATGCGGGATCGCGTAATGCACATGCAGAAGGTCAAGTTCTTCATTTTTGATCACTTCCGCAATTTTGGTTGCCAACGCGATGTCATACGGCGCATATTGAAACACCGAATAACTGTTGACATCGACTTGGTGGCTGAATATATTCGCATACAGGCGGTTCAGCCGGAACGGCGTACTCGAGGTGATGAAATGAATTTCATGGCCTTTTTCAGCCAGCATTTTCCCCAGTTCGGTCGCCACGACACCAGACCCGCCGACCGTTGGATAACATGTAATTCCGATTTTCATTTTTCGCAAAATCTCTCCTCCTATTTCCGGCGGTCGCTTAGGAGCCGCCAATCGACCAATCCGTTTTCCAAGCCTTTCAGGAGGACTTCAGCTGTTCCCATATTGGTCGCAAGCGGGATTTGATATACATCACAGAGCCGGATCAAAGCCGTAACATCCGGTTCATGCGGCTGGGCTGTCAACGGGTCGCGGAAGAAGATGATCATATCCATTTCGTTTTGGGCAATCATCGCCCCAATCTGCTGGTCGCCGCCAAGCGGCCCGGATTGAAAACGGTGGACCGCCAAGCCAGTCCCTTCGACCAAACGGGAGCCCGTCGTTCCTGTTGCATATAATTGATGCTTCGCCAAAATAGGCTTATAAGCTAATGCAAATTCTATCAAGTCATCTTTTTTTCGGTCATGTGCAACCAATGCGATATTCATTTAATCGCCTCCTCTAGCCGATGATATGTTCCAGGCCATAAATTAATTCCTTGCGCTCTACCACTTCGCGAATCGACAAACTGACGCCTGACATGAACGAACCGCGGTTGAACGAATCGTGCCGCAGCGTCAACAGCTGGCCTTCTCCGCCGAGCAGCACTTGTTGATGCGCAACTAATCCGGGCAGCCGGACACTGTGGATACGCATGCCTTCGTAGTCCGCGCCGCGCGCGCCTTGTAAAGTTTCCTTTTCATCCGGATGCCCTTGCTGGTGGACAGTCCGGGTCTCGCTCATCATATGTGCCGTCTTCATCGCGGTACCCGAAGGCGCGTCGAGCTTTTGGTCATGGTGCATCTCGATGATTTCCACATCCGGTAAATACTTCGCCGCTTGCTCTGCAAATTTCATCATCAAGACCGCCCCCACTGCAAAGTTCGGCGCGATGATACAGCCGAGACCTGAAGTTTTTGCGAGTTCCGTCAATTCATTCAATTCTTCCGTGGAAAACCCGGTTGTCCCGACAACCGGGCGAATGCCGAGCTGCAGGGCTTGTTTCGTATGGGCATAAACATGCTCCGGTGTCGTTAGGTCCACGAGAACGTCCGGTGCGTGCTGCCCGTGAAGCATTTCTAGATCGGTAAAGACCGGCACTCGAAAGCTTTCAGGGAATATTCCTGTATCGGCCAAGGTAGCGCCGATCTCTTTGTAATCAAGTGCTGCCACCAGTTCCATATCGGTATTTTCCATTACAGTATGTACAGCTTCTTTGCCCATTTTCCCGCGGGCTCCGGCAATTGCCACTTTTATCGTCATCATTGCTCTTCCTTTCTTGTCCAGCGGTCTTTATCACGCGTCCGGAATTTTTCCATGACTCCATCATGGGCTTCCTGCAAATCGATATTCATGGAGTTGGCCATGCAGATCAAGACAAATAGCACATCGCCCATTTCCTCTTCGATCAATTTATCGGCTTCCGACTCTTTTTTCTTTTTCGGACCGTACACATGATTCACTTCACGCGCCAGTTCCCCGAGTTCTTCGGTCATCCGCGCAAGCATCTCCATCGGCGCAAAATACCCTTCCTTGAACTGCCCAATGTGGCGGTCCACTTCCTCCTGCAATTGCCTCATGCTTTTATCTGCGTTCACTGTCATCACACTCCCATTCAATCGTAAAGAAAACAGGGGTTGTTGTCAAAAACGGCATTATGGCAGATAATACAGAAGTTGATGACCAAAAAGGGAGGCTGCTTTTTTTATGAAAGATCTTCAATTAAAAAACATCTTTTTCATCCTGCTCGGCTCGGCTATCTATAGTTTCGGCTTTGTTCATTTTAATATTCAAAACGAGCTCGGGGAAGGCGGCTTCGCAGGAATTACATTGATCCTCTATTTTCTTTGGAATTGGGACCCGGCATTGATGAACCTGGTATTGAATATTCCCTTGTTCTTTATCGGCTGGAAATTGCTCGGGCGCAAGGTGTTCCTTTACACGATCATCGGCACGGTCGCTGTTTCCGTCTTCTTGAAAATTTTCCTTATCTACGAAGTCCAAATTCCATTGCGCGATGATTTATTTCTCGCCGCTTTATTTGCCGGCGTTTTTGTGGGGATGGGGCTTGGCATCATCTTCCGCTACGGGGGAACGACGGGCGGGGTTGATATCATTGCGAGGCTGGTACAGAAATACATCGGCTGGAGCATGGGCAAGACAATGTTTTTGTTTGATGCACTGGTCATCATGCTGTCATGGCTGACTTTCCTTGACTACCGTTCCATGATGTATACGCTCGTGGCAGTCTTCGTCGGCGCGCGCGTTATCGACTTCGTTCAGGAAGGGGCGTACTCCGGACGCGGCGCCTTGATCATTTCCAATTCGCAAGAAGAGATCGCAAGCCGCATCGCCATCGAAATGGATCGCGGCATCACGATTCTTCGCGGCTATGGCCATTTCACAAAAGAAGAACGCGAAGTCCTTTACTGCGTCGTGGCGCGCAACGAACTCGTCAGGTTGAAGAACATCGTCAATTCCGTTGATCCCCACGCATTCGTTTCATTGATCGAAGTGCATGACGTGATGGGCGAAGGGTTTACCCTTGATGAACAGAAACAGCCTCTTTAACACGGTTATGCCAAATTAAAAACGGGCGGGAAAAGCAAATGCTTTTCCCGCCCGTTTTATTTCATTATGAACGGTCCATGCTAGTGTAGATCAAAATCAGACGAGCCAGTTCGATCACTGCAACTGCAGTAGCTGCAACATAAGTCATCGCAGCTGCGTTCAATACTTTTTTCGCATGCCGCTCTTCATCGTTGCGGATGACATTATGCGACAGCAGCTGGTCCATTGCACGGTTTGATGCATTGAACTCGACCGGCAAAGTGACCAATTGGAACAACACGCCAACCGCAAGAAGGGCGATACCGATCAACAAAGCGCCGCTCATCTGTGCGAACAAACCGATCATGATGAATACCCAAGACATGTTCGATGAAATATTGACCATCGGCACAAGGCGGTGGCGGAAGCGCAGGAATGAATAATCCGTTGCATCCTGGATTGCGTGCCCCACTTCGTGCGCTGCGACAGCTGTGCCGGCTACCGATGGTTCATGGTAGTTATGGCTGCTGAGCGCGACCGTTTTGGTCATCGGGTTATAATGGTCGCTGAGCATGCCGCGGCTTTCCACGACTTTTACATTGCTCAGGCCGTTCTGGTCCAAAATGATGCGCGCCACTTCGGCCCCTGTATGGCCGGAAGTCGACCGTACTTTGGAATACTTCTTATATGTGCTTTTCAGTTTCATTTGAGCCCAAATCGGCACAATCAACAAGACGATAAAATAAATCAAATAGCCGCCCAATCCCATTTCTCGATCAACCTCTCTTTTTGTTTCTATATGTTTATTTTACTTGTTTTTCTGACTTTGGGTCAACTGATACGCCGCGATTCAAGATGGCGGTTCTGTGACGCCGTGAACCATGCAAACGCGATACAGGCAATCGACAGCCAGAATGTAAAATATCCTATTTCTGCACTGAATTCGCTTAAGCTCGAATAGATGGGCATCTGCCCGAACACATAATCGATGACGTCGTTATGTAAAGTCCAAATAGCGGTAAGCGCAACGGATATGTAGCCGAATCGGTAATGCTCGAAATACAGTACGGCTTGCAGCGCCATGGCAAAATGGGAAGCGACGAGCATCCAGCCCAGCCAGCCGATCGATCCGGTCTGCAGGAGCGTCAGGAGATTCATGACAACCGCCCATAATCCATATTTGATCAAGGTTACAAAAGCGAGCGCTTCAATCAAAGGGCTATGCTTGCCGATGATCCACAATCCAAGGACAATCGTGAAAAACAAGCTTGCGGTCGGGCTATCCGGCACAAATATGAGGAATAACGGTTCGGTGATGCGCAATTGCCACCCATACCAAATGTATCCGTAGATCGTCCCGCCTAAATTCACGAAAAACAGCAATATCAAAAACGGGCGGAACATCAGCCAAGCAGAAATTTTCGCTATGAACTCGACCATCCAACCTTCCTTTCCTGTGCAGAAAAAAAGAGCCGGTTTCCCGGCTCTTCTACATTGCATTATTCAGCTTCAAGCCCAGCAATAAACTCTGTCATGACTTGAAGGTCTTCATCAGATCCATCCCATGATGGCGGCATCAATTGTGTGCCTCCATCTTCGATACCATTCACTGCGATTTCAGCGATTTCTTCAGGTGACAGGCCAGTTCCGATCAAGCTCGGCCCGACTGCCCCTTCCAAGTTGTCGCCGTGGCAGCTGATACATGCAGAAGCGGTGTAGATTTCATATCCAGGGTCCGCTGTATCGATTTCGACTTCTTCCGTGATTTCCCCTTGGCGAGCCGCTGCTTCCCAGTCATGGTTGGCTACGGATTCCCAAGTCAAGAAGACGATGGATGCGACCGCCAAAAGCATAAAGCCTGTCGGCAATGGGCGTTTCGACGGACGGCGTTCCGGTCCACGGTCAAGGAACGGAGCAAGCATCAAGGCACCGAACGCAAGGCCCGGCATGATGATTGCGCCGACGATGTTGAATGGGCCGGACGCGAATTCATATTTCAATAATTGGTATAAGAACAAGAAATACCAGTCTGGCAATGGAATATATGCCGTGTCTGTCGGATCAGCCTGGCCTTCAAGAGGCGAAGGGTGGGCGACAGTCAAGAGCAAATACCCAATTAGGAAGACAGAACCGATCATCCATTCTTTTAGAAGGAAGTTCGGCCAGAAGGCTTCTGTTTTGCCAGGATATTCGGAGTAATCTTTCGGGATATTCGGTTTCCGAAACTCTTTGCTCGGAACACGTGAATCCCCTACAAATTTCATCCCTTTTCCGCGGTGCATAGTGTCCCCTCCTTAAAATCCTTGGTCAAGGATGAATTACAATGGTCCTGAAATACCTTGTCTTCTGATCATGATAAAGTGTGCTGCGAGCAACCCAAGCAAAGCAGCAGGCAAGAAGAAGACGTGGATCGCGAAGAAACGTGTCAAAGTTTGTGCGCCGAGAATCGTTGAATCCCCTGCAAGCAAAATTTTGATCGTATCGCCGATCACCGGTACAGAAGCTGCAATTTCAATCCCAACTTTTGTTGCGAACAATGCTTTCATGTCCCATGGAAGCAAGTAACCTGTGAAAGATAAGCCGAGGATTACGCCGAATAGCAATACTCCAACGACCCAGTTGAGCTCACGAGGTTTTTTATAAGACCCTGTGAAGAATACACGCAGCGTATGAAGGAAAATCATAACTACTACTAAAGAAGCTCCCCAGTGGTGCATCCCACGCACGATTTCCCCAAAAGCGACTTCATTCTGGAGATAATAAACCGACTGCCAAGCATTTTCGATATCCGGCACATAATACATCGTAAGGAACATGCCAGACAGAATCTGGATGACTGTGATAAAGAATGTCAGTCCTCCGAAACAATAGACAAATGCTGAAAAGTGGTGTGCGGGGTTAACGTGTTCCGGTACTTCATGGTCTGCAATATCGCGCCAGATCGGCGTGATGTCCAATCGCTCATCTACCCAATCATATAACTTGTTTAGCACTGGTGTCGTACCCCCTAACTATTAAACTAAAGTGTTTTCTCTTACTGCTCCAATGGCTACAAAGCCATCTTGTTCTTCAACCTGGTACTCATCAAGAGGTCCGAGCGGCGGTGTGCCTGCGATGTTCTGGCCATTCTTTTCATAGCGGCCGGCGTGGCACGGGCAGAAGAACTGTGTTGGCTGTTCTGGGTCCCCGCCCCAGTTGACTGTGCATCCCAAGTGCTTGCAGACAGGTGAAAGCGCGATTAGCTTATCGCCTTCTTTGTAAACCCACGCAGAATTCGTGACTTCAGATGTATACCATGCATCTACTTGTTCGTAGACAAAGTCGACGCGTACTGGTTCTTCTGTAATCTCGGATACAGCTTGATCTGTCAAGACGTAGTCTCCAGCGCCTTTTTGCTGCAATACTGGATCGACTGCAAAACGCACCATCGGCATTAACATTCCTGCTGCCATGAAACCACCTACACCAGTCAGTGTGTAACCTAGGAATTGGCGTCGTGATACACGATTGTTACTCATTCTTTTCCCCCCTCTAACATTCAAGGTCAGTCCAATGGACATACTCATTCAAATATAATTACTAGGACAACCTAATGATATATCAATCAAAACTTAAGGTCAATATTGCATTCAGTCTATCGGAACAGTTTGTGAACATTTCATGAATGATGTGTCCATTCTTTGGTGAACAGCGGCAACACTTGACGCAGCTGGTCTTCCATGACCGATTTCTTGAAGGATTGGTCCATATCACCGGTTGGAATGGCGGGCAACCATAAAACATTGTCAAGTTCTTCGACAGAGCGCCATTTCGGGTCAGTCGTCAAGTAGAACACGTGCTTGAACCCGGTTTCCGACAGCTCTTTTTTCAACTGCTCGCCAAGTTCTGTTCGATCTGCCGCCCGGACATAAGAAATAGGCGGAAGCAAAAGGATCCGCCCTTTGAATTGCTTTTCCAATATAACGGTTAGGGACTGCAAATATTCAGATGCCCCGGCACTCGCCTTCATGCCCGCTACGGTCAAGTCCAATTCAATCAGCGGGACGACCGCGGTGTCGACGTATTCTTTTTGGCTTGTGTATAAATCGATGTCTTTGCTGTTAAAATGCATGTATTCAGTCACTCTCCATTTTTTTTGGCCGATTTAACTACAGACAACAGGGCGGATAATTCAAAGAATCGTTCTTTATCCCCCGCATCCAGTGCTTCGTCGATTTTTTTGAGGATCGTTTCTTCCTGGTAAGACGACAGGCTTTCATTCAATACCTTCTCTGCTATCAGGCGGTCTTGTTCGCTGACCGACGCCCCTTTGGGCATATGGGGATTTTCTTCCAACACTGCGAGATAAAGCGGCGCAGGTGGAATGCTCGGAAAATTCAATTGCACATATAAAGGTTCCTCGGGATGGAGCCTAAGGTCGTGGAAAGACTTTTCAGCATCGGCAGTCATCAGCTTGCCTTTATAAAACTGGAACGGGACGTCTTTCGATTCAGTTGTCGACATGACCATGGCGCGGGGGCAATAATGCGCTTCTTCGACAAAATGCGTCTTCTCCAGCAACTCGTCATTGCTCAGCAAGTAGTTGAGGATCCAGATGCATTCGCGTCTTTTCATCTTATAGGATCCGAGGAACCAGCGGACAAATTGTTTTTTCTCGCCTACAGAAACAGATGCAGTCATATCGTCTCCCCCTTTCATTCAAACGATTGCAGCCAATCGAACCATTGCGGATTTTCAGGCTCCAGCGCTTGAAGCTGTTTAATTATTTCGAGAGCGCGGTCGCGTTTCCCTTCCTCTACTAAAAATAAGGCATAGGATTCGAGGAATTCCGGGTCATCGGAAAATGCCGGATAAGCTTTGTCGTAATACTCCAGAGCTTTGCCGAATTGTTCTGTCCGGTCGTATGCTCCCGCGATCATCGGATAAAGCGCATGCCAGTCATTGCCGCTTTCGACAGCCATTGAAGCAAGCTCAAGCAGTTCTTCGTCCCGCTCTTCTGCATGGAAATAAGATATCAATGCATAAAGAGCCTCCATGTATTCGGGATCAAGGGCGATCGCCTGGCGGAGCATTTCGACGCCTTCCTCCCCTTTGCCAAGCTTCAGCGCGAGTTTCCCTGCAAACAAATACAGTTCCTTATCGAATTCATCACGTGCGAGCCCTTCTTTGATAGCATCGTAAGCACGCTTGTAATCTTCCATCATATTGAAGCATTGCGCTTTCAATAGATAAGCAGAGAAATAATCGGGGTCGGCTCCCAAAAGTTCATCGAGCCGCTTTACCGCTAATTCGTATTGTTTCGCCTGGAAAGCGGCAAATGCAGCGCCGAATAATACGTCAGGCTGCGCTTCGTCTTCCAGCGCACGTTCATAATACGGCAAAGCTTCCTCGTAAGCCGCACCGGCGCTATAGACTTCAGCCAAGCGTTCGCTCAAGTTGACGCCCTCGATTTTGACATTGCGGCTTTCCAGTTCCTGATAGATGCGTGCCGATTCCAGGTAGCGCCCCGAATCGAGCAAAAGTTCCGCTTTTGCCTGCTGCAGGAGCGGTTCGTCCGGCATCAACCCGATCGCTTCATCCAGCCGCAGTTCCGCCGCCTCAAGAAGCCCCTGCAGCTGAAACAGATCCGCTAATGTAACAAGTGCTTGAGGGTATAACTCATCGTCTTTCGGAATCGCCATCAATTCGTTGAGCGCCTCATCTTCACGGTCGGCATCGATCAGCAGTTTTGAACGGTCAACGCGCAATTGCGCCTCTTCCGGAAACATATATTGAAGATGCTCCACCACGCGGAGCGCTTCTTCGATAAAACCGATCTCCTGCAGCCATTCCATGACCGCGTATTGTTCATCGGGATCGCCTTTTAATAAATATTGTTCGAGCAATGTATCCAGCGCAGCCGTATCTCCAGCCTGCACCGCTTCTTGGATATTTTGTAAAGTTGCCATTTGCATCACCTATTCCTTGCCGTTATATAGTTATCGTACACGAAACCATCATCCTAGCATAATAAAAACTCCCCCGGAGGAGAGTTATTGTGTCAGCTTATCGAGATGTTCAAAAAAGTTCGGGTAGGAGATTGAAATGCAGCCCGGGTCGTCAATTGTCACAGCACCATCTGCGATTAATGCAGCAACTGCGGCCATCATGCCGAGGCGGTGATCGCCGTAGCTATTCATCGCTGCGCCAATCAACGGGGTCGGGCCATGTATGACCATTCCGTCTTCTGTCGCTTCGATATCGGCACCGAGTTTTTTCAGTTCGGTGACAACTGCCTGTATGCGGTCGGTTTCTTTGACACGCAATTCTTCCGCATCGCGGATGACCGTCTCTCCTTGCGCTTGCGTTGCCACAAGCGCAATCAATGGAATTTCGTCGATCAATCTTGGAATGACATCGCCGCCTATATCCGTCCCCCTCAAAGAAGTGCTGCGGACCGTCAAATCAGCCGCTTGTTCCCCTTCGGATGTGTGGCCGCTTGCTTGAATATCCGCACCCATGGCTTTGAACACGTCAAGCAAGCCTGTTCGCGTCGGGTTGATGCCGACATTCTTTAATGTGATTTCGCTGCCTTTTGCAATGAGCGCGGCACCGATCAAAAACGCAGCGGATGAAATATCGCCAGGCACCTGGACATGTGCCGCTTGCAGTTCCTGTCCGCCTCTCAATGAAATGACATCGCCTTCGCGTGAGATGTCCGCCCCGAAATGCTTGAGCATGATTTCCGTATGGTCGCGAGACGGCACCGGTTCGTGGACAGTCGTCGTCCCTTGCGCGGTTAATCCCGCAAGCAGCACGGCCGACTTCACTTGTGCACTCGCCACAGGCATCGTGTAATCAATAGCCTGAAGAGCTGTTCCTTGCACGGCAAGCGGCGTGAAATGGCCATTGGCACGCCCACGGATATCCGCCCCCATCAAACGCAGCGGTTCAACGATGCGCTTCATCGGGCGGCGTGCGATGGATTCATCGCCGGCCATGACTGAATGGAAATCAGTGCCCGCGAGCAAGCCGAGCATCAAGCGCGTCGTCGTACCGGAGTTTCCGGTATCCAACACGACATCCGGCTCTTTCCAGGCCTTCCTGCCGCCGCTTTGCACCGTCACGTGCTCGCCATCTATCCGGATCTCGATGCCGAGTGAACGGAAACAGCTGATGGTGCTCAGGCAGTCATCACCCATCAAGAAACCTTCGATGGTCGTCGTTCCCTGTGCCAGCGCTCCGAACATGATGGCGCGATGTGAGATGGACTTATCCCCAGGCACTTGGACGCTGCCCGTTAGCGCAGGTTTTGCGTAGCTGATCGTTTTGGTCATGAATTTCATTCCTTTCAGGAAATATACGTATCGTACACAGTGCGTTCGGAAAAAACGCGTTTCGCATTTGCCCGGTCTTCCGCTGTCTGGAAACTAAGGACGAGAATCCCGAAAACATCTTCGCGGGTCTCCAAGATCCTCAAATTGACGATGCTGATGCCAGCTTCCGCCAGATACCCTGTAAGCTCTGAAATGATTCCCGGCACATCAGGAATATCGATATACAAATCGAATACGGAATACATGGCGCCATGCCCTGCAACCGGCAGTTCATCACGCGTTTCCTTCGCTTTCGCAAAAAAGCGGTGAATCGGCTCCGGCTCATTGCTCTGCAGGATCTCGCGCAAATGCGTCATCTGGTCCATCCAGTGGTCCAGCTGCTCGACAATCATTTCATTGTTTTGTGTCGTGATGTCGCGCCACATATCCGGATTCGCAGAGGCGATGCGCGTCGTGTCGCGGAACCCGCCTGCTGCAAGCTGCCGGGCAAACGGGTACTGCTCTTCCCGGTCCAGCTGGTGGACCAGTGCGGCAGCAATCAAATGGGGGAAATGGCTGACAATTGCTGTCATATGATCATGTTCTTTCGCTTCCAGCACTTTAATCTTCGCTTTGGTGACTGACAACAGATTGACCAGCCTATTTACATCTTCCTCAGCCGTCCCCTTGCCAGGCGTCAATATATAGAAAGCATTTTCAAATAACACGTCTTTGGCTGCTTCGACGCCGCTTTTATGGGAACCGGCCATTGGATGGCCGCCGATAAAGGTATGCTCCAGCTTTGCTGCAGCTTCCATGATTTGGACTTTAGTGCTGCCGGTATCTGTCAAAATGACATTTTCCTTTAAACCCCAATATTTACTCTGTTCCATTAATTTCACAGTGGCGCCGACCGGTGTCGCAAAAATGATGACATCAGCCGCAGCAGCTGCCTGCTCGAGAGAAGGCGGCGAACTTTGGATGATGCCCATTTTAAAAGCTTTTCTGGCAGTCAATGCGTCCGCATCATAGCCCGATACATGAACATCTTCATTGCGCTGCAATGCTTTCGCTAACGACCCGCCAATCAATCCGAGGCCGATAATGAGGACTTCTGTTTTCACGCTTGGCTCACCTGGCTTTTCTGTGATAGATCGGGACGCAGCTTGACAGCGTCATTCATGTAAATGTGCTGGATCTTGTCCTGTGCAAGTTTCGTGTTGACATGCATCATGACACGGATGCAAAGCGGCATGCTGCCGGGCACATCCATTTCATGCGTACACATGACCGGCACATACGTCCAGCCCTCGATGGTGCGTACGGCCTTTGCAGGAAAAGCTGCAGAAATATCCGTCGTTGTCGACACGATGACCGAAGCCACTTCATCCGGTTCGATGCCGTTTTCCTTGGCCATTTCCAAGACCAAGCGGCGCGTTTGCTCCAAAATTTCGGGCGCTTCATCTTTCGTGATGGTGATGGCGCCTCTGACTCCTCGAATCATCAGATCATCTCCTTGATCGTTTTTCTCAGCTTATCGTAAGCCGCTTGCGCTTGTGGTTCTGGGATGGTTTCGATATATGGCCGGCCGACTGCGCCAAGCAAAACGAAGTTCAGCGCGGCAGCGGTCGATTTTTTGTCTTTTTTCATATAGGGCAAGAGTTCTTCAAACGGCATGTCCATCAATAGCCCGAGTGGATAAGCATTTGCTTTTGCCCAGTCCAGGAAGCGCGGCAACTCCGGACTTTTGGATAATTCGAGCGCATAGGCCATGCCGAGCACGACGGCTTCCCCGTGCGTCAGTTTGCCATAGCCCAGATGCGCTTCGATGGCATGTGCCAATGTATGCCCGAAATTGAGGAATTTACGGACTCCTCCTTCGAATTCATCTTCTTCGACAATCGCCGATTTGACGGCGATTCCTTTTTCAAGATGGCCTTCAAGTTCCTGTCCAGTCATCCCGGTAAAATCCTGATAAGCCAGAAGTTCATCAAGCCAGCCTTCATTCGATATGAACGCATGCTTGATTACTTCAGCCATCCCCGAGCGGATTTCGTTTTCAGGCAGCGTTTGGAGAAAGTCTGCGTCGTAGACGACCGCACGCGGCTGATAAAAGGTCCCGATCATATTCTTGCCGAGCGGGTGGTTGATGGCGGTTTTGCCGCCCACAGCACTGTCATGGGCCAAGATCGTTGTCGGCACTTGGATAAAAGGCACACCGCGCATGAAAGTGGACGCGACAAATCCTGCCAAATCCCCGACGGCCCCTCCACCGAAAGCAAGGATGACCGTATTGCGCGAGCAATTCTCCGTAAGCAAAAAGCTGTGGCAATCCATAAAGCTTTCAGCGGATTTTGCCCCTTCGCCCGCCGGGACTTGGAAAACTTTCGGCTGGAAATCCTCCAGCGCATCGAGCAGCTGCGGCAAATGCAATCCAGCCACTTTGCTGTCGGCGATCACAACGACTTGGTCAGCTGCTCCAAGCAAATCGCTATAGCGCTCCGCGAATAGCTTGACCGCCCCTTGCCCGATATGCACCGTATATGGATGTTCAGTCTCGACGCGCAACTCCCTCATGGATTAAAACTCCTTTGTATAGGCTTTATAGCTATCGATGTTTTCTTTCAGCCTCGGCAATTGATCCGCATCGAATTGTTCAAGCAGTGCATTTGCCGCTTCAAACGCCACAACATGCTCTGCGACAATCGAAGCAGCAGGGACCGCACAGCTGTCCGAGCGCTCGATGCTTGCCTGGAACGGCTCTTTCGTTTCGATATCCACGCTCTTCAAAGGCTTATACAGCGTTGGGATCGGCTTCATTACACCGCGTACGATAATCGGCATGCCAGTCGTCATTCCGCCTTCAAAACCGCCAAGGTTATTTGTGCTGCGGCCATATCCTGCTTCTTCACTCCAAATAATTTCATCGTGGACTTCACTGCCCGGGCGGCGCGCCATTTCGAAGCCAAGGCCGAACTCTACACCCTTGAACGCGTTGATGCTCATGACCGAAGCTGCGATTTTCGCATCGAGTTTGCGGTCGTAATGCACATAGCTGCCGATTCCTGCTGGCATGCCTTCTACGATGACTTCTACCGTGCCGCCGATCGAGTCGCCATTTTTCTTCGTGGCGTCGATCAAATCGGTCATTTCTTTTGTTTTTGATGAATCTGCGCAATAGACGGCATCCTGCTCGACAATGTCTCGAATTTCATCTGCAGATTTTCCGATATAGCTTGACGGGTCGACTTTAATGCCGCCGATTTCTGTCACGTGCGACACGATCTTGACGCCAAGTTCAGCAAGCAGCTGCTTGGCTACTGCGCCGACTGCCACGCGTACGGTCGTTTCTCGTGCAGAAGAACGTTCCAATACGTTCCGGAGGTCGCGGTGGCCGTATTTCATGCCGCCATTCAAATCGGCATGTCCCGGGCGCGGACGCGTTAATTGGCGTTTCACTTCATCGGTTTCTTCGATCGGCTCGATGCCCATGACATTTGTCCAATGCTTCCAGTCATCATTTTTGACGACCAATGCGACAGGAGAACCTAAAGTCTTCCCGTGGCGGACGCCTGAAACGATCTCCACCGTGTCGGTCTCGATTTGCATGCGGCGGCCGCGGCCATGGCCTCCCTGGCGGCGTTTCAACTCTTTATTGATCATTTCCGCCGTCAAAGGCAATTGCGCTGGCAACCCTTCAATAATGGCGGTCAATTGTGGACCGTGAGATTCTCCTGCTGTTAAGTAACGCATGTACGCTTTCTCCCTTCAACGTGCTAAAGTATTTAATTATCACTATACCACATGGCATTTGTTCAATTCTATCCTAAATATGAAGAAAACTAAACATTCGAATAGCATTAAACCCGCGCCAATAAAAGAAACCGCTTACATTAATCCGTTGTTTCGCGCGCTGCTCGATTCTTACCATCGCTCTTGAAAATAAAAAAATGCAGCCGTTTGCACGGCCGCATTTTTCAAAATCTGGATTAGTTAACCCAGCTGTTCATAGTTTTTTCGTAAGATACCAATTCTTCTTCTTTGAAGAACAAGCCGATTTCGCGTTCAGCGCTTTCAGCTGAATCAGAACCGTGGATCATGTTTTTCCCGACAGTAACTGCGAAGTCGCCGCGGATTGTTCCAGGAGCAGCATCTTTCGGGTTTGTAGCTCCCATCATTTGACGCGCAGTCAAGATGACGTTTTCACCTTCCCAAACCATTGCGAAAACTGGTCCAGAAGTGATGAAGTCCACAAGTTCGCCGAAGAATGGGCGTTCTTTGTGCTCGCCGTAATGCTGTTCAGCAAGCTCGGTCGGGATTTGCATCAATTTAGCGCCTGCCAAATGATAGCCTTTTTTCTCGAAACGGGAAACGATTTCACCGATGACATTGCGTTGGACACCATCAGGTTTTACCATCAAAAATGTTTTTTCCATTATAGAACACTCCTCTGTTAAAAAGCTCGGGCACTTTGCCCACCTTAAAAAATACTATCATTGTCCGATCATTTGTCAACTGGAAACTAAAACTTTCGCTTGCCGATGAAAAAGGCGATTTTGCGCATCGTTTTCATCGCGGGGCCTTTCGGCAAATAGTCCAGTTCTTTCAGCGCCTTTTCCAAATAACGTTCACTCATCCGCTTCGCTTCATCGACCGCACTGCTCGTGCGAATCGTGCGAACGATTTCCAGCCGTTTCTCGTCGGAAATGTCTTGGTTCAAATTCTCGCGGAGCATCTGATAGATCCGGGGGTTCCGCCGCGCGTATAAGATCGGCAAAGTGATGTTGCCTTGGATGAAATCACTGCCGGCCGGTTTGCCCAATTCCTGGTCGCTGGCTGTGAAATCGAGGATATCGTCGATAATCTGGAACGACATGCCGATGAAATAACCGAAACGGCGCAAATGCGCAGCAGTTTTCTCATCGGTCCCCGCCACCAAAGCACCCAATTCACAGCTGGATGAAATCAATAATGCGGTTTTTCGTTTGATGCGGCGCAAATAATCCCGCAAGTTTTGGTCGAGCCTGTATTTGTCCTCGATTTGAATGATTTCCCCGCGGCACACTTCGATCAATGTCTTCGACAGGATATCGTGGATTCTTGGCGATTCGATTTCCGTGATCCGCTCCAGCGCCCTGGCCAGGATGAAATCGCCGGTATACATCGCTACGCTATTGTTCCATTCCGACTTGACGGTCGGGCGCCCTCTGCGAATCTCCGAATCATCTATGACATCATCGTGGACCAAAGACGCCATATGTATAAGTTCCAATGGCACAGCGACGCGCTTCAGTAATTCGATATCATACTCCCCGAATTTTCCGGCAAGCAAAACAAAAACAGGGCGGATCCGTTTTCCTCCGGCCTGCAATAAATGAAGGGAAGCATCATTTAATAGAAGGGATTCGGAATCCACTGCCTGTTCCAATTCTTTTTCGATCAGTTCCAGTTCCGGTTTCAGGTCGGAATAGAGCAATTTCAACTTCATCTTTTCCACTTAATAACCTTCTCCCGCTTGTTTACTTTTTCAATCCCATATGGAGGGCAGCAGCCCCTCCTGAATACGGTTTGTATTTCACTTTATCGAACCCGACTTTGCTGAAGAGTTTCGCAAGGTCTTTCATGCCCGGGAATGTTTTGGCTGATTCCTGAAGCCACGAATACTCTTTATAGCTTTTCGCAAAGAGCTTGCCGAATACGGGCATGATGAAACGGAAATACATCCGGAAAAACGGCTTGAAAAGAAGGCTTTCAGGCTGTGAAGTCTCCAGGCAGGCAATCATGCCCCCGGGTTTCAAGACACGGTGCATTTCGGATAACACCTGTTCATAATCCGGCACATTGCGCAACCCAAAGCCGATTGTCGCAAAGTCGAATGAATTGTCCGGGTAAGGCAAAGACATTGCATTTCCTTGCACCAATTCGATTTGGGGCATATGGGCTGTTTTCTGGTGGCCGACATTTAGCATGTTTTGGCTAAAGTCCAATCCGACTACGCGGCCTGTAGGCCCTGCCGCTTCACCGAGTGCAATCGTCCAATCCGCTGTCCCACAGCAGACATCGATGCAGGCCGCGCCTTTCGCTACTTGCATTTTGTGCATCGTGTCGTTGCGCCATTTATTGTGCTGCTGAAAGCTGATGACCGAATTCATCTGGTCATAGTTTTCGGAAATTTTTTCAAACACTTCGTGAACTCGTTGTTCTTTCGTTTTCTGCATCATCGTCATCCTTCTCGCGTCAGCGGTTCAGCGCTATGCCGATGCGGAATAATTTGGTGGAGCAATACATTCTTAAGCTCAAAATCCAGTTCGCAATCATTGCTGGATTGCAAAATTTCATTCTCTAAAGTTTCCAGGCGGTCAGTTAGCCAACGCTCGATGAATGCTGAGTGGACCAATGTTCCGCTGAGCAATCTCAGGAGATAGCTGAACTCACCCTTCTTCAACGCATCCAGCTCTTCTGTATAGCGTATATACAGCAAGGATTGTTCCATCAGTTGCCTGTAATGGTCAAATCCATTCTCTTCGTAAAACGCATTCAGCAAAGCCGTTTCGATCACTATCGCTGTATCCTCCACTTGCTCCGGCTGCTGGATCGCATGTTCATGGAAGGATGCTTTCTTTTCGCTCACCTGAATGATTGCTGTAGCGAGCTTTTGTACCATTTCGATATTTTTCCCCTCAGCCAGCAATTGGTAATAGATGCCGCTGTAAAAGTCTCCAGCGAGCACTGTCAATTGCTGCTCTTTGCTGATCGGCATTTCTTCTTTCACCCGGTCATGTGCGTGCAGCGCAGCGTAGACGATCGCCACTGTCCGAGCGCTTGTCTCCATTTTGCCCGACCATTGCTCCCCGTTAAAAAACGGCAGCAGCAAGAAAAACAGGCGCGCCTCCTTAACAAAAGGCCCTTCCGTCAACTGGTCTAGCGTTCGTTGGCGGACTGCTTTTAGTACGTCGATTTCCATGGAGATGATTTTGGATTGTATTTGTTGTCCGTTCATACTGCCTGCTCCATTCATAGGTTAGCCATAGCTCATATTATAGCATATTGCCCTCATGGCCTTCACCATTAACGCTTATTTTTTCGCGTCGCTTTCAATGATGCCGTGCGCGGAATGGATTTCCGCCTTGCCGCGGATTTTCATCGCCGATGTATGTTCGGTGAATTGGGCGATCATCACTTCGCCGCGGTCGAGTTTTTCCGTATGATGGAATTTTGTATCGTTTCCACGCGTCAGCCCGATAACGTTGACGCCATCTTCCTGTGCACGGATAACGACATATTCAGTCTGTGCCATTGTTTACACCTGCTTTTCCATAGTTTTAGTTCATATTGATATAGGTAATAACTTCCGACCGCTTGATGTCATCTGTCTCCAATATCCCTCGTGACACGGCCGTGACGGTCTTCGAGCCCGGCTTCTTGATGCCGCGCATCGTCATGCACATATGCTCTGCCTCGACCATGACGTACACGCCGTGGGGATTCAAAGTCTCCATCATCGAGTCAGCAATGGTGGAAGTGATCCGCTCCTGCAATTGAGGCCGTTTTGCGACTGTTTCGACCGCTCTGGCCAATTTACTGAGCCCTGTGACCACTCCGTCGCGCGGGATATAGGCAATATGCGCTTTTCCGAAGAATGGCACCAAGTGATGCTCGCACATCGAATAGAACGGAATGTCCTTGACCAATACGAGTTCTTCGTGGTTTTCATGAAACACGGTGCGGAAATATTCTTTCGGGTCTTCTTTCAATCCAGCAAAAACTTCCGCATACATTTTCGCAACGCGTTTCGGGGTATCCTGCAGCCCTTCACGGCCCACATCTTCACCGACTGCCTCCAAAATCATTCCGACAGCTTGCTCTATTTTGTTCAGATCTACGTTATGGCTTTTCATATCTATCACGTTGTTTCCTCCTGTAGAAAAAATCACTCTATTTGGGGCAGCGGTTGAAAACAGCCATTGATCATCGCAGTTTCACGCGCCTATTTCTGCTGAGCTGAGAGACAACTCCGCTTTTCTCACCTGAATTGTAGCATTTACGGGGGGTATTGGCAAAAACGGGGCCGAAAAAAAAGAATGGCCTTTGCAAGATTAGATCTCGCAAAAGCCATTCTATGTACAGTAGCCGAAGCTTATTTCACTGCGTCTTTAAGTGCTTTACCTGGCTTAAAGGCAGGAACCTTGCTTGCGGCGATCTCGATTTCAGCACCTGTTTGTGGGTTGCGTCCTTTGCGGGCCGCGCGCTCACGAACTTCAAAGTTACCGAATCCGATCAATTGTACTTTGTCACCTTTAGTTAGAGCATCTTGAATCGCTTCAAATGCAGCGTCAACTGCTTTCGCAGCGTCTTTACGAGAAAGTTCAGCCGCTTCTGCAACAGAGTTCACTAATTCTGTTTTGTTCATGCTATTCACCTCCTCTCAAAGGGGATGCTTGCCATCAATCCTGTAAAAAGAGTATCACAACGAAAATCGCATAGCAACAACAAATAGGCCGCATTTCAAAGAAAAACACCAAATACTCCCAGTATTTTCAAAAACATGTGGATTTCAGGCGAATCCGTGCTGTATCAGGGTTTTTCTTCGGTCAAAAAAATGGGCTCGCCATTTTCATCAATGGTGTATGGAAGTGAATAAGCAGGCACGACCGGGCTGTTTTCGTAAAGGATGAAACGGATATCCTGCCCTGCTTCAAGTTCGCCCTCATAGCTTTGGATTGCCTCATACAAATCAATGGAATAATCGATATAGACATCGCCTTGGCCGGTGATGACCATCGGCAGCATTTTGCCGCTGTATGGGCTTTCAACCATCGGCTCTTCATTGAAGCCCATCGCTTCGTGATTGAATTTATAGACATTGTCGGCAAGGATATCCGAGATGGGGGCCCTGCCGCCATTCGCGCTCTTTCTGACATTGACAGAACGGATGCCTTCCGCTATCCGAAGGTCGACAAGCTTGACGGTGGGATTTTCATCTACATCCATCAAGACATACTGGTAAATCCCGCCGACTTCAAACGCATTGCTCGGGATCTCAGCTGTAAAATCCGGCACGATTTTAGCGAAATCGACCGGATATTTGATGAATTGGTCGACGTCCATATCACGCGTCTTGATCGGCAATAAGCCGCCATTGGCCTCCTGGTAGCGTTCAACCGCTTGTTGTACGGTAGCCAACTGATCTTCATAGGGAATCTGATTTTCCGCCCGCTCGCTGCTGGGATATGCACAAGCCGTAAGGAGGCTTGCTGTCAGCAGGACGAGCAGCAACGCTGTTGTTTTTTTCATAATGTCCATCCCCTCAGGCGCCACCGGTCGGTCCGCTGAATACAGTGAAAACCATAATGAAGAAGCCCAGGATCAGCAGAACGTACGCGATCAGCGCAAATAGAAATTTCAGGATGCCGTTTTGCAATTTGTACCGGCTCAAATAAATCATCCCCATGGAAATGATCAAAAAAGCGATGCCTGCAAACGATACCCACATTTTATCCAAAGAACTCATGAATAAGCCGCCTTTCGTGGAGTTTCAGTCAATAGTATAGCATAAAAAAAGAAGGGGCAGCAGCAAGCAGCCCCTCCGTTTGTGACAATTACAGCAAGTCAATCAAATCTTCCATCTCATTTTTCTTCATGCGGCCCATCAACGCTTCCACGGCATTCTCCGGCTTGACGCCTTCAAACAATACCGCATACAAAGCTTCCGTTATCGGCATGGGCACTTTGTATTCAGCGGCCAATTGATGGGCGGCTTTTGTGGTCCGGATTCCTTCGACGACCATGCCCATTTCGCTGAGGACCTCATCGACGGTTTTTCCTTTGCCGAGCATATTGCCTGCCCGCCAGTTGCGCGAATGGACGCTCGTGCATGTAACGATCAAGTCGCCTACGCCCGATAAGCCTGAGAAGGTCAAGGGCGTTGCGCCCATCTTCACGCCGAGGCGTGCAATTTCAGCCAGGCCTCGCGTCATGATTGCGGCTTTGGCATTATCGCCGTAGCCGAGGCCATCGGTAATCCCCACAGCCAATGCAATGATGTTCTTCAAAGCCCCGCCGATTTCCACCCCGATGACGTCGGTATTCGTATAGACGCGGAAATAGGAGTTCATGAACAGGTCCTGGACACGGTTCGCCGCTTGCGTATTTTCACACGCTGCGGTAACGGTAGTCGGATGCTCTTGGACGACTTCTTCTGCATGGCTTGGCCCCGACAAAATAACGACGTCTTCGACCAGTTCAGCCGGGATTTCTTCGCGGATCATCTCGCTGATCCGCTTAAGCGAATCCGGTTCGATGCCTTTTGACACATGGACGAACAAGCCTTTCTTCGTCATCCGCTCCCGAATATCCCGTGAAACTTCACGAATGGCCTTTGTGGGAACGGCCAATACGAAAATATCTGCGTGCGCCACCGCTTCATCGAGGTTTGCTGTCGCTTTCAATGAATCCGGCAAGCGCACACCTTTTAAATAGCGTTCGTTCGAATGCTGATTGATCTCATCCGCCTGGTCTTGGCGGTGGGTCCACAATAGAAGATCATGGCCATTTTGGGCGAGTACATAGCTGAGCGCCGTCCCCCAGCTTCCTGCACCAAATACAGTGACTTTTTCCATCTTTATCTCTCCTTTATCCTGCTTTAAGAAAATCAAACTCCCACCTCTTCAAGTGGGAGCCCTGATGTTCCGTAAAGTCCGATTGGATCAAGTAATATCAACAGGAATGCAGAAAGGCCTGCTGATTGAATTTAAGTACGTGCGCGCGTAATCAACCGCAGCGGCGTGCCTTCGAAATCAAAACTTTCCCGGATGCGGTTCTGCAGAAAACGCTCGTAGCTGAAGTGCATCAATTCCGGTTCGTTGACGAACACGACGAAAGTCGGCGGTTTGACTGCCACTTGCGTCACATAATAAAGCCGCAGACGGCGCCCTTTATCGGAAGGAGCCGGATTCATCGCTACTGCATCTTCAATCACTTCATTGAGAATACTTGACTGAATGCGGCGCGAATGATTGTCATTGACGCGGTTGATGATCTCAAGGATGTTGTGCACCCGCTGCCCGCTGAGTGCAGAAACGAAAATGATCGGGGCATAATCAAGGAACAGGAAATGCTCGCGGATTTGCTGTGTGAATTTATTCATAGTCTTGTCGTCTTTTTTCAGGGCATCCCATTTATTGACGACAATAATTACCGCTTTTCCTGCCTCATGGGCATAACCCGCAATCTTCTTGTCTTGTTCCTGAATGCCTTCTTCGGCATTCAAGACGACCAAAACAACATCTGAACGTTCAATCGCGCGCAAAGCGCGGAGCACGCTGTATTTTTCGGTGCTTTCATATACTTTCCCTTTTTTGCGCATGCCTGCCGTGTCGATGATGACATAAGGCTGCTCATCGTATTCATACTGCGTATCCACGGCGTCGCGTGTCGTTCCTGCCACTTCACTGACGATGACGCGCTCTTCGCCGAGGAAGGCGTTGACCAATGAAGATTTCCCAACGTTTGGACGCCCGATCAATGAAAACTTGATGACATTGTCCGGATACTCTTCTTCGTCCTCTTTCGGGAAGTGTTTCGCCACTTCATCCAACAGATCGCCAAGGCCAAGCCCGTGCGATCCGGAAACCGGGTAAGGTTCGCCGATTCCAAGTGAATAGAAATCGTAGATCATGTGGCGCATATCTGGATTGTCAATTTTATTGACAGCCAGCACCACTGGTTTTTTCGTGCGGTACAGGATCCTTGCTACTTGCTCGTCCTGTTCCGTCACTCCATCCCGCCCGTTGACAAGAAAGATGATGACATCCGCTTCATCCATCGCCACTTCTGCCTGGCTGCGGATTTGTTCGAGGAACGGCTCGTCGCTAAGGTCGATGCCTCCTGTATCGATGATATTGAATTCGTGCGTCAGCCAATCTGCCGAACTGTAGATGCGGTCACGCGTGACCCCTGGAATATCTTCCACGATGGAGACACGTTCTCCGACCACGCGATTAAAAATCGTGGATTTCCCTACATTCGGCCGGCCAACAATTGCTACTACCGGTTTTGACATAATTAATTCATCCTTCCACTTCTGATAAGCCTATTATACACGAAAAAGAGGATGGCATCTGAATAATGTCCATCCCCTTAAATTGTCCAATATTCAGTTTTTCAAAGGAACTGCAAAATGTTCGGTCTCAAAGCCTCTCTGCTGCAGATAGGAAAGTAACTCCCCATCGATAACGGCGGGGGCGGAGCGGATATCTTCAATTGTACGTGCCCCGAGTGCGGTCATGAGCATGCGCAAATCTTCGTGCAGCCCATTGATCTCTTCGATCAGGCCGGCTTCCCCAAGGCTGACTGCGTGCTTCAGGAAACTGCCTGCAATCCCTGCAGCACCTGCGCCGAGACGAAACGCCCGGACCACGTCACCGGCGTCCTGAAGGCCACCTGAGGCCAACACGGTGCGGTTGAAGCCCTGTCGGCATTCGACGATTGCGGCAGCCGTCGGGATGCCCCAGTCTTCAAAATAAGCCAGTTTGCGTTTTCTGCGTTCATTTTCGATGCTGGCAAAATTGGTGCCGCCAAAGCCGCTCGCATCGATTGCCGCAACTTGAGTCTTGTTAAGCGCCCCAGCAGTTTCCAGTGAAATGCCGAAGCCGGTTTCTTTAACGATGACCGGCACATCAAGTGCTTCAGCAATCATGCCAATGCGTTCAAGCGCCCCGCGGAACTGCCGGTCGCCTTCTGGCATCGTCAATTCCTGGACGACATTTAAATGAATTTGCAGCGCATCCGCTTCGATCATTTCGACCGCTTCAAGTGCCTGCTCAACAGTCGCTTCACTTCCAAGATTGCCAAAGATCGTCCCGTCCGGATTTTCTTTCCGGACAATTTGATAGCTCTCGCGTTCATTTTTGTCTTTTAATGCGGCCATTTGTGAACCGACCGCCATGGCAATTCCTGTTTCTTTTGCAGCACGTGCAAGCATGGCATTCAGCTGCAAGGTCTCAGAACCGCCGCCTCCGGTCATGGCATTAATAAAAACAGGTGATTTTAGGTTCAAATCACCTGTTTTGGGTTCCAACGACACATCAGCGACGCCGATTCCCGGCAGCGCCTGATGGACAAAACGGACGCAGTCGAGCCAAGTAGCCCGGCATTGCCCGGTGGACAGTGCATAATTGATATGATCCATCTTTCTTTTTGCCCGTGACATTTATTCGGATTTGAACCCTTTTAATTTATCTCCAATGACATCACTAATCGAGAATCCGGATGCTTCTTCCGGCATATCGTATTGTGAGAAATCCTGTTCCGCTTCTTTTTCCTGAAGCTCTTTGATGCTGAGTGACAAACGCTTGTCTTCTTTATTGACTTCCAGTACTTTCACTTCAACTTCCTGGCCTTCTTGCAGCACTTCATGAGGCGTAGCGATATGCTTATGCGCGATTTGGGATATGTGCACAAGACCTTCCACTCCCGGAAGCACTTCAACAAATGCGCCGTAGCTGACAAGGCGCTTCACTGTTCCTTTGTGGACAGAACCTTTTGGCGCCTTTTCATCGATGGCATCCCATGGGCCAGGCAAAGTATCTTTGATCGACAGCGAGATGCGTTCAGAGTCACGGTCAACAGAAAGCACTTTGACTTTCACTTCCTGGCCTTCCGTCACGACGTCCGACACTTTGTCGACATGCTCGTGTGATAATTGGGAAATATGCACAAGCCCGTCCACTCCGCCTATATCGACGAATGCGCCGAATGATGCGATGCGCTGGACTTTGCCGTCAAGCACGTCCCCTGCATTGATTGAATCCATCACTTGTTCTTTCTTGGATTCTTTTTCCCCTTCCACGACAGCGCGGTGGGATAGGATCAAGCGATTGTTCTCTTTTTCCATCTCGACAATCTTAAAGGTCATGACGCGGCCTTTGTAATCCTCAAAAGATTCGACGAAATAATCTTCCACGAGTGAAGCCGGCACGAAACCGCGTACGCCAAGGTCGATAACCAGACCGCCTTTGACGACATCCTTCACTTCCGCTTCGATAATTTCACCGGATTCGAATTTCTTCTCGAGATCGTCCCAAGCGGATTCGGCATCGACTTTGCGTTTCGACAACACAAAGTTCTCGTCTTCCACTTTGGTGATGATCAATTCAAGCTCGTCACCTTCTTGGACCGAGTCTGAAGCTTTTTCGATGTGGAGGCTCGATAACTCGCTGATCGGGATGATCCCGTCGAACGGCGCTCCGTCAATTGTCACCGTTACCGCTTTTTCCTCGATTTTGGCGACTATTCCTTTTACGCGATCTCCTGTTTGGAAGTCACGGTTTTCCATCAAATTCATATCCTCTGACATAAGTAGCCCTCCTTCACAAACTATCCATCTTCTATTTTATTCGAATTCTCTAATAAAAACAAAAATAATCACTTATTTTCGGCGTTTTCATCCAGAATTTTTTGAATACTGGCCATGATGGCTTCTGTCACTTCTTCTGCGGAAGCTTTGCGTTCACGATAAGGATCCATCAAGATCGGGTCGCCGTAGACCACTTTCACTTTCCCGAACGGCTTATACGGACCGATGATGGCGCACGGCATGACATCTGCATTGCCGCGAAGGGCGAAGAACCCGGCACCGCTCAAGCCTTTTTTTAGTACGCCATCAGTCGAACGCGTGCCTTCCGGAAACAGCCCGACGACTTCGCCGCCTTTCAGCAGTTTCAACGCCGCCCGCAAGGCTTCCCTGTCGCTCATGCCGCGTTTTACCGGAAAGGCGTTGACTTTCGGCAGGATCGAACCGAGCACCGGCGCTTTGAACAATTCCTCTTTTGCCATGAAATGGACCGTTCTCGGCGCTGTCATGCCGACCACTGGCGGATCAAGCGCATGGATGTGGTTGCTGCAAAGAAGCACGCCGCCCGTTTTCGGGAATTTCTCAGTACCGCTGACCTGGAAGCGGTACAGCGGGCTCAGCGCCGTTTTCACGAGTGTTTTTCCTACTGCATACAAATTCATGATGCCACCAGCCTCTCTTCCGCCAGTTTCAAGATGGCTTCCGCTGCTTCTGCGATCGTCAAAGGAGTCGTATCCAAAAACACGGCATCCTGCGCTTGCCGCAAAGGTGCCACTTCACGTTCGGAATCCATCTTGTCGCGCTTGGCGATTTCCTCCTGCAACTCGACAAGCGGCGTTAGGATATCGCGCTTTTTATTTTCTTCAAAACGGCGCCTTGCACGTTCTTCGACTGTAGCGGACATAAACACTTTAAGTGCAGCGGCCGGCAAGACATGCGTGCCGATATCGCGGCCATCCATGACGACGCCGCGGTCTTCCGCCAGCTTTTGCTGAAGCTCGACCATACGCTTTCTGACCAGTTCGTGGGCGGCCATTTCCGACACCGCTTTCGTCACATACTGGGAACGGATCGCATCTGACACGTCTTGTCCGTCGAGCAGTACTTTCTGACCGCCTTCAACTGGGATCAAATCGATTTCGGTCGCCTCAAGCAAAGCGCCGGCTTCTTCATTGCTCGCCAAATTGATGCCTGCGTTCAACGCCTTCAGCGTGATCGCGCGGTACATCGCGCCAGTATCGATATAAATATAGCCTAATTTTTCCGCCACTATTTTAGCGATCGTGCTCTTGCCCGCAGCTGCCGGCCCGTCGATCGCGATTTGTATAACTTTCGTCAAAACTGTCACCTCATCTTATGTAATGATTTCATTTTATCACAATACGCCAAAGGTTTCGGGCAAAATCAAAACGCTCGACGAATAGTTTGAAGGCCCAAGCAGCGCAAAGAAAAAAAGCCCCGCAGCGGAAGGCTTTTGTTGTAATCAATTCGGGGTGTGCTTATGGTAATGGCTGACCGATAATTGGTGGGCCTGGCGAACTTTCCGCAAACCGAACCACCACAAGAACAGCATGAACGGGACAGCGCCGTACAATAGATTATCGTAGGCATAAAGTGACGCGTTATAAGCGATGTGCAAGAGCGACGCTGCAACTAAAGCTGCCGCCAGCCACCATTTACTTTCCTTTTTTTTGCTGAATTTTGCTTTTCCGAAGTAAAAGCCCATGACCACACCGAATAAAGCATGGCTTGAAACCGGAAGAAACGCCCTCAGGAAAGCTGCGCCAAGCCCGAATTCAAGAAGATATAGAATATTTTCGACTGTGGCGAACCCAAGCGACAAACTCGCGCCGTATAAAATCCCATCATATGGGTCTTCGAAATCGATATGGCGGAATACTGCCGCCAGCAGGACGATCCACTTGAAAAACTCTTCCAATAAACTCGAAAACAAGACGGATTTCATGAAGGCATTCTGGAATACATTCTCGGCTTCAAACACATACTGGATAAAAAGAATCGGGAATGTGAGAAGAGCGCCGTATAAAAAGCAATGAAAAATCAATTTCGACGGTTCTCCTGCAAATTGATCGCGCAAATAAAAATAACTGAACAATGCGAGCCCGGGCGCAATCGCTACCGTCAACAGCTCTAACATAGACGCCCTCCTCCATTCCATTCAGCCGGTGCTGTTAAATTTCAAACGCTTCCCTGTCAATCGCTTCATTGCCCGACAGCAGGATCGCCAATTTGATGCGCGCTTTTTTGCTGTCGTAATCGCTGCCTAAAATGACGCCGCGCATCAGCAAATCGTGCGCGCTTCCGGGATAGCTGTAAGCCGGATAGGCATTGCCTTCTTCGGCGCTCGTCGTCAACACGACCGGAATGCCGGATGTCACGGCACGTTCGACCGCTTCCACCATATGCGGGGAAATCTGCCCGCGGCCAGCCGCTTCCAAGACGATGCCTTTCGATCCGCTTTTAGCCAGCATATCGACAATCGAACCTTCCTGGCCCGAGTAGCATTTGACGATATCGACGCGCGGCATGCCGCCGGGCACGCGATGCACTTCACGCAGTACCGGCTTTTGGTAGATGCGGACCTTATCGTTATCGATGATGCCCAAATAGCCGTGGCCGAATGAGTCGAAGCCCTGCAAATTGCTGGCATGCACTTTTTTGACATATTTCGCGCTGTAGATCCGCTCATTGAAAACGACAACCGTCCCAACGCCTTTGATCACCGGGTCGACAGCAACGTAAATCGAGTTGCGCAAATTAGAGTAGACATCTGTCCCGACCGCTTCTGGGGCACGCTGGCTTCCTGTCACCACGACTGTCCGTTCATCGCCGACAGTCAAATCCAGGAAATAAGCCGTCTCTTCCAATGTATCCGTGCCATGCGTAATAACGACACCCTCCACTTCCGGATCTTCCAATTCTTTCAAAATCGCTTCCTTGACAATGTTCATTTCGGCAAAGCCGATATGCATGCTTGGCAATTGATAGACATCGATCACTTTCACTTCGATTTCGGATGGCAATTGGCAAAGCTTCGCTAAATCTTTTCCCGAAATGGCGCCTGATTTCAGCAAGC
This sequence comes from Planococcus sp. SSTMD024, assembly GCF_041320495.1. NCBI lineage: Bacteria > Bacillati > Bacillota > Bacilli > Caryophanales > Caryophanaceae > Planococcus > Planococcus sp. SSTMD024. Next base: position 426,108 of record NZ_JBGGNS010000023.1, on the reverse strand, counting down.
CATCGTCTGAAATGGCTTTGCTTGCAATGGTGCCCCCTGTCGTAATTAACGATACTTTCTTTTTCATGATGCACCTCTTTTGGATAATCTAGTCTATTGAACTTCTCAGTGCTTGTTTTTTCGCAATCGCTGCTGCGATTTGCTGGCCATGGAAGCGGCCATTCTCGATAAAGATTTCATTGGCATTGTTTCCGGCCGCGATGACGCCTGCGATAAACAAATCCTCGACATTGGTCTCCATCGTTTCTTCATTGAAGGATGGCCTGCCGCTTGCTGCATCGATGCCGATCCCCATCTGCCGGAGGAACTGGTGGTCCGGATGATAGCCGATCATGGCGAAGACAAAATCATTCGCGAAAGTTTCTTTCGTGTCGTTCACGGTCAATTCGACTTCGCCTTCACGGATCTCATCGACGATCGAATCGAACAGCATGGTGATTTCGCCTTGGCGGACAAGGCCGTCGAATTCCGGCAAAATCCACGGCTTGACACTTTTCGAATAGCTTGTGCCGTGATAGGACACCGTCACCCGGCTGCCGGCTTTATGCAATTCCAGCGCTGCGTCCACTGCTGAATTCTTCCCGCCGATCACCAATACGTCGCGATCGAAATAAGGATGCCCTTCCTTGAAATAATGCATCACTTTCGGCAAGTCAGCGCCCGGTACTGCGAGCTTGTTCGGATGGTCGTAATAGCCGGTTGCCACCACCACATATTTCGCCTGGTAGTCGTTTTTGTTCGTTTTAACGAGAAAACCGTCCGACGGTTCAATCGATAAAGCCGTTTCGAACGCGCGCACATCCAGCGCGTGCCGTTTCACCACTTCCCGGTAATAGACAAGCGCTTGATTGCGCTTCGGCTTGCGGTCTTCGGTGATGAAGGGCACATCGCCTATCGCTAGTTTCTCGCTGCTGCTGAAAAAGGTTTGATGCGTCGGGTAATGATAGATGGCGTTGACGATATTGCCTTTTTCGAGAATGACGGGGTGCAGGCCCATTCTCTGTATTTCGATGGCGGCCGATAAACCACACGGACCGCCTCCTACGATGATGACATCTGCATGTTCCATTTCAACCACTCCTGTATTAATGTCCATATTCATCTTATCCGATTGAGGAGCTTTGTGCCAAATGCTTCCTCCCCGGTGCAGGCTGAATTTCAAGCACATGGTATTGCGCTTTTGCGCCAAGCCGGAGCGGCAAAGTCGTCGTGCCGAAGCCGTTGCTGATGAGTTCGGTAATGCCATCTGAAGCAACCAAAGAACCCCGGTCGAATATCCCGAACGGCCCCAGCCTGATCTGGCCGCCGTGCGTATGGCCGGCCATCATCAAGCTGACGGGGTAAAATTGCTTTACATGCTGAAAGACAAAAGGCGTATGGGAAATGAAGATGACGGAATCGCCTTTCTCGACAGTGCAAAAAGCAGTTTCCACGCTGTGTTCCCGAAAAGCGAAATAATCGATTCCAGTTAATTTAAGCTTAGCATTGCCGAACAATTCAACCGATTCATCGTCAAGGATAATGGCGCTTTGTTCTTCGAGCAAGGCCCTTAATCGCTCTTCGCCGATTTCCCTGTCGTTGTTTCCGAACACATAATACACCGGTGCAAGTTTACTCAACACCCGCAAGTTTTCACGGATGCGCTGATCCGGAACCCCCCGTTCGACAAAATCCCCGCCGATGACGACGAGGTCCACTTGATCGCTGAACATATCGGGACGAAGCTTGCGCCGGTGAACGTCGGAAATGAACAACAGTTTAAAAGGAGAAAACTCAGCCTCTCCCGACAAGCGGATAACCGCAGTCTCTTTGTGTTCGCTGTGGGCGGAGCGAAACATCCACGCCAGTAGTGCCAAGCCGGCTATGCCGATCCGTAAAATCCATTTCATCATGTTCATCCTTTCCGAAGCAACAAAAAAACATAAGCTGCGCTTATGTTTTCCTGTTCAAGCCGCTATTCAATCTTCCGTAATGTCCAGAATTCGGAAGCCGGATTTTTCCAGTTCCTTCGTGAATTTATCGATATTGTTCTTTTTCTTGACCTTCAGGACGATGCGGCGCACCACTTTGTCCGTCTCGTCAAACGTGACAAGGGAAACGACCGATTCTTTGTACTTCTCGATGATTTCCCCGAGACGCCCGATGCGCCCTTCCGACTCAACCGATGTGAAAGTGATGCGGAAACCGGATTGCTGCATGCCGAACGCACTTTGCAATTGGTTGACGACGTCAAAGCGAGTGACGATTCCAAGGAATTTTCCTTCATCGACAACAGCGATGATCGGGAAATCGCGCAGTTCAACCAAAGCCTTCTCATACACATCATCGATATTCAAGTAAACATCTTGGTTGACCATGATATCTTTCACTTTTGTCGAACGGACAAAGTCATCTTTCCGGGCGTTCGAATAGAAAAACGCGCGGTATGCATGATACCAAGTGAAGATCCCTTTGAACTTGTCGCCTTCGACAACAGGCAGCGCATCCACGGAATGCTGTTCCAATAGCTCGAGCCCTTTTTCCATTGTATCTTCCGGTTTTACTGTAATGCATTTCTCTTTTTTCACTAATGCGCTTTTGACAAACATTTGCTCACCTCTTTTTAGATTCTTTCTATCTTTTTCCTTACCCGAGGCATTTAATCTCGCTTTAAGGCAAAATCAATGTTTGTCCAGGGCTGATATCGTTGGATGCCAATCCATTGGCCTGCTTGATTTTCTCAACAGCGGCAGCAGCACCGCTCGCTCCGTAATTATTAACGGCAATGCGATAAAGCGTTTCGCTCGATTGGACAGTCACTGTCTTCCCGCCTGCAGTCGGGGTTTCCTCCTGCTCTTCTTGCTGTTCTTTTTCTTCAGCTTTCGCACGTTGTTCGGCTTCGGCTTTTGCTTTTGCTTCCGCTTCTTCACGCGCTTTTTGTTCTGCCAGCGCTGTTTCCTGGGCTTTTTTCTGTGCTTGCTGTTCCGCAGCTGCCTGCTCTTTCTCCTTCGCTTTGGCAGCTGCCTTTTCCTCGCGTTCACGCGCTTTTTCTTTTAATTGTTTTTGTTCTTGCGCTTCTTTTGCTTTGGCGCTTTTCTTTTCTTCTTCGTCTTTCTCTTGGTCATCTGCAGCGGCGAGTACCGTACTGTCAGAAGGCGGCTGGGAATTCAATTCGAAGCTGACTTCATTTTCGTTCGTTTTGGCAGTTAGCGTGTCATCCGGTTCATAGTAAAACGCAACATAGATCAACAAAGTGACCGGAATCAAGATAAAGATGAAAAACAAAGAAGGCAATAATAAACCCCTGCTTTTCGGCTTGGGCATTTGGCGTGCGCGCCTCGTCAATTCTGCCATGCGTTCATGCGACAATTCCTGGCGATTCTTTTCCATTGATTCATGATAATTATCGTTTCCCATTTCACGACTACCCCTATCTGTACTAATATATCTATTATGACGAAAAAAGGCTTATTTGTAAATAATAGAAATAGAGATTTTCATATAGGAAGAAGGACCTTCAAGCGCTCTTTCCAAGACCCGTGTGGAGATGCTTTCAGTTCGCTTCGATTGCCTTTGAACAGGCTATAGTCGATTCCATGGAAACTGCAGCAATTAGGCGGTATGCCGGGGTTTTCCTGGTCGAAACTCATGCTGATGTATTGCCGGATGCAGCCTTTTGAATGGACCAGCCCACGAACTGATGCAACTTGCCGTTGTTTTTCTATTTTCAATCGTTCAATCTGGTTCAATGTGCCTTCTAGCGGAAGGCGTTCGCGCCAATAGGAAATGATCCGATACGCCGTTTCCCTCATCATCCCCTGCTCAATCAATTGCTTCGCCTCTTCGCCGCGCTCATAGATCAGCTCGATTTCGTGGCGTTCTGGCAAATCATCCATGATCAAACTTTCCACGAGCCGCTCATCGCCCGCAGCATACAATAAAGTCGCAAGTGACGGCAAAGAATCCCGGCCGGCGCGACCGACTTCCTGAACATATCCTTCTATAGAAGAAGGCAATTGGAAATGGATGACGTGGCGGATGTCGGGAATATGGACCCCCATGCCGAACGCATTGGTCGCACATACCCACTCGAGTTCCTTGTTGGCAAATTGCTGCTGGACGAAAATGCGGTCCTGCTGTTCCATCCCGCCGTGGTAAAATGCCGCCCCGATCCCGAGCGAGAGAAGCCGCTCCGCCAATTCCTGCGATTTCCGCCGCGTTCCCGCATAAATGATCCCTGGCCCGCCATATTCTGCCACCAAGTTCATCAGCGCCTCCAGCTTCTCGTGATCGGTTTCAAATTTCCGGATATCGTAGCTAATGTTCTTCCGGTCCATCGGATGAGAATAGACGAATGGGTCGCTCAATTTTAAATAATGCTTGATTTCATCTGTCACTTTATCGGTCGCGGTTGCGGTCAGCGCCAAAGTTTGCGGATTTCCAAGCTTTGGCAGAACCTCTGCAATGCGCAAATAATCCGGGCGGAAATCGAAGCCCCATTGGGAAATGCAATGCGCTTCATCCGCAACGAGCAGCGAAATGCCAAGTGCTTTCAACTTCCCGAGCACATACGGCTGGACAAGCATTTCGGGAGCCACGAAGATAAATTTATAAGCATCGAGCGTGTTCCAGGCCTTTTCACGATCTTCCGGTTTCATAAATGAATTGATGGCAATGACCGATTTTTCCCCCATCTTTTTCAATTGGGCAACTTGGTCTTGCATCAATGATAAAAGCGGTGAGACGATGACGACGGCGCCCGGCAAGGCTTTCCCAGGGAGCTGATAACATAGCGATTTCCCCATGCCGGTCGGCAGCAATGCTAAAACGTCGCGCCCGGACAGCACTTGTTCGATCACTTGTTTTTGCCCAGGGCGAAATTCCGTGTAGCCGTAAGCGTCGTATAATAGCTTTTCAAGATTCATGTGATGCCTCCTCTCATCGCCAGCGCGAGGCGAATTTGGAAGTAACTGGCTTCCGGCAAACGCTCTTTAATATCCCGCAGGCGCATCGACTTCAACTCTTTGCTGATGTGATGGATTGACTCGAATAATCGCTCATCCATAAACGGTGAAACACTGAACGCCGGATCGTTCATGGCCATCTCTACAAAATGATCCTCGATTGTACTCGTTTTCAGCTGCCTGAGCTCGGCAATCTGCTTTAGTGAAAACCCGCGTTCGGACAATTTTTGCGTTCGTTTCGCCGATTCCGTCAAAGCGGATTGCTGGATGATGCCTTCAAGCATACCCGCTAGCATTGGATATTCCATGCTTTCGAGCACTTCCAGCCAAGCATGCAATGCTTCGACAGCCGCAATTTTCACATCTATCGGCAACATATCGTATTTCATGGCCAATTGATCCCAGGTGAGCCCGCTGACTCCATAACCCGACAACCGCTCCATCAGGATGCCTTTATGCGCTTCGGTTGTTTTTGCTAAAGCCAAGCTGGTTTCAATTTGGTTTTTAAAAGCTTCCTGGACTCCGGCTGAACGAAAATCGATGCGCTTCAAATAAGCCTTGGCCCATGTCTGCACCGTTTCATCGGTGACGACTGGATCAAAGCGTTTGTGGCCTTGCATAAAACTGGACATCGTCTGCACCACTAATGATAGGCGTGCAAAGAACCGGCTTTCGTTGCCCCTGTACTTCCAACCGTTCAAGGGTGTAGGCGGAATTTCCAAATCAAATGCGGAGCGATGGAGCTGGACGCTGTTTTCATCCGGTATCAACAAGCCTTGTGCCTGCAGCCTTTCAATAGACGATAGATAATCTTGCTTGTCCAGCTTAGGGAGCACGGCAAAAAAAGGATGCAGGCCGAAATAGCCGATGTCCTGAATCGTTTGCCCTGATTTCTTTCCTTTAATTAAATGATAAGGGGAAGAAACGGTCCGTTGACCGTCTACCGCTTTCATGATCGTTAAAACGACTTCATCGAATCGCACTGAATTACCCTCCTGGCGGTTTTGGGTTGAAAAAATCATGAAATATCTATAGAATAAACACGATAGTATAACTGAACTTGTTCGGAGATAAAGGAGAGGAACTGGAATGGCTAAATATACCATTGTTGATAAAGATACGTGTATCGCATGCGGTGCTTGCGGAGCAGCGGCACCCGACATTTACGATTATGATGACGAGGGCATCGCCTTCGTTATTCTTGATGATAACACGGGGACTGAACAAGTGCCAGATGAGCTGATGGAGGATATGGAAGACGCATTTGAAGGATGCCCGACCGACTCCATCAAAGTGGCAGACGAGCCATTTGAAGGAGATCCACTAAAATACGAAGACTGACCAAAACTTGGTCAATAGAAAAAGCGGCCGGAAGAATCATCTTCCAGCCGCTTCTTTTTATGATAAATAATAGGAGCGTTGTTTTTCAATCCACGTATGCATGCTGCCGAAGATCAATAAGACGACGGTCGTAAGCGCCAGGCCTTTGATCAAGTTGAACGGCAGGATCCCGAGAACAATGGTCGTGTACAATGCGCTGCCTGTCTGTTCAGGCATATTCAGGAAATACGTGTACATCGGCAAAAAGACGAAATAATTCAGCAAGCTCATGCCGATTGCCATTGAGAATGTCCCGATTACCAAACCGAATGCGATTCCCTTTTTTGTGGAAACTTTACGGTAAATGGCGTAGACCGGCAAAATGAACAACAGGCTCGTCGCAAAATTCGCCATATGCCCTACAGGCACGCCAGTCGGGCTACCTGAAAAAATCCAGTCCAATACGTTTTTAAAGAATGCGACCAAGACACCTGCTACAGGCCCCATCGTAATCGCCGCAATTAGTGCTGGCACGTCACTGAAATCCACTTTCAAAAATGCTGGCAATGCCGGCAGCGGAAAATTGAATAGCATCAACACAAATGAGATGCTGCTCAGCATACCGATGACGATCATCGATTGCAATTTCTTGTTCTTCATGTTCCTCTCTCCTTGTCGTGATTCACCAGAAGAAAGGTTCGGAGCGCATTGCCAAAAAAATCCCTTAAGCAAGGTTCACTTAAGGGAGAGTCAGGCACACTGAAATAAACGGTCCGCCTTTAAAACGGCATGCGTCCGTACCTTCACCTTCTCCCATCCAGACTATACTGTCGGCTTTGGAATCTCACCAAATCCTGCTTTTTACGGCTCGCGGGCTGATGGACCATTGTGTCCAATTACCGCCGGTAGGGAATTGCACCCTGCCCCGAAGATGAATCGATATTTTTTTTATACAAGTCAATTTTATAAAAAAAAGACAGCAATGTAAACCATACTGCTTACATTGCCATCTTTTTAATTTTCTGGCCAGTCGAGGCGGTTGGGGGAAACCGGCAATTCCAGTTCACGAGCGAAATCGAAATCGGCCCATTCCGCTTGCACCGTATTGGATACGGTCAGCGATGAACCGTAGGATTGTGCCGTGAGCGCCATGCTTTCGATCATTTGCATCGCTTCTACTCCATCGAGCGCCTCTAAGTCCAACGGCTCTTCAAATACCACTGTAGCGTTCGCCCCGTCCATCTCAACGCGGTAATTGATCTCTTCCGGAACCGGCGAACGGTAATCGTCGTTCGGCGATTGCTGAAGCGCCATTAGCGCATCTTCCACATTTTCCGGCGACATCCCATAAGCCGGAGCCAAATGCCAGTCACCCGTTGAGGCGGCAAGCAAATAAAAACTTTGCCCCTGCTCCCCGGGGACGAACGGTTCCACTGTCCCTATATGGGATAATTGCGCAGCCTCGCCTTCTTCGTTCAATACATGGATTTCCTGCTGATCCATAAATGTTTCTTCCAGGCTGGATAGGTACAGCAAAGTGGAAGCCGAACCTTGATCGTAGGAATGGCCGTCCGGCAGGAAATGGCTGATTGCCGAACCAGTTTGCTGGAGCTCACCTTCATAAGGGTGGTACTCATCAAACCCCAATCCGGATTCATCGATTTGCCCGGCGAACGTTTCATATAATTCTAGCGCAGTCGGCTCCGGCGTATCAGCCAGCTGTTTTGGAATGACGAAACTTATCGGAACCACATAGCCATGGTAAGCCAGCCCCATGCGTAAAATATGCTCATCTTCCAACTCGCTTTCATAAACTGCGCTCCGCTGCACTTCCGGGTCTTCCGTAGCCAAACTCGCTGCCCCGTCAGACTGTTGTGTAGCCCCTTCCGCTTGATCCGTTTGCGCCTCCTCTGTCGTCACCGTCGACTCCGCATCGCTGCTTTCACTCTCGCTGCTGCTTGAATCGGTTCCATTCTGCTGCAGCAATGAGACGACGAGCACCGATATGCTGAAGAATGCGACGATGGCAACCAGTAAAGGCAGCCAGCGCTTCGGCTGCTTTGGCGTTCGCTCTTTTTGGGAAAGCTTTTTATACACTTCGGCTTTGGGCCGCCTGTCTTGTATTTTGGGGAAATCCCGCAACAAATTTTCGATTTCTTCATCGTTCCATTTGTCATTCGGCATATTCTCCTCCCCCTTCTGCTTCTAGTAATTTTTGGCGGAGGGACCGGATTGCCCGGTGCTGTGTCGTTTTGACTTTGCCTTCCGACCACTCCAGGACTTCAGCCGTTTCCGCAATGGAGAGATCTTGGAAATAACGCATGATGATGACGAGCTTCTGGTCGCCTGTACACAAATCAAGCATTTGGTACAAGCGGATCTTGTCCTCATTGAGCAATGAAACTTCTTCCGGTATTCGTTCAGTTGAAACCAATTGCTGGGTTTCCCAGTCGAAGAAATCCATCGAATGCTTTTTCCTCACTGCCGTCTTGCGGAAATGGTCGATGGCGACGTTTTTGGCGATCGAAAAGAGCCAGGTCTTTTCCGAACTCTTTCCCTGGAACCGGTCATACGCGCGCAGCACCCTCACATAAACTTCGTGCATCAGGTCTTCCGCCACATGCCGGTCCTTCACTAAATACACCAAAAACTGAAAGACATCCTGATGGTATTGATCGTACAGCCTATGAAACACGGAGTCATTCACGCAACTCCCCCCGTTCCTTGGATTAGTCGTCACGACAACAGAAAAGTTACATCGCCTTCAGGGGCAATGTGAAGATGAACGAAGTGCCTTCGCCGAATTTGCTTTCGGCACGGATTTCTCCCGAATGTGCTTTGATGATATTGCTGGCAATCGCGAGGCCGAGCCCTGTGCCGCCTTTGCCGAGCGTCCTGGCTTTATCGGCTTTATAGAAGCGCTCAAAGACGAACTCCAGGTCTTCCTCTGAAATTCCGGCCCCGGTATCGTTAATTGAAACTTTTGCGTAGTCTTCCATATTTTCGACATGCACATGCACTTGCCCTCCCTGCGGCGTGTGGCGAAGTGCGTTATCGATCAAATTCGTCATGACCTGCTCGATGCGGTCTTCATCCAATTCGGCGGCCGCCCAGTCATCGAGTTCGGTCGTGAAGCTCAGTTCGATGTCTTTCTCTTTCGCGGCTTGGCTGAATTTCAAGCTCATCCGCTCGATGGCATTATTGAACTGCACCAATTCTTTGTACAGCCGCATATGGCCGGACTCCAGTCGCGCCAAGTTCAATAGGTCTGTGACGAGGCGGCCCATGCGCTGGGATTCTTCATAGATGATCTTGGTCATTTCGTTGCGTTCTTCTTCGCTTGCGCCGACGTCATCGAGCAAGGCTTCGCTATAGCCCTGCAGCATGGCGATCGGCGTCCGCAATTCATGGGATACATTGGCGATGAAATCTTCGCGCAGCTTCTCAAGACGGTGCTGTTCAGTCATGTTATGGAGCACAGCCACCGCTCCGCGCACACTTTCCCCGCTGTAAAGCGGGCTGAAGTTGACCGCATAATAGGCGCCTTCGATTTCCAGCTCTTCTTCGATTTCCTCCTGGAACGTCAGCACATGGTCGAGCATATGGAGCATTTCCGATGGCAACGCATTGGCCTCGGCCGTGCCGTCTTTGAAGAGCCATTGCCGCAGCAGCTTCTCTGCCGGCGGATTGCTCAACAGGATTGTCTTGTCCTGGTTAAACGTAATCACGGCATCCGCCATCGAAGTCAAGATGCTCGATAATTGCTCTTTTTCCTGATTGATCACTTCGAGGTGATGTTTTAGCTGGCGCCCCATCTGGTTAAAGGCAATTGCCAATTGGCCAATTTCATCTCCAGAAGAAACTTTTACTTTCGTATCAAAATTCCCTTTTGCCAATTCAAATGCCCCTTCGCGCATATTACGCAGCGGGGAAGTAATACGGGTCGACAGGAAAAATGCAAAAAACGTGGTCAATAATAACGCAATAAACGCGGACAGGAAAACGATATTGGTTGTCCTTTCAGCGGTGCGGTCCATAACTTCCAATGATTGGTAAATGAATACCGTCCCGTGAAGCTCATCGCTTGTTTGAAGAGGCGAGGCCATGACGATGTATGATTCCATCCGGTCCGCTTCCGACAATGACGGCAAAAGCATTTCTTTTGTTACGGTTTCATCGCTTTCAAACACTTTTTGAAACTCGTTTTCGCTGACGATCTTTTCCCTGATTGCCTCGCCATTTAAGCCATCATGCAAATAATAAGAGATCTCTCCCGGTTCTTCGGCAATGACGGCATTGGTTTCAGGCCCTAACACCTCGTCGACGATGGACAAATTGTCTTCATTGCCATGATCATTGAAAATCCTCGCAATCATATTGGCTTCATTATGAAGGGCTTCTTCTACCGTCTCGCTATGGAAATTCCCGAGAAACTCCAACAGCAGCACCGTCACAATAAACAAGACAAAGGAAACGAGAAGCAAAATGGTTACCCACAGCTTCCCGACGATGCTATTCCATATTCTATTCATTGCCGACCTCGAATTTGTACCCGACACCCCATACGGTGACGATCATCTTAGCGGCCGATTCGGAGACGCGGTTCAATTTCTCCCGCAAGCGTTTGACATGGGTATCCACGGTGCGCAAATCGCCGAAAAAGTCATAATGCCATACTTCTTTGAGCAAATGCTCCCGGTCGAACACTTTATCCGGGGATTTTGCCAAGAAATATAAAAGTTCATATTCTTTCGGTGTCAAATTCACCTCGACGCCGTCTGCTGTCACGCGGTGCGCATCGTGGTCGATCGTCAGGTGCGGAAAGACGACCAAGTCTTTTGAAACGGTCGAACTTGTCGATGGCGAATAAGCAGACGACCGGCGCAGAATCGCTTTAACGCGCAGCACAACTTCCCGCGGGCTGAACGGCTTGACGATATAATCATCCGCTCCGGATTCGAACCCTTCCACACGGTTTGCTTCCTCCCCTTTAGCCGTCAGCATGATGATCGGCGTCATTTTCGACTCCCGAAGTTCAGTCGCCACTTCGATGCCGTCTTTTTCCGGCATCATGAGGTCGAGCAGGATGCAATGGTAATCCGTCTCCATCGCCTTTTCCATAGCCTCTACGCCGTTTTCGGCTTCCTCTACCATATATCCTTCACGCTCGAGATACATCTTCAACAAGCGGCGGATCCTCTCTTCATCATCCACTACAAGAATTGTAATTTCTTCAGACATCCTAATCCCTCCAACTTTCATCTCTATACCTTTCATTGTACCGATAAGGGTCCCAAAAATAAACGAAAAGCCTTTTCCAGGAAAGGAAAAGGCTTTTTTCATCAAGCGTACGAATGCAGTCCGGCGATAATCAAGTTGACTGCCACCAAGTTGAACATGATGATGACAAAACCGATGACCGCAAGCCAAGCAGACTTTTCGCCTGCCCAGCCTCGCCCGAGCCGCAAGTGCAAATACGCTGCGTAAAATAAGAACGTAACAAGAGCCCAAACTTCTTTCGGGTCCCAGCCCCAGAAGCGCGACCAGGCGATTTGCGCCCAGATCATGGCAAAGATCAATGCGCCGAGCGAAAAGATCGGGAAGCCGATGATGATCGAGCGGTAATTGATCTCATCCATCAGCTGCAGATTGACGTTTTTAGTAAACGGCTGCAACATAGCGGAAATGCGTTTGCGGAAAATGAGCCGGATCAACGCATACAGCACCGTTCCGACCATGACCGACCAAAACACGGTCGTCAGTTTTCCGGCATGGACGATCGGCGGCATTTCCAGTAGCGGCATGAACGCTCCGTCTGTCATTGGCTCGAATTCGTTCATTCCGAAAATCGCCGGCATATTGTAAGTGATTTCCGAGGGTTGTTCGTCTTTGTTAACATAAGCGAAATCCGCTTCATAATTCGTCAAGGTAAAGAATGTACTCGTGACGACAAAGCCCAGCACCAAGACGAGCGAATACATGATGGCTTCAAGCCAAAAGCGCTGCTTCGACTTTTTCTTTTGGTCGACGACTTTGAGCAAATAAATCAAGCCGGCCGCCGCACTGATCGCAAGAATCCCTTCCGCAATGACGACCGTGATGACGTGGATTGCCAGCCAATTCGTCTGAAGAGCCGGAATCAACGGGCTTACTTCACTCGGGAACATGCTTGCGTAAGCGATGATCAATAATGCGATTGGCAAAACGATCATTCCGAGTACTGCGGTTTTATACAATGCATAAAGAATAATAAATCCGCCAACAAGCGTCATTCCGAATGCGGTCGTGAATTCGAACATATTACTGATCGGTGCGTGTCCCGTGACCATCCACCGTGTGATGAAATACCCTAATTGCGCAAGGAAGCCGATGACCGTAATGGTGATCGCGACTTTACCCCAACGCTGTTCAGATCTGTAGGTGCCTTTTTTATTGCCTTTCACGGCCCCACCGAATACGAATGTCGCTAATAGATAGGCAATGAAGGCTACGTATAATAAATTGGAACTGATGTCGGCTAATGTCATGTCAATTGTTCACCTTCCCTTTTCTCCTGTGCTTCCATATCTTCCTGTTGGTCGCGATATGCCGGAAGAGAAGCGTGTTCAGTCACCTGGTCCAAATCTTTTTTCAGTCCAAACCAGTTTTTATTCGTGTGGCCCGCAAGCAAAATGCTGCCATCCGCCTGCTGCTGGATCCAGAAGCGGCGGTGGTTGAAATACATTCCTTGCGCCACGCCGATCATGAAGATCAAACCGCCAAGCCCAAGAATCGGCAAGGTGCGGTCTTTGCGAACCGTCAAGCCGGATGCATCCCGCGTCTCGACACCCTGGAAGGCCAGTTTGTAATCGTTGTCGCCCAATGGTTCGACTGTATTCTGGATGGTGATAAAACTCGTCTCGCCGTCCGGCGTGTCGGGAGTTGTCATTTTCACGAGGAATCCCGGATTTTTCGGCAGCGGTGTCGCTGTTTGCGGTTCGCCGTTTTCAAAACCGGAGAAGTCAGGATAATAGCCAAGCAGCTCGACAAGAGAACCGTCTTCAAGCTCGTAATTGGTTTCCGGATTCACTAAATCGATCGTCAAATCTCCGCGGCTTTCACCCGTTTCCTTGTTCTGCAGCGCGAAGCTCATCGTTTTCAGCTCATCTTGTTGAAAATCCATCTGGTACAAGGCGTAGCCATCGAATTTGAATGGCTGGTTAACGCGGATGGCGTGCTCTTCGACCATTTCCATATCGGCTGTATCGCCTGGCAATGCGCCTTCCGGAATTTTGTACAGAACAACATCCGTTTGGTAATTTTTCGCTACCGTTCCGACACGGTCAATCGCTTCCCCGAATTTCTCTTCTTCGCCTTCACCTGTGTAAGTTTCCAGTGTAAAGCCTTTGCTTTCTAAGACATATCCCGGCGCATCCGGGATTGCACGCGTTTCGCCTTCACGGATCCACAGCGTTTCGTCTACATAGAAACCGGGCATCATGCGCAGCATGACGCCGAACAGGAAGATGATGAGCCCGATGTGGTTAACATAAGGGCCCCAGCGCGAAAAACGGCCTTTTTCAGCAAGCAAGCCGTTTTTATCGGTCGACACCTTGTATTTCAAATCGGTCAATTTTTCTTCGGCTTTTTTGAGCGTATCCGCATCTCCTGGCCCTTCCGCTAAGATGCGCTGTTTGCGCATAAAACTGGAATGCCGCAGCACACGCTGATTTTTCAATGATCTGTAAAGCGGCACAAAACGGTCGAGGCTCGCAATAATCAGCGAGATCGCAAGCATCCCGACCAGTCCGATAAACCAGAACGAATTGTATAAATCATGAAAGCCAAGGGCGTGGTAAACAGTCCCCACACTTCCATAGATATCGGTGTAATAAGCTTCGATATCAGCATCCGTTGCTGCGGGCACATATTGTTTTTGCGGCAAAATCGTGCCGAGTGCGGCAGCGATCAATAACACGATGATGATTCCGACGCCAATTTTAACGCTGGAAAAGAAATTCCAAATTTTGTCGATGATCGACTTGTTATACGTCTGGGAACGTCTCGCTGTTCCTTCATAGCGCATATCCGCCAATTGCTTGTTTTGTTCCTGTTCATTGAGCGGCCGGCCGCACGATTCACAAAGAACCGTGCCTGGCGGGTTTTCATGGCCGCATTTGCAAATCAATTTGTCCATCCCAAAAATCTCCTTATTCAGGTTTGATTTCTTCCATAAAACCTGCGATGTCCTGTTCTGTCATTTCACCGGTTACGATGCGCTGGATTTCGCCTTGCGGGTTCACCAGCATGGTCGTTGGAAGCGGGCGGATATTATATGCAGTCATGACGCTTTTATCGCGGTCGATGACAATCGGGAAATTGAGTCCGTATTGACGGGCGAACGTCTCTACTTCAAAATTCGATTGCGCAATATTCACCGCAAGGATCTGGACGCCTTGATCTTCATATACTTCGTACTGGCTAGCCATAGCGGGCATTTCCTTGATGCACGGTTCACACCATGTGCCCCAGAAATTCAGGAACACGCCCTGCCCTTTATAATCGGACAGCTTATGGGTTTCACCGTCGAGATCCGTCAGCGTAAAATCCGGTGCTGCATCTCCCACTTTCAGCACTTCCACTTCATCGGCCGTCACACTATTGTAGATCGTATAACCAATGGCCGCGACCAACAGCAGCAAAATGACGGAGCGCATAATCGTCCGGTTTTTCTTTTTGTTCCGTTTTTTCTCCGTACTCATAAAGATCCTCCTTCGAAGGATTGGATGCACATCAATTATAGCAAAGATTCATAGGGCCCCTGTCCACAGTTTTGAAGGGTTTGTGAACGTTAGCGGCGTTTGCCGGTATCAGCAAGCACGCGCAATTGCTTTACTTCGTGGGGGCTGAGCTCTCTCGATTCCCCGGCATTCAGGCTATGCAATGTTAAAAAAGCGAATTGTTCGCGGCTTAGCTTCTGGACCGGGAAGCCGATCGCTTCGAACATGCGGCGGACTTGACGGTTGCGCCCTTCGTGGATGGTAATCTGGACAATCGCTTTTGCCGCCTTCGTATCGGCTGACAATAATTTCACTTTTGCCGGTGCCGTCATGCCGTCTTCCAATTTGATGCCGCGTTCGAGTTTCTGGAGATCTTCCTTGGTCGGGATGCCTTTTAAGCGCGCGACATAGGTCTTGTCGATCTCAAACTTCGGATGTGTCAGGCTATTGGCGAATTCACCGTCGTTCGTCAATAGCAATAGTCCTGACGTGTCGTAATCAAGGCGGCCGACAGGATAAATGCGTTCTTCGACATTCGGGAAGAAATCGGTCACGACTTTGCGGTTCTTGTCATCGGACACGGCCGAAATGACGCCGCGCGGCTTGTATAGCAAAAAGTATACTTTGCGTTCTTTTTCCATTTGGACGCCTTCCACTTCGATCTTATCGGACGGTGTCACTTTGACGCCCAATTCCTTGACGGTTTTCCCGTTAACTTTCACTTTCCCATCCAAAATCATTTGTTCCGCTTTGCGCCTGGATGCAATTCCTGCATGCGCCATTACTTTTTGCAATCTTTCCATTTCCTGTTCACCCCATCTAATTAAATACCGGCGGCATAGGCGGCCGATTCACGTTTTTCGCGGTCTTTCTAACCGGAATTATGGCATAATTCCGGTTAAAGAGAAAGCGCATCGCTCAAAAGAAAAGAAGACTGTTAATGCGTCCCAGTCTTCCCAGTAAGCTCCTATGCATTTACTTCTTCTTTGAATGCTTCTTGAAATTTCGTCATGAAAAGATCGCTGTCTTCTTCTGGTTCTTGTGCCATTTCTTCAGGCAGCGGAGGCAATTCCTCCAAGTTCTTCAAGCCGAAATAATTAAGGAATTCATCGGTTGTGCCGTACAAAATGGCACGGCCCGTCCCTTCAGCACGCCCGCATTCCTGGATCAAGCCTTTGGCTGCGAGAGTCGCCAGCGCTTTTTCGCTTTTCACACCGCGCAAATCCTCAAGTTCCACTCGGGTGATCGGCTGTTTGTACGCCACGATTGCCAATACTTCAAGCGAAGCCTGTGACAGCGACTGGGGAGTCGGGTTCTCCACCAGCTTCTGGATGGTTTCCGCCATTTCCGGCTTGGTCACCAATTGATAAACGCCTGCCAGTTCTTTCAACGTCACGCCAAAAGCTTCTCCACCATATCGGCTCTTCAGCTCCAAGAGTGCCTGCTCCACTTGTTCAGCATCAGCTTCCGTCAAAAATTGCAATTGGCTGAAACTCAAGCCATCGTCTCCTGTGACAAAAAGCAATGCTTCAATTTGGCCCAAAAGGTTCTTCTTCATCTTGCCACGTTTCCTTTCTCAGTTCCACCGACAATTCGGTGAAATTCTTTTGCTGTTCGACCGCAATCACTTGCCGCTTCATCAACTCAAGCAAGGACAAGAACGAAACGACGAGCACCGCCTGGTCATCAGACGGGAAAAGTTCGGAAAAATTAGCCCTTCCTTTGAATGATTTTAGCCGTTCGACCATCGAGCCCATCTGTTCTTTGATGGATACTTCCTGGCGTGCGACACGCGTCGAAAGCGGCGCCCTCAATTGCTTCCGGCGCAGCATCTTCTGGAATGCCCCAAGCATTTCATAGGCGTTGGCATCATACTCCATGGCATCGGGCTTCTGCTGGAGTTCCGATAAATCAGCAGGCGCTTTTGAATAAAGCACTGCCCGTTCATTCTCCAGCTTCTTCAGTTCGCCGGCTGCTTCTTTGAATTTCTTGTACTCGATCAGCCGCGACACCAGTTCGTCGCGGGGGTCTTCTTCGTCGAATTCATAATCGAGTTCATCGATTTCCCCTTCGTGCACCGGCAGCAGCGTCTTGCTCTTGATTGCCAGTAAAGTCGCCGCCATCACTAAGTACTCGCTCGCCTCGTTGAGTTCGAGCACTTGCATTGCACGGATATGCTCCATATACTGTGTAGTGATTTGGGAAACGGGTATATCGTAAATATCGATTTCCAAACGATGAATTAAATGCAATAATAAATCAAGCGGGCCTTCAAAGGCGTCCACTTTCACTTCATAAGACATGTGACTACCACCTGACTGTTCATATTCCTACTATACTTGATTATAAAAGAAAGGAGATTGAAATGCATCCGCTTAACCATCCCTTATTCCTTCAATACATCATCCATTTCAATGACGAAAAAGATTATTTCGAATGCCACGAAGTCGGCGAAGAGTATTGGAAACAAATCGCCCCAAAAGACAAGACGCATCCGCTGACCGGGTGGATCCAATTGGCGGTCGGCATGTACCATTGGCGCCGCAGCAATTATCCTGGCGCGCTCCGTTCGCTCATACGGGCCAAACCGAAACTCGCTGAAGCGGGCATTTGGACCGAAGGCTTTGACCAGCAGCAACTAACCCGGCTTCTTGCCGAATCGATACAGGGAGTCACCGACCGCGAGCCGTTCGAGCACCGCGACCTGCCGCTTGTGCCAGGCGAACTCTTTCAAGCGATCGAAGAACGGAAGCAGCAATACTTGGCTCCTGTGCATGATGAGTATTATTTGATGCACAAGCACCGGTTGCGCGACCGGACGGAAATCATTGCGCTCCGGCAACAGAAAAAAAGGCGGAACCTTTAAGAATTAAAGGCCGCCTTTTTTTACTGGGCATTTATTCAGGAAAGCTTCGGTTTCGTCTGTAGCCCGCATTTCCCGGTGCTGCATCATGTCTTGAATCTTATCGATCATCTGATGGCCGATCCCGTCGCCCCGATGGGATGGATTCACCGACACATGATGGATGGTGTAATGATCATCTGCGACTTCCACACCTAACAACCCGACAAAATCGTCCTCTTTTTTCCATAGGAACAATTGCCATTCCGGGTTTTCTTCGTAGATGTGCATGGTCTGCTGCAGCTTTTTCAGTTCGCGCTCTTTGGGCATGAAAGACAATAACCCCATGGCGATCTTTTCAAATGATTTTTTGTATCTGTATAACATAATTGATCCCTCATTTTCATCTTAAAAGCAGCTTTACCCATACTACTATAAACTCCACAATAACTCAAGTTTACACAGGATTAACCGCCTGTGACATTGTCGGCGAAGAACAGCCAATAGGCGATGCCCCAGGCGAACGCCATCAACAGGACGAACAGGAACAACATGATGTTCTGTTTTCTCAACGCTTAGCCTCCTCTTGCAAATAACCCACTTCATTCTTGACCAAGTCTTCAAAGCTTTCCCGCCGGATGACGAGCTGGTGCTTTCCTTTCTCTACAAAAACGACTGCCGGGCGGGTGATCCGGTTGTAATTGCTCGCCATGGAATAGCCATATGCACCGGTACAGAAAACAGCCAGAATGTCACCAGCTGAAACTTCCGGCAACTGCGCTTCTTCAATGAGCTTGTCGCCGGATTCACAGCATTTCCCTGCAATCGTATACACTTGCCCCGCCTCCTCTTGCGCACGGTTGGCCAGCAACGAACTGTATTTTGCCCCGTAAAGAGCCGGGCGGATATTGTCGGACATGCCGCCGTCGACCGCTGCATAGCGGCGTGTGTCGGGCACATCTTTTGTCGAGCCGACCGTATAGAGCGTCGTGCCAGCATCGCCGATCAATGAACGGCCCGGTTCGATCCAGATCTCCGGCACCGGGAACCCGGCCTCTTCGGATGCGGTTTTGACCGTGCGGATCATGTCTTTTACATACACAGCCGGCTCAAGCGGAGCATCTTCTTCCGTATAGCGGATGCCGAAGCCGCCGCCCAAGTTCAACACGCTGCAAGTATAGGAGTGCTCTTGTTTCCACCCCGCCATTTTCAACAGCAATTTTTCAGAAGCCATCTGGAATGCCGCGGTCTCAAAAATTTGTGACCCAATATGGCAGTGGAGGCCGATCAACTGCAGATAATCATGATCATAAGTTTCTTCAAACGCGCGGTCTGCCTGGCCGTTGTTCAAATCGAACCCGAATTTCGAGTCTTCCTGCCCGGTGGTGATATAGTCATGGGTATGGGCTTCAATGCCCGGCGTAACGCGAAGCAAAATGTTCATCTTCTGCTTTCGCTGTTCAGCTGTTTTTTTCAACAGCTCGATTTCATGGAAATTATCGACGACGATGCAGCCGATTTGTTCATCAAAAGCCATATCGATTTCCGCTTGGCTCTTGTTGTTGCCATGGAAATGGATTTTCTCTTTCGGGAATCCGCTTTGGATCGCCGTGTAGAGTTCCCCGTCCGACACGACATCAAGCGACAGCCCTTCTTGTGCTGCGACTTGGTAGATGGCGATGCCGGAGAACGCTTTGCTGGCATATGCGACTTGGTAGCCGACTTGTTCGTTTTGAAAGGTTTTTTGGAAGGCTTGAGCGCGTTCGCGGAATAGCGCGATGTCATAGACGAAAAGCGGTGTGCCGTATTGCGCGGCAAGGTCTAGCGTGTCTACTCCCCCGATTGTCAAATGGCCTTTTTCATTAATTGATTGCGTGCCGTATAGATGCATGTTGTCTCCTCCTGAGTGGGCTATGTATAGTAAAAATCTTGCTGAGCCTAGACCCAGCAAGATTCGTTTAATCGGTGATCAAAGCGGAGACGAGTTGAATCGCTTCAACCGGCTCGTTTGAATACTCGATACTATTGTATAACATTTCCTGGCATTCCGCGAGGTCTTGCGTATTGGAATAAATGGTTGCGAGCGACTCGCCTTGTTTGACGAAATCGCCGACTTTCTTGTGCAGCACCAAGCCGACCGATAGATCGATGACCGAATCCTTCGTCGCACGGCCTGCGCCAAGCACCATTGCCGCTGTCCCGATTTCATCCGCTTCCATAAAGGAAATATAGCCGTCCTGCTTGGCTGGCAGCTCGGTGACGAATTTCGCTTGCGGCAATAGGCGGAGGTCATCCACTACAGCCGGGTTGCCGCCCTGGTCTTCGATCAATTGGCGGAACGCTTGCAGTGCTGAGCCGTCTTTGATGACGCCCTCTAGCATGATGCGCGCCTCTTCCAAAGTTTCCGCCTTGCCGCCGACAACGACCATTTGGCTGCCGAGCACAAGGCACAGTTCTGTCAGATCTTCCGGCCCTTTTCCTTGCAGCGTTTCAATCGCTTCTTTTACTTCCAACGCGTTGCCGATCGCAAATCCGAGCGGCTGGCTCATGTCTGAAATGATGGCCATCGTTTTGCGCCCTGTCGCATTGCCGATGCCGACCATGGCGTGCGCCAGTTTTTTGGCATCTTCTTCCGTTTTCATGAATGCGCCTTCGCCTGTCTTCACGTCCAGAACGATGGCATCGGCGCCGGCTGCGATTTTTTTGCTCATGATTGAACTCGCAATGAGCGGGATGCTGTTGACGGTTGCCGTTACATCACGCAAGGAATACATTTTTTTATCGGCTGGCGTCAAATTGCCGCTTTGGCCGATGACCGCCAATTTGTGTTCGTTCACTTGGCGGATAAAATCCTCTGTAGACAATTCGACGTGGAATCCGTCGATCGCTTCGAGCTTATCGATCGTCCCACCGGTGTGCCCTAGGCCGCGTCCGCTCATTTTCGCAACCGGCACGCCGCACGCCGCCACGAGCGGCCCGAGGACTAGCGTCGTCGTATCGCCGACGCCTCCTGTTGAGTGCTTATCCACTTTGATGCCTTCGATGGCTGACAAATCGATCTGGTCGCCTGACTCCGCCATCGCCATCGTCAAATCAGCCCGTTCACGTTCGCTCATATCCTGGAAAAATACCGCCATCAAAAAGGAACTCATTTGATAATCGGCAATTTTGCCATTCGTGTAGCCAGAGACGATAAAACGGATTTCTTCTGTAGACAGCTCATGGCCATCGCGTTTCTTTTCAATCAAGTCCACCATTCTCATTGATCATTACCGCCTTTTTTTAGTTTAGTTTCGATAGAAAGCTTGTGCCGAATTTCGGCAGTCCGCAAGCGAAGTTGTCGGCGATGGTTGCACCGATATCCGCAAATGTCGAACCTGTTCCAAGATCAGACCCGCCGTTGAAACGAGGGGAATAGGCAAGAAGCGGAACGTATTCGCGCGTATGGTCGGTTCCCGGGAAAGTCGGGTCATTTCCGTGATCTGCCGTAATAAGCAGCAAATCGTCTTCCTTCAAGCCTTCCAGCACTTCCGGCAGGCGCACATCGAATGCTTCAAGTGCTTTTGCATAGCCTTCTGGGTCTCTGCGATGCCCAAAGAGCGCATCGAAATCCACGAGATTCAAAAAGCTCAAGCCGTTGAAATCCTTGCCAACGACTTGCACAAGCTTATCCATGCCGTCCGCGTTATCAGCAGTTCTCACAGATTCCGTCACGCCTGCGCCATTATAGATATCGTTGATCTTGCCGATGGCGATGACGTCTTTCCCTGCGTCCTGCAGTTCATTCATGACAGTACGGTCAAAAGGCGTCAAGGCATAATCGTGGCGGTTGGAAGTGCGTTTAAAGGCGCCAGGTTCGCCGAGGAATGGGCGCGCAATGACGCGACCAACCAGGAATTCCGGGTCCAAAGTAAGTTCACGTGCCGTTTCACAAATCCGGTACAGCTCATCCAGCGGGATCACTTCTTCATGTGCCGCAATTTGAAGAACCGGATCAGCAGATGTATAGACGATCATTGCCCCTGTTTCCATATGTTCCTGGCCGAGCTCGTCGAGGATTTCGGTCCCGCTTGCCGGTTTATTGCCGATGACTTTCCGACCTGTCGCCTGTTCAAGCTTATCGATTAATTCTTTCGGAAATCCTTCTGGATAGACTTTGAACGGGGTATCGATATTAAGTCCCATAATTTCCCAGTGACCTGTCATCGTATCTTTGCCAACAGAAGCCTCCTCGAGGCGTCCATAATAGGCAGCTGGCGTTTCCTGTGCTTCAAGTCCTTTGACAGGGACGATATTGGCTAAGCCCAATCTCTCCATATTCGGCATTGAAAGCCCGCCGGCGGATTGTGCGATATGGCCGAGTGTATCCGCCCCTTTGTCCCCAAAAGCTTCAGCATCCGGCGCTTCGCCAATGCCGACAGAATCCAATACGATTAAATGTATGCGAGTAAACGGTTTTATTGTCATGTAAGTTCCTCCTTATTTGCCCTTTTATTCTATCATATGAATCGCCCATGTCGGAAGTCAGACCTCTGTCATGCCCGAGGATGAAATTGCGAGTAAACGTCTTTCAAACGCGTCTTGCTGACATGGGTATAGATTTGGGTCGTTGAAATATCGGCGTGCCCGAGCATTTCCTGCACGGCCCGCAGGTCTGCCCCGTTTTCGATTAAATGGGTGGCGAATGAATGGCGCAATGTATGCGGCGTCAATTCTTTCTGTATGCCTGCTTTCTGGGCGTGCTGCTTCAACAATTTCCAGAACCCTTGCCGTGTCAAGCGTTTCCCTCTTTGGTTAATGAACAGGGCATCGGTTTTCTCAGCCGGATTTCTTAGAGCAAGACGGCCCGATTCGATGTATTGGCGGTTCGCTTCAAGTGCAGCCCTGCCAAGCGGGATAATCCGCTCCTTGCCGCCTTTTCCGGTGCAGCGCACGAAACCCATCGTCAAATGGACATCTTCCATATCCAAATTGATGCATTCACTGATGCGCATGCCGCTCGCATAAAGCAATTCCAGCATGGCCCGGTCACGCAGCCCGTTGGCTTTTGACGTATCCGGCGAATTCAATAAAGCATCGATTTCTTCTATAGATAGAACATTTGGCAGCTTCTTGTCCATTTGCGGCATTTCCAAATGAACGGTCGGGTCCGAATCACTGCGTTTTTCCCGGATCAAGAACTGATGGAAACTGCGGATCGAGGAAATATGCCTCGCCACCGTGCGCGACGTTTTCGCCATTTCCTGCAGATGGCGCAAGTGATTCAAGATATGGACCCGTTCGATGTTCGCGAGCCGTTCCAATTGTTCGACTTCACTCATATATTGTATGTAGCTTTTCAGATCGCGTTCATATGAAGTCAGCGTATTATCAGCCAGCTGTCTTTCCACTCGGAGAAAATGCAAATAATCATCCAATGCATCTTTCGCGTCGTTCATCGGAATTCCTCCTTTTTGGGCTGTTTTAGTAAAGATGAAAAAAGGCGGCCTTCGACAGGCCGCCTTTTAAGCGTCTTTTTCCGGCTTATCAGCACCTGAATCATGGCAGCGCCAGCAAATGCCATGAAAAGTCAGACGGTGGTCTTTGATCTGGAAGTTCCAGCGCTTTTCCACGACCGCTTCGACATCTTCAAGCAAATCTTCCTGTATCTCATCTACTGCCCCGCACTCTAGGCAGACCAGGTGATGGTGGAAGTGTGCTGCGCCTTCCTGACGCAAATCATAACGGGAAACGCCATCCCCAAAATTTATTTTATCGACAATTTTCAATTCGGTCAGAAGTTCCAATGTACGGTATACCGTAGCCAAGCCGATTTCCGGTGCGATGTCCTTGACCAAAAGATAGACATCCTCAGCACTTAGATGGTCTTCTTCATGATCCAATAAAATTCGTACCGTTGCTTCACGCTGTGGCGTCAGCTTATAACTCGCAGCGTGTAATTGCTTTTTTATACGATCTATCCTTGTTTCCATGCGACGCCCTCCCTCAAACTGTATTCATTATATCAAAAGGGCGTTCTCGATTACAACAATCGATGCCGTTTATTATTTAGAATCATTCTTAACTAGTAATTGGATTAATTCTTATCTGACAAGTAGTTTTTAACCCATTGCACAGCGTAAGCGGTTTTTGCGTCAAAAATCCGTTCGTTCTCGATCAGTCCTTGTGCTTCTTCCACCGAGACTTCAAGCAATTCCACGAATTCGTCATCATCCGTCACTGCGCCGTTTTCCGCATGGTGCAAGCCGCTCGCAAAGAACACATGCACCACTTCATCGGCAAACCCAGGGGAAGTCGAAAAGCTGATGACTTTTTCGAGCGTGTCTGCTGAATAGCCTGTCTCTTCTTCCAGTTCACGCATGGCTGTGTACTCTGGAGCTTCACCAGGCTCCAGTTTTCCGGCTGGAATTTCGACGAGCGAGCGTTCAAGTGCTTTGCGGTATTGTTCGACCATGATGATTTTCTTTTCATTCGTCAACGCGATGACAGCTACCGCTCCCGGGTGTTCGATCAATTCGCGCTTTGACTGCTTGCCGTTTGGCAGCGTCACGTCGTCGACTTTTAAATTGATGACCTTGCCTTCGTACAATCGTTCACTGTGAATTGTTTTTTCTTCAAATTTCTTCATGCTGGCCCTCATTTCGTTTGTAGTTTCAATACCGCAAAGTATACCATAGAGGAAACAAATTTTTACAATGAGGTGAAAAGATGAAATACAACACACTGGGAACCAGCGGATTTGAGGTCAGCGAAATCGCGCTCGGCTGCATGTCGCTGCCGGAAGACCCGCAGCGGGCAAGAGCCATCATCGACGAAGCGATGGACAATGGCGTCACGTATTTCGACACGGCCGATTTTTACGGCAAGGGAAAGAACGAGGAAATCGTCGGCGGAGCTCTTGGCAACCGGCGCAAAGACATCATCCTTGCCAGCAAAGTGGGAAATGAATGGTCCGAAGAGTCGGATGAAGTGAAATGGAATCCAACGAAAGCTTATATCAAAGAACAAATCCATAATTCGCTGCGCCGCCTCAAAACGGATTATTTGGATCTGTACCAGCTTCACGGCGGGATGATTTCCGATGACTCGCAAGAAACCATCGAGGCGTTCGAAGAATTGAAACAAGAGGGCTTGATCCGGGCTTACGGAATTTCTTCCATCCGCCCGAATGTCATCCAGCGCTTCCTGGACAAAAGCGAGATTGTTTCGATCATGATGCAATACAGCCTGCTCGACCGGCGCCCGGAAGAATTGCTACCGGCGATCGGTCAAACCGGCCGCTCTGTTGTGGCACGCGGCAGCCTGGCAAAAGGCTTGCTGACGGCTGAAGGGTTCACACGCGCCGAAAAGATGGGCGATTACTTGCAGTACGGCCCGGACCAGCTGACGGATACTTTGAAGGAGCTTTCCGCCATCCATGATAATATCCATGCGCTCGCCCTGCATTCGGTGCTGTCTGACAGCACCGTAGCGGCGGCTGTAACCGGTGCGAGCAGCCCTGGGCAATTGCGTGAAACGCTGGAGGCTTATCAACAGCCTGCCAGCCCACAACAGATCGAAGAGGCCAAGAAAGCGACGCGGCTAGACCGTTATGAACAACATCGCGATTAAATCGGCAGACGCTTTACAGATGGTGCCCCGCTTGACGCGGGGCGCTTTTTTTAGCCTTTTGGCGCATCTTTTCTGAACTTGGAATTCCGTTAAGGACCTTTGTACCTTTTTTCGCCGGCAAACTTTATACAGTGAATTTGGCTGGTCGATTCAACACATATCAATTCCTTATACGATGCGCTTCTTCTCTATTTCTAGTTCTTTTTCTAATGAAATTCCCTTGTTTTTTACCGGAAGATTTAATTTATCGAAAAGGACTTTTGCAGGTTTGAAAGAATACCTAGAAGTGAATATACTGATTACGACTGAAATTTTCAAACCTTAATTTCAAGAAATCGGGGGCGTGCAAAATGATGAATTTTTATTTGACCCAATCCAAAAAATCTTATCAGTCAGCAGACGGAGATGCCATTTCGATGCATTCCTACCTCGTTGTTGAATCTGTGACAAGATCCCTTGGACAGGAGTTTAAAAATCATAAGCTGGCTTGGGAAGCGGAAGACCACTGGCTGCTTGCAGACGCCCCGGAGAAAATCATCCATATGCCAAATGGCTATCAGCGTTTCGAACTCTCGGAGCCGGTGTTCGCTTCCTTGCGCTTACTTGCCGAAACCCAGCCAAAAGAGCTTCATATCTTGACGCCTTTTTCCAGAAAACGCACTTCCGAAACATTCATCGAGCAGCAGCAAGCTGAGGCACGGAGGGAGTTTCACCTTAACGACGTGGCCAAGAGCTTAAAGCAGATGTTCAAGGACATCATGACAGTCTAGAACCTTTGCATATAAAAGAGCCGGAGAACAGTTTATGTTCTCCGGCTCTTTGTGTTTCATTCGCTTTAAATTTGTTCCGGATCTTCTTTTGCCGCTTCCTCTACAGGCTGGTCAGTTGCTGGTTGGCTGGCCGGTTGTATAGCCGCTTGTGTGGCTTGTGTGTTTCTCGATGTGTAGGTCTTCAGCATGTCTGCAATATCAATGCCCGTCATTTCTTTCAACGGTTCCTGCATGTCCACCATCGTGCGTGTGACGCTTCTGCCGAACGACGGAACGCCTTGGCCGTTCCCGGAATCGATGATTTTCACCGAATCGATATTGTTAAGCGGCTGTGCTACTTTTTCAGCGAAGACTGGCAGCATATCGATCAGTTTCTCCGCAATGATGACATCGCCATGTTCTTCCATCGCTTCCGCAAGCAGTTTGCGGGATTCCGCTTCTGCTTTACCGCGTTCACGGATGACTTCAGCTTCGGCAGCCCCTTCATCACGTTTGATCTTCGCTTTCGCTTCCCCATCGATAACAGAACGTCTCGCTTCCGCTTCGGCCGTACGGGTTGTCTCGTAATAGCTGGCATCCGCTTTTGTTTTGCGGACTTTGCTTTCTTCTTCTTCCAGACGGACCGCACGTTCGCGCTCCATGAACTGCATATTCAACTCTTCTTCCTGGATTTCCATCGCGAGTTTCGCCTTTTCGAGTTCATATGATTGCTCGGACTTGGCGCGTGCGCGTTCGGTTTCTTCCTTGAACGCCGCGTCTTTCAAATCTTTCTGCTTGCGCGATTCGGCAATGGCGATTTGGCGCATATACTCTTCTTCTTTCGCTTCCTGGTCGGTTTGGGCACGGTGGATGCGTGTTTCCCGCTCCGTATTTGCCTCCGCGATTTCCGCCTGCTTGCGCACTTCAGCGATGCGCGGCCGTCCAAGATTTTCAAGATAGCCATTGTCTTCATCGGCATCGCGGAGATCCGTCAACCCGAGTGAAGTGATTTTAAAGCCCATTAAATCAAGTTGTTTTTGCGCGATTTCCTGGACATCGGTATTGAATTTCTCCCGGTCGCTATTGATATCTTCGACGGTCATCTTAGACAGGATGGCACGCAAATTACTGCCGAGAACTTCAATGATCTCGCGCTCGATCTCATCTTGCTCTTTTCCGAGAAATTGCTCCGCATAATTGGCGATGCCGTTCAAAGTATCTGCAACTTTTACCATCGCAACAGCATCCGCCACAATCGGCACCCCGGCATTCGTATAGACGCGCGGCGTCGACAACTTCAACTGGAACGAAGTTAAATTAACCGGCGTGGAAGTCTGGAAACGCCGCAGCAAATAACCCCCGCCGCGGATGATCTTCATGGAACGCCCTTCATCATCCGTGAAAATGTTCGTGTCTTTTTTCGGATCCCCTAGTTTCGGCCCTGTAATGATCAAGGCTTCGTTCGATTTGGCTGTGCGGTAGCGAATCTTCATCCAAAAGAAATAGCCGACTGCCGCAATTGCCGCCAAAATGAGAATTACAATTAAAATTGAAATAATTCCGATTGACTCCATCTTATCCCATCCTTTTCAATAAGCTGATTTTCTCCTACACCATTTTATACGGTTGAATCAGTAAGATGTTTCAAAAAAAGGAAAAGAATCTCCAATCTTTTTACAAACTAGTCCGCCATCACTTTAATCAATGAAAAAATAATGGATAATACCATCAACACAAACACAAAATATCCGAAATGGATCCACGGTCTTGCATGCGGCTGGACCAGCTTTGGTTCCATTTGTTCCGGGTCTCTCGTCAGCCCGGCGTTTGGCGGCATCTCTTCTTCCCTCATCTTTTTTCCTCCTGCGATCAAATTTTTTCCTGTTAAATCTTTCAGCCTGCGTTGAATGATCTTGATAGTAAAGTGCACTTCTTTTATTATATCAATTGGCGGTAAATGGAATATAAAAATATTTTGGAAATTATTAACTAACTTTGTAAACAAGCCGCTTTTCAGCGTTTTTTGGTACGATAGAAACCATACTGTATTGCAAAAGCCGTTTAGTCTCTTAGAAATGGGGGTGGGCAGGCCATGAAACTCATCGACGATCTGGCTGGCGCGATTTATGATGTCTTGAGTTGGCTTTTATGGGGTTTTTCTTATTTTGCCGCTGGGGTTGTCATTATAGGGACTCCCTTATACTTAATCACCTTTCTGTTGGAATGGTTGGTCTGAACGAAGAACCCCCTGTCACAAATGTGACAGGGGGTTTCACTATTAATATTTTGTTCCTGCATCTCCGTGCCGCTCGAGCAATTCTGCAAACGACAGGTTTTTCTCGCGTTCTTTGCGTTCAAACTGGCGCTGTGCTTCTTTTTCTTCCTCAAGCTTCTGCTGGTCCTTCAATAGCTCTTTTTTCGTGGCTTTCAGCTTCGATAGCTGCTCTTCCGAAAAAAGGCCGTTGACTTTTGGTTTATCTTTCGCCATGCTGCTCTCTCCTTATGGGCGTTTTACGATCGTTGCAACGCCTTGTCCGCCGCCGATGCACAGTGTTGCAAGGCCCGTCTTGGCATCCCGCTTTTTCATCTCATGGAGAAGTGTCACGAAAATCCGTGTACCGCTCGCACCGATCGGATGGCCGATCGCAATGGCCCCGCCGTTGACGTTCAATTTTTCATGATCAAACTGTAATTCACGGTCGACCGCAATCGATTGCGCCGCAAACGCTTCGTTCGCTTCGATCAAATCGATATCGCCAAGCGTCATACCGGCTTTCTTCAAAGCGTTTTTCACTGCTTGGACAGGCCCGATGCCCATCACTGCAGGATCGACGCCGGCGTTGCCGTTTGCTGAAATGACCGCAAGCGGTATGATGCCAAGCTCGTCGGCTTTTTCTTTCGTCATGACGATCACTGCTGCCGCGCCGTCATTGATGCCGGATGCGTTGCCGGCTGTAACTGAGCCGTCTTTCTTGAACGCCGGGCGCAGTTTCGCAAGCTTCTCTTCAGTTGAAGAAGCTTTCACGTATTCATCCGTTTTGAAGAGGATAGGATCGCCTTTGCGCTGCGGAATTTCTACAGCCACGATTTCCTCGTCAAAACGCCCGCCTTCGATTGCCGCTGATGCACGGGCTTGTGAACGGGCCGCAAAGCGATCCTGCTCTTCGCGTGAAATTTCATAGCGGTCGCACAGGTTCTCGGCTGTTACGCCCATATGGTAATCATTAAATGCACACGTCAAGCCGTCATGGACCATGCTGTCGACCACTTTTTGGTCGCCCATGCGGTAGCCGTCTCTTGCACCTTCCAATAGATACGGCGCACGGCTCATATTCTCCATGCCGCCTGCCACCACGATATCGGCATCACCCGCAAAAATCGCTTGGTACGCCAAGTGGACAGATTTCAAACCGGATCCGCATACTTTATTAATGGTCATCGCCGGTACCGTTTCCGGAAGCCCTGCTTTAATGGAAGCCTGGCGCGCCGGGTTTTGCCCCAGCCCTGCCTGCAGGACATTGCCCATGATGACTTCCGATACTTGATCGCCCGCTACCCCTGCGCGCGATAGAGCTTCCTTGATGACGATTGCTCCGAGGTCAGTCGCCGGTACATCTTTCAGCGCCCCCTGGAACGAACCGACCGCCGTTCTGACAGCGCTTGCAATTACGATTTCTTGTGACATTTCTTTTTTCCCCCTTGTCTGCTTCTTGCTCTTTTATCCCCCCAATCGCTACAATAAAGCTAAGGGGGGATAGTATGTTTAGTTTACCAAAAACAGCTACGATTATCGAGGTCGGGCCACGCGATGGCCTGCAAAATGAAGCCAGGACCGTCAACACCGAAGACAAACTGGATTTTATCACGGCCTTGCAGGAGGCAGGATTGCAGGAAATGGAGCTGACGTCTTTCGTATCGCCGAAATGGGTGCCGCAAATGGCCGATGCGCAGGATATCGTTGCCGGCGCAAAAAAGACCGGCCGGCAGATGGTGCTGACGCCGAATGAACGGGGCATCACGTCCGCCTTGGAAGCCGGAGCTGATTCGATCGCCGTCTTTGTGGGCGTATCCAATTCATTCAATGAAAAAAACATCAACAAGACGACAGCCCAGTCCATGGAAACGTTAAAGCCGTTGATCGAGAAAGTAAAGCAAGACGGCATCTTTGTCCGAGCCTGCATTTCAACAGCGTTCTACTGCCCGTTTGAAGGAGCAGTCGATCCACAACGAACGATCGATTTATGCCGGCAATTCGTCGATTGGGGAGTCGATGAGTTGAGCGTCGCCGATACGATCGGCCTGGCGAATCCGCAAGAAAGCCATGAGCTGTTCAGCCGATTGAAAGAGCAATTTCCGGAAGTGCTGATTGCTGCTCACTTCCACGATACGAGACGCATGGCGCTCGCCAATGCCTATGCAGCACTTCTCGCTGGAGTCGACCGCTTCGACGCTTCTGCTGGCGGGCTCGGCGGCTGTCCATTTGCACCGGGTGCAACCGGAAATGTCGCGACCGAAGATCTTATCCATATGTTCCACCGCATGGGCATCGACACAGGGGTCGATCTCGAGAAACTTTACGAAGCGATTTCGCTCATTGAACCCCATGTATCGAATCCGCTGCAAACAGGCATGTATACGTTATACAAAAACAGAAAATGAGGTGTGTGCGCCGTGAAAAAACGACTATTGTGGACTTCAGCCATCGTCTCGAGCACATTGACTGCTTCTTTTGCCGCATTGGGTTTTGCCGCTAGCAACCGTCTGATGTATGTGAAAAATAAAGACGCCTCCTTGATTTTGGAACGGGAAACGAATGCCAAACGCTACGATGAAGCATGGTATGCCAACGTCAAGAAAAGCGAGCAATGGATCGAATCCGCCAATGGCTATCCGATCAAAGCGATATTTCTCGAGCCGCACACCACGAACCGCTACATCATCATTTGCCATGGCGTCACCGAAAGCAAAGTGAATTCATTTAAATATGCGCGCATGTTCGAACGCCTCGGCTTCAACTCCGTCGTCTATGACCACCGCCGGCACGGCGAGTCCGGCGGCAAGACAACGAGCTTCGGACATTATGAGAAGCTGGACTTGCAAGCGGTTGTGAAGGCGCTGAAACTCCATGTGGGGCCATCGTTGTTCTTCGGCATCCACGGGGAATCGATGGGCGCCGCGACGACGCTATTATATGCCGGAATGGAAGACTCGGCGGATTTTTACATCTCTGATTGCGCCTATTCCGATATCAGCGAACAGATTCTGCACGTCATGCGCACCACGACGCCGATGCGCACTTCTTTGGCGCTTCGCCTTGCCAATGTCTTCCTGAAACTGCGCGACGGCTATTCCATTACTACCGTATCGCCCCGGGAAGTCGTGAAAAAGATCGTAAAGCCCGTGCTGTTCATCCACAGCCTGCCGGACGAGTTTGTCTTGCCGAAAATGACGAAGGAACTATTTGAATTGAAACAAGGCGCCAAGCAGCTTAAGCTGTTCGCACAAGGCGAACATGCCCAATCGTTCAATAAAAATCCGGACGAATACGAAGGCACAGTTGCAGAATTCCTGACGGCCCACGATTTATTGACACCTAAACCTGCTGCCGGCGTTTCACAGATTTCCAGCTGACCCAGAGTGAATTCAAAAAAAGAACCACCGTTCGCATTGAGCGAACGGTGGTTCTTTTTGTATTCATCACCTATGGGCGAATAATTGCATAAGCGTTTATTTTTTGCCCGGTTTTGTCGAGGCTTTGTTCATTTGAGCCATCATTTGGTTGATTTTCTTTTGAGATGGTTTTTGACCCATTTGCATCATCATAATCCGCAGCATCTCTTCGTTGATCGGTGGGTTGTCCTGCAAATATTTCATCATGTATCGGCGAGCGATAAAGAATCCAAGTGCAACACCTGCGAGTAAAGCCACAATAACGATAACAATCCAGATCCATGTATCCATACAAATTACCTCCTTCGTGTTGCCAATTAAATCATGCACCAAAAAGGATTATACTATAAATTTCAGGACGTGACTATATGAACGGTATTAAAATTGCGGAGAAACAAGGACGGCTGTCTATCGCTCCTTAGGTAATGGCTCTGACGTCACTTGCCGGACGAATTCATGGACATGTCCCCCGCTTTTTTAGCCAAACGCCGCCCTTGCCCTGTCGTAACCCATTCTGTCAGCTCCAAAGCTTCTGAGCTGTGTGCAGCGTCATGACGATATAGAATCCGAAGTAAGGGGATATTCTTCATTTCGAATGGCGTCAATTCAGGGCACAATGCCGTCGCTAAACATGTAATGGATCAATTCATTATAACGGAATGGGCCTATAAGAGGTCGAACCGAAACATTTCCACAAGAAAAAGCCGCCAGGACTACTTTCTGACGGCTTCATCTTATTTCAAGAATTTCATAATGATCTTAAGCACCGAGAACTAAACCGGAATTCACCCGTTGATCAATTGCTTCACTTTCGATGCCACGTTTTCAGGCGTGAACCCGAATTCTTCCATGATTTTTTCACCAGGGGCACTTGCACCGAAGTGATCGATTGCGAGAATATCTCCTTCAAATCCAGTGTAGCGGTCCCAACCGAATGATGAGCCCATTTCAATGGCAAGGCGTTTTGTGATGCTTTTCGGCAAGACGGATTCTTTGTACTCCTTGTCCTGCTGTTCGAAACGATCCCACGATGGCATCGACACAACAGACACCGAAATGCCTTGTTCTTTCAATTGCTTCTGTGCATCGATTGCCAGGCTGACTTCAGAGCCAGTCGCCAGAAGCAATGCTTGTGCGTCATCAGCTGGAGAGACGACGTAAGCGCCTTTCTCGACGCCTGCCTCCGCTTTTTCCCCAGTTGTCTCGAGGACTGGCAAGTTTTGGCGGGACAATACGAGCAAGGTCGGCTTGTCCTTGGACGTGAGCGCCAAGCGCCATGCCGCTTTTGTTTCGTTCGCATCGGCTGGGCGAATGATGCCCAAGTTCGGCATTGCGCGCAGTGATGCAAGCTGTTCGATCGGTTCATGTGTCGGGCCGTCTTCTCCGACCGCTACGCTGTCATGCGTGAATACGTAGGTAACTGGAAGCCCCATTAAAGCGCCTAGGCGGATCGCTGGGCGGACGTAGTCGCTGAACACGAAGAACGTACCACCGAAGACATGTAAGCCACCGTGAAGCGCCATGCCGTTAAGTGCAGCGCCCATCGCGAATTCTCGAACGCCGAACCAGATATTGCGGGCTTCTGGATGCTCAGCGTCGAAGTCGCCTCCGTCTTTGATATTGGTTTTGTTCGATCCCGCAAGGTCAGCGCTGCCGCCGAAGAACGAAGGAACTGTCTTCGCGATAGCGTTGACCATATCACCGGATGATGCACGCGTTGCTTGCTTTTTGCCGACTTCGTATTGTGGGAATTGTGAGTCGAAATCAGCCGGCAAGTCACCGCGGATTGCTGCTTGCAGCTGGGAAGCAAGTTCCGGATGCTGCTCTTCGTACTGCTTGTACAACTCGTTCCAAGCCGATTCCGCTTTCACGCCAAGTGAATCTGTCGCTTCTTTGAAGGTTTCATAAACTTCTTCCGGCACATGGAAATCTTGATCAAAAGTCCATTTATAATATTCTTTTGTCAATTTCATTTCATCTTCGCCAAGTGGTGCACCGTGCGAATCTGCTTTACCGGATTTGTTCGGGGAACCATAGCCGATGACCGTCTTGACTTCAATCAATGTCGGTTTGTCAGTAGATTTTTTCGCTTCAGCGATTTTTGCGGACAAATCGTCCATGTCGTTGCCGTTATCCACACGGAGGTAGTTCCAGCCATATGACTCGAAACGCTTCTGGATGTTTTCTGAGAAACTCATAGACAAATCGCCGTCGAGTGAAATGTCGTTGCTGTCATACAAAACGACCAATTTGTCCAGTTTCAGGTGCCCTGCAAGCGAAATCGCTTCTCCGGCTACCCCTTCCATCAAATCTCCGTCACCGCAAAGAGCGAACGTGTGGTGGTCGATAATGTCGAGACTTTCTTTATTATATGTAGCTGCCAAATGGCGTTCTGCCATCGCCATGCCGACTGCCATGCCGATTCCTTGGCCAAGCGGACCTGTCGTCGCCTCCACACCAACTGTGTGCTTGTATTCAGGATGTCCTGGCGTCTTCGAATCCCATTGGCGGAAGTTTTTGATTTCCTCCATCGGCAATCCGTACCCGCTCAAATGAAGCAGGCTGTAAAGCAGCATCGAACCGTGTCCTGCTGATAGGACGAACCGGTCGCGGTTGAACCAGTCTGGGTTGTTCGGGTTGTGGTTCATATGTTTTGTCCAGAGTGTATACGCCATTGGAGCGGCGCCCATTGGAAGTCCCGGGTGTCCCGAGTTTGCTTTTTCAATAGCATCGATAGAAAGTGTACGAATGGTATTCACTGCAAGTTGATCTGCATGGTTTGACATAGTGACATCCTCTCTGAAACTAAATTTAATCCTATTCCAGTTTAGTCAACAATAGGACAGAATACAACGAAAAAGAGAATAAGTATTAATTCAAATACTTATTCTCCCGTTTATTTTTAATCTTGTCTGGTGTTACGTCTTTTCCTTCCGGATCGATGACAGTGACATTTTCAATCGTCCCGCGCATCGATTTTCGGAAACTTTGCAAGTATTCCTGGCGCAGCGCCGACTGTTCTTTCGCTTCTTCTTGCGTCAGCCCGTCGCGCTTGGACTTTCTGGACAATTCATTGATGCGTCCGATCTTATCTGGAGATAGCATGTAAAGTCCCCCTTTCTACTGCTCAATGGTACAAAAAAAGGCGGGACAGTGCAAGGTTTCAGCTTTCTTTCATTTGCTGGTACTCGCGGAAACGGCGGTGCACCGTCGCCTTGCTTGCTTGATATCCGAAGCCTTGCAGCGTGACTGCGATTTCATGGAAGGTCAAGCCGCTCGCTTTTAAACTGACAATCTGGTCTACCGGAAGGTCCAGACGCTCGCGGCCGTCCGGATTGCCTTTTCCTTTCAAATTGCGTTCCGGTTTGTAACCGTTCTCTACCGCACGCTTCATGCCCCGTTTGATCTTGGCATTGTGGATTTTGCGTTGGTATTCTTCCACGATGGCCAAGATTTCCAGGACCATGTCGTCCATATCGTTCAAAGCGATTGGGCCGTGGTCGGACAGCGTATAAACATCGACTTCATGCTTTTTCATGACATGCAGCAAAGCGATGCGTGCATGCCCCCTGCCAAGGCGCGTCTCATCCTGAATGAAGACGGCGTCGACTTTTTCGCTTTTGACTTGGTTGAGCATCTCGAGAAGCCCTTCCCGGTCCATCTCATAGCCACTGTGCTGGTCAGTGTAGACATCTTCAACCAGGTAGCCTTGCTCGAATGCAAATGCCAGCAATTCTTCTTCCTGCCGTTCAAGTGAAGTTTCCTGCTCGTCTTTAGTAGTGCTGACACGGCAGTAAACCAACGCTTTTTTCTTCATTCTGCATCACCTGCGTAGTATTTAGTTTCATCCGGAGAAAAGTTCAACTGATCTGCAGGAATCTTCAACGATTGCCCTGCCACGATTTTCGTCGACTTCAAATTATTCACTTCCATGATCTCTTCTATCCATTCATGATGGGGAGTTTCGCCGCTGAACGATTCAGCCAGCTCCCATAGCGTATCACCTTTTTCAATTTGCAGCTCGCCCAATTGCTGTTTTTCGGCATTATGGCTGATCACCGCGTAAAATGTAAACACTACTATGAGTGAGAAAAAGAAAACCAAATATGAGTTCTGTCGAAAGAATGTCATTCAAGCCGCCTCCTTTAGAATATTTGTTCGGAATGTATGTTCTCATATTAAAGCGAACAGGCGTTTCTTGTCAAGATTAAATTCGAACCTATGTTTGCATTTCAATGCCCGAGTTGCTATACTATAGATAGTTAATCTTGAATAAATCCTATAAAGAGGTGAAACTGGTGAAAAAAGTATCTAAGCGTCAGGAAGACATCCTGAATTTCATAAAAGATGAAGTCCGTGCAAAAGGCTATCCGCCCTCCGTCCGGGAAATTGGCGAAGCGGTCGGCCTTGCATCCAGTTCGACTGTACACGGCCATCTAGCGAGACTCGAAAGCAAAGGGCTGATCCGCCGCGACCCGACAAAACCAAGAGCCATCGAAATCATCGGTTCGGAAGAAGCGCTCATCGACAAGAGCCCTGTCCTCCATGTGCCGCTCATCGGGAAAGTTACAGCAGGGATGCCGATCACTGCCATTGAAAACGTCGAAGAATACTTCCCGCTGCCGCAAACATATGGGACGGAAGAAGACCATATCTTCATGCTGGAGATCATGGGTGAAAGTATGATCGAAGCTGGCATCCTAAACGGCGATTACGTTGTTGTCAAACAACAGCAAACTGCAAACAATGGAGACATTGTCGTCGCAATGACCGAAGAAAATGAAGCTACGGTCAAACGCTTCTTCCGTGAGGACAATTACTTCCGCTTGCAGCCCGAAAATTCATCGATGGATCCAATCATCGTTGACCAAGTAAGCATTCTCGGAAAAGTTGTGGGCGTCTACCGCCAAATTCATTAAGCATTTTGCTTCAATACAAAAACGATAGAAAAAAGGGGGAAAGTAAAACTTCCTCCTTTTTTCTATCGTTTTTACGAATCTATAATTATCTTATGTAATCTTAATTGTAAACAGGCAGCCAGAGATATCCATCTCCGGCTGTCTTAATGTTTTTTTAGTTTGCTTGCGTTTCTGTCACAACGATGTATTTGACCAGATTGATGGTTATGCGGTAAATCTTGCCGTTTGCTTCGTCCGTCAATTCATAGGTACCGTTCGACGGCACTTGGCTGATGGCCGATTCCTTATCGATCGCTTTGACTGTATGCACGATGGTATTTCCTTGATCAAAGAAGAATTCTACTTGAAACGTTTTCACCGAGATTCCTCCCTTCGATATGAATGGATATGCATATAATAGTGTAGCATAGATTGTCGGTTAGTTTCGGTTTTGCCATTCCTTGAAGATTATTACTTTCAAGGCCAGCATTTCTTCTTCATTCAAATCATCATCAAGTTCATCCATTACTTGTTCAGCCGTCATCGTATCATTTTCGACGGCATTTTTCATTTTCAGCAAGTTACGGAAACCGACTTTTTCCATCATGACGCTGGCTGCATCTTCTTTGGTCTCAAAAGCCAATTCCTGTTCTTCTGGCACTTGTGGCGGGTCGACTTCAATGGAATCTCCTTCAGCGATAGATCCTTCTTCAAACTGCTCATCTGTTCCGCTGTCCGGCGCTTGTTCTGGAATCGCTTGTTGTGACTGCCACTCTTCCATATAGCGGCTGACTTCCGGATCCGCTTCGATTTGCTGGACCATTTCTTCCATTTTACCGCTTTGCTCGAGTTCTTCAAATGCTTTTTGTGCTACTGCCTCAGTCGATAGATTCGGCCCCACTGCATACAAGGCGATTCCTGCGAATGAAAAGGCAATGAGAAATACAATGATGACATTCATAAAACGCATTTTATCCCTCCAGATATTAGAAGTTCTTTCATATAAGTAAAATCTTACCACGTTTCCGCTGCACAGCGTATATGTGAAAGGGCGCAATCTTTAGACAGTTTTACTCTGGTTTGCCAATCGCCTTTTGCCGTATGGCCTAGGCCCATAAAAAAAACCGGAGCACTGGGCTCCGGTTTTTTTCACTATTAATACATTTTCAAGTACTGCTCGCGCTCCCATGGGTGAACGCTGGTTCTGAACATATCCCATTCGATCTCCTTCGCTTCCACGAAGTTATTCAAGATGTGTGAACCGAGCGCTTTTGTCATGACTTCATCATTTTGCAACTCATCAAGCGCTGCATACAACGTGCCTGGCAGATCTTCAATGCCGACTTCTTTGCGTTCTTTGCGGTTCATCGCATAGATATTGCGGTCTACAGCTTTTGGCGGAGTCAAGTCACGCTTGATGCCGTCAAGGCCGGCCCCAAGCAGTACAGCCATTGCCAAGTAAGGGTTCGCAGCCGGGTCAACTGAACGCACTTCAACGCGCGTTGACAAGCCGCGTGAAGCCGGAATGCGGATCAACGGACTGCGGTTCTGGCCAGACCAAGCGATATAGCAAGGCGCTTCATAGCCTGGAACAAGGCGCTTGTATGAGTTGACTGTCGGATTCGTCACAGCAGTGAATCCTTTAGCGTGCTCGATGATGCCCGCCAAGAATTGGAAAGCTGTTTTGCTTAATTTCATGTCGCCATCTTCGTCAAGGAAAGCATTTTCGTTGCCTTTGAACAAGGAAACGTTCATGTGCATGCCCGACCCGTTGACGCCGAATAATGGCTTCGGCATGAATGTCGCGTGAAGTCCGTGTTTGCGGGCAATCGTTTTAACAACCAATTTAAACGTTTGGATATCATCACAAGCTTTGATGGCATCCGCATATTTAAAGTCGATTTCATGTTGTCCTGGCGCTACTTCGTGGTGGGATGCTTCGATTTCAAAGCCCATTTCCTCCAGCTCAAGTACGATGTCGCGTCGGCAGTTTTCGCCAAGGTCCATCGGTGCCAAGTCAAAATAGCCGCCGTGGTCATTCAGCTCAAGAGACGGTTCGCCTCTTTCATCGAGTTTGAACAGGAAGAATTCCGGCTCTGGCCCTAGGTTGAAATGAGTGAACCCAAGTTCTTCCATCTCTTTCAAGACACGCTTCAAGTTTGTGCGTGGATCGCCAGCAAATGGCGTGCCGTCTGCATTGTAAATATCGCAGATCAAACGCGCAACTTTACCTTTTCCTGTAATCCATGGGAATACAACCCATGTATCCAGGTCTGGGAACAAGTACATATCGGATTCTTCGATGCGGACAAAGCCGTCGATTGAAGATCCATCAAACATCATCTTGTTGTCAAGCGCTTTTTCAAGCTGTGATGTTGGGATTTCCACGTTTTTGATAACGCCGAGAATGTCGGTGAATTGCAGGCGGATAAAATTGACGTCTTCTTCTTTTACCAAACGAATAATGTCTTCTTTTGAATACTTGCTCATGTACTGTTCACTCTCCTAGGTTATATTATGTAGCCCGCTTATTTAAAAAAACGGGATAAATCACCGTGTCTTTGGGATGCCTGGCTGAACGGCCGTGCCTGATGCTTCATCTCCTCGCGCAGCAAGCTGCGAAGTTCTGCATCACTCAATGTCTTCGGCTCGGCTTGGTCGTTTTGCGGCATCTCTTTTGATTCGTATAGTTTTCTGATGCCCGCAACGTTAAGTCCCTGCTCCAGATAATCCTTGATCTCGAGCAGTGCATCGACATCATTCAACGAAAACATGCGCTTATTGCCTTCTGTTCT
The DNA here is from genome assembly GCF_041320495.1 of Planococcus sp. SSTMD024. Lineage (NCBI taxonomy): Bacteria > Bacillati > Bacillota > Bacilli > Caryophanales > Caryophanaceae > Planococcus > Planococcus sp. SSTMD024. The sequence goes on along the minus strand of NZ_JBGGNS010000023.1, from coordinate 386,521 downwards.
GGCCGGATTGATCAGCTTCTGCTCTTCGTAATAGCGTATTTGCCGTGCTGTCAAATCCGTCAGTTGCATTACGATGCTGATCGGGAGAATGGGCATGGTGCGGCGAACCCGATTTGTCATAAGTTTCACCCATTTCACTAATTACTACACTTTCAGTTTATTACATGTCAGGTTATTTGTCAAACAGATGTTAGATTTCCTGACATATTTTTTAAAGATTGTTTTGAAAAGCAATTATAGCAATTGTTCTTTCTCCAAAGCTTGCAATGCTTTGACGACTGCCAGTTTCACATGTTCGTACGTCAAACCGCCCTGGACAAATGCGGTATATGGCGCACGAATTGGCCCGTCAGCTGTCAATTCGATGCTCGCGCCTTGAACAAAGGTCCCAGCTGCCATGATGACATCGTCTTCATAGCCAGGCATATAGGCCGGTTCCGGCAGAAATTGGGCATTGACCGGGGAATTCGCTTGAATCGTTCGGCAAAATGCCACCATCTGTTCGGCCGTCTTGAACGAGACCGACTGGATCAGGTCTGTTCGTTCCGCGCTGTAATGGGGGCTGGTTTTCATGCCGGCGGCCTCCAATAGAGCTGCGGTGAAAACCGCCCCTTTTAAGGCTTGTGACACGATATGCGGAGCCATGAAAAATCCTTGATACATATCGGCAAGCGCATTGAGCGACGCTCCAGCCTCCCCTCCTATACCCGGAGAGGTCATCCGGTAAGCGCATTTTTCAACAAAAATGCGTTTGCCAGCGATGTACCCTCCGATTTTCGCAAGCCCGCCTCCCGGATTCTTGATCAACGAGCCGGCTATGAGATCCGCACCCGCTTCAATTGGTTCCTCAGTTTCCACGAATTCTCCGTAGCAATTGTCGACGAACACGACAGCATCCGGCTTGATTTTACGGATTTTTTCGACCATGCCCCTGATTTCATTGATGGTGAAAGAAGGCCGGTTATCATAGCCTCTCGAACGCTGGATCGCGATCATTTTGGTATTGTGCGCGACGGCTTGTTCAACGGATGGCCAATCCACTTGATGCTTTTCGTCCAGGTCCACGTGCCGGTAAGAGATACCGAAATCCTTAAGGGAACCGGTATCCTCTTCTCCGCCAGAGACGATCGAAGCGAGGGTATCATAGGGTTGGCCTGTGATATACAATAGTTCATCCCCTGGCCGCAAGATGCCGAAAAGCGAGATGGTAATGGCGTGCGTGCCTGAGATGATCTGCGGGCGGACCAGCGCCGCTTCGGCCTCGAACACATCCGCGTAGACACGCTCCAATGTATCTCTGCCTTCGTCATCATAACCATAGCCTGTAGAAGGGTGGAAGTGATGGTCGCTCACCTTCTGCCGATGGAAGGCTTCAAGCACTTTCTGCTGGTTGTGCAATGCGATGTCATCTGCCGCTTCTAATTGCGGCCGGATCATGTCTTCTGTCTTTTTGATTAGGGTATGCATAGGAATCTCCATTTCTCTTCGGTGGTTGATTGCTCATTAAGCTATTTGAAAATGACTGCAATTCTGCTACAATTCATAGAGTTGTTTAAGTTAAGGAGGGCGTCGGATAATGGCTTGGGAAGTACTAAGCGCCATCGGGACCATTGCTTTTGCAATATCCGGGGCGATCATCGCCATGGAAGAGGAATACGATATTTTCGGCGTCTATCTGCTTGGTGTCGTCACGGCATTCGGCGGCGGTGCCATCCGCAACCTGTTGATCGGGGTGCCCGTCTCCGCTTTATGGGAGCAGGAATTCATGTTCCAATTGGCACTCATCTCCATCACCATCGTGTTCTTATTCCCACATAAGACACTCGGCCATTGGAATCGCTGGGGCCATTTCTTCGATGCCATCGGCTTGTCTGCATTCGCGGTACAAGGCGCTTTGTTTGCGGTCGACCTGGGCTTGCCGGTCTACGCAGCGGTTGTGGCCGCAGTGCTGACCGGATCTGGCGGCGGAATGGTGCGGGATCTTCTCGCTGGAAGAAAGCCTTTGGTGTTGAAGGCCGAAATATACGCTGTCTGGGCGGCAATTGCAGGATTATTGATCAGCATAGATGTGATCCGGACCGATTTCATGCTTTACGCCTTGTTCTTGGCCATTACCCTGCTGAGGATCTTATCCTATACGTATAAGTGGAAATTGCCGACACGAAAAATTCTCACGACATCATAAAAGCCGACCGGCAATTGCCGATCGGCTTTTTCTCATCCGTAAACTGTAACGCCGCGCCATGACGACATGCCGCCGTCGACATTGACTGAATGGAATCCATTCGACTCCAAGTATTCTGCAGCTTTCGCACTGCGGCCGCCTGCCTGGCAGACGACATAATACTCTTTCGAGGAATCCAGTTCCCCAGTGCGCTCCGGCAATTCACCGAGCGGGATGTGCTGTGCTCCCGGAATCATACCGGCAGCCACTTCATCTTTCTCGCGAACGTCGATGATGTGGAGTTCGTCTCCAGCATCCACTTTCTGGTTCAGTTCATCTGTGCTGATTGATTTCATCCGCTATTCCTCCCGTTGATCATTTATGCTATTGCGCTGTTTATTCCTGGTGCTCGATCGATACCGGTTTTGACGGCGAAAAAGTCGAGATCGCATGTTTGTAAATCAATTGCTGCTTGCCTTCCGTTTCCACCAGCACCGTGAAATTATCATAGGATTTGATGGTGCCCTTCAATTGGAAGCCGTTTAGCAAAAACACCGTGACGAAAATATTGTTTTTGCGCAGCTGGTTTAAGTATACATCTTGGATATTAACCGGTTTCATGGAACTCCCCCTGTTTCTCTAGCGTATAGTTTTGGCCATTTGTTCAATTCGACGATTCCGGTCGCTTTCCTGCCAGAAGCGCATAATTTCTTCCAAATTGTTTTTTGGATCTGCTGTGGCATCCAGCCAAAGAATCGGCATTTTATTACGGAAATAGGTGAATTGGCGTTTGGCGTATTTTCTCGAATTGCGTTTCAGTTTCGCAATCGCCTCATCCAATGGATACATGCCGTCAAAATACCCATACAACTCCTTATAGCCGATCGCCTTGATGGACTGAACATCACGCAGCCCTCTGTCATACAAACGCCGGACTTCATCCAACAAGCCGGCCTCCATCATCCCTTCGACGCGGCTGTCGATGCGCTTATACAATTCGTCCCTTGGCACATCGAGGCCGATGATCAATTCATCGTACATCGGCGCCTGCGCCAGGCTGCCGTCCTCTTTTTCCTCGCCGCTCAATAAAATCTCCATTGCACGCAGGACGCGCCGCGTGTTGTTCGGGTGGATATCGATTTTCGGATCCAACGCCATTAATTTGCTGTGCATTGCTTCTGGCCCTAAGCGTTCGAGTTCAGCATGCAGCGTGTGCCTGAGTTCTTCATTGACTTGCTGCTTGGAGAAACGGTAATCGAATAGCACCGACTGGACATATAGCCCGGTCCCCCCGACGATGATCGGGAGCTTGCCGCGCTGTTGGATTTCCGTGATTTTTTCGCGGACCAGCAATTGGTATTCGGCAACTGAAAACGATTCCTCCGGGTCCCGGATGTCGAGCAAATGATGCGGAATGCCGCCCATTTCCTCCGGCCGGATTTTAGCCGTCCCGATATCCATTCCCCGATAGACCTGCATCGAATCCCCGTTGATGATCTCTCCATTAAACCGTTTGGCAAGTTCGATACTAAGTGCAGTCTTGCCGGAAGCTGTTGGGCCGACAATGGCAATCACTTCAACCATAATCATTTAGCCAATCGAGAATGACTTGCTGATGGGTTTCAGCGTTCAACTCATGGAGCACTTCGTGGCGGCCCTCTTCCGCCATATAGACTTTGACGTTTTCGATGCCCGCTTCATCGAATTGGGCAGCCGCTTCGAATACGCCGCTCCCTTTTGCGCCGACCGGGTCCATCGATCCGCTGATGAACAATACGGGGAGGTTTTTGGGAATTCGGCTGACTTCATCCATCCGGTGAATGATTCCCAAGCCTTCGAACAAGTCAATATAGAATTGGTTGGCCATTTCAAATCCGCACCATGGATCCGCTTCGTATTGCGCGACCGTTTCTGTTTTACGGCTCAACCAGGAAAACTTGGATTTTTCATCCAAAAAGTCTTTATTGTAACTGCCGAAAATCAATTTTCCTAGAATTGGGTTGATTGTCATTTTCCCTTTGAACTTGCTGAAGCTCTTCGCGACAGCGAGGCCGGCAGACAATGAAACTCCTGGATGCCCACCGGTGCCAGATAACACAGCGCAGTCGACTCCCCTGCCATAAAGCTGCAAATAACGCCTGGCAACAAACGATCCCATCGAATGGCCGATCAGCGTAAACGGCAACTCGCCAAGTTCTTGTTGCGCATGCACAATGGCTTCATGGACATCTTCAACGACGCGCAAAAACCCCTCGTCGTCCGCAAAATACCCGGCTGAACCATTGTGTTCCGCTGTTTTGCCGTGCCCTCTTTGATCATGTGCCGAAACTGTATATCCTTGTTGGTTCAATAAATGGATAAAATCTTGATAGCGGCCGCTATGTTCAGCCATTCCGTGGATAATATGCACATGGCCTTTCGGATTTTTCGCCCTATGCAAGCTGCAGTAGAGTTCGTGGCCATCCGATACCCGAACGAATGAACTTGTCATGCCCATCGATCCACATCCTTTCTCTAATCTTGTAGTGAAGCATCTTCTGCCGCTCCCTTAAACGCATACAGTTTAGTGCCGGCACTCAATTCATTACGCGCTTGAACATTTTTTCGATATCGTAAGTTTTGAAATGAATGATGACCGGGCGCCCGTGGGGGCAAGTGAATGGCTGTTCGGCCTTCTTCAAATCAGCCAATAAATGTTCCATGTCATGCTTTTGCAGGAAGTGGTTCGCTTTGATCGAACGTTTGCAGCTCATCATGATGGCCGCCTCTTCCCTTAATTTCTTAATATCGACTTTGCGTTCGGCCAGCACTTGCTCAATTAAATTTTCGATGACTTCCTGTTCAAAGCCTTTCGGGAACCACGTCGGGTATTCCCGGACAATGAACGTCGTCTCGCCAAATTCCTCAAGAAATACGCCGCTTTCTTCCAGGGCCTTCACTTGCTCTTTCAAATGCAGCGCCTCGTCCCGGCTGTAATGGAAGGTTAACGGCAACAGCAGCGACTGGCGTTCATTTGAATCGATATCCCCTACTTTTTCGCGGAAAAATTCATACTTGATGCGTTCCTGTGCAGCGTGCTGGTCGACCAGATAAAAGCCATCCGAGCTTTGCGCCACAATATAGGTTCCGTGGATCTGACCGACCACTTCCAGTTCCGGAAATTGCGGGCTGTCGTCAATAGCTTGGCGACTTTCAGGTTCATCAAAAGGCCCCTGCACGTCTTTTGCCGGTTCCTGGGCCGGTTCACCGGCTGGTTCTAGCCTTGGCTCCAGATGGAATTCCTCAACACGTTCCTGCAGCTTGTCCTGTTTCCAATCCATCGATGACAGGGGTTCCGGTTGACGGCGCACTGTTTCTTCAACCGGGCGCTTCCACAAATCCAATTGCCGGCTCGGCGCCTGCTTGGCCGGCTTCGGCTTTTCGATGACCGGCGCGCGCACTGCGGTCTGGATGGCTTTGCGAATCGTCTCATGGACCAGCTCAAGCAGTTCCTTTTCCTTGCTCAGCCGGATTTGCTGCTTCGAAGGGTGCACGTTGACATCGGTCAAATACGGGTCCCCTTTAATGTTCAAGACGACAATCGGCTGGCGCTCAAGCGGCAGGAAGGTATGGTACGCCTTATGCACCGTATTGGCGATGGCGTAATGCTTGACCCAGCGGCCATTGACGAACAACGAAATATAGTTTTTATTGGCGCGCGTAATTTCAGGAAGTGAGGCAAATCCTTCGATTTGGTAATCAGGCGATTCGCCTTCAAAAGCGACCATTTTCTTGGCGATGGCCACTCCGTAAATATCCGCCAGCACACGGCGAATCTCACCGCTGCCCGCTGTCTGCAGCAATTGCTTGCCGTCATGGACCAAGCGGAATGAAACTCCTGGATAACTGAGTGCAAAGCGGTTCATCAAATCAATCGTATGCCCGAGTTCCGTCTGCAAGGTTTTCATGTACTTCAATCTTGCCGGCGTATTGAAAAACAATTGGCCGATGCGGATATCCGTCCCTTGCCGCAATGCCCCTGCCCGCTGGACGGTAAGTCGCCCGCCTTCAATCTCCAGGTGGGTCCCTGCCGCTCCATCGGATGTGTGCAATACTACTTTCGAGACAGAGGCAATACTGGCCAGCGCCTCACCGCGGAAGCCGAGCGTGCGGATGCGGAACAGATCGTGTTCATTTTCGATTTTGCTCGTGGCATGCCTTGAAAACGATAAGAGCGCGTCTTCCTCATCCATGCCCGCCCCGTTATCGATGATCTGTATCGAAGTCAGCCCTGCTTCCTCGAGCAACACTTCTATAGCCGTGCTGCCGGCATCGATCGCATTTTCCACCAATTCCTTGACGACGGAAGTCGGCCGTTCGACGACTTCCCCTGCTGCGATTTTATTGGACAGCGGTTCGTCCATCAACCGGATTTTGCCCATAGGATTAGCCTCCTCCGTTAATTTTCTCCTGCAAGTCGTTGATCAGCTGCAACGCTTCAAGTGGCGTCATGCGTGAAACCGATGCATCTTTGATGGTTTGAAGAACTTCTTCGTTCACCGTATCGCGTTCATCAAAAAACGATAATTGTTCTGCCTGCTGCTGTGTTTTATGATTATCCGCCTCGAAACTAAGCAATAATTCACGCGCGCGGCGCAAAATCGCTTCCGGCAAATTGGCCAGTTCCGCTACATGCACCCCGTAGCTCTTATCGGCCGGCCCCCGTTTCACTTTGTGCAGGAACACCACTTTGCCTGACTGCTCCATAGCGGAAACGTGGACATTGCTCAGTTTCGGCAGTGTTTCCTCGAGTGCCGTCAATTCGTGGTAATGCGTTGAGAACAACGTATTGGCGCCGATCTGTTCATGGATGTATTCAATCATCGACTGCGCCAGTGCCATGCCATCGTAAGTCGAGGTGCCGCGCCCGATTTCATCGAATAGCAGCAAGCTGCGGTCTGTGGCATGGGTGATGGCGTATTGCGACTCCATCATTTCGACCATGAACGTACTTTGGCCGGAGACCAGATCGTCCGCAGCACCGATGCGCGTGAAGATCTGGTCGACAATCGGCAATTCCGCAGAAGCCGCTGGGACGTAGCTTCCGATTTGCGCCAGGACAATCGTTAAGGCGACTTGGCGCATATAGGTGCTTTTGCCGGACATATTCGGCCCAGTGATTAACAGCATGTTGCCATCATCGCCGAGTTCGCAGTCGTTCGGGACATAATGCTGTTTGTTGAGCATCTTCTCGACGACCGGATGGCGGCCTTCGCGAATCGAAATTGTCCGCCCGTCATTTAAGGACGGTTTTGTGAAACGGTATTTCTCCGCAACTTCTGAAAAGCTGATGTAGACGTCGAGCGCGCTGACTTTCGAAGCCAGTTGCTGGATGCGCGAAATGTACTCTTTCACTTGCTCGCGCACGCTGACGAACAATTCGTATTCCAATGTCAGGCTTTTTTCTTCCGCCGTTAAAATCAAGGTTTCTTTTTCTTTCAACTCCGGCGTAATATAGCGCTCCGCATTGGCCAGTGTCTGTTTTCTTTCATATCGTTCGAGGTCCGCCAAATGCATATTGGCTTTTGAAATTTCGATGTAATAGCCGAAAATACGGTTATAGCCGACTTTCAAGGAACGGATCCCGGTTTTCGCCCGTTCTTTTTGCTCGAGTTCCGCAATCCAGTCCTTGCCGTTTCGTGAAGCGTCCCGGTATTCATCCAATTGCGCATTAAAGCCGTCGCGGATGATGCCGCCTTCTTTCGCTGATAGCGGCGGATTGTCGCTTATTGCAGCCAGCAACTCGCATACTTCCGGGCACGGGTCCAAACCGGCGCTGAATTGCTCGAGCGAAGAGTGACCCGAGCCCGCAAGCTCACGCACGAGTTCCGGAATCTTCTCCAAGGAATTGCGCAGCTGCGCCAAATCCCGCCCGCTCGCGCTGCCGAATGCCACACGCCCAGATAAACGCTCGAGGTCATATACTTCTTTCAATAATTGCTGCAATTCCACACGCACGAAATAACGGTCCATTAAAGCTTCGACCATTTTCTGACGTGCTTCGATCGCAAAGCGGTCCGCGAGCGGCTGGTGCAGCCATTGCTTTAACTTGCGGCTGCCCATGGCCGTGACCGTTTCGTCCAGTAGCCATAAAAGCGTGCCTTTATTGTCACCGCCACGGATCGATTCGATCAATTCCAAATTGCGCTTTGAGTAATAATCGATGCCGAGGATGCGGGCATTTTCACGGAATTTAAACGGTTGGATATGGCCGAGCGATTGTTTTTGGGTCGCTGCGATATAGGCGAGCAGCCGCTTGCTGCACATTTCCAGCTCGGTTGGGCAGTTGGCGAACAAGGACGGTTCCGCTGCAAAAGGCGCTTCCATATGCTCGACTGATAAAATGAGCTGCTGGTCCTCTTCTGCGAGCAATAAGCGCAATTGCTCCGAGACGACCAGTTCGCGGATATGCAGCGCCTGGAGTTCGTTGAGCAAGGCTTTTTCGTTGCCCGCTATGTAGGTGGCGGTCGATTCGCCCGTAGAGATGTCCAAATACGCAAGGCCAAAACCGCCTGCCACTTCATCGGCAGCCGCAATGAAATTATTCGCTTTGGCATCGACGCTTTTGCCTTCGGTATGCGTCCCGGGCGTAATGAGGCGGACCACTTCACGTTTAACTACGCCTTTGGTCGTTTTCGGGTCTTCCACTTGTTCGCACACCGCGACTTTATGTCCTTTTTGAATCAGCTGGTCAATATAATTTTTCGCGGAATGATGCGGAACCCCGCACATCGGAATGCGGTCTTCTCCATTGCCGCCGCGGCTCGTCAACGTGATTTCCAGTAACTGGGACGCTTTGATCGCGTCGTCGTAAAACATTTCATAAAAATCACCCAAACGGAAAAACAGGAACGCATCCTGGTATTCGGATTTCACTTGCAAATATTGTTGGATCATTGGTGTCGGTGCCATTGTCTACCCTCTCTCATTCAATCAATTGTTCGTTTCCCCATTATAACAAACTCAAAGGCAGAAACGAAAAAACTGAAAGAGCTGGGCTCTTTCAGTTTCTATAAGATCACTGCGCAATTTGTTTTGCACCGCGGGTCATGAACAGCTTCCGCCGCCATCGTTCCGTACTTTGGATCCTGTTTCACCGCGCAGCAAGTCGCCGCCAGTATCCGTGATGATGTTGTTGGTCACTTGATTGGCAATGGCCGTAGAAACCATCTGCAACAGCGAATTGACATCGCTTTGCGATTGCTTGAATTCCTGAACGATCGGCACAGCATCAATTTCATCTTCGATTTTCTGGATTTTTTTCTCGATCAATTCAAGCGCGCGTTCTTTCCCGTAATGCTGGAAGTTGACCGCTTGTTTTTGAAGGCTTTTCAAGCTGGCAATTTTTTCGCGGATTTGCTGGTTTTCGTTGATTTGTGCTTCCGCACGCTTAAAGAAATCCACTTCTTCTGTTTCAGCGATCATGTCCGCTACTTCCCGTGCTTTATCGACGATTTGTTGTTTTGTATAAGTCATTTCCGTAGACACCCATTTCCTGGTCCGGTGCCAAACCCCGGCATCAGACGCTATATTTTGATTTTCTTTATCTGTCAGAACACTTTCGCTTACGATTGTACAGTGAATCCGCTAAGCCCGACAACAATTTTGTCTCAAGCCAGCCATTCGTCCATCTCTACCCATTATACTGAACGAATGGGGCTTGATACAAGCTGTGCGGGCAATTGTCGTTAATTCGACACCGGGTTCATGCTTGGAATGGGTAATCTTCATTGATGTAGATTCTCTCACAGCCTAAAGCTTTGCCGGTATTGTCGTCAATTTCCGTGAAAAACCCGCTGACGACCGAACGGCCTGTTTTTGGCACTTCAAAGCGCGTCGGCATATTCGTCTTGAAACGGTACAAAACCGAATCACGCTTCATGCCAAGGATTTCGTCGTATGGGCCGGTCATGCCGACGTCCGAAATATAGGCTGTACCACCTGGAAGAACCCGTGCATCAGCTGTCTGGACATGAGTATGCGTTCCGACGACAGCAGAAGCGCGGCCATCCAAATGCCAGCCCATCGCAATCTTCTCGCTTGTCGCCTCCGCATGGAAGTCGACGAAGACGAGCGGCGATACTTGCTTCGCTTCCTCGATCAATTCATCCGCCATCTTGAACGGATCGTCATGGGCAGGAAGGAACACGCGGCCGTGCAAATTGATGACCGACAAGGTTTTGCCGTTTTTCGTGACAGTGGCCATGCCGCGGCCAGGCGCTTCTTCCGAAAAGTTCGCCGGTCGGATCAAGTAATCCACATCGTCGATAAAATCGAAAATTTCTTTTTGGTCCCATGTATGGTTGCCCATAGTCACCATGTCGACCCCCATGAACAAGAGATCCTGGTAGATCGACTTCGTGATGCCCCGCCCAGCTGCAGCGTTTTCGCCGTTTGCGATGACGACATCCGGTGCATACTTGCGTTTCAGCCGCGGCAAATAACTTTCGAGCGCTTCTCTCCCGATTGACCCTACAATATCCCCGATAAATAAAACTTTCATGCAATCACCTTTCCCCATAAGAAAAAGGCTTCTTTGAATGGATATTCAACGAAGCCTTTTTCGTTTTTATTTTGCGTATTCAACGGCGCGCGTTTCGCGGATGACCGTCACTTTGATATGTCCTGGATAATCCAATTCTTCCTCAATGCGCTTGCGGATATCGCGTGCAAGGCGGTGAGCTGTCATATCGTCGATCTGCTCCGGGCGAACCATGATCCGGATCTCGCGGCCGGCTTGGATGGCGAACGATTTCTCGACACCTTCGTAAGACTCCGAAATCTCTTCCAGCTTCTCAAGCCGGCGGATATAGTTCTCGAGCGTTTCGCTTCTGGCACCTGGGCGAGCGGCGGATAGTGCATCCGCTGCTGCGACGATGACCGAAATGACCGAAGTCGCTTCCGTGTCGCCGTGGTGGGAAGCGATGCTGTTGATGACGACTGGATGTTCCTTGTATTTCGTCCCGAGCTCCACACCGATTTCAACGTGGCTGCCTTCGACTTCGTGGTCGATGGCTTTGCCGATATCGTGCAAGAGACCCGCGCGTCGTGCAAGTGTCACATCTTCTCCAAGCTCTGCTGCCATGAGGCCTGACAAGAACGCTACTTCAACCGAGTGTTTCAGTACGTTCTGGCCATAGCTTGTGCGGTAACGGAGTCGACCGAGTATTTTGATCAAGTCTGGATGCAAGTTATGTACACCTACGTCAAATGTGGTTTGTTCACCAATTTCACGAATTTGTTCATCGACTTCACGTCTTGACTTCTCAACCATTTCCTCGATTCTCGCTGGATGGATGCGCCCGTCCGACACCAACTTCTCAAGTGCCAAACGCGCTGTTTCGCGGCGAATCGGGTCAAACCCGGAAAGAATGACCGCTTCCGGCGTGTCGTCGATGATTAAATCGATACCGGTCAAGGTCTCAAGCGTCCGGATATTGCGTCCTTCACGCCCGATGATGCGGCCTTTCATCTCGTCGTTCGGCAAGTTGACCACGGAAACGGTCGTTTCCGCTACATGGTCTGCAGCAAAGCGCTGCATTGCGAGCGATAGGATGTTCTTCGCTTTTTTGTCCGACTCTTCCTTGGCACGGGCTTCCGATTCTTTGACCATGACTGCGATGTCTGTCGACAATTCATTCTCCACTTGCTCAAGAATGATGCTTTTCGCTTCTTCACGTGTCAACGATGAAATCCGTTCCATTTCGGTTTGTTGCTGCTGAACCAAATTCTCAGCTTTGCTCTCCATCTGTTCAATATGCTGTTGTTTTTCGGCAAGAGCCTGATCCTTGCGTTCAAGGCCGGCCTCGCGTTTGTTTAATGCATCATCCTTGCGATCCAAATTTTCTTCTCTCTGCAACAACCGATTTTCGTGTTTCTGCATTTCCGATCGGCGTTCTCGAATTTCAGATTCAGCTTCAGTACGCAATTTATGATTTTCGTCTTTCGCTTCCAGCAAGGCCTCTTTCTTCAGCGCCTCTGCTTCCCGTTTTGCATCTTCGACGACTTGCTCTGCGGAATGTTTGGCGCCAGCCATTTTGGAATCGTTTGCCTTTTTCAATGCAAAATACCCAACAACTACACCGACGATGATACCAAGCAAAGCGAAGATGAACTCAGTAATACCCATTCGGACACCTCCTCTTGCTATTGATTTTTTACATTTTCAAAGGATGAATCAATAACTCGTTGTCTTTCATCAATCGTTTAAAAATTAGTAAATAATACAATTTTAATTGTATAGATGGACCTATGCCCTGTCAACCCTGCCACGCCGGCGCCCTTTGCTTACAAAAAAGACTGCGAAGCAATTGCTTCGCAGTCTTTACAGAAAGTCTCTATGGAAGTTCAAGCCGAAGCCTATTCCTCTTCGTCGACAAGCAAGTTGAAGTCTTCTGCTTCTTTCTTGTCATCTTTTGGGACAGATACTGAATAGGAAGCTGCCGTCATGCCATAATGTTCACGGACCTTGCCTGCGATTTCGTTGCGGATGTCTTCATGCTCACGCATAAATTGCTTGGCATTTTCACGGCCTTGCCCGACGCGTTCATTGTTATAGGAATACCATGAACCGCTTTTTTGGACAATATCAAGATCTGCTGCAAGGTCGACAATTTCACCTTCACGCGAAATCCCCTGACCGTACATGATATCGACTTCCGCCGTGCGGAACGGTGGAGCTACTTTATTTTTGACGATTTTGATCTTCGTGCGGTTACCGATGATGTCATTGCCGGATTTCAAGGCTTCTGCACGGCGTACTTCTAGGCGCACAGATGAATAGAACTTCAACGCGCGGCCACCCGGTGTGACTTCCGGGTTCCCGAACATGACGCCGACTTTTTCACGGATTTGGTTGATGAATACAGCAATGGTGTTCGATTTATTGATGGCACCCGACAGTTTACGGAGAGCCTGTGACATGAGGCGGGCTTGGAGCCCGACGTGGGAGTCGCCCATTTCGCCTTCGATTTCCGCTTTTGGCACAAGTGCCGCTACGGAGTCGATGACGACGATGTCTACCGCACCACTGCGCACGAGCGCTTCTGCAATTTCTAGTGCCTGTTCGCCTGTATCGGGCTGGGATAGCAATAGTTCATCCAAATTGACACCAAGCGCTTTTGCATATACTGGGTCGAGTGCATGCTCTGCATCGATAAATGCAGCCGTGCCGCCGGAAGCTTGCACTTCAGCGATGGCATGGAGCGAGACCGTCGTTTTACCCGAACTTTCCGGACCGTAAATCTCGATGACCCGCCCACGCGGATATCCGCCTATGCCAAGTGCGATGTCAAGGGACAACGAACCACTTGAAACGGTTGAGACATTATGGCCTGTGCTTTCACCCAATTTCATGACAGACCCTTTACCAAATTGCTTTTCTATTTGCTTTAGCGCCATATCCAGCGCTGCTTTACGATCGCTCAAAAGAAATCCTCCTCTTATGTGGAAACCATTTTTCTAACTGATTTCAGTATACTAGTTTATTGAGAAATTTACAAGAAAAAAGCGAACGTTTATTCGTGTTCGTATAAATGTTTCCCGAATTTGATCGCCACTATCCTATCATTCCCCGGAAATGGGCATGAAAAAACACGCAAAATTAAATTTTGCGTGCGTCTTCATCTGCCAGTGTCCGTATCAAGTAGTATAAGGCCAGTTTCACCGCACGGATGCGATTGGTGTTTCTCATTCCCGATAGCTGGAGGCGATAAGTTTTCGTGCCCTGATGGCTCGCGATGCCGATCCATACCGTTCCTGCCGGTTCCTCGCCATGTGCATCCGGCCCTGCTGCCCCGGTCAAACTGACGCTCACATCGGTATTGAATTTCTCCCGGACAGCCGAAGCCATCGCTGCAGCCGTTTCTTCGCTGACGACGGAATGCTCTTTGAAAAATCCCGGCGTCATGCCGAGCTGTTGGATTTTCATCTGTTCATTGTACGTGACGACGCCGCCATTCAAGACAGCGCTCGCCCCAGCGACAGAAGCTAGCTCCGACTGGAACAACCCTGCTGTTAAGCTTTCTGCCGCCGAAACCGTCTTGCCTTGGCGTTTCAATAAATCGATGGCTTTCGAGGCAAGAGAATCGTCGTCATAGCCGTACAGATAGTCACCGACGCGCTCCAAGATTTCTTGTTTTGCGCCATCGATCAATTTCCACGCCTCATCCGTGGTGTCCGTCTTCGCCGTGATGCGCAGCGTGACTTCGCCGGCCGATGCCAGCGGGGCAATCGTCGGGTTGGTCTGCTTATCCAAAATGTCCTGCAGGCGGTCTTCGAGTTCCGCTTCCCCGATGCCGTAGAAACGCAGCACATGTGAAAGGATGACGTTTTCCTCGTTGAGCATGCGCACCAATTTCGGTTTCGCCTCGAATTGGAACATCGGCTCCAGTTCATGTGGCGGCCCGGGCAGCAGCATATACATATGGTCGCCGTTTTGATATATCATGCCCGGTGCCATGCCGTTCTCATTGAACAGCACTTCGCTGCCTTTAAGCACGAGCGCCTGCTTTTTATTGTTGTCGGTCATCGGGCGGCCGGCGCGCTCGAAAAACGCGGCAATCGATTCCATTGCCGAATCGTCCATCGAAAGTGTCGTGCCCAGATGGTTTGCGATGGTCTGTTTCGTCAAATCGTCTTTCGTCGGACCGAGCCCTCCGGAGAAGATAATCAGGTCGGCTCGCGATTCCGCGATGGCGATCGTTTCTTTCAAACGCTCCGGGTTGTCGCCGACTACGGTGTGGTAATACACATTGATTCCGATTTCAGCAAGATGCCCCGAAATGAAGCGGGCATTCGTATTGGTGATCTGGCCGAGCAGAAGCTCTGAGCCGACAGCGATAATTTCTGCGTTCATAGCGGTCTTCCTTTCATGTAGCGTTTATTTGGACGCCATAAGCCCTTTGCGGTTGGCATAAAAATAATCCCATCCGGACCAGACCGTAAACACCAAAGCGATATAAAGCATGATCTCGCCGAATGGAATGCCCACTAAGGCGAAGAGCATATTGTAAAGCAATAGCGAAATGATGGCGAACAGTTGTGTGACGGTCTTGATCTTGCCTAAATTCCCTGCTGCTACGACTTCCCCTTCGCCTGCCAGCACCAAACGCAAGCCCGTAACCGCGAATTCACGGCTGATGATGACGATGACGACCCATGCCGGTGCGAATCCGAGCTCGACCAAAATGATCAACGCTGCGGAGACGAGGAGTTTGTCGGCAAGGGGATCCAAGAACTTGCCGAATGTCGTCACTAGATTGTATTTGCGCGCATAATATCCGTCGACCCAATCGGTGGCGGACGCGAAAATGAAGATCAATGCGCCGATGAAATGCGCGACCGGCAGCGTTGCCCCCAGAAGCGTGATCTCCCCCCAGCCGAAATCGACGAGCATGAAAGCCATGAAAATCGGGATGAGCAAGATCCGTGAGATGGTGATTTGATTTGGAATATTCATTTGTTTTTCTCCTTTCAATCCTTGCAGAAAAATAGCCATCGGGTGATGGCTATTCGGCATCATCAAAACGGATGATGATGTTTTGCGGTTTTCGCTCTTGTTCATACGGCACCGTTTCGCCGTTCAATTCAATTGAGAGCATGGTGTAATCCCCGACGCGCATGAAAACGTTCGTTTCATCGGATACATCAACAGCTTCCGTTTCCCCAGCCTCGAACACGCGGGCGAGACTCAATAGTTCAGCCCCGTCATCATTCAGAACACTCAGCCAGGATGCCCCATTTGCGGTAAATTCGAGCTGCTTGTCAGCGGGGCCTGTGAAGGTATATGTCGTTGTCTCACCTGATACGCTCTCAAGTTCCAATTGGGCTTGTGGCTCTTTGGGTTCCGGCTGTTCTTCCGGTTCATCAGCAGGAGCTTCTTCTTCCTCGTCCGCTTCCGGCTGTTCTTCCGGTTGTTCAACTGGGGCCTCATATTCCACATCGCCGCTCTCTTCTTCAGGCTGGACGTCGTTTCCCGATGTGCTGAGCAGATAGAAATACCAAATGACCAATAGTATGAAAACGATAAATAATGCCACCAATACTTTCGGCATCGATTCCGCGACGGGGCCAGAGCTGCGTTTTTTCTTCTCCGGCCTGCGCGTTAAATGCTCAGCAGGGGCGGTCCTCGGCTCATCTTCCGGCAATTCACTTTGATGCTCCCTTAACAAGGCATCGCCGTCCAAGCCGACCGCTTGTGCATAGCGCTTGATAAATGCACGCACGTAAAAGCTGCCGGGTATGGCCGAATAATCCCCTGTTTCGATGCCTTCCAAATGATGCTTTTGGATTTTTGTCCGCTCATTTAGCTGTTCTAAACTTAATCCTTGATCCAGCCTTGCCTGTTTCAGCTTCGTGCCCAATTGTCCCATGTCATCACCTGCCTGGTTAAAAGTTGAAACCGTCGCCGAACATGTCCATCTGGTCTTTATTGTCCATAAACGTGTTTTTCTCCAATACTTCATACGTAATCTTTTCTTCTGGATGATGACGCAATTCGATAATGTAATCGAAATCGTCGATGCTGTACTCGGAATGCTCGACGAATTTATCGGGGTGCTCAACCACTTTGATGGTCGGCATGCGCATCATCTCTCTTACGAGTTGAAGGTGGCGCTCATCGGCTGAACGCCTCGTGACGATGCCGTCCAAGATGAAAATATTATTGTCGTTGTGTTCATCGCCCATCAATTGGTTGCGGACGGTCTGCTTGATCATCGTGGAGGACAGGAAAATCCATTTCTTGTTGGCGCTGACGCTTGCGGCGACGATTGACTCGGTCTTTCCGACACGCGGCATGCCCCGGAGCCCAACCAGTTTATGGCCTTCCTGTTTGAAGATTTCTGCCATGAAATCGACGAGCAGGCCGAGTTCGTCCCGCACGAACCGGAACGTTTTGCGGTCGTCTGCGTCGCGCTGGATATAACGGCCATGCCGCACTGCGAGAATGTCCCGCAATTTCGGTTCGCGGAATTTTGTCACCGCAATCGTTTCGATCGTCGACAGAATCTGTTCAAAGCGTTCGATCTGCACATCATGCTCCGCACGCAGCAGCATGCCGCGACGCCCCTGGTCCACGCCGTTGATGGTGACGATATTGACGCGCAGCATGCCGAGCAGCGATGCGATATCCCCGAGCAGGCCCGGGCGGTTGACTTGGATTTCATACTCAAAATACCATTCTTTCATGCTTCACTCTCCTTTCCCATATATGCGTCATCCTATGGTTCATTGCCTTTATGATAGCCTACATCCACAATGGTGAAAAGCTCGCCTATGCTAGATCAGCCAGCCGCCATTGACACGGATCGTCTGCCCGGTAATATAATCCGCTTTGCCGCTGGCTAAAAACGCCACCGCATGGGCGATATCTTCAGGAGAACCTGCCCCGAGCGGAATCTCTTCTTCGAGCTCCCGCCATTCCTCATCCGTCAATCCGGCATTCATTTTCGTGCGGATCAACCCGGGCGACACCGCGTTGACGCGCGTGCCGGATGGCGCCATCTCTTTGGCATAGGCTTTCGTGAATGCGAGTTGCGCACCTTTTACAGCCGAATAAGCCGTTTCCATCGAAGCCCCCGTTTCGCCCCATATCGACGCGATAAAAATGACATAGGATTTGGCATGCCTCCTGAAATAAGGCGACAATAGCCGCACGGTCTCGATCGGATTCTTTACATGGACGCGCCATAGATCGTCATGTTCGGCACTGCTGGTATCCTGCAATAAGCCAGAGAGCGCATGTCCGCTCGCACAGACGACGCACGAGCTGTCGAAGACTTGGCTTGCGACTTGCTGGGAGCCGCCGTCTTTCGTGAAATCGCCTTGTACCGGGATGAACTCCTGCTCCGGGTAGTCCATGCTAAGCTCCTCCACCAACGCTTCAAGGGCATTCGAATGGTAATGAAGATACAGCGACCAGCCCTCTTCCGCCATCTGCCTGGCGATCGCGCCGCCGATGTCTCCCGATGCCCCGAGAATCAGAGCGAATCGCTTCACGCCTGTTCTTTCTCCGGTGATTTGATCGTGAAGACGGATTGCTGGCTTTCGGCGCTGACCTCAGCGAAGGCTTCCTGTAAATCCGCCACTTCGATTTGTTCAAGTACTGGCACGACATCAAAAAGGTTCATGCCGTTGAACGCATATTGCGTAAATTGGTTGGCGATGTATTCCGGTGAATTCAAAGCGCGCATGAAAAAGCCGATTTTCTTGCGGCGCACGCGGTCCAGGTCTTCTTGACCGAACGGCCATTTTTCCACCGCTTGGTGAATCGTTTTTTTGACCTCTTGCGCAAATTTTTCAGGATGGTTCGTATCCGAGCCGATGAGCGCATAGCCGAATCCACTTTCCAGTGAATAGTCAAATGAATACGATTCATCGATCCAGCCGTTCTCGTAAGCTTCATGGTAGAAATTGGAGGTCCTCCCGAACAATAATTCGTACGCGAGCTGTGCGGACAATTCATGCTTGAGCATTTCCGGGCCGTGCAGATCCAGGCGTTCCGGTTTGACGCCGACAAAGACTTTCGGTTTTTGGACCGCCATTTCCAATGTCCGCTCCTTGATGGCCGCTTCCTTTGGCTCTTCAGGGAAAATGCGCTCGATCGGCGCAGGCGCATCGAATGTTTTCGCCGCCTGGTTGTCTTTGACGAATTGCATCATGCTGTCAGGCTCGACGTTTCCGACGATAAACAACGCCATATTCGACGGGTGGTAGAAGGTGTGGTAGCACGTATAGAGATGTTCCGCGGTGATGTGCTGGATTGACTCAACTGTCCCGGCGATATCGATTTTCACGGGGTGGTTCTTATACAGATTCTCGATCATGCCGAAATACAGGCGCCAATCCGGCTGGTCGTCATACATGGTGATTTCCTGCGCAATGATGCCTTTTTCCTTTTCTACCGTCTGTTCGGTGAAGTAAGGGCTTTGGACAAAATCCAGCAAGGTCGTAACGTTTTCCTGGATGCGCCCTGTCGCGGAAAATAGATACGCCGTCCGCGTGAACGACGTGAATGCATTGGCGGAAGCGCCGTTTTTGCTGAATTCCTGAAAGATGTCGCCTTCTTCTTTTTCGAACATTTTATGCTCCAGGAAATGCGCAATGCCATCCGGCACTTGAATCGCTTCTTTTTCACCGAGCGGCACGAAATGGTTGTCGATCGAGCCGTATTTGGTCGTGAAGGTCGCATAGGTTTTTGAGAATCCGCGTTTCGGCAAGATGTAAACCGTCAAACCGTTCGGCAGTTCTTCATGATAAAGTGTTTCTTCGAGTTGCTTGAATTCCATTTTATTCATCAGCTGCATCCTCCTTGCCGGACAAGAAATACGTCATTTGCAGGCTCAAATCCTGTGCTGCCTGCGCAATCTGCTCTTTTGTCACTTTATCCCATCTTTCGATCAAATAAGCGGGTTCGAAGTCTTCCGAAAGTTCCATGTATTGATCGTAAATGTCAATCTGGCCTCTTGACGAATCGAGCGCTTCTTTTAGTTGATTGGTGAGCAATGCCTTCGTCTGCTCCAATTCCGTATCGGTGATGTGCCCTTCTTTAATTTCATCCAATTGATGGAGGATCAACGACACCGCTTTTTCTTCCAGCTTGCGGTCGATCCCGGCAAGGACGAACATCAAACCAAACTGCGAAGCATAAGAACTTGAGACGTAATATGCCATGCTTTCCTTCTCGCGGATATTGGCGAACAGTTTCGAATGCGCATAACCGCCGAAAATGCCGTTCAGCAATTGCATGACCGGAAACTCTTCATCGCGGAAAGTGACCGGCGTGAAGAACATCATATGCAATTTCCCTTGTTTCATGTCCTCGTATTCCAGCACGCGGGACTGCTCAGGCGGCTGCAATTGGCTTGCCGTTTTTTCAGGAAGTTCTTTGCGGTCGGCAAAATGGAAATAATCGCGAATATGGGAAGAGATCACTTCCGGCGAAACGTCTCCCACTACGTAAATTTCCACTTCGTTATTTTCCAGCATATGATGGTATGCAGCGACCAATGATTCATTCGTCACTTGCTTCACTTGTTCGATTGAACCGTTCGAAGTGATTGAAGCGGGATGGCCGGGAAGCCCGAGTTCCATCATGCGCTGCTGTGCGTAGCGGGTTTTGTCGTCAAATACCGACTCGATGCGCTGGACAATCGATTCCTGTTCGCGCTTGAAGATGCTTTCCTTGAACAGTCCATTTTCGAAATTCGGCTTGAACAGGACGATATACATCAAATTCATCACTTTCTCAAGCACGCCTTCATCCGACAGATATTGATCATTGACGGTTTCGACATTCAAATTGACGATGTGGTCGTCTCCGCGTTTGGTGGAATCTATGTATAATGAGGTTCCGTATAAATCATCAAGCACCATGCGCAGTGCCGTATGGGATGGGTACATTTCGTTGCTGTGCTGCAAAACATTCGCCAGGATTGCGCGCTCGGAAGCATTTTTCACGGTGAGCCGGTCCTTGAAGCGGATCGAGAAATTAATGGTCTTAAATTGCGTCGTTTCATGTACATGGACATGGACGCCTTTTGCAATCTTCTTGGTTTCAAACATGTTGGATCCCCTCTCGTGATTCTTACACTAACTATACCGGACTTTTTCCTTTAATTGCAATGAAACCGGAGGAAACGGCTGGAAAAAAGCAGGCGAATTTCAAGCGCCTGCCCGATTATGCGGCTTCCTCGCAAGAACTCAGCCTCCCGCACCTTATTTAATGTAGGGTTTTTTTCAAACTGCACATCATCGTTGCCTGATTTTCTCCACAAAAAAACCGGTGGGAAGTCCCCACCAGCTGCTTTTGACCGCTGATATGCGGCATCTGTTTATCGCTGTCCTTTGATGTACGGTTTGCCGTTTGCTTTCGGTGCATTGGCACGGCCTATGAAGCCCGCCAGTGCGAAGATCGTTAAGACATACGGCAAGATCAACAGGAAGACGTTCGGAATTTCCTGGATGACCGGAATTGAAGAACCGACAATGCTCAAGGATTGTGCGAAGCCAAAGAACAAAGCTGCGCCCATCGCACCGAGCGGATGCCATTTTCCGAAGATCATCGCAGCAAGCGCCATGAACCCTTGGCCGTTGATCGTGGCATGGCCAAAATCCCCCGTGATCGTCTGCGCATAGATCGCGCCGCCGATCCCAGCGAGAGCGCCTGAAATCATGACCGCTACATAGCGCATCCGCGCAACGTTGATCCCCATCGTATCAGCTGCCATCGGATGCTCTCCGACCGCACGCAAGCGTAAGCCGAACGGCGTCTTGTAGATGACGAACCAGGCGAGGAATGCCACGCCGATCGCAAAGAACGAAGTATTGTAGACAGAAGTGAAGAATAATGGGCCGATGACCGGAATCTCAGACAACACCGGCACGTTATAGCGCGCAAAGCGTTCGCTGATGAAATCTGTCTGGCCTTTATCAAAAATACTCTTGACCAAGTACAGGGCAAGTGCAATTGCCAATAAGTTGATGGCAACCCCTGAAACGACTTGGTCTGCGCGGAATGAAATCGATGCCACAGCGTGCAGCAGCGACAACAAAAGCGCTGCGACCATCGCGGCAACCAAGGCCAGCCATGGCGTCATTCCGCCGAATGTATCCGCGAACAGCAAGTTGAACAAAATCCCGACAAATGCACCGATGACCATCAAGCCCTCAAGGCCGATGTTGACGACGCCGGAGCGTTCAGAGAACACCCCACCGATTGCGACAAGAATGAGCGGTGCTGCGTAGAAAATTGCCGAAGGGACGATGAAATATAGGATTTCCAAAAAGCTCATATCACTTCGCCTCCTTCTTTTTGCCGGCCGCTCGGAGCAGCAGCAAACGAATGATATAGCCGGATGCTACGAAGAAGATGATCACGGCGATGACAATTTCAACAATTTCAATCGGAATGCCTGCAGCATTCGGCATATTGAGTGCGCCGTATTTCAAGGAACCGAATAACGTGGCCCCGAAAATGACACCAAGCGGCGTATTCATCCCGAGCAGCGCAACGGCGATGCCGTCAAAGCCGATTCCTGTAAAACCGCCTTTGGACGAAACGTACTCAAACGTCCCAAGCGCTTCCATAGCGCCAGCCAGACCGGCAAATGCACCGGATATGACCATCGCCATGATGATGTTTTTATTTACATTCATCCCCGCATATTCAGAAGCGTGTTGGTTAAATCCGACCGCTTTCAGCTCGAAGCCGAGCGTCGTTTTCTCGAGGATGAACCACATGACGCCCACCATAATCAGCGCCAGCAATAAGCCCATGTGCAAACGGGAAAATTCCGTCAAATTCTCCAAGAATTCGGAACGAAGGGAGGCACTGGTGAAAATCCGCTCTGTGCGGTCTCCCCCTTCGGATACCGTCCGGATCAATGCATTGGTAACGTGAAGCGCAATATAGTTCATCATGATGGTGACAATAACTTCGTGTACGCGGAATTTGGCTTTTAATAGCCCCGGCACAAAGCCCCATAATGCCCCGGCTACAGCCGCTGCTAAAATCGCCAGCGGCAAATGGATGATTTTCGGCAGTTCAACCGCAACGCCGACATACGCTGCAGCGAACCAACCGACGATTAACTGCCCTTCGACCCCGATATTGAATAAACCAGAACGGAAAGCGAATGCAACGGCTAATCCAGCCAATAGATAAGGTGTGATTTGGCGAAGCGTTTCGCCGATTGTGTAAAGGTCTCCAAAAATACCGTTCCATAACGCAGCATAGCCTTCGATTGGGCTATAACCGCTGACGAGCATGATGATCGCCCCGACAATTAGGCCAAGCACGACGGAAACGATCGGGACCAGCAAGTTTGTCACTCTATTCGACACTGTGTTTCCCGCCTTTCTTGTCTTTGTCCGCATGGCCAGCCATGAGAAGACCCAGTTCTTGTTCAGTCGTTTCTTCAGGAATGACCACATCGACGATTTCACCGTCATGGATAACGGCTATCCGGTCGGAGACATTCATGACTTCATCCAGTTCGAAAGAAATCAATAGCACCGCTTTTCCGTTATCGCGCTGTTCGATCAAGCGGCTATGGATAAATTCGATAGCCCCTACGTCCAAACCGCGCGTCGGCAGCGCTGCAATGAGCAGATCCGGATTGCGGTCGACTTCCCGGCCGATGATCGCTTTTTGCTGATTGCCGCCAGACAGCGCCCTTGCCGGTTCATGCGGTCCTTGCGTCCGGACATCGAAATCTTTGATGATTTGCTCGGCTTTTTCCGTAATTCTGTTGTAGTCCATAATTCCCGACTTCGAGATCGGCGCCATATAATATGTTTGCAAGGCAATATTGTGGCCGATCGGGAAATCGAGCACCAAACCGTGCTTATGGCGGTCTTGTGGAATATGGCCGACACCGGATTGTGTTACTTTACGCGGCTTCATGCCGGTGACATCCTTGCCGTGGATCAGCACCTTGCCGCTTTTCACTTTGCGAAGCCCGGTGATCGCTTCGATCAATTCCGATTGGCCGTTGCCATCGATTCCCGCAATTCCGACAATTTCGCCTTTGCGGACAGCGAGATTCAAGTTCTTTACCTTGGGAATGCCGCGGTAGTCTTCGACAACAAGATCCTTAACGGTCAAGGTTTCTTCAGCCGGGAATGCCGGGCCCTTTTCGGTTTTAAATGTCACTTGGCGACCGACCATCAAGGCCGCCAGCTCATTCGGGTTTGTTTCAGCCGTCGTGACGGTTCCGATGCCTTGCCCTTTGCGGATGACTGTGACGCGGTCTGAAACGTCCATGATCTCTTTTAATTTATGAGTGATGAGGATGATCGATTTGCCTTCAGCGATCAACCGCTTCATGATCTGGATCAATTCCGTGATTTCCTGGGGAGTGAGCGATGCAGTTGGCTCATCGAAGATCAGGATCTCCGCCCCGCGGTAAAGCGTTTTTAAAATTTCCACACGTTGTTGCATGCCGACAGAGATATCTTCGATGATGGCATAAGGGTCCACGTTCAATCCGTATTGCTTGGATAACTCCGCCACTTTCTTGGCTGCATCCTTCTTGTTGGTCACCCCCACCTTCGTCGGCTCACTGCCAAGAATAATGTTTTCGGTGACACTGAAATTCTCGACGAGCATGAAATGCTGGTGCACCATGCCGATCCCGAGATCGTTCGCCACGTTCGGGTTGGAAATGTCCACTTTCTTCCCTCTGACGCGGATTTCGCCGCCTTCCGGTTGATACAATCCAAACAAGACATTCATCAAGGTGGATTTTCCTGCCCCGTTCTCACCGAGCAGTGCATGAATTTCCCCTTTTTCAAGCTGCAGGGTGATGTTGTCGTTGGCGACAAAATTCCCGAACTCTTTGCGGATATTCAGCATTTCAATAACATATTCCACGGTTTTCACTCCCTCGGAGACTGGTTGTTTCTTGATTTAATGAATTAATACATGAAAGGCTTCTTTTGGCAGAAACCTTTCATCTATTAATCTTTCGAAAAATAGACGAAAAAAAATCATAAAGACCGGATACCCGGTC
The DNA here is from genome assembly GCF_041320495.1 of Planococcus sp. SSTMD024. Taxonomy (NCBI): domain Bacteria; kingdom Bacillati; phylum Bacillota; class Bacilli; order Caryophanales; family Caryophanaceae; genus Planococcus; species Planococcus sp. SSTMD024. The sequence continues at coordinate 361,804 of NZ_JBGGNS010000023.1, read as the reverse complement.
TTTATGATGACCGTATTTGACTACAGCTTATTCGGAAAGTGTTTCAGGAACTTCGATTTCACCGGATACAACTTTCTCTTTGTATTCTTCAATTTGGCTCATGACATCTTCCGGAATCGCTCCGCGTGAATCCGCAAGGCCAACCCCTTCGTCAGACAAACCGTACGTGACTGTTTCCCCGCCTGGGAATTCTCCGTTCATCGCTTGCTCGGAAATGTTCATCACCGCTGTATCTACGCGTTTCAAGACAGAAGTCAATGTTACGTTCGCATCGCCAGTCTGGCCTTCTTCGTATTGGTCAGCATCTACGCCGATAACCCATACGTTTTCGTCAGGATTGGCTTCTTTGCGTTCTTTTGCTTCAGTGAACACGCCGTTTCCAGTGCCGCCTGCAGCGTGGAAGATGATGTCAGCTCCAGCGCTGTACATGCGGTTTGCAGTTGTTTTACCCAATTCCGCTTTATCAAAAGCACCTGTGTATTGAACATCGACTTCGATTGAATCATCAACAGCTTTTACGCCTTCAAGGAATCCGGCTTCAAAGCGTTCGATAACCGGAATTTCCATCCCGCCGACAAAACCGATTTTGTCGGTTTCAGTCATCAAGGCTGCAGCAACGCCTGCAAGGAATGCGCCTTCTTGCTCTTTAAACATGACGCTTGCCACGTTTGGAGCATCGACCACTGCATCGATGATTGCGATTTGTGCATCCGGCTGCTGTTCAGCGATTTCCTTTACAGCGCCTTCCATGAGGAAGCCGATGCCGAAGACAACGTCAAAATCACGTCGGATCAAGTTGTTCAAGTTGGTGTTGTAGTCAGCGTCGGAAGCGGACTGGAGGTAATCAAACCCGCCGTCGCCTTTTTCAAGGCCGTTTTCTTCACCGAACTGCTGGATGCCTTCCCAAGCTGATTGGTTGAAGGATTTATCATCTACGCCGCCGACATCCGTAACCATCGCTACAGAGAAATCGCTTGCTTCTTCAGTGCCTTCTCCGCCTTCAGCAGACTCGCCGCCGTTTGAAGTATCTTCTTCGCTGCCACATGCTGCAAGAACTCCAGCTGCTAGCATTAATGATAAACCTACGCCAAATTTACGTTTAATCAATGTAATAACCCCCAAGGTTTTTTTGATAATAGCAGGAATCAGATGTTTACAGACGTTTGCGAACTACGTGGAAGCTGAATTTGTCAGCCCGGAAGTAGTTCTTTGAATACAGCACCAGGCGATCGTTCTCATCGTAATGGTGCTGCTTTAATACGAGCAACGCGGTTTCCGGGTCGCATTCAAGAATCGGCGACGCTTCCTCATGATAACCGGTTGGGTCGATGAAGGTGACCGCATACGAGATGCGGATGTCGCCGGATTCTTCAAGCGCCGAGAAAATGGAGCTTTCTTTGCGCCCGAGAAAGCCTTCTGGCATATAGACGGAAGGCACTTTGTCGATGCAATAGACGACTGGCTCCCCGTTTGCCGTTCGGACGCGTTCAATGGTAATGACAGTATCCTCCGGATTGCAATGAAAGCGGTTAACATCCTCTTCAGAACAAATGGACTCCGAAGTGCTCAAATAGACCACTCCAGGTTCCATTCCCGCCTGCCGGATCATATCGGAGACGCTTGTCAATTCCTCGATGCCCGATGAAAAAACCGGTTTCGAATTGACAAACGTCCCGACGCCGTGGCGCCTGACGATTACATTATCTTCTTCCAGGAGCCGCAGCGCCTCACGGAGAGTCGCGCGGCTCACGCCAAGTGATTTCGACAGTTCGAACTCGGATGGCAATTTCTCTTTCTCTTTATAGACACCCGAAGCAATATCTTGCTTCATTCGATCGATCACTTGGAGATACAATGCACGGTGATCCGATTTAATTGTCATACGATTCACCACCCATGACAGAGATCAGACATCTGATGTAAAACATTCCTACTAATCAGAATTACTATACCATTTAATAGAAATGAAATAAATAGCAATTTGTCGAATTCTGCGAATTTTCCTCAACAAGCTTTCTCAAATACTAAACATTTTGTCACAAATCAGCTATTGACCAATCAATGTTCTTCCTGCTTAGGAACCAGGACATGGCGTGGCTTACTGCCTTCATAAGGCCCGACGACCCCGCGCTGCTCCATTTGGTCTATAATTCGGGCGGCGCGGGAATAGCCGACACGGAACCGGCGCTGCAGCATGGAAACGGATGCTGTCTGCATTTCCGTGACCAATTGCACCGCTTCGTCGTAAAGTTCGTCCGTCTCCTGGTCGATGCTCACTTCCTCGACGTCGGATGGGATCATGTCTTCCTGGTATTGCGCTTTTTGCTGTTCGATGGAGAAGTCGACGATTTTTTCCACTTCGGTATCCGACAGGAACGCCCCTTGCACGCGCACCGGTTTTGATTGTCCAGCACCGAGGAATAACATATCGCCGCGGCCGAGCAATTTCTCTGCCCCGCCCATGTCGAGAATGGTGCGTGAATCGATGGCGGATGACACCGCAAAGGCGATGCGCGACGGAATGTTCGCTTTGATGACGCCGGTGATGACATTGACGCTCGGGCGCTGCGTGGCGATGATCAAATGGATTCCTGCAGCACGCGCCATTTGCGCTAAGCGCGTGATGGCATCTTCCACTTCGTTGGACGCGACCATCATCAAATCGGCCAGCTCATCGACGATGACGACGATAAACGGCAGCTTCGGATGCTTTTCATCGTTTTCTGCGTTGAATGTGTCGACGTAATCGTTATAGCCTTCGATATTGCGTGTGCCCGTATGGGAAAACAGCTCATAGCGCCGCTCCATTTCCGAAACAATTTTCTTCAAAGCTTGTGCCGCTTTGCGTGGGTCGGTCACGACTGGCGCGAGCAGATGGGGAATGCCGTTGTAGACATTCAGTTCGACCATTTTCGGGTCGATCATCATCATTTTCACTTCGTGCGGCTTCGCGCGCATGATGATGCTCGTGATGATGCCGTTGATGCACACTGATTTCCCGCTGCCTGTAGAACCTGCAACGAGCAGATGGGGCATTTTATTCAGTTCGGTCATGACCGCTTGGCCCGTCACGTCCCGGCCGAGCCCGAACAATAGTTTTGAGTCGGGACGGTTGTTTTCTTCTGATTCCAGCACTTCCCTGAGGCTTACGACCGCCACTTCGGTATTTGGCACTTCAATGCCGATTGCCGATTTCCCGGGGATCGGTGCTTCAATGCGGATATCGCGTGCTGCGAGTGCCAATGCCAAATCATCGTGGAGGCTGACGATTTTGCTGACTTTCACGCCGACATCCGGCAGCACTTCGTATTTTGTGACGGCAGGCCCTAAATGGACTTGCGTCACTTTCGCGCGCACACCGAAGCTTTGGAAGGTTTTCTCGAGTTTCTTGGCGTTTTTTTGGATGCCCGAATACTCGCCGCTTTGGTCGCTATGCGGCGGCAGGGTCAATAAATCGATCGGCGGCAGAGCATAGTCTTCGTTTTCCGCTTCCTCTTTCATCGATATGACCGGCTCCTTTAAAATCTCCCCGGTTTCCGGATCGACGTGCCTGATTTCCTCGGAAGCCTCGGAGTTCAGTTTTTCCTCTTCCGCATTCTGGCGCTTCGGCTTAACCTTTTCCGTGAAAGCCGAAATGATCGGTTCTTTTTCCGCTTCCTCTTCTTGCTCGCGCTCGGTCTCCTGATCAAAAACCAGCGTCGTCTCTGTTTCTGTTTCTTCCAGCGCATCGTCATAAGCCAATTGCTCGTTCATTTCCAATACCTTTTCAGGCGCATTTTTTCTGCGCGGCTGTTTTTTCGCCGGTTTGCGCTCCGGCTTGAAGCGTTCTGCGAGTGATCGCATCGCTTCGCCGGCGACCGGCAAGCGCTCTGCAATAACCGGCGCGGCCGTTTTGCCGGTCAAGATAATGGCGCCGATCGACAATAGGATGATGGCGATGACCCATGTGCCGGCTGTCGCAAACAGCACGTGAAGCAAAGCATACAGCACAGCGCCGAAAAAGCCGCCGCCCGTCGCTTCGTAATTGCCCCAGATCGTGCCGGTCATTTGCGTCATTTTCGAGGTTTCCGATAAGACGTTCGCAGAAGTAATCGGCAGTATGGAGCCAGCTGCCCAGATCAAATGACTGATCAATAAAGCGCCTGCAAGCAGAAACATAGAGCCGGCTGCAATTTTCGGGCGGATTTTCGGCACACCCCGCTTGACCATAATGTGAAGTGCAGCTGCGATCAATGCCAGGGGTGCGAGAAAGGCCAAATAGCCGAGCAGATACTCAGCCATATTATTGAACATGCGGCCGATCAAGCCGAGCCTGAAGACCATCAAGATCGCGATGCCGATCATGATGAGCCCTGTCACTTCATAGGCGATCATCGGCACCGGCTGGCGCTTCTTTGTCGCTTTCGATTTCGGTTTCGTGCGCGGCTTGGTGCGCGGCTTGGCGGTCGTTTTTTTATTCGTGCGGCTTGGCGCCATGGGATTCCCTCTTTTCTTACGTAATGAAAAAGGATTCCTGCCGATAAAATCGGTATGGAATCCCTTTACTTGTATTCTTAGTATTCCATGATGATCGGAATGATCATCGGACGCCGCTTCGTCTGCTGATACAGATACGAATTGAGCGTGTCGCGGATTTCCTGTTTGATGTTGTTCCATTCGAACGCATCGCGCGTCACGTATTTATCGACGACTTTGCGCACCAATTGGCTTGATTCATCAAGCAACTGCTCCGACTCGCGGACATAGACAAAGCCTCTGGAAATGATTTCCGGTCCTGACGCAATGCGTTTTTCCTTGCGGTTCAAGGTCACAACGATGATAAAGATGCCGTCTTGTGACAGAAGTTTGCGGTCGCGCAGGACGATGTTGCCGACATCCCCGATGCCGATTCCGTCGATCAAGACATTGCCTGTCGTGACGCGGCCGCTCATGCGGACTTTTTCTTTTCTGTATTCGACGATATCGCCTTTATCGGCGATGAAGATATCCGATTTCGCAATGCCAACTTGCTGCGCCAATTTCGAGTGGGCGATGAGCATTTTGTATTCCCCTTGGATTGGGATAAAATACTTCGGCTTCATCAAGTTCAGCATCATCTTCAAGTCTTCCTGGCTGCCGTGTCCGGAAACGTGGACTTTCTTGTTGGATGTCAGCACTTTCGCGCCGGCTTTCGCCAATTTGTTCATGGTCTGGAACATCGGCACTTCCATGCCTGGCGACGGCGTGAAGGTGATCAATACCGTATCCGTTTCGTTGATGCGCACATCTTTGTGCTGGCGTCTGACCATCTTATCGAGCGCTTCGAGCGGTTCGCCCTGGTTGCCGGTCACGATGATGACGACTTCATCGTCGTTGTATTTCTCCAAGTCTTTCAAGGAAATGACTGTGTCTTCGTCCACTTCTAGATACCCAAGGCGCAAGCCGACTTCATAGCTCTTCTCCAGGCTTTTGCCGATGACGGCGACTTTCTTGCCGGTTTGGTGCGCAATGTCGAACACTTGCTGGATACGGATGAAGTTGGATGAATAAAGTGATACAAGAATGCGCCCCGGTGCCTGGTGGAATGCCGTCAGGATGTGGTCGGCAACGACCGTCTCGGACGTCGTGTAGCCTGGGCGTTCAGCTTCTGTGGAATCCGACAGCAGCATCAAGACGCCGTCTTCGCCAAGCTTCGCCATTTTGGCGTAATCCGGGCGGTAGCTGCCTTGCATCGCCTGGTCGAATTTAAATTCACCGGTATGGACGATGGCGCCTTCCGATGTATGGAAGACGATGCCGAGTGCATCCGGAATGCTGTGTGTCGTATGGAAAAAGGTGACGTGTGTCTTGTCGAAATTCATGCGGCTCTTATTGGTTACTTCAAAGAATTTATGGTGCTTGAGCGAGCCGAGCTCTTTCACATGTTCTTTAGCCAGCGCGATGGTCAGCTTCGAGCCGTACACCGGTGCTTGGACTTTCTTCAATAGGTACGCAATCGACCCGATCGCATCTTCATGGCCGTGCGTCAGGAAGATCCCTTTGACACGGTCTTTGTTTTCTTCGAGATACGTGACATCCGGAATGACGATATCGACGCCGAGCATCTCATCTTCCGGGAACATCAATCCGCTGTCGACGACGAACAGGTCATCGTCGATATCGATGACGTACATCGCTTTCCCGATCTCTCCTACTCCGCCAAGCGGAATGACTCTTATGACTTCGTTTTTAATTTTACTCAATTGATTTCCTCCTAAAAATATTTCACCCGTACAGATCCATAGACTTCATTATACGGTAATCACCGGTAACAGTCCAAAGAAAAAATATCTGCAGCCATTTGCCCCAGCTGCCTGGGACAAAAACATCCATTTGCGAAACAAAAAAAGCCATCCGCACACACAAGGAAGCAACAACTTCCAAGCGGCACCGGATGGCGATGGATTTTACGTGCGTTAGCCGAGCACCCGCAGACGGATGATGGGCTAAGAGCCTACAGCAATTGTTCTTCGATGAGCGCTTCAGCGATTTGAACAGAGTTCAATGCCGCGCCTTTGATCAAATTATCGGAGACGATCCACAAATGATAGCCGTTCGGGTTGTCAAGGTCTTTGCGGATACGGCCTACAAACACCTCATCTTTTCCGGCTGCCATCAAGGGCATCGGGTATTCCTGATTGGCGGGATTGTCTTGAAGCACGACGCCTGGCGCACCGCTCAGCGCATCTCTCACTTGTCCGACGGATGGCGTGTCATCCAGTTCCACATAAACGGATTCGGAGTGGCCCGTCACGACCGGCAGTCGCACACACGTCGCTGCGACCGCCAAGCCTTGGTCGCTCATGATTTTCTTCGTTTCGTTGATCATTTTCAATTCTTCCAGTGTATAGCCGTTGTCCGCGAATTGGTCGATCTGCGGCACTGCGTTGAAGGCGATCGGGTAATGGCGATCGGCTGACTTCACAGGCAAGACTTTCGCTTCGGCAGTTGCTGCGTTGTCGAAGTCCGCTGATTGTGCTTTCAACTCGTTGATCGCATCGATGCCAGCGCCCGACACCGCCTGGTAAGTGGAAACGATGATTTTCTGCAAGCCGAACCGCTCTTTTAGCGGCTGCAATGCGCATACCATTTGGATGGTCGAGCAATTCGGGTTGGCGATTACGCCTGCATGGCCTTTTAGCGCCGATTTATTCACTTCAGGGACGACGAGTGGCACATCTTCATCCATGCGGAAGGCGCTCGTATTATCGACCACGACTGCGCCTCGTTTCACGGCTTCAGGCGCAAACTTCTCTGAGATGCTGCCGCCTGCGCTGAACAAGGCGATATCCACGCCATCAAACGATTCAGGCACCGCTTCTTCCACTGTATAGGATTGTCCGTTGAATTCGATTTCCTTGCCGGCAGAGCGTGCAGAAGATAGGAATTTGATGTCCCCCACAGGGAAATTGCGCTTCTCCAGCTGGTCTTTCATTTGCTGGCCGACGGCACCGGTTGCGCCCATGATCGCTACATTATAGGTTTTCACTCGACTCTCTCCTTCTTAACTAATTTGCGTTATTGTAACATAATTTATCGCATCAGCGCGACAAATTGTCGCAATTCATCTTTCATTGGGAACGGATGATGGAAATGGCCGGGGCAGCGGCAGTCAATTGCATCAAATCCAGTACATGTTCGCGCTCGACCGCATCGATCAAGCGGATGATGTCGTCAGCAGATTGATGCTTGCCTTGGAGCAATTCATATTTTCCGTTGCGGCTCATCCGGGCCCCCGTGCTTTCCAGCCCGAGCAGCAAATTGCCTTTCAATTGCTCACGGGAATCTGAAATTTCCAAGTCGCTGATATCGCCTTCTTGCATGCGCTGAAGCGATGTGCGGATCAATTCTTCCACTTCCCCGACTTGGTGCTCGGCAGTGCCTCCGTAAATGGCAAGCGTGCCATGGTCCGAGTAGGCAGAGTGGTAGGAATAGACCGAATAAGCCAGTCCCCGGTCTTCGCGGATTTCCTGGAACAGCCGGGACGACATGGAGCCGCCGATGATATTGTTCAAGACCGCCAGCGCAAACAGCTTATCGTCCTGCAGCGACAGCCCTGGATATCCGAGGCAAATATGGGCCTGTTCCGTTTCCTTATGCTTGATTGATTGCCCGGGCACAAAGGTCGGCAGGACATGTGCATTTTCCGGGCTTTCCCGCTCAAACGAACCGAATAAGGTTTCGATTTGGCTGAGCAATTTGCCATCGATATGGCCTGCCACGGAAATGACCGTATTCGACGGGGTATAATGACGCTCCATATAATCCAGAATCTGCTGTCTTGAAAAACGATCCAGTGTTTCGGCAGTGCCTAAAATCGGAGCACCGATTGCATTGTCAGGGTACATGACCCGCCATAATTGCTCGTGGACGTCGTCATCCGCCATATCTTCGGTCATGCTGATTTCCTCTTTGACAACGAGCCGCTCTTTATCGATTTCCACTGGGTCCATCACCGAATTGAAAAACATGTCCGCCAACACGTCGACCGCGAGCGGCGCATGGTGGTCAAGCACTTTGGCGTAATAGCAAGTATATTCTTTTGATGTATAAGCATTCAAATCGCCGCCAATGCGGTCAAATTCCCGCGCGATGTCTTTGGCGCTGCGTTTTTCGGTGCCCTTGAACAAGAGATGTTCAATGAAATGGGTCATGCCGTTTTCTTCCGGCCGCTCATCCCGCGATCCCGTATTGACAAATACGCCGACCGCGACGGAACGGAAATGCGGGATATGTTCTGAGACGATGCGCAAGCCATTTTGGCAAGTATAAGTAGTAACCATTGGAAGCCCTCCTGTATATGAAAAAAATTGCCGGCGAATGCCACCGGCAATTTTTCCACTTTGTTTTATCTAGCGTCTCAAGCCTTTTCGGCTGCTTCTTTTTCTTCTTTCAACACTGTTTTGCGGGACAAGTTAACGCGTCCTTGGCGGTCGATCTCGATAACTTTCACTTTAATGACATCGCCCATTTTCAAGACATCTTCCACTTCTTTCGTCCGTTCTTCCTGGATTTCAGAAATGTGGAGCAGGCCGTCTTTTCCAGGGAACAATTCAACGAATGCACCGAATTTCTCGATGCGCTTGACGGCGCCTTCGTAATATTCGCCGACTTTCGCTTCGCGTACGATATTCTCGATCATCGCTTTCGCTTTGGCGTTCATTTCTTCATCAACGGAAGAGATGAAAATCGTGCCGTCTTGTTCGGTGTCGATCTTGACGCCCGTTTCATCGATAATCTTATTGATGACTTTTCCGCCAGGCCCGATAACGTCGCGGATCTTGTCCGGATTGATCTTCACCATGATGATCTTCGGCGCAAACTTCGACAAGGTCGTGCGCGGTGTATTAATCGTGGCAATCATCGATTCCAAAATGTGCAGACGCCCGATTTTCGCTTGCGTCAATGCTTCTTCTAAGATCTCGCGGGACAATCCATCGATTTTGATATCCATTTGCAAAGCTGTAACGCCTTCTGCGGTTCCGGCTACTTTAAAGTCCATATCGCCGAGATGGTCTTCCATCCCTTGAATATCGGAAAGAACTGTGTAGTTCTCGCCTTTTTTCACAAGGCCCATTGCAATTCCGGCTACCGGTGCTTTAATTGGCACACCCGCATCCATCATCGCCAAAGTAGACGCGCAAATGCTTGCCTGTGATGTAGAACCGTTTGATTCCAATACTTCAGAAACGAGGCGGATCGTGTATGGGAAATCTTTTTCGTTTGGAATGACTGCTTCAAGCGCACGTTCGCCTAGAGCGCCGTGTCCAATTTCGCGGCGGCCGGGGCCGCGCAGGAATCCAGTTTCCCCGACTGAGAACAACGGGAAATTATAATGGTGCATAAAACGCTTCGTTTCTTCCAATCCAAGGCCATCGATGATTTGTACATCGCCAAGAGCGCCGAGCGTACAAATGCTCATCGCTTGCGTTTGGCCGCGCGTAAAGAGACCCGAGCCGTGAGTGCGCGCAAGGACGCCGACTTCAGAAGAAAGCGCACGGATTTCAGATGGGCCGCGGCCGTCTGGGCGGATTTTTTCATCCGTGATCAAGCGGCGAACTTCATCTTTGACCATTTTATCGAGCACTTGGCCCGCTTGCTTTTTGATATCGTCTTCTGAATCTGCATATGCTTCAAGCGCACGTTCGCGGACTGCCGCAATCGCTTCATTGCGTGCTTGCTTTTCGTTCACTTGAACTGCGGCGTTCATGTCCTCTTCCACTGCCGTTTTCAATTCAGCCGTCAAACCAGCATCCAGTTCGTATAATTGAACCGCCGATTTCTCTTTGGCCACTTCCGCAGCGATGTCTTCCTGGAAAGCGATCAATTTCTTGATTTCTTCGTGGCCGAACATGATCGCTTCAAGAATCACTTCTTCAGACACTTCCTTCGCGCCGGCTTCTACCATATTGATGGCATCTTTCGTACCGGCAACCGTCAAGTTGATTGAGCTTTTTTCCATCTGCTCGCCTGTCGGGTTGATGATGTACTCGCCGTCTACCATCCCGACGATGACGCCCGCAATCGGCCCGTCAAACGGAATGTCTGAAATCATCAACGCCAAGGAAGACCCGAACATCGCTGCCATTTCAGATGGGCAATCCTGGTCGACGGACATAACCATTGAAATGACCTGCACCTCGTTGCGGAAACCGTCCGGGAACAACGGGCGCAGCGGACGGTCGATCAAGCGGCTGATCAAGGTCGCTTTTTCGGATGGGCGTCCTTCGCGTTTAATGAACCCGCCCGGGATTTTTCCGACAGCGTATTGGCGCTCTTCATAGTTCACCGTCAGCGGGAAGAAATCCAAAGGCTTCGGTGATTTTGATGCGGTTGCAGTGGACAGCACTGCTGTATCGCCATAACGGATCAATGCCGCTCCGTTTGCTTGTTTTGCCAGTTGACCGACTTCGACCTTCAGTTCGCGGCCAGCCCAGTCAAATGTGTAAACCTTTTTTGTTTGCTCCATAGTCGAGCTCCTCTCTTACCGTGTTTCGTGTAGTATGTATCTTTAAATAGTGTATCAAAAAAGCACATCAAGTGCGATTCAATGATAAGTTTTAAGCATAAAGAAAAAGCGGGACGAATCCCGCTTTCTCTGCTTGCTATTATCGGCGTAGGCCAAGTCTTCCGATTAACTCACGGTAGCGTTGTACATCGTTCTCGCGTAGGTATTTAAGCAAGTTACGACGGCGTCCAACCATTTTGAATAGACCACGACGTGAATGGTGATCTTTCTTGTGGGTACGCAAGTGCTCGTTCAAGTTGTTGATGTCTTCTGTAAGAATGGCGATCTGAATTTCTGGAGAACCAGTATCAGTGTCATGCACTTTGTATTCATTGATCAATTCATTTTTACGTTCTTGAGTGATTGCCATGCTGTTCCACCTCCTAATCTCTGATAGCCCCTATTACCTAGCAAACGTTGGTGATTCGATTTGCCAAGCAACGGTTAGTACGTTCAGTACTTTGATATCATAGCACAGTGATTTCCTGAAATCAACTGTCCAACCTATACTTCAAAATATTGCTTTGCGGTATCTTTGTCCCGCCCAATTTGGGTTTTCAGTTCATCGATGCCCGAAAATCTCTGTTCATCGCGTATGCGCTTGTGCCATTCGACGATAACCTTTTCGCCGTAAATTGACTTATCGAAATCCAGGATATGAACCTCAATGACCAGGTTTTTGACCTCGGGGTTGTTGAAAGTCGGCTTGTAGCCGACATTGCAGACGCCGTCGTAATAAGCACCTTGCACTTCAATCCGCACCGCATAGACACCGCGCTTCGGAACGAATGTGCCAAGTTCCGGTTCGACGTTCGCTGTTGGAAAACCGATCGTCCGTCCCCGTTTGTCACCGTTGACGACCGTTCCGGAAATCCGGTACGGCCTGCCGAGCAGATGATGAACCGGCTCGACCAGACCATCTTTCAACAAATGGCGAATGCGGGTCGAACTGACCTTTTCATTTTCCGCTTCGATTTTGCCGACTGTCGTGACCTGATACCGGCCATTGCCGTGCGATTCCATCAACGCCATATTGCCGCCGCCTTTATAGCCGAACGAGAAGTCAAAGCCGGCAACGACTTCTTTAACGTTTAAGCCGTCGATGAAATGCTCGATGAATTGTTCTGGGGAAAGTTTCGCGAACTCTGAAGTAAAGCGGACGATATAGCAGATATCAACGCCCATTTCCTCCAAGATGTCCATCTTCTGGCCAAGTGGCGTGATATAAAAAACTTCTTCTTTCCGGCCGCCGAGCACCAATGAAGGATGCGGATCGAAGGTCATGACAGCGGACTTCATCCCGCCTGCTTGCGCTTTGTCAATCGCCGTGCCGATCACTTGTTGGTGGCCCTTGTGGACGCCATCAAAAAATCCGATCGCCATGGACAGCGGCCCTTGTTCTTGTGCTTTCATCTCGTGAGGATAACTCAAGTGAATGATTTTCATACTACACCTCGTCCGTTGGAGGAAATCCAAACATTTTTTCGGGTTTCATTTTACCCGGCTTCTCGGGATGCCGTTTGTACAATGCTGCCGGTTTGCCATGATAAGTGAAAACGACAAACGGTTCTGTCTTCAAGACCGGATGCGCCTCGAGCACTTGGCCATTTTTGATGCCGAACAGTAGATCCGGCGTGATTTCTTCAAAAGGAAATGCACTTAAGCCGTATGCGAGAGGCTGCAAAATAGAACCGATATCCCCATTTTGCGCAATTTCCTCCACTTCGGCAAGCGTCACACATTGTTCTTTCGTAAAACTGCCGGACTGTGTGCGCGTCAGCTGTGACATATGGGCCGGATATCCAAGCGCTTCGCCGATCTGGACGGCAAGTGTTCGGATATAAGTCCCTTTGCCGCAGCGGATACGGATGCGGAAACGAATATTCTGCCCTTCCCATGTGTCCGCCTCATCCAATAATTCGATAGAATCAATATGCACCGTGCGTACAGGGCGCTCCACTGATTCGCCTTTGCGCGCATATTCATACAGCTTTCTGCCGTTCACTTTGACCGCTGAATACATCGGCGGGATTTGTTCAATGTCGCCGGTCAGGCTTTGCAATACCTCTTCTAGCTGCTTGCGTGTAATCGTTTTGTCGCTCAGGTCTTGTTCCACTACCGCGCCTTCTGCATCTTCTGTTTCCGTTGAAGCTCCGATCAACACTTCCGCTTCGTAAGTTTTTCCTTGATCAGTGATGTACTCCGCGACTTTGGTCGATCGCCCTAAACAAATCGGCAGCACGCCATCCACTTGGGGATCGAGCGTCCCGGTATGCCCGACTTTTTTCGTTCTCAGGATTTTGCGCAAGCGAAAAACGCAGTCGTGGGATGTCATGCCCGGTTCTTTCCATAATGGAAGGATCCCATTCGGTTCCATATCGGAAGCCCCTCTCTTCATCGGTTCTAGCACCGAACTGTATAGTATGTAGAAAAAAGCCTGCTGTCTACAAATAGACTGGCAGGCTTTCGGTTTACTCTTCTGTTGGATCTTTGATATCCCGCAGCAATGATTCAATCCGATTGCCGTATGCGACAGACGAATCGATTTCAAACGCCAATTCAGGAGTCTTGCGCAGACGGATCCGCTGCCCGATTTCCGAGCGGATGAATCCTTTGGACTTCGCAAGGCCGAGCAAAGTCTGCTCTTTCGCCTTGTCATCGCCCAGCACACTGATATAGACGGTTGCCTGCTGAAGGTCGCCCGTCACTTCGACATCTGTCACGGTGACAAAGCCGATGCGTGGATCTTTCAATTTTCTGCCGATAATCTCGCCGAGCTCTTTTTTCATTTGCTCAGCTACACGATTCGAGCGCATTGATGACATTTCGAATCCACTCCGTTCTTACAAATATTCTTTCTCTATTTCCATGCATTCCCACGACGGGTTGCTCTCCAGATAGCGCAGCACATGCTCCATTTCACGCTCCGCTGCTTCTTTCGAAGAAGAAACAGTGACAAAAGCAAGGCGCGTGCGCTGCCACACTTCCTGATGATCGACTTCCGCCGCCGATACATTGAATTTCTGCTTTGTGCGGGTCATCATGCTTTTGACGACCGCGCGTTTATCTTTCAATGAATGCGCGGTAGGGATGAAAAATTCGCATTCCATCAAAAGGATCATTTGCGTTCGATTTCTTCCATGACGTAAGCTTCGATGATGTCGCCTTCTTTGACATCGTTGAAGTTTTTGATCGTCACACCGCATTCATAGCCTTTTGCGACTTCTTTCGCGTCATCTTTAAAGCGTTTCAAGGTATCGATTTCGCCTTCGAAGACCACAATGCCGTCACGGATGACACGCACGCCGCTGTCGCGGGTGATCTTGCCTTCAGTTACATAGCTTCCGGCAATCGTTCCGACTTTAGATACTTTGAACGTGCTGCGGATTTCCGCTTGGCCGATGATTTTTTCTTCGAACTCTGGGTCCAAGAGGCCTTTCATCGCCGCTTCGATTTCTTCGATCACTTTGTAAATGATGCGGTGCAAGCGGATATCGACGCCTTCCGCTTCTGCTGCGCGCTTGGCATTGACATCCGGGCGGACGTTAAAGCCGATGATGATCGCGTTAGAAGCTGCCGCTAGTGATACATCGGACTCCGTGATGGCGCCGGCGCCAGTATGGATAACTTTGACGTTGACACCTTCTACATCGATTTTCAAAAGTGAAGCAGCCATGGCTTCCACTGTCCCTTGAACGTCAGCTTTGACGATCAAGTTCAACTCTTTCATCTCGCCTTGCTTCAATTGATCAAACAAGTTATCCAATGTGACGCGGTTCTTTTCAGAACGCATTTCCTGCAATGCCGTAGCAGAACGTGCTTCGCCGATTTGACGGGCCGTTTTCTCGTCTTCGAAGACAACGAAACGGTCGCCGGCTTGTGGCACGTCGCTGAGCCCAGTAATTTCAACAGGTGTTGAAGGACCCGCTGTTTTCACGCGGCGGCCAAGGTCATTGACCATTGCACGCACGCGGCCGAAGGTATTGCCGACAACGATCGGGTCGCCGACATGCAAAGTGCCGTCCTGGACGAGCAAAGTCGCGACAGATCCGCGGCCTTTATCCAGCTCCGCTTCAATGACCGTACCGATTGCACGGCGGCCAGGGTTTGCTTTCAATTCAGCAACTTCCGAAACAAGCAAGATCATTTCCAGCAGCGTGTCGATCCCATCTCCAGTCAATGCGGAAAGCGGTACGAAAATCGTATCGCCGCCCCATGCTTCAGGCACAAGACCGTGCTCGGTCAATTCCTGCATGACGCGGTCCGGGTTTGCGGACGGCTTATCCATTTTATTGACAGCAATGATGATCGGGACTTCTGCAGCTTTTGCGTGGTTGATCGCTTCTACCGTCTGCGGCATGACACCGTCATCAGCAGCAACAACGATAATGGCAATATCCGTAACTTTCGCACCGCGCGCACGCATCGTCGTGAACGCTGCGTGGCCTGGTGTATCCAGGAACGTGATTTTCTTGCCGTCTTCCTCGACTTGGTAAGCGCCGATGTGCTGTGTGATCCCGCCTGCTTCTCCAGCAGTCACTTTCGTGTGGCGGATTGAATCCAGCAAAGTCGTTTTCCCGTGATCGACGTGGCCCATGATCGTCACAACAGATGGCCGTTCTTCTTTTTTGGCTTCTTCTTCAGGTTCGAAGTAGACTTCCAAATCGGTTTTGTCGACCAGGATTTCTTCTTCCACTTCTACATCGTATTCTGCACAGACAAGTTCAATGGCATCTTTATCCAACTCTTGGTTGATTGTTGCCATAACGCCGAGCATGAACAATTTTTTGATGATTTCTGAAGGTTCACGGCCGAGTTTTTTCGCCAAATCGCCAACAGTCAATGATTCACTGAATGTGATTTTTGACGGCAATTCTTTTTCTCTCTTCGGCATTGGCGGCATCGGGTTCACCGGACGCTGCTGTTTGCCTTTGCGGTTGCGGTTTTGCCCGCCGCGTCCTGGTCCGTTCGAACGGCCGCGCTGGCCTGGCCCTGGAGCCGGTTTTGCAGCTTTTGGCGTGAAGTTGGAACCGCGCCCTGCTTGGCCTGTTCCTTGCTGTGTAGATTGCGTGCGGTTCTGGCCGCCTTGTGTGCGGTTTTGCCCGCCTTGTCCGCTTGTACGGCTTTGGCCCTGTCCGCTTTGAGGACGGGATTGCCCGCCTTGCGAGCGGTTTTGGCCGCCTTGGCTTCCTTGTCCGCTTTGCCCACGGCGCTGGTTTTGGCCTTGCGGGCGTGATTGTGAGCTTTGAGCACGGTTTCCTTGTGCAGGTTTTTTATAAATGCCGTCCAATTTCGTTACAGCAGTATCTTCTAGTGTAGCCATATGGTTATTAACTTTAATATTCATTTTTGACAATTCGTCAATGATGTCTTTGCTCGGTTTATTTACTTTTTTAGCGTATTCATGTACTCGAATTTTGGTCATCTGCTCACCCCCGGTTAGTTTTCGTCAAACAAGCTCGTCATTTTCTTGGCAAAACCGTTATCGGTAATCGCCAGGACGACGCGTGCTTCTTTTCCTATTGCATGCCCAATCTCATAGCGGCTGGCGCCTATGCGCACTGGAACGTTATAGGAATTGCATTTATCGTGCAGTTTTTTTCTCGTGTTTTCAGATGCATCTTCAGCCACAATGACTAATTTCGCGTTGCCGCGGCGTACTTCGCTTATGACCAGCTCTTCACCGGTCACCAGCTTGCGCGCACGCGTGGCAAGCCCTAAAAACTGCAGGATTTTTTCTTTATTCATGATTTCAGCTGCTCTCTGCGTACGGCATGGACGAGCTCTTCGTAAATTTCGCCTGGAACTTTCACTTCAAGTTGCTTGTCCAACACCTTCTTTTTGCGTGCCAATTCAATGGCATCTTCCGATTTGGAAACATAAGCGCCTCTACCTGACTTTTTACCGGTAAGGTCGACGAATACTTCTCCTTCTTTGGAACGCACGACGCGGATCATTTCCTTTTTCGGATGCATTTCACCGGTCGCAACGCATTTTCTCAGCGGAATTTTCTTTTGCATAGCCAACGGATATCACCTTCTCAGCTTATTCTTCTTCGTTGTAAAAATCAAAGTCATCTGTGTCAGTTTCAGCATCCGACTTCACGATTACCGCGCCTTCAGGCGGATAAATCCCTAGTTCACGGGCATCCGTTTCACTCTTGATATCGATTTTCCAACCTGTCAATTTTGCCGCCAGACGCGCATTTTGCCCGCGTTTGCCGATCGCAAGGGACAATTGGTAATCCGGTACGACAACTGTCGTCGATTTATCGTCTTCACTCACTTGCACATCCAACACTTTAGATGGGCTGAGGGCATTCGCTACGAACACGACCGGATCTTCCGACCATTCCACGATGTCGATTTTCTCGCCGCCAAGTTCATTGACGATGGTTTGCACGCGGCCGCCTCGTGAACCGACGCATGAACCGACTGGGTCCACTTCTTCATCGTTTGCGTGGACGGAGATTTTCGAACGGTCTCCCGCTTCACGCGCAATCGACTTGATCTCGACGATGCCGTCATAGATTTCCGGCACTTCGTTCTCGAACAAACGGCGCAAAAGTCCTGGATGCGTCCGTGATACGAAGACTTGCGGTCCGCGTGTCGTGCGTTCGACTTTGGTGATATAGACTTTGATGCGGTCATGTGGCTGGTAGTTTTCATTCGGCATTTGTTCCGTCTGCGGCAAGACCGCCTCGACTTTGCCCAATCCGACATACAAGTTGCGGGCATCCATGCGTTCGACGATGCCGTTGACGATATCATCCGCGCGGTCTACATATTCTTCAAAAATCAAGCCTCGCTCTGCTTCACGCACACGTTGTGTGACGACTTGCTTCGCTGTTTGGGCAGCGATGCGGCCGAAGTTGCGTGGTGTAACTTCCTCTTCCACGATGTCGCCGATTTCATAAACCGGGTTGAGTGCATGTGCATCTTCCAAAGAGATTTGCAGGCGGTCATCTTCGACTTCCTCGACAACATCCTTGCGGGAATAGACTAGCATCGTTCCGGTATCGAGGTTTAAATCGACACGGACGTTCTGCGCTTGGTTGAAATTGCGCTTATAGGCGGTGACAAGCGCTGCTTCGATCGCTTCGATCAGCACATCACGTGATATTCCTTTTTGTTTCTCCAACACTTCTAAAGCATCCAATAGCTCACTGCTCATAGTTATTCACTCCTAAATTCTTCTATTCAGCTTGCAGAAAAATCGATCGCCAGACGGATCAAGGCAATTTTATTTCTCGGGATGCTGATGGTTTTTCTGCGGGTCTTGATTTTGATCTCAATCTCCACTTGTTCTTCATCATACGACTTCAAGTAACCTTCGAATTCTTTGGCATCTTCAATCGGCTCATACGTTTTGATGTAGATGAAATTCTCCAAAGCTTTTTCGAAATCCTTTTCTTTCTTCAATGGACGTTCAGCACCCGGTGAAGATACTTCGAGGAAATAGTTCTGCTCGATTGGGTCGGTTGCGTCAAGTTCCTCGCTCAAGCGTTCACTGACGATTGCGCATTGATCGATATCGATCGGCTCCTGTGGATTGTCCACATAGACACGCAAGAACCAGTTCTTTCCTTCCTTCACAAACTCGACATCGACCAGTTCAAGTTCCAGCTCATCGATGATCGGTTGTGCCATTGCTTCAATTTGTTCTGTAATTTTGCTCATAAAATGCCTCCTGCCAATAATATGCCATAACAAACAGAAAAGAGCGGGAGAACCCACTCTTCTGCGACAGAGCTATCAGTAAATGTTATTACAATAATACCATGCTTCCCGGCGCTCTGCAACTGACTAGAACAAGGACAGCTGATTGGCATCAGGCATTCCTTCCAGGCAGCCATGATCATCCATGTACTCAATGATCGTTTTTGAAACGCGGCCACGCTGCTGCAAATCTTCCTTCGACAGGAACTCGCCTTCCGCTCTTGCGGCGACGATCGATTTCGCGGCATTCGTGCCGAGTCCTGGAATGGCATTGAACGGCGGAATCAAGGTATTGCCTTCAATCAGGAATTGATCCGCGGACGATTTATACAAATCGACTTTCTGGAATGAATAGCCGCGTTCGACCATTTCAAGCGCCAGCTCCATGACCGTCAGCAAGTTCTTTTCTTTCGTCGATGCTTCCAAGCCCTTCGAATTGATTTCATCCACTTTGGCACGGATCGACTGGGATCCTTTCGCCATCGCGTTGACATCGAAATCTTCCGCCCGCACCGTGAAATACGCGGCGTAGTAAAGGACCGGGAAATGGACTTTGAAATAAGCGATTCGGACCGCCATCAAGACGTAAGCCGCTGCGTGCGCTTTCGGGAACATGTACTTGATTTTTTTGCACGATTCGATATACCAGTTCGGGACGGCTTTTTCTTTCATCGCCGCTTCCATCTCCGGCGTCAAGCCTTTCCCTTTCCGTACCGATTCCATGATCTTGAACGCCAAGGACGACTCAAGTCCTTGATAGATCAAGTAGACCATGATGTCATCCCGGCAGCCGATGACGTCAGACAGCTGGCATGTGCCGTTGTGGATCAATTCCTGGGCATTGCCGAGCCACACATCCGTACCGTGTGACAGTCCGGAAATCTGCACGAGTTCCGAGAACGTCGTCGGTTTCGTATCTTCAAGCATTTGGCGGACAAAACGCGTCCCAAACTCCGGGATGCCGAGCGTTCCGGTTTTGCATCCGATCTGCTCTTTGGTGACGCCGAGCGATTCGGGCCCTGCGAAAATCTTCATCACTTCCGGGTCATCTGTCGGAATCGTTTTCGGGTCAATGCCGGACAGATCCTGCAGCATGCGGATCACTGTCGGGTCATCGTGCCCGAGAATATCGAGCTTCAATAAATTATCGTGGATCGAGTGAAAGTCGAAATGGGTCGTCTTCCATTCGGAATCCTGTGCATCCGCCGGAAATTGGATCGGCGAGAAATCGTAGATGTCCATATAATCCGGCACTACGATGATTCCGCCCGGGTGCTGGCCTGTGCTGCGCTTGACGCCGGAACAGCCTTGCACCAAACGGTCGATCTCCGCCCCGCGCATCGTCATATCGCGGTCATTGGCATAGCCGCGCACGTACCCGTAGGCTGTTTTTTCTGCTACCGTCCCGATCGTGCCGGCCCGGAAGACATTGTCTTCACCGAACAGCACTTTCGTGTAATTATGCGCTTGCGGCTGATATTCGCCACTGAAGTTCAAATCGATATCGGGAACTTTATCGCCTTTAAACCCAAGGAAGGTTTCAAAGGGGATATCCTGTCCATCTTTCTTATACGGAATCCCGCAATCCGGGCAATCCTTATCTTTCAAGTCAAAGCCTGAACCGACAGAACCGTCATCGAAGAACTCGGATTTCTTGCATTTCCGGCACACATAGTGAGGCGGCAGCGGGTTGACTTCCGTAATTTCCGTCAGCGTCGCGACAAGTGACGATCCGACAGACCCCCGGGAGCCGACGAGATAGCCGTCATCAAGCGATTTCTTCACCAGTTTATGCGAAATCAAATAGATTACTGCAAAACCGTGGCCGATGATCGACTTTAGTTCCTTTTCGATGCGCGCTTCGACGATTTCCGGCAAGTCGTCGCCATAAATCGAACGGGCCATCGTATAGCTGAGTTCACGGACTTCTTCATCCGCGCCTTCAATTTTGGGTGTATACAATTCGTCTTTGATCGGTTTGACGACATCGATCATATCGGCAATTTTCAAGGAATTGTCCACAACGATCTCACGCGCCGTCTCTTCCCCGAGAAAATCAAAAGCATCGAGCATTTCATTGGTCGTCCGGAAATGCACTTTCGGCAAGGTCGAACGGTTCAGCGGATTCGCCCCGCCTTGAGAACCGATCAGCACTTGGCGGAAGATGGCATCCGTTTCATCGAGGTAATGGACATTTCCTGTCGCAACCAGCGGCTTATCGAGCTTGCGGCTCACTTTGGCGAGTTTGCGGATGATGTCTTCCAAATTCCATTCATCGCGAATCAATTCGCGGTCGATCAATGGCTGGTACACTTCTTTCGGATGCACTTCCAAATAATCATAGAATTGCGCCGTGCGCTCCACTTCTTCCATCGATTTCTGCATGACCGCTTCGAACACTTCGCCTTTATCGCAGCCCGAACCGACGAGCAAGCCTTTGCGGTGGCGCTGAAGCAATGAACGCGGGATGCGCGGAACGCGGTAGAAATAATTGATATGGGAAGCTGAAACGAGCTTGAACAGGTTCTTCAAGCCTTCCTGATCTTTTGCCAAAAGCGTGCAATGGGTCGGGCGTGAACGCTTATAGGAATCCCCCGTCCCGACGTAATCATTCAATTGATCGTGGTAGAGGATGCCTTTGTCGTCTGCTTCTTTCAATAGATGCGTCAACAGGTAAGCGGTCGCTTCCGTATCGTAGATGGCACGGTGATGCTGTGTCAGTTCGATATTGAATTTTTTCGCCAGCGTATTCAAACGGTGGTTTTTCATTTCCGGGTGAAGCATGCGTGCAAGTTCTAGCGTATCGATCGTGGCATGCGTTTTATCGATGCCGTATTTCTTGTAGGCGACATACAAGAAGCCCATATCGAATGATGCGTTATGGGCGACCATGATATGATCGCCTGCCCATTCGTGGTATTCGCGGATGACTTCTTCGACTTCGGCTGCGTTGCGGACCATATCATCCGTGATGCCCGTCAAATCGATAGTCGTCGCTGACAAGGGATGATGCGGATTGGCGAAGCGCTCGAATTTATCAATGATATTCCCGCCTTTGATTTTGACCGCTGCCAGCTCGATGATCGTGTCATAGACGGCAGACAATCCGGTCGTCTCCAAGTCAAAGACGACGAAGGTCTCTTCTTCGAGCAAGGCATGGCGTTCTTCGTAGGCAATCGGGACGCCGTCGTCGACTAAATTCGCTTCCAATCCGAATATCGCCTTGATGCCATGCTTTTGGCTAGCGGCATATGCATCCGGAAAGGCCTGTACGCCGGCATGGTCCGTGACCGCAATCGCCGGATGGCCCCATTTCGCCGCTTGGGCGACCAATGATTCGATGGATGAAACAGCGTCCATCTGGCTCATCGGGGAATGCAGGTGCAATTCCGCCCGTTTCACTTCGGCAGTGTCTTTGCGGACGGACGGATTGATTTCGACCATATCATTCGACATCATGACCAAATCCCTGACGAATGTATCGGTTTGGATCGAGCCTCTTGCTCTCAGCCACATGCCTTTTTTCGCCTGGGCCATGAGCTCCGCGTCTTCTTTGTCGCGAGAGAACATTTTGACGAGGATTGAATCCGTGTAATCGGTCATCTTGACAGTCAATAACGACCGGCCGCTGCGCAGCTCGCGGACTTCAACATCGAAAACGAAGCCTTCGATGGTGACGCGCCGTTCTTCGTCGACAATCGAACGGATCTCGACGATCGGTTCATCCGGCTTGATGGCAGAGCCCATCTGGAAAGGACCGGACGGCGCGCCATTCTCTTTGCGCTCGGTTTCGCGTTTCTTCATATCCGCGACAGCCCGTTTCGCCATCGCTTCTTCTTCTGCTTTGCGCTCTTCCATAAAGGCAGCGCGTGCTTCCTGCTGGTCTTCTGCCGATAATTGGAAATCGATTGAAAACGCCGGAAATCCGAATTGCTGGAAAACCTGGCTCAGCTTTTCGGTGTATTTCGATTTCAATGCCATCATTTCATGTTCATGGCAACAGTCGACAATCAATTTATTGCCGTTCCATACAGGCGCTTGCGACAATAGGCGCTCTCTAAGAGGCGGTGCCATATCCGCCAATTCGTCGACGACATGCCGCCAGTAAGCGGCGACTTGTTCACCTTCTGCTTGTTGCGTGGGTGTTTCAATATGCACTTGAACGCTTGCAATCGATGAAAACTTGGCTTGCAGCCGCTCGCGGAAAACAACAAATAATTCAAGCGGCAGCACTTGCTTAAGCTTGACGATAAAGCGCCATGCCCGATCTTTCTTGTGGACGGTCATGCGCGTCAATTCCGCCCCTTCAAAATAAGGCATATGGACATCGTCGGTTAACTCCAGATGCTGCAGCAGCAATTTAAATCTCATTTTGGCGTCTTGCTCATTTATCATGATTATCCCCTTCGCCATTTATTTCAGAAAAAGAAAGGAAAGTACGTTTGTACTTTCCTTTTATCATATCAGATTATTATTCATTTCTTAAAGAAATCGCGTGCCTTATCGAGTACTTCATCTGTATGCCATTCGACCGTTTCGTTGGATTCGCGGATTTTCACTTCCAGGATTCCTTCAGCGGCGCGTTTTCCGACAGTGATGCGAATCGGCAAGCCGATCAAATCGGCATCGGCGAATTTCACGCCGGCGCGCTCTTTGCGGTCATCAAGCAGCACTTCAAAACCTTGCGCTTTTAATTGTTCATAAATTTCTTCACCGGTTTCGCGCTGTACCTCGTCTTTGACGTTGACTGGCACGACATGGATTTCATACGGCGCGACCACATTCGGCCAAGTGAAGCCGGAATCGTCCTGGAATTGTTCGGCGACAGCCGCGACAATGCGTGAAACGCCGATGCCGTAGCAGCCCATGATATACGGCATTGCTTTCCCTTGGTCATTAAGGAAAGTGGCTTTCATCGGTTCGCTATACGTCGTGCCGAGCTTGAAGATATGGCCGACTTCGATGCCTTTGGCGAATTGGATCGTGCCGTTTCCATCTGGTGATGGGTCGCCTTCTTTTACAAAACGCAAATCTCCATATGCTTCTACCGTGAAATCTTCATTAGGCGTGGCGTTTTTCAAATGGACGCCGTCTTCATTGGCGCCTGTCACGCCGTTGACGATCGATTTGACGGCGTTGTCGGCAAATACACGGACGCCTGCAGGCAAGCCCACCGGACCGATCGATCCGATATCGCAGGACAACAATTCGCGGACGTCTTCAGGAGTCGCCATATCGATCAACTTCGCGCCTGAAATATGCTTGACTTTTACGTCGTTCACTTCATGGTCGCCGCGCGACAATACGACGATCAGCTCGTCATCCGCTTTGAACACTAGCGTCTTGATGCAGTTTTCCGGTGTCGTGTCGAGGAAATCCGCCACTTGTGCAATGGTCTTTTGGTCAGGCGTTGAAACTTTTTCGACTGGGCGCGCTTGCTCATCGGATTTCGGATAGTCCATTTGAACGGCGGCCATTTCGATATTCGCGGCATATGGCGAACTGTCTGAATACGCGATCGTGTCTTCCCCGATGTCCGACAGCACCATGAATTCATGGTTGTCTTTTCCGCCGATAGCGCCTGAGTCCGCGATGACGGCACGGAAATTCAATCCGAGTCGGCTGAAAATGTTGCTGTAGGCCTGCATCATATCGTCGTAAGTCTTGTCCAGGCTGTCAGTCGTCGCGTGGAAGGAATACGCATCTTTCATAAGGAATTCACGTCCGCGCAGCAAACCGAAGCGCGGTCGTTTTTCATCGCGGAACTTCGACTGGATCTGATACAAAGTCAGCGGCAATTTCTTATAGGACTTGATTTCGTCGCGCAACAGGCTCGTAATGATTTCTTCATGGGTTGCACCCAACGCAAACTCACGGTCGTTGCGGTCTTTCAAACGCATTAATTCGTCGCCGTAAGAATACCAGCGTCCCGTCTCCTGCCAAAGTTCAGCTTGCTGCAAAGCAGGCATGAACACTTCGACGCTATTGATCGCTTCCATCTCCTCGCGGATAATTCTCTCGACTTTGTGCAATACGCGTTTGCCGAGCGGAAGGAATGAATAGATCCCGCTTGTATTTTGGCGAATGAATCCCGCCCGCAGCAGTAATTGATGCGATTTCACTTCCGCATCAGCTGGAGTTTCCCGTAAAGTCGGGATAAAGCTTAATGTTTGTCTCATATCCGAATACACCTCGACTGATTATTGTATTTGTAAATCCCTATGTAGCAGAGAAAGGAAAGCGATAGACGCTTCCCTTTCACTCATTAAAAGAAAAATCGCTGAATGTCATTCCATGTGACGACAACCATCAAGAGCATCAACAGCATGATCCCGACAAAATGGACCATTCCTTCTTTTTGCTTATCGACCGGCTTGCCTCTTAGCGCTTCAAGGAAGAAGAACATGAGTCGCCCGCCATCAAGCGCAGGCAGCGGCAACAGGTTCATGATTCCTAGGTTGATGCTGAGCATGCCTGCCCAGCTCATAAGCGTAAAGATGCCGTACTGGGCAACTTCTTCAGTCGTTTTGTAAATGCCGACAGGTCCGGACAGGGCATCAATAGTGAATTGGCCTGTCACAAGCATGCCAAGCAAGCGGAATATCTCCTTGAACCAAAAGACTGTCTGTTCAGCCCCGTAGGCGAATGATCCGAAAAAGTCTTTTTCCACCGGGCTTTGGTACAAGACGCCGATAACCCCCACTGGTTCTGCCGATTGCTCGGACAGTTCAGGCGTGATCGTGAAGTTCAAAGGCTCGCCGTCACGCTCCACTTGGAAATCCAGTGCTGTTCCTGCACTGTCTTGTACAGATTCCACCAGCTCGTCCCACGTGCTGATCGGTTGGCCTTCGATTTCAGTCACCAAATCGCCGTCTTGCATGCCCGCCTGTTCAGCGGGGCTGTCTTCCGTCACTTCGGAAATGACCGGCTCGAAAGTCGGAACTCCCTGCATCATGCCGATGGCTGTAAAGATGAAAAATGCCAGGATAAAGTTGAAGAACGGCCCTGCAAAAATCGTCATGAAGCGGTTTGGCAAATTTTTCGCATCGAACGTGCGGTCATACGGCGCCAAAATCGTTTCACGGCCGTTTTCTTCCACTACTGCATCGCGTGCGACTTTGATATTCACCAATTGCTCGTCTTCGTCATATCCTTTGATATATAACTCTTTTTCGAGATCTGCTTGTTCCACTTCCAGAAACAGGATATCGGGATAGACATGCTTTTGATTAAGGATGACTTTCTTCGCCTGCCCTTTTTCATCCAGCAGCACCCCGATGCGATGGCCTGCCTGCAAGTGGATGGCATCCATCTCTTCGCCCGCCATGCGGACATAACCGCCGATCGGCAGCAGTCTAACCGTGTACAGCGTCTCGCCTCGTGTGATACCCAAAATCTTGGGGCCCATTCCGATAGCGAATTCACGAACAAGAATCCCAGCCCGCTTAGCGAACAGGAAATGGCCCAGCTCGTGGAAAAACACTAACGCGCCGAAAATGATGATGAACGCTAATACTGTCTCCATTTTGAACCCATCCTTAATAAACCATATTCGGTTTTAATCTGTCGCTATTTTAGCATGTTTTCCACGGTTTTTCTCGTTTCGGAATCTGCCGCGAGAATCGTCTCGAGATCTGGTGAAGCGACCGTCTGATGGGCATGCATCGCCCGTTCGATGAATTCCTCGATTTGCAAAAAACCGATTCGGCGATTCAAGAACATTGCGACCGCCTGCTCATTGGCGGCATTCAAGACGGTCGTCATCGTTCCGCCTTCACGCCCCGCGTCGAAGGCAAGCTGCAACGCACGGAATCGCTCGTAATCCATCGCCTTGAAGTTCAGTTGGGCAATTTCCGCGAGGTCCAGCCGTTTGGCAGCTGGGCGCGGCAGTCGGTCCGGATAGGACAGCGCATATTGGATCGGCACTCTCATATCGGGTGTTCCGAGCTGCGCCATAACGCTCGTGTCCTGAAATTCCACCATTGAGTGGATGATGCTCTCCCGGTGCAATAAAACATCGATATCGTCGTAGTCAAACTCGAACAGGACATGGGCTTCGATCACTTCCAAGCCTTTATTCAACATTGTCGCTGAATCGATCGTGATTTTGGATCCCATCGCCCAGTTCGGGTGATTGAGCGCATCTTCCACTGTGACATTAGCGAGTTCGTCGCGTGTTTTGTCACGGAAGCTGCCACCTGAAGCTGTCAGGATCAAGCGGCTTGCCTGCTCGATTTTTTCACCGTTGAGTGCTTGAAACAAAGCCGAATGTTCACTGTCCACCGGCAAGATATCAGCGCCGTATTTTTTGGCGCTTTGCATGACCAAGTGGCCTGCTGTCACAAGCGTTTCCTTATTGGCGATGGCAATCGTACGGCCGAGCTTGATCGCTTCCAAAGTCGGCTCGAGCCCGACGCTGCCGATCACAGCATTGACCAAAACATCCGCTTCATATGTCGATGCCTCGATCAAGCCTTCATTGCCATGGACGAATTGAATGCCCTTGAATTCCTGTTGCAGCATTTGCGCGTCTTCAGCGAACTGGACACAAACGATCTCCGGACGAAATTCCTGAATCAGCTTGCGCGTCACATCCATATTTTTACCAGCAGATAAACCAACCAGCGAGAATTCTTCGGGATGTTCCCGGATAATATCCGCCGTCTGGACGCCGATCGATCCGGTCGCCCCGAGCAATATGATTTTTTTCATCTATAAAACAACCCTCTCTTAAATAAAATGCAGGAAATGCAACAATGGCATGACAAAAAGGATGCTGTCGAAACGGTCCAGGATGCCTCCATGCCCCGGCAGCATCTTTCCGGAATCCTTGACATTGAAATGGCGCTTCAAAGCCGATTCCACCAAGTCGCCCAATTGGCCGAAAATCGAAGCGACAATCGCGACGATGATGACCAATAGCATTGGCTGTTCCATGCCGGCAAAATAGGCAAAGATTAAAGCGATGCCAACCGCCCAAACTATGCCGCCGACAAACCCTTCAATGGTCTTATTCGGCGATATTTCTGGCCAAAGCTTGCGCTTTCCGATTTTGCGCCCCGTAAAATAAGCCCCCGAATCGGTGAACCATACGACGAGCAGCGCGAAAATCAATACCGCAAGCCCCGATTCCCGTGTTTCGATTAAGTAATAGAACCCTAGCCCCACATAAAGTGTGCCGAGGATCGCGAACGCGGCATCGTCAAACGTAAAGCTGTTTTTGACGACGACCGTATGTATAAGCAGTAAAATGACCGCCATGAAAACAAATTCCACTTTCAGATAGCCGGTCCATTCGTATACTTGCTGCGACCAATCGCCTGGCAGCATGAAAGCATACAATGCAACCAGAGAAATAAGGCCGGGCACGCTCATGAGGCTCCGGCCTTTCATCTTAAGCAATTCCTGAAAACCGATTGTTGCAAGGACGTAGACCAAAAGAATAAATGGGATCCCGCCGATGATGACAAATGGAATAAATAGGGCAGCTGCTATCGCTCCCGTAATAATGCGTTGCTTCAATTTGCTTCTTCCCCCTTCAAGCCACCATAACGCCGATTTCGTTTCTGATAAATCTCGAATGCCTCAAGCAAGCAATCTTCACCGAAATCCGGCCATAAGGTATCGGTAAACCAAAATTCCGTATAAGCCAATTGCCACAGCATAAAGTTGCTTAAACGAACCTCCCCGCTCGTTCGAATCAATAAATCAGGCTCCGGCAATCCGTTCGTCATGAGACGGCTTGTGATCATTTCTTCTGAAATCTCGGCTGGCTCCAGTTCGCCAGCCTGTACCAAAGCGGCCAAGCTTTTCACGGCGTCGACGATTTCCGCGCGGCTGCCATAATTCAATGCGAAATTCAATACCAATCCATCGTTATGCTTGGTTGCTTCTTTCGCTTTTTGAATCGCCTGTATGGTATGCGCTGGCAAGTCATCCACATAGCCCATCATTTCCACGCGGACGTTTTCTTCGATCAATTCCGGCAAAAAACTGGATAGAAACTCTTCCGGCAAGCGCATCAAAAAGTCGACTTCCATTTTCGGGCGCTTCCAGTTTTCCGTCGAAAACGCATATAAAGTCAATACGTCGACGCCTAGATGGCTCGCAAGCTTCGTTATTTTGCGGACAGTCTTCATTCCTTCGTGATGGCCGGCGACTCTCGGCATGGAACGTTTTTTC
This sequence comes from Planococcus sp. SSTMD024, assembly GCF_041320495.1. Taxonomy (NCBI): domain Bacteria; kingdom Bacillati; phylum Bacillota; class Bacilli; order Caryophanales; family Caryophanaceae; genus Planococcus; species Planococcus sp. SSTMD024. Next base: position 332,878 of record NZ_JBGGNS010000023.1, on the reverse strand, counting down.
GCCCAACGCCCGTTGCCGTCCATGATGATCGCCACATGGGACGGCACGCCCGCGCCGGCTACAGCCATGGCACGCTCCCCGTACTCCACCACTACCGGCTCTATATTTCTCTTTAATAGTTTATTGAACATAATTAATCCTCCACTTGTAACCAATCGGAATGTCTATTGCTTATCATATCAAAAAAATGCGCGTTGTGCGTGAACTTTCAAGGCACTTCCGAAATTTTGGCATGAAAAAAGCGTCCTGTTATACAGGACGCCCGGGAACAGATGAAGTTCGCTTAAACTGCCATGATCTCAGTTTCTTTGTCTTTGACCATGTCGTCGATCTTAGCGATATGGGTGTTTGTCATATCTTGTACATCGTCCGAGTAGCCGCGCAAATCGTCAGCTGTAATCTCGCTCTTTTTCTCAAGCTTTTTCAAGTCGTCGTTGGCGTCGCGGCGAATGTTGCGGATGATGACTTTTGCATCTTCCCCTTCTTTCTTCACTTGCTTGACCAAATCTTTGCGGCGCTCTTCTGTAAGAGCCGGAACCGCAAGACGGATGACGTTGCCGTCGTTTGAAGGGCTGAGTCCAAGATCCGATTTCAAGATCGCTTTTTCGATTTCAGGCAATACGGTTTTATCGTAAGGCTGGATCATGATCAAACGCGCTTCCGGGACCGAAATACCCGCTACTTGATTGACCGGTGTCGGGGCACCGTAGTACTCAACCGTAATTTTGTCGAGCAATGAAGGCGTCGCACGCCCCGCGCGGATGGAAGCCAAATCACGCGAAAAAGCTTGAATCGCATTGCTCATTTTCGTTTTCGTATCGTTCATGATTGTTTTTGGCATTATAATGATCTCCTCACTACTGTCCCGATCTTTTCACCAAGAACAGCTCGTTTTATGTTTCCTTTTTCCATTATAGAGAATACTACGAGTGGAATATCATTGTCCATACATAATGTGGATGCTGTCGAGTCCATCACTTGGAGTCCTTGCTGGATGACATCGAAGTACGATAGTTCATCGTATTTGACGGCTTCAACATCGGTTTTTGGATCAGCTGAATAAACGCCGTCCACATTGTTTTTCGCCATCAAGATGACATCTGCCTCGATCTCAGCCGCCCGCAAGGCAGCCGTCGTATCTGTCGAGAAGTAAGGGTTTCCGGTTCCGGCCGAGAAAATGACGACACGTTTTTTCTCGAGGTGGCGGATCGCTCTTCTGCGGATATACGGTTCTGCGACTTGGCGCATTTCAATCGAAGACAATACACGCGTTTCCACGTCTTGCTTCTCGAGAGAATCCTGCAAGGCCAGTGAGTTCATAACAGTTGCAAGCATCCCCATATAATCAGCAGTTGCGCGGTCCATGCCCATCTCTGAGCCGACTTTGCCGCGCCAGATATTTCCTCCGCCGACCACTACCGCTACTTCTATGCCAAGGTCTACAATTTCCTTCACTTGCGCTGCGACAGATTTAATGATTTCAGGGGAAAGGCCGAAACCTTGTCCGCCTGCCATCGCTTCTCCACTTAATTTCAGTACAATGCGTTTGTATTTTGGAACACTCATCGGTACCCTCCGTTACACGTTTATTGAAAAACAGGGAACACAACATTGTGTTCCCTGGATGACTCATATAAATGTTAGCTTATTTTTTGTTGACTTGGCTCATAACTTCGTCAGCGAAGTTGTCTTCGCGTTTTTCGATGCCTTCGCCCACTTCGTAACGGATAAACTCTGTTACAGTGCCGCCAACAGATGCTGCGAATTCGCGGACTTTCTGGTCAGAGTTCTTAACGAATGCTTGGTCAAGCAAGCAGATATCCTCAAAGTATTTTCCAAGGCGGCCTTCAACCATTTTTTCAACGATTTTTTCCGGCTTGCCTTCGTTCAACGCTTGCTCAGTCAATACTTTGCGTTCGCGTTCTACTTCATCAGCAGACACTTCGTCGCGTGAAACGTATTTCGGGTTAAGTGCAGCGATGTGCATTGCGATATCGCGTGCAGCTTGCGAATCGGAAGAACCTTCCAATAGAACGAGAACGCCGATGCGGCCGCCCATGTGCAGGTAAGGGCCGAAAGCGTCGTTGTCCGTTTTAGTGCGGATTTCGAAGCGGCGCAATGTGATTTTTTCGCCGATTTTAGCGATGGCGTTTGAAATGTGGTCCGCTACTGACAAGCCGTTTGACATTGTCGACGCGTTTGCTTCATCAATTGTAGCCGGTTTAGTAGCAAGCAAGTGCTCGCCGATTTCTTTGACCAAAGTCTGGAAACCTTCGTTTTTCGCTACGAAATCCGTTTCAGCGTTAACTTCATAGATGACTGCTTCGTTGCCTTCTTCAAGGATCGAAGTGATCCCTTCAGCTGCGATGCGGTCGGCTTTTTTAGAAGCGCTCGCCAATCCTTTTTCGCGAAGGAAATCTAGAGCTGCGTCCATGTCGCCATCAGTCTGTACCAATGCTTTTTTGCAATCCATCATACCTGCGCCTGTTTTTTCGCGCAATTCTTTAACCATTTGAGCTGTAACTGCCATGATTAAATTCCTCCTTCAGCTTGTCTGTGTTTTCTCAAAAAAAGGTGATAAGGGGGTTGGCCGCTTATCACCTGTAAACATTGCGAATTACTCAGCAGTTTCCGCTGATGCTTCTTCGTCTTCTTCAGGCTTGGACTCAAGAAGAGCGTCAGCCATTTTGCCAGTCAATAGTTTGACCGCACGGATAGCATCATCGTTTGCAGGGATTACGTAATCGATTTCGTCCGGGTCGCAGTTTGTATCGACGATACCTACGATTGGAATGTTCAATTTCATAGCTTCTGCTACTGCGATGCGTTCTTTGCGAGGGTCTACGACGAACATTACGTCCGGAAGACCGTTCATGTCACGGATACCGCCTAGGAATTTCTCCAAGCGTTCGTGTTGTTTTTTCAATTGGACTACTTCTTTTTTCGGAAGGACTTCGAAAGTGCCGTCTTCTTCCATGCGCTCGATCTGTTTCATGCGGTTGACACGTTTTTGGATCGTGCCGAAGTTTGTCAAAGTACCACCCAACCAGCGCTGGTTGATGTAGTAGTTGCCAGAACGTTCTGCTTCTTCTTTGATCGCGTCCTGAGCTTGTTTTTTAGTTCCTACGAACAAGACTTTACCGCCTTCTTCGCCCACTTGCTTCATGAAGTTATAAGCTTCCTCAAGTTTGCGGACCGTCTTTTGAAGGTCGATGATGTAGATGCCGTTACGTTCCACGAAGATGTATTTTTTCATTTTCGGGTTCCAGCGGCGAGTCTGGTGGCCAAAGTGAACACCAGCTTCAAGCAATTGTTTCATTGAAATTACTGCCATGATGTGTTTCCTCCTAATAGGTTTTTGTTTGCCTCCGCACTCTTCGCTTCTGAACCGTTACCAATAAAGGCACCTGCGGAACAGATCGGAATGCGTGTGTATTTAACACCATTTGAAATTATACCACGCTCTTGCTGGTGCCTGCAACTGATATTTATAAATCCTATAAATTGAAACACTGGTCGACGAATCCATCGAATGCCAGCAACGCAAAAGCCGCCCCGGAACTATTGGATAGTCCGGGGCGGCGTTGGAATTAATTCATTTTCAATTGTTCAAGCTCTGCAAGGAATTTCGTATTCAATACTTTGATATACGTCCCTTTCATGCCGAGTGAACGTGATTCGATGACGCCGGCACTCTCAAGTTTGCGGAGTGCGTTGACGATGACCGAACGTGTGATGCCGACGCGGTCAGCAATTTTAGAGGCCACAAGCAAGCCTTCGTTGCCATCAAGTTCTTCAAAGATATGCTCGATCGCTTCAAGTTCGCTGTATGAAAGCGAGCTGATCGCCATTTGGACGACAGCTTTGCTGCGCGCTTCCTCTTCGATGCGGTCGCCTTTTTCACGGAGGATCTCCATGCCAACCACTGTCGCGCCGTATTCGCCAAGGATTAAATCGTCATCGCCGAACTGGTCGTTAACGCGTCCTAGCAGCAATGTGCCAAGGCGCTCGCCGCCGCCGATGATCGGAACGATTGTCGTCAAGCCGTTTTTGAATAGTTCGCGCTCTTCAACAGGGAAGATCGTGTGTTCGCTGCTGACATCCAAGTTAGCGGATGTTTCAGTAATGTTTGATAGGTTTTGAGTATACTCGAGCGGGAATTGGCGTTCTTCGAGCATGTTTTTCATGCGCTCGTTTTCGATCTGCTGGTTGACAGCATAGCCAAGAACCTTCCCTTTGCGGCTGACGACGAAGACATTTGCTTCGATGACTTCGCTCAATGTTTCAGCCATGTCCTTAAAGTTTACCGGCTTGCCGGCTGCTGCTTGCAGCATAGAGTTAATGCGTCTTGTTTTTCCCAATAAATTCATAATTATGAACCTCCTACATGATTCGTACGTATTTCGCACCGTTTATTCAATATTCTAAAGGTTTTTACACTTTAATGAAACCAATACGCCTTGTACTACAGGATAAATTGTGACAAATCTTTGTTTTTCGCCACATTTTCCAGCTTTTCATTAACGTATTGAGGAGTAATATCGATTTGGGCAGGTGAAATCTCCGATGCCTCAAAAGATAGGTCTTCCAATAAGCGTTCCAATATTGTATGAAGTCGGCGAGCGCCGATATTATCCGTCTGTTGATTTACTTCATAAGCAATTTCCGCAAGTCTGACGATTGACGCATCAGTAAAGTGTACCATAACTCCCTCTGTTTCGAGAAGGGCTTTATACTGATTGAGCAAGGAATGTTTCGGTTCCGTCAAAATTTTCACGAAATCATCGACTTCCAGCTTGGTCAATTCGACGCGGATCGGGAAACGCCCTTGCAATTCCGGGATCAGGTCAGACGGTTTCGACATGTGGAATGCGCCAGCTGCGACGAACAGCATATAATCCGTTTTCACCGCGCCGTATTTAGTCGACACAGTCGAGCCTTCGACAATCGGCAGGATGTCACGCTGGACGCCTTCCCTCGATACATCCGCAGAAGAAGTCGAACTTTTGCTGGCGATCTTGTCCATTTCGTCGATGAAGATGATGCCGTGCTGTTCAGCTCGGCGGATCGCCTCGGACGATATTTCCTCGCTGTCGACCAGTTTTTCCGACTCTTCCGCCGTCAACACGCGCCGAGCGTCTTTTACTTGCATGCGGCGCTTTTTCTTTTTCTTCGGCATCAAGGAAGACAAGGCATCTTGCATGTTCTCCCCCATCTGTTCCATTCCCGACCCTTGGAAAGCGTCAAACATGGAAGACGTGTTTTCCGTCACCTCGACTGTCACCCATTCCTCTTCCAGCTTGCCGGCTTTCAAGTCAGCAGCAATCTCGCGGCGCTTGACGCGCACTTCGACTTCCGCTTCCGGATCTTCCTCTTCCTGCTCTTGCTTTTGGCCGAAGAACATTTCAAGCGGATTTTGCGCAGGCTGCTTTTTCTTCATCGAAGGCGCCAGCAATTTCACGAGGCGGTCATTGGCAGAGGCTTCTGCGCGATCCTTGACAGCTTCGTATTTTTCTTCTTTGACGATGCGCACGGATGCTTCCACTAAATCGCGCACCATCGACTCGACGTCGCGGCCGACATATCCGACTTCCGTGAACTTTGTCGCCTCGACTTTGATGAACGGCGCTCCGGTCAGTTTTGCGATGCGGCGCGCGATTTCCGTTTTCCCGACCCCGGTCGGGCCGATCATCAAAATATTCTTCGGAATGACTTCATCCTGCATTTCTTCATCGAGGCGGCTGCGGCGGTAGCGATTACGGAGCGCAATGGCAATCGAGCGCTTGGCATCTTTTTGCCCGACGATGAAGCGATCCAGGTGATCCGTAATCTGCCGGGGAGTTAAATCGGTTTGTGTTTTCATTCTGACAACTCCTCCATGATGATTTGATGGTTGGTGTAGACGCAAATATCAGCAGCCGTTTCAAGTGCGGATTGGGCGATTTCGCCCGCCGTCAGTTGGTCGCCTGCATATTTTTTCAATGCCCGGCCGGCTGCAAGCGCGTAATTGCCGCCTGAGCCGATTGCCAAAATCCCGTCGTCAGGCTCGATGACTTCACCTGTGCCTGACACGAGCAATAGCTCATCCTTGTTCATGACGATGAGCATCGCTTCCAGCTGCCGCAGCATTTTATCGCCGCGCCACTGTTTCGCGAGTTCCACGGCAGCGCGTTGAAGATTGCCGTTGAATTCGGTAAGCTTGCCTTCAAACATTTCAAACAACGTGAAAGCATCCGCCACGGAACCGGCAAATCCCGTCAGCACTTCGTTATTATAGAGCCGGCGGACTTTTTTCGCGGTGTGTTTCATGACGACGGCATTGCCGAATGTGACTTGCCCATCTCCAGCCATCGCTGACTTGCCCTTATGCTTTACTGCAAAGATCGTGGTTGCATGAAATTCCTGCATTGTCAGGTTCTCCTCCTTATGCCCTTGGGTGGGCTTTTAAATACGTATTGCGCAAATGGTCTTTCGTCACATGCGTATAGACTTGTGTGGAACTGAGATGCGCATGGCCCAGCAGTTCTTGGACGGTGCGCATATCCGCGCCGTTATTCAATAGATGGGTCGCGAATGTATGGCGGATCATATGGGGATAGATGGATGAATTAAGAGATGCCTTTTTCATGCACTCGTTGAGGATATGGCGGATGCCACGGTCCGTCACCCCATCCCCTCGGCTATTGACGAATAGCATATCGTGTTCTTTCGACTTCATCAACTTGGGACGGGATTGATCGACATAAAGTTCCAACGCGTCATGTGCAAACTGGCCATAAGGGATGTAGCGCTCTTTGCGGCCCTTGCCAAGCACTTTGACGATATGCATATGGCGGTCCAAATCCTTCATCTTGATCGACACACATTCACTGACGCGCATGCCGGTCGCATAAAGCAATTCCAGCAATGCGCGGTTCCTGAGCGACAGTGCATCCTCACCGGTGAGTGAAGCGAACAGCTGCTCAAGCTCTTCCTCGTAGAAAAACTGCGGCAGCCGCTCTTCTTTCTTCGGGTGGAACAGCGATCGGAACGCCGCCTCACTGAGCCCGAATTCGCGGTTGCCGTAGCGGAAAAACGACCGGATGGCGGAGATTTTCCGAGAAATTGACGTTCTGGATAATTCCGCTTCATATAGTTTCGTTACATAATTTCTGGCATGAAGGTATTCGACTTCGTGCAGATCGTTCACGCTTTCTTGATCCAGGAACAGAAAAAAACCCTCCAGATCCTGTAGGTACTGGTGGACAGTGTGGGCGGAATAATTCTTTTCCAATTGGATATAGCTCATGAACGATTCGAGCATCTGTTCTTTCGTCATCTGGCACGCCGCCTTTCAGGCAATTAAAAAAGCCTCTAAAGTATACCAATACTTAGAGGCTTTTTTCAATTAAACCGTCACTGAATTCATATAATTTCGAATTGATTCCAATGCGCGGTTAGCGTGGCGCTCAGCCCGCTCCTGCTTGGACTTGATGCGTTCGCCAAGGTCCGGGAACAAGCCGAAATTGATGTTCATCGGCTGGAAGTTCTTCGAATCCGCTTCGGTAATATAACGCGCCATGCTACCAAGCGCGGTTTCTGCAGGCAATACGACCGGCTCCTCGCCGAGTGCCAGCTTCGCTGCGTTGATGCCCGCAAGCAAGCCGCTCCCTGCCGATTCCACATAACCTTCGACGCCTGTCATTTGGCCTGCGAAGAAAATATTCGGGTCGGCTTTCAATTGATAGGTCGGCTTCAAAACATTCGGCGAGTTGATGAATGTGTTGCGGTGCATGACGCCATAACGGACGATCTCGACATTCTCTAGCCCCGGGATCATGCGCAGGATTTCTTTTTGCGCTCCCCATTTCAAATGGGTTTGGAACCCGACGATATTGTACAGCGTGCCGGCTGCATCGTCCTGGCGCAATTGCACGACCGCGTACGGGCGTTTGCCGGTTTTCGGATCTTCAAGCCCGACAGGTTTCATCGGGCCGAAAGTCAAGGTCTTATCGCCTCTCGCAGCCATCACTTCGACCGGCATGCAGCCTTCGAAATAGATTTCTTTTTCGAACTCCTTGAGCGGCACAACTTCCGCTTCGACCAAAGCCGTATGGAAGCGGCGGAACTCTTCCTCTGTCATCGGGCAGTTCAGATAAGCGGCTTCGCCTTTATCGTAGCGCGATTTCAAATAGACCTTGTCCATGTCGATGCTGTCTTTCTCGACGATCGGCGCCGCCGCATCGTAGAAGTAGAGGTATTCTTCACCAGTCAACTTGCGGACTTTCTCGGCAAGCGCCGGTGAAGTTAACGGTCCGGTTGCGATGATGGTGATGCCTTCCGGGATCTCCGTCACTTCTTCGTTGATCACTTCGACAAGCGGGTGGTTGCGGACATTCTCCGTGACCGTTCCCGCGAACTCGTGACGGTCGACCGCAAGCGCGCCGCCAGCGGGCACTGACGCTTTATCGGCTGCATCGATGATGACCGAATCCAGTTTGCGCATTTCTTCTTTAATGACGCCAACCGCATTGGTCAATGAATTGGCGCGCAGCGAGTTGCTGCAGACCAATTCCGCGAATTTGTCCGTATGGTGCGCCGGTGTCTGCTTGACAGGGCGCATTTCATAAAGCCTTACGTTAACGCCACGCTTGGCGATTTGCCATGCCGCTTCGCTTCCTGCAAGTCCGGCACCGATTACATTTACAATTTTCGTCATGATAAAACACCTCTATATAGTTATTGAACTTCTTCTTTGTAGTCGCATGCTGTGCAATTGATCTGCACGCCTTTTTTCACTTTCTTTTCGACCATCAAGCTGCTGCATTTCGGGCATGGGCGTTCGATCGGTTTGTCCCATGACACAAATTCGCATTCCGGATAACGTTCGCAACCGTAGAACACGCGGCGCTTCTTGCTTTTCCGTTCGACGATCTCGCCTTTTTTACAAGTCGGGCATTTGACGCCGATATGCTTGACGATCGCTTTCGTATTGCGGCATTCCGGGAAATTGCTGCAGGCCATGAACTTGCCGTAGCGCCCCAGTTTGAACACCATCGGCGAACCGCATTCCTCGCAATCTTCTCCAGCCGGTTCGTCTTTGATCTGGACTTTCTCCATTTCATTTTCAGCCACTTCGAGATCTTTGGCGAACTCTTTGTAGAAGACATCGATGATTGCGCGCCAGTCAACTTCACTTTCTTCGATGCTGTCCAAGTCATTTTCCATTTTTGCGGTAAACTCGATGTTCAGAATGTCCGGGAAGAAATCACGCACCAATTGATGGACGATTTCCCCAAGTTCAGTCGGGATGAAACGCTTGGCATCGAGTGCGACATATCCGCGTTTTTGGATTGTATCCAAAGTTGGAGCATAAGTCGACGGGCGGCCTATTCCAAGCTCTTCCAAAGTGCGCACCAGGCGCGCTTCTGTATAGCGCGGGGGCGGCTGCGTGAAATGCTGGTTCGGCGTGATTTCAGTCGCTTTGACTTTATCGCCTTCCTTCATTTCCGGGAGGATATTGTCTTTTTCCTCTTTCTTGTCGTCTGTCCCTTCGATATAGAGCTTCATGAACCCAGGAAACTTCACTTGGGAACCGTTGGCACGGAAAATCGCTTCGCCGTTTTGCAGCTCTGCCATCACCGTATCAAGGACAGCGGGTGACATCTGGCTTGCCACAAAGCGGTCCCAGATCAGCTTGTACAAGCGGTAAAGATCGCGCGACAAAATGCTCTTCAGCGATTCCGGCGTGCGGTGGACGCTGGTCGGGCGGACAGCTTCGTGGGCATCCTGCGATTTCTGGGATTGTTTGGCTGCAGCTTTCTGCGTTACATATTCTTCCCCGTATTTATCAAGGATAAAGCCAATGGTATCTTGCTTGGCCGAGTCGGAAATCCGCGTGGAATCCGTACGCATATACGTGATCAAGCCCGTCACGCCTTCTTTGCCGACCGAGATCCCTTCATAGAGCTGCTGGGCAAGCATCATCGTTTTCTTGGCGCGGAAATTCAGCTTACGCGCTGCTTCTTGCTGGAGTGAGGATGTAGTGAAAGAAGGAGAAGGATTGCGTTTGCGTTCTTTTTTGACAACGCTCTTGACGACAAAATCCTTGCCTTTCATTGTGGATAAAACGTCTTTGACATCTTTTTCATTGGAGAGCTTCAGTTTCTTTTCCGGGGTCCCGTAAAACTGCGCCTCGAATGTTTTCTTCGCTTTTTCGAACTCACCTGTAATCGACCAATACTCTTCAGGTTCGAAATTCTTGATTTCGTTTTCACGGTCGATAATAAGGCCCAGTGCCACCGATTGAACACGGCCGGCCGACAAGCCTTTTTTCACTTTTTTCCATAAGATCGGACTGATGCTATAGCCGACAAGACGGTCGAGGATGCGGCGCGCCTGTTGGGCATCCACCAAATCCATATCCAATTTGCGTGGTTGCTTGAAGGCGTCTTTAACCGCGTCTTTCGTAATTTCATTGAACACGACGCGGCAATCCGAATCGATATCCACCCCAAGTGCGTTCGCCAAATGCCAGGCAATCGCCTCGCCTTCTCTGTCGGGGTCAGCCGCGAGAAAGACTTTTTTTGCTTTTTTCGCTTCTTTTTTCAGGTCTTGCAAAATCGGGCCTTTTCCGCGAATCGTGATATAGCGGGGCTCGTAATTGTTTTCGACATCTACCCCCATCTGGCTGCGCGGCAAATCGCGCAAATGGCCGAGAGAGGCTTTCACTTTATACTTTTTTCCCAAATACCGTTCAATTGTCTTCGCCTTTGCGGGCGATTCGACAATCACCAAATAATCCGCCATTCATACTCCTCCTCATAGAGGTCTCTTCAAATTGTGTAAAGAATCACCTGATGCAAAATGTATAACAGTTTTTGGCTGATTGCAAGGCTTTTCGTCGAACCGCCAGTTTTCAGCTTCTCAATTGGCGGTATTCATCCAGCACTTGAGCCCCGTTCCAGATGGGTTTTGCGCCTTCTGCAATCAATTTATGCGGGCCGGCGGATAGCGGGGAAAAGATATCCCCAGGAATGGCAAAGATATCTTTTCCATGGTCCAGTGCATGCTCAATGGTGCTCAATGTTCCACTTTTCACTTCTGCCTGTGTGACGATGACCCCTTTCGACAAGCCGCTGATGATGCGGTTGCGCATCGGGAAATTCCACTTTCTAGGAGGCATGTACGGTGGATACTCACTTAACAGCAATTGAGTTTCTTCTATTATAAAGGTCAAGGCATCGTTGATTTTCGGATAGCGATGTGAAAAGCCACTGCCGATGACAGCGATGGTTTTGCCGCCGCAATCGATGGCGCATCTGTGCGCCATTGCATCCGCGCCTTTCGCCAAACCGCTGACAATGACGAAGCCTTCTGACAGTAAGGGCGGAAGCAATTGCTGAATAACCGATTGCGAATAGCTGTCGGCTTTTCTAGAACCGATGACCGCTATCTTTTCAGGGGCATCCAGCAAAGTAAAGTCGCCTTTCAAATAAAGAACGGCGGGCGGATCGATCAACTCGTGCAATGAGGATGGATAAAGGGGGTCGCGATAGGTGAGGGCTCGGATGTTTTGTTGTCTGTAGATAGACGAAAAGGGGGTATCCAAGTATTTGAGGTATGCTTGCTTTAAAGTGCTTGCTTTCTCCATAGGGATTTGAAGTGTTTCAGCGATGTCAAAGGGGCTCCGTAAATCCAAATACACCAAATCGGGATCGCCTACCAGCAGCAGCTTTAGCCGGTTCAAAGGCTTTGGATATACATAATGCAAAGCAAGCAGGCGTTGCGTAAATTCGTCGTTCATGACATTCCTCCTCGTTTGAAGTCCAGCGCTCAAAAACCTGCGCTTTTTTCTATCATAGAGCTTTCCATTCCATTCGTAAATCTTTTTAAAAGCGAATTAGCCCTTTGTTGCGATGCGTATACCGTTTATCGTAATGTTCATGGAATTGTTCGACGGCGTGAAGTTCCACTTCACCTTGTGCTTTCTTTTCGAACGCCTGGAAGATGATGCGTGCAAAATTCCCCCGGCGCTCGCTGCGCAGTTCATCATCAGCCATCATTTCACGGAATACCCCGGCTTCTATCTCTTTTAACACCCCGGCAAAATACGAACTGTGATGGATCAATTCAAGTACACTTGCAGGTGCGTCCTCCTGCAATTCCTCATGGCAAATACACCACGCGGCGAATTGTTTCTCAAGCAGCCTGGCTTCTCTCAATAGCGGATCCGATGGTTCCAGCACATCTTTTAGGATGATGTTCGAAAAATCAAGATACCAGAACAAAAAATGAAGCAATTCCTGCTGGCTGTTTTTTGCAGGTTTCGCCAAGGATTGCAGGCGGGCCAATGCTTCATGACGGTCAAAGCGCCGATACTCTTCTTCAAGGCTATGGCTGTAGATCCGGTCCACCAGCAGTTCCCTGTCCACTGCTGATAGCGGATCTTTCCCCAATACCTCCAACTGATAAAAACTCATCACTTCAGGCAAAAACGGCACAATGAATTCGTTCATGATTGTCTGTTCCTTCACTTCCCGCTTCTTGGTTTTTGTCCTATTGTTTGCAATCTTCATTCCTGAAACTGCAGCGATTGCCCCAGCCGCTATCCCCAATACCCATTCCGCTTCCATTTCGCGCCCTCCTACATGCGTTTGATGCTCTTCATTCCATTATAAATGAGGAACGGCAAAAACCGCTGCATATTCACTTGAATTCTTTTCTGTTAATGGGCAGAAAGCAAAAAATCCCCGAAGCATCTGGTCAGATGCTTCGGGGATCCGTTGATTAATGAGTTTTACAAGCGTCGTAAGCAATGCAGATTCTGCCCTTGTTTTCTGTTGTATTCTACCGTTTATACATACGCGCCTTATATATAGTAGGAACTCAAAAAAACGACAAGTTTTGTACGCTCGTGTTTTATTGGTATGTGCGAAAATGTGTGCGAGTTTATCTTTCAGTCGATTAGTTGAACCGAAGTTATCATATCAACGGAAAGGCGCTTTGCTTTAAGTGAATCATCGCATACGATTGTGCGAGTGTGCAAGTCCATTTCTGTGATGGTGCCCACATGGTAATGATATTGATAATCCTTCCACATTTGAATTTCGGCTTGGCATCTTCGGACAAGTGCCAGCTCGATATTCTCCTGGAGGGTCTGCAAATCAAATTCATCCATTTCGGGTTTGGGCACTCTGTTATCTTCTTCTTTCCATTCTCTGAGCATCCGAATGTGTTCCGGCAGCATAAGGGATGTCCACTTCAGTGCTCCTCTATCCTGGACGTCTCCCACCATTTTACGATCTCTGTTTATACTCAATTCCACCACTCCTAATAAGAACATTTGTTCTTAATATACCACACTAATTGAGTAAAATAACCTATAAAATGAAAAATAACTGTATCAAAAGTATTTGCTATTGATATACTATCTTTATAACATGCAAAGGGGATAGTTTGATGGACGTTACATTTAGGGAGTGGCTTTACCAATTTAAAAACGATGACTTTCGAGTCGGCACTCTTGCCAGGTACGCCTACTGCGGCGCAGATTTTCCTGATACAAGAGAGTTCGACAAAGTGTACCATTACTTGAAATTCACAGCTGGCGCCGGTCCTGAGTTAATCGCGGGTTTTAAATTTGCTTACGACACCTATAGACATTCTACTAACGTTTACATATATCTTGAAAAATAAAATAAGCCCCTCAACATCGACTATTTTATGCTCGACGCGAGGGGCTTATATTATTTAAGTCCAAATGTGTTTATTGATTAAACAAAGCCAACATCAAAGTAACCAAAATAGCTACCAGAGCCACAAAAACCGTGATGTTTCCCCAAAAGTTTTGATTTTTAATGCTTTCAAAATACTTAGCGTGATCTTCAACTTTTGAGTTAACTCCATTTATCATCTTTTCGATTCGCTCTTCTCTCTCCTTAGTTTCTTGCCTAATACGTTCTTCTCTTTGTTGAGATTCTTGAGCAAATCTTTCAAGTTGGCGTTCATATCGTTCTTCACGGTCAGAAATTTCTTTTCTTGATCTTTCTTCACGTTCTCGCATATCAATTTTCAATTCTTTAAAGAGGGTGTCTGTAGAATCATGGTTATTCATTGTTTCATCCCCTTTATTCGCTACTGGATCATTTCCTCTATGAAAGTAACTCTGAATCGATGAACTAATATTTTCGGTTTCTGGATGCTTCATTTTCACAGCATTATTGCCATAAATATAGCCATCTATTTTAGATTCTTGATGCTTTTCCATCAACTTAAGTAAATCCTGTGGAGCTTCAAGTTCTTTGTCGTGATGAAAGTTCCACTTGATTGCTCCCCTTGTTGAAGTAACTGTAGATTCTGCCATCGTTTCACCTACTATTTTTAATCTAAAGGTTGTTTTATTACAGGTAATATCAGCTCTTTATGGTATTCATTTAATTCAACATTAATAACATAATCTCCTTCTTCTTTAAAAGAGACGTTAAGAAAGTTGACGTTAAATCCTCCATCTCCAAATTCTGGTCCTCCTTCTAATAATTCTACTTCAAAGTCCAGTTTATTAACTGCTAGTTCTTTTCCAGAAGGGCTAATTAACTTTACAGTTACATCATACTTTTGTGGTGTTAAATGAATCATTCCCACTGCAACAACAAAAGTATAGAAGTTAGGTAAAGATGGAAGAGCGATGGAGTTCAATGGTTTTTTTAAAATCACTTCACCACTTGATGTATTGAACGCTTCAGCACAAGCTATTATATGCCCAATTTTGTTAGTCAAAAGAAATGCCTCCTAAATACTAAGTAATTCCGTATCATTTATGTATCTATTATAGTATAGCATTAGAAATTAAAATGCTAAATCTTTAACTATAAACTCAATACAAAAAAAGCGCCGCAGGTGAGGACTCCTTTCTCTCTGCGGGGCTTTTGCGTAATAATACTATAGTGTTACCCTATTCTAATTATACTCTTATTTCAATTTCGCTGTTACGTTTTTTGCTGTGTCACTGCGTGTCTTGCCGGATAGATCAATAAGCTTGTCACCTTTGATTTTCCCTTTGCCGCCACCGGCAATGTAGATTTCTTTGGCGACTTGACGCTTCTCTGCATCTTTTCGGAAAAACACTCCGCACCCAAGTTGAAATGCCAAGAGAGTTGCTGTGCCTGCGTCGGCTGTTCCGTTGATTACTACTGCCGTTTGTTCCATGTCTTCTTCCTCCTTTTGTGCTGGTTTACTGACTACTGGTTTGGGCTGCGGTTTTTTCTCAAGCTCGGCCCATGTAGCTGCACCGATAATTCCATCATCGACAAGCCCTTGTGCTCTCTGGAAAGCCTTTGTCTGCTTGTCCGTGTCTTTGCCAAAAATACTGTCGATATCCGTTTCAAATCCGTGTCTGCCGAGTACAATTTGAGCATATTTCACATCTGCTCCGCGGCTGCCAATTTTCACGACCTCTCGGCCATCAGGAAGCACGACGGAATCGAGTGCTGTATCGAGTGCTTTCTTGCCGAAGAACTCCAGGGCGATATTCGCGTGAATCTTCATGAGCACTTTCTGTACTCTTGGATTGAGCAAGTAGTTTTCCAAGTCCGAACGCGTTGTGAAGAAAAAGCTCTCAGTGAGAACTGCCGGCATCTTCGAGTATTTGAGCATATAAAAAGACGACCAGCCGGTCGCCTGTGATGCGTATGTGCCCCCGGACCATGTTGGCAATCCGTTTGCTTTAATGTGCTTAGCGAAGATGTCCGCCGCCTTTTTACCAGCTGCGCTATTGTACCAATAGAAGGCCGCTGCACCCGTCGCCGTCCGGCTGGCTGAGGCATTACTATGGACATCAATCATTAAATCGGCGTCGTGTGCATTTGCATAAGCGACACGCTCTTTCAACGTCATCCGGCGTTTGTCTTGCTGAGGGAAAAGGACTGTGAATCCTTCTTTGCGAAGTAAATCTACAGCGCCCTTAGCAATGATGAAGTTCGTGTCGAATTCTTCGTAAACTCCATCTGCTTCTAAATTGGTCCGGACGCCCTTGCCCCCTGTTTTCTCCCATGTGTCGTGGTCATGGCCTGCAAATATGACGATCTTCGGCATTATTACTCACCCTCTTTCGTCATGCCTTCGCGTTGCTTCACGACTTCAAATAAACCAACACTTGCAAGACCGGCAAGTCCACCGGCCCATAAACGATTAACATAATCAAGATCCGTGAATGGTTCTGCCGCGAAACCGATAATCAAACCGACGATCAGCGCCAGTACAGAAACGAAGTTCACCGGAATATTGGTTGCTTTTTTAATGACCTCTACCAAGGCTGTAATAATAGGGACGAGAATCGATGCGAAAAATAATACTGCCGTCATTGTGTTTCCTCCTTTTTCTCTCGTTTTGTACTTTCTTGCTGAGCTTGTTGGAGTTCTTTGAGCAATGCTGCCTTATCGATTTGCTCAAGTACTGGATCTCGTAGTAGCTGCTGTTCTTTGCCACCTGGATCTCTATTTAATTTATCGAGCGCGTTATATAAAACTGGTGGAATGGGCAACCCCATCTGTGCGCAGTTTTCTAAAATGGAAAGCCCTTCGTTCACGACAAAGAAACTGGCGACTCCTAGAATCAAAAGACCGTTGGTATCCTGCCCCATGTGAATAAAAAAGTATTCGATGCCGGCCGTCATGGCCAAAACAACGAATACTGCGAATTTCTTTATAAGACCGGCCAGTCCGAGCGTGCTGTTTAACGATTTTGTCATCCACGCACGAAGTAGACCGGTGACCATATCCAAAAACATAAAAAATAATAGTACGACGGTGGCGGCATCAATCAAGCCTGCCAGATAAACTGCAAAGCTTGTAATTGTTGCCATAATTCCCTTCACCGCCGCGACCTCCCATCTGAGCATATGCTTCATCCTCTCTCATATCTCATTCCCCCTTGCGTCTCTATTTTCGGGTATATAAAAAGAGCGCCCCTGGGGACACTCTTGTAATTTATATTTTTCTCGAAACTACCGAAATTTATATTCACAATTATTTGTGAATAGGGTATTCTAATAATGTTCTCATCTTTCTATATCCCTCCCCTGATGCGTGTCTCCCAAGACCAGCGCACCAGGGGTTTTATTTTTGTCAAAACAAAAAGAGCGCCCTCTGGATAAGGACACCCTGAATCTTAATTTATTTTGTTTTGCTTACTACGCAGTTTGTTCCTACGAAGGCTCAAAATAAAAAAGCACTAGGCTTTCAGTGCTTCTAAAAAAGTCTCTTCATATGCTTTTTTTCTTTGCTCTAGTTCTTGATATACGTTGCATCCGCTAACATCTCGATCATGAAGGACAGTATCTTCAGCCCAATACCACTCATCTAAAAGCTCATTAAAAACTTCCATTAATTTCATTTTGTCCATTTTTAATCACCTACTTTAGTATATTATATACCATGTGGGCATACGAAAGGAGGTGTAGAAAATGAATTTTTCTGAATCAAAACTGTTACTTCGAGATGCAGAAGAGAAATTAAAAGAAATAGAAATACTCTATAATAAAGTATTTGACAATGAGGGTTCGACTAATCTTTTGAAAATGAAAATCAAACAGTATCTAGACAATGTTTTCTCTGCATTAGACTATTTAGCCTTCTCAATCTTCATGGAATACAGTGCCAAAAATGTACCCTCTGTTGCTATAGAAGGACATAAGAGCAAAGTTTATTTTCCAATAACAGAGTCGAATAAAGAGTTTTCGAAATATGTGAAAAGAGCATTCCCGGGATTGATTGAAGAAAACCCCGAAATTGTCGAAGCTATAAGGAAATACCAGCCCTTTCCCGGTCGATCGAAGTGGCTGAAAGATTTGAAAGTCCTAGCCAATGGCAATAAACATAGAAATTTGACCAAGCACACCCAACAACGCGATACGTACATCAAGGAAATAAAATTTGCTAACGGTGCAGTAATTAAAAATTTTTATGTGAGTTCTCCAGATGACATTTTACCTTTTTCGGGAGGCCCAATAATTTCTATCGAAGGAAGTACAGAAAAACACATTATGTTTGCCGACTTGGAAAAACCTGTTCTTAAAACTTTAAAAAGAATGTATGCTAGTGCTCCTACTATTATTGAGGATATTGAGAAAGCGAAGTAGGAAGGCCGCCACCTTCCTGCTTTTTTATTTTCATCATACCTTTTCCTCTAATTTCTTTCTACTTCTTATAAAGAGACTATTTATAATAAAAATAGGTACCCACCCCAATTTTGTCAATTTGACTAACTTAATTACCTTTATGTTACCCGATAACGGTTGCTGATAATATTCCCGCATACTGATGCGTTAGCGTCAAAGTAACCGCAGCGTCTGTCACATTCGTCACTGCAATATCGTTTGTTACTCCGCTGCTATTCTTGGCAATTACCGCAGCTTGTGCTTTGTGCGTATCGCCCACTCGAATAGTTGTAATTAAACTTGCCCAGTGGTTTGAATTACCAACGTGACTATATCCGGCAATAAGCGTCAGTAGCCTGCCGTTAGCAATACCGGAACTTGGCGGTATTGGAACGACCAGCGTGTGCGTTGTGCCGTCCGGAACTTTCACTTCGTTACTGTAAAGCGCCCCAAAAGCGACGCGATTTTTTTCAAAACGTTGGTCATTGATGGTTGCGCCATTCAAAAGAGACAAGGTTTCGATTTTTGTGTTGATGTCGAATCGATTGTTTACTGTCGAAGGTGTGTCCAATTCTAATATTTTTACCAGGCTGCTTACCATGTCATTCCCAATGCCAAGCAACCGTGTTCGTTCTAGAAATAGATTTTTCAACTTCGAGTAATTCAAGGTGCCGATGCAGTAGATGCTTCGCGTAAATCCATTGATATCGAAGTCTCGAAGTATTAAGTTGTTTACTTCGCCTACTATCTGAATACCACTCGTGCTCCCGGTTGCGCTACCTGGTAAAAGTTTTGGTGCATTTACGACAACTCCAGAAACATTATCAATCTGAATAGCGCTGCCAGCACTCCCTGCCGCGCTGATTGAGCAGGTTTCGTTGATTATAACTCTCTTCGCAACAGTTTTATTAGTAGACTTTATTTTCAAAGCATTAAATCCGTTGCCAATAATGGTGTTGTCGAAAACCCACTCTTGTGAAAAATCTCCACCTTCAGGCGTAAAGAAGTCGATAAGCGTTACATTTTTGCAGCGCAGATTATTAACAATATTGATTCCTAGTTCTTCGCTAGAGGGTTTATTTGTTTCAGCATCTACATCTTTCCCTGGGTTCGCTCCTGCAATTGGATTGCCGTAGACGATTACGTTTTCCCAAACTGCATCTCCCGATGTCGGTGAAATTCCATTTCGTCCGTAGTCGCCAATTTCAACATCTCTCAGTTTTAAGTTCTTCACTCTTCTCCACTGAATACCATCGCCATTAGTATTTTCTGTACGAACTTTTTCAATAAGAACATTGTCGATACAATAAAGACCAATAGCAGAACCTTGATCGGTTACACCTACTGTCTTGCCTGTGCCTTCAAAATTCATATTTTTAATACCCATGTTCTTATCAATGATTTCAGTTGATCCGAAGTTGGCATTTTCTAAAATTCTCGCATTTTTTGTGATGCCTATTCTTTTAAATTTCCCGCCGTTTAGGTCAAAAAAAACGTTCGATTTCAGCTTTACTGTTCCAGCAATTGCATATACGGCATTAGGAGGTCCTGTTATTGTTCCCCCTTTATCAGAATTTAGTAAGTCGATAACCTGCTGAACGATAGCTGTATCGTCAGTTACACCATCTGCGTTTGCTCCGTAGCTTTTCAAGTTCACTGCTATATCAGAAAGGCGTTGACCTGTTTCAGCCAATAGCGCAATAGTTTTCTCGTTGAATTGTCGCAAATTGGTCTCGCCCATTCGTGCGTCCAAGACCTCAGTGTCCTCTGTGAACGCACCGATTCCTTCCTCAACGCGCTGCTTTAACTCATCGACTTGAGGCACAATGGCCAGCTCAAATTGCTGCTGTTTTTGTTCCTGCTCGGTTCGGAGTTGAGAAACGGTCGTCACGCTAATTCCAACGAAATCCAAGTCGTCAGCAGAAGGTTTAATGTAAATCTTTCCTTCGAAATCACCAGATGGAAACTTCTTTCGATAATTCAAATCGTTCGGGTCAGTCGCAGTAAATTCTATCTGAAAATCACCATGTGGGAGAATCTGCTTTATAGTCAGCCGAATGAGATTTGCTTCTGAATCATAAGTAGCTGGACCTTCGAGCATGATCCCGCGACTATCCCAAATAGCAACCGAGATGTTTTTATTGGTCAGATCAACAGTTCTGCCCTGATAGTCTCGCGGAACAAACGCAAGATCAACGTGGTCGCCCTGTTTAAAAATACTGCCGCCTTCAACCAAGTCGAGGCGAGTATGATTTGTCATGTTCATTCGCTTATCACTCCTTCCCTCTTCATTCAATTACTCCACTTTTTGCGAAGCTATATGTTTTCTCACCCTTTGAAGAAAGCATTTTGCCGTGACTCTCGATTGCCGCGGCAATCTCCGAATCAGGAGTTTCTGCATTGAATTCAAGGTAAGCTGTGCTCTTGAAATCTGTATCCTGAGCCGTATAGAGAACCGTAAAGACGACTGCCTCTCGAGTTCCTGCAGCAGAACTATGCGTTTGATGCTGGATGTCCGTTACTTCGTATTGCATGATTCTCCCCCTTATCGAGTGCCGATGACTTGAATGCTTATGGGTACGATTGTTCCAGTAGAAGCGTAGGCGTAGTGTGGGCTGATTCTGATGGTCAAAGACGATAGCTCGCCTTGAGTGAAGGCTCTGCTGTCTTTTCGTTCGTATACATACCATTCCTTTGCTTCTGACTGCACGAAAACCCCAAGAACCTTTGTGATGCCGAGTGTCGTCGGCTCCACAATTGGCACCGTAACCTCGATAAAATCTCCTGGTGAATAATTACCTGTCGAGACAGGAATATCGAGACGGTGCGTGTAGCTTTTGCCGAACGCGAAGTCCAGGCTTTCCTTATCGTGCATTTCCGGCAGTACGCTGAAGACGCTGAACAATGTACGATCGTTGCCTCGCACATAACCGTTATCGATGGTGATTTTACTTGCGCCATCACCTGAAGAAAGAGCGCCAGAGAAACTTCCTCCGGCACCCTCTAAGTCTCCGGCGAACTTTATGTTGCCTTCGGTATCTAAGTATAAAACTTTCGCAAATGGCGCTTCTGTTGTCGCTCTAGATTCGATGCTAATGCCTTCAGTTGCATTCGATATCGTTCGGACTAGGCCATCGCTACGCATAACGACAAGACCATCTTCTTCAGTTGTGGAAACCCCGTTGTAGTTTCTGCCTAACTCGAGACCTCCAATTTGCCCAGCTGTCGTAGCAGTTGTCGGTACCCATGCAGTCAAATCGGAATTTGCTACATGCGGAACCTCAAATTCGTCTTCTGCAACAGCCAAGTTATTGATTCCAGAAACTTCTTCCGATTTTGTTTGAACCCACAGCCAGTTCTTTCTAACAGGTGGGGGATCGGGCTGCTTAACAATTTTTGCTCCGTACTGATTCTGCAACTGACGAAACACCTTGCGGACTTCCTCTTCGCTCTGTTCACGAATTTCTCCGATGATGTAGCGCTTGGAGGCTGGATTGCTAATGCTACGAATCACGCGAAGTACCCGGGCTCGAGCATAGATGGCCGGCTTCACATCTTTGTTTTTCACATTAATCCGATCGCCCAGGCGAACTTTCTTATGCGGAAACAAATGCTCAAGCGAAACAGCTTCGACATCGTATTCGAAAATAGAGGCGACCAGCTTGTTGAGCGCCTTTGTGCCATACTCCCGAAGCTCTTCGACGGTCATCTCCTGGTCATCGCTCTCCGGCTCATAGACAGCCGTTAAATGCGTACCTTGCCAGTTCCACTCTTGGAAAGCTTCGGCATGCGTGACCGTCGTGAAAAGCCTTGTACCATCTTCCCTTTCAGGCGTTTGGCAGTAAAGCGATGTCACAACGGCGTGAGAGTCCACGAATTTACGGAACCCGACTAAGTCTTTGCCGTATTCGACTGTCAGCGACCGGTCATCACCGACACGCTCCAGGAGATCCACAAAGCGACGTGTAATACGACCGCCTTTGGTCTGTGTCCGAATGCGAATTTCCAAGTTAAATGCTGTGCCGACCATTCCTAAATAATCGTAACCGCCGCGCGGCCGACTCCTATCGATGGAGCGACTGCCTTGGAATTCGACTATGCCTGGCTCGAAGATAGTCCCCGTGGTGATGAGCTGCAGGTATTGAAAAGCCGTCAATGACTCATCCGCGTCAGGCTCGATAATCTTGAGCTTGTTTAAATCGATTTCAGCACCATTGGTCCGCACTTCACGATTCGGACCATCATCTTCAGAACTATGCACAATGAATTCTTGCCAGCCGATATCTTCATGAGGAATGAGAACGCGAACGCGTCCCACAACTTTCTCAGCCAAAGGAATATTGTTTGGCATAAAGAAATTGAAATAGTTTGTGCCATCTTCGGCATCCTGGACATGCTCGTCGCCCCAGAACCGGCGATTCCCTCGGTTGTCTAAAGTGCCAAGGTATCGACCGGTATTCTGGTGAAAGAACAATATTTTCTTTGGTTTTTCCATTAGAAATTACGCTCCCTCAATACGACGTGCGATTGCGTGAAGTCCAGTTTGTCCGCTGGCTCGAATAGCAGATTGGATTGACCGGTCGGTACATCAAAGAAATCACCGCCAAAATCCTCTTCGACCTCGACCGGCTCTCCGTTGATCAATATCAGCCCCGTGTCAAAATCCATTTCGATGACATCATCTTGCCGGGCGATGTACGGCACGCCTTCCGATGGAGGGTTAATGCGAACGACTTTGGCATGCAATGCATACATTTCAGTCACTTCGGTAGTCCCTGATTGCCCGAAATGAAGCTGCAACTGCGAAAAGTTGCGAGTAAACTTGTAATCGGCATCGATGTACGTTACCGAAGCACGAGCAGTATGGCGGCCGGTCACGCTGTCGACCCGCGCTACATACCCGACCCATTTATTACCGATGCGGCCCATGCGCAGAACGCCTTCAAAATCTCGCCACTCGATGCCTTTTTGACCAGCTGAGGACAGGATGAATTCTCCTGACGCATCGCCGAGACGAATTTCCACACGGTTTCCGTAAGCTCCGGCTCCGATACGCTTCATCGCCAGCTTTCCGACGAATTGCCCTTGATCGTCGAGCAAATACCACTCTAACCTGCCTCTCGCCTTAATGGATGGATTCTTGAAGGTAATCTTTACTTCCAGTAAGAAATCAACGAGAGGCTCGGACAAGCTCGTCTTTTCAGCTGGCCCGTGCCAATCCTCTCCCTCACCAAATGAGACAGCGCGGAAGGAATAACCGTTGGCTTCAATCGATCCGCCTTTCAATCCCCCATCGACAAATGCATCTGTTTCCGTCCATCCGACCTTAGAAGCCATCGGATTGTTCAAAATGATTGTTTCCGGATCCACTGCCATATCTGATTCATCCAACTGGCGGCCGATGCGCTTGTAATCCTGGTCGTTAAAGATGTCCAGGTGCGTTATCGGCTCTTTTACCAAGACTTTCACATATGGCGGCGTTTCCTCTGCGCCATTGTTGTAAAGAGTAGCCACGCCATCTTTAATTGCATATGTCCCCGGTTCAGAAAATTTAAATGGCCGCGGACAAAGAAAGCTGATCGTCGCTTTGTAAAATCCTTCTTTCTTGTAGCTCGGCGTCACCCCGGCATAGAAGCCGTAATATGTACGGTCGAGCTCATCGCCAAACTTGATGGGCACTTCTTCTTTCGTGTTCAGTAGCTTGTTCAGCTGTTCGATTACCTTCTGCAGCTCTTCTTTGGATTCTGCAGCGATTAGGATTTCTTGATTGATTTTCCGTGGGGGATACTTGATCTCTTGTACATAACCGCCGTACTGGCCAGGCACCTGCAGAATTTCAATTGACCGGTCCAATAGCTCGCGGCCGTCATCCATTCCAGGAATGATGTATTCCGACAAATCAATTCCATTAAAAAAAATGGGGAACACAACTAAGTGCTCCCGCATTTCACGTGTGATCCACATTAATTTGTCCCCCTTCTTCTGCTGGTCGCATTCCGTTGATATGAATTGCGATCCATTTCATCTTTCATGTCGTCTGCTGTAGCGCGCGCAAATTCGCGCCCGTTGATTTCAATGATGGTATCGCCCTGGTAGACTTCAACCGGTTCGATCTCCGCAGCGAAAGACTTACGCACAACTCCCATATCTGCTCGGTTGAGCGATGTGTCGAGTTGTGCAGAAGCGCGCATATCGGCCATTGCGAGTTGAGGACTGAAGGCATTGCTCAATCCGCTGGATAGCTCAGTCACGGCTCGGAACGCCTGTCCGCTGGTCTGATTAATACCTTGTACAATACCTGGCGCGAACCATTTTGCCACGTCTGCAAATGCTCTGGAAGGTGAGTGTGTATCGGTATCGCGCTTAAAACGGCTGATTAAATCAGTAGCCAATCCACCGATAACTCCCAACCCTTCAGAAACCTTGCTCTTGATTCCAGATATAACCCCGCCGACCAAATCTGCACCGGCTGACACCATATCATCCACAAAATCAAGCACTCGCCCTGGCATTTCGCCGACAAATTCAGCCACAGTTTCAACGGCTTCTCCCATTTTTTCAGAGACTTTCGATACTACCTTTCCGAAAAATTCAGTGACAGCAGAGACTATAGCAACGAGTTTTTCTCGAGCTGCGTTTTTTGCTTCCTCCCATTTATCGCGCACAAAGTTTTTCGCTGCATCCATCAAAGTGCGCACGATTGATACTAATTGAGTGAAATTTCTACTCACAGTAGAAAGCATATTTGTAACGACTTCGAGTGTCTTCGCCTTTATTTTAGACCAGGCATCCTTGATCCAATTCCATACCGCAGTCCAAGTTTTGGATGTCCACGCGGAAATTTTGTCCCAGTTTGCAATAATGAGAATTGCTAAACCGATGACGATTCCGGTAATCCAGCCTACTGGCCCAAGAGCAATAAACCACGCGGCAGCCATTCGTGCTGCTGCAAACAATGCTTGAGCGCCCATCCATAACCACTTGGCGACGAATATCGCAGAAGTGGCGACCATTTTTGCCAACGCTACGACCATTGCTGTTCCTGTTGTAAGAGCCCATGCCGCAGCTACTTTCGCTGCATGCAAGAGTGACTGAACGCCCATCAAAGCCCACTTGGCAATAAAGATAGCTGCGGATGCTGCCATTTTCGCTAAAGCCACAACCATATTTGCGCCTGTGGTTAGCAACCACGCTGCTGCAATTCGCGCTGCGTGAAATAGTGAGTTAGCTGCCATGAGCGCCCATTTAGCTGTCCACAAGACAGCCGTGATGGTCAATCGTGCAATCACTTTAATCATGCCTAGTATCAAACCGCCGAACATCGCGTTCACAAGTAGGACAGCTGGCGCAATCGCGACTAACCCTGCCACGACCACGAATGCTGCCCCTGCGATCTTACCAAGCCATGGATGCGCCTCCATCATGCCATTTGTCCATTCCAGGAACCTGTCAATCAGTCCTAGCATGTATTCGCCAACAGGCGCGAGTGCTTTGCCTAGATTGATGATGAAGTCCACTAGACCACCGATGACTGATATCACGACTGGACCATTCGTTTTGATGTAGTCGATGAAGTTCTGGAAGCCTTGGCTTTCAGCAAGTGCTTCTGACCATTCTTTAAAACGTTCCATCATATCTTGCAGACTACTCATCATATCTGCTGAAGATGGCGCGAACGCCGCAAATGTATTGATGATACCTTGAAACGCGTCACTAAATATCGAACGGATCTTTGGCATGTTTTCGCTCACATAATCTACAAACGATTGAAATTTTTCACTCTCACTCAATCCATCTGCCCATTGACGGAACGACTCGGACATTTTCAAGAAGCTATTTTGTGTTTCTGTGGCAAGCGGACCAAATGCCTCCATCATATTGAAGAAACCCATAACAAAGTTGCCGGCAGCTTTGGTAATCGTTTCTAATGCCGGCCCTGCAAAGTCGTTTAAGAAACTAAAGAATTCTTTCACATCTTGCGCTTCCAAATTGCGATTGAATGAATCCATCAAATTATTTACGGAATCCACAACATTCTCGATCATCGGACGTGCCAATCCGAATAGGCTTGTAATGCCTGTAAGTGCGCCGCCAAAAGCTGTTAATACGCCAGGCTCCATATCCTTGACTAATTCACGGAACGTCTTTTGGAAGTCGCGTAGTGCAGAATGAGCTTCTAGCTGCGGACCACTCATGCCTTTAAAGATGCTATCCATTTCTGCTAGATGTTCATTTGCTTTCTCGATATCCCCTGCAGCTTTTGCATCGGCTATCTTCATTTCCAAATCGTTGATTTCTCCGGCTTTGTCGAACACTCCTTTGAGTGCTGGCATTGCGACCGCCGCGAATCCTAACGCGCCAATTCCTGCCGCACCGAATGAAGTGGCGAGTGCAAAGGTTGATCCGAGTATTGTGCCGAGCATTGGGCCCAATTGTCCAAGCAGTCCCACTGTAGACGCAATTACTGGAACCATCGCAGGACTCAAGAACATTAAGCCACCGCGCCCCATTGAACCAGTAATCTCGTCAAAGTTCCGTTGGAAGTTTGCGATACTGCCCATCATGTTGCGAAAGTTATCCCATTTCGCTCGAATTCTCACGGTGAAGTCTTTTAAACTCAGAGTCCTCAATTGCGCCAGTAATAACGCAATAGCTATTTGAGCTTTCGCGATATCCGCATCAATGTCTACGTCTGTTTCGCCACGTTCGAGCATAGCCAATTCACGTTGCACAGTTGATGCACCCAACATGAATTCACCAATGTCTGCCCCAATACCGATGTCTGCGCCAGATGCAGAACCTTTAATGGTCGCATCGACTTCTTTCATACCGCGTTGAAAATCACGGATGTCTGCACCAATATCGGCCTGAAAGTTATACTCCATTAGTTACCTCCTTTCATTCGAGTCTTGGGCTTATATTTTTTTAAAGCAGCCATAGCTTTACGGTGCCGAGTAGGATCGAACGTTTTTTTGACGTTACGCTCAAGTGACAACACTTCTTTTCTCACTTTTTCGGCATCGTATAGATCTTTTAAGCCAATACGTTTCTTTCCGCCACTTTGAGCCTTCGCTGTAAAGAGGGCGGATGAGGCAGCAAGTTCATATTCATCAATTCGTCTGAGTCTTGCTCCTTTAATAAAGTTTTTGAACTCCCTAGGAGACCAGGAATATATGATTTCGGTATCATAGACACCAAGATAATGAGCCGCGTCGATTTCGACCTGGTCATAATCTATGACAACAGTTTGTCTCTTGTTTCGAACATCGTTGCCACTGCTTTCTCTTTCTGCACTTTCTTTTCTTCCGACTGCTCGGCCTCCACCATTTGCTCCGCTTGATCCCAGAACTTCCGAGCTTTCTTTTTGTAAAACCCCGAGTTATGGATAGCTTTAAATGCGTCGCTGAACAGCCCATCTACATCTGCCTCTTCGTCATCAACAAATTCCTGCAGTGCTTCTTGGATATCCTGAACAGATGGTTTATTCCGACCATAATTAGAAGCTGCGCAATCCCAAAATGCTGCAAGCCCTTGCAAATCATCATTCAAAAGCTTCATGTAAATGCTCATGAATCCACCTGTTTTGTTACCTTGCGCATCCGTATCGTTGTATTTATCGTCTGCCGTTTTATCAAACATAAAAGTACATTTTCCTTCGTATTCTTTTCCTTTGATCATCAAAACTGCCATTTCCTATTCCTCCTATGAAACTCAAAATTTATATAAAGAAAGAGAGGCAGGTTACCTCGCCTCCCTCAATCAAGCTCCAGTTGGTGCCTGTTCTTGTTCTGGGAACTCCCCAGTTGAAGTGCCTGGAGCTTCGAATCCGTATGTTGCGAATTCAATTACTTCTTCAGGCAGTGGGTCGATTTCGCCTTCAACAGAATTGTTGATTACCTGTACTGTAGATGACACTTCCACAAATCCATCTTGCGGTGCAGATTTCTCAACCGTTTCGACTAAAGCATATGCAAAAAGTGTGTTGTGCTTACCGTTTTCATTCAGATTCAAATCTACTTCCCATAGCTTGATCTGCTGCTTGTTCCGAATACCGTTAATAATTGCCTTCTGACCGGCGTCTGTCGTATCACCATATGCAGTGATATCAAATGCCTCAGTAGTTTGGCCGTATCCTAAAATGCGACCAAATTTCGTGTTCTCATCAATTAGTTCATTTTCCATCGAGTGTGTGTGCTCTGTAGAGTTACCGATTACGTAGCCACTATCAGCAAGTGCTGCGTTCGTTGATTGAACGAGCAAGATCGAATCTTTACCTTGTTGCATCAGCGTCCATCTCCTTTAAATGTTTTTGATTGTAAATGTAAATCTAGCCAGCCCATGCTTAATCCGCGGATCAATGTCATCAATGACTTGAAGTGACGGATAGCTCACCGAAAGCAATTTAAAAGGGCCCTCGATTGAGAGCCCTTTGCCGATTGCTTGCATGATGGTATTCAGCATTTCCTGTGCTTCTTTCTTCCCGGAATACGTGGACCAGGCGTGAATGACGACCGAGACTTCTTCGTTGAACGTATTCTTTGTGGCAAGTGGATCTGTAGTCGGTGCGCCAATCGTGATATACGGATGCACCAGTCCTTCTTCGACCGCGTCATGAACGCCGGTTGCAATAGCCATAACCGCAGTATCAGTGGAAAGGCGTTGGAATATTGCCTGTTGCAACGGCCATAAGCTCGTTTGAATCATTAGCCTAACCTCCTCATTTCTCTGCGGAAATAACGCTCTCCGGCGTCAACAGCTGGATTCCAGTAAGGTTGCGCCTTCATACCAGATGTGGTGACATACTTTTGTAATTTCACACTCCAGTATGTCCAGGGGATTTTTTTCGCCCGACTTCCTCCTGGCCCTTCTGCATAAATACCGGTCCCGTATTCGACGTAGATTGCATAATCTGCTGTAACCCGAACAACCGC
This sequence comes from Planococcus sp. SSTMD024, assembly GCF_041320495.1. Classification (NCBI taxonomy): domain Bacteria; kingdom Bacillati; phylum Bacillota; class Bacilli; order Caryophanales; family Caryophanaceae; genus Planococcus; species Planococcus sp. SSTMD024. The sequence continues at coordinate 303,814 of NZ_JBGGNS010000023.1, read as the reverse complement.
CTTCAACCCATCTTCAAATATCTCCATTTCGATAGAATCTTTTAAGTTACTACTGTCTACTGGCGCAAGAGACTTCGCATTTGATTGGATGATTTGGGCAGTTTCAAGAACAATGCGTTTAACTTCATCGAGTATTTGATCTCCGAATTCCGCGGCCACTTTCTGCAGCTTACGATTGCCAATCTTCACGCGCCCCCTAGCCATTCGGCACCAGCTTGAGCATGAGCTTCATGATTTCTCTCTGACCGCCTTGGTCCTGCGGCTTCGATACGAGCTCATATGTCTCGATGGTGCTGTCATAGCGATACAGGCAGCGCATTTGCTCTTTGACATCGATGCGATACGGATAGAACAGGTTGCGATCGAGCGTGTAATTCAGCTGCTGGGCTAGGAATAGCTCTTGGCTGGTCGGCGTATCGAGAAAGCCGTTGAAGTCTAGGACGGTTACCCAGTCTTCTTTGTAGCCACCGCCGCCATCCGAAACCTTACCGAGAGTCTGAAACTCGACGTGGTGTGGAAATTCCTCATGCATCCCATTTCACCTTCCGATAAGGCGCCAGGTGACCTTTCAGCTCTTCCGGTACCGACGTATCGTAGGAATAGGAAACCGTCCCCATTGAACGGGATTTCAGCCCCGTTTTCATGGTGTTCCTTTCGATCGCCTTGGCCAGATAGATTTTCACGCCGCCCGGGATACGCAACTTGCCTTCTTCCGTATAGCTGAATTGATTATTCGTGTGCGCCATCACCGATTCCAGGAACAACGGCAGCATCGTTTTGATGTACGCATCTTTGCTAGTGTCGCTTTCGGACATTTGCATGATTGCTTTGATTTCATTTACATCTTCTTGCTCGGGAATGAATTCGACTTCCATTCAGTCCACCTACTCTCCGAGGATTGCTTTTACGTAGTCCTCTTTAACCGCGTCAGATTTGTACTCTACGCCTTTTGCGTCCAGGTAAGCCTTTAGGTCGTCGTTCTTCACTTTCTTGAGCTCAGCTTCAGTGAACGTCGAATAATCGGCTGCGTCTGCTGCTGCCACCGTTTCTTTCGTTTCTACTTGAGCTTCTTCTACCTTTGGCTCTACAGGTGTACGTGTGCGATCTGCACCTTTTGAATATTTTGCCACGTCGTCGTCCTCCTTCGATTCAATGTCTGCCACGCGGGTTTTCCCTTTTAGGATTTCCACGTTTTGCGTATTGTCTTTCATTTCCGTGTTTTTGGTCTTCGCCTGTTCACGGCGCATTCGTTGAAATGCGGTTGCGCTCATCTCTTCACCTTCTTTCAAAAGATAAATGGCGGACAATATCCGCCCTACTGATCATCCGTTTGTGACGACTTTGACAATGCGGATCTGTTTTGGATCGTATACACGATTCCAGTTAGCGCCTGTTGCAAGCTGCGCGTTTGATGGAGAAGATCCAGTCACGTTTGCAGAAGTAAATGCAATACCGCGTGGGTGAACGATAAAATGTTTGCGTGTGATAAGGATGTCATCGCCTGCCAATTTATCGCGATCCGTTTCCGTCTGCACATCAGCTGGCGTACCGTCTGCGTAACCAACAGCGCCGTTGCCGAATAGGTACGACGTGTATTTGAAACCGGAAGTAGTTCCAGCCTCAACCGGAACGCCGTCGTCCACGATGACGCGCTTGCCATCAAATGTAGCGAAGTCCAGTCCAGTGACCGGGTCTTTTTGGAATTCGAGCACACGCAACTTCTTCAAATTAGAGTAGACGCGTGAGTGAACCACGATAGCCGTAAGGCCGCCCATAGCATCACCCAAACGCTGAGCGCCTTCGATGATGACATCTGCGCCTGCTTTAGCAGCTTCTGAAGCTGTATTGCCATCTTCTGTTGAAACGTCTTCGATCAAGTCAGCCATTGACGCTGATTTGAATGCGCCCTGCAAGCTGGAAATCAACGTTCCTTGCATACGGCGAGTCCAGTACGTGGAAACGCGGTCGCCGATAGCTGCCATTGGGTCAGAGCCTGCAAGATCTCCTGCCAAATCATTCGCTGCCCATGCTTTACCACGGAAGAGCTTGACGGCCACATCTTGACCAGCATCGATTTTATCTGGCGTCAAAGCTTCTGTGTCAGAAAGAACTTCGTCGTCTCCATCAAGATCGTTCCAGAATGGCATGTTTAGTGTGCGTCCGCCGCCACTCGCCAATGCCTGAAGTTCAGAGTTGTTCGCTAGGATGCCAGATTGATAAAGAGCTGATAGCTCCATGGTGCGATTGATTACATATGGATTGAATACCTCAGGGACGATAACGTCCGAAATAAGTGTTTTTGCCATTGATTAATGTTCCTCCTTAGGCTTGTGCCTGTAATTTTTGTGCAAGTGTCGGATCTTCCCGCATTAGGCGACCTTGCTCAGTGAGATTGAATGAATCTTTCTTCCACGGGTTCTTCTGGCCAGATGGAACTTCACTGCCTGGTGGAACGTGAGGATTGCGGCCTCGGAGTCCCTCTTGTGCCTCTTCTTCGGCAAATAAATAAGCGTCACTCTCTTTGAGTGCGCTCAGTTGATTGTCGAGACCGAGAAGCTTGTCTCCATCCAGTTTGATTTGATCGATTTCGAGAAGTGCTTTGGCTGCTTTAGGGTTGCGCACTTTTACTTCGCGCAATTTGTCATCCAATATTGTATCGAACTTTTGCGCTTGCAGTTTCTCTTCATAGTCTTTGGCTTGGGTGGCATTGGTTTCTTTCAACGAATTAATTTCATTCGTCAATTCTTCGCTGTCTTTTGCTTTCTTGCCCAATTCGACAAGCTGATCATCACGGTCTTTCAGTTGAGACTTCAGTTCCTTGTTATCCGCATTCACTGCATCAAACTTGTCTTTCGGGAACCAATTGCCATCACTGACGACCGCAATCTTTTTATCTCCAGCTTTTGCTGACACCTGTTGATACAATTCTTCTCCGAGCAATTCTTTTAAATCCATTTCAATTCTCTCCTTTTGTTGATGTTTTTTGGCGTGTCACACCTCACGCAGAAAGGGTGCGCTTCTTTTGGGTCTAGCCTTTAAAAAGACCGTATGCTCTTGAGCCCGAGCCGGCAGATGATGGATCACACTCCATTTCTCGAATTTGACTTGTGGTAAAGCACAATCCATCACCTCCTCAAAGTATTTAAGCCGAAGCAAACTCTTTGTACCATTCCTCATACGTCACAAAAGGAATGACTGTGCTAGGCGGCTGCAGCTCTTTCGTTGCCTTCTTGACGGCTTGCTTATAAGTCATGCTCTCGTCAGACATATACTGCTCGATGCGGTCTGCGAGCTTCTGCTGATACTTGTCGTCCATGTAATCACGGCCTCGGCGATATTCCGGCAGCTTCCCGTTGATTTTGTAGATGACAACGCATCGGCAATTGATGGAGAGCGATGCCGCATCAACGCCGACCCACAACCGTGGTGCAAGTGTGTAATTCGTCTTGTAATGAAAAACGCCGTTCTTGTCGGCATCCTGGCCATCGAGTTTCCGGTGAGATTTCCGCACCCGGGTATCAAGCGATGACGTCCACACCTTGCTCGCTTTGCTGTACGCTGATGCTTCTTCGAATACTTTCTCACCCGCAATGCTTCGGGCGCGTCCTGCCTCTGTCCTGGCGACTGTGCGTGCCTTGTTGGATGAGAAACCGAGGACTCGCTCTAATCGCTTCGCCATAACCCAATAGCTTTCGCCGGCTTGAATGCCCTGAGCGAGCTCGATATTGATTTTGCGCACCGTTTCATTTCGATGTTGCTGCAGGATCTTCGGCAAGGTGAGCTCAGCAATCGGATTCAGCAGCACTTCCTTGACTGTCGCTGGTGAGGGTAAGCTGAATCCTTGTGCGGCTGGTGGCTGCACTTGTGAAATCAGATAAGCTGAGAGTAAATACTTTTCCAGGTACTGCGTTTCCTGCAGCGCTCGCATATCCTTCACAATCTGCCGATAGTCATCCGTCAGCATCTGTGTAATCCGTGCCATTTCCTTATCGAACCGATGGTATTTCACCATCTCGGTCGATGTGAGCTTGCCATCCTTCTCGTATTTCTCAAACATCCGGGAGAGCTGGTCCAAAATGGTCTTCAGGCGCCGGTTAAAGACGCGCTCTAAATCATCCTCAGCTTCCATCAGCTTCTTATCGAGTAGATCCTCGATGTCGAATTGGTTCATCGCCTCCTCACGCCCGTTCCTTTACAGGAAGGACACTGAATCTGATTGGCGGTCGCTGGGCTCGTTATCTTGCCGTCACCGTTACACTCCGGACAAGGAAAATCGTCATTGCCATTCGTTTCTTCTTGAGCGCTTGATGATTTGTTGCCCCCATTTAGTTCGTCGTCCTCGTTCAAGGGCGGCAATGATTCCCCGAAGCGTATCGCTTCTTCTTCCAGTCGCCGCATCTCCAGTTCGACATCTTTCACCCACGGATGGTTTTCGAGAATGGTTTGCTTGCTGACATTGCCAACTGAATTCTGCCCCATCTCGATTTGCTCGGCCTCATTGGTGAGCATCGACTTGTTGAACGTGAATGTTAGGTCCTTATAGTCGTGGTCCTTTTTCTCGGTGATGTTGATGTATTCGACCAGGAACCAGGCAAAGTGCTTGAGGCCCTTTGTGAACTTCCGTTCCATGACGCTCGCTTTCATGTCCAGCAGCTGGAACAACTGCCGAAGGGCGACACCGGACGGCGCATTGCCGAACTTGTCCATGGAGACGTCAGCGCCTTGGCCGAAGTGAAAGATGTTCTTGGTGTATCGATCCAATTGTGTGTTGACTGCATTCACTGGCACTTCTGACTGTTTTGTTTCAACGCCGCTGTCATCACCACTCACTTTCATAGCCTTGAAGCGCTTCAGATTAGTATTGAATGTTTTTAAGTCTGTGCCATCATAGCCTTTCAGCACAAAAATGAGCGACTGCATATCTTCCAGCGTATTTAAGGTGTCAGAAATAATAAGATCGTATGCATCGATGTAGCCCTTGTAGAAGGTCAAGTCCCCAACGCGTTCTTCATTGTTCATAAACTCGATGAACGGCACCTCGCCCCAGCCGTAACCGGAACCGTTGTAGTAGAAATGGGACGCTGGATTGATATCCTCTGAAACGTCAAAGAAGATGTCGCCATCGATGATTTCGTAAAAGGTCACTTGCTCCTTATCCCACATCTCTACTTTGGTTGTGGTGTCGTCTACAGCGTAGAAACGGATGATATACAGCAGCTTCTTTTGCTTCGACCGGTCATAGATCGGAATGACTTCTTCTTTCGGGATGCGGATATAGTCGAATACGCCGTCAGCGTCAATATACGGATGCAGCCACTCTCGGCCTTTGTTCGATACGTTCTTGATCAATTCCGGGATGATATCCTCAAAGTCATCCGAAAGAGTATCTGTGACCATCTCCAGCAGCTCGCTGTCGTCACCCTTCGAACCGACCGTCACCGGCTTACCAGCAAGATAGGCAACCTTCTGATCAACCAGCAATTTATGAAAGCCGGATGACACTTTGTTGTTCTTTGCATCCTTGTCTTCAACTGGCCGGTCGTTCACATAAGTATTAATGATGCGATTCTGAATATCATTTTCACCCATGTAATACCTATGGCCATCGTCCGTTACCGCCGCAGACTCATGTGCTTCAATCATTTCTTTCACGATATCCTCCGTCATCGGCTTATTCAGACGGATAATTTCGTTCAGTTCTTCTGTATGTGTCGTGTCGCTTGGATACATGTATTCACCTCTTTACGTTAAGAATGTCAGTGACGACTTGCGCATATCTCGCTCGAATGCATAGCGCGTGCTGTCGATCGTGTGATTGTCTTTGTCTTCTAAGCGCGGCTTAGGGTTGCCGTCGCGGTCCGTCTGGTAATCGATGTTCTCGAATTCCCTGGCGATGTTGGGCGTTCGCAATGGATCAATGCAAATGAAATCAAGGTCATCCAGCCATTTCTCGCCATACTCTACGCTGTCCGGCCCCTTCTTCACTTGTTTCAATCGCTGAATGCCATGTTCTAAGCGCATTTCGTCATTACTCTTCGGCTCAACCTCTGCGAAAATCTCTTCATGCGCATAACCACGCTTAGTAATCCATTCAGCCAGCTTACGGTTGCTGATTTTTACGCCGTAGTGCTCATCGATCGCGTAGATGCCATTGCGTTTCTTGTCGTAATGCCAACGAACAAATGCCAGTGGATCCGATGCATAGCCGTAATCGAGTCCGTTGCGAATGTTGTCGAAGCTTTTCGCCATATCATCTGTGATGCAGCCAGCTTCGATTTGCAAGTTATCGAACGGCACCACGCCAGAACCGACCGCCTTGCCTTCATACTCCCACTCATACCGCTTAGGATTGCGCTCTTTGGCTGCCAATGCCTCTTCGATGAATTGCTTGGAGATGAACGGATTGTCGTGATACGTGGAATGATGCACAAAAGTATTCGCCGGCTGGAAGGACGATTCATATTTCTTATTCACCCAGGATTGTCTGCGCTTCGGTGGGTTGTAGCTGAAGAAGAATTTATAAAAAAGGCCATCAGCCAATTCTCCACGTAGCAAGGAGTTGGTGATGGTCGTGACTTCTTCTTCAGTTTTAAACTCTGCCAATTCTTCCACCCAAGCGAGCGCAAAGGGAAAATTAGCCGACTTCAAGGACTTGATGCGTTCTGGTTCCTGGGCACCCTTAAAGACCATGTAATTGCCTCTTGGCAGATACGTGATCCGCATCGGGGACTTATTGACTTTGAACAGATGGGAAACGCCTTGTTCGGATATCGCCCACTTGATTTGCTCGAAGATGGAGAGCTCCAATGTATTATCGACTTTCCGGATGCCGATGCCGTTCAACGGGAGACGCATCAGCAGCTGCACAAAAATATGCGCAATGTCTGAAGACTTACCAGAACCACGACCACCCTTGCAGACGATGTTTAAAATGTCACTGGACATCGTAGCCTTCCAAACCGGATGAAACGCTGTAGGGATGAATTCGGATAGCTTACGAGCCATCGTCTCCACCACCGATATCGTCCACGAAGGTTACATTCAATTCACCCTCATGCTTCACGGTTTCCTTAAACATGCCGAGATGCTTGCCGATCAGTTCCGTTGCTTTGTTCGCACCGCTGCTGTCGAATTGGTATTCGCCTGTCGGAACCAGTCGCTGTTCCACATAATCAAATTCCATCACAGGCTCTTGCTGCATTGCTCGGTCTGATATATCCATCAAGCGTTTCAGCACCCAGTAAGCATCAAGATTCAAACGATCAGCTCGGGTTTTCTTCAGTTCCTCTATACGCGCGCGGATATTAACATTGGCTAACAATCGGCTCGCTTGTACCCCTGCTGTTTTTTCACTGTACCCTGCACGAATCGCCGCCTGAGTGCCGTTTAGGTCCACCAGGTACTCATCGATGAACATCTGTTGCTTCGCTGTAAACTTCACCATATATCACCAACTTTCAGGCTAATTGCCGTATTACGACATCAAAACCGATTGTCAGGCGTTTAAATTCGCCCATAATCAGTGGGGCTGTGGAGGGATTTGCCGCTTGACCAGCATCCCCTCTTTTATTCTCCCCTTCATTTGTAGGGATTCCGCACACCATTCGCACACCATAGGTAAAATTAATCTGTTTGAGAAACGCGAGCACTAATCTTCTTTTTTGCACGGATGATGGCTTGCTGGACGCGGCTTTTGCTGACGCCTAATTCATCTGCAATACATGACCAGCTTTTCCCTGCAGCGTAATGGAGAATGTAGCATTGCCGTTCTCTAAGCGTGAGAGACGCAAAAATATCAGCCAGAATAATCTTCTCTTCGGCCGTCATATACAATTGCTTCGGCCCTTCTTCTAATTGTTCGGTAATGTCCGGGATGAAATCCATATTCGAGAAGGATTGGTGCTGGTAGATGCTCTTTTTGTCGACTCCTTTGAATGTCCCGGGCTGTCTCCCGGTCTCGAGCCATTCCATCGAGAAGTTCATGCTTTCAATCATGCTGTTGATTTGCGTGAGGTCCTGTTTGCTATGAAAGTCGTTGCGATCCAGTCGGTCCCGACGTCGCTCCAGGTCTTTTTTGTGAATGCCGTATTCGTGTAATAGTTCGTCTGCCCATACTTTCATTGAAGGACCTCCTCTGATTTTGGGAATAAAAAAAGAGGACACAAAACAGCGGTTAAGCTGTCTGTGTCCTCCGGTTTGCCGGGGGGACTTATAAATTTTTGTGTACTTGTTTTTGAATATAGAGGCTCTGTTTATCGCGAACGAGTTCTATTGTCGCTTTCCTCTTTTTATTATTTTTCAGTTGATAATAGACGTCAATCTTCATCGGACTTTCGCTATCCAAGTCTTCGAGCACCACGGCGCCAAACTCCTCCGGGTACAATTGTTTTTGATCAATTTGAATGCCGCCCGGATAATCCACTTTGTATACACCAATAGGTTGAGTGTTGCGATTATGGATCACGAAATTGAAATGCTCAGCGTAAAGGTTACGTTGTTTTATTTCGAATGACGGCCACAAAGACCGTTTGTAAGTGCGGTATTGAGATAATGCTATCGCGATAGACAACATTAGGCTTAATGCTGCAATTACCATTGAAGCAATCTCCACTAAAAATCTTCCCCCTCTTCAAATCGTACACGCGCCACTTTCCCTTTATTCGTGATGATTTTCGTTTCTGCATGGGGATGAAGTTCGGCGTATCTTGCTTTCCCTTGATCGATGACCAGGAAGCATCTCTCCGGTAATTCCATTATATCCAATTCTAACATTCCTGTCTCCGAAATTTTAACATCTTGTAACCGCATTTTACCCCTCATTTTGCCCCTCCTCAGTTCATAACCCAAATATCCCCGTCTCTCTTTTCTGAATCAGCCCGCGCTCGGCATGATCGAACACCAGCAGCGCAATTTCACTTGGCTTGCGCCTCATCTTCTTCGCAATGTTCGTCATGCTGATGCCGGCTTGCCATAGCTCCTGGAAGTCCCTCAACTCCGCAGGAGAGAATAGCAAGTTCAGCTCGAGCTCGTCTGCTTCAAACAAAAAATACTTCATGGCGATCCTCCTTCGCCTAAACGAAACTTACTTGGCTTTCGGTTTAAATGGTTCGAGCGTTTCTTTTAAATCTTTTATGGCTTCCATGAACATCTTTTGCTCTTCATCCGTTCCGGCTGTCAAGTCACTTTTATGCCATTCTTCCATAAGCGCAATAATTGGCAGCATATAACCGGTAAAACCTTGAATATTTTCAATTTGGAATATGATAGAGCCGTTTTTATCTTCAGGAGTCTTTGAAAAAGCTATGCCCCTCGGATTGCCTTCGTCATCAATCACAACTCCACTGAAAAGCGTTCCGTCACCCATTTTGCAAAGCGTGATGTCATTTTCTATTTTAGAAATCATCCGTTTTCCTCCTTATACCGAATCAGCACGTCCACCCGTGGCGTTATGCTATACAGTTTCTTCACCGTCATGCTGACCACTTGGCTGTCGTCCTGCCAAATAATCTTGGAAAGCCCATCCTTAACACCCTTCGCCAGATTATCAACGTCCGGCTTTGTAGTCGGCAGCAATAAACCCGCCGCAATAAGCTCCTGTTTCGGCCGCGTCTGATACTTCTTCGGTGTCGGCTGATAGAATGTCAGCTCCAAGTGTATCGGGCCCTGAATGAGCTCCTGTGGTTTGTGCTGGGATGCAATGAGCTTCACGTATTGTTTGAAGTCCCGGGATTTCGCCGGATCGTAGAGAACCGTTTTGCCCGTGAAGCTTTTTCCGGCTCGGGGACGACCCTGGGCGACTGGCTGTCCGACTATTTCGAATGCGATTTGGTTCATCATTTAACACTCCGGAATATTTTATCCATTTCCTCTTCGTACTTTTTCGCTTTATACTCTATCTCGCTCATAACTTCGAAATAAGCTACAGAGTCGGTGGCAATTCCATAGATTGCGTTGCTACCTTCTCCGCCGTTGAAAAGAATGTATTCTTCGTATTCTAGGTCGTTCATAACTTCGCTCGTCGCTTCTTGGACATTGTTGGCCTTCACGGTTCTCACAACTGACTTGCCGATACCTTTAATGTGATATTGAATGCAAATGTTCTCCACGTTATTGCCCCCTCAATTAATCTGCAGCAGCCGGTCATATTCTTGCACAAGCCGCCGTTCTTCCATGTCCTCAAAATAGCTTTCCGGTTTCCCTGTCATCACAGACAGGCTGGTGATCATGCCTTGTCTATCCTCTTCAGTCATTGCTTTGCTCCTTTCAACTTCTTCAGCCTTTCCCCCATTGCTGACAACTTTTTATCCCGTTTTCGGATTTCGGATTTTAGATAAGCAATCTCGGTATTCTTTGAAGAGTTCCCTGGCTGAATAGAAATGTTCATCTTGTTTAGCAGTCGCGTAAGTTTCTTAACACTAATTGTTTGTTGAGACGCTAGAGCCCGTGACAGTTCTTCTTGTGCAGCTGTGTAGGTCGTGCCTTTTGACCAAGTCAATAACCAGCCTCCTGTCGTTGCCAATTGATTTCGTGCTTGGCCATGTACGCATCTGATATTTGCTCCCAGTTGAATCCGAGCAGATCGCCGAGCTCTAAGAATCGATAAAACGAAAAGTTCCAGCAATAGCTGCTCCATTCGATTTGCGGCACCTCTTCAAAGATGTCGAGCAAGCAATCCTCAACGTCCTCGCTCGCAAGCATCACAAATCCTTCCGGTAGTTCTGTCTTGCCGATTCTCAACCCGATTGCCAGGAAGAGATGAAGCACATCGCAATATTCCTCCAGGAGCGTTTCTTTCGCTTCCTGGTCAACGCTCCAGTATTTAAAGCCGCGCCAGTCATTGGCAGCCTCGGCCAATTCAACGATCAAGGCGAGAAGTTGCTTTTTCAATCGATTCTCGCCTGGCCGTACCGGATGATTACGCTCGATTTCTGCTTCCAGCTGCTGTTGTTTTTCGAAGAGTACGTGTAATTCCATCAGTCATCCCCCGCTTTAAAGAATTGCTTAAATGACTCTGCTGGGTAGATGCCGTCAATAAGGCCGTCTTTATACCAAAGTTTTGCTAAGGAAATAGAAAGATGGTCATCTTGCGATTCACTCTCCGAGACAATGAATATCATTTCTCTTCTATCCACGGTGATATCACCGACTCGGAAATCTCCCACACTATCTCTGCCCAACTCACAAAACCAAAAGATTTCATCTGGCGTGGCTTTTCTGAGCTGTTTGGTCCCCATAGTGTTCAGAGGATGGTTGAATGTACTGTCGAACATCACCGCTCTGTTCTCTCTATCGTGAGCGTGGACCGTTGCGATTCGTTTCCCATTGGCAAACAGTCCACCATTTTTATAAACCACCATGTCCCCAGGGAGATATGCCACTTCTTCTACTTCGTATCCGACATACAGAGCTTTCGCTAAAACCGGAAGTTCTAAATAATTCAAAGGATGGCAATCAAAAAACCAAGTTTCATGATCTCTTGCTGCACGCTTTAATATCTGATCAGGTCGATCTTCTCGCAATGCAGCTTCCAGCGCGGCGGCTTGTTCCTTTGTCAAAACCGGTTTTTCAGTCATTGATTAGCCCCCTTCTTCTGCTCGTCTTGACGCAGCTGTTGAATTTCCATGCCTGCTACCATACCTGTGACCAGGGCGACCATCATGCCGCCGATTAGAATACCTACCATGCTAATTCCTCCTTTTAGTGGTACACCGTCAGGCTGAAGTGCGTATCGCCTTCAGCACTGAGGATGTTGAATGAACTGAATAAGGGATGCTACAAGTGCGGTTTTTTCGTAAAGCGGCCACCTGCATCCATTACCGATTCCTCGAATGCCGTGACGAACTCGTTCCGCTTTGCTTCCTCGTAAAAGAAACGGTTCAGTCGCGGGTGATGTAATGGGTGTTGCTCTTTGTCGCGATGATCAACGAGCGTCACTTGGTACGGATGGCCATTCGGTTGATCGTCACCCAAATCCGGAATGGTGATATGAACGGACTCTCGGAAGTGGGCCGCATCTTTTCTCCCGGGCAAGGTCGTATGCCAGTGGGCTCCTTTTGGTAAATCTTTTTTATCGACTGTTTGGATGCCTTGGTGGGTAACATAGAACTGTTTATACATTAGTTTCTGGAATCTCTTCCAGCGGCGCTTCAGCTTCAAATTGAGATAAGCTTCGTATAGAATCCACATGATGCGTGGCCTCCTTTTTTATTGCGCTGTTTGGTCGGACACCGAAGTCAAAAGAGACTCAATTGCCGCGTCTCGTAATTCATAATCAGCAATTCTTCTGCTTGGCCGCCGATGTTTTGACCACCTACCGCTTGTTTAAATGCTCCATGCCGTTCAATATTCCAGTGCCCATATAACTCTTCTATGATCGGGTCCTCGTAATAAGAAAGGATTACTTTTCCTTGCACCTTGTTCAGCAGCCTGGCAAGTTCTCGGTGGTCTTCCATTGTGAATCCACCCGCATAAAACTTTTCTCGACCGACATATGGAGGATCAACATAGAATAAAGCTTCGTCTGAATCGTACTTTTCTATAATCGTTTTGAAGTCTGCGCGCTCGATCATGACGCCCTGCATTCTCTTGGCAAAGTCTCTAATAATCTGACAGGCGCTGATATAGCCCATTGCTGGGTTCTGACTCGAGCTGGTGCTATGTCGCCATCCGGTCTTCGGGACTTCTTCGGAATTTCCTTTCGATATGGCCGAGCGATTCAGATAAAAGAATCTAACTGCTTGCTCGAATGGATCTCGAGGTAATTCCTCTTTGCGATAACGGTCGTATAGCTCTCGACTGTAAGGGATAGCCGTACAGCGTTCGATTAGTTTTTCCGTGTTCTCAATCGACTGGAGAATAAAATTCACCACAACGCCATCTATGTCGTTATAGACCTCATGATTAACTCGATTCTTTTGAGCGATCACATGGGCAGCTCCGCCGAATGGCTCGATGTAAACTTTGTGAGCTGGCATCTTACTCATGATTAAATCTGCTTGCTTGCTTTTTCCACCGAACCAAATTAATGGTGATCTTGTTTTCATTCCGGATCCATTCTCCCTTCCGCGTTTCCGTCAACTCCGCAATAACCAGCTCAGCGTCATGGCAGCGATCAATGCGATGCAAATCCAAATGACGTTAAGCATCGGCCGTTACGCCGTTCTTTTCTTCCCAAAGCTCACGCCGCGTCTTGTACCGGTCCTGGGCAACAAATACGTTGCCGTCAAAATCTGCCTCACCACGTTCATCTGCGGCATTCTCTAAGAAAAGCTTTTCGCCGCACCCTTTACATTTGGTGTAAACGTTCGTTAGGTACGTGCCGTGCTTGCCGTTATAGCCGCATTCGAGACACCGAATCAAAACTTGAACATTCTGTCTGTCATCGAATCCATCGGTGCGCCCCTCACTTGATGGCATCTTCAAGTCCGGGTACTTATCAGCAATCGAGAAGCTCGAGCGCTCTGAGCCGATCAGCTCTACCGCACGAGGCCGACCTTTAGGCTCTGGCTTTTCACATGGTTTCTTGCCGATGTCGAACTTGTATTCTGTCTCAGCTGCTTCAATTGCCTCTTCTGCTAACGACTTAGATTCTTGAACCGGTTCCGGAGTTGGAGCTGCGGGCTTGGCCAACGTTGGGCTCTGGACTTTTACAGCTACGTTTTCTTTTGGCGTGGCTACCTCTTGTCCGCCAAAGAACCGTTGCATCAGATTAATTACTTCAGTGCCGTTCACAAACGCCTCATCGTTCGTCAACTGCAGTTTGTTTTCATCACGGCCGTGCTCAGTATGCTGTACCTTCGTAATCGTCAACTTGAAGCTCATGTAATTTCCCCCTGTCGATTTTTAGTTTTCTCGCTGTTGCATCACGACGCTGCGCAGATCGTAATAACCCAATTGCTCAAGCGGCTGATTGTTCGGCCCGCTCGTAATGCCTGCGCTTTTCAGTTCGCGGATCCAGTTCAGCATGAAGCGTTGCTTTTCAGTTAATGGCTGGTAAGTTGTTCGTCCCATCTTGTCCCATCCCCTTTCAAATTTTTAACATCCCGAAATGCTTAGCTCAGTGAGTTAAAAGAAAATATTGACAACTTATTTATAAAAAAATTAAGTGTTCAGCAATTCAGGATTTTCGTAGATGTTGCCGATCACTTCGTACTGCTGGCGAATGCCTTTGTCATAACAGACAATCTGATATCCGTACTCTTCCGTGTTGACAATAAAAGCAAATCGCATTGCATCAGCGAGGTAGACAACCTTGCCGTTGCCTTTAAATCGGTATGTCCCTTGTTTCCAACCAAGATGAATCATTCCCTGGACTGGCACGATATCGCCTTCATAAAGCTCAACTCCGGTATTATCTTTTCTTCCGGTGTACTGCATCAGGAATGAATCGTTTTCGATACTGACATCATCATTCACACAGAACACTTCACCATGAGCACTGATGCTGAAATGTCCATCGTCATAAGACATAAGCGATCCAGGTACGCGCTGGTCCCATATGCGAAATTTAAAATCTCTGCTCATTCCACTTCCTCCAATCGCTTACCTAGTTTTTTATCCGGCACCAATATAATGCTCAAGATGCCCACAATGGCAGTAGTAACCAGCGACGCTCCCCATAGGAACTGAATGAACTCAATCATTCCAAGCCCTCGTAGGCATCGCTCCTTCGTAAGAGAGCCTATCCCTAATCTCAAGCGCCTCTTTCAACGTGCATTTCACAATTGATTTGATGGACGTAAGTCCGAACCGGCGATCAGTGCGAGACGGCTGCCATTTCGGCAGCGCCTCAATCACCGTCTGATACTTTTCATCTTCCGTCATAGTAATTTCCAACCCTTCTTGCGTAATATTTTGACAGCAGAAGGCCGCAAAGGTTCGTAGATCGTGACCCGCTGTCCATCTTCCCAGCGCCACAACAATGTCCAGCGCGCCTTGCTCATGGAAACCACGGGCTCGACTTAACTTCGAGATTGCGTTGCATCTGTGCTTTCACGACCATCGAGCGAATATCGTAATAGTCCATCTCTTCCAAAGCTTGGCCGCCTGGCCCCTGATGGATTCCGTAGCCCCTCAACTCGGCGATCCAGTTCTTCATGTGAATGTGCGCGTTGTGTTTCATCCCCTTCGCCTCCCCAGCGAGATTTAGTGAGTGCCTTTGCTTTCTTCAAACATCCATGAGCTATCGAATTTCTCTATTTTCGGCATTGGTCCGAGTCTATCAATAGCATCGAGTCTTGTTTTTTCTATCTTTTTATTAAGTTCTGATGCAGGAACAGATAGTAGTAATTTACGAAGTCCCTCTCCGACTTCCGTAAGATACTCGACCGCGTCCTCCTTTGTTGAAGTCCGCAATATGACATAGGGGTTTAACGGGAGATTCATGAACTTTGCTCCACTGGTAACTTCCGAAATGATAATTCCTCCGGATGTTGGCACTGCCGAGAAACGATATTTTCCAACAGATATCTCGTGGCCGACTCCTTCTCGCCACTCTTCGAAAGCTAGAAAGAATTTCTTTGTTTCATCGCTGACTGAAATTTTCATTTCTTTTTTCATGCCGCCACCTCCATATCCATGTGCTTCTCCAAAATCGATATAGCCGTTTGCATGTTCGGATGCAATGCCTTTAAGAGATTCATGAACTCCTGCTCAAGACTGGCATCGTTCTCGCCCTGTGCCTTCCATGCGCCAAGCACCAAAATTAATTGATTGAGCAAATACTGGCGGTGTTTTGTGTATTCCATCCCCTCGTCCTCCTCGTTAATTTAGTAAGTGATCGAACTTCGACCGGCGCCCCTTTGCCAGTTCTCTGCGATAGCTGGTCGCTTTGTTTTCAATCGGCTGGGAAATCTCCAGCATTCGGTCATAGGCTCGATTCCCAATCTTTCCAGACAATTCTTTAGGTTCTAGGTTCGATGTGGCCATAATTGGCTTCTTGCGGCGGTAGCGATTGTCGATGATCAGGAAGATGATTTCTTCCACCCACTCGCTCGTTTTCTCTGCGCCGATGTCATCTATTATCAGCAAGTCACAGATTTTCAACGCCTTGAGGATTTGTTCCTCACTTTCGGTTTTACCTTTGCCAAATGTTGCTTTGATTTTTTTAAGCAGATCCGGCATCGAAATGAAGACGACAACCTTTCCTTTTTCACGAAGCTGATTATGAACCGCGGCGGCCAAGTGAGACTTCCCATTCCCTGGTACGCCCCACAGCAGAATCGATTCATAGCCGAAGTCATCGAAGTTCTCAGAATAGTGTTGGGCAATCTTCAAAGCATTCTCAGCACCGGACCGCATCGTGAAATTGTCAAAGGTAGACGACTGGAACCGTTCACCCAAGTCACTGATGGAAAAAAGCTCCCGGACTTCCCGTTCACGCTGCACGTTCTGATATTTCACGATTTCCTCTTTCCGAATGTCAGCCTCACATTTACAGACCGGCTGCACCCATCGTGTTCTGCCTAAGACTTCGACTTCCATCGGCGGGACCAGATCGCCGCAATGTTCGCAGACAACGCCATCAGAGTGAGAATCCGTCCCATTCTTCGTCGTCAGGTCCTCCATGATCTTTTGAAGTGGTTCCATTCGCGTTCCCTCGCTTCCGTCGTTCGGTTTCCTTATCGGCAGCTAAGACCGCTGACAAGGTAGTGATGCGTTGATCGCTCCATGCTCTTAATATCGTGTCCGCATAATTCATCTTGTTCCGCGCATTCGCTTCCACCGAACGTTTCAATGCCTCATGAACCAACTCCTCAGATGATTCATCAATCATGATAGAAATTCGTTCGGCAATATGGGGAACTAAGTGGCTGATATTTTGTTCATAGAACCTGAATGCTTTACCAGCGCTTTTATCATCAACAACAACATCTTTTTCTAGTTCTAGTTCTAAATCTAGTTCTAGTTCTGTTGCGTTATCCGGCGTTACTGTAGCGTTACCTGTAACGTTACAACCTTCGTCGGGTTTGTTTTTTGGTGGAGAGGCTAACTTTTTCTTTGCCTGCCGATGCTTTTCAACGCGTTTTTTGGTTTGCTCACGTATTTTGTCGAGCCCAGCAACGTTCTGATGCTTTTCCCAATTTGATATGCTGATAAAGTGATCTTCATCGATGTCAATCATTCCGAAGTTCCGGAAAACTTCTAACGCCATGCGAACTGTTCCGAGTGGCCGATTGAATATCGTTGCCAGCATTTCATCTGTGTACGGAATATTTTCTGATAGATAAATGTAGCCGTTATTGTTGGCGCGTCCGGCTTGAGAGAGCAACTTCACCCATACAATCAAGATGGTGTCTGCTTCCGGCATGCTTTCAATCAAACGTATTTTTTCATCTTCGAACATTTGCGTACTTAATTTAATCCATTTAACGTCGCTCATTAGAACCCCTCAATTCCTCTTATAGTGCGATATCTTTTAAAAGATACGGGGAGTCCCTCAACTCCCCGTTACTCTTTAAACCAGTGTCTGTTCGTGAATACTTTGTTTCTTAGGCTTTTCTTCTTTTGGTGGTTCCGTTGCTTCCGGTTCTGCAGTTTCTGGCTGGTCATCCAAGACCGTGTAATCTGTCACGTCGATCACATCGCTCATATCTTGGCTGAGCTCTGTCTTGATCGTGGAGTCAGCTTCGACCGTTTTCTGCAGCTCAATGGATTTTGGAGCGTATTTCAGAACTTCTTTCAGGACCGTCTTCTTGGCCATTGCGTCGTAGTTGGTTTTCCATGGGCTCGTCCAGCCTTTTTGCACAGCCTGAGAGAATTTCTTGGCGTGATGATCAATGCGTTCTCTCGTCCAGTACACAAAGTCATAACCGCCATTTTGCAGATGATAGACCGCGTAATATCCGATTGGTTCGCCGGTAGGAATGGCTGCCGGTTTGTGGACCAAGTCTTTGATTAAGCCGTAGCTGAATTCGAACTCATCGTCTTCATAAACCTCATGGGCGTAAATCGCTTTGTATTGACCGCTGCGCACCGCTAAGTCGATAAGACCCTTGTAACCCAACTGGAACTGCACTTGCTTGCCATAAGGAATCAGGTAAGCCTGGCCAAGCCCTGTGTTTGGTTCCACGCCGAGCTGTGCTGATTGCATGATGGCTGCTAGGAAAGATGTTTGGTCACATTCCAGAAGCTTTGGCGTAGTACGAACGGCTGTTAAAGCGATACGAGCGATGCGATCCGCATCCATATGCTTTGGAAGAGCCCGTTGAATCTCGGGGCCCATACGTTTGAGTAGAGCATTCAGCGTTTGTTCTGGCTTTACTTCTTTGTTAGCCACGCTGTTTTTGTTCTGATTTGCTAATTGGTTTTTGACTGCTTCATTCGTTGCCATGAGTAAATTCCTCCTAGTTTTTATTGTTTATAATTGCGAAATATTCAACCTCCAAGATTGGGCATAACGCACTCCCATTCGTAATCATCGAATTGAATCTCTTGATCATGAATGATTTCACCTTTGTGAATTTCAATAAGTTGATTGAACTGCATGCCTCTTTCGAATGCATGAATTTTTATGTCGATATTGTATTTCTCCGAAAGCCGAGCGAAGTTATCTGATTGAACTGCCCAAGCTTGTTTGAAATTATCGATTGTGAATACTACCTGTGCAGGTTCTTCTTCGTCGTCCTCATCTAAGAACCAGTAATCAACAGACCCTTCAATAAACGCGCGACGAGAGCCCTCAATATGCAAGCCGTTTGGCGAACTAATCACCATGTTGAAGTCGTCCTCTTCAATAGTTACGCCTGGCACTTCAATTTCGCCGCCGCCAAGAGCCGCCTTAATACTTGCTCCAAAAGAAGGAATGCCACCAAGAGCACCTCTCAAAAATGCGACAATATCTTTCTCTTTTCCTCTTACTTTTAGTGAACCTTCAGCCCAGTTTGGCATGTGTTTTCCTCCTATTTCACGGTGAACCGACGTGCGGTTGTCGTGTTTGTGTATTTTTTGAATAGATCCGGCTGCTCAGCTTTCAAACGCTTGGAATCAATTCGATTTGTTTCGTAACTCTTCCAAGTGACAATCCGGTTGAGCGTATGGCCTTTTTCGTTTTCGCCCAGGATGGCTTTGATTTGATTTTCATACTCTTTTTTCTTGGTAGTGAAGACTTTAATATCTTCTGTCAGTTGATCCATCGCCTCTAGCATCTGCTCGACATCATTACCAAGCTTGATTTCACTGGAAGGCTGTTCTTCGGGATACATGGCTTTCAACAAGTCTGTCGAGGCGTCCGATCCATCGAATGCTGGTGGAATCTCAGCAAGAACGTGATTGTTCCAGAAATCCTGTTCAATATCGATTAGGTACTGGATCAACTCTTCGTCCCGTTCGATTTTCTTATGGATGAACTTGTTGCCGCCGACTAATACTGCGATATGCCATGCTTTATATCCTGTGACAGCCATGTAGTGCTGACATTGAAGCAGATATGCCGCTGGGACTTCTTCGTCTTCCCATTCGCCTCTTAGATACTCAGAAGCCGTTTTGCATTCAAGCCCTTCTTCCTTCCCGACAATCAGCCGGTCAACGTTCGCCAGCATGAAAGGATGCTTGGGATGCTGCAGAATGGCATTGCGCTTTCGGACTCGGATGCCTGTACGAATTGAGAACTCTTGGGCGACAATGTCTTCCATGACATTTCCCCAGTACGCGGCTTCGCCGGCCGTGTCTTCTTCCGGTGATTGACCGGTTTTATCAAGGTAGACTCCAATAGGAGACTTCCATTTGTTCAAGCCGGCAATGGCTGACACGTCACTGCCGCCAATACCTTTCTTCCGCTGCTCAAGCCAATCTTCGCGGCTTAGATCCCGTGTATCAGCAAGTAATAATGCTCGCATTGATATCCCTCCATTTTCTGTGCTAAAATAGCGTTATAGAATGTTTTTTCAGCCCACGCCAATGGGACTGTTTAGCCGGTTGCTTTTTAAGCAGCTGGCTATTTTAGTGCCTTGAAGAATTCAGCGCCGACGACTTCGATTAAGTAGTCTTCCATGTTGTCTTGAAGCACTACGCGACCTGCCTTGTCTTCAAACCACGTGTCGCCTGTCTGGATCTCCGAACCGAAATGGTCCTCAATCGGATGATCGCTCTCAACTTCGATAGAGATTTCTGAGCTCTCGAAGCGTGCGTCTGTAACTGGATAGCCTGTCAGCATGCAGCGTTCTACGTCTGGATGATTCATTCTCTTCGCCTCCCTCTGATGGTTGAATCCCATCAATCAGACCAGGAACGGAAACGGGGGAACATTCCTGGGCTGATTGACGAGAGCCAAAGCTCTCGCTATAATCGAAGTAACCTTACTTTTACTTACGGCGGCTGAGCTCAAATCTCAGTCGTCGTTTTTTTGTGCATTTATAGAACCGAACTGCGTGCCAACTAAGAAGCAAAGGAATCCCACAAGGCCAGTAGCGATGAGCGTGTGTAATGCTTCGCCGGCTTGGATCATTGCAGATAACCTTTCGATCGCAGTTGAAGATGATGCTTGTGCCAGGTTTCGTTGTAACTGATGGAAGCTTCCTCACAGACCACGACGACCAAATGCTCTAATGATGTGATGGCCTCTACTGCCTCTTCCAATACCTTTTCGACTTCCGGCGAGTGCCAGGCGGATAGGCTCGTGAATGGCTGAGCAAAGCTGAATGCTTTAATCGCCTCATAGGCCTCTTTGATTTCTTCCAGCGTCTTCTCCTTCACCGCCGAGCGATGCAGATCCACGTTCGGGCCGTCCAACCATACCGGCCCCGTTTTCGTATACTCACTTCGTATAGCGAGAGCGAAGCGTGGGTTGTCGTGCTTCGCCATCAGGTTTTGTGCGATGTCTTGCGGAATATTGCGAGCACCGCCCTCGTACTTAGTGACAGCCTCTCGTGATACGTTCAGCCCCATTGCCATTTGCTGCTGTGTTTCATCGCCGCGCATTTCGCGCATGGCTTGCGTTAATCGATTCTTTGTCATTGTCATCATCCTCCTGTGTCCCATTTGAATTGAATTTTCTATTCAGGCGTACCAACAGAACTTGTTGAAACGCTTATACTTAAATTACAGACAAGGAATGCTTCCTCTTCTGGAGCGCCGGTGTATTATCCTCAATCCACTTGAACAGCTTGTCTGTGTAGATTTTTGTTCCGAACTCTCGGCAGACTGGAAAGTCTGAACGGCCCATAAGCTCATACATCTTCGAATGACTGACCCTCAGCAGTGCCTTTGCTTCCTCCACTGTTAGAAAGTGCGGTAGCTCCTCCCTCGGAGCCATCTCCTTGATTGCAGCATGTACTTCCGAACGAA
This sequence comes from Planococcus sp. SSTMD024, assembly GCF_041320495.1. NCBI lineage: Bacteria > Bacillati > Bacillota > Bacilli > Caryophanales > Caryophanaceae > Planococcus > Planococcus sp. SSTMD024. The sequence continues at coordinate 282,532 of NZ_JBGGNS010000023.1, read as the reverse complement.
CCTCATCGCGAATGGCTTGCCGGAATTCCTCGACGGTTAATGTCACGAGCATGGTTTCCACGTTTATCACTCCTCACGGGCGCTCCCTCGCGCCTTTTTTCTTTCTCCTTATGGTCGGAAAGATTGTTTAAAATAATTGAAGCTGTTCATGTTTTTCTGGCAGTATCCTGTACGGCATGCGATATTTGTGTGTGAAATTAGATAAATCATCAGAGAACTTAATGTGGCAAAATTCATCAGTAATTTTTGCTATTGTCATTTCAGTAATGCCGTTATAGTCTGTAAATTTTTCTCCTTCAGCAAAACGATTTACTTTAAATGAAACTGCCCCAAAGGCTATTTTCATGAAATCACTCCTTTTGGCCGATTTGTGACTCCCCTATATCAGATTCATTCATGAAGCAAGCAGAACAATAAGTGTTTTCTTCCTCGTCGTACTCAATGTCATCGCCTTCTATATCAAGAACATCTCCGCAAATTTCGCATTTGAAAAAATCCATTTAGATCATTCCTTTCGTTCAACTGTTTAGATTGCCAAGCGTTCCGACAAGAACTTATTGATAAAGTACACTTGGCCCTTACCAGTGACTTTCGTTGTTTTGCCGACCTTGATGTCTCCGCTGTTGTGATGGATCGGCGTCTCTTTTACTTCGAAGAGCCCCAAATTCATGCTGCGCTGCGTCGGCATGTTCCGGTCGCTCCCGTGTCGGCGGACCAAATATCCGTTTTCTCGCAACCACGTGTACAAGCGACGTTCTCCGGTATCGATGCCGTTTTGCTTGAGCAATACTGCAAGCTCTCTGATTAAGATAGAAGTTTTGCTGGTTTCGACCGATTCTGCGAAGAGCACTTTTGGCTTTTGCGTCTCGATTTGCAACTCTGCTTCCCGGCGCTTCTCTTGCTCGTCTTTCAAGTTGGTCAGCAATCCGATCGCGAAGTCTGGATTCAGAATGGCCTGCTGAAGCGTGTCTGGCGTCATGTAGGCGCCATGCTTTCGAATGCTTGGGAGAACTTCATGAGTGACCCATCGTTTGAATTTCTTGGCTTCGTGCTTTCTGCTTCCGAGGATCAAACTGTATAATCCTGATTCAGAAACGAAGTTTGTGTTTCCAGCTAAGCTCCCTAAGTTGAACTTAGTCACCTCATCTTCATCGAGTCTTCCGACAGCAACAGTGGCATTTGACAGCTCGAGAACATCACACACATCTTTGGCTGCGAAGAAGATGTCAGAACCCTTTTTGAAAGTACGTACTTGCTTACCTTCGTAATTGAAAACATTTTGCAATTCGTTCATATCGATGCCCCTCTTTCTTGTTTAAATTTTCCTCAGGAGTTTTGTCTTGCCTGGTGAGCAAGACTTAGTTGATCACCCCTCCCTTAGATTGCTACTCGCTTTTGTAACGAATCGCTACCTTCTTCTTCAAAAAAAATGGTCCAGTCAAAACCAAGTGCTGATGCGATTGACTTTGCAGTAGCAACGCTAGGTTTTCTTTGTCCAGTTTCAATCATGGTGTAGTTCGGACGCTTAATTCCTGCTTTTTTAGCGACTTCCAATTGAGTTAAACCTTTATTATTTCTGAACTTCTTTAGCCAAACTCTTTGCTCGCTCTTCATGTTCTCACCTCCATGTATCGTTTCGTTACCCTTATATTAGTATCATTACGTTACATTGTCAACGAGAAAACGAAAAAAGTTTCAATTCGTTACTTTATATATATTGTCACTCATTGTTACGTTAAAATTGTAGTCACGGAGGTGCTGGAAATGCTGTCGCAAAGATTGAAGGAATTAAGAAATAGAAAAAAGAGAACACAACAAGACGTGGCCAAGTATTTAGGACTTACAAGACCTGCTTATACTGCTTACGAGAGTGGTAATCGAAATCCCGACTACGAGACATTGGTTAAAATTGCAGATTACTTCGACGTAACAACCGACTACTTATTAGGAAGAGACGTCGCACATAAGGAAGTCAGTCAAGAAAGTCTGTTTCCCTCCGATCAACTGGGCATTGACCAGAAAGACTATGACTCCCTTACCGCCTACCAGCAAGAAGCTCTCGATTGGGCCGCAAACAATGATTACCTTCAGTTTAAAAATAAATCCGATGACATCATGGACATGATTGAGCGTATCGAAATCGCCTATGAAGTGGACAAGGTCATGAAAAAACGGAAGAAAAATAACAAATGATTGGTTAATTTTCACAAAAGGTATCGCTTTCCCTCCAATATTTGCTAGAATATAGGAGTAAGATAATAGAAGTAGGGGGGCAATATGTATGAAGAAAGTCTTTAAAATCGGTTGCTTGGGGATCATTGGTCTCGTTGTTCTAGTGATCATCGCAGCAGTCGCATTTGGTGGAGGCGACGAATCGTCGACAACATCTACGGAAACCGATAGTTCGGCTCCAGCGACAGAAACCGCAGAGAAAGAAGAAGTGAAAGTAGCTGGAATTGGCGAAGAAGTTCAAGTAGGAGATGCAACGTTCATTATCAATAGCATCGAAACGGCTGATCAAGTTGGGCCGTCTATGCTGCCAGAAACAGCTTCTGGTAAATATGTGGTGCTTGATGTAACTTATACCAATGGTGGCAATGAAGCTGTCATGGTTGATACTTCATTCTTTAAACTAAAACTTGGTGAGAAAACATACGAAGCTGACGCAATGGCTAGTATCTCAGGAAACCAGCAAGAAGACGGAACGATTCAAAACGCCTTCTTGGCAGAAGAAGTGAATCCTGATTCTGAAGTGACTGGTAAAGTCGTATTCGACGTAAACCCTGATGTTGCAGAAAGCGAAGACTTGCAATTGCAAGTGCAGAGTGGATTATTCGGAACTGAAACAGGAATGATTGATTTACGATAAGATGGACGAGCTCGGCTATCAGCTGAGCTTTTCTTTCAACCTCAAAAAGAACATACGTTCTAATTAGGAGTGGTCACGTGAGCTATACTTACAACTGGAGCGAACAATACGTAAATAATATGTGCCAAGCCATCGACATCTATCATCCACACCAATTAAGCATCGATACGCTATCCTCTCGTAATGGCATTTCGATTTTCTATCTACCGTGTGAATCCATGAATCTCGGTGCTGGTATTATTCTCGACAGTCGAGTGTCCGACGCTGAGCAGTGGGAAGACTTTGGTCACGAGCTTTGCCATGCCCTCTGGCACGCCGGGAATCAACTAACCATGCCAATGCCGTTCCAAGTCTATCAAGAACACAAATCAATCAACTTTGCACAGTATGTCTGCATCCCCACTTTTATGCTCGAACGAATGGAGTTGCCGCCAACGGAAAATGAAGCTGTGTGGTCCATCATGGAAACGTTCAAAGTGACAAGAGATTTCGCACTGAAACGGCTTCATCAGTACCTGCAGAACTTAATGTACCGATAGACATCCCAGCGGGTTAAAAGAATACCAACGGCTATTCAGCGCAAGGAAAAAATGTACCGGCGGGTGTAGCTGCTGCGTGATACGGTGAGCAAGAGGGAGTGTGTGCGATGAAATGTAGAAAACTGTCCAATGGCAATTGGGAATGTTACGAAGAAGGGCCTCGGGATCCCTACACGAATAAACGGAACCCGATCCGCAAACAGGCAAAAAGCAAAACGGCTGCGCAAATCAAGGTGAAGGAATCCTTAAAGATTTTGGAATCCGGAATCGATGGCCGAACAGCCAACCGCGTTCTCTTTCGGGAGACAGCTGCTGAATGGTTTGATATCTATGCGCATTCCGGCGTAAAAAAGAGCACGCTGCGCAGTCGGGATTCTACGCTGAAATTGGTGAACAGCTACATAGGCGATATGCTGATTGGTAAAATCTCACACCAGCATATTCAAGAAATGCTAATGGACCTTCATCGGAAAGGTGCATCCAAGTCCCAGATTACGCATGTAAAAGTCACTGCGAACTTTGTCTTTGTGCATGCTCAGAAGCAACGGCTGCGACTGGATAACCCGGTGAACTTAGTCATAATGCCGAAGCGCCGGCGAACAGTAGAGGAAATCGAAAGTGAGGAAATCAAAGAGAAGTATTTCGAGCGTGAAGAACTGACAACCTTTCTATATGCGGCGCGAGACATCGGCCTGATCTTTGATGAGGAATGGTTTTATCTGATCGCCTTTACGGGGATGCGAGCTGGTGAAGTCTGTTCATTAAAATGGGCAGACATCGATTTTGAGGAAAGCCGAATCCGCATCACTAAAACGATGGACAGTCCAGGAGCCGTAGAGGAATATGAATTGACGCCACCTAAGTCGAGTCAATCCATTCGAGTGGTCGATATCGAAAGTGACACCTTGAACCTGCTAAAACGCTTGAAAGTTAGGCAGATGGAGAACCGGCTGAAATATCGAAAAGCAACTGACAATTACCACGACATGAACTTTGTGTTCTGCCGGCCGAAGACCGGCTATCCATACTCAGCCAAATTCATTTACCGCCGCTATCTCCGGATCTGCGAGAAATCGGGCATTGGGAAACGAGATGGCCCTCACCTTCTCCGACATACGCATATCACCATGCTGACAGAAGCCGAAATCGACCTGGATACGATCATGAATCGGGTTGGCCATTCGGATGCCAAGACGACAAAAAACATTTATACGCACGTCACGAAGCGAATGAAACGAAATGCTCCGAACCAACTCAAAATTCATTACGGGGAGATCTTTGGGAAGTTTTTTGAGGCATAGTGTGCGAGTTTTGTGCGAGTAGCTTAAAAAAGACAAAATAAAAAAGCCTGAAACGCTGCTGTATCAACGTTTCAGGCTTAATTTATGGATTAATGAGTTTTACAAGCGTCGTAAAGGCCTTTTTCTTTGATAACTTTGATCAAAGTTTCGCCGATAACGGACGGTGTATCTGCAACTTCGATTCCAGCAGCGTTCATTGCTTTGATCTTGTCTGCAGCTGTTCCTTTGCCTCCAGAAATGATCGCACCGGCATGGCCCATGCGTTTTCCTTCAGGAGCCGTCTGGCCGCCGATAAAGCCGACAACAGGTTTCGTCATGTTCTCTTTCACCCATTGTGCAGCCTCTTCTTCTGCAGTACCGCCGATTTCACCAATCATGACGACAGCATACGTATCTTCATCTTCATTGAATGCTTTCAATACATCGATAAAGTTCGTGCCGTTGACCGGGTCTCCGCCGATTCCGACAGCAGTCGATTGGCCGATTCCTTCTTCAGACAATTGGTGAGTCGCTTCGTACGTCAAAGTACCTGAACGCGATACAACACCGACATGTCCTTTTTTATGAATGTATCCAGGCATGATGCCGATTTTACATTCGTCCGGAGTGATGACACCCGGGCAGTTCGGTCCGACAAGGCGTGTTTTCTTGCCTTCCATATAACGCTTCACTTTGACCATATCGAGTACCGGAATATGCTCAGTGATGCAGATTGCCATATCCAACTCAGCTTCTGTTGCTTCAAGAATTGCGTCAGCAGCAAAAGGAGCCGGTACATAAATTACAGATACATTGGCACCTGTAGCTTTTACGGCATCTTCAACCGTGTTGAAAACAGGTACGCCTTCAACTTCAGTTCCGCCTTTGCCTGGTGTTACACCCGCAACGATTTTCGTTCCGTATTCAAGCATTTGCTTCGTATGGAAAAGGGCAGTTGACCCTGTAATTCCCTGTACAAGCACTTTTGTGTCTTTATTAATGTATACGCTCATTTTTGTCCCTGCCCTTCTTTAGCCTACAAGTTCTACGATCTTTTTCGCGCCGTCAGCCATAGTGCCGGCCGCTACGATGTTCAGACCTGATTCGTTCAGCAGTTTTTTACCGATTTCTACGTTTGTTCCTTCAAGACGGACGACAAGTGGCACTTCCAGGCTGACTTCTTTAGCCGCTTGGATAACGCCTTCCGCAATGATGTCACATTTCATGATTCCGCCAAAAATGTTAACGAAGATCCCTTTGACATTCTTATCGGAAAGAATGATCTTGAATGCTTCCGTTACTTTCTCAGCAGTGGCACCGCCCCCAACGTCAAGGAAGTTAGCGGGTGAGCCGCCGTAATAGTTGATCGTATCCATTGTTGCCATAGCAAGGCCGGCACCGTTAACCATACAGCCGATGTTCCCGTCCAAAGAAATGTAGCTCAAGTCATACTTGGAAGCTTCGATTTCTTTAGCATCTTCTTCATCGTAATCGCGCATTTCCATGATGTCCTGGTGACGGTATAGCGCATTGGCATCGAAGTTGAACTTCGCATCCAAAGCCACTACTTGCCCGTCGCCTGTAACGACCAATGGGTTGATTTCGACGATTGCGGCGTCTTTTTCAAGGTATGCCTGGTAAAGGCCAAGCATCAATTTGGCTGCTTTATTGACAAGCTTAGCCGGGATGTTCATGTTGAATGCCATGCGGCGCGCCTGGAAGCCAGTCAAACCGACAACCGGATCGATTTCTTCGTAGAAGATGCGATCTGGAGTGTTCGCTGCAACTTCCTCGATATCCATACCGCCTTCTTCTGAGCCCATCAATGTGACGCGTGAAGTTTCACGGTCTAGGACCAGTCCAAGGTAGTATTCCTTCTCGATATTGCTGCCCGCTTCGATGTAAAGGCGTTTAACTTCTTTGCCTTCTGGGCCTGTCTGATGCGTCACGAGGACCTTGCCAAGCAATTCCTTCGCATATTCACGCACTTCGTCCAAGTTTTTCGCCAGCTTGACGCCGCCTGCCTTGCCTCGTCCACCTGCGTGGATTTGGGCTTTAACAACGACAACATCCGAACCAAGTTCTTTCGCTGCTTTGACTGCTTCTTCAGGTGAAAAAGCAACATGGCCTTCTGGTACTGATACGCCATATTGTTTCAGGACCTGTTTTCCCTGATATTCATGGATATTCATCTGTCATCCTCCAATCAAACATCTGTCTCTTAATTTTATTGCCTCTACCATTGTATTAAAGTTGCCACAGAATGTCCACAGCTGACAGCCACTCTGCATAAAACTTCGAATTTTCCGTCTCTTATGGTCTTTGAGCCATCGATTTGACTGGTTCGAACGTCTTGCGGTGAATTGGGCAAGGGCCATGCGCTTCTAGCGCCGCCAGATGGTCTTTCGTGCCGTAACCTGCATGCTTCGAAAAGCCGTATTGCGGATACATCTGGGCGTATTCTTCCATTAAATCGTCCCGGCCGGTCTTTGCTAAGATCGACGCGGCGGCGATGCATAAACTTTTGGCATCGCCTTTGATGATCGCTTCGGAAGGCATCGGGAGCGCAAGTTCCATGGCATCAGCCAACACCACGTCAGGCGCCGTGTCCAAATTGTTTGCTGCTGCTTCCATCGATTGTTTTGTCGCCTGGTAAATATTCAGCCGGTCGATAGCTTCAGGAGGCTGGATATGGACCGACCAACTGATCGCCTGTTGTTTGATCAGCTGCGCCAATTCGTTGCGCTTCGCTTTCGCTATTATTTTCGAATCATCCAAACCGATGAATGCGCTGCTATCTTCCGGCAAGATCACAGCCGCCGTCACAACCGGCCCGGCAAGCGGCCCACGCCCTGCCTCATCAATGCCGGCAACGAGCGAACCCGGATGGTTTTTGAACTGTCGATCAAAGCTTTGCTTGTCTTCCAAACGCTGCAGCAAAGAAAGCTTTTTGTCGATACGGCGCTGCCAGGCGCCGAGCAATTGCTGGACGCTTTTGCGCGAATCGCCTTTCAACTCCTCCATCCATGGTTCGAATGTTTCTGCCTGCCCTAATTTTTCCTTGATCGATGCTGCCGTCTCCATGTCGCCACTTCCTTTTCACAAAGAAATAGCGGGCCCTGTTTGAGGACCCGCTGTATTATGCCAATTCGTCTTGTTCTGCAATCATTTCATCCCGGTAATCGAAGGTGATGCGCCCAAGATGCTGGTTGCGGATATCGCGAATGATGATCTCGGCCGTCATTTCATAATCGACTTCGCCATCAGGGCCGATCATATAGCGTTTTTTGCCGATATGATCAAAAGTCTTCACCAAGTCTTCATCGATATGGTCGATGCCGTAGCGGTCCATCAACCGGTCCGGATAGCGTTCCTCCAGAAACTTCAGCGCATAGATCGCCAACTCCTGCATTTGGATAACCGAATCCTTGATCGCCCCAGTGACCGCGAGTTTCTGGCCGGTCTCTTGGTCCTCAAATTTCGGCCAAAGAATCCCTGGCGTATCGAGCAATTCGATTTCTTTGCCGACCTTTATCCATTGCTGAGCTTTTGTAACTCCCGGCATATTGCCCGTTTTCGCCAAGCTTTTCTTGGCTAAGCGGTTAATCAAGGTCGATTTCCCGACATTTGGGATGCCGACGATCATGGCACGGATGGCGCGCGGCTTGATGCCTTTCGCTTCCATCCGGTCCCATTTTTCTTTAAGGATCTCTTTTGAAGCTTTCGTGACCGCCTGCAGCCCTTTTCCTTCCAGGGAATTGATCGCCACCGCACGGGTCCCTTCCCTTTCGAAATGCTCGATCCATTTTTTTGTTTCCCGCTCGTCTGCCATATCCATTTTATTGAGGATGATGAGGCGGGGCTTTTGCTGGATCACTTGGTCGATCATCGGATTTCGCGATGATAGCGGCAAGCGGGCATCCACCAATTCAAAGATGATATCCACCAATTTCAGTTTTTCCGTTACTTCCCGACGCGCTTTCGCCATATGCCCGGGAAACCATTGAATCGTCATGACACCACTCCTTATTTTACGATGCCGGCTTCATCCACCGGCCAAAAAACGAAACTCGTATTGCCGATCACTTCTTCGATCGGCACCAGCCCGATGTGCCGGCTGTCCTTGCTTGCCCTGCGGTTATCCCCCATGACGAAAACATAACCGTCAGGGATCGTGGAATAGCTGGTGATATCCTCTAACACGAAGTCTTCTGTCAAGGTCCCCGTTATGCCTGTCTTGTATTGTTCGAGATAAGGTTCTTCCACTGCTTCTCCATTTATAAAGAGCTGGTCTTCCTCATAGGCAACATGGTCGCCCGGCAATCCGATGACCCGCTTGATATAATCTTTTTGTTCCGGCGCATGAAAAACGATGATGTCGAATCGATCCGGTTCACCGATATTATAACCAATTTTATTGACGATCATCCGGTCGCCGTGCTCCAGGGTCGGCATCATCGACTCCCCGTCCACCACAATGGGGGTGAATAAGAAAAACCGGATAATTGCCGCAAGGCCGAACGCGATCAATAGAGCTTTGGACCATTCCCACACTTCATTCTTCTTTTTCCCTTCAGCTTCCATGCGTGTTCCTCCCCGCGCTTAATGCTTTAATTGTACAGCGAAACAAGGTGTTTAGCAAAGAAAAGAAAAGCTATTTGCCTCCGTGCGCCATGCTTTTAGCGCCTTGAAAAATGCATTTAAAAAGGCCCAGGCAATCAGCCCAGGCCTTTTACATGCAAAAGAAGAAGGCATTAAGCCTTCTCCCTTGTTTGCAATATTAACGGATTTCTTTGATACGAGCTGCTTTACCGCGTAGGTTGCGCAAGTAGTACAATTTAGCACGACGTACTTTACCACGGCGAGTAACTTCAAGCTGAGCGATTTTCGGCGTGTGTACAGGGAATGTACGTTCAACACCTACACCGTACGAGATTTTACGGACAGTGAATGATTCACTGATTCCGCCTCCGCGACGGCTGATAACGACTCCTTCGTATACCTGGATACGTTCGCGAGTTCCCTCGACAACTTTCACGTGGACGCGAACAGTATCTCCTGGACGGAAATCTGGAAGATCCGCACGAAGTTGTTCTTTAGTGATTTCAGCAATGATGTTTTGCATGTTTTTTCTCTCCTTCTACAGATGCTCTTGCAATCCGTAATCTTTGCAGCGGAACACCGTGATTCGTGTACTTCACATAAAAGTACATTTTCCATACTATCACTTCATGCGTTTGGCTGCAAGAGCTATCCTGATTTATTTTTCGGCTTGTAAGCGAGCCAGTATGTTTTTTTGTTTATCGCTCAGTTCGACATGGTCAAGAAGGTCGGGGCGGCGTTCAAGTGTACGCTTGAGGCCTTGCTCTTCCCGCCACTCTTCAATTTTGGCGTGGTTCCCGGACGTCAATACGGCCGGAACGACCATGTCTCTAAAGCTCGCTGGACGCGTGTAATGCGGATGCTCCAAGAGGCCGGTCGAAAAGGAATCGCGGACCGGGGAATCACTATTGCCGAGCACACCCGGGAGCAGCCTTACAACGCTGTCGATCACAGTCATGGCTGCCAGCTCCCCGCCGGTCAACACAAAGTCGCCGATGGAGATTTCGTCGGTAACCAGATGTTCACGGATACGTTCATCATAGCCTTCGTAATGGCCGCAAATGAACACCAGTTCCTCTTCGCGGGCAAGTTCTTCTGCCTTGCTCTGCGTAAAGCGCTCGCCTTGCGGGCACATCAAGATAACGCGCGGTTTCTTGCCGTCACTTGTGATGCTCTCGACCGCATTGAAAACCGGTTCCGGTTTCAGCACCATGCCAGCGCCGCCGCCGAAAGGGTAATCATCCACTTGTCGCTTATTGTCGGCAAATTCGCGGATGTCGACTACGCCTAAAGTGACCGCTCCTTTGTCCTGCGCCTTTTTCATGATCGAATGCTGGAACACCCCTTCGAACATCGGCGGAAAAAGAGACAACACTTGGATGTTCATCATGATAGGAGACCATCCAGTACTTCGATGGTGATTTTCTTTTCATCGATATCGACTTCTTTGACGACGTCTTCGATATAGGGGATGTAATGCTTTTTGCCTTTATCCGGCGTTACTTCCCAGACATCGTTGGCCCCTGTCTCCAAAATCTCCGTCACTTTTCCGATCTCCTCGCCATCAACTGAAAACACTTGGCAGCCGAGAATTTCATGATGGTAAAAAGCGCCTTCTTCCAGATCGCCGAGATCGTGTTCAGCGATCTTCAGATAGCCTTCCTTGAACTGCTCGACATCATTGATGGTCGGATAGCCTTCAAAAGATACAAGATTGAAGTTTTTATGGGTACGGTGGCTCGCTACTTTCACCATGATCGGCTTTTTCGCGCCGGCTGTGAAAAGCCCGAGCTTATTGCCGATCGCAAACCGTTCTTCCGGGAAATCGGTACGGGACATCACGCGCACTTCACCGCGGATTCCGTGGGTATTGACTATTTTTCCTACGTTAAACCATTCCACGCATAAACACCCTTCCTTTATTTTTTCCTGAAAAAAAAGGAAGGAACCGGGGCTCCTTCCTTTCAATCCACAATATCAAGGTACGTTTTCTTCTTATGATAATTTCCTGCTGCTGAATAGACGACAGAGCGTACAGCTTTCGCTACACGTCCTTGCTTGCCGATGACTTTCCCTGTATCGCTTTGATGCACGGAAAGCTTGTAGACGACTCGGTTAGTGTTTTCGTCTTTTTCAATACGAACTGCTTCCGGATAATCAACTAGCGGCTTGACGATCGTTTCAATCAGCTGCTCCATAAGAACGCTCCCTTACTTGTTTAGTTTTTCGTTATGGAATTTCTCCATAATGCCGTTCTGAGAGAACAAGTTGCGTACTGTGTCAGATGGTTTAGCGCCATCGTGAAGCCATTTCAACGCCAATTCTTCGTCGATTTTAACTTCAGCTGGAACTGTCAGCGGGTTGTAAGTACCTACTGTTTTGATTTGACGGCCGTCACGTGGGGCACGTGAATCAGCGACTACGATACGGTAGAAAGGAGACTTTTTAGCTCCCATACGTTTTAAGCGAATTTTTACTGCCATTTTATAAAGCACCTCCGAATAGTTTCACACAAGATATTATATTAGCAAGCTTTAAAAGGTTTGTAAAGTATTTTTTCTTAACACTAACAAAATTACTTAAAAAGCGAGTCCAGGCCTGGCATCGACATCTTTTTCTTGCCCTTTTTGCCGGCCATTCCGGACATTTGTTTCATCATTTTCTTCATGTCTTCAAACTGCTTGAGCAGCCTGTTGACGTCTTGGATGGACGTTCCGGAACCGCGGGCAATCCGTTTTTTACGGTTTGCATTGATGATTTCGGGAGTCGTCTTCTCCTGGATCGTCATCGAGCGGATGATCGCTTCGACGCGCCCCATTTGGCTCTCGTCCACTTTGGCATTTTCGAGGCCTTTGATTTTACCCGCGCCTGGGAGCATCTTCAGAATTTCATCGAGCGGCCCCATTTGCTTCACTTGGTCCAATTGCTCAAGAAAATCATCGAACGTGAACGACGACGTACGGAATTTCTCTTCCAATTCCTTCGCTTTGGCCTCGTCGACGTTCGTTTGCGCTTTTTCGATCAAGGATAGCATATCGCCCATGCCGAGTATGCGGGACGCCATGCGCTCTGGGTGGAATGGTTCAAGCGCATCCATTTTCTCGCCTGTACCGATATACTTGATCGGTTTTTCGGTGACGGTGCGGATCGACAATGCTGCACCGCCGCGCGTATCGCCGTCAAGTTTCGTCAAAACGACTCCTGTGATGCCGATTGCGTCATCGAAACTTTGCGCCACGTTGACCGCATCCTGCCCGGTCATCGCATCGACGACAAGGAAAATCTCATCCGGTTCTTTGATCGAACGGATGTCTTTCAGTTCCTGCATCAATTGCTCATCGACATGCAGGCGGCCCGCCGTATCGATGATGACCGTATCCAGGTGTTCCGCTTTGGCGTGTTCGATCGCTTCACGGGCAATATCGACAGGGTTTGCTTCCGTGCCTTTGGAGAATACCGGCAATGATAATTGCTTGCCGATCGTCTCGAGCTGGTTGATTGCAGCCGGGCGATAGACGTCCGCTGCGACCAGCAGTGGCTTCCGGTTATTCTTTTTGCGTAGCACGCCTGCAAGCTTCCCGGTCGTCGTCGTCTTACCGGCGCCTTGCAGACCGACCATCATGATGACCGTCGGCTGGCGCGTCGAAAAGTCGATTTTGCTTTGTTCGCCGCCCATCAGTTCAGTCAGTTCATCTTTGACGATTTTCACGACCTGCTGGCCTGGCGTCAAACTTTCCATTACTTCAAGGCCGACCGCGCGTTCGCTGACTTTCTTGATGAATGATTTGACGACTTTCAAGTTGACGTCCGCTTCGATCAAGGCAAAGCGGACTTCGCGCATCATCTCTTTTACGTCTGCTTCGGACAATTTCCCTTTGCCTTTGATTTTGGTCATCGTCCCCTGCAGGCGTTCAGATAATCCTTCAAATGCCACTATATACCGCCTCCTAGTCCCATTCCTTCAATTCATCCAAAAATTTCTGGACATTGTCATCCGTGAATGGCTGTTTTTCAAAAGTCGAGACGAGTTGCTGGCGCCGTTGGAATTTCTCGAACAGCTGCAACTTCTCCTCATATTCTTCAAGCATCGCTTCGGTCCGGCGGATATTGTCGTACACCGCTTGGCGGGTGATTTCATACTCTTCGGCAATTTCGCCGAGCGAATGGTCGTCCAGATAATACAAGCTCATATAGCTGCGCTGTTTGGGCGTCAGCAGCTCCTGATAGAAATCAAAAAGATAATTCATTCTTGTCGTTTTTTCCAGTCCCATCAATGACGCTCACCCCATTCATACTCCTGTATACCATACTGAATCCCGACGCCTCCGTCAAGTAATTTTACTTGTCTGAGCCCATTTCTTCCTGCTCTTCACGGTCCAAGCCTTCGGCAAACAAACCGTAAACGTATTTTTGCGGGTCGAATGGCTGCAGGTCATCGAGTTTTTCGCCGAGCCCGACGAATTTCACCGGAATATTGAGCTTGTTGCGGATCGCCAGGACGATGCCGCCTTTTGCGGTACCATCGAGTTTCGTCAAGACGATGCCTGTCACTTCCGTCACTTCTTTGAAGGTCTGGGCTTGAATCATGGCGTTTTGCCCGGTTGTCGCATCAAGTGCCAGCAGCACTTCATGTGGCGCTCCCGGAATTTCACGGGCAATGACACGATGCACTTTTTGCAATTCGTTCATCAAATTGACTTTGTTCTGCAAACGGCCGGCCGTGTCGCAGATCAAGACGTCAATATTGCGCGATTTTGCCGCGCGCACGGCGTCGTACATGACCGCTGCCGGGTCGGAGCCTTCGCTTTGCTTGATGGTCTCGACGCCGACGCGCTGCCCCCACACGTCGAGCTGGTCGATCGCTCCTGCGCGGAACGTGTCGCCAGCTGCGAGCATGACGGTCTTGCCTTCATTTTTCAGGCGCTGCGCCAATTTCCCAATCGTGGTCGTTTTTCCGACGCCGTTGACGCCGACCATCAAAATGACGGTCGGGCCGGATTCAGCGAAGGTCAATTCGCTCAATTCCTGATCGCCTGCCTCATAGATTTCGACAAGTTTCTCGGAAATGACCGACTGCACATTCGATGTGTCTTTGACATTCTGGCGCTGCACTTCATAGCGTAATTCTTCCATCAAGTCCATGACTGTCTCAAATCCGACGTCCGCCTGGAGCAGCACTTCTTCCAATTCCTCGAAAAAGTCTTCATCGACTTTGCGGTAACGGGCCACCAGGTCATTGATCTTCGACGTGAAGCCGGTCCGCGTTTTGCTTAAGCCTTCGCGGTATTTCTCGGTTGATTGTTCTTCTTCAACATTATTGCTGAATTTATCTTTTAATTTCTTAAAGAAACTCATCGAATCACTCCTTATTTGATGTCTTCCTGCAGTTTCACGGAAACCAGTTTGGAAATGCCGGATTCCTGCATCGTAATGCCGTAAAGCACGTCAGCGCCTTCCATCGTGCCTTTGCGGTGGGTAATGACGATGAACTGTGTGTCTTCACTGTATTTTTTCAAGTACTGACTGTAACGCACGACATTCGATTCATCAAGCGCCGCTTCCACTTCGTCCAGAACACAGAATGGCACAGGGCGCACTTTCAAGATCGCGAATAGCAGGGCAATCGCCGTGAGCGCCCGCTCCCCGCCGGACAACAAGCTCAAGTTCTGCAATTTCTTGCCTGGCGGTTGTGCGATGATGTCTACGCCCGTCATAAGCAGATCCGATGGTTTGGTCAATACCAGATCCGCAGACCCCCCGCCGAACAATTCGCGGAATACATGGCGGAAGTGGCTGCGGATCGCGTGGAATGTTTCGTCGAAGCGCAGCGTCATTTCCTCATCCATTTCCTCAATCAAAGTGCGGAGCGTATCTTTCGCTTCATTCAGATCATCCCGCTGCTCGCTCAAGAAGCGGTGGCGTTCTGCAACATGTTCATATTCCTCGATGGCGCCGATATTGACGCTGCCGAGTTCTTCAATTGATTGTTTGAGAAGCTTCACTTGCTTTCTGACAGCAGCTTCCTCGTCTTCTAGCGGGTAGTTGCTTGCTGCTTCAAGATTCATTTCGTAATGATCCTCAAGCTGTCCGAGAAGCCCCTGCAATTGCACTTCAAGGCGTGTCGTCTTCACTTCGCAAATGCGCACTGCTTCTGTAAAGCCTTTATGGATGCGGCTTTGTTCACGCAACTGTCGTTCTTCTTCGTCGAGCGCATGTTGCAATTCATGGCGTTCTTTGCGTGAGGCATCGACAGTTGTGTTCGCCGATTTTCGTGCATCGGACCATCTCTGGATTTCCGCCTCGATTTCTTCATCCGAAAAGCTTTTGGAAGCTTCTTCCGATTGAATCCATTCCAGCTCGCGTTCAAGCTCGCCGAGCCTGTTGCGGCTGGCTGTCCGGCGTTCCGATAATTCATCGGCTTGTGCAGTGAGCTGCCCGATGCGCTCTTTACGGACGGCCATATCTGATTTGAATTCCGCAAGTTTCGCCAGCAACTCGCCTCGGGCCGTTTCTTTTTGCTGCTTGAAGCCGGTCAATTCCTCGATCTCGCCGTTCAAGCCTTCCAGTTCGCTTGCAATGGCGTCCATGCGCCCAGCTGCCGCTTCCTTGCGCGAAGCAAGTCCGGAGAGGTCCTGCTTGGTTTGCTGTTCTGCACGGAATAGCGCAAAGCGGCTGTCGGTCGTTTTCCATACCGCTTCGATTTCCCGCAGATGAATCGCGCTTTCCGCTTCGAGTTCCCGGTAGCGTTCGCCTTCTGCACGAAGCTGTTCTAATTGCTCTTTGGCAGTTTCTGCTCGCATCTGCAATTCGCGGACTTTCTGTTCGGCTTGTGCAATAGTGCCTTGAAGTTCAGCGGCTTGCTGTTGCAGCTGTTCGAGTTCTGCCTTTCGCGTAAAGAACGAAGCCTGATTTTTCGTCGCGCCGCCAGTCATGGAACCGCCAGCATTAATGACGTCGCCATCCAATGTCACGACACGATATCTATGGCCGATTGCTTTGGCTATCGATGTTGCGCCTTCGAGATCTTTTGCTACCACAACATGGCCGAGCAAGTTTTGGAAAATCATCGCATATTGTTCGTCATAGCTGACAAGCTGTGCGGCGATATCCACAAATGCCGGATGTGCCGAAACCGATTGCACCACTTGTTGGGGAATCTGCCTCGGTTTCATGACCGTCATCGGCAGGAACGTGGAACGCCCTGCGCGTTTTGTTCTTAAAAAACGGATCGCTTCGCTGGCACTTTTTTCATCGCTCGTAACGATATGCTGGCTGGCTGCGCCAAATGCCGTTTCGATTGCTTTGGCATAAGGCTTCTGGACATCGGCCAGTTCAGCCACAGCCCCGATGATGCCGCTGAGTTCACTCCGCTCTCTTGCCTGCAGCACTTCACGCACCCCGTGGAAAAATCCGGAATAATCCGCTTCCAAGTCTTGCAAGGTCTCGATCCGGGCAGCTAGCTGCTTATGGGATTGGTATGCTTGGAACAGCAAGGATTTTTTGTGGTCGTAATCCGCTGCCAATTGCTTAGCGCCGGATTCCTGTTCTTTGAAATGCTGGCGTTTGCGGTCAAGGTCTGCATGAATTTCTTCGTACGCTTTTTCTGCCTGCTGTTTTTCTTTCAACAAGCGGGCTAGTTCTTTCTCGAATGCCTCTTCTTGCGCGGCGATGCGGCCGCTCGATTCCGTCATTTGCTGTTGCTGGAAGTCGATGTTTTTCAATTCGTTTTTCAGTCCCGCTTGTTCATTCATCAATTCGATATAGAGGGATTTTTTCGCTTCAATTTCATTATCGATATCGGCAGGCGTCAAGTTTAATTGCGCTTCTAGCTGCTGAATCGACTTGCGGGTCTGTTGCTGATCCATTTTCTGCTGTTCGAGAGACGCGACTTGTTCGGCATGGCGCTGTTCAAGCTTGGCAGTTTCTTCGCGTTCGATTTTGATCGATTCTTCCAATGCCTGGCGCTGGCGGTCCGCATTATGCTTTTTCTCGGACATCAGCAACTTTCGGCCTTCCCATTTTTCGGACTCTGAACTTGCTTCAACCAGCGCCGCTTGAGCCGCGTCAATTTTTTGATCCAGCACATGCACCGACCGCTTCGATGCGGCTATTAATTGTTCTGTCTCCGAAATTTCACCCGCAAGCCGCTGTTCTTCTGCTGTGTGCAGCAACGCTTCCTGCGACAGCTCCGAAAGTTGCGCCTTCAAAGCATTTGCGTCATGCGCCAATAGCGCAATATCCGCGTCTTTCAGCTGCGCGCTCATGTCAAGGTAATCACGTGCTGCGGAAGCCTGCATCTGCAAGGGCTCCATGCGCCCGTCCAGTTCGTGCAGGATATCCAGCACCCGGTTCAAGTTCTCGTCGGTTTCATTCAGCTTAAACTCGGCTTTCCGTTTGCGCTGCTTGTATTTCAATACCCCAGCCGCTTCTTCGAAAATCGACCGCCGCTCATCGGCTTTGCTATTGAGTATTTCGTCGACTCGGCCTTGGGAAATTATAGAAAATGCTTCCTTGCCCAGTCCCGAATCCATGAACAGATCGGTGATGTCTTTCAGGCGGCATGCCTGCTTGTTCAGCAGATAGGCACTTTCCCCACTGCGAAAAACCCTTCTCGTTACGCTGATTTCGCTGTAATCGAGAGGGGCTTTGCCGTCTGTGTTATCCAAAACTAAGGTGACTTCTGCAAAATTAAGCGCTTTCCTCGAATCGCTTCCGGCAAAAATCACGTCTTCCATTTTTGCACCGCGCAGCGATTTCGCGGATTGCTCGCCGAGGACCCAACGGATCGCATCGGTTACATTGCTCTTGCCGCTGCCATTCGGCCCGACTACGGCGGTGACGCCTGGGACAAAATCGATGCCGACGCGGTCAGCGAACGATTTAAACCCGATTACTTCCAATCTTTTCAAAAACATGTTCAATCCTCCGCTGTTTCCTGCAATTTACGGATGGCAAGCTGTGCTGCCTTCTGCTCCGCTTCTTTTTTGGAGCGCCCGTCGCCTAGGCCCAGTTCCTGGTCGCCCAAAGAAACACGCGTCACAAATATCCGGCTATGTGCAGGACCCTTTTCTTCGATGATTTCATAATTCAAGGTGCCGGTATTTTTCTGCTGCACCAGCTCCTGCAATTGGCTTTTATAATCCATCGCATGAGAAAAAGCACCGACTTCCACTTTCGGAAATAGCACTACCTCTAAAAAGGCCACGACCTTTTCCAAGCCCTGATCCAAGTAAAGGGCGCCGACAAATGATTCGAAGACGTCCGCGAGAAGCGCCGGGCGCGTTCGGCCCCCTGTCAATTCCTCGCCTTTGCCGAGCAGAATGTATTTGCCGAAGTCCAATTCGTTGGCGAATAGGACAAGAGACGGCTCACATACGATCGAGGCGCGCAGTTTGGTCAGTTCCCCTTCCGCCATTTCGGGATATTTCATATAGAGGAAATGCGATACTGACAATTCCAATACAGCGTCGCCTAGAAATTCCAGGCGTTCATTGTCCGTGAATTGTCTTCTTCGATGCTCATTCACATAAGATGAATGGGTAAATGCCTGCTGCAGAAGGGCAGGTTGTTCAAATTGGATATCCAGCTCTTTTTGCAATTGCTCAAATGCCTGTTTGGCACTTTCTTTCAGCGCCATTGGTTTGGTATGTTTCGGTTTTCGTTTCATCGCCATTTTTATCTGCCTTCCTCTATTGTTCTCTTGTTGATTTTACCTGTTTTTCGGGCATTGTGCAAAAAGAGAATTGACGCACAGCTAGGCTGTGCGTCAATCTTTTGTGCTATCAAGCTGGGACGAATCCCGTTTATTCAACTTACGCTTGTTTTTTTTCGATGTAAGTTACTGCGTCGCCTACCGTTGCCATTCCTTCTGCATCTTCATCGGAAATTTCCATATCGAATTCGTCTTCTAGCTCCATGACCAATTCAACTACATCCAATGAGTCCGCTCCAAGGTCGTTTGTGAAAGATGCTTCAGGTTTCACTTCGCTCTCTTCCACACCAAGACGATCTACGATTACTTTGGTTACTCGCTCCAATACTGTTGACAATGCCGTCACCTCCCCTCAAATCAGTATACATAATTGCGGACTACATGACCATGCCGCCGTCCAGATGCAAAGTCTGGCCGGTTACATAACTTGCTTCGTCCGATGCCAGGAACAATGCCGCATTCGCCACATCCTCCGGTGCGCCGAAACGGGCAAGCGGGATTTGGGCGAGCATGCTCGATTGCACATCGTCGCCGAGTTTTTCCGTCATGTCGGTCGTGATGAATCCAGGAGCGACTGCGTTCGCGGTAATCCCACGGCTCGCCAGTTCTCTAGCTGTCGTTTTCGTCAACCCGATGACGCCCGCTTTCGCCGCCACGTAATTGGCTTGCCCTGCATTGCCCATGACGCCGACAATCGAGGCGATATTGACGATGCGCCCGGCGCGCTGTTTCATCATTTGGCGTGTCACGGCTTTCGTGCACAGGAAAACGCCTTTCAAGTTCGTATTGATGACATCATCCCATTCATCTTCTTTCATGCGCATCATCAAATTGTCGCGTGTGATGCCGGCATTATTAACGAGGATATCGATCGAGCCGAACTCCTTCATCGCCGCATCCGCCAGCGATTTCACCGCATCTGCATCTGCTACGTTGGCCTTGACGGCGATCGCTTTGCCGCCTGATTGTTCGATCTCGGCTACCACTGCTTCTGCCTTGTCCTGGCTGCCGCTGTAGTTGACGACAATATTTGCGCCTTCCTCGGCAAAGCGGCGGGCAATCGCTGCCCCGATACCGCGCGATGCACCTGTAATAATGGCTGTTTTCCCAGTCAATCTGCTCATGTTGTCAGCTCCTCTACCGCTTTTTCAAATGAAGCCAGGTCATGGACCGGAATCACTGTCACCGAACGGTCGATTTTCTTCACTAAGCCGCTCAGCACTTTGCCTGGGCCGACTTCGACAAAAGTGGTGACGCCAAGTTCAATCATCTTGCGCACCGATTGCTCCCATAAAACTGGCGAGTACAATTGGTGTATCAACAAATCCTGCAGTTGCGTCGCATTGGTTTCCGGCTCTGCTTTGACATTGGTCACGACAGGCACTTTGGCATTGAGCAAGAAGGAATCACTCAGCACTTTCGCCAAATCCTGTGACGCAGAACGCATCAATTCAGAGTGGAACGGGCCGCTGACGTCAAGCGGGATGGCGCGTTTCGCCCCGCGCTCTTTTGCCAGCTCACATGCTTTTTCCACCCCCGCTTTCGTTCCGGAAATAACGATTTGCCCCGGGCAGTTCAAGTTAGCCAACTGGACAACGCCAGCGCTAACGGTCGCATCATCGGTCACTTCTTCGAGCTTATCTGCGTCCATCCCCAGAATGGCAGCCATCGCGCCTTCGCCTGCTGGCACCGCTTCATTCATGAACAAGCCGCGCTTATGGACCACTTCCACCGCTTTCGGGAATTCCAGAACGTTCGAAGCGACAAGCGCGCTGTATTCGCCAAGGCTGTGACCCGCTGTATAATCCGGGCGCACTCCTGCACGGATCAACCGTTCCGTGATCATGGAGCTGACAGTCAAAAGCGCTGGCTGCGCGTGATAAGTCAATGTCAACTCTTCCTGCGGCCCTTCGAGCATCAATTTCGACAGACCCATTCCGAGCACTTGGTCGGCGCTTTCAAAAAATTGGCGGCTCTTGTCATCTTCCAGAAAGCTCTCGCCCATGCCCACAGCCTGTGAGCCTTGCCCAGGATATATAAATGCGATTTGCTTTCTCATGACGATTGTTCCTCCTTCAAAGTGCTGTAAATCTTGCCGGCCACATCATGCTCGACCATCGTCCGAGCTTGGCGGATGGCGTTGTAGAATGCGGTGCCGTTGGATGAACCGTGCGCTTTGATGACCGGCGCCTTTAGCCCGAATAATCCCGCACCGCCGTATTCGCTGTAATCCAGCATCCCTTTCAACGCGCTTAGATCATTTTTCACGAGCATTGCCGCAATTTTGGTTTTGGTTGACGCCATAAAGACATCTTTGATCATCGCGAATACGTTCATTGCAGTGCCTTCAATGGTCTTTAAGACCATATTGCCAGTAAAGCCGTCAGTGACGACCACATCGGCGGCACCGTTCAGCAAGTCGCGTGATTCCACGTTTCCAATGAAGTTGACGGGCGCTTCTTTCAGCAATGGAAAAGCCGCTTTCGTCAGTTCATTGCCTTTTTTCTCTTCTGTCCCGATATTCAACAAGCCGACTGTCGGGTTGCTGATGCCTCTCACTTTTTCGGCATAGATGCTGCCCATGATGGCGTACTGGACCAAATGCTCCGGCTTGGCATCAGCATTGGCGCCAAGGTCAAGCATGAGAAAGCCTTTTCCGTCCATCGTCGGCAAAGTCGGCGCAAGCGCCGGGCGGTCGACACCGTCAATGCGGCCGACGATGAACAAGCCAGCTGACATAAGCGCCCCTGTATTGCCTGCGGATACGGCCGCATCCGCGGTTCCTTCTTTGACCGCTTCAGCCATGCGCACCATGGATGCATCTTTTTTGCGGCGCACCGAACGGACCGGGTCGTCTTCCGCTTCAATCACTTCCGTACAATGGATAATGGTCAAACGGTCTTGCGGTTTTATGTATTCATCAATTTTTTCCTCTTGCCCGTAGAGCAAAATTTCCACGTCGCTAAACGCTTCGAGCGCTTGTTTGACACCTTCGATTATTTCTTTAGGGGCGTTGTCCCCGCCCATTGCATCGATTGCTATTTTCACGTATTGTCACCTTCACTTTGTTCAGTCGTGCGGTACATTTCAAATGTCCCGATAAATACTACTGCCTGGTCGACCGTCGACACCACTTTGACGAACGCGCGGTGCTTGTGAGGCTGCCTATCGGTCACTTGCGCTTTCGCGACGACCCGCTGCCCGGCTTTGACCGGCTTCAAAAATTGCAATTCCGATTTCACTGTCAATGCCAACTCTTCGTTCATTACCGCCACCGCCAAGGAATTGGCCTGCGCAAACAAGTGGTGCCCCCTGGCAATCCGGTTGCGCTGGAAAACGTGTTCCGGTTTCACATCGAAAATCGAGATGGCTTTATTGTCCAGTTCTATATCGATAATTTCTCCGATCACTTCGTCAATCGGCAAGGATTTCACTTCATCATCAAAAGTCTTCTCCGCTACATGCTTAATGCGCTCCCGAAGTTCTGGGATAGAAAGCTCCATCCTGTCGAGACGGATGGTCTGGACGCTGACACCGAACTCCGCCGATAATTCTTCGTCCGTTACGAACGGATTGTCTTTGATAGATGATTTCAATGCTGCCTGCCGCTCTTTTTTTGGTTTTCTCACTATGTCACCGCCCGCTATTAGCACTTGGTACTAATATGAGTATATAAACAACAAAAAAAGAATGCAAGGAAAATCGGTCTCCCTGCATCCTAATCAAGCCTGCCACCTTCGAGGATGCCGGAATCCTCGAGCATCGCCCGCAGGCATTTCGTTTCATCCGAGACCCAAAACGACTCGCTGGCAATCAATGCTTCGGCGTCTTTTCTCGCCGCTTCGAGCGCGCGGTAATCGTGGACCAGATCCGCCATGCGGAATTCCGGTATGCCGCTTTGCTTGCGGCCAAAGAAGTCGCCGGGGCCGCGCAGTTCCAAGTCTTTTTCGGCAAGAATGAAGCCGTCGTTCGTTTCAGTCATTGAATTCATGCGCTCTTTGCCGATTTCCGTTTTCGGATCCGCCAGCAGCACACAATAGGATTGCTCGCTGCCTCGCCCGACGCGCCCGCGCAATTGGTGGAGCTGGGACAAACCGAAACGCTCGGCATCATAAATGAGCATGAACGAGGCATTCGGGACGTTAACGCCGACTTCGACGACAGTCGTCGACACGAGCACAGCGATCTTCCCTTCGGCGAATTCGCGCATCGTCTGCTCTTTTTCATCCGGGTGCAGGCGGCCGTGCATCAAGCCGACAGTGTGGCGCCCTTCAAAATAAGTCGTTAATTGCTGATATAGTTCCACTGCATTCTGGTATTCCAAAGTTTCGGATTCTTCGATCAACGGCGCGATAACATAGGCCTGCCGGCCGGCCAGAAGCTCTTTTTCCATGCGGCCGACAATTTTGCCGAACATCTCTTTTTTCATCCAATAGGTTTCGATCTCTTTTCGCCCGGCCGGCATTTCGTCAATGATCGAGACATCCATTTCCCCGAAAGCCGAAATCGCAAGCGTCCGTGGAATCGGGGTCGCAGTCATGAACAGGACATCAGGGTTCAAGGCCTTATCTTTCAGCACGCGGCGTTGGTCCACGCCAAAGCGGTGCTGTTCATCGGTGATGACGAGCCCCAGGCTTTTGAACAGGACTTCTGGCTGAATCAATGCATGGGTGCCGATCAGAATATCGATTTCGCCGTCCACTAAACGCTTTAACACTTCCTTGCGTCTTTTGCCTTTGACGGATCCAGTCAATAACGCAACGCTGACGCCAAAGGGCCGGAACCATTCTTCGAGCGTATTGGCGTGCTGTTCCGCGAGAATTTCCGTCGGTGCCATGAGCGCCCCTTGTTTGCCTGCTGTTACGGCGGCGTACAAAGCGATTGCAGCGACGACGGTCTTCCCAGAACCGACATCTCCCTGCAGTAGACGGTTCATCCGGAACGGTTCTTTCATGTCGCGGCAAATTTCATTGACGACGCGTTTTTGGGCACTGGTCAAATCGAACGGCAGAGCGTCGATGAACGCTTTTAAGCGATTCAAATCATAATCGATGAATGAACCGCCTTCCGCTTCCCGATTCTTCTTGCGCAGTGCCTGCATCTTCAACTGAAACAGCAATAGCTCCTCATAAACAAAGCGCCGGCGCGCCTGCTTGAGCGATGCCGCATCTTCAGGAAAGTGGACGGTCTCAAGTGCTTGTTCAAACGGCAACAATTGATATTCTTCGCGGAGTGAAGCGGGCAGGCAATCCTCGAGGCTGCCTTTTGTGGCATCCAGCGCCTGCCGCATCAATTTGCGGAAAGTTTTCTGGTGCATGGAACCCTTCAAGCTATACACCGGCTCAAAATCTGCGCCATCCGTCCGCGGCCCGATCGAATGGCTGGAAACCGTGATCAATTGGCGGCCGCGGTCCCATTTGCCCGTCAAGGTGACGACCGCCCCGATTTGCAATTTAGCTTTCACGTAATGCTGGTTGAAGAACACGGCCTTGACGAGGTGGCGCCCGACGAGCACCGTCACGGTCGTCCGCGATTTATTTTTCCCTAAAAAAAGGACGGAAGGCTCATTTTCGACCCTTCCCTCCACCGTTACCCGTTCATTATGGGGCGTTTCAGCCAGATCTTTGAGCTGAAAATCCTCGTGGCGATACGGGAAGGTCATGATCAAGTCTTCAAGACTTTCGATCTTCATGTCCCGCAAGGTTTCAGCCGCTTGCTTCCCGACTCCCTTCAATGAAGAGACGGGCGCTTTATTGTCCACTGCCGACTACCGATCCGCCGAAGATTTTCGATTCAAGCCATTTGCCGGTCGGTGTCGCGGCCAATCCGCCTTTTGCCGTCTCACGGAACGCGCTAGGCATCGCTTGCCCGATTTCGAACATCGCGCTGATGACTTCGTCGCATGGGATGCGGCTGGTTACGCCAGCGAGCGCCATATCGGCAGCGACGACCGCATTGGATGCCCCCATCGCATTGCGCTTCACGCATGGCACTTCCACGAGCCCCGCCACAGGGTCGCAGACTAGACCGAGCATATTCTTCAAGGTGATGGCAAAAGCTTCAGAACTTTGCTGAGGCGTGCCGCCCGCCATTTCGATGATGGCGGCAGATGCCATTGCCGCTGCAGAACCGACTTCCGCCTGGCACCCGCCAGCCGCTCCGGAAATCGAAGCGTTATTGGCCACGACAAAACCGAAAGCACCGGATGTGAACAAATAACGGATCATCTGCTCACGCGTCGGGTTCAATTTATTCTTGACGGCAAACAAAGTGCCTGGCACGACTCCTGCAGATCCTGCAGTCGGCGTCGCGCAGATCGTGCCCATTGCCGCGTTCACTTCATTGGTCGCGACGGCTTTGCTGACGGCATCAAGCAGCAGGTCGCCGGATAGGCTATTGCCTTGCTGCATGTATTTTTGGAGAAGCACTGCGTCGCCACCGGTCAAGCCGGAAACGGAATGGACGCCTTTTAGCCCTTTTTCGACCGCTTCTTCCATGACAGTCAAATTGCGCTCCATTTGCTGCATGATATCTTCCCGCGAACGGTCTGTGATGAGCATCTCCTGTTCGATCATGATCTCGGAAATGAGCTTGCCTTCTTTTTCTGCCCGTTCGACGAGCTCCCTTACATTTCGGAATAGAACATCCATTTCTCTTACCTCCAGTTTAGTCGGCGATGCGCGTGACTTGCGTAATATTCGGCAACTCGCGCAACTCGCCCATCACTTCTTGATCGACTGTCTGATCGACTTCGATGACCATCAACGCCATGTCCCCGCGCTCTTTGCGGGATACTTCCATATGGCCGATGTTGATATCGTATTTATATAAACAATTCGCTACGTTTGCGATACAGCCCGAGCGGTCGTCATGGACGACGAGGATCGCCGGGTGGTTGCCGGATAGCCTGAGCGGGAAACCGTTCAGTTCCGTAATTTCAATTTTGCCGCCGCCGATGGAAATTCCCATCATCGACATTTCGGATTTTTCATCCCCGATGACAATGCGTGCAGTGTTCGGGTGATCGACATGTCCCGTTTCCGGGATGAATTCATAGCTCATGCCGATCTTCTCCGCTTCTTCGAAAGCAGTTTTAATGCGTTCATCGAAGGTATCGTAATCCAATAAGCCGCCGATAATCGCCACGTCGGTCGAATGCCCTTTATAGGTTTCGGCGAAAGAACCGTACAAATGGATCTTTGCCCACGCCGGCTGCCTGCCGAACAAATCCCGCGCTACCCTGCCGATGCGTGCGGCACCCGCGGTATGCGAAGATGAAGGCCCGATCATGACCGGGCCGATTATATCAAAAACAGATTTGAACTTCATGCTCAAACCCCTCACTTTCCGTCTCGTATAATTTCATTTTACATGAAAAGCGCTTTGGAAACAAAGATAATAAAGCGCATACATTGTCTTAACCGTGGGCTTTCCCTGCCCCCTGTGAAAGCTTTTGCTGTTTTGCACCCTTCTCCACTTCACTTGGCACTTTTCTATTTTGCGAAAATAAAAAAACGGAAGCCCGGTGTCTTGTTCCCGGACCTCCGCCTAACATTATTCAACTGCCAAAATATATGGATAAAGCGGCTGCTTGCCGTTGTGGATTTCCACTTCGACGTCGTCGTTCAATGATTCGATGAACGCGCCGAGTTTTTCGGCATCCGCTTCACTCACGTCCTCACCAAAGAGGATCGTGACGATCTCTGCATCCGCATCAACCAGCTTTTTGCATAATTCTTCTGTAACTTTTTCAAGGCTTTCATCCGACACGACGATCTTGCCTTCTGAAATTCCCATGAAATCGTCTTTCTTGATGGAAACGCCGTCGATCGATGTATCGCGCACCGCGAAAGTGACCGACCCCGACTTGACGTGCTGGATCGCATCTTTCATTGCCTGCTGGTTGTCCGCGACAGCGGCTTCGGGATTGAAAGCGAGAAGTGCCGACATGCCTTGCGGGACATCTTTTGTCGGTACAACGGCCGCTTCGATGTCGAGCAGCTCTGCCGCTTGTTCTGCTGCCATGATGATGTTTTTGTTGTTCGGCAAAATCAGCACGCGCTCTGCCCCGATCGAACGGACGGCATTGACGATATCTTCCGTGGACGGGTTCATCGTCTGGCCGCCTTCAATGACATAGGAAGCGCCGATTGAACGGAGCAATTCCGCTACGCCTTCGCCCATCGCGACCGTAACGATTGCATATGGATGCTTCGCTTCTTCAACTGCCGCTGCCTTTTTATGGCCTTCGCCGACAATATCGGTATGCTGCTGGCGCATATTTTCGATCTTCATGCTGATCAGGCTTCCGTATTCCTGGCCGTATGTAAGGACTTTCCCCGGCTCTTCGGAGTGGATATGGATTTTCGCGATCTCGTCATCTGAAATGACGAGAAGCGAATCGCCGTAAGCGCTCAAATCCGTCCGGAACGCCGCTTCATTGAATGAGCGTTTGCCGTCTTCGAATTTGACCATGAATTCCGTGCAGTAGCCGAATTCGATATCTTCCGTATTCATAAAGCCAGCGATGTTCTTATGGTGCTCAGCGCTGACCAGTTCATCCATCGAATTGTCGACATGCTTCTCCGGCAACTCTTCACCTTTCAATGAGGCAAGGAAACCTTCATAGACATAGACGAGGCCTTGCCCGCCGCTGTCGACGACTCCGACTTCCTTCAAAACCGGCAACAGGTCCGGCGTTCTTTCGAGTGACGCTTTCGCTTCCGTAACGACCGCTTCGAACAGGACGACGATGTCCTCTTCACTGTCCGCCAGGCTCATTCCTTTAGCCGCCGCATCTTTGGCGACGGTCAGAATGGTGCCTTCGACCGGTTTCATGACTGCTTTATACGCGGTCTCGACACCATGTTGCAAGGCTTCAGCCAATTTTTTGGAAGAAAGTTCCGGCTCATCGGCGATAAATTTGCCAAATCCGCGGAACAATTGGGATAAAATAACGCCCGAGTTGCCGCGCGCGCCCATAAGCAAGCCTTTCGATAGCGCGCCGGCCGTTTTCCCGATATGTTCTTGTGCATGGGATTCTGTCTCTTTCGCACCGGATGTCATCGATAAATTCATGTTCGTCCCGGTATCGCCGTCCGGCACCGGGAAGACGTTCAATGCATCTACATAATCCGCATTTTGGTATAGATGGTGCGAACCCATCTGCACCATTTCAGCGAATTTCACTCCGTTTAATGACTTCATAACCGAATTTTCCTCCTCTTACGGGTTCGTCACACGAACGCCCTGGACATAAATGTTTACCGCACTAACCGGCATGCCCAATGTTTTTGTAATTGTATATTTCACTTTGGATTGGACTTGATACGCCACTTCCGAAATTTTCGTTCCGTAGCTGATGATTACGTACATATCAATAACCAAATCGCCATCTTCCTGGCGCACAAGGACTCCTTTGGCAAAGTTCTCTTTGCGGAGAATGTCCGTGAGGCCATCGCGGATCTGGTGTTTGGTTGCCATTCCTACGATGCCGTAGCATTCAATCGCAGCACCGCCGGCTATTTGGGCTATCACATCATTGGAAATATCGATTTGACCATATTCATTGTTCAACTCAATCGACATTAAAATTCCTCCTCGAGTCCTATTTCACTCTTTTCATTCTACATGAAAGCCCTTTATAAGAAAAGCCAACGTTTTGCACTGTAAAGGTTTTTTTCTTGAAAGGCTATGAATTTCACTTGCGCCCCTGTTTTTTCTATGGTAAATTATTAAAGTATGTGAAACGAAAAACGAACTGAAATTCTATTATAATTTTCAGCTTCACTTGTGAGGAGGGACTTACATGCCAAAAGTATGTGCAGTATCTGGACGTAAAGCTCGTTCTGGAAACAGCCGTTCACACGCGTTGAACTCGACAAAACGTACATGGGGAGCAAACCTTCAAAAAGTTCGCATCCTTGTAGACGGCAAGCCGAAACGTGTATGGGTTTCCGCGAGAGCATTGAAATCAGGAAAAGTTGAGCGCGTCTAAACCGCTCATGAATAATGCCAGGTCTGACAATTGTCAGCCTGGCATTTTTTCGTGCGTTCAATCCGAACTTTCGATGACGATCAAATGGCCGCCCGTAAACTCAAGCTTTCCATCTTCCAACAATTCATTGCTGATAAAACGGGTCGAACCGAACGGGATCCGCTCATCGTTCACGGGATACTTGAATCCCTCTATCGTAAAGCCGCTCACTTCTTCGGCAAATGGATAGAAGGAAACGTAATTGAAATCTTGATCCACTTTCATCTGATACGTTCCGGGTTCCATGAAACGGATGCGGTTTTGTTTGTTCAATACTATGAAATCGATATGCGGATAGCTTCTTTGGTAAGCGAAAACGATGTGCAAGGCAGCCATGTAATGGTCGAGCCTGCCTCCGGTCACCCCGGTGACGATGACAATGTCCGGCTCATAATGCATCGCTTTCTTCAAGGCAAGTTCCGTATCCGACTCATCCTTATCCGCCGGCGACCGTTCAAGCGACGGAAAAGCCGAGCGGATTTTTTCGTACTCGCTGTCCGTCACCGAATCGAAATCCCCAATCGCTTCCATCGGTTCGATGCCTAGCCCGAGCAGCGTCATGACCCCTGCATCCACCCCGATATGCACCGCCCCTTTATACGAAGAAAGGTCCGGCAATTCATCTGCCGGACCCCCTGCTGTTAAGACGACAATCACAAGATAACTCCTTGCCCCGCTTTTTTGATCGCTTGCAGAGCTTGTGTGCGGTCTTGTTTGCCGAAAATGGCAGATCCGGCCACAAAAACGTTCGCTCCTGCTTGTGCACACGGAACAATTGTTTCTTCATTGATGCCGCCATCGATTTGAATATCGATGGACAAGCCTTTGTCTTTAATTAGCTGCGACAATGCCGCAACTTTCGGGACCACTGAATGGATGAATTTCTGCCCGCCAAAGCCAGGATTGACGGTCATGAACAGCACCAAGTCAATATCTTCCAGGACATGCTGGATCGTTTCGATCGGCGTGTGCGGATTCAAGACGACTCCCGGCTTGACGCCAAACGACCGGATCAATTGGATTGTGCGGTGAAGATGCGGGCATGCTTCGACGTGTACGGTAATATAATCCGCGCCAGCTTTGGCGAAATCCTCGATATAACGGTCGGGGTTCTCGATCATTAAATGAACATCGAGCGGAAGCTGTGTCAACGGGCGCAGTGCATCGACCACAATCGGCCCCATCGTGATATTCGGGACAAAGTGGCCGTCCATGACATCGATATGGATCCAATCGGCTCCAGCTTTCTCGACTTCCAGTACTTCTTGCCCAAGTTTGGCAAAATCTGCTGCTAAAATTGACGGTGCGATTTTAATCATGTGAATACCTCGGCTTTCGATTCATTATTTCTTCCAAAAATTTCAAGTAATGCTTGTATCGGTATTCCGGAATGTCCCCATTCTCTACCGCTTTTTTGATGGCGCATTTCGGTTCGTTCAAATGCAGGCATTCGCGGAATTTGCAGCCGCCTGAGCGCTGTTCCATTTCCGGGAAACAGGCCGAAAGTTCCTCTTTTTCTAGCTGGTCGAAATCGAACGAGCTGAATCCGGGCGTATCCGCCAGCAAGCCGCCGTTCACTTCGATCAATTCCACATGGCGCGTCGTATGCTTGCCACGGTTCAATGCTTGCGAAATGTCATCGGTCTTCAACTTCAATGATGGCAAAATCGTATTCAGCAAAGTCGATTTTCCGACTCCGGACTGCCCTGCAAGAACGCTTGTCTTGCCTTCTAGCACCGGGATCAGCCTTTCTTGCAATGTCGGGTCGTCCATGAAAGATTCAATGACTTCATAGCCGATCGTCCGGTAATCATTTGCATAGCGATCCAGTTCTTTTTGCTCTGATTCCGATAATAAATCGATTTTCGTCAGGCAAATGACCGGCTGGATATCGAACGATTCAACAGCGACGAGGAAACGGTCCAATAACAGCGGGTGGAAATCGGGCTGCTTCGCTGAAAACACCAAAATTGCCTGGTCGATATTCGCAATCGGCGGGCGCACCAGTTCGTTTTTGCGTTCGTCGATATCCAATATCGTCCCTTCCCGGTCGTTATCCGCTTTGTATTCGACAAAATCCCCGACGAGCGGCGTGATTTGGCGGTTGCGGAAAACTCCGCGGCCCCGGCATTGGGTGTAACGTTCCCCGTCATCATCCAATACATAATAGAAGCCGCTCAACGCTTTTCTGATCTGACCTTTCGGCATAGCACCACTCCTTATCCATTCATTGTAGTTGTATTAATCTGCGTTCTCATAGTCCACTGTCTTCTCCAGGATGATCGTGGCATCCCTAACGATACGGTAGGAAGCGCTTGCGCCTTCAACGATCTGCATTTCAATCTGGTGTTCGGTCGTTTCCGTGATGGTGAATTCCTCGACCGGTTCGACCATGCTTTGGTTCTGGTCCTGGATATAGACGCGAATCATCTGTTCGACCGGATCTTCGCCTTCATCCGCAGGTTCAGCCGGCTCATAAGGGATTTCCACGGTTTCGACATATGTCTTTACCGGAAGCTCTGCACTGCCTGAAGACAAAACGACTTCAATCGTGCTTCCGACTTCGAGCATCTCTCCGCCCGCGACGTTTTGCGACAACACCAATCCCGCTTCTACAGAATCGGATTCTTCTTCACGGACGATGCGGATATTGAATCCCGACGAACGTGCATATTCGTTCAACTCCGCTTCGCCGTATCCGCTCAAATCTTCCACTTCACGCATGTCGGGCCCTTTGCTGACCACAAATTCGACTTCGGTCTCGCTGATGACGACTTCACTTCCCGCTTCAGGGCTTTGGCTCAGAATCGTGCCTGGCGCTTCATCGGAAAATTCTTCCCGTGAATCGACCGAAGCATAATTCGAACCTTCGAGCATGCGCTGGGCCTGTTCAAGCGAATCGCCGACATAATCACCGAACTCGGCCGTTTCTTTGCCCAGGCTGATAAATAAGCTGATGCTCGACTCGGGGTCGCGCATCTTCCCTGCTTCGGGAATGGTGCGGATTATATGGTTTTCATCGACTTCTTCAGAGAATTGTTCGGATTCTTCCGCGACGACAAAGCCGGCAGCGGCCAGCTCTTCATGCGCCGCTTCCCGCTCCATGCCGGAAACATCGGGAACGGCGACTTGCCGCGGCTGGAATAGTCCCGGAAATGCCAATGCGACAATCAACCCAGCCAATACTAAAGCAGTGAAAATCCCGAGGACAATCGGGGTTTTCTTGCGCTTTTTCTTCTCAGCCGGTTTTTTCGGCTCTTTCTTATCCTCTTTGAGAGGAAGTGCCATCGTTTTCGTTGCATCGGCCTGCTCGTAAGTTCCGGAATCTTTGATCGCCGGCATCGCACGGGTTTCCCCTTCATCTATCGGCACCGCAAACTTCGGTTCGTTGAGCCTTTCGGGAGTTAGCGCCGTCGAAAGGTCTTCCGCCATTTCATCTGCTGAGGCATAGCGGTATTGCGGGTTTTTAGCAGTTGCTTTCAATACGATATTTTCCAGGCTTTGCGGAAGGTCAGGTACGGTTGCCTTCAGGGACGGCGTTTCCGTCTGCAAATGTTTCAAGGCGATGGCGACGGCCGATTCACCTGAAAATGGCAGCTTACCTGTCAATAACTCGTACATGACGATGCCGAGCGAATAAATATCGGATTTTTTATTGGCCGTGCCGCCCCTCGCCTGTTCAGGGGATAAGTAATGAACAGTGCCAAGCACTGAATTGGTCTGCGTATAGGACGTGGCACTCAATGCCATGGCTATACCGAAATCCGAGATTTTGACATTGCCGTCTTCATCCACCAGGACGTTCTGTGGCTTGATGTCCCGGTGGACGATGTGGTTGTGGTGGGCATGGGCGAGTGCCGATGCCAATTGCTTCATGATTTCCACGGCACGTTCCGGTTCTACCGGGGAATGTTTGATGATGTATTCTTTCAATGTATCTCCTGGCACATATTCCATGACGAGATAAGGCAAGGCATTGTCTTCCCCGACATCGAAAATGCCGACGATGTTCGGATGGTCGAGGCTCGTAGAAGACAGCGCTTCCCGTTTGAAGCGCCGCCGCAATTCCTCTTCATTGCTGAAGTCGTAGCGCAGCACTTTGATAGCGACATCGCGGTCGAGGATCATGTCATGCGCCAAATAGACATTCGACATGCCCCCGCTGCCGATCGCTTCAAGCACTTTATAACGGCCATTGATTCGTTTTCCGACCAGCATTGCTACACCCCCTCACCAAGCGCCGTCAACAATACGAATGAAATATTGTCTTCACCGCCGAGGTCATTGGCAAGCGCAATCAAAGCTTTGCCTTTTTGGGACAGCGAAGCTTTCGAACGGACAATCGAGGAGATGTCCCGCTCGCTCAATTTATTGCTCAAGCCGTCCGTGCAAATAAGGAAATACGGGATGCCGGCGAGCGAAAAATGATGCATTTCCCGCTCGATATCGGGCTCCGTGCCAAGAGAGCGCAAAATCCAGTTTTTCTTCGGATGGTCTTCTGCCTGCTGTTGGGTGATTTCCCCGCTATCGACCAGCACGTTGACATAGGAATGGTCGCGTGTCATTTGCGTCATCGATGGCCCGATGAGATACGCACGGCTGTCGCCGATATGGCATAGCACGCAATCGTCCCCTTCAATCAATGCGGCAATCAGAGTCGTGCCCATCCCTTTGCATTCGCTATGGGTGACGGAATGTTCATAGACTAGCCGGTTGACTTGCAACACTTGGCCAGATAGCCAAGCCATCTTTTCTTCCGTAGTCCCGAACGTTTCTGCGTCCGCCTCCATAAATCTTCTGCCGAGCTCATCAACTGCCATCCGGCTTGCGACATCTCCTGCATTATGGCCGCCCATGCCGTCTGCAACCAGTGCGAGCAATAAACCCCCGGGGCGTTTAAGCACAGCGACTCGGTCTTCGTTGACTTCTCTTTTTCTACCGGTATCGCTTTCAATTACATACTGAAACAATAGTGGACACCCCGCTTTTTAGCTTTCGGCAACTTTGCCGTCGGTTTTTCTGAAACTTGCGATAAAAAATCCGTCACTCCCGAAATCCTGCGGGAATACTTGGACAAAGCCCTGGCCTTTGCTTTTGAAAGCGGCAGGCAATTCAGCAGGAATCTGTTCCATTTGCGGATGTGTGTTCATGAATTTTTCGGCAGTTCCGCGGTTCTCTTCGGTATCGACCGTACACGTACTGTAGACGAGGACGCCGCCCGGCTTCAAGAGCTTCGCCGCTTCATCAAGAAGCGCAAGCTGAATCGTCTGCAAGCGCCCGAAATCGTCCGGCGTTTTCGTGTATTTGATATCCGGCTTGCGTTTGATGACGCCGAGCCCGCTGCACGGTGCGTCCACCAGAATGCGGTCGAATTTTTCTTCTCCGAAGCGTCCGCTGCTTTCCCGGCCGTCTCCGACTGTGGTCTCGATTGTTTGATGCCCTAAGCGCTTTGCGGTTTCTTCAATCAACTTGACTTTATGGGCGTGCAAATCCATCGCCAGCACTGTCCCGTGCCCTTTGAGCTTTTCAGCGATATGGGTCGTCTTTCCACCAGGTGCCGCGCACATATCCAGCACCATCATGCCGGGTTCCACTTGCAATGCGTAAGCCGGCAGCATCGAACTTTCGTCTTGAATCGTGATGAAGCCTTTTTCAAAAGCTTGCGTGCGCACCGGCTGCCCGCCCGTGACGACGAGGCATTCAGGGATGATTTTGCTTGGTTCGGCAGACAATCCTTCCGACTCGAGCATTTCAATCACTTCGTCAGGAGTTGCCTGGACAGTATTGACACGCACTGTCTGAAGCGGCGCTTTGTTATTCTCCAGTGCCATTTCGCGGGCTTTTTGCATACCGAATTGTTCAGACCAGCGCTTGATCATCCACGCCGGGTGGCTTGTTTCGATGGAAATCTTTTCGATTGGATCGGCGATTTCATTGAATGAACGCACGCCTGACCGCTGGACGGAACGCAATATGCCGTTGACGACAGATGCGATGCCGCCGTGGCCGCGCCGTTTGGCGATTTCCACCGCTTCGTTGATGACAGCATGGAACGGGATGCGGTCCAAGTAAACGATCTGGTAAAGCGATAAGCGCAAAAGCGTGCGCACCCATGGGTCGAGTTTGCCTTTGATATACGGTTCCAAGTAGTAATCCAAGGTCATTTGATGCTGCAGCGTACCGTAAGTGATTTCCGTCAACAAACCTTTGTTTTTGGCGGAAATGCCGTAGCTGTCCATTGTCGAATTCAATAAGAGGTTGCTGTATGCCTGTTTGTTTTCCACGGCATAGAGAATCGACAATGCCGCATCCCTCACATTGCCGTGGATTTTCTTGTTTTTCATTCGAATCGATCCCCTGCCTGTAATTTCGGCCCGCGCAAATAATCTTCGGCCGTCATGCGTTTTTTCCCGGCCGGCTGCAATTCCTTGATGGCGAGCGTGCCTTCGCCGGTTTGGACGATGATGGCATCTTTTGTCAATTCGACGATTTCACCCGGCGCGCCGGTTTTCCCGCTGCCGGCGATTTCCGCCCACCACAATTTGACATTGGCGCCGCCGAGAGTAGTAAATGCGACCGGCCACGGATGCAATCCGCGCACTTGGTTATAGATATCGCGGGCAGATTGGTTCCAGTCGACGCGTTCCTGCTCCCGTGAAATATTGCGGGCAAACGTGACGCGCTCCTCGTCCTGCGGAATCCGCGGGTTGGTCCCGTCAACAATCGACGGCAAGGTTTCTTTCAATAAGTCCATCCCTGCCGCACTCAATTTCTCGAACATGCTGCCGGTATGGTCCGTCTCTTCGATCGGCACCGATTTTTGCGAGATGATGTCCCCCGCATCCAAACGGTCGACCATGTACATGATCGTTACGCCGGTTTCTGTTTTGCCGTCAATGATCGCCTGGTGGATCGGCGCACCGCCCCGGTATTCCGGAAGCAGCGAGGCGTGCACGTTAATGGCGCCGAGTTTCGGGGCTTCCAGCACAGACGTCGGCAAAATTTGCCCGAACGCAGCCGTAACAATCAGGTCCGGGTTAAGGTCGAGGATTTTTTGTGCCTGTTCGGGATCTTTCAGCTTTTCCGGTTGGTATACCGGCAAGCCAAGTTCCAAGGCTTGTTCTTTCACCGGTGTCGGCGTCAGGATTTTCTTCCTGCCGACAGGGCGGTCGGGCTGTGTGACGACCGAAACGATGTCGTATCCTTCTTCGGCAAGCATCTTCAGGATCGGCGCTGAAAATGCCGGCGTTCCCATGAAAACAATTTTGGTCAAAGCGAATCCTCCTCTTCCTGCTGGCGGATCAGTTCATCCAATTCTTCCTGGGTGATGTATTTCTCGATTTTGCTTGTGAACAACACACCGTCCAAATGGTCCATTTCGTGGAGGATGGCGCGTGCTTCGTAGCCTTCCGCTTCCAGTTCATACCAGGAGCCGTCGCGTTCCTGGGCTTTGATTTTGATGCGGCCATGGCGCTCGACTTCGCCGAAAATGCCCGGGAAACTCAAGCAGCCTTCGATATCCGTCTCTTTCCCTTCGAATAACGCGAGTTCCGGATTGATCATTTCAATCGGCTCTTGTCCTTCCTGAAAATCAACGATCGCGACGCGCAGCGAGACCCCCACTTGCGGCGCAGCAATGCCGACGCCGTCCGCTTCGATCATCGTCTCATGCATGTCGTCCAATAAGACTGCAAGCTCGCGGTCGAATTCAGTGACCGTCTTGCATGGCGTTTCTAATACCTTGTTCGGGTGTTTCACGATTTCACGGATTGCCATTTCAATTCCTCATTTCTCTTACATGACTGTTGTCGGATTCATGTCGATGGACAAAGTCGCACCCGTTTTGATCCAGTCGCTGCGGTAGATTTTGATCAATTGCTGCAGCACGTCAGCCAGCTTCGGTTCATTTTTGTATTTTATCAAACATTGGTAGCGATATCTATTGTTCACGCGGGCGATGAGCGATGCGGAAGGCCCGATGATAATGGTTTTGGGCGACAGCCGGTGACGCAAATATTCGGTCATTTGCTCGGCATAGCCCGACACTGTCATCAAGTCCTCATGGGTGAACTGGATATTGACGACATAATAATACGGTGGGTATCCGCTTGCGCGCCGCATGGCCATTTCCTGTTCATAGAACGGTTCGTATAGTTGATCTTTTGCAAGCGTGATCGCATAATGCTCGGGTGTATAAGTCTGCACATACACTTCACCCGGCAGCACGTCGCGTCCCGCGCGCCCGCTCACTTGCGTCAACAATTGGTAGGTTTTCTCGGCTGCGCGGAAATCCGGCAAATGCAAAGTCGTATCCGCCGACAAGACACCGACCAATGTGATATTCGGAAAATCCAGGCCTTTGGCGATCATTTGCGTACCAAGCAGAATATCGGCTTTGCCTTCGCCGAACGCAGACAAGATCTTTTCATGCGCGCCTTTATTGCGGGTCGTATCAACATCCATCCGTAAGACACGCGCATCCGGCACAAGCTTTGCCAGTTCCTCTTCGACTTTTTGGGTTCCTGTGCCGAAAAAGCGGATGTGGTCGCTTTCGCATTCCGGGCAGGTCGTCGGTACGGGTTCGTCGTAGCCGCAATAATGGCATTTCATGCGTTCGCTCGCCCGGTGATAAGTCAGCGAAATATCGCAGTTCGGGCATTGCAAAACGGTTCCGCAATCGCGGCATAAGACGAATGACGAGTAGCCGCGCTTGTTCAAAAACAGCACGACTTGCTCTTTTCTCGCCAGGCGCTCGCGTATCGCTTCCGCCAATTCTACGGAAAACATCGACCGGTTGCCGGTTCGCAGCTCTTCGCGCATATCGACAATATGGACTTCAGGCAATGGCTGGTTTTTCGCCCGGTTTTTCAGCGCCAGTAATTCATAAACGCCTTTTTGGGCGCGCGCATACGATTCAAGTGATGGCGTCGCGCTTCCGAGAATAACGGGGCATTGATGCTGCTGGCTGCGCCAAATCGCTACATCGCGTGCGTGGTAGCGGGGCGAATCGTCTTGTTTATAGCTCGATTC
The DNA here is from genome assembly GCF_041320495.1 of Planococcus sp. SSTMD024. Classification (NCBI taxonomy): domain Bacteria; kingdom Bacillati; phylum Bacillota; class Bacilli; order Caryophanales; family Caryophanaceae; genus Planococcus; species Planococcus sp. SSTMD024. The sequence continues at coordinate 244,464 of NZ_JBGGNS010000023.1, read as the reverse complement.
GTGCTCTTCATCGAGGATGATCAAGCCGAGATTTTGAAATGGCGCAAAAATTGCTGAACGGGCACCCACAACGACTTTCACTTCCGCACGCTGGATTTTCCGCCATTCATCGTATTTCTCCCCTGCTGATAATCCACTGTGGAGTACGGCGACCAAATCGCCGAAACGTTCCTTGAAGCGGATGGTCATCTGGGGCGTCAAGGAGATTTCCGGAACGAGCATGATCGCTTCCTTGCCCTGTTCAAGCACTTGGGCAATCGTCTGCAAATAGATCTCCGTTTTTCCGCTGCCGGTGATGCCGTGAAGCAAAAAAGTCTTTTCCGTATTGAGCGAGGATTGAATGGCATCGAATGCCGTCTGCTGCTCGTCCGTCAAATCCAAGGCGATTTTTTGTTCAATCGCTGTCAGAAGTGATGGATCCCTGTACGATTCCATGGACGAAAAATTGGCCAAGCCTTTTTCCGCCAGCGCATTGACCGTCGGAAGGGAGACCCCCGCCTGCTTTTGCAGCTGGGAGGATTCAAAGCTTTGGCCTGCGTGTTTCAGGAAAAATTCCTGCAGTTTCAATTGCTGTTTGGCGTTTGCTCTTATGGAAGTATTTTTTATATTCTCTAGCGATTCTGTAATGTGGACCATGCGTACCTTTTTCACGCCGGTCTTCTGCTGGATATTCGTATCCGCCATCACCGTGCCTTTGTCCATTTCCTGTTTCATGAGCCCGTATACGGTTTCCGCTTCCTGCGCACGGACAAAGTCGCGCGTGCCGAAATACGGATGCAGCTCTTTTGGCAGCTCGTCTATAGGTGCATTCAACACGAACCGCTTCTCGTATTTGGCGCGCAGTGCTGCCGGCACCATGACTTGCAGGGCATCAATTTCAAAACACACCGTCTGGCGTTTCATCCACTGGGCGAGCTCGAGCATTTCCCCGTTCAATACGGGTACGACATCCATCAATTCATGGATCGGCTTTAGCCGTTTCGGGTCAAATTCGGATGTTTCTTTGATAGTTGTAATAAAGCCGAGCACTTTGCGGTTGCCAAAAGGCACTTTGACGCGCATGCCCGGCACGGTGAGGGCCTGGAATTTTTCCGGCACTGCATAATCGAACGGCCGGTCGATCGGATGTGCGGCAACATCGACGATGACTTCGGCAATCATTTTGCAAATTCCTTTTCGGTGATGAGCGATAGCAAATCGAGCGCAAGCGCTTTTTTCGGCATGACCGGGAAGGTCTTTTCGAATTCCCCGCGGCCATATACCGTCACTGCATTGGTATCATGGTCAAAGCCCGCTTGGTCTGCGCTGACGTCATTGGCGATGATATAATCAGCGTTTTTCCGCTCGAGTTTATCTTTGGCGTATTGCGCCACATGATCGGTCTCTGCCGCGAAGCCGACCAGGATTTGATGGTTCTTCATTTGGCCGAGCTGTTGGAGGATGTCTATCGTGCGCTCCAGCTCAAGGACCGAATTGCCTTCTTTTTTCTTGACCTTCTGTCCCGCGATAGCCGCCGGGCGATAATCTGCGACAGCTGCCGTCTTGACGACCAAGTCTGCATTTTCGTATTCGCCAAGCACCGCTTCGAGCATCTGCTGGGCGCTTTCGACTTGAATGCGCTTAACCCCGCTTGGCACCGGCAATGAAACCGGGCCGCTGATCAAAACCGTGTCAGCGCCGAGTTCAGCTGCCGCTTCTGCCATGGCATAGCCCATCTTGCCGCTTGAAAAATTCGTCAAAAACCGTACCGGGTCGATCCGTTCACGCGTCGGCCCTGCCGTCACGACCACTTTCTTGCCTTTTAAAGGCTTGTTTTTCGTGAAATGGCCGGCTACCAGTTCGGTGATTTTCTCCGGTTCTTCCAAACGCCCTTTGCCGACATAACCGCAAGCCAAAAAGCCTTCAGACGGCTCGATGAAACGGATGCCGTCATGATGCAAACGGTCGATATTGCGTTTAACTGCCGGATGGTCGTACATATGCACATTCATCGCAGGCGCAACCCAAATCGGCGCAGTCGTTGCAAGGAGTACGGTCGACACCATATCATCGCCCAGCCCATTGGCCATTTTCGCGATCATGTTCGCCGTCGCAGGCGCGACAATCACAAGGTCCGCCCAGTCCGCCAAATCGATATGGGCGATGACTGAAGAATCTTTCTCATCGAATGTGTCGAAATAGACATCGTTTCTGGACATCACCTGGAACGATAAAGGCTGGACGAATTGCTTCGCTGATTCTGTCATGATGACTTTCACGTCCGCCCCTGCCTGGGACAATTTACTGACAAGTGCGACTGCTTTATAGACGGCGATGCCGCCGCTTACACATAATAGGATTTTTCGATTTGCCAACACCGCTAAACACCCTTTCTAAACAACAAACTCCCAAAGAACAGTTTCGCTCTGGGAGTCGTCAATTGAGATCATTGGTTAAATTTCGTCTTCGTAAATCGCGGATGCATCTTGCTGAACCGGCGTCAATGCGCCTTCTGCAATCTCTTCAAGCGCTTTTCCAACCGCTTTATGGGATGTGTAGGAATCCAGTTTTTCATCGCCATGTTCATGCAATTGGCGGGCTCTCTTGGACGCCAAGGCGACCAGGGAGTATTTTGAATCGATGCGGCTTTTCAATTTATCAACGGATGGGTATAACATCAGGCATTCTCCTTTAGCATATCTAAGTATCTTTTTTCGACGCGTTCCCGCTTGCAATGTTCTGCGATGATGATGGCGTTGATGCGGTCGCATGCATTTTCCACTTCATCGTTCTCGACAACGTAATCATACAGGTTCATCATCTCGAGCTCTTTCCTGGCGGCATGGATGCGGGAGGCGATCACTTCGTCCGATTCCGTGCCGCGGCCGACCAAGCGCTCTTCGAGTTCCGACAGGCTAGGGGGCGCAAGAAAGATAAACAAGCCATCCGGCACCTTATCGCGCACTTGCGCTGCCCCTTGCACTTCAATCTCCAGGAACACATCACGCCCGGCATCACGCATTTTATTGACGTATTCGAGCGGCGTGCCGTAATAATTGCCGACATACTCGGCATATTCAAGCAATTGCCCTTGGTCGATCAGTTCTTCAAACTCATGACGGGTCTTGAAGAAATAATCGACTTCGTCCACTTCCCCTTCACGCGGTGCGCGTGTCGTCATGGAGATGGAATATTCATAATTCGTATCCGGCTGTTGGAACAGCTCTTTTCGCACCGTGCCTTTGCCGACGCCCGAAGGCCCCGACAGCACGATGAGCAGTCCACGTTGTTTTCTCATTTTATCCCTCGCTTGCCTCATCATCATTTTCTTCAATCCGCGCAAGTGCCGTCTCGACCGACAAAGCGGAAATGACCACATGATCGCTATCCATGATAAAGATCGACTTGGTCTTCTTGCCGCCTGTCGCATCGACGAGCAGGCCTTTGCTGCGCGCTTCCTGCATCAAGCGCTTGGAAGGCGCCGAGTCCGGCTGGATCATCGAAACGATGCGGTTCACTGACACCGCATTGCCCGACCCGATGGATATAAACTTCGGCTTTCTCTTCATCTTCCTCACCGCCATCGATGCTCAAGTAATATATTCACGCTTAAAACTAACTGTCTTATTATATCATATTCTTCCGCGAAAATGATAAGATGGAACAAAACGATTTGAAAGAGGGATTTTTCATGGCATTTGATGGATTATTTACGAAAGCGATGACGAGCGAATTGCAACAGCTCATCACCGGAAGGATTTCAAAAGTTCATCAGCCTAATCAGCTCGAACTGCTCCTGCATATACGCGCACAAGGAAAAAACCATAAACTGCTCATCTCGATCCACCCGTCCTATTCGCGGATCCATCTGACGAACACGGCAAACGTCAACCCGTCAGAACCGCCGATGTTTTGCATGCTGCTCCGGAAGCATATTGAAGGCGGCGTCATCACAGGCGTCCAGCAGCACGGATCCGACCGGCTGATCATCCTGCGCATCCGCGCACGCAATGAAATCGGCGACGAGATTGAACGCGAGCTTCATGTTGAAATGATGGGCCGGCATTCGAATATCATTTTAGTCGACGCTGAGCGCGACATGATTCTCGACAGCCTCAAACATTTGCCGCCGAGCGTCAACTCCTACCGGACGATTTTGCCTGGCCAGGATTATATTTTTCCGCCGAATCAAGATAAACAAGATCCATTTGCAGCGGATGCAGACTTCAGCGGGCTCACCGACAAGGAAATCGTCTCCCGGTTTGCCGGCTTTTCCCCGCTGACAGCGAAAGAGCTGAATTACCGGCTCGAGCAGGATCCGGAAAGCGCAGCTGCCTTTTTGCAGGATTTCACTGCTCCGGAACCAAACGGCTATTATGTCGAACAGCAAGGGAAAAGCTATTTTTCTGCGACTGAATTGACGCATCTCGGGCAGGACAATATGCGCTTTGACAATTTATCCGAATTGCTCGACCGGATTTATTATGCGAAAGCCGAACGCGACCGCGTCAAGCAGCAGGCAGGTGATTTGGAGCGCTGGCTGCAGAACGAAATCGCCAAACTGAAATTGAAGCTGAAAAAGCTTCAGAAAGAACAGGATCAAGCGCAAAAACGCGATCAATTGCAATTGAACGGCGAATTGATCATGGCCAATCTGCACACCATCAAAAAGGGAATGAAACAAGCGGAAGTCGTCAATTATTATAATGAAGAAACTGTGACAATCACGCTCGACCCGCGCAAAACCCCGATCGAGAATTCCCAGAAATACTACTCGCGCTATCAAAAGGCCAAGACGGCCGTCGTTAAAACGCATGAGCAAATCGAGAAAACGCAAGAAGACATCCGCTATTTCGAATTGCTCATGCAGCAAGTCCAGCAAGCCGGGCTCTCCGATATCGAAGAGATCCGCGAAGAGTTGGCGGAGCAAGGCTATATGAAGGCACAGAAATCGAAGAAAAAGAAAAAACCGCAAAAACCGAATGTCGAGCATTATGTATCAAGCACCGGCATCCCGATTTCCGTCGGCAAGAACAATAAGCAAAACGATTACGTGACATTCAAAGTCGCATCGAAATCCGATACATGGCTGCACACGAAAGACATTCCAGGGTCGCACGTCATCATCCACTCCCAAGACCCGGATGAAGACACCATCCTAGAAGCTGCCAGCATCGCCGCTTATTTCAGCAAAGCGCGCGAATCGGCTTCCGTCCCTGTCGATTACACCGAAGTCCGCCAAGTGAAAAAACCGAGCGGCGCCAAGCCGGGATTCGTAATATATTTCGAGCAGAAAACCGTTTATGTTACACCTGATGAAGACCTGGTATTGAAATTGAAGAAATGAGTTAAAACCTGCCCGTACTGGCCATCCGCTGGCACGGGCGTTTCATTGAGTTCGTTTTTGTTTACATAATAATATTATAATATCATTAAAATCGACAAAGCATTGCCCCAAGCTATAGTTAATGCTATCTTTTTATAGGACATATTATAAGGAGGCCTATCATTGACTATTTTAACGAAACGAACATACATAACTGCTGCCCTGTTCGGTACGGCAGCGGTTGCCCTATCAGCTTGCGGAGATGATGCTGCTGAAACGGAACAGCCATCGGAATGGGACCGCATCCAGGAAGAAGGCGTGTTGACAGTTGGTACATCCGGCACGCTTTTGGCCACTTCGTTCCGCGACGAAGAAAGCGGCGAATTGACCGGCTTTGAAGTGGAAGTCGTGCGCGAACTCGGCGAACGCTTGGACCTTGAGGTCGAATTCCGCGAACTCGGTTTCGACGAAATGCTGACAAGTGTCAGCACGGGCCAACTCGATATGGCAGCGAACGATATCGAAGTGACAGAAGACATGACCGATCAATTCCTGTTCTCCACACCGATCAAATATTCCTACGGGACAGCGGTCGTCCGAAAAGATGACCTGTCCGGCATCGAATCTTTGGAAGACTTGGAAGGGAAAAAAGCAGCCGGCGTCTCGACATCCGTTTATATGCAGATCGCCCGCGATTACGGGGCTGAAGAAGTGACCTATGACAACGCGACAAATGAAATCTATTTGCGCGATGTGTCGATTGGCCGGACCGACGTCATTTTGAACGATTATTATTTATCGAAGTTCGGTGTAGCCGCTTTTCCGGAATTGAACATCACCATCCATCCCGATATTCAATACTTGCCGTCTGAAGTCGGCCTGGTCGTCAATGAGGATAATGAAGAACTCCTCGAACAAGTGAATGCTGCACTTGAGGAAATGCTATCCGACGGCACGATTAGCGAAATTTCAGCTGAATTCTTCGACGGAGCGGATGTCTCGGTCGAACCGGATATCGAAGAGGAAAATTAAAGGAGGCCCATAGCTATGAGCGATATTGAATGGGGGCTGTTGTTCGACCCGGAGCTTGCGATCAATTCCTTGCCCTATGTGCTTGAAGGCATTTGGCTTACATTATTGATCTCGATGGGCAGCATGCTCGGCGGCCTGGTCATCGGATTTTTCATGGCGCTCGCCAGGACGTCGAAACAGCCGCTGCTCCATCTGCCGGCGCGCCTGTATATATCATTCATGCGGGGAGTGCCGATTCTCGTCATCTTGTTTTTACTGTATTTTGCACTCCCTGTCATCGGCCTTGAATTCACCGCCTTGCAAGCAGCGCTCATCGGCTTCACCATCAACAGCGCTGCCTATATCGCCGAAGTTTTCCGATCGGCACTTGCTTCTGTCGACAAAGGGCAATGGGAATCGTCCACCGCACTCGGACTCAGCTATTGGCAGACGATGCGCAGGATCATCCTGCCGCAATCGGTCCGTATAGCCGTGCCGCCTTTGTCGAATGTCTATTTGGACTTGATCAAGGCCTCGTCTCTCGCGGCGATGATCACGGTGCCCGAGATTTTCCAGAAAGCGCGGATTGTCGGCGCACGGGAATACGACTTGTTGACATTGCTCATCCTGGTCGCGCTCATCTACTGGGCCATTTGCACAGTCATGACCGTGCTGCAGAACTACCTGGAAAAACGCTACGCCGAATACCTATAAACCTAAAACCGCACCGGAAATTTATCCGGTGCGGTTTTATTATTCAAAGGCTTCGTCTTCCATGTACATGACTTCCCATAAATGGCCGTCCGGGTCGTGAAAACTCCAGGAATACATAAACTTATTGTCCATCGGCTCGTTCGCGGAACTGCCCCCTGCTGCCATCGCTTTTTCCACCCATACATCGACTTCTTCACGGCTTGATGCCGACAAGGCAACGATTGCCTCTGCACTTTTGGAGGTATCGGCAATGTCTCTATGGGTGAAGCTTTTGAAAAAGTCCTCCACCAGCAGCATGGCGTACATATTGTGGCCGATGATCATGCAGGTGGCGTTATTATCCGTCATCCGTTCATCGAAATCAAAGCCCATCTCGCCAAAAAACTTCATCGACCTCTCCAAATCCTTAACCGGCAAATTAACGAAAATTTGGTTCGCTTGAATGGCCATGTCTCCGCTTCCCTTCTTTTTCGTTTATCGTTCACTCTTCTATTCGTTGAATGGGTTGAAAATCCTGCTTATCATTTCAGTTTATTCAGCCCTCTTGCATAAAATCCGGCCATCTCTTCTTCAGGCACAAGCGCTCCTCCCGTCAGCCAGACGATATGTGCCGCTTTTTCCGGATCGACGCCATGTTCTTTGGCATAATTTGTCGCTGCCAGCATGAATGGCCCGGCAAACCCGGCTGCTGCAGAAGGTTCGACCTTGACCCCTTCACTGTCTTTCAACATGGCGAGCAGCGGGAACAATTCCTCGTCCTCGACCGTTGCAATGGCCGAAATCAATTGCTCAGAACTCGTCGACGCGAAGCTCGATGCCCTGCCGACTGCGAGCCCGTCCGCTTCCGTCCTGTTGTCGATGCCGATGTCCTGGACACAGATGCCGCTCTTCAAGCCCGTCATGAGCCCGAGCAAGACAGCAGGGGAATGCGTCGGTTCGATGAACACCGGGTGGACGTGATCACCGAACATGTGGCGCAGCCCGAATGCGATACCCCCAGGCGCCCCGCCGACACCGCATGGCAAATAGACGAATAGCGGATGCTCCTTGTCTACCGGAATGTCTCTTTGTTCCAGTTGATGTTTCAAACGGATCGCAGCAACGCCATAGCCCAAAAACAATTCACGGGATTTCTCATCATCGACAAAATAGCCGTTCGGCAGATGGAGCGTCTCTTCGCGCCCTGCCGTGACCGCTTCACTGAAATCACCGTTGAATTCGACAACGCGTACCCCTTTTTTCCGAAGCAACTCTTTTTTCCACGCTTTGGCGTCCGCTGACATATAGACGGAGACCTTGAAGCCGAGTTCAGCGCTGAGTATGCCGATGCTCAAGCCCAGATTTCCTGTCGAGCCGACGCCGACAGAATAGTTTCCGAAGAATTTTTTGGCTTCATCCGTTGCAAACCATTCATAAGCTTCCTCACGCGTGATGTGCCCTTCTTTCAACGCCAGGCTTTCTGCATGGCGCAGCACTTCAAAAAATCCGCCGCGCGCCTTGACCGATCCCGCAACCGGCAATTCATTGTCGCATTTGATAAATAGCTTCCCCGGCAACTGCTCACCATAGTATGTTTCCAATTGGGCTTTCATGCGATCGGCCGGCCGCAATTCCGATTCGATGATGCCGCCCGTTTCAATCGTCTCGGGGAACACTTTCATCAAATACGGAGCGAAGCGCAACCATAATTGTTCTGCCTCTTCCAGGTCATCGATTGTCACCGGCAATCCTTGTAATTGATCCATTTCCCGGCGTTTAGGATTCAGCCAGACGACCGGCTTCAAGTCGAGCAAATCCGCCATCAACGGATATTCATCCGTCCATTTATGGATTTCTTGTTTGGTAAGTCCCATGTCTACCGCCTCCTTATCGTTAGTTGTACCATACCCCTTTTTCTTATTCTTTATTTCCCCGCATGGCTGAAAAAAACCTTCGCCCATCAACAGGATGGGCGAAGGTTTTCTTATGAAGTCAATGCGCCGGCTTTCAGTTTTTCGTGCCACTCGCTGAGCATCGGCAAATCTTCTGCTGCTATCGCTCCGCTTTCCCTGGCTTGTTCAACCAGTGCCGGGAAATCCGTCAAGGTCCGGAAGGTGAAGCCGGCTTCCTGTATCGCTTGCTCTGCCTGTGGCAACCCGTAAGTGAAAATCGCCGCGATTCCCGCAACTTCAAATCCGGCATCTTGTAACGCTTGTGCCGCCTGCAGCACCGAGCCGCCTTTCGAGATTAAGTCTTCGATAACAACCGCTTTTTGACCTGGCTCTATTCTTCCTTCGATCAAATTCGATTGCCCGTGGCCTTTTGGTTTCGAACGCACATAAACCATCGGCAAATCAAGGCGTTCCGCCACCCATGCCGCATGCGGGATGCCTGCTGTTGCGGTGCCCGCAATCACTTGCGTACCCGGATACTCGCGGCGAATCGTATCCGCCAGCCCATCCGCGATTGCCTTGCGGACTGCTGGATACGACATCGTCAGCCGATTGTCGCAATAAATCGGCGATTTGACGCCTGATGCCCACGTAAAGGGATCATTCGGGCGCAGCTCCACTGCGCCGATGGACAGTAGTTGTTGTGCGATTTGCTTTTTCATGAACGACCGCTCCATTCTCCGTTAATATAGTCATAGCTTTTTTGCGGGTTTTCCGAGCGGGTGATGGCTCTCCCGACGACAATATGGGTTGAGCCTTGTGCTTTTGCATCACCAGGCGTTGCGATGCGCTTTTGGTCGTGGCTTTCCGATGCAGCCGGGCGGATGCCCGGTGTGACGCGCAGGAAATCTTCGCCGCATGCCTCGCCAATCGCTTTTGCTTCATGCACCGAACAGACGACACCGTCAAGCCCTGCCTGTTTGGCGAGTTTCGCATAATGCAAGACCGACTCTTCCAGGCTCACCGGAATCAATTGCTCTTGTTGCATTTGCTGCTCACTGGTCGAGGTCAATTGCGTTACCGCAATCAACTTTGTTCCGCTGCCCGAAAGCCCGCGTTTTGCGGCTTCCATCATGGCCAACCCGCCTGCTGCATGGACATTGACCATATCAACGCCAAGCTCTGCTATGCGGCGCATGGCCGATTCGACGGTATTCGGGATGTCATGCAATTTCAAATCCAGGAAAATGTCATGGCCATAAAGGTTCAATGTATCGACGAGCTCCGGCCCTTCCTGATAGAACAATTCCATTCCCACTTTCAGAAACAAGGGTTCCGTGAACTCCGACAAGAATTCTTCCACATCGAGTTTCGACGGGAAATCGAGTGCAATAATCGGTTTGGTGGTCATAAGCGATGGCTCCTTCCGGTGAGTTCTTGAACGGATTCGTAACCAAGTTCATGCAAGCGTTCCGGCAGTTTGTCGATCAGTTCAGGGCACACGAACGGGTTGACGAAGTTTGCTGTACCGACTGCGACCGCATTCGCTCCCGCCGATAAAAAGTCGATGACATCATCCACTTCCGCAATGCCCCCCATGCCAATGATTGGCAAACCGGTATGGCGCCGCACTTCATATACCATGCGCAGTGCCACCGGTTTGATCGCAGGTCCTGACAAACCACCTGTGATATTGGCGATGACCGGTCGGCCCGTTTTCGCATCAAGCCGCATGCCGAGCAGCGTATTGATCATCGTGATCCCATCCGCCCCGCCTTCTTCGACCGCTTTTGCCAGGTGGACGACATCGGTAACGTTCGGCGATAATTTCACATAGACCGGCACGTCCGAGACGTCTTTTACCATGCGCGTCAATTCTTTCGCGACATTCGGGTCCGTCCCGAATGTGATGCCGCCTTGCTTGACGTTCGGGCAGGAAATATTCAACTCCAGCGCATGGACATTCGGCGCTTTGGAAATGGTTTTTGCCACTTCAACATAGTCTTCTGCGAGTGAACCGGCCACGTTGGCGATGATCGGCACGTCGAATTGATTGAGCCACGGCAGTTCTTCGCCGAACACTTTTTCAAGCCCCGGGTTTTGCAGCCCGATGGCATTGAGCATGCCGGAGGAAGTTTCCGCAACGCGCGGTGTCGGGTTGCCAAGACGCATCTCGGCAGTTGTCGCTTTGATCATGATTGATCCGAGTTTCGACAAATCATAGAGCTGGGCGTATTCTTTTCCGAACCCGAAGCAGCCGGATGCCGGCATGATCGGATTTTTCAAGTCAAGGCCAGGCAATTTCACGCTTAAATCCGTCATGAAATCACCACCCCTGCTGGAAATACGGGGCCATCTGAACACACTTTGATGTAATCCGTTTCGCTTCTGGTCGTCCGGCAGACGCATGCAAAGCATGCCCCGATGCCACAGCCCATGCGCTGTTCATACGATAAAAACCCTTTTTTCTCTGGGTACGCCCATTGCACCGCTTCAAGCATCGGTGTCGGCCCGCAAGAATAATACGTGTCGAAATCGCTCGGCAACGCGTTTAAAATATGCGTCACGAAGCCTTCTGTCCCGTGCGAACCGTCGACTGTCGCAATATGCGTATCGCCGAGAGCGCGGAATTTATCTTCGTAAAACACCGCTTCACTGCTTTCAAACCCGAGAATGTGGACGGTTTCCACACCTCTTGCATTCAACTGCCGCGCCAGTTCGTAAAGCGGCGGCACGCCAATCCCCCCACCGATCAAATAGGCTTTCTTTCCAGCTTCATCAACCGGGAAACCATGGCCCAGAGGCCCCAGCACATCCAATGTGTCACGTTCTGTCTTTTGGGACAATAAGCCGGTTCCGCGCCCTTCCGACCGGTAGATCATTGTGAAGCTGGATGCTTCCTTATCGATTTTTGCCACTGAAATCGGCCGGCGCAATAACGGTTCGAAACTGTCCGCCACGCGCACATGGACAAATTGCCCTGGCTCTTTCATTTCCTGTACCAAAGATCCCGTGACGGTCAGTTCGAAAATGTTCTTGGCGATTTCAACTTGGGAGACGATCGCCATGTTCTCCTGTTTGATCATACACCTGCCCCCATTTCCTCTGCCTGGAAGGTCATCGATTCGATGACTCTGAGCATCGCTTCCGCTGTATCGAGTGAAGTCAAGCACGGAACGCCGTTTTCAACCGATTCCCGGCGGATGCGGAACCCGTCGCGCTCCGGCTGCTTGCCTTTTGTCAAAGTGTTGATGACGATCTGCGCATCGCCGTTCTGGATGACATCCAGCAAAGTGCGGCCTTCCGCACCGATTTTTCCGACTTCTGCCACGGCAATGCCGGCAGATTCGAAAGCTTGCGCCGTGCCGCCAGTTGCCATAATTTGGTATCCGATGTCCCGGAAGCGTTTCGCGAGCCCAACGGCTTCTTCTTTATCCTTATCCGAGACGGTCAGAAGCACGGTGCCATGGTCTTTCACTTCCATGCCGGCCGCAGCCAATCCTTTATAGAGCGCTTTTTCAAGCGTCACGTCTTTGCCCATCACTTCCCCAGTCGATTTCATTTCCGGCCCGAGCGTGATGTCGACGCGGCGCAGTTTCGCGAATGAGAACACCGGCACTTTGACGTAGACGCCTTTTTTCAGCGGCGCAAGGCCCGTTGTATAGCCTTGGTCGACAATGCTTTGCCCCAAAATCGCTTTGGTCGCGATATTTGCCATCGGGATGCCGGTGATTTTGCTGAGGAACGGCACCGTGCGGCTTGAGCGCGGATTGACTTCGATGACGAACACCTCGCCTTTTGAGATGACGTACTGGATGTTCAAGAGGCCGACAATGTTCAAGCCTTTGGCAAGCCGTGTCGTGTAATCGGTCAAGGTTTCGATTTGCTGCGGCGAAATATTTTGCGGCGGATAAACCGCAATCGAATCTCCAGAGTGCACGCCTGCCCGTTCGATATGTTCCATGATCCCCGGTATCAAAACGTTTTCTCCATCGCTGATGGCATCGACTTCAATTTCTTCCCCCGTTAAGTAGCGGTCGACTAATACCGGATGTTCCGGGCTTGCTTCGACTGCGTGCTCCATATAATGGATCAAGTCGCCTTCGTTGTAGACAATTTCCATCGCACGCCCCCCGAGTACGTAAGACGGGCGGACCAGTACCGGATATCCGATGTCGGAAGCGATAACAACTGCTTCTTCTGTCGACACCGCCGTTTTGCCGAGCGGCTGCGGGATGCCGATTTCATGGAGCGCCGCTTCGAACTTGTTGCGGTTTTCCGCACGGTCGATGTCTTCTAAAGTCGTACCAAGAATCTTCACGCCGTTTTTCTCGAGCTTGTCGGCCAAGTTGATTGCGGTCTGCCCGCCGAATTGGACGACGACGCCTTTCGGTTGTTCGAGGTCGATGATGTGCATGACGTCTTCAATGGTCAAAGGCTCGAAGTAGAGCTTGTCGGAAATCGAGAAATCCGTCGACACCGTTTCCGGGTTGTTGTTGATGATGATCGCCTCATACCCGGCTTCTTTGATTGCCCACACGGAATGGACCGTTGCGTAATCAAATTCGACGCCCTGTCCGATGCGGATCGGGCCCGATCCGAGCACGATGACACTTTCTTTGTCGGTGCGGATCGATTCATTTTCATCTTCGTAGCTGCCGTAGAAATAAGGCGTTTCCGATTCAAATTCCGCAGCGCACGTGTCGACCATTTTATAGACCGGCATCAAGCCCTGCTCTTTTCGCCATCCGTATACTTTTGCTTCTTCCGATGTCCATAACTTGGCGATTGTTCTATCCGCAAAGCCCATGCGTTTCGCTTTTTTCGCCGTCTCATAATCAAATGGGTTTTGCTGCAAGGTTTCTTCAAAGCGCACGATCTTATCGAACTTCTCGAGGAAGAACAAATCGATTTGGCTCCAGTCGTGGAGCGTTTCGATCGTCACGCCGCGGCGGAGTGCTTCGCCGATAAAGAACAGTCTTTCGTCGCCCGCTTTGCGGATGCGTTTTTCTATCCATTCGTCGCTCATGTCCGTGCCATTTTTCAGCTCCAAGTGGAATTGCCCGGTTTCCAGCGAACGGACCGCTTTCAGCATCGACTCCTCGAACGTCCGGCCCATTGCCATGACTTCGCCGGTCGCTTTCATTTGCGTACCGAGGTTGCGTTTGGCCGCTTCGAATTTATCGAATGGCCAGCGCGGGATTTTCGATACGACATAGTCAAGTGCTGGCTCGAACGCGGCGTAAGTACGCCCTGTCACCGGATTCATCATTTCGCCAAGCGTCAAGCCGACAGCGATTTTGGCTGCCAGTTTCGCGATCGGGTAACCGGTCGCTTTGGAGGCAAGCGCTGAAGAACGGCTGACGCGCGGGTTCACTTCGATGATGTAATAATCGAAGCTGTATGGGTCGAGTGCGAGCTGCACGTTGCAGCCGCCTTCGATTTTCAAGGCGCGGATGATTTTCAACGACACATTGCGGAGCATTTGGTATTCGCGGTCTGATAAGGTCTGGCTCGGCGCCACGACGATCGAGTCGCCGGTATGAATGCCGACGGGATCGATGTTTTCCATATTGCAGACGACGATGGCGGTGTCTTCCGCATCGCGCATCACTTCGTATTCAATTTCTTTGAAACCGGCGATCGATTTTTCCAGCAAGCATTGCGTCACCGGGCTGTATTTCAAGCCTGATGCGACGATTTCCTGCAATTGCTCGTCGTTGTGGCAAATGCCGCCGCCCGTTCCGCCGAGTGTAAACGCCGGGCGGACGATGACCGGATAGCCGATCCTTTCCACAAAACGCTTCGCTTCTTCCATATTGTGGATGATGTCAGATTCCGGTACCGGTTCGCCGAGCTCGTTCATCAAGGTGCGGAACAAATCGCGGTCTTCCGCTTTATGGATCGCTTCCAGCTTGGTCCCCAAGATTTCAATCTCCAGTTCATCCAAAATCCCTGATTCGTCCAGTTCAATGGCCATGTTGAGCCCTGTTTGCCCGCCAAGTGTCGCAAGCAATGCATCCGGGCGCTCTTTTCTAAGGATGCGGCTGACGAATTCCAAAGTGATCGGCTCGATGTACACTTTATCGGCGATTTCGGTATCGGTCATGATCGTTGCCGGGTTGGAGTTGATCAAAATGACGCGGTAGCCTTCTTCTTTCAGAGCGAGGCAGGCTTGTGTACCGGCGTAGTCAAATTCTGCAGCTTGGCCAATGACGATCGGGCCTGAACCAATTACGAGGATGCTTTTGATATCTTGTCTTTTAGGCATGTTGTTGCTCCTTCCGCTGTGCGTTCATCATTTCCAAAAATCGGTCGAATAGATAATTCGAGTCTTCCGGCCCCGGAGAAGATTCCGGGTGGTATTGCACGGTGAAAGCTGGGTAATCGAGATGCGCCAGCCCTTCGTTCGTTCCGTCATTGATTGCGGTGTGCGTCACTTTCAGCCGCGTACCTTGCAAGGTCTCTTCATCGACTGCATAGCCGTGGTTTTGTGACGTGATTTCGATTTTGCCGGTCACCAGGTCGCGTACCGGGTGGTTGCCGCCGCGGTGGCCGAACTTCAGCTTGAACGTCTCGGCTCCGCACGCTCTTGCGAACAATTGATGCCCGAGGCAAATCCCGAAAATAGGCACTTCACCGAGCAATTCGCCGACGACTTCCACACATTCCGGAACGTTTTTCGGATCTCCCGGGCCGTTCGACAACATGACGCCGTCCGGGCCCCAGGCGAGAATTTCCTGCGCGCTCGTATTGTGCGGCACGACGATAACGTCGCATTTGCGTTTGTTCAGTTCGCGCAAAATCCCGTGCTTCATGCCGTAATCGATCAAGACGACGCGCTTGCCGCGTCCCGGGCTTGGATAAGGGCGTGTGATCGACACTTGCGCCACTTGATCGGTCGGCAAGTGGGTTTCTTTCAGCTTCTCGACCACTTGTTCTACATTCGGTTCTTCCCCAGCAGCCGTCAAGATGCCTTTGATCGACCCGTTAACGCGAATCAGCCGCGTCAGCTTCCGCGTATCGATTCCGGCGATTCCCGGGATGCCCTTTTTCTCGAGCAATTCGCTCAAGCTCATCGTGCTTCTGAAATTTGACGGGAAATCAGCTGCTTCCCGGACGACCATGCCTTTGACTGCCGGGTCGATCGATTCGAAGTCGTCGCTATTGATGCCGTAATTGCCTTGCAGCGGGTAAGTCATCGTGACGATCTGCCCGCAATACGATGGGTCGGACAAAATCTCCTGATAGCCGGTCATGCTCGTGTTGAACACCACTTCCCCGAATGATGCCGATTGTGCGCCGAACGCTTCCCCCGCGAATACTGTTCCGTCTTCTAAGATCAAATAACGTTTCATCAGTTTTCCTCCTGCCATACGATGTCACCGCCGAAAATGGTCATGACTGGCCAGCCGGTGCAAGTTTGTCCGCCAAATGGCGTATTCGTTCCTTTGGAAAGGAACTCTTCCGTGCGGATTTCCTGCTGTTTCTCCAAGTCGAGCAGTACTAGGTCGGCCGCTTGCCCTGCCTCGAGCGTCCCGTAAGGAAGGCCGAACACATCCGCCGGCTTTTTCGTCAGCCAGCCGATCAATTGGCCGAGTGTCCATTTGCCGCTTTGCACAAATTCCGTATAAAGGAGCGGGAACGCTGTTTCGAATCCAACGATGCCGAATGGCGCTTTTTCCATGCCGTTCGCTTTTTCTTCCGCAGCATGCGGGGCGTGGTCAGTCGCAATGAAATCGAGCGTGCCGTCGAGCAGCCCTTCGTGAAGCGCTTCGTAATCTTCTTGTGCGCGAAGCGGCGGGTTCATTTTGTAATTCGCATCGTCGCCCGGGATGTCCTCTTCCGTCAACAAGAGATGGTGGGGTGTCACTTCTGCTGTGACGCGGACGCCTGCCCGTTTCGCATCGCGGATGACGCGCACCGACTCTTTTGTGCTGACGTGGCAGACGTGATAGTGGGCCCCTGCTGCTTCAGCGAGGAGAATGTCGCGTGCGATATGGACCGATTCCGCAACGGACGGGATTCCCGGCAAGCCCAGCTCGCGGCTTCGTTTGCCGTCGTGCATGACCCCGCCGTAGATCAAGCTATTGTCTTCGCAATGCGCGATCACAGCCATATCGAGTGCGGCCGCTTCTTTCATCGTCTCGAACATCATCCCCGCTTCCTGGATGCCCACCCCGTCGTCAGTGAACGCAAAAGCGCCGTGTTCTTTCAGTTCCTTTAAGTTCGTGCGTTCTTTGCCTGCTTCGCGAATCGTGATCGATGCATAAGGCAAAACCCGGATGAGCGCATTTTTTTTGATCAAGCCATTGACGTGATCGAGATTTTCTTTCGTGTCGGGTACCGGCCGTGTGTTCGGCATCGCGCAAATGGTTGTGTAACCGCCGCGCGCTGCTGACTTCGTGCCGCTTTCAATGGTTTCTTTCTTTTCTCCCCCCGGTTCACGCAAATGGACATGGACGTCCACAAATCCTGGTGCAATCATTCGGCCTTTGCCGTCGATTTCCGTTTCTCCTTGCCCGTTCAACTGTGCGCCGATCTCCTCGATACGGCCCTCCTTGACACGGATGTTCGTTTCCTCCAAGTGTTCCCCGTTCAATATTTTTACGTTCTTAATAAATAATCCCATTTTATTCTCTCCCTTTCATTGCATATTCAAGTACAGCCATTCGGACGAAAACGCCATTTTCCATTTGTTTGAAGATTCTGGAACGCTGGCATTCGACAAGCGAATCCGCGATTTCCACTCCCCGGTTGATCGGCGCTGGATGCATGATGATGGCGCCATTTTTCATTTTGCGTTCGCGCGCTTCTGTCAGCCCGAATTCTTTATGGTAGCGTTCTTTGGAAAACAGCGCGGAGACGGCGTGCCGTTCATGTTGCACGCGGAGCATCATGACGACGTCCGTTTCGCCGATCAAGGCATCCAAGTCATCGCTCGTCTCGTATTCACCGCTCCACTCCTCCGGGCAGACGAAGCTGACGTTCGCGCCGAGCTGTTTCAGCGCGGCCGCATTCGATTTGGCGACACGGCTATGGGCGATGTCGCCGACAATCGTCACGTGAATGCCGTCAATGCGGCCGAATTCCTGTTGGATCGTATACAGATCGAGCAATGATTGCGTCGGGTGCTGGCCAGAGCCGTCGCCGCCGTTGATGACCGCTACCTTGCAGCCTGCTAGCTGCTCGTAATACTCTTCTTCTTCGTGGCGGATGATCACCGCCTTGACGCCGATCGCTTCCATCGTTTTCACCGTATCATAGAGCGTTTCGCCTTTGAGAATACTGGAAAAGGCCGTTTCGAATGGCAGTACGGAAAGCCCGAGCCGGTGTTCAGCCATCTCGAAGCTCATTTTCGTCCGTGTGCTCGGTTCGAAAAATAAATTGACGACCGCCCCGTCGAGTGATGCTGTCTCACCCTTTTCGAACTGCTCGGCACGCTTCAGCAAGTTCATGATTTTTTCATTCTCGAGATTGTTCATCGTTAACAGATTCGGCAATTTGCTCACGCCCTTTCGTTGACTGTACAAAAAAACACCTTCCCAGGGGCAGGAAGGTGTAAGGAAATAAGGGTAGACTGCACCCCTATCCATAACCCTTTCCATGCCTCTCTGGACATTCCTTAAAAGGTAAGTTTATTCAGTTCCATCATCCAACTCCTGTTTATCAAGCCCAGGCAGGATCAAGTTCAAGATTACGCCGACGATGGCAGCGAGCGCCATTCCTTCGATCGCGAACGATTCGCTGAACTCCAGTTTCGCACCGCCAATCCCGATGACCAGGATGACCGACGAGATAACCAAGTTGCGGTTGTTGCCGAAGTTGATGCCGTTATCGACAAGCATCCGCAGCCCGGACGAGGCGATGATGCCAAACAACAGGATCGAGATGCCTCCGAGCACTGCTGTCGGAATCGTGTCGATGACCGCCATCAATTTTCCGAAGAAGGAGAACAGGATGGCGAATACCGCAGCACCCAGAATGACGTAGACGCTGAACACTTTCGTGATGGCCAGTACTCCGATGTTTTCGCCGTAAGTCGTTTTCGGCGGCCCCCCGACAAGCGAGGAGATGAACGTTCCGATGCCGTCGCCCAAAATCGAGCGGTGCAGGCCCGGGTCTTTTAT
The DNA here is from genome assembly GCF_041320495.1 of Planococcus sp. SSTMD024. Taxonomy (NCBI): domain Bacteria; kingdom Bacillati; phylum Bacillota; class Bacilli; order Caryophanales; family Caryophanaceae; genus Planococcus; species Planococcus sp. SSTMD024. The sequence continues at coordinate 225,433 of NZ_JBGGNS010000023.1, read as the reverse complement.
GTAATTGCGCTCGACGATCTTGCCGAGCACCAGCTGATGCCCGATATGCTCAGAGATCGTGACGATGGCGATTGGCACCATGACGAACAGCAAGGTCGGCGTCACTTGGAAAGAATAATCGACGCCCGGCAAGAGAAATTCCGGTACTTGGACCCAATTTGCAGCAGCCACCGGGCTGAAGTCAATGATGCCGATCAGCGCCGAGTAAGCGTAGCCCGCGATGATGCCGATCAGGATCGGCATGAGCGAGATGATGTTCTTGAAATAAATATTGCAGATGATCGCAGTAGCGAGCGTGACGAGTGCCGCTGAGAAATGCAGCAGGCTGTACTCAGAACCGCCGTCTGCCGTCGGGATGTTCATGGCCATGTCGACCGCTGTGCCGGACAGTGCCAGCCCGATGACAATGATGACGGGGCCGACGACAATCGGCGGCAAGAGTTTCATGAGCCATTTGTAGCCGGTCTTCCAGATGATCAGCGAGACGATCGCGTAGACGAGCGAGACGAACATCGCGCCGATCATCGCCGAGCCGATGCCGCCTGTTTCCGTCGCAATCTGTATCGGGACGATAAAGGCGAATGAAGACCCGAGGTAAGCCGGCACTTTGAATTGCGTGATAAGGACAAAGATGATGGTGGCGATGCCGCTCGTCAATAGCGCGATCGCGGGGCTCAAGCCAACCAGCTGCGGTACCAGGATCGTGGCGCCGAACATGGCGAACATGTGCTGCAGGCTAAGGGAAATCCATTGCCCCGTTTTTGGTTTATCGTGTATGTCTAGAATGGCATTGCTCAAGCTGTTTCTCCCCTGTCTCTGTAGTAATTCTTAGTCGTTGATGGTGACGCGGTCGGTGCTGTCGCTTTCTGTCATCTCGACGACAATCCGTTCTTCGCTCGATGTCGGGATGTTTTTCCCGACGTAATCGGAACGGATCGGCAACTCCCGGTGCCCCCGGTCGATCAGGACGGCAAGCTGGATTTGTGCCGGCCGCCCGAGGTCCATGACCGCGTCCATTGCTGCGCGGACAGTGCGGCCCGTGTAGAGTACGTCGTCTACTAGGATGACTTTCTGGTCTTTGATGCTATGTTCGATATCGACTTGTTGGACAAGCGGTTCCTGGCCTGGGTTTTTCTGGCTTAAATCATCCCGGTAAAGCGTGATGTCCAGTTCCCCTGTCAGAATGGCTTTGCCTTCGATTTGTTCGATTTTCTCCGCCAAACGCTTGGCGATGAATGCGCCCCTTGTCTTGATGCCGACTAGGATGCACCCGTCGATTCCTTTATTGCGCTCGATGATTTCGTGGGCGATCCGTGTAATCGCGCGTCCAATCGCCTTGTCATCGAGAATGACCGCTTTTTCTGCCATGTGTTCCACTCCTTTGTGATTGCATCGAAATTTCTGCATGAAAAAAACCCTCCGCCGAAGAGGCGAAGGGTGCATAAGCGCAGAAAAAAACCTTCCGGAAGACACACTTCCGGCTTTGCGAATATCCCTTTTCAGCCTCTCTGGACTGTTCTTAAAGGTGATGCGTATTCAATTGACTGGTCTTAGTATAAAGAACAGCCCTTTCATTTGTCAACCCCCTCAGCGGAGAGTCTCGAGAAGTTCTTCGAATTCAGCTGGCAAAGCCGACGAGAATTCCAGGTATTCCTTTGTCCGCGGATGGATAAAGCCAATCACTGCCGCATGCAAAGCCTGGCCCCCGATATCCATCGTCTTTCTCGGGCCATATTTCGGGTCGCCGGCAAGCGGGAAGCCGATATAACGCATGTGGACACGGATCTGGTGTGTACGGCCTGTTTCAAGCCGGCATTCCACCAATGTGAAATCACCGAAACGCTCAAGCACGGTGAAATGCGTTACCGCATGCTTTCCTTTATCGACCACAGCCATCTTTTGGCGCTCTTTCGGGTCACGTGCAATCGGCGCATCAATTGTGCCTTTGTCATGGGCGATATGCCCGTGGACAAGTGCGATGTATTTGCGCGTCACGGATTTTTCGACCAATTGGTCCACCAAGGATGCATGGGCAAGGTCGTTTTTCGCGACCATCAACAAACCCGACGTATCTTTATCGATGCGGTGGACAATTCCCGGGCGCACGATGCCGTTGATGCCGGAAAGATCGGTGCAATGGTACATGAGGCCGTTGACGAGCGTCCCGCTCGCATGTCCCGGCGCAGGGTGGACGACCATGCCCTTCGGTTTGTTGACGACGAGCACGTCTTCATCTTCGTAGACGACATCGAGGTCCAAATTTTCCGGTTCTGCATCCAATTCTTCCAATAGCGGCGGCGCGATGATGATTTCATCTTCCAGCCGCACTTTGTAATTCGGTTTCACTGTTTCGCCGTTCACTTTGATATGGCCGTCTTTGACCCAATTGCTGATCTGTGAGCGCGACCATTCCTCATCGATGGCGGAAATCACTTTGTCGATTCGCTCGCCTTTTTGTTCTTCTGTAATGTTTATTGTCAGTTCTTCCATTAAGACACCTTTTTCTTTTGTTGTTTTTCATCCATGATCACATAAATGACCATTAAGACGACGCCAATGGTCAATGCAGCATCCGCTACATTGAAGATCGGAAAATCATAATTGATTACTGGAATCAGCACATCGACAAAATCGACGACTTCCCCGCGGTACATCCGGTCGATGAAATTACCGATTGCGCCTCCCAACAGCACCATCAGCGCCAATTGAAACAGCGGCTGCCCTCCGGCATGCTTGTGGAAATAATACAGAATCGCCACGATCACCACAACAGTGATGAGGGCAAACAGCCACATCTGCCCTTCTAGCATCCCCCAAGCCGCGCCGCGGTTGCGGTGGGAAAGCCATCCGAGATACGGTTCGAGCACAGGAATCCGTTCCCCGAGCTCCATATTTTTGACGACCAGCCATTTGGTCCATTGATCCAACGCAATAATTAGTAGAGCAATCCCATAATAAATCACTTGTATTTCCTCCATCATTCATCAGTCTATTCATTTTAACACAGAGCAGGCGAAAAAAGAAAAAAGTCCGAAAACCGGATAACCGGCTTTCGGACCGTTCAAACTTAAGCGTATTCGATTTCAACGACTTCTGCACAACGCGGGCAAAGCTCAGGGTGTGCTTCCGATTCGCCGACATGCTTCGAGATCGTCCAGCAGCGGCCGCATTTCTCGCCTTGTGCTTTTTCGACGACGACTGACACTTCATCAAGTGACAATGCGTTTTCCGGCGCCTGCTCTCTCGTTCCGCCGAATTCATATTCGGAAACGATGAACAATTGCGCCAGATTCGAATCGATCGCCGGCAATAAGTTCGCCAACTCGTCACTTGCAAAGACCGTCACTTTCGCTTCCAGTGATTTCCCGATCGTTTTCGCAGCACGCGCTTCTTCCAAAGCTTTCAAGACATCGTCGCGGACGTCCATGAAACGGCTCCATTTTTCTTCGAGATCCTTGAATTCTGGGCGCTCTTGGGCTTTCGGGAAGTCGGTCAACTGGACGCTTTCTTCTGAAGCGGCTTCCAGATACGACCACATTTCATCCGCCGTATGCGGCAAGATCGGGGATGCAAGCTTGACAAGTGCCATCAAGCTGTCGAACATGACTGTCTGCATCGCACGGCGGTGCGGATGGTCAGCGCGTTCGATATAGACGACGTCTTTTGCGACATCGAGATAGAACGAGCTGAGGTCATTGGCGCAATAGCTGTTCAATGCCAGATAGACAGATGCGAATTCATAGTTCTCGTAGCCTTTTGTCGCTGTTTCGATCAATTTATTCAATTTCATCACCATGTATTGGTCCATTTCACGCATGTCTTCAAACGCTACGCGGTCTTTTGTTTCATCGAAATCAGCCAAGTTGCCGTGAAGGAACTTCAGCGTGTTGCGGATTTTGCGGTACACTTCAGACACTTGCTTGAAGTTGTCATCCGATACGCGCACATCCGCCGTGTAGTCGACAGAAGAAACCCACAGGCGCAAGATGTCTGCTCCCATTTGGTTCATGACTTTTGCCGGCACGATGACGTTGCCAAGCGACTTGCTCATTTTGCGGCCATTGCCATCCAATGTAAAGCCATGGCTCAAAACGCCTTTGTACGGGGCGATGCCGTTGATGGCGACGCTCGTCGTAAGCGAGGAGTTGAACCAGCCGCGGTATTGGTCAGAGCCTTCAAGGTACAGGTCCGCCGGGTATTGCAGGTCTTCGCGCTCATCGAGCACTGCCTGGTGGGACGAACCGGAATCGAACCAGACGTCCATGATGTCCATTTCTTTCGTAAAGATGCCGTTCGGGCTGCTCGGATGCGTGAACCCTTCCGGCAATAATTCCGCTGCCGTGCGCTCGAACCAGATGTTCGACCCGTGCTCGCGGAAAAGATCCGCAATATGCGCAATCGTTTCTTCCGTGATGACCGGATCGCCATTTTCCGCATAGAATACCGGAATCGGAACGCCCCATACGCGCTGGCGGGAGATGTTCCAGTCGCCGCGGTCGCGCAGCATATTGTAAAGGCGGGTTTCGCCCCATGCCGGCGTGAAATCCGTCTCGTCGATCGCTTTTAAGATCTGGTCGCGGAACGCATCGATCGATACGAACCATTGCGCCGTCGCCCGGTAGATGACCGGTTTTTTCGTGCGCCAGTCATGCGGGTACGAGTGGGTGATGAATGACAAGGCTTCTAAAGCGCCTGCTTCATCGAGCGCTTCAGTGATCGATTTATTCGCTTTGTCGTAGAACTCGCCCGCAAATCCTGGCGCTTCTTCTGTCATGACGCCGCGCTCATCGACTGGGCACAATACATCCAAGCCGTATTTCTTGCCGATCAAGAAGTCATCTTCCCCGTGTCCGGGAGCGGTGTGGACGCAGCCTGTACCGGAATCGGTCGTGACGTGGTCGCCAAGCATGACGAGTGACGTGCGGTCATACAATGGGTGTTTTGCCTGGATATGCTCCAGTTCCTGGCCTTTTACTGTGCGGACCACTTCGTAATCCGTCCAGTCCAGCTCTTTCGCCACTTCTTCGAGCAAATCTTTCGCGACGACAAATGTCGAACCGCCGTGAGCGACTTCCACGTAATCCAAATCGGCATGGACGGAAATCCCGAGGTTGGCAGGGATCGTCCAAGGCGTCGTCGTCCAGATGACCAGCTTCGTGCCCTCATCCAAAACGCCTTTGCCATCTACCACCGGGAAGGATACATAGATCGATGGCGACTTTTTATCGTGATACTCGATCTCCGCTTCAGCAAGGGAAGATTCACTCGACGGCGACCAGTAGACCGGCTTCAAGCCTTTGTAGATATAGCCTTTGTTGGCCATTTTACCGAATACTTCGATTTGGCGCGCTTCGTATGATGGCTTCAATGTGACGTATGGGTTTTCCCAGTCGCCGCGTACGCCGATGCGTTTGAATTGTGAACGCTGGCTGTCGATCTGTTCGTACGCATATTCCTCGCACAGCTTGCGGAATTCCGCGAGCGACAATTCTTTGCGGTTGACACCTTTATTCGTTAACGCCTGCTCGATCGGCAAACCGTGCGTGTCCCAGCCTGGAACGTACGGGGCATGAAAGCCCATCATGCTGCGTGAACGGACGATCATATCCTTCAAGACTTTGTTTAAAGCGTGTCCCATGTGAAGATCGCCGTTTGCGTATGGCGGCCCGTCATGAAGCACGAAGAACGGGCGGCCTTTCGTCCGGTCCTGCACTTTTTTATAGATATCCATTTCTTCCCACTTTTTTTGCATTTCAGGTTCCCGGTTCGGTAAATTGCCGCGCATCGGAAACTCGGTTTTTGGCATCAATAACGTATCTTTATAATCCATTTTCCATTCCTCCTGTAAGCATAATAAAAAGCCCCCATCCCTGGAAAGGGACGAGAAGCTCGCGGTACCACCCTTGTTGCAGCTAAATGCTGCCAACTCTACACCGTAACGTGGCGGGGACGGGCCCGGTTACTTGCGTTCACCGGTCCAGCTCAGGAGTGATTTTCCAAAACGGCCCCGCGCCAGGCTTCCACCGCCCCCGGCTCGCTCGATCGGATTTCCGTTTTGTACTGTCTCCATCAATGCGTTTATGAGTATGTCGTAATTATAGAAGTAGAATAGATTGCAGTCAAGGTCGGGCTTATTCCTTCGCTGTTGACTCTGCTTCATTTTTTTCGATTTGCTCTAGCTTGTCTGTATCCAAATCGTATTCAAGCAATGTGTTCCAATCTTCCGTTTCGATCAAATCAAGCTGGGCTTCCACCAGCATCTTGAAACGGTTGCGGAAAATCTTCGACTGCTTTTTCAGCTCTTCAATTTCGGTCGCGATGCGGCGCGCTTTCGCAAGGGATTCATTGACAATGCGGTCTGCATTTTTCTCCGCTTCCTGGACGATCAAATCCGCTTCTTTCTGTGCGTTGCGGCGGACTTCTTCCGAAGCTTCCTGCGCCACGAAAATGGATTTCTGCAAAGTCGTTTCCAGGTTCGTGAAATGGCCCATGCGCTCATCCGTGGATTTCATGCGCTCTTCCATTTCAGTACGTTCTTTAATGACTTTTTCGTAATCTTTCATAATCTGTTCAAGGAATTCATTGACCTCGTCTTCTTGATAACCGCGGAATGCACGGCTGAACTCTTTATTATGTATATCTAATGGTGATAAAGGCATCATATCTCTCCTTACTCTCTGAATGGTTACACTCATTATACCTGTCATGGCGAGAAATTTCAGTACTATTCACCACATTCGGCCGTGTTTTATTTTTTCAATTCCAATTTGCCGATCTGCAGGCGGATCTTGTCCTTTTTTGTCCGCCCTTCGATTGCGATGATTTGCACGCGCCCGAGCCCTCTCGCTGAAATCAAATCGGATTCATGCAATTCGAACGACACACTTTCTTGTGCTGTCCAATTGACTTTCACTTTTCCGCCGCCAATCAATGCGGCTGCTTTCTGGCGGGAAATCTTATAGACCGAACTCATGACCGCATCAAGCCGCAGCGAACTGACCGTATGCGCTTCCTCTGTCCACTCCTCGATAACCGGGAGATAATCGGCGGGGTCGGTCACTTCTTCGAGCTGGACTTTCACTTTCCCGGCGCTAATGAAATTGGCACGCAAATACGGCGCAATTTCAGACATTACCGCGAGCTGCACGGTCCCTTCGCCGATCCGGATGTCGCCAAATTTCCCGCGTTCCAAACCGAGCGACATGAGGGCACCGAGAATGTCCGGGTGCTTCAATGTGACGAATTTAACCGGATAGCGCAGCTCGAACATGGTGACTTGAAAATCACTTTCTTCCGGCACGTAATACGCGGGATGCAATAAAACGCGCTGGCGCTCTGCCTGGTTGAACAAGCCGGAAGCGGCCATTTGCACATCCCTCCCGCCGATCAGCGATTTGACGATAAAGCGCTGGCGCGGGTCCAGAAAATCCGTAAGTTTCGGCGCATACATATCTTCTACGTCTCGCAGCCAATCGGATGCCTGTTCGATAAATTGTTGTTCGTCTTTGCGGAAATGCTGGAATATCTCTTCCATGGGCCGTTCCCTCCGGTTTCGTGGATTCGTTCGTTGTTTAACAAGCATTCTACAAACAGCAGAAAAACCCTTTCGCTGTTTGCCGCAAATAAAAAAGACAGAGAAATGGATTCTCCGTCTTCCTCTACCAGCTGCTTATTAGAGAAGATACTCAGCCAATGTAATGATTCCTTGGCTTGCGAGGCTCAATGTGAAAATGGCCACAATCGGCGAGATGTCGATCATGCCGATTGGCGGGATGAAGCGGCGGAAAATATCCAGATAAGGATCGGTAATCCGGGAAATCATCTGCCCGAATGCCGATTCCTTGATGCTCGGCACCCAGCTCATGAAGACGCTGATAATCAGGATATAAAAGTAGATGTTTATAGCGCTTAACAATAAATTTACGAGGAGATACATTCGATTTTTAGCACCTTTCTATTGTTGATCGTCGTGATAATAGTCAGAGATGGCACCATCCACTTCGACCGTGTCCGGCACGCATAGGAAAATGTCGGTTCCGATGCGCTGAATGTCTCCACCTAATGCATAGACAGTGCCGCTCAGGAAATCGATGATCCGAAGGCCTTGGTCCCGTTCAATGCGCTGCAAGTTGACCACGACGGCCTGTTTTGTTTTCAAGCTTTCTGCAATATCCTGCGCTTCCGCATAGACACGCGGTTCCGCCAAGCTGACTTTCGATGAAGAAGCAGATGAATTCTGCAAATTGACTAAATTCTGCACGGTAGGTTCCTCCAAATTCTCACGGCGTTCTTTGACTGGCTTTGGTGTTTTTGGTGCTTTCTTCTGCGGCTGTTCAGCAGCTGCCGGGGCAGGTTTTTCATAACGCTGAACGGGCCGCTGCTTGCGTTCTTCCTGGACGGGTTCTTCCTCGTACTCGTCCAGATAAAAGAAATTCTTGAATTTATCCTTCATGCTCATCTTTCCGCCTCACTTTCCGATCCTACCAATGCGGTCCCGACGCGCACAAATGTCGCGCCTTCTTCAGCCGCAATCAGGTAATCATTGGACATGCCCATCGACAATTCTGTGCAAGGGGCGTGCTTCCAGTTGTTCGCAGCGATTTGCTGCTGCAAGTCTTTCAACCCTTTAAAAGTCGCTCTCAATAAAGTTTCATCTTCTGTGTTCGGCGCCATGGTCATCAAGCCCACCACATGCACCTTATCGAATTCCTTCAAGGATTCAATAAAAGCAGGAACTTCTTCAGGAGAAAAGCCGCTTTTGGAATCCTCACCGGAAACATTGACTTGGATAAAGCAATTGACAGGCTTATCGGCGCGTTTTTGGATTTCTTTCGCCAGACTCAGCCGGTCCAGTGAATGAAGGTAATCGATGAGGCCGATCACTTCTTTGACTTTCCGCGACTGAAGCGTGCCGATATAATGCCAAACAACATCGCCTTTGATCTCACCATTTTTCAGCTTGAGGCCTTCCGGGCGGTTTTCGCCGAGGTGGCGGATGCCTGCATCGACGGCTTCTTGCGTTCGGTCGATTCCGACTTGTTTGGTGACTGCGACGATTTCAATGCCGCGATGGATTTGATTTAATGTATGGGTCATTTCTTCAAATTTCGGTTTAATCGCTTTCATCTGCTCACAACTTTTCTATAGACGTTCACTTTATTGTACCAAGCCGAAGCTGATTTATCAATTCAGCCTTGCATTAAAACAGTAAAGACACCCATTTTTCAACAAAATTATGAAGGAACCGTGGCAACCGCCTCCAAACAAAATTGCCTTGCCATCTTAAAACAAAAAAAACAGCTGCCATAGCGGCAGCTGTTGTCATATTAACGGCGTTTTTGTCTGTTGCGCAGGAATGTCGGGATATCGAGCGCATCTTCGCTTTGCTTGTCCTGGCGCTGAGGCTCCTGGTTATAGTAAGGAGTTTGCTCTTCGCGGCGCTGGGATTGTTCTTCGCGGCGTGCTTCACGGATGGAAGGAGCCGGGTTTTGCTGTTGGATCGATTGGATGCGGTTTGCGTTCAATCCAGACCCACGCGGCGCGCGTCCAGCAGGGTTCAATTGTTCTTCATTGAAACCAGTAGCGATGACCGTTACGACGATTTCATCTTTCAAGTTGTCGTTGATAACAGAACCGAAGATCATGTTCACTTCTTCATCGGAAGCGGAAGCGACGATATCGGCTGCTTCCTGTACTTCATACAAGCTCAAGTTCGACCCGCCTGTAATGTTCATCAAGACGCCTTTTGCCCCATCGACAGATACTTCAAGCAATGGGCTCGATACAGCTTTTTTCGCCGCTTCGGCAGCACGGTTTTCTCCAGAAGAGACACCGATCCCCATAAGTGCTGAGCCTTTGTTCGACATGATCGTTTTCACGTCGGCAAAGTCAAGGTTGATAAGACCAGGAACTGCGATCAAATCGGAAATGCCTTGTACACCTTGGCGAAGAACATTATCCGCTTCACGGAACGCTTCAAGCATCGGCGTGTTCTTGTCGACGATTTCAAGAAGACGGTCGTTCGGGATGACAATCAAAGTATCGACCGATTCTTTCATCGTCGCGATTCCGCCGATAGCTTGAGTCGAACGCTTGCGCCCTTCGAATGTGAACGGGCGAGTGACGACACCCACTGTTAGTGCGCCAAGCTCTTTTGCGATGCCTGCGATGACAGGTGCAGCACCCGTACCGGTGCCTCCACCCATACCGGCAGTTACGAAGACCATGTCGGCTCCACGCAAAGCTTCTTCGATCTGTTCTTTGCTTTCTTCCGCCGCTTTTTTCCCGACATCCGGGTTAGCGCCGGCGCCAAGGCCGCGCGTCAATTTCCCGCCAATTTGCAGGCGTGTTTCCGCTTTTGAAAGGTTCAAGGCTTGTGCGTCAGTGTTGACAGCGATGAATTCCACGCCTTGAACTCCATGTTCGATCATCCGGTTGACTGCGTTGTTTCCGCCGCCACCGACACCAATGACTTTAATTACGGCTAATGCATCGATATTTGTATCAAATTCCAACATTCTTTTTTCCTCCTAAGATTGCTCAGCTTTTGAACATAAGCCGGACACAATGATGATTTTATTCAAAAAAACGATCAAACATTTTTTTGGCTTTGCTTACGACACCTTCATTTTCCTGTTTCGGTTGTTTCGGCTGTTTTTGCTTTTTCGGCTGCTGCTCCACATACTCAGGTTTCTGAGAATGTGCAGCCGCCGCTGAACTATGGCCGACGTTCCCATAGAATAAATCCTCTGCATATGCGTATTGGATCAAGCCGACCGCTGTTGTGTACTGCGGCTCGCGAACTCCGATGAATTCAGGCGTGAACAGGCGCACCCGTGTTTGGAGGATGCTTCTTGCCAGTTCTGGCAGGCCGTCCATTTTGGCCATTCCGCCCGTCAATACGACGCCGCCAGGCAGCTCATCGACGCCGAGGCGGTATAACTCATCCAAAATCAATTCGAAAAGTTCTTCCATGCGAACTCCGATTATTTCAGATATGTATTTTTGGCTGTATTGTTCTCTTGAATCCGAACCGATCACCGGCACTTCGAATACCTCTTCTTCAGAAGCGTCGTCGAAGAACGCGTGGCCGTGCTCGAGCTTGATTTTTTCTGCCTGCTCTGTCGGGGTTTTCAAGACGATCGATAAATCTTTCGTCACATGGTCGCCTCCGACTGGAATGACGGATGCTGCACGAAGATGGCCGTCCCGGAATACTGCGATGGAAGTCGATCCGCCGCCGATATCGATGCAGGCCGTGCCGTGGTTTTTTTCGTCTTCTGTCAATGCATAGCTTCCGGCTACTAGCGGCTGGACATAAATCTCGCGGATTTCAAGGCCTGCGCGTTCAACACAGCGAAGCACATTGTGCAAGACTGTTTTCGAAGTCGTCACCATTGTACCATCCATTTCAAGGCGGATGCCGATCATGCCTCTAGGGTCTTTGATCTCGCCCAAGTGGTCGACGACATATTCTTCGGGAATGATGTTGACCAGCTCACGTTCCGGCGGAATCGACATCACTTGTGCCGCTTCCAAAACGCGTTCTAGGTCCTCATCCGTAATTTCACGGTTTTCGCTGTTTACTGCAACGATTCCTTTAACCGGCTGCAATGCCACCTGGTTAGCCGGAATGCCCAGCACAACTTCGTGGATTTCTTTGCCGATCATGCGCTCTGCCTGATCGACGGCTTTTTTAATGGACTGTACAGTTGCATCTATATCAACAATCGCACCTTTTTTGATTCCATTAGATTTGACGTTGCCAACGCCGATGACGTGCAACGATTTATTGGTCATTTCCCCGATCAATACTTTGACGGAGGAAGACCCGATATCCAAACTTACATATAATTCTGATTGACTCAACTCGTGGCACCTCCTTATAAAACTTCTCTACATTACATTCTATTGTAAAATACACACCTTGTCTAAGTAAAATAGCGAAACTTAGAAAATTTTCCTGCAATTCGTCAATTTGCCTCACCAAGCTTCTTTTTTTCAGCCCATTTCGAAAGCAAAATGCGGCGGATCACTGCAATGTTCTGGAATAGCCGCACGCCGAACGCGAAAATAGCGGCCAAATACAAATCTACACCTAAATGAACACCGAGAAAAGCCAGGCCTGCTGCAAGCACAATATTAAAGAAAAAACCGGAAACGAAAACTTTATCATCATATACCTGCTGCAAGTGCGCCCGTATGCCCCCAAAGAGCGTATCGAGCGATGCCAGCACCGCTATCGATAAATAACTGGCGTATTCAGGCGGTATTTGGATATCCGTCAGCAAGCCGAGCGAAATGCCTAGCAGCAATCCTAAAATCGATATCCACATCTCTATTCCCCCTCCCCGGCTTCAAGATGCTCCATATTGATCTCTTCATCAAAGGATGGCAGCGCCAATTCTTCCTGCGGCTCAGAAATAGTTATTGTCAAATCGTCTATGTAAAAATCATCGTGAATTGCGGAAGCTGTCAAATAACTAGAAAGTTTTCGCGCTTCTTCCATGCTCGCTGCCGCAATGCCGATCGTAAACGGCGGCGTCGAGATGGGCTCTGTATTTACCGTGGTATAGCCATTAATATCGCGTATGGCCGTCGTGTTGATAACCCGCTCCCCCGCAATCGCTAACTCGATGCCGTCAAAGCGGTTGATTTCATTTACCAAGCGGATCAATAAATCCGGCGGAATTTCCGTTATTTCGGTTCCAAGCGCAGTCGCTTCAAGCGATGGGCTGATCTCGAGTTCAATTCCCGGACCAGTCACTTGCGAAAGGCCAGCGGAGATCCGTAAATCCTCGACCGTCTCTTTCAAAACCGCCTCTGGATCTTGAGTCGCTTGATCGCCATATTTGCCGATTGTCTCGTCAAGCAGGCTGATTTCCGACAGCAACTCGGAATGGAGTTGCTTTTCCCGCGATAATTGCTGGCGGATTTCCCATGTATCCCGGGAATCCCGGGTATTATCCGTGTTCACCGTATTGTATTGTGTCGCAGTCATAAAACCGATGACAAAAAGAATGACCGTGAAACGGCCAGTAATGCGTTTTTTCATCGCCATCCCCCTGTATCCAACTCCGACAAAAGCGCCGGCATGCGTATGGCTTTCCCTGAATCGAGCGTCACAATGATGTTGTCGTTGACGAGCTGGTCCTGGACGCCGCCAGAAAGCTGCAGGGAGGCAGTCAAAACTTCAGGGCTGCCAATTGCTTCGATCGTAAACGGCGCAGGATGCTTGACGCCATCCACTGTAATGACGGGGCCTGTGCAGACGATATGGGAATTGCCGTGAATGCGTTGCCCATTCACGGCAATCGCCTCGGCTCCGGAAATATAGAGTTCGTTGATCACTTGGAACACATGGCTTTCATGGACAATATAATCGTTCGGGTTTACATGGTCAGCTGTGTAATCGCCGTCTTCGAGAGTCACTTTCAAGCCTTGCCCCTTAACCGGAACAAGCCCGAGGAAGCGTCTCAATTCTTCTGCTTCCCGGGCGTATGCCTTATAGTTTTCTTCGCCATCCACCACAGACCGTTCGAATTCCTGAACGGCTTTTTGCTTGTCGTCAAGCTCTGCTCGCAATTCTTTGTTGCGCTCTTGCTGTTCGATCAATTCTTTCCGATATTGTTCCTTTTGCTCAAAAAAGTTAGCTCCAGTAAAATCATTTTCCGCTTCCCGCTGGTTCGATAAACTATAGGAATAGGCCATGATGAATCCGACAACCAAGAAAACGAGCGAGAAGATAATCGACTTGCTGATGCTTTTGCGGTCATTCTTCTTCGGCATTTCCAAGTTCCTCACCCGCTTCCGCCAATCCGAACACATCGTTATAGGAACGGAAATAGATGCCGACTTCCATGTCGATAATGCCTTTGCGGTCTTCTAATTGGGCGGTGACTGACGGATAATAATTTATCTTCTCTGCCAAAGTCGATAAAATCGCCTTGATTTCATTTCCGTCATTCATATAGATTGTGATGTAATCTGCACGTTCCTGTTCCGTATCCAAAATGACTTGAGAGATGAGATTTTGCACTTCCGGGTCGGTTTTAATTAATTGCTCAATCAATGCTTCCCGTTTCGCTTCATCCTCGAAATTCGAAAAAATGGGTCCTTCAACGACACTGATCGGCTGGTTGAGCACGACGCCATTCGACAAGACCACCTGATAGCTATTGCCTTGATCCAAATACCCCATCTCGACAAATTCCTCGATTTCGATTTCAACGGAAGTCAGCCATTTCTTTTCGACAGTTGCCGATTCGACCCATTCAAGCGATTCGATTTCTTGTTCGATCTCACCACTGTCAAATGACCACATCGAATCCCCAACTTCCAACGTGCTGGCCTGCTTATAACTCTCGCCACCGAATAATTCAGCGCCTGTTACTTTGATGTCGCGAATCTCACTATAAGTGGACTGGCTGTACAAAAGAATGAAGAGCAACGAAACGAAAAGGGTCAACAAAGCCGCAAACTTGCGGTTCGACCTTTTTCTGCGCCGCTCCCGGAGCGTTGGTATGCGTTCTTCGATGTCTATAACTTTGTCCATATCCGCCGCTCCTTCACCTTATTCGTTCGCTTCTGTATATTTTCGGGCCGCTTCGATGAATGCATCGCCACGGACCTCAAAACTTTCGTATTGATCCCAGCTCGCACAGGCAGGAGACAATAGGATCGTATCCTGCGGGGATGAACTGCTGACCGCTTTTTCGACAGCATCGTCCATTAAACCGGCTTTGATGACAGTCGGGACATGGCAGCTTTCTGCAAATTCAACAAAACGGTCTGCCGTCTCGCCGAAAGTGACGAGCACTTTCACGCGATCCATGTATGGGCGCAACTCTTCCAGGGAATGCTGGCGCTCCAATCCGCCTGCAAGCAAAATGATGTTATCGCTGAATGCTTCCAGCGCACTTTTGGTGGCCAGTGCATTCGTCGCCTTTGAATCGTTATAAAAGCGGCGCTCCTGCCATTCCCCCACAAACTGGGAACGGTGCTTGACTCCAGTGAAAGAAGTCAAGACGCGGATGATGGTTTCTTTTGTCCCTCCGGAAAGGAGTGCTGCTGCAGTGGCGGATAGAATATTCTCGAGGTTATGCTCACCGGCCAGCATGATTCGTTTGCGTTCGATCAACGGTTCGCCTTGCCAATAAATATACTCGCTGTCTGCGCTGATGCTTTCTTCGGTCCGCCCTTTCAACGTAAAAGGAATCCCTTGTGCTTTGACCGTTTTGGCATGATCCACGAGAATCTGCTGGTCGGCATTGTAGATAAAATAATCTTCACTCGTCTGGTTTTCGGTAATTTTCTTTTTCGACCCGATATAATCTTCGAGCGATCCGTGATAATCGAGATGTGCTTCGTATAGATTGGTGATGATCGAGATATGCGGGCGGAAGGATTCCGTGCCTTTTAATTGGAACGACGAGAGCTCTGTGACAATGACGTGGTCAGCTGTCGCTTTTTCTGCTACTCCGCTTGCCACCGTGCCGATGTTTCCGGCAATGAGCGGCGACTTGCCGTCCTGATTTAGCATATGGAACAACAATGTCGTTGTCGTGGTTTTGCCGTTCGATCCTGTGATGCCAATAAACGGCGCTTCACTGATGCGGTAGGCCAGCTCGATTTCCGTCCACACCGGAATGCCTTTTTCCAGTGCTTTCTGGATGAGATGGTTACGGTATGGAATTCCTGGATTCTTGATGACCAGTTCAAAACCTTCGTCCAATAGATCTTCAGGATGGCGCCCGCAAATGACGGTGACCCCCAAATTCAACAGCTCCTGGGCTTCTGGGTTTTCTTCGAATGGTTTGGAATCATTGACCGTTACAAATGCGCCGAGTTTATGTAAAAGGCGCGCAGCCGTGAAGCCGCTTTTCGCCAATCCGAGCACAAGCACTTTTTTTTGATGCAGTTGCGGCAAATCCTTCATTTACATGACCTCCAATAAAACGGCAATCGCGGCGCTGATGAAGCCGACACCCCAAAAGACGGTGACGACTTTCCATTCAGACCAGCCACTCAATTCAAAATGGTGATGGATCGGGCTCATTTTGAAAATGCGTTTTTTCCGTAGTTTAAAGCTTCCGACCTGCAAGATGACCGAAGCGGTTTCAATGACGAACACCAAACCGATCAACAGCAGTAGCAATTCCTGTTTTAAGAGGATTGAAACCATGGCAAGCGCTCCGCCGAGAGCCAAAGAGCCTGTATCGCCCATGAATACTTTTGCCGGATATTTGTTGAAAACGAGGAATCCAATCAATCCGCCTGCTACGGCAAACGTGAACAACGCGATTCCGGTTTCCTGCTGGATGATCGCCAGTAGGCCGAATGCAGCAAAAGCGATGGATGCTGTTCCCGCGACCAGCCCGTCAAGCCCGTCCGTCAAATTGACGGCGTTTGAGAAGCCGACCAGCCAGAACACAATGAACAAGACGTATACCCAGCCAAGTTCGATGGAGGCATCCGTAAACGGAATGCCTAGCGCCGTATCAAATCCATTTGCGCGAAGCAAAAAGAATGACAAAACGGCGATGACGATTTGCGCCAGCAATTTCTGGAGCGATGTCAGCCCCAAATTGCGTTTCAGCACCACTTTGATGAAATCATCCAAAAATCCGATCAATCCATAACCGAATAGGACAATCAGCAAAATGACCACTTGCGTATCCAATTCTTCATTAAATGCAGCGACTACCAATACAGTCGCGATGATTGAGATCAGAAACACCAATCCGCCCATCGTCGGCGTCCCTGTTTTTTTCAAATGCGATTCCGGCCCTTCCTCACGGATGCTTTGGCCGAATTTCATGCGTTTCAATAGCGGGATGAATACAGGCATCAATGCGACTGTCATGACCAATGCCATCCCAAATCCAAATATAGTTACAGCTTCCATTAATAGAGCTCCTTTGAAGACGAGTACACTCGTTCATTTATTCATTTTCGTTATTTATCGGTTGTTCCGTTTGTTCTTCTGTTGGTTCTTCTGCTATTGGTTCTGTTGCGGGTTCAGTGGCTTCTTGGCCATCCATTCCTGCTGGTTCCGTAACAGGCGGCTGTTGTGCCTCTTCGGCATTCAGCGATTGCTCTGGATAGAACACTTCCGGTGGCTGCAATTCGATGATAACAGATTCTCCGCTCTCTGGCACTGTGCCCTCCGCAACATTTTGCGTCATGGCAAAGCCCTGGCCTGCGATTTCAAGCGGCAATCCGCTGAGTGCTTGGAAGGCCAAAAGCTCACGTTTCGACCACCCTGTAAAATCAGGGATGGCCGTTGTGCCGCCAGTTCTTAAGATGATGTTTTCTCCGGCCACCAGCTTCTCGCCGGCTTTTGGGTATTGGTCGCTTATTTGAGAATTATCGCCGGCAATGACCGGGTTCAACCCCTTGGCCTTGAGCTGAGTGACTGCTTCTTCCATAGGAAGCCCTTTATAATCGCCGATTTCAACCGTTTTTGCTTCTACAGAGTTCTCAGGTGCAATGTTCAAATACTTCAATCCGTTTTCCATGACAGAAGTGAAGATTTTTGAAACCGGCACAGAGCCGTATTCATCCGCAGGCAATTGAGGCTGCTGCACACCGATATAAATCAATAGTTCCGGATCTTCTGCCGGTGCCATTCCGAGGAAGGAGAACAAATAATTATTCGTACCCGTCATGTATCGCCCGTCTTGACCGGGAACTTGTGCGGTACCGGTCTTCCCGGCAACAGAATAGTCCTGCAAGGCGAAGCCTTGCGCAGAGCCGACTTCCGAAGTGACAGTGGAAGCCATGATGTCACGCACTTTTTTCGCCGTTTCTGCTGAAATCGGCGTGCCTGCTTGTTCAGGTTCGGATTTCACTGTCACGTCGCCCGTATCCGGATTTTTGATTTGATCGATGATATACGGCTTCATCATCGTGCCGTCACCTGCAATGGCTGTAGCTGCCTGGATCATTTGGATCGGTGTGACAGTAGAGCCCTGCCCGTAGGAAGTGGTCAATTTATTGATCGGGTATTGATCGAGGATTTTTCCTGCCGCTTCATTCGGCAAGTCAATTCCCGTTTTTTCGCCAAAACCGAATGCATCAATATAAGTCATGAAATTATCCGCGCCGAGGCGCTCAAGCAAATAACCCATCGATACGTTGGATGAACGCTGGAAGCCTTCAAGAAACGTGATGCTGCCCCATCCACGGCCGCTGTTATGGTCGCCGATCGTACGGTCCAGCAATGTATAGGTTCCGGAATCGTAATAGGCATTCGGGTCCCATTTGCCTTCTTCGACAGCCGCTGCCAAGGTGAAGACTTTCATCGGCGAGCCTGGCTCGATCGTCAGCTCGATGCTTTCGTTCAGCCAGTTGTCCGATAAGCCTTCACGCGTATTCGGGTTGAATGTCGGACGCTGGGACATGCCCAAAATTTCGCCTGTATCCGGATCTGCGATCACGGCGATCATGCGTGCGGGATTGTATTCTTCCTGGACGCTCGACATGGCATCTTCCAAAAAGTTCTGAAGCGTGCGGTCCAGCGTCAATTGGAGATTGGATCCATCGATAGCGGGAGTGACAGCTTCTTGGCTATTCGGCAATAAATAACCCCATTTATCAGTATCGAACTCCATTTTCCCGTTCTTGCCCGTCAATATTTCATCATGGATCGACTCCAAGCCCATCTTGCCTTTGGTCTTCACTTGGCCATCTTCGAACTCTTCTTTCATGGCAAAGCCAATCAAATGGGATGCGAACACACCGTTCGGGTAAAGGCGTTTAAGGTCCTTGACGAACAATAAGCCCGGTAAGTCTTTTTCTTTCATCTCAAGCATTTGGGTATGGCTGATTTCACGTCCGGCTGCGCCGAATTCCACCTGGTAGCGGTCTTTTTCCATGCCATTCTCCAAAATGCTTACCAGCTCTTCTTTCGGCGTCCCCAATTGCTCTGAGAGGTACGCTGCCGTTTCTTCGGCATCGATAACGTGGTTCGGTTCTTTTGGATTTGCCGTCACCGATTCATCCAGCACGGCCACTAATTTATACGTCAATGTATCTTCTGCAATGACTTCCCCGTTACGGTCCAAAATCTTCCCGCGTTCTGCGGTCAATACTTCTTCCTGGCTGTATTTTGCTGCCGCCCGGGCAGCCAATTCCTGCCCTTCCACTTTGCCCGTCGCTTGAATTGTGATTATTCTGGCCATTAAAAGGAAAAAGAGCCCTGCAAATAATAAAAATAGCAGAAAGGCTCCTCCTTGAAAACGAAATTTTTTCTTCATTGTCCCGGCACTACCTTTACATTTCGCTCATTTAATTTTAAGCCGTAATCCTTTGCTTTCGACCAAATGCGCTCATATGAAGACAGTTCACTTACTTGCACGGACAAATCGGTATTTTGTTTCGTCGTTTCATTGATTGAATTTTCAATTGTCTGGATTTCCTGCGTGGAGGCTTGGATTGTCGACTGATTTTGCAAGACGAGCAATGCGCACATGATGCAGACCGCCAGGAAAGCTGTATAAAGGATTTTCTCGCCTTTGGTGATGCGTTTTTTCTTTTTTGCCGGCTGTCTATTCGGACTTTGCGGAACGGCCGGCTGTTGGATGTAGGTTTGGGTTCTCGCATTCAACGCCATTTAAACACGTCCTTAGAGTTTGATTTTCTCCGCAATCCGCAACTTGGCGGAACGCGACCGATTATTATGCGCCAATTCTTCTTCCGATGGCAATATAGGTTTTCGTGTAATTAATTTCAATTTCGGTTCAAGACCGTCCGGGATGACCGGCAAATTCGGCGGCAGTTCCGGAAGCGATGAAGCTTCCTTGAATAAAGCCTTCGTCAAGCGGTCTTCAAGTGAATGAAAAGTGATGACGCTGATTCTTCCGCCAATTGCGAGCAGGTCGATCGCATCTTGCAAGGAAGTTTCAGCAGCGCCCAGCTCATCGTTTACTGCGATACGGATCGCCTGGAATACGCGTTTTGCCGGATGGCCGCCTTTACGCCTTGCGGGTGCTGGAATGCCGTCCTTGATGCACTCGACCAGCTGCGCTGTCGTTTCGATCGGTTGCTTTTCACGGGCAGCTTCAATTTTCCGTGCAATCTGCTTGGAGAATTTTTCCTCCCCGTAGCGGTAGAAAATGCGTACGAGGTCTTCAAAGCGCCATTCATTCACGACATGGTAAGCGCTCAATTCCGCACTTTGGTCCATGCGCATATCGAGCGGGGCGTCATGATGATAGCTGAATCCGCGTTCCGGTGTATCGAGCTGGGGCGATGAAACGCCCAGGTCGTACAAGATGCCGTCAACTTTCACGACTCCGTGCTTTTCCAATTCTTCCTTTAAATACTTAAAATTTGCATGGATAAAAGTGATCTTATGTAAATGGTCTTTCAGTTTTTCTTTTGCATGTTCGATTGCTGTTGCATCCTGATCAAAGCAGTACAGATGTCCCTGATCGGATAGCTGCTGGGCCAAATATTCGCTATGGCCCGCGCCGCCGAGTGTACAATCTACATATATGCCATCAGGACGAATGTTCAGCCCATCGACAGTTTCATGCAGCAAAACTGTAGTGTGATTGAACAACCCAGTCCCCCCGTTCATTTATTTAAAAATCAAAGTCAGTTAAGTTTTCGGCAATTTCATTAAAGGATTCTTCGGATTCTTCGAAATACGCTTCCCATGCGCCTTTTGCCCATATTTCAAAGCGATTGGAGACGCCAAGGATGACGCATTCCTTTTCGATTTTCGCATATGATAAAAGGTTGGCAGGTATATTGACGCGCCCCTGCTTATCAAGTTCCACTTCCTGGGCCCCTGAGAAGAAAAAACGGGTGAATGCGCGTGCATCTTTTTTCGTAACTGGCATTTCTTTTAGTTTTTCTTCAATTTTATTCCATTCATTCATTGGATAACCAAATAAGCACTGATCCAGGCCCCGAGTGATCACAAAATGCTCACCAAGCAATTCACGGTATTTTGCAGGTACGATTAATCTGCCCTTAGCATCAACATTGTGTTGAAATTCGCCCATGAACATGCCTTTCACCCCACTTATTATAATTAATGTACCACATTCCCCCACATGCCACCACTTGTTTTTGAAATATTTCACTATTGTTACAGCATTTCATCTCAAAGAGTTTACTTCACATAAAAAAAGCCTGCGTATGCAGGCTTTTCCAAGTTAAAGAATGACAATTTTGTGGGTAGTATCATATTTCATCGGCAGCGCTAATAGGTCTTCCACTAAAGCTTTGCCATACTGGTTTAAATATGGGATCGGGTTATAAATCCGCTCCTGCAAACCTGATTCAGGCAACAAGGCGTTTTCGATCGCCGTCAGCTGGTTGAACTGCGTGCTGTTCTGGATTGCCACTTCGTCTTGCAGCTTGTGTTTCAGGAAATCCAGCTGAGCCAAGTGGATGCGCAAGTTCTTCTCAGCCAAAGGCGTAAGTCCGGCGCTGACCGTTGTAACACGGCTGATCAGTTCTTCGTACTCTTCAGTCAACGCTTGCTTGACTTCATCGATTTTCGCTTCCGTCTCTTGGTCTCTTATGTGATCGAAAAGTTCATTGCGCAATTGGGGAATTTTCCGCTCAACGACGACCTCTTCAAAACTCAAGTGCTGTTTCTCCAAAAGCGCCGCAGTCCGCCGGTCGACCAAGCTGACGCTGAGCCGCGGCATGACAATCGGCATTTCCATTCCCATCAGATCGAATGCGCCTTTCAACGCCGCCCAATACGCGATTTCTCCTGGCCCCCCGACAAAAGCGAGCACCGGAAAGACAAGATCCTGCATCAACGGCCGGGTTACAACATTATTGCTGAGACGTTCCGGCTCATTCTTGGCAATCTCCAAGAGTTCCGGTTTTGTAAAGCTTAGCGCCGTATTCTTGACGGCAAAACGGCTTCCATCCCGCTCAAGCAATAGGCGTTCGCCTTCGATGGTGATGAAGAGATGCGCCGCTTCCTCTTTGCCATCGATCCCTGCTGCGTAGCCATCCTTTTGAAGCGCAGTTTCAGTTTCCACGACCGTCTTTGCTATCGCTCCGCTGTTTTCGATAAGCCGGGTGAAAAAGCTTGATTCATAGGCGCGCAATTGCTCATACGCCGCGTCGATATAAAGCAAGCCTTCTTGATTGAAGAAATGGTTGAGCAAGCTTGTGAAAAACGCAGTAAATGTCTCAGCTTTCTCCAGATGGCTAAACACTAAGGAATGGATCTCCTTCGTATGGGCGGTTTCAGGCAAACTGCGGAAATATTCTTCCAAAAACGTCTCGATTTCATCCGCTTTCAACGGGGCGTGTGAAGCAGCGCATTTCCCCAGTTTGGCGTGGGGATAATTCAGCTTTTCGACACGGCCGTTCGTTTCGCGGTAAATATGGCAAATCTCGGCCAAATCATGGTCTTCCCCGGCGATCCAAAACACCGGCACAACCGGTGTATCCAGCTTATCAGAAGCTTCTTTCGCCAATAAAATCGCAGAGATCGCTTTGTGCACCGTATACAAAGGGCCTGTCAATAACCCGGCCTGCTGGCCAGTCACGACGACCGATGCACCTTTTTCGAAACGCTCAAGATTTTGCCTCGCCGCTTCAGAGATCCCGAAATTCTCCATATAACTTGCGATAATGGACACCAGTTTTTCCCGGTCGACCGGATGGCTTTCAAGGGTTTCAAGCCTTTTGCGGGCTTGATCCAAAGAAGGGTGATAGGAAAAATATTGCAGTATATTTTGTTCTTCGTTCGTATAATCAGCCATCAATTTGGAGGATGGCGGTATGTATTTCTCCTCTAATTTCATGAATTTGAATCCCCTTTTCGCTTTACATTCAAAGACTACTATAACAAAAGGAGGATTGCTTGAGAAAAAATCCGCTTAGCGGAATGACTGGACCGCTAAAAAGATAAGCCCGGCAAGCCAAGTGGCGGCATAAATGGCGGATAACGCCAAGAAACAAATCCGCCAGACTTTGCGCAGGAATTTGATGACTTCCAGTTCTTTCTGGGTTTTCCATTCACGGATCAGCAGAAAAATGGCAAGCAATAACGCCGCCATGAAAATGAATGGCTGAACTTCCACGCCGTACAGCAATTCGATTGATGCCGGCACGGAAAAGAATAATAGAAAAGCGGTGACATCGGCAGCGATGCCGAGTGCTTTGCGTTTTTTGGATTTATAGGTCAACACGTAGACAAATAAAAACAAGATAAATGGGACGTAGAGCAACACGTTCCCTGCAGTAGATATCCATTCCATCAGTTTTCCTCAACAGTCTTCAATAAATGGTAGAACGCTTTAAACAAAGGCAGATCCAATTTCGAAATTTGCAGTATATACAGCATCAGCCCGTCCACATCCATCGGGTCATTGGCCATGCGGTCTGCTAGCATAGACGATATTTCTTCCGGCCGTGACGCGCAATAGGCAGCAACGCGTTCGATCGGCTGCAAGCTTTCGATTTCCGGAAACGCCAAATACATCTCATTGTACAGGTTGCGAAATAATTCATAAGCATTCGGATCGGTAATCAAACGCCCCTTTTCGATCTTCATCAACGCCGTCAATGGATTGATGAGGCTGTCCCGCAACAGCTGTTCAAACAGCCGCTTCTCGATGTCCTCTGTCCATTGCACCGTCATATGGGCCATTTTCGCGAGCGCCTCAAATTGCGCAGGCTCGCCTTTCAACAAGCCCAGGCTGAGCTGCGGCGTTTTCGTGTAGCTAATTTCATGCGCATTGACTTTGACCGCGTCGCAATCCAAAGTGCCGGCTGCGATTTGGCGATGTGCCAATAAACGGGCTTTTTCGATATAGAGCATTCCTTGCTGCACAAACACGAGCGGATTGCCCGGCCGGCGGATTTTTAACAGCCTTAATATTGGCGGCAGTTCATCTGAATGAACCGTAATAAATATGTATGCATCCGGGTCCACCTGTTCAAGATCGGTATAAACGGCGATTCGCTGTTGTTCTGTCCCGCATATGAGGCCATGCGTGTTTAGCTCAGCGGCTTGTTCTTCATTCGTTGTGATCAGCTGAACATCGCCTTGTTTTTTCAATAGATGCGCCAGCAGCAATGCCTGGGCGTTTCCGCCGATAATTGCGAATTTCATGGAAACCCCTCCTTTTTTCAGAGCAATCGTAGGTAGGAGACGCCCTGTCGTGCCGAGCGTCTGCTAAAAAAGAAGCCTGCCTTATTAGGCAGACTCCACGTCTATTACTCATTATACAGGAATGATCGGATGTTTTCGATATGGCAAAGGCAAATCTTTCGTCGCATAAATCGACAAGCGCTTGGACAATTCGTCGCGAAGTGCATACGGCGCGACGATTTCATCGACGATGAGTTCTGATGCCAAACGGTAAATATTAATTTCTTCTTTGTATTCCTGGTGCTTCTGCTGCACATAGGCCAGGCGTTCTTTCAGGTCTTCAATCGCTTCGATCTTGTTGGAATAGACCGCATTGACCGCCGCTTCAGGGCCCATGACGGCTATTTGGGCCGTCGGGAGCGCAATGCATACATCCGGTTCGAACGCTGGCCCTGCCATTGCATACAACCCGGCGCCATATGCTTTACGCACGACGACCGAAATCTTCGGCACAGTAGCCGAACTCATCGCAGAGATGAATTTGGCCCCGTGGCGGATGATTCCTGCGCGTTCCACTTTCGTGCCGATCATAAATCCAGGCACATCCGCGAGGAATAAGAGCGGAATCGAGAACGCATCGCATAAGTTGATGAACTTGGCGCCTTTGTCCGCAGAATCCCCGAACAGCACGCCGCCTTTCACTTTCGGCTGGTTGGCGATGATGCCGACCACTTGCCCATCGATGCGTGCGAGGCCGGTGATCAATTCCGGCGCGAACAGTTTTTTGATGTCGAAGAAGCTGTCTTCATCGATCAATTGGTCGATCAATTCATACATATCAAACGGGGCATTCTGGTTTTCCGGAATGATTTCTTCGAGGCTGCGTCCCGCTTTCTTCGCTTTCGCTTCGAGCACTGCAGGCTTGCCGGCAAAGTTTGCCGGGAAGAAGGCCATATAGCGGCGCGCTTCCGAAATTGCCTCTTCTTCAGTGGAGACCAAAACATCGCCGACGCCGCTGACGGTACAGTG
This sequence comes from Planococcus sp. SSTMD024, assembly GCF_041320495.1. Classification (NCBI taxonomy): domain Bacteria; kingdom Bacillati; phylum Bacillota; class Bacilli; order Caryophanales; family Caryophanaceae; genus Planococcus; species Planococcus sp. SSTMD024. Next base: position 200,325 of record NZ_JBGGNS010000023.1, on the reverse strand, counting down.
CATGCGGGCGCCGCCCATTTCCTCGAGTGACACTTTTTCACCGATGACTTTTTCCGCCATGCGCGGCGATCCCAAATACATGGAAGCGTTGCCTTCGACCATGATGACGATATCGCAAAATGCCGGGATGTACGCTCCGCCTGCCGCAGATGGGCCGAACAACAAGCATACTTGCGGCACCATGCCGGACATGCGCACTTGGTTGTGGAAAATGCGCCCTGCGCCGCGGCGGTTCGGGAACATCTCCAATTGGTCGGTGATGCGTGCGCCTGCTGAGTCGACCAAGTAAAGCATCGGCACTTGCATCTTTTCAGCTGTTTCCTGGATGCGGATGATCTTTTCCACTGTCCGTGAACCCCATGATCCGGCTTTAACGGTCGAATCGTTCGCCATGACGCAAACGGTTTCGCCGTTTACTTTGCCGATCGCCGTCACGACGCCATCAGCCGGAAGATCTCCCGCTTCCACATTCGCGAAGCGGCCATCTTCAATATAATCGCCGTCATCGAACAGCAAGTTCAAGCGGTCCCTGACGAACAGTTTATTGCTTTCTTTCAACTTCTCATGGTATTTCTCGTGGCCCCCTGCAAAAATCTTCGAAAGTTTTTCTTCGAGCCGTGCATTATATCCTGTTGTTTCAGTCGTTTTCGTCATTTCTTCCACCCCTTTGGATTCAAATGCCTTATTCGCCGAGCGTCACCAGTGTGTCCCCTTCGTTGACAAAGCTGCCAACTTCCACATCGACTTTTTCGACTTTCCCGCCGAATTCCGCTTCTACCGGTATTTCCATTTTCATCGATTCAAGAGTCATGACGGTCTGCCCCGCTGATACGGAATCCCCTTCGTTGACTGAAATATTCAAGACCGTCCCCGCCATAGATGCTGTTAGTTGTTTCATACTGTTTTTTCCTCCTTTTGTTGTGTAAGCCACTGAGCCAATACGGCCGTCGCATAATTTCCTTCTCTAAATGATTTGGATTCGATGAATTGATCAAATAACGGCAAATTGGTCTTTACCCCTTCAATCGCCGTTTCGTCAAAGAACTTTCTGGATTTCTCCAAGACTTCTTCCCGCGAAGTTCCGGTCAAAACCACCTTGGCGATCATCGGATCATAGAACGGCGTCACTTTATTGCCTTCTTCGTATCCCGTTTCAATGCGTGCGCCAGCACCCCATTTCAAGATGGATAATGTTCCTGGCGACGGGAAGAACGTTTTCGGGTCTTCCGCATAGATGCGGTACTCAATTGAATGGCCGTTTGTATGGATCGTGTCCTGCCCGGGCAAGGTTTCGCCCCTGGCCACATTTATTTGCCATTCGACAAGGTCGACACCTGTTACTTCTTCCGTAATCGGATGTTCCACTTGCAGGCGGGTATTCATTTCCAGGAAATAGAAGTCGTTATTTTCATCGACGATGAACTCGACCGTTCCCGCATTTGTGTAACCGACCGCGCGCGCAGCTTGAACGGCTGCTTCACACAGCTTGGTTCTTGCTGATTCCGGCAAGTCCGGAGACGGCGATTCTTCGATAACTTTTTGATTGCGGCGCTGCACAGAGCAATTGCGTTCATACAAGTGGACGATATGGCCTGACGCATCACCGAAAATCTGCACTTCGATATGGCGTGCATTGGCAATGAATTTCTCCAAGTAGACGATGTCGTTCCCAAAGTAGGCTTTGGCGCGGTTTTTGACCGAATCAAACTGTTGAGTGAGCGCTTGCTCATTTTCACACAACACCATGCCGATGCCGCCGCCTCCCGCACTCGCTTTGAGCATTAACGGATAACCAATTGCTTTTGCTTCCAAGACAGCTGCATCAATATTAGATACCCCTTCGGCTGTCCCAGGAACGACGGGCACACCGGCCTGTTTCATCGAACGCCGCGAGCCGAGCTTATCCCCCATCGTTTCGATGACTTCGGGTTCCGGGCCGATGAAGATCAGCCCGGCTTGTCTGACCTTGCGCGCGAAATCCGCGTTTTCCGATAGCAGGCCATAGCCTGGATGGATCGCTTCAGCGTTACGCTTTACAGCTTCTTCAATGATTTTATCTGCTTGTAAATAAGATTGCGCGACCGGGTTCGGGCCGATCGCTGCCGCTTCTGTCGCTTCTCTCACATAAGGCAGTTCCCCGTCCGCCTCAGAGTGGATTGCGATGGTTTCGATGCCGAGGCGGTCGCATGTGCGGATGATGCGCCGTGCAATTTCGCCCCGGTTGGCAATCAGGATTTTTTTCATGTATGAAATACCCCCTAAGTTTTCTCCCTTCTCTAGCATATACGAATTTTGTAAGCGATTTCAACTATTGAAAAAAATATTTTCCATAATGTTCCGTCTGCTTTGTTCTATCACATAACGGAGCCGTCGTTTATCCATAAATAAAAGCCCCCGCAGGAGCCTTATTTTTTATTTTTGTTCAAGAACCCCTCCACAGCGTGATGATGAGCTTCTTCTGCCCACAATCTGGCGCACTCGCGGATTTCCTGATCGACCCGCGGTTTCAAATTCGTTTCCTCCCATTTGCGTAGCGCGATTTCTTTATACGCGCGGTGCACGGCCGGCAGGACACGGTTCATCGACGCCAAAAATCGTTCAATATCCCCGTCCTCTTCGATGATGGCACTGGCCCATCCGTTCTCAAGCAATTCAGCCGCTGTGTAGGCGCGCGCATCACTGAGCATTTTAAGTGCCGCATCGTGCTTCAAAGTTTCAAATAGATAAGTGCCGCCGCCCCAGCCGCTCGTGATAGCCAGTGCCCCTTGGATAAAGCCGCATTTGGCATGGCCCTTCACCAGCCGGTAATCACACGCCGTCGCAATCTCACAGCCGCCGCCGACCGCGGTGCCATTAATAAGCGCAATGACCGGAACCGGAATCGTCTTGATGCGGTACAGGGCTTCGCCCATACGGCTGAGCATCGGCCACGCCTGCTGTTCTGTTTTCAGTTCATGAAATACCGACAAATCGCCGCCTGAACAAAAGGCCTGCTCGCCTGTTGCCGTGATGATGACATAGCGGATGTCTTCTGTTCTTGCGCGCGTTGCGAGTTCTTCAAACCCTTCCATCACCTCACTGTTGATAGCGTTGCGAATATGGGGCCGGTCGATCGTAAACGTCATTACCTGATTTTTTGTTTCGATTATGTATGCCATGTTTTGACTCACCTCTGGCTCTAGTTTACCTGTTTTTCGGCAAATGAAAAAGGTTATCCGGAGCCATGGCCTCCAGATAACCTTTTTCTAAGCAAATACTGTTTTATTTGCTAGCTACTACTTCTTTGCCTTTGTATGATCCACATGCTTTGCAGACATGGTGAGCCAATTTACTTTCGCCACAGCTTGGGCACGCTACCATACCAGGTACGGATAGCTTGAAATGCGTACGGCGTTTTCTTTTAGCGGTTTTGGATGTTCTTCTGAACGGTACAGCCATTGGTGACACCTCCTTACAATGATTCTATTCATCTGTCTGATCGAAATACTTGGCTAAATCAGCCAGTCTTGGATCCGGTTTTGATTGCGCTTCTTCCTTCTTGGCCAGAACTTCTTCATCTGACAAATAAGACCAGTCGTTGCCGCCTTTGATGACGGTTTGTTCTGAGTCTTCCTTGAAGACCTGTATTGGGACTTCAAGGGCGATCAGCTCTTCCAAAATCGGCTGAAGATCAATGACTTCAGTCGTTACCGCGTGGACATATTCGTCCTCGCCTTCTTCACGGCCTTTTTCAGACCAATCGAAGATTTCCACGGTGTCGATGCTGACCGGATATTCGACATCTTCCCAAGTTCGTGCACAGGGCAGCGTAAGCGTCCCTTCAAGATGAAGCATGCACGTCATTTGTTGCGAACCAATCGTACAGTGTCCTGTGACGTGTATAGGAGATACGGCGCGAATATCGCTATTGCGCTTTTTCGCCTCATCCAATTGAACATACTGGTCAATTGGCATCCCGTCGTTACGATACTTTTGTAGCTGTTGAATCGCTATTTTCATAAGTAATCACCTCAAGACAACAAAGTTGATTATATAATGTAGAACAAACGATGTCAAGAAAAAATCTTGTCACCATAATTCGCTCATCGTTATACTATATAAGTTGAACAAATGCTTTAATAATTTAATATAAAACGATATTCCGCAAAACAGCTAGCTTTCCTGGGGGCTTGCGCTGAACTAATTCGGGCTAGCCGCCCGAATGGATTTCAGCACTTCGTCGAAACGGAGTTGAAAAACCGCCTCCGTTTCTGCTCCCCAAGGAGTCTGCGCTATTTTGCTCCATATCTGCTAAATATCTCAAATGAAAGAGTGGAAAGCGTCCGTCTCGAACGGTTTCATTTCTAACTTTTACGGATTATAAAATTTTTGTTTAACTTATATACAACCAATCATACCAAAAGAAGGTGCTGTAATGAAAGCGACAGGAATCATTGTTGAATATAACCCTTTCCATAATGGCCACTTGCATCATGCGGCGAAAGCAAAAGAGCTGTCAGGGGCTGATGTAGTGGTCGCCGTCATGAGCGGCCAATTCCTCCAGCGCGGCGAGCCGGCGTTTGCTGATAAATGGACGCGCACGGAAATGGCACTCTCGGCTGGGATCGATGTGGTCATTGAATTACCCTACGCTTTTGCGACCGCGCAGGCTTCGGAATTCGCGCGAGGTGCCATCGAATTACTCGATGCAGCAGGATGCGCCTGTTTTTGCTTCGGCAGCGAACAAGGCGAGATCGAACCGTTCCTGGCCAGCCTGGAGTTATTGGATACAGAAAGGGAGCAATACGAACATGTCATCCACGACAAGGTGCAAACCGGCATCAGCTACCCGAAAGCACTGAATGATGCGTACCTGTCTTTAACGAAAGGCAGCGGCCGTTACGCCGACTTGACCAAACCGAACAATATTCTCGGCTATCATTATATAGAAGCAGCCCGCGCGATCAACAGCGCGATGGCACCATTGACAATACAGCGCATCGGTGCAGGCTACCACGATCCGCTAGAGCCCGGCGTCGCGATCGCCAGTGCAACCGGCATCCGCAATGCCTTTTTCGAAGGCGAGGAGCTTGGAGAATTGGCCCCTTATTTACCGTCGAGCAGCCTCCATTTGCTTGAACGCGTCCACGCGGAACAACAAGGCTTCGTCGATTGGCAACGATTCTATCCCATGCTGCGCTTCACGATTTTGCGCGAAGGGCCAAAAGCACTGGCACGGTTTGCCGAAGTGACGGAAGGCATCGAGAACTTGATTCACGAGTCGGCGAAGCGCTCGGAAACCTTTGACGCATTCATCAGCCGAGTGAAGAGTAAACGCTTCACACGGACTCGTATACAGCGCATGCTGACCCACATCTTCACGAGATACACACAGGTGGAAGCACAAGCTGCCAAACACCCCGAATACATCCGCTTGCTCGGCATGACACACGAAGGCAGGCGTTATCTGAACGAACAGAAAAAAGCCATCCCGCTCCCTATCATCAGCCGCGCTGCGGATCTGACAGGAAATATGGGACAGCTCGATATTCGTGCGTCAGCACTTTACCTTCAAGCGATTGGTGCAGACTCATTAAAAAAAGAATACACGACACCACCCATTTACCTGGGCGGCAGTACCGATAAGTAATCAAGTGCATCATTGATGTCAGCGACCGGGACGATGTCCATCTCGGTGCCGATTTTCTCTGCCGTTTCCACGGCTTGGTCAAAATTGCTCGGCAACTTCGAACCGGCCTCATCATCCGGTGCGAAGAAAATATCGATGCCGGCACGGTCTGCCGCAATGACCTTTTGGTCGATTCCGCCGATGCGCCCGACCGTTCCGTCGCTTTCCATCGTCCCCGTGCCCGCGATGTCATACCCGCGGGTAATGTCTTCATCGAGCAATTGATTCAAGATTTCCAAAGTGAACATCAATCCGGCAGACGGCCCGCCGATAGTATCGGAATCGATCGAAACATCCGGAGTCGTTTCGATTTCCTTGTCCTCTACAAAGGAAATGCCGATGCCCGCGCGCTCAGGTTCTGTCGGCAGCGGGGCCAGCGTGACCGTTTGGTTGATTGTACGTTCATCGCGCTCGATTGCCAGTTCCACTTCATCCCCGACTTTCTTATTGCTCAAGTAATCAAGGAATTCTTCCATCGAATCATAAGCTCGACCATCGATTTCCATCAAGCGGTCACCAGGCGACAATAAACCCGCAGCCGCCCCGTCTTCCAGCACATTCAGGATGAAGACGCCGTTGCTCGATACTTCATACGGCTTGCCCGCCTCTTCAAAAGCCACTTGCAGCGCATTGACCTGGGAATCGGACATCAGCTTCAATTGCCTGACATTGTACTCCTCATCGCTTTCATGGGGGCTTCTTACTTGTTCGGGGTCGAGCACTTTATAGCCTTCCTGGAATTGCGCCATGATGTACAAGGCAGGCGTTGCATTGAACATCGTCACGGTCATCAAGCTGAGTGTGCCTACATCGTCTTCATCACGCCCCTCCACTTCCACAAGCGGCGTTAGCTCGTATGCATCGCCTGGGCGTGATATATATGCATCCAGACGGTAGGAGCTGACAAACACGACGAGCGCCATCACCAGCACAAAAAACCAAAGTTTTTTATTTTTCATCGCATATTCTCTCCTTTTTGTTCGAACCACAACAAAAAGCCACGTGTCACGTGACTTATTTGAACTTTTCTATTAATGCTTTTTCCACCGCTTCCGGGACCAGCCCGGAAATCTTGCCTTGATATTTCGCCACTTCTTTGACGATGCTCGAACTGAGGAAGGAATATTGGTTGTTTGACACCATGAACAAAGTCTCGATGTTCTCATTCAAAAAACGGTTCATGGACGTAATCTGCATCTCGTATTCAAAATCCGAAACCGCCCTCAAGCCGCGGATGATCGCATTCGCTTCTGCCTCCACCGCATAGTCGATCAACAAGCCGGCAAAAGAATCCACTGTCACGTTTGGAATGGCTTTCGTCACTTCGGCAATCAAGGCCATCCGTTCATCTACATCGAACAATGGATTTTTGGATGAATTGTTCATGACCACCACTTTCACTTCGTCGAAAATCGATGATGCCCGTTTGACGATATCCAAATGGCCCATCGTAATCGGATCGAAACTCCCCGGTACTACTGCAATTTTAGTCAATGCGTTCTCCCTCTTCCCCCTGGTAGCGGTAAATTGAAATAACGGTATTTCCATATAGCTCCTTTTTAAACCGGATGCACCCAGCTGTTTCGTCCGGCAAATCAATATCCCGTTCATGCTCGCATACAATGATCGCCTCGTCTTCAAGCAGGCCCAGTTCAGCCGCTTTTCCCATCAGTCCATATGCTTTTTCCATATGATAAGGCGGATCGAGAAACAATAAGCGTGCCTTCACGCCATTTTTCTTCATGGCTTTCAATCCGCGTTCAGCATCAGCGCGGTACACTTCCGCCGATTCTGTCAATTTGGTTTTTCCCAAATTGGCCTGGATGGTCTCTACGGCTTTTTTGTCTTTATCGGTAAAGATCGCATGGTCAACGCCACGGCTTAAGGCTTCAATCCCAAGCCCGCCGCTGCCGGCAAACAGGTCCACTGCCGTTCCGCCATCAAAAAATGGGCCGATCATATTGAAGATGGATTCTTTCACTTTATCAGTCGTCGGCCTCGTCGAATTTCCCGGAACCGCTTTCAAAGGCAGGCCTTTCGCCTGTCCTGCTACTACACGCATACTATCGCCTCTTACTTTATCATTTTAGTACTGCAATTGCCGCCCACAATGGTAGAATGGATTCTGGAAAGGACGTGTTTTAGATGATACAACGTTTTATCGAACTTGGAGAAGGGTACGGCGATATATATGAACTTCGCCAATTGATGGAAAGCAACAAAGAGCGGTTCATGCACGGATTCGTTTTCGTTTCAAAAACGAAAGACGGCCAGCCCGTCGTATCGATCGCCGCAGCATTCCAGCCGGCCCAAGAAGGCAATTTCATGCCGATCTATCTATGCCGTGAAGGCATACCGGACGGGTCTAAGCGCCTGGCTGTGTTCGAGGATGCCGTCAAGAAGATGGGGCATGAGCCGATTCGCATGGACGTCAAGCATTCTTCGCAATACGCAGACACCCAACTGTATTTCGGCCATCTCATCGCCATTCTCAGGCTCAACCATTATATTCCGCCGATGCAATGATCACAAGCCGATTTTATAATCGTATTCTTTCGCTTTGTCCGGCTTGGCATTTTCATATTCCGTCTTAAGGAAAGGACGCTGGGACTCCAACACTTTCTTAACATACGGCAGTTTGGATAATTTTTCTTTTGTGGCTTCGATTTTGTCCTGGTCCATGTAGACGACAACATATTTCAATTTGCGGGAAATAAAATGGACATGCCCATACTTCCGCAATGATTTTGCTTGTTTCAGCTGATGCACATAGACAATCAGACCTTGGCGATCATGCATATCTATCCCTCTTTTCTAAACTCTAGAATACCATAGGTCTAAAAAAAGCCGCAACCGAATAAACTGACAGCAAGTAGAGCGTTCCGCTATAATGTGGATACTACCAAAACAGGGGGTTATACATATATGGGTAAGAAAACGAAAATCGGCCTGGCCGCTGCCGCAGTCGGTGCCGCTGCATGGGCCGGCTCTAAAGCATTTACGGAACCACAAAAGCGGCCGCAAAAAGCCGTGCTCGATTATGGGCATCCAATCGTCCTGGCCCACCGCGGCGGCAGTTCACTCGCACCGGAACATACGATGGCGGCATTTGACCGCGCGGCAGAACTCGGGGTCCACGGGTTTGAAATCGATATCCGCATGACCAACGACGAGGAAATCCTGGTCTTCCATGATGAGTTTGTCGACCGCACGTCCGGCTCAGCTGGCCGTGTAGCTGAAATGACAATCGAAGAATTGCGTGCGCTTGATTTTGGCTACCATTTCGTGGATGACAAAGGTGAAAATTCCTATCGCGGCCAAGGCGAGAAAGCCGTCCTGCTCCGTGAACTGTTGGAAAAATTCCCGCAGATGTACATCAATATCGACATCAAAGACGCACCCGACACATATGAAGGCAGCCTGGTGCCATCGAAACTGTGGCGCTTGATCGAATCACTCGGTGCGGAAGACCGTGTCGTCGTCACCAGCTTCTACGACGAACAAATCGACCGCTTCAATTTATATGCACAAAACCGCGTCGCTCTCGGCGCTGGCGAAAACGAAGTGCGCAAAGCGTTCACTTCCTTCAATAGCCAGTTCGGCCATCTGTATGTGCCGCGTGCGGATGTTGTGCAGATTCCGGTGAAGCATTCAGTATTCCGCCTTGACTCGGCACGGTTCATTGCCTTCCTCGACCGGTTGAATGTCCCGGTTCATTACTGGGTCATCGACGACAAGGAAGCGATGGAGAAATTGATCAACGCCGGAGCTCAAGGCATCATCACCGACCGGCCTGATATCGCCATCGAATTGATTTCGGCACTGGAAGAAAAACGCCAATAAAAAAAGTGCAACCCGTTGAGGTTGCACTTTTTTTATTATGCGGAACAGGAACAGCCGCCGCCTGTGCCGCAGCCGCTTCCGCACGAGGAATCCGATGAAAAGAACGGATTGCTCGAAGGAATCTTGACCGCTTCTGACACCGAGCGGCCAAGGATGAAGCTGACTTGGTCCATCAAGTCTTGCAGCTCATTTTCCGCAAGCCGCAGCTCAGCCACCTTTTCATTGAGGTCCAGCCGCCGTTTGTCCACGCGGATTTGCTTCATCACCCGTTTGTAATCCGGGTGGTATTTACCGAAGCGCTGCACTTCTTCGTACAGCTCTTTCAGCCTGGCGAAATCGTGGATCTCTCTCGCCAATAGTTTATCGCTATAGACAGAGTCATAGGCATCGCGGTATTTCGCAGCCTGCTCTGATTGCAGTATCATTTCACTCAGCTCGTCCGCAGAGTCAGTTATACCGACCCATTCGTAGGTCATGATCACTTTGCATTCCTCCTCTACGCTTACATCATATCAGATTGTTTTCCAGATTCATACACCGATTACTCCTGAAAGCAACTGAAAATGAACGTTTACGTTTGCCCACTTGCCGGCTCTTGGCCTTATTGGCTTTCATAGACGCCCGGATCCTGCTTCAACAGAATCTGGCTGTAATAGTTGCCGAACACGCCGACGCCGACCTGGTTGTATTGTGTACTCAATAAGGTTCCCCTATGGCTCGGAGAGTTGAACCAGCCATGGAGTGTCTCAGGCGCATCGTAATAGCGTGAAGCTGTATTGATCGCTGCCAGGTCAAATGGGATGTCCGCTCCTTGCAGGCGGGCTTCCAAGTCTCCCACTTCCATCTCCGCGGAAGTGAACTCCATGCGCGCCATTTCCTCGCTCGTCTGCTCGGCCAGTAGACTGATGCCCACATTTTCTTTGACTAAGGAGCGCTGATGGCGAAGCCGGTACACATTGGTCAAATCGACCAATTGCTTAGCGTTCGCATCATCAATGGAGCGCTGCAAAGTCGAGGATGGCCTTGGGGTTACCAATAAATCTCCAGAATACATCATATCGTAAGGTTGGTGTCGGATCAGCGTTTCTGCATCCATGAACCTGACCGCTTCTAATTGCTGGTCTTCGGCATCGATATACAATTGTGCATAGAGATCTTCAAAGCTGACCAAAATCCGCTTGTCCATGTCCTGCTCACTTAAATTGAAGGTATAAGTATTGGTGCCGTATTTGACGGTCACTTCGTTCTGGACGATCGTAAACCTGTAAAGCTCTTCTATCGTCTGGCCGATTTCATATGGTTCGATATCTGTTGATTCGCCAGCTGCATACACTTGGACAACGCGCCCTTCCTTTACGCCGACCATGACGAAATTGGAATATGCGGCATCATATACCCACCACTCATAGCCAAAAGCGGATGGCTCGATACGGTCGGGCTGGCCATGCTCTGACAACCAATCTTCCGACGGTTCTCCGACGTGTATGGAAAGCCCACTCGACGGCCTTTCGACATCGAGTACCGATTCCGTCAAGTTATCGGCCGGCAAGGGATCGGCCGGACGCGGCGCTTCAAGCAATTCATTTTCACTGATTGACGGGTCCAAGTAAAACAGTCCAATCAGGACAATCGCCAAGAAAATCATGATGCGTAACAAGTCCTTCACTGAATCAGCTCCTGACACCCATTTTCCCCATTATAACAGCCGCCTGCATTCTGACACAATCTAGCCATTGCATGTACCCAAAATATGATCTATTATTAAAGGAGCATTCAGTCTTTTTTTGTTATAGAGGAGGAGATCCCATGTATTTTGAAAATACAGGATTAGAGAACATCGAAGTGGATATTACATTGCTTGAAGACATCATGAACAAGCATGGCTTGACGAAAGAAGGCCAGTGGGATTATGAGCGTGTCACTTACGACCGCAAATTCATCGTCCGTGAAGGCACTTATTATTTGCGCGTTTTCGCTTATGCCATCGACGGAGATGTTGATGCTAACGATGCGACCGTACGCGTCTTGAAGCCGGTCATGGGCAAGCACTACTACCCGCACGGCATCGAATATGGCGAAGACGAACATTTCCCGGATCACCTATTGAAAACTGGCGCTGAAATTTTGGCTTCCATCAAAAAAGAAATTACCGAGTTCGAAATCAAAGCGTAAAATTTCCGCAGTTCAATACGAACTGCGGTTTTTTTAAACAAATGCTTTGCCGCGGAATTTCATCTAGTCAATTGAAGGAGGTTTATTGTGGGCAAGTGGTTTAATAAAAAACTGGCAACCATATTGCTGGTCATCGCTATTGTGGTTTTAATCTCTATATACATATTGCCGATCGCTGTTCCGTTGATCATCGCCCTGCTCACCGCCATCTTCCTCGAACCCTTCGTCAAATTCGTGCAGAGAAGGTTCAAATGGAAACGTAAAGGCGCAGTCATCACAGTGTTTATCCTATTCCTCGTCATCGCATCCGGCTTGGTTTACTGGATCATCACCCAGTTGGTTGGACAAATTATACAATTCTCAAAAATGGTTCCAGAGTATACAAATTCCCTCTCCCATATGTGGGGCGAAGTAGAAGCCTTTTTCCTGCGTTCCACCGCCGAAATGCCTGTCGAAGTTGTCAATTCATTCGAAACGGAAATGATCGCTTTTGCGGAAGGCATCCGCGATTGGATCCTAACATTCGTCAATTATGATACGGTCACCAATTTATTGACGGGCATCCCTTCATTTTTGGTCAGCTTCATCGTCTTCCTCATCGCATTGTTCTTATTCATGCTCGATTTGATGGAGTTGAAAGGCATGATGTTCAACCGCTTGAAGGAGTCGACAGCTGAGAAAGTGCGCTTTATGAGCGCCAGGCTGAACAATGTCGTTTTCGGCTTCCTGAAAGCCCAATTCCTTGTCAGCTTGATCATCTTTGCGGTTTCATTGATCGCTCTATTATTTATCGCTCCTGAATACGCCTTGGTCATGTCGCTGGTCATTTGGGTTGTCGATTTCATCCCGATCCTCGGTTCGATCATCGTATTGACTCCATGGTTCATTTACATGTTCATCGTCGGCGATATCGTCCAAGGAACGCAGCTTGCAATTTTGGCCTTGGTGTTATTGGTCATCCGGAGAACGGTTGAGCCGAAAGTGATGGGAACCCAAATCGGGCTATCCCCCCTCGCCACATTGATCGCCATGTTCATCGGGCTTCAACTGATCGGCTTTCTTGGATTCTTCATCGGGCCGCTATTGGTTATTCTCTTTACTTCGGCACGCGAAGCCGGAATCATCAAAATGGAGTTTAAAGTTTAAAATGCACAAAAAAGCACTGAGCAACTTATGCTCAGTGCTTTTACGGTTTTTCGAGAAAGGTTAGACACCGTATTTTCCGAAGCTTATCGCACGACTCCGTGGGCTCGCGCCCAAGCCTCCTCAGCCGCTATCGAAAACCCTTGTGCTCCCACATCTGCTCAACCCTCACGATGTTCGTGCATCGCAAAAAAGATTTGCAAGCAGATGCGTCGCAAATGAATGTGCTCAGCATAGCTTCGCTCATTCATTGCTTGCGGGGTCTCGGTCGTCTCGCTGATCCACAGGAAAGATAAGGTCGACCTACGGGAGACATTATCTTTGCGAAAGTAATGCGTAGCATTATTGAGCAGAAGGGGTTACGAGCGAACGCTTCTCCAAATACTTGCATAGAACATTGATTTTTGAATGTGGAATAAGCGGTCTCCTTTTTCATTTATAGCGAATTACAGATTTCTTCAACACTCTGAAAAAACACTGAGCAAGTTATGCTCAGTGCTTTTTTTATCCGCCCAGAATCGCTTTGAAAACGGAAGTCGTGTGCCCGCCTTCGTAGAATACATAAAGCAATAAATAAACGGTTACTCCTGTAATGGCGGTGAAGAACCAGACCACGCTCGTGAATGGCCCGATCTTGCGGTGTTTGTCGAGGCGATTTTTCAAGCCCCAGTAAATAGTCACCAGCCCCATCACAGCCCCGATCGTTGCGAGCGTGATATGGAAAATCAGAAAGACGGTGTAATAGATCTTCAACTCGTCCGGCCCGCCGAATGCGGTATTTCCGACAAATAAAGTGCGCGAGACATAGATGATGAAAAACGTAAGCGCAGCAGCCCCGGCGCCGAGCATCACTTTTTTATGTGCTTCAATGCGGCGTTTGAGGATCAAGTTCCATCCGATCGCCACCAATACGGCGCTCAAGACGATAAAGAATGTACTGATGGTTGGCAATAGCGGCAAATTCATTTAATTAAACTCCTTTTGGGTCATTGCCCATTATGTCTGTAATACGCCATATCTTTGCGGTCCTGCAAAACTTTGGCCGTAATTTCATCGGCATTGGCTGTTTCATTTTTGAGCCACTCATGGAAGACCAGCCAAATGAATACGGTGAAGACCAATTCCTGGATAATCTTCATCGTGATGCCACCTGTGCGCTGGTCTTCGATCAACGACATGTTCGTGAAAAGTTCCGGCCCGGACAGGTTGAGCTGTGCCAATGTTCCTGCAGGTACGCATAAGGCCATCGCCTGCATCCAAGCTTCCCCGTCTGAATAGGTGGCATAAAATGGTGACGTGCTGAAGATGATCAATGCACAAGCTGGTGTCATTAAAACGCTCAAGCCGAATAAATAGCCCAACTTTTTCAGGCCGTGAAATTTATGCATGCCTTCAAGATTGTTGACCACCGGCCACCAGTAAAGAAGTGCCGATACGAATAACAAAGTGCTGACGATGCTGTGGATGAGCATGTCCTGCTTGACGAAGTCGAAGACAAGCGGCAAATGGTAAACCGAGAAGAACAAGCTGAACAACAGCAAGGCAATCAATGGTTTAGTGAAAAACATGAACAAAGGGTTAATGACCGGCAAAGCAATGAACGCCCGCCAAATATAGGATGGGATCCCCATGATGATGAGCGGGGCAGCCAATAGCAGAAGCAAGCCCATCTGAACCATATGCATCGTCAAGGTAATGTGTCCAAGCAAATCGACCGGTGAGCCTTTCAAGATGTAAATCAAAGCCATTCCTGACACAAAGAGCAAGGCCTGCTTGGGTTGAAGCGGTTCACTATCGGTGAATTTATTTCTCCACTTGGTGGTGACTAGAAAATATAAAAGCGTAATCAGTACGAGAAATCCGAAATACCAGGGGCTCCATAATGCCTCGAAGCCAAAAATGCTGATCGGCATTAGACCGTACCTCCTTTTTCCTTAAGTAACCTCATTATATAGGGGTTGCCTAGCCATATCAATGAACGAATCATGACATTTGCCGATACACACCGTTTAGGCACAAAAAAACTCCGGACTGTTAAAGTCCGGAGTTTTTTCATTTTACCACCAAACGATGGCAACCATTGCAAGAACGATCGTAAAGGCTACGAACATTCCGCTGAACATGAAGAATGCCATCATGCCGTGGCCTTTATTGCTCATGTGCATGAAATGATACAGCTGAAGTACAACTTGGATTGCAGCCAATAGCAAGATAATCGGCACGATCAAGTAATTCGAGAAATCAGCTGCCACTAAAGTGAATGCGATCAATGTCAGGAAAATCATCATAGCGAATGACGTCAACTGGCTACGCATTTCAGCAGCGCGCTTTTTCTTTACGAATTCGAATTCAGCTCTGGATCTGTGAATGTCATGAGTATCGTGTGCCATATTAACCGATCACTCCCATCAAGTAGACTACAGTGAAGATAAACACCCATACTACGTCAATGAAATGCCAGTAAAGAGCGGCAAGATAGAACTTCGGTGCATTGTACATGTTCAATCCGCGTTTAGCGTTGCGGAGCATCAAGGCGATGAACCAGCTAAGCCCGAAGACTACGTGGGCGCCGTGTGTTCCAACTAGCGTATAGAAAGCCGAACTGAAAGCACTATTGGTGTAGCCGAAGCCCAGATGTACATAATGGTTAAATTCATAAATCTCCAAACCTAGGAATGCGAGACCTAAAAGGACGGTAATTCCTAGCCATGCTTGCATCGCTTTGAAATTATGATTCTTCATATGATAGATCGCGTAAACACTCGTCAACGAAGATGTCAAAAGAATCATCGTCATGGCAAAAACAAGTGGCAGTTCGAACAAGCCGGCAGCGGAAAATTCCATTCCGCTTGGGCCTTTGTCTTTCAACGCAAGATAAGTTGCGAAGAGAGAGGCGAAGGTGACGGTCTCAGCTGCCAACAGCAGCCAGAACCCAACGAACTTGTTCTTCCCTTCGAGCGTCGCCGTTTCAGGATGATCGGGCCAGGTTTGTGGGGTATATCGCTTATTTAAGTCCACCTTTTTTGCCTCCTTCCAGCGCTCTTGCTTCTCTTTGAATGCGTTCGTTATCCTCAATCAATTCTTCTTTCGTTACATGGAAACCAAGGTCATCTTTCAAAGAACGCACAAGCATGGAGCCGAATGTTATCGCAAGGCCGCCGATCAATACCGGAAGCGCCCAAGCTTGCCCATCCACGTGGTACATCGCGCCAAACGCCGCGATGAACATGCCAAGTGAGATGACGAAAGGAATGAATGAACCGTTCGGCATGTGGATATCGCCGAGTGGCTCAGCATAGACCATGCCTTCTTTATTGCCTTCCATTTTCTCGATCCAGTACGGGTCAAGTCCACGGACAAGCGGTGTTTGTGCAAAGTTATAAAACGGCGGTGGTGACGGGATCGCCCATTCAAGCGTACGTCCGTCTCCCCATGGGTCATTACCGACGCGCTCATTCTTCGCAACCGTCATGACAACGTTGATGAGAAGGATGATTATGCCGATTGCCATGAGCAAGGCACCAGCCGAGCTGATTGCGTTAAATAGATCCCAACCTTGGTCTGCTCCGAACGTATAAACACGGCGAGGCATACCCATGAGGCCGAGGAAATGCTGGATAAAGAATGTCAAATGGAATCCGATAAAGAAGAACCAGAATGTCCATTTCCCAAGTTTTTCGCTCAACATCGTACCGAACATTTTCGGCCAGTACAAATGCGTACCTGCCAAAATAGCCAATACAACACCACCAACGATTACGTAGTGGAAGTGGGCGACGATAAAGTAAGAATCGTGGAGCTGGTAATCAAGCGGCGCAATCGCCTGCATGACACCTGTTACCCCACCGGCAACGAATGACGGAATGAACGCAACTGCGTAGATCATCGGCACTGTGAAGGAAATGCTTCCTCCCCAGATCGTCAATAGCCAGTTAAAGATTTTGATCCCTGTCGGAACTGCGATGATCATCGTTGCAAGGGCGAAAACCGCGTTAGCTGTCGGTCCAAGACCAACTGTAAACATGTGGTGAGCCCAAACCATGAATCCGTAGAAACCGATCAGGATTGTCGCAAATACCAATGCCGTGTAACCGAAAAGGCGTTTGCGGGAGAAAATCGCAAAGATTTCAGAGAAAATACCAAACGCTGGCAAGATCAAGATATAAACTTCGGGGTGACCGAAGATCCAGAAGAAATGCTCCCAGATGATCGTGTTACCGCCCATCGTTACATCGAAGAAGTTAGCCCCGAACAAACGGTCAAATACCATGAAGAAGATACCGACAGTCAGTGGAGGGAACGCCAAGAGAATCAACGCGGACGCTACGAAAGTCGTCCAAGTGAAAAGCGGCATTCTCATATACGTCATACCCGGAGCACGCATGTTGATGATTGTAACAAGGAAGTTAATCCCCGCAATCAAGGTACCGAAACCGGATATCGTCAAACCAAGCGAGTAGAAATCGATTCCGTGGCCTTCAGAGGCAAGTGCCAAAGAAGCATAGTTTGTCCATCCTGCATCCGGTGCTCCCCCTAGGAACCATGAAAGGTTCAGGAATACGCCCCCGAAGAAGAACAGCCAGAACCCAAGTGAGTTCAGGAAAGGAAACGCTACGTCACGCGCACCGATTTGCAAAGGTGAGACGGCGTTCATGAATGCCAAAAGGATTGGCATGGCTGCAAGGAAGATCATGGTCGTTCCGTGCATTGTTAAAACTTCGTTGTATGTTCCGGCGCTGAGGAAATCGTTTCCGGCTTTCATAAGCTGAATCCGGATCATCATCGCTTCTACGCCGCCGACTAGGAAGAAGAATCCGCCGGAGATCAAGTAGAGGATCGCGATTTTCTTATGGTCTACTGTTGTTAAGTAGTCCCATATTGTAGCGCCGAAACCCTTTTTCTGAGAGTTAGAACTCACAATAGTTTACCTCCTTTTTTAACTTTTACTCTTCAACTTTCAAGCCCATCAAGTATGCAGCAAGTGCATCGAGCTCTTGATCAGAGAATGGTTCTCCGTTATTCAAAGATTCAGGGTTAGGCATCAAGTTGCCTGGCTTGTATTGCTGAGGATCAGCAATCCAGTTTTTCAATGTTTCTTCATCGTGTTCCATAAAGCCGGCGATTGTATTGCGGTCACCGAATGTTGCAAGGTTCGGCCCGACTCCAGGAGCCGCTCCTGTCGCGTTAGTTGCGTGGCAGGCGATACAGCTCTGCTCGAAGATCTCCTGTCCTTCTTGAGCAACAGTTTCTGTAGGTGCAGCTTGTTCTTCCTGCATTGCAGCTACCCATGCATCAAAGTCTTCGCGGTTAAGCGTTTTGACCTTGAAATCCATCAAAGCGTGGGATGGCCCGCAAAGCTCGGCACATTTACCGAAGTAAACGCCTTCTTCAAGTTCTGAAGATTCTTTGTCGAATTCCAGGTAGAACGTGTTGACGTTTTCAGGGTTGACGTCGAGCTTGCCGCCAACAGAAGGGATCCAGAACGAGTGCTTAACGTCTGCGGCAATCAAGTTGAAGTAGACGCGTTCGCCAGTCGGGACGACCAGTTCCTGTGCAGTGATGATTTCCTGTTCAGGATACTCGAATTCCCACCAGTAAAGTTTACCGGTAACATTAACCGTCAAATTCTCAGCCACGCCATCTTCGTCCTGTGCGTCCATCGCCGTGACATCAGCCAGGTCGAATGTTGAGTAGACCGTCGGAACAGCGAGGATCAAAAGCAGGACGATTGGAATTGCTGTCCAGATAAACTCAAGACGTGCGCTTCCTTCGACTTGTTCAGGGATCATGTCCTCCCCTACTTTTGAACGGCGGAATTTTACAATTGCCAATACATAGATGATAGTAACGACGACGATAACGAATAACATGACAATGGATGACAAAATCAGCAAGTTGAACTGATCTTGCGCAACCTTACCAGCCGGTATCAGCGTCGAGATCTCTTCACGTCCGCAGCCTGAAAGAAAAACAAGCAATGCGGTCATCAAGGCGAAGAGGCGCCATTTCTTAGGTCCTTTCATCATAGCTTTTCATACCCCTCTCTGAATAAAGTGTTTTACAGTTAAGTAAAAAAAGAATTTAGGCGAATACAGCGAAAATGATCATCGAGACAAACAGAATCGTCATATAGTTCAATGAATAGATGAACATTTTCTTCGCCCATTTCAAATCATCAGCCGCTTTGAAGCCACGGATCGCAAGAACAAGCCATCCGATATTCAACGCTGTAGCCAAGATGATGAAGCCTATCCCAAGTTCCATAAGCAAGAACGGCAATGGGAAAAGCAGTAAAACCCATGCAAGCATCGATTTTTTTGTCCGGTGGAATCCTTTGACCACCGGAAGCATCGGAATATTTGCGGCCCGATACTCTTCCGTCCGTTTCATGGCTAGCGCATAAAAATGCGGCGGCTGCCAAATGAACATGATCAGAAACAGCGCCCAAGCGCCCGTACCGAGCGTCGGCTCCACCGCAGCCCAGCCGATAAGCGGCGGAATTGCGCCGGAAATGCTGCCGACGATCGTATTGCCGACATGCCGTCTCTTTGACCACATCGAGTAGAGGACAACATAAGCCAGGATGCCGGCGATTCCAAACAGACCTGCTGAAACAGAAGCGGAAAACAAAAAGAGTTCGCCTATAACAATGAAAGAAATGGCGAGTGCCAAGACAGCGGATGGCTTGAACCTGCCCGTAACTGTCGGACGGGCTCTCTTGCTAGCCATCAATGGGTCAATATCTGTGTCGATATAATTATTCATCGCCGCAGACCCCGCAATGATCAATGCCGAACCGACGATGGTGTAGACAAGAATATCCATATGGTCAAGGAAATTCTTATCCGAAAACTGGAAAGCGAGCCACAGTCCCGTAAAGACGGTAATTAAATTGGAATTGACAATTCCAATCTTAATAAGTGCCAGAAAATCTTTAGTGAACGTGCTCGATTCTACAGCATCGGTCGGTTCTGCAGACATAGACCGGCCGTTTGACATATAACTCCCTCCTTTCAAAGTTGTAAGCATATTCCGCTAACCATAACTATATCTAAATTCCAGCTTCTTTTCTACATATTACTGAAATTTCCTGATATAAATGATGATTTCACGCAATTGGTCTTACAAATATTCATCTCTAATCATACAGTAGCCTCCTCGTTATTTTAAGATAGAAAAAACCTTGTTTTTGAACAGTTTGTGAAGGTCGCTAGTATTATGTCCAATTCTTGAAAGTTTAGGCGAACGCTGATTTCTCGTTGTATTTTAAACATAGTTTCGCTATCATCGAGTATGCAGGTTATCGTTAACGCTAAAAGTTTTTCTAAAAAAAGTAGGTGGCAATTTGAAAAGCAACATCTATATAAAAATATTCGGGGTTCTAGCATCAATCGGCATGCTGCTCATCCTCCTCGGCGGGGCTTTAGTGACCAAAACCGACAGCGGCATGGGCTGCGGCCGAAACTGGCCAGACTGCAACGGCAATTTGATTCCGCGGGAAATCACCCCTGAAGTGCTGATCGAGTTCTCCCATCGCCTTGTAACAGGCGTAGTCGGGATTTTGATTGTGATTTTGGCTGTATGGGCGTGGCGCAAGTTCGGCCATGTGCGCGAAACGAAGTTCCTCGCTTTCATGGCTGTCTTCTTCCTCGTGCTGCAAGCTTTGATCGGCGCGGCGCAAGTGCTATGGGGCCAAGGCGATTTCATCCTCGCGCTCCACTTCGGGATCTCCCTTCTGTCGTTCGCTGCGGTGCTTCTTTTGACCTTGCTCATCTTCGAAGTCGATCGCAAGTTCGATGCGGACCGCGTGCAGATCGGACGCACATTGAAGTTCCATACGCTCGGCGTTGCCTTGTATTCTTATGTCGTCGTCTACACAGGAGCACTCGTCCGCCATACGGAATCGAGCCTGATTTGTTCCGATTGGCCTTTATGCCGCAACGACCAATTCGCGCTGCCAAACAATATGTATGAATGGGTCCAGATGGGCCACCGTTTTGCCGCTGCGCTGATCGTCATCTGGCTCGGCGTGATTGCACTCCATGCGTATCGCCATTACCGCGACCAGCGGGTCATCTACTGGGGCTGGTTGATCGCCTTCATCATCGTGCTTCTCCAAGCAACGAGCGGCATGCTCGTCGTCTTGACGAAGTTGAATCTGGCTGTCGCATTGCTCCACTCCTTGCTCATCTCGATGCTTTTCGGATTATTGTGTTACATGGTCCTTCTCGTCTCCAGAAGCAAGTTCATCAAATCCAAATAAAAAATCCGGTGCGAAATTCGCACCGGATTTTTTCATGTTATTTCGATTCCATTTCAATGAGCAAATCACCTGTTGAAATGCCATCGCCAGCTGTCACGTAAATTTCCTGGATCGTTCCGTCAAACGGCGCTTGGACGGTCGTTTCCATCTTCATTGCTTCCGTCACCAGCAGATGGTCGCCCCGTTTTACTTTCAACCCTTTTTCACCGACTACTTTCAGGACAGTGCCAGGCATTGTCGCTGCAATATGGTTTTCTTTGGTCGGGTCGGCTTTCGGTTTGGCGGCTGAATCGGTTTCCACGGTCATATCCTGGATGCTGATTTCACGTGGTTGTCCGTTCAATTCGAAATAGATGATGCGCGTGCCGTCTTTTTGCGGTTCGCCGATGGACACGAGCTTGATCATCAGGGTCTTTCCTTTTTCGATCTCGACTTCGATTTCTTCGCTTAGGCGCATGCCGTAAAGGAAGGTCAGGGTATCAAGGACCGATACATCCCCGAACGTTTGGTTCGTCACGCTGTACTCTTCGAAAACCTTTGGATAAAGTGCATAGGCCAGCACTTCATGACTCGTGACCGGGCGCTGCAGCCGCTCGAACAGTTTCTCGCGGATGGCGTCAAAGTCTGCCGGTTCGAGCAGTTCGCCCGGGCGCACCGTAATCGGCTCGCGTTCTTTCAAGATCACTTTTTGCAATTGTTTCGGGAAGCCGCCGTGCGGCTGGCCGATATAGCCTTCGAAGAACTCGATGACCGACTCAGGGAAATCGATATTCTCGCCGCGTGTCAGCACGGTTTGTTCATCCAGTTCGTTCTGGACCATGAACAAAGCCATGTCCCCAACCACTTTCGATGACGGCGTGACTTTCACGACATCTCCGAACAGCATGTTGACGCGGGAATACATTTCCTTCACTTCTTCCCAGCGCATACCGAGGCCGACCGCTTTCGCTTGCTGCTGCAAGTTGCTATACTGCCCGCCCGGCATTTCGTGGACATAGATTTCCGAGTGCGGGCTATTCATTCCGCTCTCGAAATCACTGTAATACTTGCGGACATCTTCCCAATAATGGGACATGGTCTCAAGAGACTCGATATCCGCTCTGATTTTCCGCTTGCCGCCGCTCATCGCATAATACAGCGAGTTGGCGCTAGGCTGAGACGTAAGCCCCGCCATGGTGCCAAGGGCGGTATCTACAATATCGACGCCTGCTTCAATCGCTTTGGAATAAAGGTAAATGCCGTTTCCGCTCGTATCATGCGTGTGCAAATGAATCGGCAAGGACACCGTATCCTTCAATTCAGAAACGAGTCGGTACGCAGCTTCCGGCTTCAAAAGCCCGGCCATATCCTTGATCGCCAGGATATGGGCGCCTGCTGCTTCCAGTTCCTTCGCCATATCTTTATAATACTGAACCGTGTATTTGTCGCGGCTCGGGTCAAGGATGTCGCCGGTATAGCAAATCGCCGCTTCTGCGACTTTTCCGGAATTACGGACTTCGTCGATGGCAACTTCCATCCCTTTAATCCAGTTGAGGCTGTCGAAAATACGGAATACGTCGATTCCAGCTTCAGCGGATGTTTTTGCAAACTCGCGGATGACGTTATCCGGATAGTTTTTATAGCCGACCGCATTCGCTCCGCGGAACAACATCTGGAACAAGACGTTCGGAATGTCTTCGCGCAACTTGATGAGGCGCTGCCACGGGTCTTCCTTCAAGAAGCGGTATGAGACATCGAATGTCGCTCCGCCCCACATCTCCATTGAGAACAAATCGCTTTGGAGCCGGGCTGTTTCTTTCGCGACTGCAAACATATCGTGTGAACGCATGCGCGTGGCAAGAAGCGATTGATGGGCATCGCGCAAAGTCGTATCCGTCAGGAGAACATCGTCTTGTTCAAGTATCCATTTCGACAATCCTTCCGGTCCGCGCTCATCGAGGATTTGCTTGGTGCCGGCTGGAACTTCCGTAATAATGTCGATTTCCGGTTTGCGCGGTGCGGCATGGATCGGTTTCTGTTTCTTCTCGATGCCAGGGAAGCCGTTTACCGTCACATTGCCGATATAGCTGAGCAATTTCGTTCCGCGGTCTTGGCGTACCGGGAATTTAAACAGCTCCGGTGTGCTGTCGATAAAGCTGGTATCGAAATCTCCGCTGATGAAATTTTGATGTTTTACCACATTTTCAAGGAACGGGATATTCGTCTTGATTCCGCGGATGCGGAATTCCTGCAAGTTGCGGTCCATTTTCGCTGCGGCTTCTTTGAACGTTGTCGCCCATGTAGACACCTTAACGAGCAATGAATCGTAATAAGGGGAAATGACCGCTCCTTGGAAGCCATTTCCGGCATCCAGGCGCACGCCAAATCCGCCGCCTGAGCGGTACACCATCAAACGCCCCGCATCCGGCATGAAGTCATTCAATGGATCTTCCGTCGTCACACGGGATTGGATGGCAAAACCGAACAACGGGATATCTTCTTGTTTCGGGATGCCGATCACTTCACTGTGAAGCGCATGCCCGCGAGCGATATTGATTTGGGCATGGACGATGTCGATTCCTGTAACCATTTCCGTAATCGTGTGCTCTACTTGGATACGGGGATTGACTTCGATGAAATAAAACTCATCGCCCGCTACCAAAAACTCGACGGTTCCCGCATTTATGTAATCAATGTTTTTCATCAGTTTGACAGCCGCATCGCAAATTTCATTGCGCAAGCTATTGCTGATTGAGTTTGAAGGCGCAATTTCTACCACTTTTTGATGGCGACGCTGAATCGAGCAATCACGCTCGTATAAATGGATGATATTGCCTTCTGCATCGCCGAGGATCTGCACTTCGATATGTTTCGGTTTGTCTACGAATTTTTCCACGTACATCTCGTCGGAACCGAAAGCAGCCTTCGCTTCGGATTTCGCACGCTCGTAAGACGATGCCAATTCACTTTCGTCTTTGACGATGCGCATGCCGCGGCCGCCGCCGCCTAGTGATGCTTTGATCATCAACGGGAACCCGGCTTGTCCAGCAAACGCTTCCACTTCAGCCAGCGATTCGACAGGGCCGTCCGTGCCCGGAATGACAGGAATGCCTGCAGCGATCGCTTGGTCACGGGCTTTGACTTTGTCCCCGAACATATCGAGATGGCGCGAGGTCGGCCCGATGAATACAATACCTTCCTCTTCACAGCGGCGCGCAAAATGCACGTTTTCGGATAAGAATCCGTACCCTGGGTGAATAGCGTCCACTCCTGAGTCTTTAGCGATGCGAATGATATCTTCAATGTCCAAATAAGCATCGATCGGCTTTTTTCCTTTGCCGACTAAATACGATTCGTCAGCTTTGTAACGATGAAACGAACCGCTGTCTTCCTGCGAATAAATCGCAACTGTCCGAAGATTCAGTTCTGTACAGGCGCGGAAGATCCGAATTGCAATTTCTCCGCGGTTGGCTACTAAGATCTTGTTAATCTCTTTCACTCCGACGCACACCCTTTACTTTTTCGTTTTTTCGTATTTATTGAACATGGAAACATTCATTAATACTCCCATAGCTAACGATAACAAAATTACCGAGGTTCCGCCATAGCTTATAAACGGAAGTGTCACCCCTGTCAGCGGAATGATGCCCGATAGCCCGCCAAGGTTGACGAACGACTGGATGCCGATCATGCTTGCGACACCGGCTGCGAGCATGCGTGCAAGTGGGTCGCTGGTCGTCATGGCAATCCACAACCCGCGCAGGACGACGAAGCCGAGGCCGCCGATGACGACGAGGACACCCAAAACGCCAAGCTCTTCCGCGATGACCGACATGATGAAATCGGTATGGGGTTCCGGCAAATAGCCGAGCTTCTGGATGGATTGGCCGAGCCCAAGGCCGCTAAGCCCTCCTGAGCCGATTGCCAAATACCCATTGACGATCTGGAAGCCGAATCCGAGCTCATCGGAAAACGGGTTAAAGAAGGCGTCGATGCGGCCTACCCGTTTTTCTGTAAAAATCAGGTCTTTGGCAAAAATCATCGCCGGCACGATAAAGACGGCCGCAGCTGTAATGACGATGCCCGCCAATTTCACGAACGGTTTCAGGCGGACACCTGATGCCGCCATCACAGACAGGCCGACCGCGCCGATGATCACCATGGAGCCCAAGTCAGGCTCAAGGAAAACCAGCAGCAAGACAGCGGTCAAAATGATGACCGGCGGGATGATCGATTCGTTCAGTTTGTTGATGGACCCGTTGCGGTATTTATTGGAGAATACGCCCGCTAAATAAAAAATCAACCCGACTTTGGCGACTTCCGATGGCTGGATATTGGCAAAGCCGAGGCTGATCCAACTTTTCGCACCGCCTGCCGCAAAGCCGATAAAATGAACCAGGATGAGCCCCGTAAAGATGACCGCGAGAACGGTCGCCATCATCCATTTTTTCTTGAAATGCTTATAGGGGAAGACGGCGGCGAGCAGGAATGCAGGATAGGCGATGGCCAAGTTGATCAATTGCTGTATGTAGAAGCGGTCCGGTGAGTCATTATAATAGTTTACGGACCAGGCCATGCTCGAGGAGTAAATCATGATCAGCCCGAAAATAGTCAGGGTCAGGTATGTAAAGAGAAGCGGATAGTCTATGTACTTGCCGTATTTCTTGATGTAGGATTTCATTGTTTTATACCTCATTCAATTGGATTCATTAGTAAAAAAACTCAAACTGGAATCGTTTGAGTTTTGGGTCATTTATTTGTATACGCATCGTGGAGGATGGACAGTTTCTTCTCCAGCGTATCCATTAAATTTTTACCGGTCTCACGTTCAATCAAGCCGAGTTTGACGGCGAAGTCGATTTCCCGTGATAAGCCAAACATTTGCGTATCAAGAACTTCTTCATATAAAGGGCAGGAAGGCAATGTAAGATGATCCATCTGCACCTTGATCAATTGCTCAATTTTCTCTGCATCAGCTTTAAGGAGTTCCAGCGCTTTTTCCTGATAAGTCTGTTCTTCTGTATGTTCCATGAGGACTCCCCCATCACTTGTATTTCTGCTCCATTAGCCTGTTTAAAGTGTATCTTTTACGCTGTCAAATTGCAAGTCTCTCATAAAAGGGATTAAACCCTTTGGGAATCGGGGCCGAACAGTTATACTGAAGAGGAGAGCTACTATAATGGAGGGTTTTATTTATGGAATTCATCATACCGTTCAAAGGGGAAGTCCAATACAAACTGACCTTGGATCCGACCGTGTGGATTTTCGATGACCGCAAAGTGGATCTTCGGACTTTCTTTACAGAAGAGCACGTCGATAAAGATGATCTGGAAGAATACAAACGCGGCATGGGCGAACATTGGTCGCGTGAAATCATGGAAGGCGCTACCGTTCCGCCGACCTTGAATTCAGAGAAAAAGTACAAGCGCCAGGAAAAACAAGACATGCTGACAGGCACATTCGGCATGCGGTTCCAGCCATTCCTCGAAAACGCAGAGCCAGCTAACGGCGCCTCGCAAGTTGTTTTCGAAACCGCTTCGGGCGAACACGCCTTCCCGATCGAAGAGGCCAAGCAATTGATTTTTAAATTCAGCCAGGATGGGAAGCCTCTCCGTGAAGACGGGCCGGTCCATATCCTATTGCCGGATGGCTCAAATACCGATCAGCCCATTACCCATGTCTCCGCCATCCGGGTCGAATAGGAGGAATAACTATGCGTGTTCAATGCGTCATCTGCGATAAGATCGAAGAACTGGAAGACGATACCTTGCAAGCCAAGCGCCTCCGCAACCGGCCGATCCACACCCATATGTGCGAAGAATGCCACGACCGGATCACCAAACGGACAGAAGAGCGTCTAGCAACCGGGCGTTTCCATTTCTTCCGCAGTTCCCGCAGCATCGAGGATGATTTCTGATGAAAGTATTGAAGGGCTTGTGGATCGGTTTCTGGAGCGGCCTCATTCTCGGATTGTTGCTGAAGTGGATGCAGGCAGTGACCGGCGTCCGAAATTATGAATTGTTATTGAACGTCGACTTTATTCCGCTGGTCAATCAAGTGAACTGGTCGGAGCTGACTGAATTCGTTTTCCATTTAATCATCTCGCTGGTGATCGGCATTGTCTATGTGTATATCGCCAAACGCCGCAACTATACATTCGGCCAGCTGACGATCATCAGCTTGGTGCTGACTTTGCCGACTTACATCCTGTTTTTCCCGCTCGCCATATTGGCGGTGGAAGCCGATGTCCCGGAACCGACCGATATGGGAGCGTTCCTTTACTGGATTTTGGCTCATCTGACATATGCACTGCTGTTGCCGATCCTTTATAAAACATTTGAACGCAAAAACGCTGCCTCTCATTGAGAAGCAGCGTTTTCGCGTTTTTCGCGCCATAGGCGGATTTTGTAAAGGATGAGAATCAATGCGGCAATGACCAAGCCCTCGACAACGGGCAGGAAAAAGGCTAAGAACGTCAGCCCTAATCCTCCCGCAGCCAGGAACAAGATGATGACAGCATTTTTTCCGATCGATAGTTTCTTGGCAAAGCCCAGTTTGTACACCAGTGCCGATAACAGGAAGATGACGGCAAACAAGGCATATCCCGCCACATCGAAGTTCGGCAAATTTTGGTAGAGAATACGGGCTACCGGATACATATTTTCATAGACAAAAGCTTGCTCGTCCACTGATTATACATCCTTCCAGTTGTTTATTCTTCGATGGCTACTTTCTTTTTCTTCGCCATGCGTTCGCGCTCGTTCTTATCAAGAATCTTCTTGCGCAAGCGGATCGACTGAGGAGTGATTTCGCAGTACTCGTCGTCGTTCAAGTATTCCAGAGCTTCTTCAAGGCTCATAAGACGCGCTTTTTTCATCGTAGTCGTCTGGTCTTTGTTGGCAGAACGGATGTTAGTTGCCGCTTTGATCTTAACGATATTGACCGTCAAATCGTTGTCGCGGTTATGTTCACCGACGATCATGCCTTCGTAGATTTCAGTGCCGACTTCAACAAATGAAGTTCCGCGGTCTTCGATGCCCATTAAGCCGTATGTTGAAGATTTGCCGCGCTCCATTGAAACGAGCACGCCTTGGCGACGGCCGCCTACGCGTCCTGATGCAACTGGCTGATAGCTGTCGAATGTGTGGTTGATGATTCCGTATCCGCGTGTTTGCGTCAGGAATTCAGTTGTGTAGCCGATCAATCCACGTGCAGGGACATTGAATACTAAACGCACTTGCCCGCTTCCGTTATTGATCATGTCGAGCATTTCACCTTTGCGTTCACCGAGTGATTCGATGATTGCGCCAGTATATTCTTCAGGAACATCCACTTGAACGCGTTCAATCGGTTCGCAGCGTACGCCATCCACCATGCGGACGATAACTTCAGGTTTCGATACTTGAAGCTCGAATCCTTCACGGCGCATGTTTTCGATCAAGATCGATAGATGCAGCTCTCCGCGGCCTGAAACGACCCATGCGTCAGGAGAATCAGTAGGCTCGACGCGCAAGGAAACGTCTGTTTCCAATTGGGCATCCAATCTTTCCTGGATTTTTCTTGAAGTAATGAATTTGCCTTCTTTACCAGCGAACGGGCTGTTGTTGACGAGGAATGTCATTTGCAGCGTCGGTTCGTCGATGCGTAGAATCGGCAATGCTTCAGGATGATCTTGTGGGCAAACGGTCTCGCCGACGTTGATGTCTTCGAGGCCAGAGATTGCGATCAAGTCGCCTGCTTCGGCTTTTTGGATCTCAATGCGCTTCAAGCCCATGAATCCGTGGATTTTCGTGATACGGAAGTTTTTGACAGAGCCGTCCAGTTTCATCAAGGAAACGGATTGCCCAACTTCAATCGTGCCGCGGAATACGCGCCCGATACCGATACGGCCAACATAATCGTTGTAATCAAGAAGCGCCACTTGGAATTGCAATGGCTCTTCGCGGTTATCGATCGGTGCTGGTACGTGGTCCATGATGGCATCATAAATGACTTGCATGTTTTCTTCCTGGTCAGCCGGGTCAGATGACAGACTTGCAGTTCCGTTCATGCCTGATGCGAAAATGACCGGGAATTCCAATTGGTCGTCGTTTGCTTCAAGTTCGATGAACAATTCGATGACCTCGTCGACAACTTCGTCAGGACGCGCAAAATCGCGGTCGATTTTGTTGACGACTACAATCGGCTTCAAGTTTTGCTCTAGCGCTTTTTTAAGTACAAAGCGTGTCTGTGGCATACAGCCTTCATATGCATCGACAACGAGCAAGACACCATCAACCATTTTCATGATACGCTCCACTTCACCGCCGAAATCGGCGTGTCCAGGAGTATCCAAAATGTTGATTTTAGCGTCTTTATATTGAATCGCGGTATTTTTCGCCAGGATTGTGATTCCGCGTTCTCTTTCAATGTCGTTTGAGTCCATCGCCCGCTCATCAACATGTTCGTTTGATCGGAAGATTCCTGATTGCTGAAGCAACTGATCCACCAATGTCGTTTTGCCGTGGTCAACGTGTGCGATAATTGCAATGTTGCGTAAATCGTTTCTTAGGTTAGTCATACTTTCACTCCAATATTCTTTTTTCGAGCCTATAACTGTGCTAGTATAGCACATATAGGGGAAAAACCCTACGATTTTATTTTCTCGTATGCAGGAGGTTAGATGGTATGAAAGAAGCGATTATTGAATCGTGGCATAATATTAAATGGATTTTTGTACTATATTCATTGGCGGCAATCGGGGCAATGGTGCTTATCGGCGTCGCAGTGGCACTTCGCAGCGTAACCGGCATGTTCCTTTCCATCCTATTGTTATTGGTCATCATGGGCTTTGGGTTTAAACGGAAAAAAGAAATGCGCGAAGCAGGCGCATTGTAAACACCAAAAGGGGCTGTCCAAAAAGTCATATTCCATGACTTTTTGGACAGCCCCCTTTTTTTGCATTATAAAAAACACATAAAATATCGTCCTTTCTGTTAAACGGGAATTATTAACCCCCCACAGAAAGAACGGCTTTTATGCGCAATCAGTTTATAGATTCGGTTAGTTATGCTTCGGCTTGATATACTCTTCCAGCAATTTTCCGTGGATGGACGGGTTAGCGGCGACGAATGTATCCGACTTCAACAAGTTTGCAGGTTCGCCTGCAAAATTGCTCGCAACAGCCCCCACTTCGTTTGCCATGACCAATCCCCCGGCGATGTCCCACGGCGATAGCCGCATGGAAATATAAGCATCGATTCGCCCGCTCGCAAGATAAGCGAGTTCAAGCGCCGCCGAACCGTACGAACGCATGCCGCGCGCCTCATGGACGAGGCGGATGGTGGCTTCATGCTCCACATGCCGGTTCGGCGTTGCCCACATGGCATTCATGCCGATGATCGATTCGCTGATGTCTGTCTCAAAGAGCGGCTGCAGGCGTTCGTCGTTATAATACGCGCCCCCGCCTGCAATCGCATGATACAGATCATCGTTGACGACATCATAGATATAGCCCATCTTGCCGATCCCATCTACGTAGATGCCGAGCGAAATGGCAAAATTGCGTCGTTGGTGCACAAAATTCATGGTGCCATCAATCGGGTCGAGCATCCATACGGTGCCGCTCAATTCTTCGATTGCGTCGCCAAATCCTTCTTCGCCAAAAACGCGGTGGCCCGGAAAATCTTCCCGGATATGGTGGATGAAGAACTTCTCCACTTCCTTGTCCACGTTTGTGACCAAATCATTTGCATGGGCTTTCGTATCTACCGAGATGTCACTGAGAAATGAATTGCGGATCCGGTGCCCTGCTTCTTTGATCATTGATTTTATGTAACGGTCCATTGCATGCTGGTCCATAAATGAGCGCCTCCTTATTTCTTTCCAGTATAACGAAAAAAGCATCCACTGTCTTTTGCCAGCAGATGCTTCTACGGTATGGTCGTCTGTTTACAATGCATGAAGAGCCTCCAGTTCTACTTGTATTTCTGCCAGCCGTTTCTTGCTCTTGTCCTTTTGGCTGCTGTCATTTTGCTGCATTGCATCATACAAGGTGGCCAATTCGTAATCAAGCTCCAGCTTCAAGGTATTGATATACTCTTTTTCTACATCCGCTTTCCGGATAATCTGTATCATCTGCTTCATAAGTGAGCGCCCCCCTTCCCTCATAATCGGAATATTCCGATTGCGATGTTTGTTACACATCTTTACCCCGTTTTTTCCTCCCGAAAACTTATTTATATTCATTCTTCGCAAACTTCGTTAAAATAAGACCTGATGATTATTTAAGGAGGGATGTCTGTGAATCCATACTGGACTGAACAGGATTTTGAAGTTTTTGAAACTGCAGGGCTTGAAGCGCGCATGGAAGCATTATCGACTCATGTACGGCCAAAATTCGAAGCATTGGGCCAAGACTTCTCCGCTTATTTCTCCGGGGAAACCGGAGACGAATTTTTCCCGCATGTCGCAAAACATATGCGCCGGACTGTCAATCCGCCGAATGACAGCTGGGTGGCATTTGCGCCTTACAAACGCGGCTATAAAGCGGTCCCGCATTTCCAGATCGGGCTTTGGGAAAGCCATGTATTCGTCATTCTTGCCGTCATTTACGAAGCGCCCGGCAAACCGCAAATGGCGAATCAACTGATTTCCACCGGGGCTTTAGCCGATTTGCCGGCTGACTTTGTCGTTTCGGGTGATCACATGAAGCCTGAAGCTGCTTCCATTGCAACGCTTGGCGAAGAAGGCGCCGAAAAGCTGCTGACGCGCCTGCGCGATGTCAAAAAAGGGGAACTCGTCATCGGCAGGCATTTGGCACGCGCTGATGCTGCCGCGCTCGACAAGAATGGATTCTATGCTTTTGCAGAAGAAACATTCCGCGAGCTGCTGCCGGTTTACCGGAAATTGCTTCAAGCAAACGAAAAAACCGCCGTTCATCGCTGAACGGCGGTTTTTTCACCTTTTGATGCGGATTAATTCATCATCTGAAGCTTCTTTCATTTTCTTGACGGCCGTAAAACTGACATAGCCGCTTTCTTCTTCGAATTCACGAAAATAAGTCTTTTCTTCCGCCATCGAGGGCACAACTTTTTTGAACTTGCGGTATTTGTCCATCAGTTCCTGCCGTTTGATACCTTTTTCATAAGCTTTCTCTATCGCTTCGAAAAATTCCACAACATCGACGATTTCATCGGTCGTCCAATCGATGGAAAATGGATATGAATATTCCATTGCCTTCACCTACTCTCTTTCAATAATCCCCCAGCGCTTGCGGATTTCTTCAGTTTGCTGGATCATCCGATCGAACAATTCCTGGACAGTCGGCACATCCCGGATCAATCCCGTCACTTGGCCTGCCCAGCCGAAGCCTTTTTCTTGTTCCCCTTCATAGATATAGCGTTTATTGGCGGTCCCGCTAATATACTCTTTCAGCGCTTCATAGCTCGGCGTTTCTTTTTCAATTTCCAAGATCCGATCCGTCCATGTATTCGACAAAGTCCGGGCCGGTGCACCGATGCTGCGCTTAATGATCACTGTATCGTTTTCGGTGCTGTCAATCAACTGCTGCTTGTACAGCTGGGATGCGTGAACGCATTCTTTCGTTGCGATGAAGCGAGTCCCCATTTCAATCCCTTCGGCTCCGAGTGCATGCGCTGCCATCCACCCGCGGCCATCGCCAATGCCACCCGACGCGATCACGGGAATCGATACTGCATCGACCACTTGCGGAATCAGGACCATCGTGCCGATATCATCACGGCCAAGATGCCCGCCGCCTTCATGCCCGACGACCATGACGGCATCCGCGCCAAGTGTTTCCGCCTTTTCGGCTTGGCGTCTTGCTGCCACCAATACCAATTTCTTGATGTCGGTCCCTTCCAATTGTTCGAAGATCGGCGTCGGGTTGCCGCCAGTCATCGACACCACAGGTACCCGTTCTTCGATTGCTACATCGAGCATATGCGAAAATGCACGCCCATGTTCACCGATCGCAAAGTTAACGCCGAATGGCTTGTCCGTCAATTCTCGCACTTTGCGGATTTCTTCCCGCAATTCTTCCGGCCCCGGAAGGCTCATTGCCGTAATCTGGCCAAGCCCACCGGCATTCGAAACCGCTGCCGCCAGATCCGCATAAGCTAAATATGCCAACCCTCCTTGGATGATTGGATAGTCGATTCCAAGAAGTTCCGTAATTCTTGTCTTAAATGCCATAATCCCACTCCTTTTTTCGTCCTCTATTTGTCTATTCGCTTCAATTACAAAATTCCCTTTCAATCGCATCCACCTTGTGCCATAATCCTGAAAATAAGTCAGACATCTGCACTATAAGTATAGTAACAAAGCGTCTTGCATGCTATAATTTCTCTTGTTTTCATTTTGATAAAGTGAGGTGCACGTCCCATTGTCACAACTCGAAACGCCGCTCTTTGATGCTTTATTGAAGCATCGAAACCGGCATCCTATACAATTCCACATTCCCGGCCATAAAAAAGGCCACGGGGTCGATCCCGCTTTCCGGGAATTTGTCGGCGACAATATCCTGTCGATCGACTTGATAAATATAGCGCCACTCGATGACCTGCATTCTCCAAAAGGTGCAATTAAACAAGCACAGGAGTTGGCCGCGCAGGCATTCGGCGCAGACCACACCTTTTTCTCGGTTCAAGGAACGAGCGGCGCTATCATGACGATGATTTTGAGTGTCGTCGGGCCGAACGATAAAATCCTCGTCCCGCGCAACGTCCATAAATCCATTATGTCGGCTATCGTTTTTGCGGGGGCGATTCCGGTCTTTATCCACCCGGAAGTCGACCCGGAACTCGGGATTTCCCACGGCATTTCACCTGAATCGGTCGAGAAAGCCCTGATCGAATACCCCGATGCCAAAGCGGTGCTCGTCATCAACCCTACTTATTTCGGTGTGGCGGCTGATTTGAAGCGCATCGTCGATATCGCCCATGCCAAATCCATTCCGGTGTTGGTCGATGAAGCGCATGGTGTACACATCCATTTCCATAAATCCTTGCCGGTATCAGCCATGGCAGCCGGAGCGGACATGGCTGCCACATCCGTCCATAAACTGGGCGGCTCCATGACGCAGAGTTCCGTGCTGAACGTGCGTGAAGGCTTGGTGTCGCCGAAGCGCGTCCAGGCGACTTTATCGATGCTGACGACAACATCCACATCCTATCCGATCTTGGCATCGCTCGATACCGCACGGCGCCAGCTCGCAATCCACGGCTTCGACTTGATCGACCAGACAATCCGGCTGGCACAGGACGCGCGCAAGCGGATCAATAAGATTCCACATCTTTTATGTGTCGGAAAAGAGCTGCTCAACTCTTCTGCGACGTACGATATGGACCCGACCAAATTATTGATCAGCGTCAAAAATCTCGGTATCACCGGCCATCAAGCGGAAGAATGGCTGCGTGAGAACGCCAACATCGAAATTGAACTGTCCGATTTGTATAACATTCTCTGCCTCGTGACGCTAGGCGACAGCCGGAAAGAAATCAATTTGCTCGTCAATGCCTTGCAGCGGATGAGCGAAGCCTTGGAGACCGAACACGCGGTTTCGGAACCGATTGTCTTATTGCCTGAAATTCCACGGCTTGCGATGACACCGCGCGATGCTTTTTATGCAGAGACGGAAATCATCCCGATCGATGAAGCGGTAGGCCGCATTTCGGCTGAGTTCATCATGGTCTATCCACCAGGCATCCCGATTTTCATTCCGGGGGAAATCATTACAGAGGAAAACATTTCCTATATCCACACAAACGTCAAAGCAGGGCTGCCGGTACAGGGGCCTGAAGATGATTCGCTCCAAACGCTTCATGTCATCAAAGAACATCATGCATTCCGATAACGATAGACAGTAAGAAAAAAGGTTCCGGCGCAAATTGCGCCGGAACCTTTTTTAGGGTTGGAGTCCTTCTATTTCAGCCGGATCCACAAATTCATAGCCTTGATCGCGAAGCCCTTCGATAATTTCCGGCAGCGCTTCTTTCGTCCATGCCCTATCATGCATCAGCAGATTTCCGCCGTTATTCAGTTCAGGGGCATTGACCATGATATCTGCCAAGGCTTCCGGCTCCATATAGCCTTGCATGAAATCATATCCGTAAGTCCAGTTCATGCGCACCATGCCTTCTTCTTGAACGAGCGCATTGCTGAACTCGGTGTTTACACCAAATGGAGCACGAAAATATTTTGGTGCTTCGCCGATAATCGCTTCCACACGCTCGTTCAGTGAAACTATTTCATCTTGCTGCACACTTTCTGTGGATTGCTTTAAGTTCACGTGGGTGTTTGTGTGATTGCCGATTGCAAAGCCCATATCATGAATTTTAGACAAGGTCTCTTGCTCTTCATCTGTATCAAGGAAATGTCCGTTGACGAAAAAGATTGCTGGCACATCGAGCTCTTTCAAGGTTTCGGCCATTTCGAGTGAATATGTATCCGGTGCATCGTCGATGGTAATTAACACTGCTTGTTCGTTTGCATCGCCGACCGGTTCGACTTTCGAGTTTTGCGGGTTGATGCGATAACGCGGCTCGGCAGCTTGTTCGCCTTCTTCTGACGTTTGCTCTTCCGTGTTTTCCGGCTCTTCTAATTCTGCTTCATCGGATTGTTCACTTGCGGATTGCTCAGATGCCACATCTTCTACATCCGTTTGCGCTGATTCTTCCTGTTTTGTGTCTTCCGGCTCCTGTGCGGCTTCATCAGAACAAGCCCCGAGCAGAAATACGGCACATGCAGGCAATATCCAATTTCGTTTTTTCATAATCACCCTCCTTGTGTAAAATTTTAACATACGCCAGGCATAGAAGGCATAAAAAAAGGACCGCATTTTTTGCGGTCCTTCCCTTACTATTTATTTGATGATGTGAATCGGCGTGCCTAAAGCCACTTCCGCCGCTTCCATTGTAATCTCAGCCAAAGTTGGGTGAGCATGGATTGTCATCGCGATGTCTTCCACAGTCATGCCCGCTTCAATGGCCAAGCCGATTTCCGCGATCATGTCGGATGCGCCCGCTCCAACGATTTGCCCGCCTAATAGCAAGCCGTCTTCTTTACGGGATACCAATTTTACGAAGCCTTCAGAAGAGTTCAATGCCAGCGCACGGCCGTTTGCGCCGAACGGGAATTTCGCCGCTGTCACTTCAAAGCCTTCTTCTTTTGCTTGTTCTTCGGTTAAACCGACACTTGCAAGTTCAGGGTCTGTGAAACAAACCGCTGGAATTGCCATGTAATCGACTTCCGATTTTTCGCCGGCAATCGCTTCAGCAGCGACTTTGCCTTCGTATGATGCTTTATGCGCCAATTGAAGCCCTGCCACGATATCGCCAATCGCATAAATGTTCGAAATGCTTGTGCGGCATTGCTTGTCGACTTCAATAAGCCCGCGTTCGCCCATTTTGATGTTGAGCTCTTCAAGGCCCATTTCATCCGTATTTGGACGGCGGCCTACAGTTACCAACACGTAGTCTGCATCGATTGTTTTCTCTTCGCCGCCAGCTTCGTATGAAACCGATACGCCTGAATCTGTTTCTTCCACACCTTTAGCAGATGCTTTTGTGATAACTTCAACGCCTTTTTTCTTCAAGCCTTTTTTGACGATTGACGTCATTTGCTTTTCGAATCCGGCAAGAATATCCGGTGCGCCTTCAAGAATTGTCACTTCAGAACCCATGTTTGCATAAGCAGTTCCGAGCTCAGTCCCGATATAGCCACCGCCGATGACGATCAGTTTTTTCGGTACCTCTTTCAAAGCAAGTGCTCCACTTGAATCGATGACGCGCTCTGAATATTTGAATGTCGGGATTTCAACTGGGCGTGAACCTGTTGCGATAATCGCGTTTTTGAACTTATACGTTTGGGCAGAATCCGCGTCCATGATGCGGACAGTGTTTTCGTCTACGAAGTATGCTTCGCCGCGGACGATTTCCACTTTATTGCCTTTTAGCAAGGATTCAACGCCGCCAGTCAATTTCTTGACGACACTGTCTTTGAACGCTTGTGCTTTTTCAAAGTTCAAGGAAACTTCTTTTGCCACGATTCCCATATCATCGGAATGTTGGGCTTCTTCAAAGCGGTGGCCAACAGAAATCATTGCTTTTGAAGGGATACAGCCGACGTTCAAACAAACGCCGCCGATGTATTCTTTCTCAACGATGGTCACTTTTTGGCCAGTCTGTGCTGCACGGATAGCTGCGACATAGCCGCCAGGGCCTGAGCCGATGACGAGCGTGTCTGTTTCGATTGGGAAATCTCCTACTACCATAAGTTTTACGCCTCCATTAATAGTAATTCTGGTTCACTTAACAAACGCTTGATGTGATTTAATGCGTGTTGTGCGGTTGCTCCGTCGATCATGCGGTGATCGAAGCTCAATGATAATGCTAACACAGGAGCTGCTACAATTTCACCATTTTTCACTACCGGTTTTTCAGCAATGCGCCCGATGCCCAAAATCGCGACTTCGGGATGGTTGATGACTGGCGTGAACCACTGGCCGCCAGCAGAGCCGATATTCGTGATTGAGCATGAAGCGCCTTTCATTTCAGCAGATGACAATTTGCCATCACGCGCTTTTGTTGCAAGCTGGTTGATTTCGTCTGAAATTGCGAAGACGGATTTGCGGTCTGCATGTTTGATGACCGGCACGAGCAAGCCTTTATCCGTGTCTGCAGCAATCCCGATATTGAAGTAATGCTTGTGGATCACTTCGCCGGTTTCATCGTCGAACGATGTGTTAAGCGCCGGGAATTCACGCAATGTGCTGACCAAAGCTTTGACGACATACGGCAAGTACGTCAACTTGATTTCTTTTTCTGCAGCAATGTCTTTGAACTTTTTGCGGTGTGCCACGAGTTCCGTTACATCGACTTCGTCCATCAATGCGACATGAGGAGCGGTGTGCTTCGAATGCACCATCGCTTTGGCGATTGCTTTGCGCATGCCGGACATTTTTTCGCGGGTTTCCGGGAATTCGCCTTCTGGGGCTGCTGCCGCAGGGGCTTCTTTTGTTTCTTTTGTTTCTTGTGTTTCTTGTGCAGCTGTTTCCTGCTCTGCTGCAGGGGCTTCTTGCTGTTGCCCGCCGTCCAAGAACGCTTCGATATCTTGTTTCATGATGCGCCCGTTGTCACCGGACCCTTTGACTTTCTTGATATCGACATCTTTTTCTCGTGCGAATTTGCGCACAGATGGCATCGCGATGACGCGTTTGTTCGGGTCGCTGTCTGCTTCATCTGCTTGCGGCTGTTCGCCTGCTCCGGTTTCGCCTTCTGGCTTGCTTTCCGGTGCCGGCTCTTTGTCAACGTTTTCGCCTGATTCAGCTGTCCCTGATTGGACTTGCTCTTCTGTTTCTTCCTGCTGACCTTCTTGTTTTTCTTCAGGTGCAGGTTTTTCCTCGTCGTCTTTTCCGCCTTTGAAGTGGACATCGTCCGCATCCGGGGAATCGATTTTCACGAGTACGTCTCCGACGACTGCGACAGTTCCCTCTTCTACCAGCACTTCTTCAATTGTTCCTGAAACAGGAGACGGAATTTCTACGACCGCTTTATCGTTCTGTACTTCACACAGAATATCGTCTTCTTCGATCGTGTCTCCGGCCTTGATAAACCATTTTACTATTTCACCTTCGTGGATACCTTCCCCGATATCCGGCAAACGAAATTCAAAAGCCATTCTAGTCACCCTTTCTATTGTACATTCCATGCAGCGCACCATACAGAATGCTGTTGTTAAGAATGATCCAGCACGGGCTCCCGGCAATCAGGGAGTCCGGTTGTGCTGAATTCGTGCTGTTCCCTAATTTCGCACTGGAACGGGCGGCGTTATGGAACCGCTATCCGGAAATTAGAAATTCAGTACTTTTTTCGCTGTTTCTACTATATCCTTTGCATTCGGCAGCCAAACTTGTTCAGCTTGCGAGAATGGGAAGACTGAATCCGGCGCTGTTACGCGGAGTACAGGAGCTTCAAGGCTCAGGATTGCGCGGTCATTGATCTCCGCTACAACATTCGCTGCAATGCCAGCTTGTTTTTGGGCTTCCTGAACGACGATTGCGCGATTTGTTTTTTCAACCGATGCGATAATCGCTTCGATATCGAGCGGCTGGACGGTGCGCAAATCGATGACTTCAACGGAATGGCCGTCTTTTTCCAATTCTTCTGCCGCTTTGATGCTTTCTTGCACCATCGCACCGTATGTGATGATGGAAAGGTCTGTTCCTTCACGCTTCACATCAGCTTTGCCGAGTGGGATCGTGTATTCTTCTTCCGGCACTTCTTGGCGGAACGAACGATACAATTTCATATGCTCAAGGAAAATGACCGGGTCGTTGTCACGGATGGCCGAAATCAACAATCCTTTTGCATCATAAGGTGTTGCCGGAATAACTACTTTCAAGCCTGGCTGTGCAGTCATGAGCCCTTCGAGTGAATCAGCGTGCATTTCCGGCGTGTGTACGCCGCCGCCGAATGGTGAACGGATTGTTACCGGCGATGTCAACGTGCCGCCGCTGCGGTAGCGCATGCGCGCCATTTGGCCGCTGATGGAATCCATCACTTCGAAAACAAAGCCGAAGAACTGGATTTCCGGAACTGGGCGATAGCCTTGAAGTGCTAGGCCGATCGCCAAGCCGCCGATTCCTGACTCAGCGAGTGGTGTATCGAATACACGGTCTTCACCGAATTCTTTTTGCAAACCTTCAGTTGCGCGGAATACCCCGCCGTTATTACCTACGTCTTCACCGAAAACAAGAACATTTTCATCGTTTTTCATTTCTGTTTTCAGAGCGTCCGTAATCGCTTGGATCATCGTCATTTGTGCCATGAGTTACTTCGACTCCTTTGCTTTATAGATATCGAGTTGTTCCTGTACATTGAATGGAACTTCTTCGTACATAATTCCGAGAAGGTCGGATACTTTTTGCTTCGGCGTGCCGTCTGCTTCTTTGATCGCCGCTTTAATTTCTTCTTTTGCTTTCTCGATCACTTCGTTTTCTTTTTCTTCATTCCACAAGCCTTTTGCTTCGAGGTATTTGCGGAAACGAACGAGCGGGTCTTTCTTTTCCCATTCGCTGTCGATATCTGAAGTACGGTAGCGCGTCGGGTCATCCCCTGCCATCGTATGCGGCCCGTAGCGGTAGCACATCGTTTCGATCAATGTCGGCCCTTCGCCTTTTACTGCGCGTTCGCGTGCATCACGCGTCACAGCGTAAACTGCAAGTGGGTCCATGCCATCTACAAGCACTCCCGGGATCCCTGCAGAAACCGCTTTTTGTGCAATCGTTTTAGCGGATGTCTGCAATTCACGCGGTGTCGAAATCGCGAACTGGTTATTCTGGACGATAAAAATCGCTGGTGCTCGGAATGCCCCGGCAAAGTTGATGCCTTCGTAGAAATCGCCTTGTGAAGATCCGCCGTCGCCTGTATACGTAATCGCGACTGCCTCTTTTTTGCGCTTCTGCATGCCGAGTGCAACGCCTGCTGCCTGGATGAATTGTGCGCCGATGATAATTTGCGGCGGCAAAATGTTCAAGCCTTCAGCCATCTGGTTTCCTTTGAAATGCCCACGGGAGAACAAGAACGCTTGGTGCAGCGGCCAGCCGTGCCAGATCAATTGTGGTACATCACGGTAGCCCGGCAAGATGAAGTCCTCTTTTTCCAACGCAAAATGGGAA
Source organism: Planococcus sp. SSTMD024 (assembly GCF_041320495.1). Classification (NCBI taxonomy): domain Bacteria; kingdom Bacillati; phylum Bacillota; class Bacilli; order Caryophanales; family Caryophanaceae; genus Planococcus; species Planococcus sp. SSTMD024. The sequence continues at coordinate 159,579 of NZ_JBGGNS010000023.1, read as the reverse complement.
GCCAGTTGAGACGCTTCCTGTCCAGCCGTCGGTGCGTAGAACCCAAGACGCCCTTGACGGTTCAATGAAATCGAGCGCTGATCCAAGATGCGCGTGTAAACCATGCGCTTCATCAACTCTTCCAATTGCTCATCAGATAGATTCGGATCGTAATCCTTATTAACAATTTCGCCTTCTTCGTTCAATACTTGAACCATTTCGAACTTTTCTTCGATCGCATTGAGTGTTTCCACCGGATCGAATTGCTGATTCTTTTTCGCAGCCATAAAAGCAACTCTCCTTTATCTGTATTAAAATTTTAACACTAGCTTAGTGATACAATCGCCACATTCTTTTTCAGTATACGCCACCACAATATTACGGTCAATCATAGAAGAACAATACATTATACGTGTATACCCGTTTTTGCAGATCTTAAAAATAACTCCAACTGTACTATAAGAAAAACGGCTTCTGTATTATAATACAAAAAGGATGCACCGCTCTTTTATAGCACAGAAAAAAGCAGCCAAATCAGCTGCTTAGTCGTTGTCTGCATTCATTTTTTCAATGGTTTCGTTTTTCAGCTCATTGAACTGTTCCGTTTGTTCGTTGAAGGCTGTTACGGCTTCTTGGACCAGCTCATTCTGTTCATTCACTTCATTGGTCTTTTCCTGAAGGGTGGCAAGGTCCATATCTTCTTCTGCCACCATTGCATACAATTCTTTCTGGCGTTCGATCAATGCCTCATAAGCGTCCGTGAATTCCCCGTGCTTCATAAAGCGTTCATCCATTTGATCTCTCAGCGCTTCGAGATCTGCCTGGACAGCTCCATCTTCCGTTTCTTCAATCAATTGGTCGATCTGCTTGAATTCCTCGGCGGCGTTTTGCATCGATTCACGCTCTGTTACCAAAAGTTCAAGCCGTTCATCGGCAGAAGCGATCGCTTCTTGAGACTTCTCTTCCACTTCCGCCTGCTGCTCCTTGGTCAAAGCCATGATCGATTCGAAAATCTCTTGCTCATCCTGTTCGCGGCTCTGCAATTCACTTTGCACATTACGATATTCCGCTTCTTTTTCAAAAGTAGTCTCCAAGATTTCATCCAGCTGTTCCTCTGTGGATGCCCCTGAGCATGCCGACAGGAAAACAGTACCTGTCAAAACCATGGCGATGGCTAGTTTCTTCACAATAAAGTCCCCCTTGATTTCCATGAATTAACTATAGAATGATTATCGGCAAAATACAATAACCGGAAGAGCTTTTTCTTTTTTCAAAAACACGATCATACGCTACAATAGGTATACTAGCGAGCACCATGAAAGGATGAACATACGTGATTTTGATGAATGATATTATCCGTGAAGGGCACCCCACTCTTCGCCAGAAAGCCGAAGAGGTCAAACTTCCGCTTTCCGAAGAAGACCGCAAGCTCGGTGAAGAGCTTTTGGAATATGTAAAGAACAGCCAGGATGACGAACTGGCCGAGAAGTATGATTTGCGTCCTGGCGTCGGAATCGCCGCCCCACAGATTAATGTCTCCAAGCGGATCTTTGCTTTGCATTTTGATGAGCATTCCGGTGAGAACTTGAGCCTGGTCGCGGTGAACCCGAAAATCGTCAGCCATTCTGTCGAGAAAGCCTATTTGTCCGGTGGTGAAGGCTGCCTGTCCGTCGACCGTTCGGTTCCGGGATATGTCCCGCGCTATGCACGCATCACCGTCAAAGGCTATAAGCTTTCCGGCGAAGAGTTCAAGATGCGCTTGAAAGGCCTGCCAGCCATTGCCTTCCAGCATGAGCTCGACCATTTGAACGGCATCATGTTCTACGATCACATCAACCCGAACGATCCGTTCCAGGAAGTTGAAAATGCTTCCGCCATCGACCTTCAGACCGAAACCGTGGAATGACAAAACCCCGCCCTCCATTTTTGAGGAGGCGGGGTTTTTCTATGGAAGTTGAAAACTGCTGGCCTGACTAATAAAATTACCGGCTCAGGCCGAGAAACTCGAATGCGCTTGCGAGCCCGCCTTCATCTACATGTCCTGTGATGTGATTGGCGCGTTTTTTCGTTTCTTCATGGCCGTTTGCCATCGCTACGCTAAATCCGGCTATTTCCATCATTTGAAGATCGTTCAAGCCGTCGCCAAAAGCAATCGTATCCTCCATGCGATGGCCAGTGGCGCGGATCAATTGCTTGATGCCTTCCGCTTTGCTGCCGCCTTTTGGAAGAATGTCGCACGATACCCGGTGCCAGCGGACAAAATCCACGTTCTGGAATTCTTTATGGTATTGGCTTTCTTCATGCTCTTCGCAAAAGACCAGCGCCTGGTACACATCATTCGTCCGGTAAAAGTGTTTATCCTTTTCCGGATGCGGGAACTTCAAGCTCTTGATGCTTTCATCGATGTCAGGATGAAAATCGATCGAAGAAACCATTTTATGTTCATTCAGGAAGACCAGCGGATGGTCCCTGCGCTCCGCAAATGCCAACACTTTTTCCAAGGTCTCGGAATCGATAGCCTGTTTATGCACCGCTTCATTTTCAAACGCGATGTACTGCCCATTGAAAGTGATATACGTATCGATTGCTAATTCTTCGAGCAAGGAGCCGATCATAAACGGCGCACGGCCCGTCGCGATGGCCAGCTGGTGACCGTTCGCACGGGCTGCAACCAACGCTTGTTTTGTAGCTTCCGGCAATTGCTTGTTCGTATCGAGCAAGGTGCCGTCGATATCCAATAATAATAATTTCGACATATTCCTATCTCCAATCTTTTAGGGGCTTTTCCTCATACGCCCCCTTTGCTTTTGTCAGAAAAAACAGTATACTATACATAAGGAGTGGTGGGCCATGCTGAAACGGTTGAAACGCAGACTACTCAGACAGCTCAACGGCATTATGAACAAAAAGAAGATAGCATAAGGTTTGTTTCGGCCCTTCTTAATAAATAGGAGGGCTATTCTTTATTTTAAAACAATGACATGATAATATAAAGAAAGTGCATTTATATTGAACGTGGAAAAAGGAGAGCAAAATATGATTTTTAAAGTATATTACCAAGAAAACCGTTTTGAAGTACCAGTTCGTGAAAACACAAAAAGTTTGTATGTAGAAGCTTCCACCGAGCGGGAAGTCCGTCACCACTTGAAGGACCGCAACTTCAACATTGAACTCGTGCAGCTTTTGGAAGGCCAGCATCTCGAATACGAACAAGCCTCCCAAGATTATCAAGTGGAGTCTATCGACGCATAATGAAATTCGTGAAAAATGATCAAACAGCTGTTTTCGCGCTCGGCGGACTGGGCGAAATCGGCAAAAACACATATGGCGTTCAATTCCAGGATGAAATCATCCTCATTGATGCCGGAATCAAATTCCCGGAAGACGATTTGCTCGGAATCGATTACGTCATCCCGGATTACACTTACCTAGTTAAAAACGCCGATAAAATCAAAGGCCTTTTCGTTACCCATGGCCACGAAGACCATATCGGCGGCATTCCTTACTTACTCAAACAAGTGAACATGCCAGTCTATGGCGGTAAGCTAGCACTTGGCTTATTGCGTAAAAAACTGGAAGAACACGGCTTGCTGCGCCAAACGAAAATGATCGAAATCGAAGAGGAAGATGTCATTAAATTCCGCAAAACTTCGGTCAGCTTCTTCCGGACGACACACAGCATCCCGGATTCATTCGGTGTCGTCGTCAAAACCCCACCGGGCAGCATCGTCCACACGGGCGACTTTAAATTCGACTTCACGCCAGTCGGCGAGCCGGCCAACCTTTTGAAAATGGCTCAAATCGGCAGCGAAGGCGTGCTATGCCTGTTGTCCGACTCGACCAATGCGGAGATCCCGAATTTCACGATGTCCGAACGCAAAGTCGGCGAGACCATCAAGGAAATCATGCGGAAAGTCGAAGGGCGTTTGATTTTCGCCACGTTCGCTTCCAATATATACCGATTGCAACAAGTGACCGAGGAAGCCGTGCGCCAAGGCCGCAAAATCGCCGTTTTCGGCCGCAGCATGGACAACGCCATAACGATTGGCCGCGAGCTTGGCTATATTACGGCGCCGGAAGATGCATTTATCGATACCCAGACATTGAACCGGATGCCTGCCGATAAAGTGGTGATCCTTTGTACAGGTTCACAAGGCGAACCGATGGCTGCATTGTCACGGATTGCCAACGGCACGCATCGCCAGATCCAGATCCAGCCGAATGACACGGTCGTCTTCTCGTCTTCCCCGATTCCGGGCAATACGAGCAGCGTCAACCGCACAATCAACCTATTGTTCCGTGCAGGAGCCGATGTCATCCATGGCTCGTTGAATGATATCCATACATCGGGACATGGTTCACAAGAAGAAAACAAATTGATGCTGCGCTTGATCAAGCCGAAATACTTCATGCCAATACACGGTGAATACCGGATGCAGGCTCAACACGCTGAACTTGCAGTCGACTGCGACGTTCCGCGCGAAAATACCTTTATCATGGAAAACGGCGATGTCTTGGCTCTTGGCCAAGATGAAGCTTCTGTTGCGGGCCGCATCCCTTCCGGCGATGTTTACATCGACGGCAGCGGAATCGGCGATATCGGCAACATCGTCCTTCGCGACCGCCGCGTGCTGTCTGAAGAGGGGCTGGTCATCGTCGTTGTGAGCGTCGACAAGAAGAAAAGCCGTATGGTGTCAGGACCTGACCTCATTTCACGCGGATTCGTCTATATGCGCGAATCCGGCACGATGATTTACGAGGCCCAGCAGATGCTGAACCGCCACTTGAACAAAAAAATCCACAGCAAAAATACCGACTGGGCCGAACTGAAGACCGAAATTTCAGATGTCCTCGGGCCGTACCTTTACGAAAAAACAAAACGCCGCCCGATGATTCTCCCAGTAATCATGGAAGTATAAAAAAAGAAGCCCTCAGCGGCTTCTTTTTTTTTTGCCTTATTTAGTTCATGACTTTCTTTTCGAAACGGTTGATGTCGGCATCGGACCCGATGATGATCAGGATGTCGCCCTGTTCGATTTCCATATCCGCCTGTGGTGACACGATGATATCGTCCCCTCTTTTGATTGCGACGATATTGATGCCGTATTTGGCACGAATATCCAATTCAATCAAAGTATAGCCCGCCAGTTTTTCGTTCGCTTTGATCTCCATGATCGAATGCTCATCGGACAGCTCCAGATAATCGAGCACATTATTCGACAGGATGTTATGGGCGATCCGGATGCCCATGTCCCGCTCCGGATGCACAACTTTGTCCGCCCCGATTTTATGCAGCACTTTGGCATGGTAATCGTTTTGGGCTTTGACGGTGATTTTCTTGACGCCGATTTCCTTCAGCATGAGTGTCGTCAGGATGCTCGCTTGGATATTCTCCCCAATCGCAACGATGACCTGTTCGAAATTGCGGACCCCGAGGGACTTCAATACCGATTCATCTGTTGTATCGGCAACGACAGCTTGTGTCGCGATCGAAGCGAATTCATCCACCCGCTCATGGTCTTTATCGATGGCCATTACGTCAGCGCCCTGTTCGATCAATTCCCGGACGATGCTTCCGCCGAAACGCCCTAAGCCTATTACCACGAATTCCTTTTTCATGTCCATCCCCCATCTTCTTGTTTGCTCTTATTCATCATAGCCTTCTTTCTTCCATAAAAAAACCCCCGCTTATTTACGGGGATCGAGTGGGCGTTCAGGACGGTTCTCGCAGTACTCGCAGCTGATGTCGCTGCAGCGCTCTTCGCGCCACTCATTGCAGCTCGCGCAGTAGCTTGCATCGAATTCGTTATCGAAAGTCAATGGGTCCATGCATGTGTGGCAAAATGTATGGACGTCCATCCAATTGATGAACTTCTTGTCGGCTAGTAAGTAAAGCCCTTTTTCATCTTGTTTGTAATTCATGATGGATGGTTTTTGCGCTACCCGGTTTTTCGGGTCGAGGAAAAAATTCATCTTTCCGTTCAAGTTGATCACTCCCGTAGTTGGTTGGGCTTTTATGTCCCTGTCATCTGTCAATTTTGCACAACCGAAAACTTCTATATCAGTCTTTATGGACTTTGTGGTTTTTGCACTTTCTCTATAATAGTAATTGCCTTAGCTGATTGCAATAGATTCGGATTCATTTTCAAAAGTTTTTTTCCCCTTGAATTTCAGCGCAGGTTTTGTATAATGAATAAATACTTTAACTAAACTAAAAGTATATTTTTACTAAACTATCCTTCTGTTCATTTAACCGCCTAAACAAATCGCATTTATTCCATCTGAATGACGGGGCTTGTGCCGTCTATTACATTTTTTTCAATATCGTACCATTACTGAAGAATCGAGGAGACGGTATGCAAATCGGCAAAAAAATCAAGAACCTGCGGCTGAAAAATGGCTTGACCCAGGAAGAGCTCGGCTCGAGGACGGATTTGAGCAAAGGATTCATTTCACAGCTTGAACGCGATATGAACTCCCCTTCCATCGAAACGCTTTTTTCGCTTCTTGAAGTTCTTGGAACGACTCCAAAAGAATTTTTCACGGATGCCGAAGAGGCAAAACTTGTCTTCAAGGAAGAAGATCATACGGTCCACATCGATCGGGAATCGGGCTATGAAATCGACTGGCTCGTCCCGACATCGAATAAAAAGGAAATGGAACCGGTCTACCTGACCTTAGAACCATCCGGGAAGTTCAAGTCTTTTGAGCCCTCGGCATCCGAAACCTTCGTCTATGTCCTCAAAGGCGAAGTCCGCCTGGATATCGGCAGTCGTTTCTATACGGCAAAAGCCGGCGATTCCATCTACTATAGCGCGGATCATGAACACCAATTAGCGAATCATTCGACAGCCCGTGCAGAAATGATCATCGTCGCGACGAAATCTTATTTATAATCCAGGAGGTATATTATGAAGGACCAAGCGATCATCCGCTTTGATAATGTTGTCCAAACTTTTGAAGGTGCGGGCAATGTATTGAACAATATCAGTTTTGAAATGGAAAAAGGAAAATTTTACACCTTGCTCGGCCCTTCCGGCTGCGGCAAGACGACGATTTTGCGATTGATCGCCGGATTTAACCAGCCGACTAGCGGCGACATCTACATCAAAGGCAAGAAAGTCAATAAGATCCCTGCGAATGAGCGCCAAGTGAATACGGTATTCCAGGACTATGCGCTGTTTCCCCATTTGAATGTCTTCGAAAATGTGGCTTTCGGATTGCGCATCAAGAAGATCAAAAAAGCGGAAGTCGAACGCCGCGTCAAAGAGGCATTGGCATTCGTCAACCTGGATGGTTACGAGAACCGCGAGATTCACGAAATGTCAGGCGGCCAGCGCCAGCGCGTTGCCATCGCGCGGGCGATCATCAATGACCCCGAAGTGATTTTGCTCGACGAACCGCTGTCAGCGCTTGATTTGAAACTGCGTACCGAAATGCAATATGAATTGCGCGAGCTGCAGCAGCGACTCGGCAAGACTTTCGTGTTCGTCACGCATGACCAGGAAGAAGCACTCGCGATGTCCGATGAAATCTTTGTCATGAACGCCGGGGAAATCCAGCAGAGCGGCACGCCGATGGACATTTACGATGAGCCGATCAATCGTTTTGTCGCTGATTTCATTGGAGAATCGAATATTGCTGAAGGCGTCATGGTCGCTGATTACCGCGTCCGCTTTGCCAATAAGGAATTTGAATGTGTCGATAAAGGTTTAAGCTCGAACGAACAAGTGGAAATCGTCATCCGCCCGGAAGACTTGGAAATCACCAAACCGGAAAACGGAAAAATGGCGGTCCGTGTCGATAGCCAATTATTCCGCGGTGTCCATTATGAAATCTCCACTTATGACGAAACAGGCAATGAATGGCTGGTCCATTCGACCAAACGTGTGGAAGTCGGCGCACAGATCGGCCTTGATTTCGACCCTGAAGCGATTCATGTCATGCGCATGAACGAATCCGAAGAAGCGTTCGATGCCCGTCTCGAGTCCTACGGAGCCGTTTCCAATGAGTAATCGCTCCTCACGGCCGTGGTACCTGGCGCCTTATTATATATGGATACTATTATTCGTCATCGCCCCGATCGCACTCGTTGTCTATTTTTCGTTTCTCGACCTGGCCGGCGACTTCACTTTGGAAAACTACGCGAACTTCTTTTCATCGACGTATTTCCGCATGACGCTCAGTTCGTTTTGGTATGCCTTCCTCATCACTTTCATTTCGGTGCTGATCGCCTATCCGACAGCTTACTGGCTGACGAAAACAAAGCATAAGCAGCTATGGCTGTTGTTGATCATCATCCCTTCGTGGATCAACCTGTTGCTGAAAGCTTATGCATTCATCGGCATTTTCGGGCTGTACGGGCCTGCCAATCAATTGATCCAGTTTTTCGGCGCAGGACCGTTGCAGATCCTGTTCACCGATTTCAGTTTTGTGTTTGTCGCGGTCTATATTTTCATCCCGTTCATGGTGCTGCCGATCTTCAACTCGCTCGATAAAATCAATCCGGCTTTGATTGATGCATCGCGCGATCTCGGCGCTTCTCAGTGGACGACATTCCGCCGCGTCATTTTCCCGTTGGCGATCAACGGGGTCAAATCCGGCGTGCAGGCCGTCTTCATCCCGGCCTTGTCATTGTTCGTCATTACCCGCCTGATCGCCGGCAATAAAGTGATCACGCTCGGCACCGCCATCGAACAGCAATTCCTGGTCACGCAGAACTGGGGCATGGGCTCGACGATCGCCGTGTTCTTGATTTTATTCATGATCATCATCATGCTGCTCACCGGCCCGAAAGAGAAAGGAGGGGCATTGAATGGCAAAGCTAAGTAAACCCGCCAAAATCTATTTGGCATTCGTCTTTTTTATTCTCTATGCCCCAATCTTCTATTTGATTTTCTATTCCTTCAATAGCGGCGGCACCATGTCCGGCTTTGAAGGTTTCACGTGGGAGCACTACGCGGCCGTATTCAACGACACGCGCCTGCTCGTCATCGTCTTGAACACCGTCATCGTCGCGTTATTGTCCGCGCTCATCTCGACAGCGATCGGCGTACTCGGCGCGATCGGCATCATTTTCTTGCGCAACCGGAAAATGCGCAACGCTGTCTTGTCCTTGAACACCGTGCTGATTGTTAGTCCGGATGTCATTATCGGGGCATCGTTTCTGATTCTCTTCACGATGGTCGGCGTGAAACTCGGCTTTGCTTCCGTCCTGGTCTCCCATATCGCCTTCAGCATCCCGATCGTCGTGATCATGGTGTTGCCGAAGCTGCAGGAGATGAGTTCCAGTTTGATCGATGCTGCGACGGATCTTGGGGCTTCGCAGCGCGATATTTTGACGCGCGTCATCATTCCCTATATCAAACCGGGCATATTCGCCGGCTTTTTCCTGGCATTGACGTATTCCCTCGATGATTTTGCCGTCACGTTCTTCGTCACCGGCAACGGCTTTGCGACATTGTCCGTCGAGATCTATTCGATGGCCAGAGCAGGCATCACGCTGACGATCAATGCGCTGTCCGCTTTGATTTTCGTCGTCACGCTCGGTCTTGTCCTCGGCTATTATTTCTTTAATCAGCGCTCCGCAGTGAACGCTGGAACAGGGGGGCCACGTCCATGAAAGGCATCATGAGAGCAAGCGCAGCCATCGTCATCATTTCCGCTATCCTTTTCTATGCCGTGCATCTTCTTGAGAGCAGCTCGGCAACGACGGGCAGCGGTTCGATATCGGTCTATAACTGGGGCGAATACATCGACCCGGAATTGGTCAGCCAATTCGAAGAGGAAACCGGCATCCAAGTCATCTACGAGACATTTGATTCGAACGAATCGATGATGACGAAAATTGAACAGGGCGGCACGTCTTATGACGTCGCCATGCCATCGGAATACGCCATCGAAAAAATGAAGGAAAATGATTTGCTGTTGCCAATTGACCATAACAAGATCCCGAATCTCGAAAACATCGACCCTTATTTCTTGGATTTGCCATTCGACCCGGGCAATGAGTATTCCATACCGTATTTTTGGGGCACTGTCGGCATCGCCTACAACCCGACGCTCCTTGAGGGGCAGACGTTCGAAAGCTGGGATGACCTGTGGGATCCCACGCTTGAACAGGAAGTGATCCTGGTCGACAGCGCACGCGAAGTCATCGGCATGGGCTTGAACAGCCTCGGCTATTCGCTGAACTCAACCGATCTTGGGGAATTGCGCGAAGCGACCGACAAACTGAAAACGCTTGGGCCGAATGTCAAGGCGATCATCGGCGATGAAATCGTCGAAATGATGCGCCGCGAGGAAGCAGCTGTGGCCGTCACCTGGTCCGGGCAAGCGGCGGATATGATGTGGATCAATGAAGACATCGATTATTCGGTTCCGGAAGAAGGTTCCAATCTTTGGTTTGATAACATGATCATCCCGTCGACAGCCGGCAATGTGGACGGCGCCCACCAATTCATCAACTTCATGCTCGACGCGGAAGTGGCGGCACAAAATGCTGATTACGTCGGCTATTCTTCCCCGAATGCGGAAGGTATCAAGTTGATGGATCCTGAAGTGACAGAAGACGAACGCTTCTATCCGACTGAAGAAATGCGCGACCGCCTCGAAGTTTACGAAAACTTAGGTCTGGAAATGCTCGGCGTCTACAACGAGCTATTTTTGGAATTCAAGATGGATATGGAAAAATGACAGGCAGAACTTCTGCCTGTTTTTTTCTGTTTAAATAAGGTATAGTAAATAAGTTCATAACACCAAAGTTTAGCTACACGAAATAATAACGGAGGAAGGTTAGGCTCATGGCCGTTAAATCAACTAAATTCGCCTTATACATTCTCATGTTCAATATGTTCATTGCCATGAGCGGGATTGGCCTCATCATCCCGATCATGCCGGCATACTTGGAAACGTTCGGCGTTGCAGGCCAGGCGCTCGGTACCTTGATCGCCACTTTCGCTTTTGCCCAATTCCTTTTTTCGCCGATTTCCGGGGAACTCTCCGATAAATACGGGCGCAAGAACTTGATCATTTTCGGCCTGGTCGTATTTGGCTTGTCACAGCTCCTATTCGGCATGGCAACCGAATTATGGGTCCTCTACCTTGCACGTTTCTTCAGCGGCCTCGGCGGCGCATTCCTGATCCCGCCGATGATGGCATTTGTGGCCGATATCACGACATACGAAGAACGGGGCAAAGGAATGGGCTTGCTCGGCGCGTCGATGTCCCTTGGCTTCATGATCGGGCCTGGCATCGGCGGTTTCCTGTCTGAAGTCAGCCTGCAGTTCCCGTTCTATGTCGCAACTTCTGTCGCTTTGTTGTCCGCTTTGCTCTCCTATATCGCCTTGCCTAACGTCAAACCGGCCGTACAGGCTGTGGACTATAAACGCGAGAACCTGTACCAGCAGATGAAGCGCTCTGTCTACACACCGTATTTCGTCATGCTGCTGGTCATGTTCATCTTTGCATTCGGGCTGTCGAATTTCCAGTCGACGATCGCCTTGTATGTCGATAAACAGTTCCAATTCACGCCGAAAGAAATTTCGGTCGTCATCACTGTCGGCGGCTTTGTCGGCGTAATCGTGCAAACTTTCGTCATCGACAGCTTGTTCAAGCGTTTCGGCGAGATGCGCGTCATCCTTGTCAATCTGCTCATTTCAGCCGCAGCAATGATTGGCATTCTGTTCGTCAATACTTTCTGGACGATCCTATTCGTGGCAGCAATCTTTTTCACAGCCGCCTCCCTCCTGCGCCCTGCAATCAATACGCTCATTTCAAAACTCGCTGGCGATTCGCAAGGATATGCGGCCGGCATGAACAATGCCTACATGAGCCTGGGCAATATGATTGGCCCGGCACTTGCCGGGATCCTGTTCGATATCGACATGAGCTTCCCGTATATTACCGGAACCTTCATTTTGCTCGTCTGCTTCTTTATCGCCTTTAACTGGTCGACGCGAAAAAAAGAGCTGCTGCAGGAAAGCCGCAGCAGCTGAATACTTAATTAAGTTAAACAAAAAGCGAGACGCCATAAGCGGCATCTCGCTTTTTTTATCGTTGCTTGAAATAATCATAAATGAACTTGGGCATGAACGACAGGAGCCTCTCGTCCGGCGCCAGTTGGGCATGGTGCAAGCCGTATTCCGATCCGGCCCCTGCCCAGAACATCAAAGCCGGCAGCTGTTCGGTGAAATAGCCGAAATCTTCACCTGTCATAGCGGCTTTGCTGCGGACTGCTTGAATGTCCGGCGTGCCCTGTGCATAGCTCAAAAACGATTCGGCAAGCCATTCGTCATTGTCTACTTGGCGATAATTGGACCCGTAATCAATCGACACACGGCATTCATAGCCTTCTTCGATCGAGCGGCACAGCGATTCGACGCGTTTTTTTACGCTTTCCATCGACTCGGGCGTCAAGGTGCGGATTGTACCTTCCAGGCGCGCCCGTTCAGCGATGATGTTCTGCACCGTGCCGGCCGACATCTTCCCGACCGTCAATACGGCTGAATCCATCGGGTCGACATTGCGGCTCACGATTGTCTGCAATTGCATCAATAAAGCCGCTGCAGCCACCGCCATATCGCGCGTCTGATGCGGATATGCCGCATGGCCGCCTTTGCCGTGCAGATCGATGAACAATTCCGATGTGTTGGCAAAGAGCAGCCCAGGCTTCGTTGCGACAGTGCCGACCGGCAGTTCAGGTGCAATGTGGAGGGCAAATAGTTCATCCGGCAAGAGATCCGGACGCTCTTTTTCAAGCCATTCCAAAAGCGGCTGTGCACCGCCCGGCCCTTCTTCTGCAGGTTGGAACAAGATCACGACATCATTATCAATCGGGTGTTCAACTAACTGTTCCAGCAAGCCAAGCGCGACTGTCATGTGGACATCGTGCCCGCATGCATGCATGAACCCTTCGTGGCGCGAGGAAAATGGCAGTCCGGTTTCCTCGCGGATCGGCAATCCGTCGATATCCGTGCGCCAGCCGATTGTTTTTTCGGGCGAGCTGCCACTTACTTTGACAACCAATCCTGTGCGCCATTCAATTAGCTCGATGCGACCTGAGGCCATTTGCGAAATAATATCTTTCAAATAGCTTTGCGTTTTAAATTCCTGAAATCCGATTTCCGGAATTTCATGAAGCTCTCTTCTGATTCGAATAAGATCCATAATTGCCCTCTTACAGCTGGCGGAGTTCTTGCTTGATTTCTGTTTTCGAACGGGTCTTTTCATCCATCAGCTTCAATACGCGTGCTGGCGTGCCGCCGACAACTGCGTTTTCAGGCACATCTTCGATAACGACAGCCCCCGCAGCGACGACGGAGCCCTTGCCGATGCGGACGCCTTCCAATACGACTGCGTTCGCGCCGATCATGACATCGTCCTCAATGATTACCGGTGTGGCAGATGCAGGCTCAATCACGCCTGCCAATACAGCGCCGGCGCCGATATGGCAGTTTTTCCCGACTGTCGCGCGGCCGCCCATGATGACGCCCATGTCGATCATCGTGCCATCACCGATGACAGAACCGATATTGATGACAGCGCCCATCATGATGATGCAATTGTTGCCGATTTCTACGTTTTCACGGATAAACGCACCGGGTTCGATGCGGGAGTTGATGTTTTTCAAGTCGAGCATCGGGATCGCTGAGTTTCTGCGGTCATTTTCCACTACGGAATCTTCGATGACTGAGGCGTGCTGCTCAAGTGCTTTTTCCACTTCCGCCCATTCGCCGAACACTGTGGCATGATTGCCTTCACCGAATACTTTCGAGCCTTCGCCAAAATTAAGCGCAGCTACGCCTTCACCTTTGACATATACTTTTACAGGCGTCGATTTCTTCGCATTCTGTATGTACGAAATAATTTGATTTGCATCCATTTGTTCCATTGATCAAAACCTCTTTCTCTCATGTAATGGTGTTATTATATCTGAGTCAGTATAATAATACATTCTTTAGTCTAACAGAGTGGCGTGTTTTTTGACAATATCGACAAAGGCTTCGACCTGCCGGAGCTGGAAAGAAGATTCATAGCCGATTAGCCACGTATCGCGTGTCAGCTCAAGTTCCTCTTCGCTATTCGTCAGCGGCACCGTGTGGACATCCTCCGATCCGGTCAAAGTGATCGATGGCAAAATGGCATAGCCGATGCCATTGACTGCCATCTGTTTGCACGTTTCGATCTGATCGACCGTAATTTGCCGTTTCGGATTGGAAGCGAAATGCTTCTGCCACCATTGCTGGATTTCCTCGTAATACGTGGAATCGCTTTTAAATTGGATGAACGGCCGTTCCGTTTGCATTACTTCTTCCAAGGAACTGATTTCCTTATCAACTAAATACAAAGTGTCTTTGAACAAATGGATCTTCGGGCCTTTCCAGTCGGTCTGTCCCCGGACAATGCCGATATGGGCTTCGCCGTCGTATAGGGCGCGGACAATCTCTGAACTCCAGCCGGTGATCAATTGCACTTTCGCTTCCGGATACAAGGTGATGAAATCTTTCAGCACTTTCGGGAGCCAGTTCTGGCCGATGATCGACGCGCAGGCGATTTTCAAAGTGCCGTGTACTTTTTCACTTAAAGTGTGCAGCTGTTCGAAAATCTCTTCCCGGCGCACAACCGCTTCTTTTGCGTATTGAATGACCAATTCTCCAGCCGGCGTCGGCGTCAGCCCTTTCTGGGAACGCACGAACAATTGCTGGCCCCACTCTTTTTCGATGGATTGCAATCGCTGTGACAAAGCAGGCTGCGATAAGAAAAGCCGTTCTGCCGCTTTTCTCATATTGCCTTCTTCAGCGAGGACTTTAATTATCATTTCTTCATTTGACATCCGGTTTCACTCCTTTCAACCCGCGCAAGCCGAAAATCAGCAGGAAACTGAGCAAGGCGCAGAGCAATGCAATGCTATAGACGTTGCGCAGCCCGAAAGCCAAGGCTTCCTGCAGCACCAGCTTATCCCCTTCCGGCAGCTGCACGCGGCTATCGATGCTCAAAATCGAGTTGACCGATTCCAGCGTTAAGCTATTGCCCGAATCATCCAGCCGGTTCAATAGCGAGCTGTTCAATATGCTGCCAAGAAGCGCAACGCCGATCGTGCTGCCAAGGTTACGCATGAACATATTCGAAGCGGTGGCCGCCCCCCGCTTATCGTAAGACACTGCGGATTGGATCGAGACGATAAAGGCAGTACTGGTCAATCCCATGCCGACACCGACGAAGAAA
Source organism: Planococcus sp. SSTMD024 (assembly GCF_041320495.1). Classification (NCBI taxonomy): domain Bacteria; kingdom Bacillati; phylum Bacillota; class Bacilli; order Caryophanales; family Caryophanaceae; genus Planococcus; species Planococcus sp. SSTMD024. The sequence goes on along the minus strand of NZ_JBGGNS010000023.1, from coordinate 144,375 downwards.
CTCGACATCCCTGCCCACAGCGGCCCAAATCCGGGCTGCATCAGGACAAACAACGCCGTTCCGAGCAGAAGGAACGTACCTCCCATAAGCGAAGTACGGAAATAACCGATGTTGATCAAAAGCCTTCCGGACAGGACAGAAGCGATTGGCCACCCGATCGACATCGTCGTCAACGTAAATCCTGCGATTGCCGCTGGCTGCTCCATCACCCCCGTCACATAAGCCGGCAAATAGCTGGAAATGCCGATCAATATAATTCCCGTCGCGAGCGAAACCAAATTTGCGTAGAGAATCGCCCGATTTTGCCAAATTTCAAACGGCATCATCGGATCGCTCGATGCCCGCTCTGCTTTGACAAACCAGAACAGGAACAAGGCGCCGATCGTTGCAAGCAAATAAGAAGGAGTCGAGAGCCAGCCAAAAGACACGCCCCCTTCGATTAGCAGATACAATACGCTGCTAAGTGCAACCGTCAAAAACAAGGCGCCTCTGAAATCGACTTTCGCCCGCTCCCTGCGCACCGGTTCTTTCAAATAAACCAAGATGCCAAGCAGCGACAAGATCCCAAGCGGCAAGTTGACCCAGAAAACGTATTGCCAGCCGATCGTCGCAACGAGAACACCACCGATCGCAGGGCCGGCGATGGCCGATATCCCCCATACGCTCGACAAATACCCTTGTATCCTCGCCCGTTCTTCAGGAGAATAAATATCCCCCACAATCGTTGAGGCAATCGGCATGATAGCCCCAGCACCCGCTCCTTGGATAAAGCGGAAAGCGATTAACTGCTCCATCGAATCGGCCAACCCGCAGAGCCAGGAGCCAATTAAAAACAACAGCATGCCAAATGCAAAAATCGCTTTCCTGCCGACAAGGTCCGCTAATTTCCCGTACAACAGCACCGTCACTGTGCTCATGAGCAAATAAGCGGAAAACACCCAACTGTATTTCGAAAAACCGCCGAGGTCTGCGGCAATGCTCGGCATCGCTGTCGAGACAATGGTCGCTTCGACCGCGGCAACGAACATCGCCAGCATAACCGCAATCAAGATGAGCGGGCGTTTCGATTGTTCCATATCGATCCCTTCTTTCAACCAGCAGAAAAAAAGGCCTCAATGGATGAGACCTTTTTCAGGGTGATTATCGTTTGAACTGGTAAAGTTGTTTTTTCAATTGCTTCAAGACGATCCGTCTCGTCAAAATCCCCATAAACATTCCGTCATCATCCACTACACAAAGAAAGTTTTGGTCAATCACCAAATCCAAGGCTTTTTGGAAGCGGTCATTCAAATGAATCAGCGGCAGGTCGGTCTGCATAATCTCCTCAACTCGAATATCGCCAAGTTTCTCATACTCTATATGGTCCATTCCAAGAATGGCGTCTGTGATGCGCTGGGCATTAATCAAGCCGTGAAACCGGTACTTTGCATCCAAAACCGGGATGGCGGAATAGCCGGTCTTCGTCAAAACCAATAAAGCATGCTCGGCGCTATTGCCGATTTGGACATGTGCTACTTTTTCGGACGAGATGACAAATTCTTCGATCGGGGTTTCAAGAAAATCTTTGCTCGGTAATGAAATCATGTGCTCTACTCCTTTTGCATCTCATGGTCTGATGCTGAAACACTTCGATTACATCATAACATAACACGATTCCCGAAACTATTTAATTGGGGATTTTGGCTTAAAAAGGGAATTTATTCAACCACTGGCCACCGTCTAAGGTCACGATTTCCCCGTTCATGTAAGCCGCTTTCTCTGACATGATGAATGCTGCCAGCTCTGCCACTTCTTCCGGTTTTCCAAGCCGCCCTAAAGGGACAGATTTCAAGGTCCGCTGCATCGCTTCTTGAGACTCGAAAAGTTTATCTGCGCCCCCAGTGCGTTCGATCGGGCCGGGAGCGATCCCGTTGACACGGATGCCGTATTGCGTGCCCCATTCCACCGCCAGCGTCCGGGTCAGCGACATGACCCCGGCTTTCGCGGCGGCGGAATGTGCGACGCCTGCGCCGGCATTCCAGGCATATGTAGCCAGCATATTAAGTATATTCCCCTTTGTGCCATTTTCAATCCAATAATTGCCCACTGCGTGGGAACAGAAAAATGTCCCATTCAAGACGATGTCAATAACAGAGCGCCATCCATTCGGCGATAATTTTTCAGCATGGACGATGAAATTCCCTGCCGCGTTATTGACTAGCCCATCGATCCGCCCAAATTTCTCATGCGCGAAATTGACCATCGCCTTGGCATGTTCAGGTTCACGGACATCCATCTGGAATGCTTCCGCTTGCCCGCCAAGCCCCGATAATTTCGTCAACGATTCGTTCAGTTTTTCCATATCCCGTCCCGTAATGATGACGTTCGCCCCTTCAGCGGCAAACTTTTCCGCCATATGAAAGCCCATCCCACTGGAGCCACCGGTCACGATTATTGTTTGTTCACTCAACATCTCAACATCCCCTTTTTTAGAATCATTTCCAGCGTCTTGGCACTATCCGGTTTATGTACAGTGACTGAAAATTTTGATATGATGGACAAAGACTGATCAATCCACTATTGCGAAAGGAATGAGCCCATGTCCTCAACGATGAAAGATTCGGAAATCGCACAAGCCATTTTCACTGTCAACCGCCACGCAAAGACCGCTCCTGACAATCAATTTCTGTATGCCTTAAAAAAGCAAGCCTTGAATCTGATGATCCAACAAAAACGGGCACAAAAGCTTGGCCTGCACTTCAGCAAAAACCCCCGAAAGAGCCAACAACAATCATCTGTCCTCGTGAAATGCGGCAATTATTATTTCCACATGCTTCCCAAAAAGGAAGATTTCCAGTCACTCGAGCATTTTGGCGATTTGGATGAATCCTATCGCAATCCGCCGAGCCGCATGAACTTGAAGCATGCAAAAGAATTGCTTCAAAATTACACCGGGCTGGAGCCTCCAGAAAAGAAGCCGGCCATTTCGGCTATTTCCAAACGCTACGAGCCGAAAGAAATGAATCGTTTCTATTCACCGAAAAAATCCTATTTTGATTGACCCTGCCGGCAGTTCAACACTGCCGGTTTTATTCTGCTTATTTTTCCGCAAAATCGAAATGGCGGATCAATGCCTGGGTGCCAAGGTCACCGTCCCCTGCACGTTCCAATTCCTCATAAATGCCCAGCGATAATTTCAATCCCGGAAGGTCCAGGCCCCATCGTTCGGATTCCTCTACCGCTATTTTCATATCCTTGATGAAATGCTTGATGTAAAATCCCGGACGGAAATCGCCTTCAATCATTTTCGGGGCCAAATTCGACAATGACCAAGAACCGGCTGCCCCGGCCGAGATGGAACGCAATACGTTCTCGGGGTCCAGTCCTGCCTTTTTCGCATAGATGAGTGATTCGCAGACACCCAGCATATTATTCGCGATGTTGATCTGGTTGCACATCTTTGTATGCTGCCCAGAACCTGCCGGGCCTTGAAGAATGATATTGCCGGCAAACAGCCGAAACAGTGGAAGCATTTGATTGAAAATATCTTCTTCACCGCCAACCATTACGGATAGAACGGCATTTTTCGCCCCGATATCCCCTCCAGAGACAGGTGCATCAAGGGCATGCAAGCCATTGGCCCGAGCAGCTTCTGCAATTTCCTGTGCCAGTTTCGGCTGGGAAGTGGTCAAATCGATGAGCACCGTTCCTTTGGCGGCATTTGCCAGCAAGCCGTTTTCGCCGAAATAGATTTCTTGCACATCCCTTGGGTACCCGACCATCGTAAAAATCACTTCTGTAGATTCAGCCAGCTCACGCGGATTGTTTTTCCAAACTGCGCCTTTTTCCAGTAATTCTTCTGCTTTTGCAGCCGTTCTCGTGAAGACGGATAATTCATGTCCTTCCTCCAGCAGATGGCGCCCGATGCTATTGCCCATGACCCCGGTCCCGATAAATCCAATTTTCATTTGATTGCCTCCTTTATATTTCCATAATAGCAAAAATCATCAGTCTATTCACTCTTCTTTTTCGGCATAAAAAAAAGGCCGGTCCATAAAGGGCCGACCACAAAAGGGGGAAATGAGAATGTTGCTGTGTTCAAGTATACTATGCCCCCTCAAAACATAGGCTAAACCTTTTTTTGCGAAAAAAATTTCATTGCATGATTTTCTTGCGATTCCGCCGTAATCCAACACATCATTTAGACGGTTCTACCGTATATTCATATTGCGTTTTGCCGTGATGGAAAGCCGTTCCCCTAAAATGTTTGAAATCTTCCCGTTCAGTCAATATCTTGCGAAACTCCAAAAACTCTTCTTTTGGAATATCCAGTGTGTCGATCTCGCCATTTTTCAATCGCTCCAGTTCGTTCGCATAATCAGTCATGAAATGTTCTCCTTTCCTTTCGTTTTGTTAAAATCCTTCTGTTATAATACTATACGGACGAAACCATGCCCGTCCAGCCACATTGCGCTTTGCCCACAACACGGGAAGCCTTTGTTGATTTAGGAGGATTTTTTCTATGCTTACTCTATTAAAGCGCCATACGCTAATCTGGCTATTGCCGCTTTCACTTTATTTATATCATCTAGCTTTCGAAAATACAGCCATCTTCTGGTATATGTACACTTTCGCCATTTTGGTGCTGATGTCGATCGCGCTCGTTAACTACTCTGTATTCGACGAATTGAAAACTTGGAAATCATTGGCATATGGCATGTTGTTCGGAAGCCTCATCTACACCGTCCTGGCACTTGGCTACCTGTTCTTCGATGTTCTTCCGCTTAATGTGGAAGGCCCAGTCTCCGCCATCCAAACCTTATTCGGCCCAACCAGCATTTGGCATTACCTATTGTTGATGTTTGTCATCGTTCCAGGCGAGGAACTTTTCTGGCGCGGCTATATCCAGCAGCAATTGAAAAAATACATGAAACTGCCGTTCGCCATTTTGGGCGCATCACTTTTATTCGGCATCGCGCTGGCCTTCAGCGGCTTCTGGCCAAGTATTGTGGCCGGCATTGTAGCAGGTGCATTGCTCGGTATCCTTTATGAATGGAAACGCAGCATGCCGCTATTAATCATCACTCACTTGGTCGTCCTGGTCTTCCTGTTCATCATCATGCCATTGCCGGTTTAAAGTTGTCGGCGATTTCAAAGCGCGGAAGATGACAAATGGTTTGAAACATTTCCTCTTTCTGCCCGTCTAATAGGGAAATCGGAAGGGAGGAATTTGATTCATGAAAAAGAATGCATTATTCACTCCATCACTGCTCACGATTGGCGTGCTTCTTGCAGGCTGCGGAACTGCAGAGCTTGCCGGGGAGGAAGCTGATACTGAGCCGGCTGAGAGCGCTGAGGAAGAAAGCGGTGAAACGACTGAAGAATTGGAAACGACTGAAGAATCGGCGGAAGAAACAGAAGGCATTTCAGGTGATGAACACAGTGAAACACCTGAAGGCGAACTGACGATGAGCGACGGGCAGGCTTACCAGCTTTATGTGCTGGAGGGCTATGAGTTCACTGCAGAAGAACCAAATCGCGATGTCATCTTCCTTCAAGAAAACGATGCCGTCTTCATGCGTGTTGAAACTTATTATCCGAGTGACATCGATTTCGACGAGCTGGTCAGCAATACACAAGATACCGTCCAGGCCTCCAATCCCGACGCTGAATTGGCTGAGTTCACAGGCTACGATAGCTCAGCATTCAGCAATTCAGCCGCCTATGAAGTGGAAACGGCTGAAGGCCACGTAACAGGCATCGCCTTCGAAGCCGACAATATCGTGGGCCGTGTGACGATCTTCGACCACAGCACCGTCGAAGCGAGGGACGATTTCATCCAAATGGCCCAAACCATCGAGCGTGTACAAAAATAAAAAAGATCCTCCCAAGCGGAGGATCTTTTTTCAATAGGACAAGTCTTTGATCGACAAGCCGATTTTCTTCATCAATTCGATGGCCTGCTCTTTTTCTTTCGAAGATAAAGCTGCCATCAGTTCGTGAAGCTTTTGCTCGTGTGCCGGGAAGATGTTCGCCATGAATGTCTTGCCTTCTTCCGTAATTTCCGCATAGGTGATGCGACGGTCGGTCGGGCAATTGACACGCGTGATGAACCCGCGTTTTTCCAGCTTGTCGATGACATACGTGATCGACCCGCTGGCCAGCAGGATTTTCCCGCCGATTTTTTGAAGCGGTTGGCGCCCCTTGTGATAAAGCAGCTCAAGTACAGCAAACTCTGTCGGATTGACGCCATTCTCCTGGAAAAATTGATTGGTTTGTTCCGAAATCGCTTTATGCGCACGGGACAAAACGATAAACAGTTTCAATGACTCTTTGATGTCTTCATTCATTTTCGTTCACTCATTTCCGCTATGATTACTCGATTGCTACAATTATATCCTTTTAACGGACGAATAGCACGTGCAGGTGACTTATCCGATGATGACGCGTTCTTTCGGATAATGGAATTTTGTCGGGTCCGTCTTGCCGCCGATAGTGAACAGGAACGAAATCAAGCCGACCCGCCCGATGAACATCAGGACCATGACAATCACTTTGCCGATCGAGGATAATTCACTCGTCAGCCCAAGCGACATCCCGCACGTACCGAACGCTGACGTAATCTCAAAGAGAATCTCCACAATCGATGCATTCGGTTCGGTAATGATCAATAACATCGTCGCTAGCAGCACCATCGCCCCTGCAAGGAACAGCACCGCAAATGACCGGAATACGTCAATCAATTCAATTTCACGGTTGAAAATTTGGATCGTGTTCTTGCCTCTCGCAAAATTGATCAAAAACAAGATGGCGATCGCAAAAGTGGTCGTCCGGATGCCGCCGCCTGCCGAACTGGGCGAGGCCCCGATGAACATAAGCGCACTCATGAATACGTTGGTCGCGTCGCTGAACTGCGTGATGTCGATGGTGACCAAACCACCGGAGCGGGATGATACCGAATGGAACAATGCCCCGAAAAAGGTCTGGTGCCAAGACATCCCCTTGAACGCGTTGACCGACTCCAAAATTAAGATGCCGACAGTGCCGACGACCAAGAGCATGCCGAAGATGCTCGTCGTAATTTTGGTAAACAGCGAGAATCGAAAATTCTTTGTCCCGTTCGACAAGAATTCCTTCAGTTCGATCAATACCGGAAAACCGATCGCCCCGAGGATAATCAGCAGCATGTTGACGATCTGGACGAAATAATCATCGACATAAGGCTGCAGTGACGCCCCTGTGATGTCGAATCCGCCGTTGGTAGTAGCCGTAACTGCCCCGAACACTCCGTGTAACAGAGCTTCGCTGAAAGTATAGAAGTATTGTGTGAAGTAGACGGTCAAAATCAATGCGCCGATTGCTTCGATCAGCAACAGGATCTTGACAATTTCGGTGATCAATTTGACAACACCGGCCATGCTCGATTGGTTGTGGTCGACCATGATCAATTGGCGCTCACGGAGCCCGATTCGTTTGCCGAGCAGTATCCAGAAAAACGTCCCGATCGACATAATGCCGATGCCCCCGAATTGAAGGATGACCATCAACACGATGATGCCGAATACCGATAAGGTTTGCGAGACATCGATGACCGTCAGGCCGGTGACACTGACTGCGCTGACGGCGGTAAATAAAGTGTCGATATAGGTCATGCTTACTCCAGGCTGCAGGACTCCCGGAAGCCGCAGGAGCAAAAAGGAAAAAGCAATCGCTACGAAATAATACGCCACGATTGCCTGTGCAGGTGTAAGATTTCGGACACGTTGAAATGATTTATTCATAGGCGTAAAATTCCCTTCCGCAACTGATTCTCTTCCCATTCTATGTAAAGTACAGTAAAAAGAAAAGGGCTTTTTTGTAAAGCCCAGTCTACTATAGCTATTCCAATTGAAAAGCACTGCTTTTTATGCCTGATTTTTTTGTGTCATAAAAAAACGCTTATCCCTTAGTCTGCTCGTTGAATGCAGATTCAAAAGAATAAGCGCTATTCATGGAAAAACATTATTGGTTCTTCTTATCTTGCTTATCAGCTTTCGGGTTTTTCTTTTCTTCGGTTTTAGGTTTCGGCACTTCATTATCTTTCACGGCAGGATTGGCTGGTTTTTGTTTCAAATCCTTCGGTTCTGCTGCTTTCATGCCATTCGCCTTGGATGAATTGCCGCTATTGTTGCTGTTGCTGTTGCTGTTGCTGTTGCTGTTGCTGTTGCTGTTGCTGTTGCTGTTGCTGTTGCTGTTAGGATTGCCATTTTTACTGTTCTTTTCTTTTGGATTGCCCTTGCCTGGATTGTCTTTAGGTGGCTGTCTGGCCTTGTTTTTTTCAGCAGGCGGCGCTTCGTTTTTTGGTTTTGTTTCCGCTTTTGAATTTCCGGAATTATTGCCTTTTCCAGCATTCGGGTTTTCCGGTTTTTCAGGTGCGGGTTTTTCTGGTTTTTTCGGTTGGGCAGGCTCCGTCTTTTCAGGCTTTTCCGGTTGTTTTTGTGCTGCTGGAGCGGTCGGGGCAGGTTCTTTTGGTTTGCTGTCAGGTTTCTGTTTCGGGACAGGTTTTTCCTGCGGCTTTGGCTTCTGTGATTTTTCCGCTTTGTGATTTTCCGAAGTGGATGGCTCGTTTTTCGTATTGGCTTTAGGAACAACAGGATCTTCTGCTTTAGAAGGAGCGTCCTGGCTTTTTGGTGCTTGTGTTTTCTCTGTATCTTCATTTTGTGCGGGCTGCACATCATTCTCTTGTTTATGCGGAGAAGTGAAGGTTCTGTCTTTTTCGATCAGCTTAGCCACTGGCACTTGCTGTTCTTTCGCCTCGCGCCACTGCTTTTTATTTGCTTCTTTCAGATGGACGCGCAAGTTTTTATTGCTGCCGGCAAACAAGGCTGCCAAAGCGATCTGTTCCACATTGACCGAACCATTCGTTTCCCCGTCTCCTTGCACCGTGGTAATCGTCACATGCTCCGTGTCTTCATTCACGGATAAGGCAAGCACGTTTTCTAAAACCACTTCGAGTTCCCGATTTTCCCAATCGGATAATTCTGCTATTAATTTCTTGCCGTCCTCATTCAGTTCTCGCAGCGAAATGACGTGCCAGGCATCATTTACGCCAAGCTCAATTCCTGGATTCGATTCGACTTGCACATAACCATACGCTTCTTCGGCGGGAAGCAGCCATGTGGAAATCAGCAAGACTAGCGCTGCGACCGACGCAATGAGCGGCATGGTAAAAGGCTTGAAGCGGCGATTCGAAGCTTTTACGGATTCGAAATATGCCTCTTCGCCTACTCTAGTGCCTTCTGTCGGCCTGCCGGTTACAAAGCTGCCATCTGCAAGCATGTAGACAGAACGGTCTCCGTCAAGTTCCATACATATGCCTTTTTGCACTCGCATCAGTTCAACCGCTCCTTTAAATAATCTTTTAAATAATACAACTCGCTCATCATCAATAGCGACATTGCAATTATGTATTTCCGGTTTCTCTCAATGGTTTTTCTCGAGACCTGGACATGTTCCTCGATGTGTTTGACCGGAAGTTTTTTCTTATCTAGCAGAAAATCTTTGTATTCATCCGTTTCTGCCACCAACTGGGCGATTTGGATTGCATTTCTCCTGGCATCTTCATGTGCCGGTGAAACTTTGGCAATCATCTGGAAAGACAAGCCGAACTCTGAGAGCATTTCCTCGAATTGAGTAATCTCTTCACGCCGCTTGTCAATCTGTTGCTGTTCCGAATGAAAGGCCGATGATGCACGATCGCCGATATGGTTGTGATGGTCTTCGTTTGGCGAAGCGTTGAAATCGTGGCTGAATTCCATGCGTTTGCTTTCTTTCCGGATATGGTCGATTACTCTCCGCCTGATGACCATATGCGCGAAAGTCAAAAACGAAGCGTCATGCCCGGGACGGTATTGCCGTATCGCTTCATGAAATGCCAAGAGTGCAATGCTGAATTCATCCTGATTATCATCGATGAATCGTTTGCATACTTGTGCAGCGGTTTTTTTCACAAATGGGATATGCGAAGAAATCAATTGCTCTTCGGCTTCTTCATCGCCTTGTTGTGCGAGCTTCACCAATGATTCAGCGGGCATTTCTGCTCCATATCCAAACAAACCGCCCAAAGCAGTCAATAGCATGCAACTCACCTCATTTCAATTCCTTTTTCTCTATTGTAGCTTTCAGTCCAGGAATTTGGAAGATTGAGGGGGCTTGCTACGTATTACATTCGTGTGACAGCCAGTGTTTGTGTCCGTCTTTTTGTGGATTGCTCAAAAATAGCCTTGCGGAGAAAATGCTCCACAAGGCTATTCAAGAATCCTTTATACGCTTAAGCGTTTTGATGCTTATTCTTTTTAATTCCCGTAAATACTCCGGTCAAGACAATTCCTAACAACACAAGCCAGAATGTGATAGTCCATGGCGTCGAATGCGGGAAATCATGCGGCAGTACCCCTAGTTTTTCATGGGATAAAGTCAAAACGACCAATTTGACCCCTACCCAGCCGACCACGACGAATGCCGCCGTTTCCAGCTGCGGATATTTTTCCAATAGCCGGACGAACTTATGGGCAGCAAAACGCATGATGATCACGCCAATCAACCCGCCTGCAAGCATGACGCTGAACTGGCCGCCATTGATGCCGCCGATGTCGAAATCGCCGAGATGGGGCAATGTCACCGCGAGCGCAACGGCCGCGAGCATTGAGTCGATGGCAAAGGCAATATCTGCCAGTTCTACTTTCAGAACGGTCATCCAAAAACCGGATCCTTTTGTTGTTTCAGGTTCTATCGTATGTTCTTTGCCTTTGCGCTGGTCATAGATATGCTTGACTGCGATAAACAGCAGGTAGGCGGCGCCAAGTGCCTGGATCTGCCAAATGTTCACCAGGAAAGTAATCATGAACAAAGCGGCGAAACGGAAGATAAAAGCTCCTGCTAAACCGTAGAACAAGGCTTTTTTCTGCTGTTGTTTTGGCAAATGCTTGACCATGACCGCCATCACCACCGCATTATCTGCAGCAAGCAAGCCTTCGAGTCCGATAAGCACAAGCAAAACCCATGCATACTCCAATAAGATGGTATCCATAATTTCCCTCCTGATTTTACCCGACAAAAAAGACCCATGCCTAATAAAAGGCAAAGGTCTTGCTAAGCGTTGTAGTGTGCCGCTATCACAACCGATGGCCAGAAGCCACGTCTTGACGACTGTGAAATAGGTTTCCCTATAGCTACTCCCCTTTGTCGAGAGTTTGTATTATTGTTCTGTAGATGTATTATAGCCCATGTGCCCGAAGTGTAAACATTTAGGCAATCGTTACGTGGTAATCTGGGTCTCTCTTATGTTCATTGTAAAACGCCACCATTGCCGGAATGGTTTCCAGGAAATCTGCTGGGCGAATACCGCTTCCTTCCAATAAGGACTGAGCGTTTCGCGTATCAAATTGCGCTTGCCAGTCCATATAATCCAAAGTCTCGGCTTCGACCCCGAGGTATTTCCGGATGGCCGGCATAGCCATCGATAAAGCGGCGAGCTTTTTGGGAATCCTTCCTTTTGAATATCGCCCGGTCATTTCATGAACCATTGCCCGGTACACTTCTTCCACAGGATGAGGATTGGGGTCAGTCAAATGGACCGTTGCAGACTCGGCCTTTTTAAGCTCGCTCAAATAAACGGAGGCATCCAAGATGTAATCGACAGGAACGACGTTAATGGCTGTATTCGAGCGCCCGATGTACGGGATGGCAGGCAAATGCTTCATCCGGTCGATCATATTCAAAAAGAAATAAGGCCCATCGAATTTAGAGGTTTCACCACTTGCGGAATGGCCCCTGACAATTCCCGGACGGATAATGGTCGTCGGCACTTCCTTTTTTAACTGTTCGACGAGGAGTTCTGCTTCAAATTTGGTTTCTTCATAATGATTTTTAAACGATTCCGGGCGGATGAGCTCACTTTCGAGCAACAGCCCCTCACGCGTTCCAGCGACATACGCCGTGCTGAAATACATATAGCGCTCAAGCCGATCGAGGGTTTTGACCAAATCATTGACGTTTTGAGTGCCTAGGATATTGACTTTTTCCGCAATATCCTTAGGTACTGCCAAATCATAGATTGCCGCCAAATGCCAAAAGACGAGTTGCTGGTTTTTCAGCCAGGCCAGGTCCTCACCTGAAAGGGCCAACCCTTGCACAGTGATGTCTCCAGCCATCAAACGGATCGGCCCACAGCCTGTTTGTTCTTCAATACTGATTGCCTGGTTTCGTGCTTTTTCCATTTCACTCGGCAGAACAATCGCGGCCAGGCCCCATCCTTTTCGGGTACAGGCTGCCATTAAACGCGTTGCGATAAACCCGGGAAACCCGGTAAACACCATCATCTTCATCCACTCACACCCCTTTTCTGTATTCTACTAAAAAATGGATGGGGGTGGAATAGAATTTTCAGATGAAAAAATCCTGTGCAGACTCATCTGCACAGGATTGATTATTTCTCGGCTTTTGCTGCTTTTCTCTTCTTGCTGTTCATGAAACGTGTTTCCCGGTCAAACAAGCTGTAGACGACCGGCACGACGTATAAGGATAGGAAAGTTGAACTGATCAGCCCGCCGATGACGGCAATTCCCATCGGCTGGTTGATTTCCGTGCCTTCCCCGATGCCGATGGCTAATGGCAAGAGGCCAAGAATCGTCGTTAAGGCCGTCATCAGGATTGGCCTTCTCCGGTCATGGACTGCCGTTACGATCGCTTCAAAGGAGCCCATTCCATCCGCTTTGCGCTGATTGATGTAATCGACGAGCACAATCCCGTTATTGACGACAATCCCGACAAGCACCAGCACGCCGATGACAGCGGTAATACTGATCGGTGTTTGTGTTACAAATAGAGCGATAGAGACCCCGATGACCATCAATGGCACTGTGAACATGATGACAAGCGGGTATTTGAATGATTCAAATTGTGCAGCCATGACGATGTAGACGAGAACAATCGCCAATACGACCGCAAGCAGCATATCGTCGATCGCATCCTCAAACAGCTCTCGGTCTCCTCCGAACGAGACTTCCGTCTGGTCCGACAGGTCAAGATCCGCTATGGCCGTGTCGACAGCTGTCGACATATCGCCCAAGGTCTGGCCGGACGGATATTGCAGTGTAAAGGATACGCTTTCCGCCTGGTCGACTCGGCTGATCGAAACAGGACCTTGTGCAATTTCGATGTCCGCCAGTTCCTGAAGCTCGACGAATGCACCGGATGGCGTGCGAAGCGTCAATTCGCGCAAGCTTTCCACACTGTTCCGCTGTTCTTCGTCATAGGAAACAAAGACGCTAAGCACGTCGTCCCGCTCATCGATGACTTGTGTAGCGAGCACGCCACGCGTGATGTTATTGACCGTCTGGGCAATTTGTGCCGGCACCAAATTATTTTCAGTCGACGCTTCCCTGTCGATTGTCATTTGGATTTCATCGATGGTCTCCTGACGGTCATTCGTCAATTCAACTACATTCGGCAGGTTCGATAACTCCTCATCGATTGAAGCGACCGCTTCATCAAGTCTCGGCTTATCTGTGTCGGTTACGGTAAAGCTTAGTGTATTCGGTGTAGAACCGGCAGCTGTCTGGAGATTGAAACTGACGAGTGCATCGTCGCCGATTTTCTCCAGCACTTGCGGCTGAACGTCATCCACGAATTCGAAGACTGACCGTTCGCGTTCATCCAGCGGCAATAATTTCACGTAAATTTCTGCCGTATTGGATTCCGCGTTGCCTTGTGCCTGTCCTTGTTGAGTCGTACCGATTAAGCTGACATACACATCAACGTCTTCTTCAGCTTGCAGCTCTTCTTCGATGCTCCGGACCACTTCATCCGTCGCGGACGTAGAAGAACCGTTTTCGAGTTCGACCGTGACACTGACAAACCCTTCATCCGTCGCCGGCAGGAATTCCGTACCCACTTGGGAAACGCCGAATGCGCCGATCCCGAGGAACAGCAATGCCGTCAAGAGTACGAGGATTCGGTGGCGCAGCGCCCATAGAACACTTTTTTCAAAGCGCTGGACGCCTTTGGAATCCGCTTTTACCGGTTTTGGTACGCCGTCTTTTTGGCCGAGCATCCTTGAAGCCATCATCGGAATGACGGTCAGGGCGACAGCAAGCGAAGCGATCAAGCTGAATGAAATCGTCAACGCAAATTCAAAGAAAATTTCCCCGATCAAGCCGGAAATGAAAATGACCGGCACGAATACAGCGATGGTCGTCAAAGTTGAAGCAGTGATAGCTCCGGCCACTTCACGCGAACCGTCGGATGCTGCTTTTTTCGGTTTTTTGCCCATCGCCAAATGCCGTTCGATGTTTTCGATGACGACAATGGCATTATCGACAAGCATCCCGATACCGAGCGCCAATGCACCGAGTGTCAAGATATTCAATGCGAAATCGGCAAAGAACATCAATACGAAGGTCACGATGACCGAGTACGGGATCGCGACACCGATGATGATCGGGCTTTTGATTCCGCGAAGGAAGAAGAACAACACGAGCATCGCGAAAATTCCGCCCAGTATCAAAGTTTGGCCGATATTGTTGATCGCCAGTTTGACGTAATCACCCTGGTCGAATAAGATATCGGCTTCTACTGACGAAAAGCGCTCTTCGGCAAGCAATTCATCAAGGCGTTCCTGGAATGCCGTCGAGACGTCCGCTGTATTGCCTCCAGACTCCTGCAGCACAGACAGCAAAACGGCAGGCTCTTCATTGGCACGCGTTTCGCTATTGGTCTCCCGTTCTGTCACCGCTACTTCAGCTACGTCGGCCACGGTGACATTGTCTCCGGACATCGGGTCGACCGTCACAATGAGATCTTCAATGTCTTCCACACTTTCCAAAGTGCTGACGATGCGCGTCGTTAAATTGCGGCCGTCTTCTGTTTCAATCGGGTCGCCTGGCAAGGAAATATTATTCGCTTGGATCAGCTGGACAATATCCGCCTGCTGCAAGCCACGCTCTTCCAATTGTGCCGGATCCAGCTTGATTGAAATGTCTTCAATCAACGAGCCCGAAACATTTACGCTCGCCACGCCGTCCGTCTGGCGCAGCTGCGTTTCCAATTCTTCTGCGACGACCCGCACATCCTGCTCTGCATCAGTCGCGCGCAGCGATAGTTGGATGATCGGGAATTGGGAAGGGTCGAACTTCAAAAAACGGGGATCGTTCGAGTCGTCAGGAATCGGCGTCTGGTCGATTCGCTGCGTGACTTCCGCCTGGACATCATCGATATCCGTGTCCCATCCGAACTCCAGCAGGATGAAATTGGATCCTTCCTGGCTGTTCGACTGAATTGATTCGATTCCAGGCAAAGTCGCCAAGCTCTCTTCCAGCGGTTTTGTCACTTTTTCGTTCACTTCTGTGGGGCTAGCCCCTGGATAGTTTGTGACCACGACCCCGATTGGTGGATTCAATTCCGGAATCAAGGTGACAGGTATGCGGAGAAATGACACTGCCCCTAAAATGATGACCAACAGCATCGTGACGATGGTCAGTACTGGTCGTTTGATGGAAAAATCGCTTAATTTCATCTGTTCAATCCCTCTCTATGCCTGGTCCCTTTATCATAAGAAAAATCGCCCCACACCGCAAACTTGAGGCCGTGTGTTCACAAGAACGCCATGTTTTTCCTGATGAGCTGAAAACCGGAAAAACTGCGGCGTACGATGTTCCAAGTGCAAAAAACAGCCTGCCGGAAAAGGCAGGCTGTTGAAGCTTCCACTTCCTATAGCAGGCTGTACAGGCGGATTTCCGGATTCTTATCTTGGAACCAACGTGTGGCAAAGTCATTTTCAAACAAGAACACCAAATTGTCATAGCGGTCTTTGACCAGCATCGAACGCCCGCTCGACATCGACTCTTTGACATCCTCTTCGTTCTCGATCCAGCGTGCAATTTTATTGCCGACTGGCTCCATTCTCACATCGACATTGTATTCGTTTTTCATGCGGTGTTCGAACACTTCAAATTGAAGTTGGCCGACCGCACCGAGAATGACTTCTTCGAGGTGCAAAGTTTTGTAATACTGGATCGCGCCTTCTTGGACGAGCTGCAGGATTCCTTTATGAAAATGCTTTTGCTTCATGACGTTTTTCGCCGTGACTTTCATGAACAGTTCCGGGGTGAATTGAGGCAAGGCTTCGAATTCGAACTTCTTGCCGCTCGTGATGGTATCGCCGATCTGGTAATTTCCGACGTCGTGCAGGCCGATAATATCGCCGGCAACCGCTTCGGATACCATTTCGCGGTCATCCGCCAAAAATTGGGTCGTTTGGGACAATTTGAACGATTTACCGGTTCTAGATAAGGTAACGTTCATGCCGCGGTCGAATTTCCCCGAGACGATTCGGACGAAAGCGATGCGGTCGCGGTGGGCTGGGTTCATATTGGCTTGGATCTTGAAGACAAATCCGGAAAACGGCGTTTCCACAGGATCGATGATGTCTTCTTCTTTCGTCAGGCGGGGCTGCGGCTGAGGCGCAAATTGCAAATACGTCTCCAGGAAGGTTTCCACACCGAAATTGGCAAGTGCAGAGCCGAAGAAGACCGGCGTCAATTCGCCTTTTTTCACTCGGTCGATGGAAAACTCATTTCCGGCTTCTTCCAACAACTCGATATCTTCAAGAGCTTGTGTATAATAGGAAGTTTTCGTCATTTCGTGCTCCCCGGCGAGGTGCCCGTTTTCGTCAAGATTCATGAAACGGTCTCCATCCGTGCGGAACGGCTCGATGCGCTTGTTATAACGATCGTAAATTCCCATGAATTCTTTCCCCATGCCGATCGGCCAGTTCATGGCATAGGATTGGATGCCAAGCACTTCTTCCAATTCTTCCATCAATTCAAGCGGCTCTTTTCCTTGGCGGTCCATTTTATTGATGAATGTAAAGATGGGAATGCCGCGCATTTTACAGACTTTGAATAATTTCACGGTCTGTGCTTCGATTCCTTTGGCGACATCGATGATCATGACGGCACTGTCAACCGCCATCAACGTACGGTATGTGTCTTCACTGAAATCCTGGTGCCCTGGGGTATCGAGGATGTTGACGCGATGTCCGGAATAATCGAATTGCATAACGGACGAAGTGACAGAAATGCCGCGCTGCTTCTCGATTTCCATCCAGTCGGATGTAGCGAACTTTCCGGTCTTTTTCCCTTTGACCGTCCCGGCATCGCGGATCGCGCCGCCGAACAGCAAGAGTTTCTCGGTTAAGGTTGTCTTCCCGGCATCCGGGTGAGAGATGATTGCGAAGGTTCTTCTGCTTTCAATTGCTTGTTGTAATTGGTCTGACATTGTATACGCTCCTTTAATTTCCTCTCTCTATCTTAGAGAAGGGATGTGCAAAAAACAAGAACTATCGCCTGAAGCTGTGGAAAGCGGCACCTTCAAAAACGCAAAAATGAACGGAGAAAAATGCATCGATTTTCCCCCGTTCCATTTTATGAGCCGAATTTACGCTGGGCTTCGTTTTCTGCTATTTCTTTGTCGCTATGCGGATATTTCGTATTTTCGATGATCTGGTAATCTTCATGGCCTTTACCGGCCAAAATGATGATATCGCCCGCTTCCGCTTGCTGCACAGCGTGGCGCACCGCTTGTTCGCGGTCGCCGATGCAGGCGTACCGGTCATGTTGCATGCCCGCTGCCAGGTCATTTAAAATGCTGTCATACGGTTCATAGCGCGGGTCGTCCGTCGTCAACACGACGTAATCCGCAGTCGAAGCTTTTTCCGCCATGATCGGGCGCTTCGTCTTGTCGCGGTTGCCTCCTGTGCCGACCAAGAAAATAAGGCGGCCGGTCTTGAAATCTTCGACAGCAGCAATGGCTTTTTCAATCGCATCCGGTGTATGGGCATAATCGATGAACACCGATATCGGTGCATTGATTTCCGCTTTTTGCATGCGGCCTTCGACAGGCGAAATGGCTTCAAGGGCAGCGATTACCTGGTCAATCGGGTGTCCTTCTGCAGACAAGGCGGCAATGGCAGCCAGTGCATTATAGACATTGAAATGCCCGAGCAGTTTCATGGCGACCGGAAACTCGCCTTGTGGGCACATCAGCGTAAACGATGTGCCTTTCGCTTCCAGCTGGATATTGGCTGCACGGAACATCGCTTCGTTCTCCAAGCCGTAGGTGTAGACAGGAAAAGGCGTCATGGCCGCGAATTTTTCGGACCATTCATCATCTGCATTCAATACCGCCCGCTTGTTCTGTGTTAAATCCTGGCCAAGCTGCGAGAACAACAGCCCTTTGGCGTGGCCGTATTCTTCCATTGTCCCGTGGAAATCAAGATGATCATGCGTCAAGTTCGTGAAAATCGCAGTGTCGAATTCAACACCGGCCAAGCGGCCCAACACAAGGCCGTGGGAAGAAACTTCCATCGTCATATGGGAGCTTCCGGCATCCAAGGCGCGGCTGATCATTTGCTGGGTGGTCAGTGCATCGCTCGTCGTATTCGCCGACGGATGCACCTGCCCGTTCAAATTAAACCCGATCGTGCCGGTCAAAGCGGAAGTTTTCCCGAGCTCCATGAGCATCGCGTGAAGCATGCCAGCCACACTGGTTTTTCCGTTGGTTCCCGTCACGCCGATCATGTTCATTTTCTTGGAAGGATGGCCATAAAAACGCGCCGCCAACAGGCCGAGCGCACGGCTTGTATCGGCTACCGTGACGACCGCTGCGCCTTCTATAGCCAGCGGTTTTTCCGCCAATATGACCGCAGCCCCTTGCTTCACTGCTTGTTCGGCGAAATCATGTCCGTCGACAGTGTACCCTTTAATGCAGACAAAAAGAGAGCCTTGCACAATCTCTCTGGAATCCATTGTCATATGGGGAATGGATTGTGGCAATTCCCCTTTTATGGATGAAATTGGAATTTTTAAAAATAGTTGCTTGCTGTCCATCTGAAATCCTCCTAATATTATGAGCCGAGCGGTGAGTTGATATACGCATGAAGAAGCGCTGCCGTCGCTTTTAATGAGTCGGTATGCGTTCGCTCATACGCATGGGACGCTTCGATTCCAGGGCCGAACAAGGCGTGTTTCACATCTGCGCCTGCCCCGATCGCTGCAGAAGCATCGGATCCATAATACGGATAAATATCCACTTTGTAATCGATGTCCTGTTCTTTTGCCAATGCGATTAATTGGCGTGTCAGCCCATAATGGTAAGGCCCACTTGAATCTTTTGCGCAAATGGAAACCGTGAATTCATCGGAAGCCTGCCCATCTCCGATCGCCCCCATGTCAACGGCAATGTATTCTTCTGTCTCAACGGGAATATTGGAATTGCCGCCATAGCCGATTTCTTCATTATTGGAGATGTAGAAATGGGTTGTCTGGGGCAAAGCTTCGCTGTTTGCCGCTTGCTTTGCCAGTTCCAGCAGCAGTGCCGTGCTCGCTTTATCATCCAAGTGCCGCGATTTGATAAATCCGCTTTCCGTTTTGGTGAAGCGCGGGTCGAATGAGACGAAATCGCCCACTTCGATGCCGTGCTCGCGCACGTCATCTGCGGAATTGCATTTGATATCCAAGCGCACTTCCATATTGTCAGCCGAACGCTCCACTGTCCCGGACTCGCGGTACACATGGACAGTCGTCTGATGAAGCAGGATTGTGCCGGTGATGGTTTCACCGCTCGCTGTATGGATCAGGCAATTCTCGCCTTCGATGGCATTGAATTTGAATCCGCCGACAAGCGATAGCTTCAAACGCCCTGAAGGTTTAATTTCCTTCACCATGGCGCCGAGCGTATCGACATGTGCCGTAAGCAAGCGGTGGCGCTGGTCGTCCTGCCCTTTGATAGTGGCAATGACGCCGCCTTTATTGCTGATTATGTATGGAATGGTTTCCTGGTCAAAGAAATCCGTGACGAAATCCATCACTTGCATCGTGTAGCCGGAAGGACTCGGAATTTTCACCAGTTTCTCCAGCGTGCTGATTGTTTCTTGTTCTTTCCAGTTAAAAGCCAATTTAATCACTCCCTGATTTTTTAATCATATCAAAAACTGCCATTTTCGCACAGTCCCGACTATAGTAAGATGAATAAGACTCTTAGCATGAAGAGGTGCAATTATGGAACGCTCACTGACAACCCTTAAGCGCAATCAATTATTTATCCATCTGTTCGGCTTTGGCAGTCTTGCCCATTTGGTGCTGAATTATTTTGTCGACTTCAACGCTTCCATTATAGCGCCGATCTTTGGCATGCTCGCCTACTCGGTGCTATTCACTCTACTATATACGAAATTGCCCCCCTCACGGTTGCGTTTTGCCATATTGTTTGCGTTAAATGCCTATATTTTAATTCTGCAATTCGAATCGCTGTCGTTTGTCACGGCCATTTACTTCATCATTCCGATCGTTGCGGCCTCCCTTTATAACGATACCCGGTCCATCATCGCACTGTCGCTCCTGACCATTATCGAAGTGGCTCTTTTGACATTTGCCTTCGGGCGTTTTCAAACGAGCGGTTCATTGGAGTATATCCATGTTTCGATGGTCATGTTTTTCAGCCTTGTAATGCTATTGACAATTTTACATAGCTTTTATTTCAGCAATTATTGGCGGCAACTGGAATTGCGCAATGCGTCGATGGAAAAAGCGCTCACTTCAAAAGAAGGCTACCTCGACTTGTTCTTCCAAGCAGCCAAAGACGCAATCGCTGTATTTGATTTCGAAGGGCGCATTATTGCGATCAATCCCGCTTTTGTAAAGTTATACGGCTGGACGGCGGAAGAATGCCTCGGAAAAGTGATTGCGCTTTATCCGCCGGAACATGCAGAAGCCGCGGAATTGCGTGCCGAACAAGTCCGGCAAGGCGAAAGTTTCACGCTCGAAACGGAGGATGTCAAAAAAGACGGCACGCGTTTTCCGGCGCAAATTACGCTGTCGCCGATTTTCGATTCACAAGGGCAGGTCATCGCGACATCGGTCATTTCCCGCGATATCAGCTACCGCAAAGAAACCGAACGGATGCTTTTGCAAACTGAAAAACTGAAGATGGCGGGTGAAATTGCCGCTGGGGTGGCACATGAAATCCGCAACCCGATGACGGTCATTTCCGGCTTTGTCCAAATGATGCATAACGACCCAAACCACCGTTACCCGAGCTACACCTCCTTGATGCAATCGGAACTCGACCGCATCAATTTGATCATCAGTGAATTCTTGATCCTTGCGAAACCGCAAGCGCCTCAAAAGAAACAACTCGATATCGGGAAAATTCTCGATGAATGCATTTTCCTGTTCGGCCCGGAATTTGTACTCCACGATATTTCGGCTAAAGCGGAAGTGCCAGGCCCGTTTATCGCGGAAGGTGAAGAGCATCATTTAAAGCAAGTGTTTATTAACTTATTAAAGAACGCAATCGAAGCGATGGAAGACGGCGGCACCTTGAGAATAATTGCCATACGCGAAGAGGAAAAGCTGAAGATTTACTTTAAAGACAACGGCCCTGGCATTCCGCCTCAACTGGCGGAACGTGTATTTGAGCCGTTCTATACGACAAAAGCGACAGGAACCGGCCTCGGCTTATTGATTTCCCAGAAAATCACACAAGAACATGGAGGCAGCTTGGCGATCGGCAGCACGGAAGAAAAAGGTGCCTGTGTCATCGTCACGTTGCCGCTATTGCCGGAACAATAAAACACCAAAAACCTCCCGCCCTTAAAGTCAGGCGGGAGGTTTTTGGGTTCACATCAATCATCGTCGAGGTCGTCTTCATCATCATCATCATCGTTGTCATCGTCATGGTCGTCGTCATCGTCATCGTCATCGGATTCTACTGACACCACAGTCCCATCCGCTGCATCTACAATGACATCGTAATCGATTTTTCCATCTTCAAGCTCCACTTCGTAATACACCCAGCCGTCGTCGCTCTCACGTTCGATATCCTCTACTTTTCCTGGAGCTGCGTTTTGTGCTGCTTCGATCGCTTGCTGTTTTCCGATGAACTGCTGGCTATTTCTCCCGGCTTGCTCAGGGTCGCTTGCTTCTGCCGTCGTAGCGCCAGCTGCTGATTGCCCGTTCGAGTTGTCCGCTCCTACATCTTTGATTAGCTGTTCACTTTGGATATTTTGCGTTCCTAACTTCTCACTTGCGTCATTGGAATCTGCCAAAACAATTCCGCCAAATGCCAAAATCCCTGCCGCTGCTGAAATGTAGATGATTTTTTTCACTTTAATCTCCTCCTGTTCTGTTGTTACTTTGAATATAGCCACCGGAGCTTAAGCTGCGCTTAAACAAAGATGAGAAATTCATGAGAACAAGCGGATTCGCCATCACGCATACAAAAAAGCCGCTTTCGGATCACTATCACAACCGGTCATCAATCGGTCATGCCAGCCCGAAAACGGCTCTCCCACAATTCTTTTCAATCATCCCATTCCACTGTCATCGTCTCTCCGCGGATGGCGTGGATTTGAATGGTCGCTTCCCGATCGGATGCGTCATCATCCATTTCAACTAAATAATAGCCGCCGTCTGTTGTTTGGACGAATTCGACTTCATCGACTGTCCCATCCAAAGTCTCTTTGGCGATAGCGATTGCTCCATCTTGGCTGATGATGCGTTCCGGTTCTTGTTGCGTGGGCACTGAATCCGGTTCGGGCTCAGCCGGGGTTTCCAGCGTTTCTGTTTGGACATCCATTACTTCTCCGGTCTCTGCGGAAATGAACAAGGTTTTCCGTTCCGTCTCACCGTGGATTTCAACTTCGTAACGATTATCCGATTCTATATATTGGATTTCTTTTATTTCACCTGGCTCCGCTGCTGAGGCTGCATCGCTCGCCTGTTCTTCAGAAAGCACTTTTGCCGGGCCCATTTTTTCCAGCAATTCAAGCGACTCGACCCGCCCATCGGCACGGTTGATCGCCGCTAAATATGTTCCATCGTCTCTTTTGAATTCGAACTGGTAAAATCCTTCTGTTTCAGTTGCATTTTCAATCGCACCGCCGTAAAGCTGTTCAATCGTTTGAGTCGCTTCATCCAACGTCACGGAATCAGCCGCCGTTCTTGGAAACAGGGAAAAAGCCAGTGCCGCGGCGGAAAATACAATAATGACTATTCCGATAGCCCACCATTTTCGCATGATCATCCCTCCTGCCCTGATTGTAACTCCACAACATTAAAATTCTCTGAGAAAACGACCGTTACCGTCGTCCCCAATTGTTCAATGCTGTCGATTTCGAGACGCAGGTGAAGTGAATCAGCCAATTCCTTGGCAAGGGAAAGGCCAAGCCCAAATCCGCCGGTCTCGCGGCTTCTCGCTTTGTCGACGCGGTAAAAACGTTCAAACACATGCGGCAGCGAATCTTTCGGGATGCCGACGCCGTAATCGCGGATTTTGATATATACCGCACCGTCCTTGCCGGCTTCCATATCAATATTGTCTTCGCTATACTTGCGGGCATTGTCCAGCAGAATATAAAGCAATTGCTTGAGTTGCTGGACATCGGTTTCGACAATCAGCGGCTGTTCGGCTTGCAGGTGGAACTCCCTGTCGTAGGAGGCGTTCATTGCCGTCATGACTTGGCGGAGCACCGGTTCCAGGTCGATTTTTTGCCAATCCATTTGGGCATGGCTGCGCCTTGCGATATGCAATAATTGTTCAATCAATTGGCGCATTCGTTCCGTTTCGTTGCGTATCGCCTTCAAGGCTTCTCCCTGCAGTGCCGGATCCTGTGAACCTCTGCGCTGCAATAAATCGGCATAGCTTGAAATGACCGTCAGCGGCGTTTTCAGTTCATGGGAGGCGTTCGAAACAAATTCTTCCTGCTTGCGGTAGTTTTCCTCCAATAAACCGATCATTTCGTTAAAAGTGATGCCCATTTGGCTCAATTCATCCCGCGATTCTCCGGCGACGGGGAGCTTTTCGAAAGAGCCGTCGCGCTGGATGCGCCGCATTGTTCCGGTAAGCCCTTCGATCGGCCGGGTCAAGACACGGCCAAGCAATGCACTCGATAGGAAAATCGGGATCATTGAAAGCAAAGTGACAGAAATAAGCACCAGCCGTAAAGTCGAAAGGTTTGCTGCCACTTCCCTGAGGGATTGGGCAACAATCAATTCCACCACTTCACCACCGGGCCAGATCACAGGCGCGGCAACGTATGCGAATTGCTCTCCGTCAACGGCCATTCTTCCCGAATTCCCTTCCACATCATTCGGAAATTGAACACTAACAGATGGATCTTGGATGATTGTGTCCAGCAAACCGCTGCTTTGGTTCTTCTCTTTGATCAATCCATCCACCGGCACGTAAGCGCGCAGGATATTATCCGGCGATTCTTCCGTACTGTTGGCATTGAATGTCGCCACCATCACTTCCACTTCGGATTCCAGCCGTTCGACTTCGGTTTCATACGCCAGGCTGCTGAAGGAATAGTAAATGACCACAGCCAGCACCACTAGCACGAAGAACATCAATAAGGTCGAGGACAGATGGATTTTATGCTTGAGTTTCATGCGGCTGCTCCTTCAAGACGTAGCCGACGCCGCGAACCGTTTGCAAATAAGTGGCATCTTCGCCGAAATCGATCTTCTTGCGCAAATAGCGGATATAGACATCGATGACATTCGTGTCGCCGTAATAATCGTAGCCCCACACCGCATTCAGCAATTGTTCGCGGCCCAGCACTTGTTTCGGGTGGCGCATCAGATACAGTAGCAGATCGAATTCACGTGGCGTCAACTCGATTTGCCGTCCCGCTCTTTCGACTTCTCTCGTGCTTTCATTGAGTGTAAGTTCCTCAAAACGGTGTAAATTTTCATCAGCTGGATTTTTCACCCTTAAGTTGGCGCGGATTCTGGCAAGCAGCTCCTCGATTTCAAACGGTTTCGTCACATAGTCATTGGCTCCAAGGTCAAGCCCCGCCACTTTATCTTTAACATCGTTTTTAGCGGTCAGCAAAATGACCGGCAATGTGGCATCAGATGCACGGATTCGTTTCAGGATATCGAGCCCATGGATTTCAGGCAGCATCAAATCGAGCAGCACCAGATCCCATTTCTGTTCCCTGAAATGAATCAAAGCTTCTGAACCCGTCAAAGCAACCGCCGTATCATAACCTTCGAATTTCAGTTCCAGCTCCAAGACGCGGGCGATGCTTTTTTCATCTTCCACAATCAATATGCGCTCCGTCATCTGCGTGCCCCCTTTTTTCTTAATCATAGCAGGTTCAAAAAGAAAAAAGCGACCTAAAGGCCGCTTTCTACTTCAATACTGTCCGAATCCATTTCGCCCGGTTTTTATAAGGGGGATACGTCAGATTGGTCGACAATTTCGTGGACTTCTTGACGATCGATTTAGCATGCGTAAAGGTTTCAAAACTCGCTTTGCCATGGTAAGAATTCATGCCGGATGGCCCGACACCTCCAAATGGCAAGTAATGGCTGCCGACATGAGAGACGGTATCGTTGATGCAGCCGCCTCCGAATGGCAATTGATCCAGGAAGAACCGCACGGCCCGGTCGTTCTCGGAAAACAGATAGGCAGCAAGCGGCTTCGGCAAACGCCGGATGTCCCGCAGCAATTGCGGCAAATCGTTATAAGTGATGACCGGCAAGACCGGCCCGAACAATTCATCTTCCATCGATGGGCTGTCCCATTGTATGCCATCGAGCAAGGTCGGCTCGATATAACGGTCGGCGCGGTCGGTGTCGCCGCCGTAAACGATATGGTCCCGCTCTTTTTCAATGATTTGCGCCAGCCGGTCATGGTGTTTTTCGTTGACGATGCGGCCATAATCAGGGCTGTCCTGGGCATTATCGCCGTAAAAATTACGGATGGTCTGGATGAAAATTTTCATGAAAGATTCTTTCACCGACTCATGGACGCAAATATAATCCGGCGCTACGCAAGTTTGCCCGGTATTCATGAATTTGCCCCAGGCAATGCGTTTTGCCGCAAGTTCCAGGTTGGCCGTCTGGTCGACGATCGCCGGGCTTTTGCCGCCGAGTTCCAAAGTAATCGGGGTCAGCCGCTCGGATGCCGCTTTCATGACCACTTTCCCGACCGGCACGCTGCCGGTAAAGAAAATATAATCAAACGAGGCATGGATCAGTGCCGTCACTTCCTCGCGCTCCCCTTCGACCACTCTCACGTAATGCGGCTGGAAGCTACCTTCCAAAACGGCGCGGATGACGCGTGCGACGTTCGGTGTCGCCTCGGAAGGTTTGACGATGGCGCAATTGCCTGAAGCCAAGGCGCCGATGAGCGGTTCCATCACCAATTGGAACGGGTAATTGAACGGGCCGATGACTAGCACCGAGCCATAGGGTTCACGGATGATGAAACTTTTTGCCGGCTGCAGGTGGATCGGCGTTTTTACTTGCTCAGGCTTCATCCAATCTTCAAGATGTTTCGTCATATAGCCAATGCTATCGAGCACAAAACCCACTTCCGTGGCATATCCCTCAAACTCGCTTTTTCCAAGATCTAATTGCAAGGCTTCGATAATATCGCCTTCATGTGCTTGGATCGCCGATTTCAGGCGTTGCAGCTGCGCAATGCGGAAATCCGCCGATTTGGTCACGCCTGTAAAATAATAGCCTCGTTGATCGGCTATCATGTCCTCTACTTCATTGGCTGTAAAATTCACTGTAAAAAACCTCCTATGGGTCATCGCAATAATTGGTCGATATAACGCTGAACGACTAGTCCTTCGTCAAAGCCGACGAGGAACGTCGATTGCTCTTTCATTTCATCGAATAGGGAAGGCACTGATTTTTCGGTTTGTACTTCTATACGTGTTTCCCCCCGTTCTTCCCGGTACAAACGCGACCAGTTTTCAAGCGTCAGCACTCCGTCTTCGCCGTAAACTTTAAATTGCAGCAACTCGTCCTGCCCTATATCGCTCATGCCCGACAGTAAAAACGGCGAACCTTGCTGTGTCTTGCCGTGGGCGATGATGCCGGTTTCACATTTTTCAACGTCTTCCGGAAAATCCACTTGGTGCGCGGAAATGTCCAATGTGCCGAACAGGCGATGCATTAGCTGCAAATAATGAGGAAAGACTTCCCGCACAAATCCTCCCTGGTCCCTGGTGGCAATCCACGGATTTTGCTGCCACGCCCGCGGCCACTCCGGAAATACCGTATGCAATTCGATGCGGCGGACTTTTCCGATGTCTCCGCTCTTGATGCGCATCGCCATGTCGCGGACAATCGGCGAATACATTAACGGAAAATGCATGGCGGTATGGATCCGGTTGTTCGTCGCCGACTCCGCCATCGCCTGTGCTGCCTGTGCGTCATGGGCAAGCGGCTTTTCGCATAATACATGCAAGCCCCTTCTCGCCGCAGTTTCCGCAAGCTCGGCATGGCTGTTCGGAGGCGTGCCGATGTATACCCAGTCGATGTCGGCTTGGAACAGCTCATCCAAGGAATCGGTGACGGCTACCCCATATTGCTTTTCGATATAGTTCAGCCGGTTGCTGTCCGTGTCATAAACCGCTTCGACCTGTGCGGCATCGTCTTGCTGGATTTGCTTGATGATGCGCTCGCCGACAATTCCAGCACCAATAATTCCAATCGCTATCAAAACCATCGCCCCTTTTTTCGTTTCATTGTTTATAAGTGTAACCTTCCGGGGTATAGAATAGTCAAACAATTACATTCGGAAGAATAGGAGGAAACATCATGAACGAACAGAAAAACTGGTGGGAACCAATATTTACGGGAACATTGGAAATGGGCGTCGACAAAGAAAAGCTGGAAACAATCAACGAAGACAGCCTATTGTACTTCGGTGAAACCACGAGCACGCTGGAACAATGAAGATGTCCAACCATTTCGCAAGTACATAGCAGCGCTTGATCCGGAATAATGCGGAGCAAGCGCTTTTTTATGGAATCCGGGCCGTTCATTGTCGCCTGCTATTGTTTTCGCTATAATTCGAAATAGAAAGCAGGGATTTTCATGAAACCATTCATCCTATTATTGATCAGCCTGCTATTGTTGTCAGGGTGCACTTGGCCTGGCACCACCGATACGGGCGGCACTACCGGCAGGACGGCGGTTGAAGTCACCGAGATCATCGACGGGGACACGGTGAAAATCATTTATGACGGAAAAGAAACCACGGTTCGTTATTTGTTGATCGATACGCCCGAAACGAATCACCCGAGATTCGGCGAGCAGCCGCTGGGGCCTGAAGCGACAGATCGCAACCGCGAATTGATCGAACAAGCACAGCAAGTCGAGATTGAATTCGATGTCGGCGACCGTTTCGACGACTACGACCGGCTGCTGGCGTATTTGTACGCTGACGGGGAAAGCATACAGGAACAATTGCTGTTAGAAGGCTTCGGTCGCGTCGCCTATATCTTCCCGCCGAATACCCGCTATGTCGATGAATTCCGCGACGCCGAGTCTGAAGCAAAAAATGAAGAAATCGGTATATGGGAATACGAAAACTATTCGACGGACCGCGGATTCAATGCAGATGCCTACGGGCAAACCGAAGCAGATAATACCGATGCCGCTGATGACTGCCGCATCAAAGGCAATATCAACCGGAGCGGCAATAAAATTTATCACATGCCCGGCTCCCCTTCCTATGAAGAGACCAATCCCGAGCAATGGTTCTGCACAGAACAGCAAGCCAGAGACGCTGGTTTCCGCAGTTCCGGTCAGTAATAAGAGGAGGAATACGATGCAATTGCTTGTCCTGCGCCTTGATTACCGAAGCTCTACAACGATCGAGAATCTTCAAAGGCAGCTTCGCCAGCCGAATTCCAAACTGGCGTTGCAATTGCCGCATATCCCGTTGCTAGCATATGAAAATACCGCCCCGCTTCAATTGAAGGCAGCACTAGAACCGATTGCCAAAAAAGTCCAGGCCCCTTCTTTTCGTGCCAGTGATATCGGGTTTTCCAAAGACGGTGCGCAATTTTATGTGCAGGTCCACCCGACTGAAGCACTCGACGAACTTTACAGCTCGATGAAATTGGCGGGACACGGATTTTCCAAAGGTGCAGAAGTGCGTTGGCAGCCGCATATTCCCCTCATCGGCAATATCCCCCCTCCGTTTTGGGGCCCATTGTTTGCAAGGCTGGCACTCGAGTTCGATCCGCTGGACGCAACAGGCGCTGCGTTGGAATGCTGGTCTGTGATCGGCAATCGCACGACAATCGAATGGAGCATTTTCTTGGACAGTTAAGAAGTGAATGCGGTTTTTAAAAAGCGAAAAGTTTTTTCACAAAAACTATTGTCTTTTTCCAAAATGGCATATATAATAATAAATGTCCTTGAGATTGCGATTCCTTAGCTCAGCTGGGAGAGCGCTACCTTGACAGGGTAGAGGTCGCTGGTTCGAGCCCAGTAGGAATCATCATAAGCATGCTACGCGCTGCCAAAAACACCAACCGGTTTTCCGGTTGGTGTTTTCAGAGTTTTAAATAAGTCCACTAATCAGTCAGGAATTAGAATAGGGTCACCTTTTCGATATTCAAAAATTAATGACCTATCTAAGTATTTGGAGAAGCGTTCGCTCGACTCCAGTGGATCAGCGAGACGACCGAGACCCCGCAAGCAGCGAAGCGGCTGAGGAGGCTTGGGCGCGAGCCCACGGAGTCGTGCGGTAAGCTTCGGAAAATACGAGTTCTTACCTTTCTCGACATGCTGAAAACACCAACCGGTTTTCCGGTTGGTGTTTTTTTATTGACGCAACCAAAAAAGATGGAAGCCCGCGGGCTTCCATCTTTTTTTATTATGCAGTTTGAACTTTTTTCGTCTTTTTGTCTCTCGACATCCACTGGAATGCGAACAAGACGATAAAGACAGCCGCCCCGATAAGATCCGTGAAACCTTCCGGATAGATCAAGGCAATCCCTGTCACGAATGTGATGATCCGCTCCAGCCAATTGAGCTTGCGGTACCAATAGCCGATCAATCCGGCACCGATGGCGATCATTCCCGTGATGGCGGTGATCAATACCCATATCAATTGTGTCCAGGTTGTATCGATCATCAATAGTTCTGGGGACAAGACGAACATATACGGAATAATAAATGCCGCGATGGCCAGTTTCGCAGCGTTGAACCCTGTCCGTATTGGCTCCCCTCCGGAAATCCCGGAAGCTGCGAATGCAGCGAGGGCAACCGGCGGCGTGATGTCTGCGATGATCCCGAAGTAGAAGACGAATAAATGCGCAGACAATGCGACCACGATCGGTACTGCCGCGCCAGCAGGCTCATCGACCATCAACAAGGTAATGATGGCAGGAGCAGCAATGGTTGAGGTGATGACATAGTTTGCCGTTGTAGGCGAGCCCATGCCGAGCACGATTGCTGCAAGCATCGTGAAGAACAAAGTCAACAGGACGTTCCCGCCGGATGCTGACACAAGGCCATTTGCCAAGGATAGGCCGAGGCCGGTTTTTACGACAACCCCGACGATGATCCCCGCCGTCGCTGTGGCCGCTGCGACCGCAAGTGCGGTTCTCGCGCCGTCCACAAGCGCATGGATGATATCTTTAAAGCCGAGGCGTGTTTCTTTATTGAAGGCACTGACGAAAATCGTCAGCAATATGCCATACAAAGCCGCTTGCATTGTCGGGATACCGACTAGCAAGAACAAGATGATTGCAAGGATCGGCGTCAACAGATAAATTTTCTTCAATACTTCTTTGCGGTCCGGCATTTCGTCCGGCGACAGGCCTTTCAAGCCAATGCGTTTCGCCTCGAAATGGGTCATAATCCAAACGCCTGTGAAGTAAAGAAGTGCCGGGATCGCTGCCGCTTTGGCAATTTCCCAATAGGTGACTCCGCCGATGAACTCAACCATCAGGAATGCCGCCGCACCCATGATCGGCGGCATCAGCTGGCCGCCTGTCGAAGCTGCGGCCTCAACGCCGCCAGCAAATTCTTTCTTATATCCAAGTTTTTTCATCATCGGAATCGTGTAAGAACCGGATGTAACTACGTTGGCGACCGAGCTCCCCGAAATAGTCCCTTGCAGGGCACTGGAGAAAATCGCTACTTTTGCCGGTCCACCGGTCAAGTTACCGGCGAGCGATACGGCGAGGTCATTGAAATACTGGCCCACTCCTGTTTTGACCAGGAACGAACCAAATAAAAGAAATGTAAAGATGAATGTTGCAGAAACACCGATCGGGGTACCGAGAATCCCGTCTGTCGTATAGAACATCAATTGGATTAAGGATTCCAGGTCCTGTCCGCGATGGCGCATGAACCCTGGGAAATAAGGGCCGAAGAATCCGTATGTTAGAAATAGCGCACCAATAACTGTTATTGGCATCCCTACAGCGCGGCGTGTGGCTTCAAGCGTCAAAATGACCGCTAAAATTCCGACGATCAAATCCATTTCCGTCACGCGGCCGATGCGGAACACCAAATCATCATACATGATCGGCCAATATGCACCGACACCGACCGATAATAAGGCGAGTATGTAATCGTACCAGGCCACTTTATGGCGTGCGCCTTTCCGGCGGCGCATCGGGAATAGAATGAAAATGAGCGACAGCGCGAATCCTAAGTGGATAGAACGCTGGATGTACGCTGTATATTGGCCGAAAATGGCTGTATATAATTGAAACAATGAAAAGGCCAACAGCCCGAAAAACACGACATGTTTGACTATGCCTGACAGATCGCGGGTATTCGACTCCGGATCGTACTTTTGGAGAATCTCTTTTTGCTTCTCCTCTGAGATGTGGCTTTCGTCTTCAGGCGGAAGCTTTCTCTCTTCTCTTTCTTCTGGTGATAGTTTATCACTCATAGATATTCACTCCTTCTAATTGCTGATAAATGGATAGGCGCTGGGCACGGAATGTGTAGATCTTGCCTCTTTCCAAACTCTTCTTCAAATCGAGTTCTTTTCCTGCGAATAGGAAAGCGAGTTCCGCGTCCACGTCCCCGACTAGCAACCGGAATTCGGGCAGCTTCCGCTTCATATCCTCAATAAAGTATTTCCCGTCTTTTTCGACAAAGCGCTCCCCTTCTCCTGCATTCGACGGCATGCCGATATTGAAATCTTCGTACTCAAGTTCCGTCATCACCAATTGCCCCCCGTCATCCAGGCGGTAACTTTCGATGACATCCGACAGATGGATCGAATGCGTATAGCGGATCTTGAAGCGGTCTTCTACGACTGGAACGCGCGCAGCAATCTCGTTTGTTTCCGAATCGATGAAGACGAAGTGT
The DNA here is from genome assembly GCF_041320495.1 of Planococcus sp. SSTMD024. Classification (NCBI taxonomy): domain Bacteria; kingdom Bacillati; phylum Bacillota; class Bacilli; order Caryophanales; family Caryophanaceae; genus Planococcus; species Planococcus sp. SSTMD024. The sequence continues at coordinate 112,204 of NZ_JBGGNS010000023.1, read as the reverse complement.
TTCTGATATGGGATGAAGAAAAGTGCGGAGCAGATAAGGATGAGGATGGTTGATATAAGAAGGACTTTAAGAATTCTTTTGTTCCGCAAGATGATCCCCCTAGCGACAAAAAATAAATAACGACGATAAAGCTTGCGCTTTATCGTCAGTTATTTTGATTAATTCTTATTGGTTTACTTCATCGAAGTAACGCTGTGCGCCAGGGTGGATGTCAATCCCGATTCCATCAAGAGCCGTTTCTGCTTTGATGAATTCAGCCTTGGCGTGTTGGATTTGATCCGTGTTTTCATAAATCGCTTTTGTAATATCGTAGACTGTGTCTTCAGAGATGTCGTTCTGGACCACGAGCATCGCAAGAACGGAAACCGTCGGAACTTCTTCAGTCAATCCATAAGTACCGGATGGGACCACATCTTCTGCATAGTACGGGTATTTCTCGATCAATTCCGCTGCTTTGTCTGCTGCTACAGGGACAATATTAACGTCAGCTGTAGCACTCAAGCTTTCAACTGCGCCAGTCGGTGTTCCCGCTGTGATGAATGCCGCATCGATTTGCCCGGATTGCAAGCTTTCCTGAGACTCGCCAAAGTCCAAGTTCTGCGCATCGATGTCATCCATCGTCATGCCGTGGATCTCAAGCAATTGCTCAGCGTTGATATACGTACCTGAACCAGGTGCGCCGACGGATACCGATTTACCGGCCAAGTCTTCAAACGCAGTGATGCCGGATCCTTCAGTTGTTACGATCTGGATCGTTTCCGGGTAAAGAGCCCCAATTGCGGATACACTGTCGATGACTTCCCCTTCGAACATGTTCGTTCCTTCAGATGCATAGAAAGCCGTATCTGTCTGCACAAAAGCGATTTCGCCCGTGCCATCAGCAAGTGATGTCATATTGGCTGCAGATGCCTGGGACACTTCAGCAGTCGTATCGATGCCTGTCTCATTCTCGATGATTGTCGCCATCGCTCCGCCAAGCGGGTAGTAAGTTCCCGTCGTTCCACCGGTCAATACACTGATGAATTCCGGTTCAGCTGCTCCGCCGCCACCTTCTTCATTTGCTGCATCATCCCCACAGCCTGCTAGGAATACGGATCCGGCCAATGCGACAGTCGCATAGAATCCAAACTTTTTGTTTAACATAAATCGGCCTCCCTTTATCTATAGTTTCTTTCATCCTTCATAATACCATGACTTTCTGTCCAGCTGTCAATTTAATTTTTTCATATGGAATCGTTTTCAAACCAGATTATTTCAAATATTATCCATTAATCGTATTCTGCTCCAGGCACATGAGTTTCCGGTGTCGTCTCTTCAGGAGTGAGGTCTTCAAAGCTTCTGCCCTCCTCCTCCAAATCGCGCGTGCGGTGTGCAATCCGCGCCGAAGCGCATGCCGCGATACTCGAAACTAAATCATCGAGGAAGGTATGGACATGCTCCCCGTATTTCGTATCGAGCTTATGGATGATGCCGGTCTTATTTTTGTCCAAATGGCCGAACGTCGTCACCGCGATGCTGCCATAGGTAAGCACTGCGCCGAGTCCGATCATTTCATCGACTCCGAACAAGCCTTCATCCGAGCCGACAATCTGCTGAAGCGGCTGGGACAATTTCCCTTGTTCCGCCAATTCATCGAGTTCGATGCCGACCAAGAGCGCATGCTGCATTTCCCGCTTGCGCAAGACACTTTCGACCGACTCGGTGCAATGGGCCAACGTCAACCCTTCATTGAAAGGCAATTGCATTTCCAACACGATTTTCGCGATATCTTCTTTCGTGACGCCCCTTCTCTCCAAAGCTTCATGCGTCGCTTTGTTCACTTCTTCTGAATGCACACGGAAATGTCCTCCATCCATGATGCCATCCCCTCTCTCTATTTGGATTTGTCTTCTTGCCCATTATACCTTGCAGGGGGAATATGTTACAATTTTTGTACAATAGAATTAGAAGGAGGCAACATCATGAACAAAGGAAGCGTAGAGGATTTCACGCTTTACAGCGATGCCTTGGGAGAGGACATGCAGGTGCTCGTCCACTTACCGGCAAATTATTCTCCCCTTTATAAATACAGCCTGGTCATCGCATCGGACGGTAAGGATTATTTCCAGCTTGGCCGTGTGCCGCGTGTTGTCGACGAGTTGCTGGAAAACCAGGAAATCGAAAACATCATCTTCGTCGGCATTCCGTACAAGAGCGTGGAAGACCGCAACCGAAAATACGAACCGAACGGTGAACAGCATGCCGCGTATTTGCGGTTCCTGGCCCATGAACTGGCGCCTTACCTCGATGAGAAGTACCCGACCTACCAAGTCGGCATGGGCCGGACATTGATCGGTGATTCGCTCGCCGCCACCGTGTCCTTGATGGCCGCCCTCAAATACCCAAATATTTTCGGGCGCGTCATTCTCCAGTCGCCGAAAGTCGGGCCGGAAATGTTGGAAGCCGTCGAGAAGTTTCCGATGAACAATTCGTTCACGGTCTACCATGTCATCGGCTCGGATGAAACGGAAGTCAAGCTGACCAACGGGGAAACCGCCGACTTCCTTGGCCCGAACCGCGAGCTGAATGAGTTGATGAAAAATAAAGGGTTTTCGCTCTTTTACGAAGAATTCAAAGGAGACCATACATGGAAATACTGGCAGCCTGACTTGAAAAGGGCGCTGTTGATGAATTTCGGCATGTAGGCCTTAAGGAAACAAATTGAACAATTTGATACAATTGAACAGAAAGCATTTATTAGATGAGGAGGTCTATTGATTATGAAATATGGCATTGCAGCATTTCCATCGAAAAAACTACAAGACTTGGCGAATTCCTACCGGAAACGCTATGACCCGCATTATGAATTGATCACGCCCCATATTACATTGAAAGGGCCTTTTGAAGCGGATGACTCAGAAGTTAAAGCGATGGCGGAGGAGCTTGGCAATATCGCCAAGCGCCAAAAGCCTTTCCGCATCCACGCAACGCGTGTCAGTACGTTCACGCCGGTGACGAACGCTTTGTACTTCAAGATCGAACCTTCAAAAGAGCTGATGGATCTTCACGAAGACCTCCACTCCGATTTTCTTGGCGGCATGCCGGACCATCCTTTTGTGCCGCATATCACCATCGCACAAAAGCTTTCAGATTCGGAGCACGCCGATGTCTACGGCCAATTGAAGATGGCCGGGATCGACCATGAAGAGACGATTGACCGCATCCACTTGCTTTACCAATTGGAAGATGGTTCGTGGACTGTATACGATACATTTCGCTTGTCAGGAGATGAAGCTTAATTGCAGAAAGTAAAAATCGTTGAAACTGAACTCGAAAAAGAACAGGCTTTTGAAATCCGCCGAAAAGTTTTCGTCGACGAGCAAGGCGTTGCCCTTCATGTGGAAATGGATGAACATGACGACAGCGCCACTCACTTTATCGGCTATGAACTCGAGCAGCCTATTGCCGCTGCCCGCATACGTGAATACGAACAAGGCGTCGGCAAAGTCGAGCGCGTTTGCGTACTGCCGGAATACCGCGGACATCATTTCGGCGCGGAGATGATGGAACAGCTGGAGGAATATGCCCGCTCGATCGGCTATTTCCGCCTGCAGCTCAACTCCCAAAGCCACGCCATCCCGTTTTACGAACGGCTTGGCTACGATGTGGTCTCTCCAGAATTCATGGATGCCGGCATCCCGCATCGCCAAATGGAAAAAACGCTATAAAAAAACCTTCCGGACACTTCCGGAAGGTTTTTTTCATGCCTTTTATAAAACGTGATAGCCGCTGTCGACGTGCAGGACTTCGCCGGTAATGCCGCGGGACATATTGCTGAATAGGAAGACAGCCGTGTCGCCGACTTCTTCCGGCGTCGTGTTTCGGCGAAGCGGTGCTTTCTCTTCGATTTCACGCAAAATCGAGTTGAAGTCGCTGACGCCTTTAGAAGAAAGCGTACGGATCGGGCCGGATGAAATCGCGTTGACGCGGATATCATGCTTGCCAAGATCAGCAGCCAAATAACGTACAGACATTTCAAGCGATGCTTTGGCAACACCCATGACATTATAGTTCGGCATGACGCGCTCTCCGCCGATGTAAGTCAAGGCTACGATGCTGCCGCCTTCTGTCATTAACGGTTTTGCGTATTTCGAAACGATCGTCAATGAGTACGAACTGATATTATGTGCAAGCAAAAAGCCGTCGCGCGATGTATCTGAAAAGTCGCCAGACAATTCTTCTGTTTTCGCGAACGCGATGCAATGCGCAAGCCCATCGATTTTTCCGGCGCTTTCTTTGATCGTGTTGAAGCATTTCTCTACGTCTTCGTCACTGGTCACATCACACGGCAAGATCTGTTCGTGGTTGCCATCAAGTGTTGCGACCAAATCACGCACCGACTTTTCAAAGCGCTCCCCGGCATATGTAAAGATCAAGTTTGCTCCAGCTGCATCCAATGAACGCGCAATTCCCCATGCAATGCTGCGCTTATTGGCAACACCCATGATGACGTATGTTTTATCTTTTAATGAAATCGACATATATATACCTCCTAATATTATTACCTGGTGCTAATATTACCCCATAAAAAAAGAAAGTGCAATTGCACTTTCTGCGATCTTGCTTCATTTAGTCGTTTACTGGCTTATAAATTCGTCAGGAACGTTGTCGCCAAGCCCAAATAAATGAGAATGGAAATGATATCATTCAAGGTTGTGATGAACGGTCCAGATGCGACGGCAGGGTCGATTTTCATCCGGTGGATCAATAACGGGATAAACGAGCCGGCCAAGGTCGCCACAAAAATCGAACTTGCCACTGCCGTGCCGACCAGCATGCCGATCAGCAATTCAGATTTCCAAAAATAAACGAGCCCCACGACCACGATGCCGCAGATGACACCCGTGATCAAGCCGGTTCCTGCTTCCCGGAACAAAAGCTTCATCTTGCTTTCTTCTTCGATGTCCCCCGTGGCAATACCGCGTACGGCAACCGCAAGCGCCTGCGTGCCGCTATTCCCTGCCATTCCGGCAATCAAAGGAATAAACACGGCGAGCAGCGCCACTTGGTCAAGTGTCGCTTCGAACATGCCCATCAAATTCGCTGTCAACATGCCAAGGAAGGTCAGCAAGATGAGCCACGGCAAGCGTTTTTTCGCTGCTGTCAACGGGCCGCGGTCAAAGGTGTCCATATCGGATACAGCGGCCAATTTGGAGTAGTCATCAGAGGCCTCTTCATCCAACACGTCGATGATGTCATCGACTGTGATGATGCCAAGCAGGTGGTCCTGGAAATCCACGACCGGAAGTGCAAGAAAGTCATAGTCTTTGATCATGCGAGCGACTTCTTCCTGGTCTTCGCTTACTTGGACACTGACAACCCGGTCGTTCATGATCGATTCGATCAATGTGTCTTCATCTGCAATTATCAAGTCCCGCAAAGTCACGATGCCTGATAGCTTGCGATCTTCATCAATGACGAAGACATAATAGATCGTTTCTGCGTTCGGTGCGGCATTTCGCAGGATATTCATCGCCGAACGCACCGTCGAGTTTTTCGGGATCGCGACAAATTCCGTCGTCATGATCGAGCCCGCCGTATACTCTTCGTAATGCAGCAAGTCCTTGATCTGCTGGGCGGATTCCTTATCCATAATCGTCAAATAACTGGCGACTTGGTCTTTGTTCAATTCATTGAGTACATCGACCGCGTCATCGGTGTACATATAGGACAGGATATCCGATGCATAGCGTGTGTCCATTTCCTTGAACAGATCTTCGTATTCGTCATCGTCCACTTCAATGGCTTCAAAAATATCCGCCATTTCTTTAGGAGAGAGATACTGATAGAGCAAATGCCTCATTTCCCCGTCCGCTTTTTCATAAAAGCTTGCCTGGTCGTATGGATGGTGGGACAAAAATTCTTCTCGGAATGCTTCAACATCCCCATTTTCAAGCAGTTCGTGCAATAATTCTTCGTTAAGTTCCTCGTCACGGATCTTCGTTTCTTCCATCATGTATACTCCCTCCTTTCAATTGTTTCAGCTTTTTTCCCCATATGCGTTACACTGAAATCAACAGTTAGCAGTTAGGAGCTGAAGAATATGAAATATGATGTCATCGGTGATATTCACGGCTGCTTCACTGAGCTAATCGAATTGATCGAACGGCTCGGCTACCAATTCGAAAACGGCCTCCCTGTACATCCCGAAGACCGCCATCTCGCCTTTGTCGGAGATGCCATGGACCGCGGCCCGGAATCCCTCGCAGTGCTGCAGCTATTATTCGCCATGCAGGATGCGGGCATCCTTTATTATTCCCCTGGCAATCATTGCAATAAACTCTATCGATTTTTCAAAGGCAACCCGGTCGAACTCCTGCACGGATTGGAAATGACCGTTGCCGAATGGCGGAGATTGGAAAAAGGCGAACAGAAAGAGTTCAAGGATCGCTATCTCCAGTTTTATGAAGCCCTTCCCCTCTATCACCAGCTGCGGGATGAATTGGTGGTTGTCCATGCGGGCTTGCGAGAGGAGATGATCGGGCAGGCACTGAGCCGCAAAATGATCACTTTCGCTTTATACGGCGAAGTCACCGGGAGGTACCATTCCGACGGTCGGCCGGTGCGCGGCAATTGGGCAAAGCGCTACAAAGGCGAGCGGTGGATCGTTTACGGCCATACCCCGGTCAAGAAGCCTCATTTCCAGAATAACACCGTCAATATCGATACAGGCTGTATTTTCGGCGGGAGCCTGACCGCACTGCGTTTTCCAGAAATGGAGATTTGCCAAGTGCCGTCAAAACAGGTTTACCAGCCAGAGCGCTTCCATCATTATCATTAAATCAATACACGCATATCGCCGGCAAGAGCGGATGTGAATGCCATCCGCTCTCCAGAGACAGGATGGTCGAGCTGCAATTCCGTGCAATGCAGGGCCTGCCTTTTGATCAACTCACGTCTGCCGCTGTATAAATCATCCCCAAGAAGCGGATGCCCGATATGGGCTAAATGAACGCGTATTTGATGGGTCCTGCCAGTATTTAATTTCAACCCGACATGGCTGATGCCACCCGCCGACTGGATCAATTCCAACTCGGTCTCGGCAAACTTGCCGTCTTCCCTTACTTCACGTTCGATGATGCTGGTGCCTTTTCGGGCAATCGGGGCGGTGATCACCATATGCCCAGTTGCCACTTCGCCGTGAACAAACGCTTCATAGCGCCGGTTCATGCGCTTTCCCTGCTGTTGCATAGACAGCAGATGATGGATATGGCGGTTTTTTGCAATGCAGACGAGCCCCGAAGTATCTTTATCAAGGCGGGTGGCGATATGCAGTGTCGACGGGATGCCGTGGCGTTCGAAATGCCCGGCGACAATGTTCGCAAGGCTTCCAAACGGCTGCTCACGAGACGGGATCGTGTTCTGGCCTGGCGGCTTTTCGACAATCAACAACGCATCGTCTTCATAGACGATGGCGAGCGGGCCTTGTTCAGCTGTCAAGCCTTTGCCTTGTGTTTCTTTCGGAAAAATAACGGTCACGGCATCCCCCACTTCGAGCGGATGCCTGACCGTCACTTCCGAACCATTGACCAGCAAATGGCCTCCGCTATATTTCACAGAAGCCAAAGTCCTTTTGGAAATGCCATAATTTTGCAACGCTTCCCGCAACAGGCCGCGCTTCTCTGCAGTAAATTCAACTTGGAATGCGTTCATGCCATCAATCCTCCGACAGTTCGCTGTCGATGAATGAGTCGTGCACGCGGCGCCAGAACGGAAACGCGCGGAAACGGGCGAAGCGCACTTTTTCTTTCGCCACGCGGTACTCGATCGATTCGACGTCTTTATGCAGCAATTGAAGGTGGTCGATTGTCACCATGAAATCCGGCGCCTTGACCGGAAGCAAAGTACAGCGGTGATGGGACGGCAAAACAAGCGGCGAACCGACAGTCCGGAACACCCGGTTGTTGATCGAAGCCATCTCGGTCAATTGCATTGCCGGCAAGGACGGGTGGATAATCGCCCCGCCGAGCGCTTTATTATACGCTGTGCTTCCCGAAGGCGTCGACATGCACAACCCGTCCCCGCGAAAGCGTTCAAAATGGCTGTCGTTCAGGAAGACATCCATGACGAGCGTGACGTCCGGGGATTTTACGGTCGATTCATTCAAAGCCAAATAGGTGGAAGATTCCTGATCACTCCGGTAGTGCACCGTCACTTCCAGCAAGGGATATTCAATCACTTCGAATTCCTTTTTGGCAATGGCCAATACGAGTTTTTCGATCTCGATGGGCTTCCAGTCCGCGTAAAATCCAAGGTGGCCAGTATGGATCCCGACAAATGCAACAGCATCCAAACGCTCGCTGTATTTATGGAATGCATGCAGCAAGGTGCCGTCCCCGCCGATCGACAAAACGATCTGCGGGAATTCTTCGTCCCATATCATGCCGAAGTCTTCCAAGTATTCCCGGGCCTCCTTCATCAATCGATTGGACAAATCATCACTTCTCGATATGATATAAAATTTCATGTATCCTTTCGACCTCCTTCTGCATCCGCGGGAAATCGCGTCCCCGGGGATTCTTTGTATTCACTGAAATACGCTTGCGCTTCCTGGATTTCATCCCTGATCTGCGTCATCTCTTCATCGAGCTGGAAAGCCGCTTCCGCTGCGCGTTGCAGGCGGAGCTTGATCTCCTCCGGGAAGACGCCTTTGTATTTATAATTCAAGGAATGCTCGATCGACGCCCAGAAATTCATCGCCAATGTGCGGATCTGGATTTCCGCAAGAATCAGCTGCTCGCCGTCGATGGTCTGCACAGGATACTCGACAATGACATGATATGAACGGTAGCCGCTTTGCTTTTCATGCGAAATATAATCCTTTTCTTCGACGATGCGCAAATCATTGCGCTGGCGCAAAAGCTCAACTACAGTTTCGATATCCCCAACAAATTGGCACATCATTCGCAAACCGGCGATATCTTGTAAATTGCGGGCCAATTCTTCCGACGGTTCAAACAACAGCCCCTTTTCCAAGGTTTTATCATAAATGCTCGCCAGCGGCTTTACGCGGCCGGTAACGAACTCAATCGGTGAATTCGTGTTATTCGTCTCAAACTGCTTGCGCATGCCTTTGAATTTCACTTTCATCTCGTCGACCGCTTGTTTATACGGCGCCAAAAAACGATTCCATTGCCCCATGTCTGGCCCTCCTTACTGCTTTGCCCATTTTACTATCCTTTAAGCCCAGCGCAGGGCTGTTTCTTCATACCGCTATTTTACCACAGCAGGGCTCTGCGTTGCAGATTGCACCCAACTATCCGATAATGAAATTAACGGCTAAGCCAAGAGCAAACAGGGTGAGCTTAAAATTCCCGCCCCATCGCGGTTGACCTGGGCTGGTTCAAAACCCGCTTCTTTCCAATTAAGAAGGGCTCGCGCATCACAAAATGGGACTAATGAGGTGAACAAATGACTAAAGAACTTGAGATTGAATTCAAGAACATGCTGACAAAAGACGAGTATAACAAATTAATAGAAGAGCAAAAAACCGAACCGATCAGCCAGACCAACCATTATTTCGATACAGCCGATTTCCGGCTGCGCGGCCAAAAGGCAGCCCTTCGCTTGCGCAGCATCGGCAGCCGCTTCGAATGCACGCTAAAAACACCGGCCGCTTCCGGAAATTACGAAACGACTGATGCCTTAACCCAGGAACAGGCTTCCGCCATGTTGGAGTTGGGCCAGTTCAACGCGCCGGAAGTTTCTGTTGAACTCGAGCGGCTCGGGGTCTCGCCAGCCGATTTGGTGCCTATCGGCTCACTGACAACGCACCGCGTTGAAACTGCATACGAGGGTGGTCTTCTCGTGCTGGACCATTCGGAATATTTAGGGGTGGAAGATTACGAACTGGAATATGAAGTGACGGACGAAGCCGCAGGCAAGCGGAAATTCCTCTCCTTGCTGGAAGAAAAACAGATCCCAGTGCGCCCGGCGGACAAGAAGATTGCACGTTTTATGAAGGCGGCTGCCAAACGATAAAGGACGCATCGCTGTCCTGTGGCATGCGATTTGTTTGAGATATTTACCAGGCGTTGATAGAATGGATTTACAGCAAACACAAAGGGGACAAGACAGATGACTGAAAAACCGCTTCTTCCGTACGATGAAATCGGCGCGGAAACTTTATCAAACCTGGTGGACGCCTTCTATGCACGCGTCTCAGCACATCCGCAACTTGCACCCATTTTCCCTGACGATTTGACCGAAACCGCAAGAAAACAAAAACAGTTTTTGACCCAATATTTAGGCGGCCCGAATATTTACTCAGCAGAACACGGCCACCCGCGCCTAAAAGCGCGCCACCATCCATTCCCAATCACTCCAGACCGTGCCCAAGCCTGGCTTGAGTGCATGAGTGAAGCGATGGATGAAGTCGGGCTCAGCGGCCAATTCCGCGAGACGTTTTTCAACCGCCTCGTTTTGACCGCACACCATATGGTGAATGATTACGACAGTGAGGAGGAGTTGGAGTGAGCAACCTGGATCTGGCAGAGGATATCCGCGAACACCAAGTTTCCTGCAAGCCGATGGAACTATACGTGTTCATGGATCCGATGAATCCCGCATGCTGGGAACTTCAATCCATCATCCGCAAATTACAAATCGAGTATGGCCATTATTTTTCCATGCGGATGATCTTAAGCACACAATTATCCGCCCTGAACATGAGCGTGAAAAACGCCGATATGACCGGCGACGAACTTGAACATCCCGCACTTCCGTCTGTCGCCATCAAAGCGGCGGAACTCCAGGGCAAACGGGCAGGCAATCGATTCCTATACAAACTGCAAGAACACCTTTTTCTTCAATCGAGAAACGTCACATCCTACGATGTACTGCTTGAAATAGCGGAAGAAGCTGAATTGGACCAAGACGAATTCAAAGATGATTTCCATTCGGTCCACAGCGCCAAAGCATTCCAATGCGATCTTCGCATCACACGCGAAATGGAGATTTCCGAAGTGCCAAGCATCGTCTTTTTCAATGAATGCATCGAAGACGAAGGCGTCAAAGTTTCAGGCCTTTATTCATACGACGTCTATCTGACCATCCTACAGGAAATGCTGGGAAAAGACCGGCTCAACCGGCAATCCCCGCCTTCTCTCGATGACCTGTTCATAAAATATCCAACGATGGCGACCCACGAAGTGGCAAGCATCTACAATATCAGCGAACAAACCGCAGAGCGCGAGCTGAAAAAGCAAGTGCTGCAACAGAAACTAGAACGCATCCCGATGCAGGACGAGACATTGTGGAAAGTAAAATAAGCTAAGCTCCCAACAGGGGCTTAGCTTATTTTCTTCTATAGAATAGCGAAAGGCGCCTTCCACGTCCGGAAGGCGCCTTTCTTATCTTACACAAAGGGGATGGGAGAAATGTTCACGCTCAAACAAAGGGGTGTATGTTTGTATGTGATTAATTTCACAACCTAATAATATCACGACATAATAGTTAATGCAATAAATCACAAACCTTTTCACAAATCTGTCATAATATCAAGCGCTTACATATATTCAACTTACATAAAAGTTATTTAAAGATAATTTATATTTATAAAAAATCCTTACTTTTCATTATTCATCCTTTCTTGTTTCCATTTCGCTATAACATTTTCAATCCCGTATTCAGATTCCCCCGGCTCATGCAAAAAACCTCTGCAGATCTCACGCCGCAAAGGTTTTCGCTGTTTTTTATTTTTTCAATAGCAAGGCTTCGAGTTCTTCAAGCTTTTGCCCAAAGACTTTGCATGCCTCTTCGACCGGCTCGGATGAGGTCATGTCGACGCCGGCTTTTTTCAAGACTTCAATCGGGTAATCGGAGCTGCCCGCTTTTAGGAATTCATTGATATAACGCTCTACCGCCGGCTGCCCTTCTTCAAGGATTTTTTTGCTTAATGCCGTGGCCGCGCTGAATCCTGTCGCATACTGGAAGACGTAGTAATTATAGTAGAAATGCGGAATGCGCGCCCATTCGAGGCCGATTTCCTCATCCACGGCCATGTCTTCGCCGAAATACTTTCTATTCAACTCGTAATACACTTCCGTCAAGCGGTCAGCCGTCAAGGCTTCACCGTTTTGGTCCATTTGGTGGATTGTGTGCTCGAATTCAGCAAACATCGTCTGGCGGAAAACCGTTCCGCGGAAACCGTCCAGCCAGTGGTTGAGCAAGTAAATGCGCTCCTGCTCGTCTTCTGTCGTATTGACCAAGTGTTCGTTCAACAGGGCTTCATTCGTTGTCGATGCCACTTCCGCCACGAAGATGGAATAGTCGCCGTAGACGAACGGCTGGCTCTCTCTGGTGTAGTGGCTGTGTACGCTATGGCCGAATTCATGCGCCAAAGTGAACAGGTTGTCTACATTGTCCTGCCAGTTCATCAAGATGTAAGGGTTTGTGCCGTAAGCACCGGAAGAATAAGCGCCGCTGCGCTTGCCCTTATTTTCTTTCACGTCGACCCAACGGTTGTCGATGCCTGATTTGACAATGCCGACATATTCTTCACCGAGTGCATGCAAGCCTTCTAGCATCATGCCCGTCGCCTTGTCGTACGGAATCTCCATTTTAACTTCTTTCACGAGCGGTGTGTACATATCGTACATATGGACTTGGTCAAGGCCCAACACTTCTTTCCGGAGTGCTACGTAGCGCTGCAATAGATGCAGGTTGTTGTTGACGGTTTCGACCAATTGATCGTACACAGCTTCTGGAATATGGTCATCCGACAGTGCCGCTTCACGGGCTGATGAATAATTACGGATTCTCGCATGGACGTTATCGCGTTTGATATTTCCGGATAAAGTGGAAGCAAAAGTATTGCGGAATTTACCGTATGTCGCGTAAACGGCTTTGAACGCATCTTCGCGCACGCGGCGGTCTTTGCTTTCCATGAAGCGGATGTAATTGCCGTGTGTAATCTGCACTTTTTCGCCGTCTTCATTTTCGATTTCCGGAAACTCCAAATCGGCATTATTGAGCATGCCGAAGGTTTCGGAAGACGCGCCGACGACTTCAGACAATTGCGCAAGCAGCGCTTCCTGTTCCGCTTTCAATACGTGCGGCCGCATCGTGTTGAGTTCTTCAAGGGCATGTTTATATAGCTTCAATCCGTCGTGTTCTTCTACATAGCGGTTCAGTTCTGCCTCATCCAGTGACAGGATTTCAGGAGTCATGAACGACAAGCCTGCTGCCGTTTTGGCGAAAAGCGATTTGATGCGGCTGTCCATCGCCTGGTACGTCGAATTCGTCGTATCCTGGTCATATCGCATATGGGCGTAGGCATAGAGTTTGCGCAAGCGCTCCGAGAGCTCATCCTTATAATTTAACGCCTCGTACAGCGCATTCGCTCCGCCCGACAAAGTACCTTCGTATTGTCCAGCTTTCTCAGCCAATGCCGAGACGGCTTTAAACTCTTCTTCCCATTGTGAATCTGTAGCATAAATGTCCTCCAAGCGCCATGTCAGTTCTGCAGGCACTTGATCTCTAGTCATTAATTTTTCCGTCATTTGGCTGCCTCCTCTTTTCCCTTGTTTCGGGAAACGAATTACACCTTATTTTCTCAATTTTCCCACGCTTTTGCAAGCAGATGATAGGAAATATCCACCACTTCTGAAACACCAGCTAAACCTGCATTCCGGTAGATGGTTTCATACATCGAAAGCACCTGCAATAAATGGCGGTGTTCTATGCCGGAAGGTGCAAACTTCATCAACTCATCGGCCAATAAGGTTTCTACAGGCTTGCCCGTCTCAATCATCAGCGCAACTTTCATTTGCCATATAAGAGGATGTTCAAGAAATAGATGCCCGCCTGCAAGCGGCAAACCGAAAATTTCCGGGATGCCCCCCCTGTCGAGCTGAAGTTCGTAACTCAAGCGCCAAAAAGGGTTCCTCATCCGGTTTTTCGCGAATAATTGGGAACGGATATATTTGTTCTTTTCTATCCGCATGAGGGATATTGCCTGCTTGTATTCTGCTTTTGTAATTTTTTTCGGCACCGCAAAAGGAAAGACTTGTTTCTTCAAAGGCAAAAGTGACGCCTTTCCGATCCAACGGTTGCCTTGTACATAAAAAAGGTTGGAGTAGTAGACGAAGAGGGAATGATTGGGGTTGAATTGCAGGAGATGGGGATGAAGCTGCGTGCTGCGGAACATCGCTCTTTCGAACGGTCGGATTCGGAAAACGCCAAGTCCCGGAGCTGGCATGGCATCTATTCCACGGACCCATATGGCGTCAAGGCCCATCTTGGCGTATCCTTGGCTTCGCTTTATTACGTGCTCCACCGGCAATGTGCTGCATTGGATTTCAATCGCTGATTTCCTGGCAAGTAAATCGGGACGCTGTTTAATCTGGGGCAAATAATGCTCGACATGGACAGGGATGTTTTTGTCGTAAAAAAAAGAAGACAGGCGGGATTTCCCGAGCAAATGAAGCGGCGTTTCAGGTTCACTGCCTGGCGTGCAGGAGAAACGTTGGAGATGGGCGAAATGAGGGATTTTTGTCGTGCCGACTTTCAACACGACTGGAGCTTCACAAACGGGGCAAAGAAACGTTCGGCCCCTTCGCAGCTGAATCAGCTGTTGCCTTGTGTGATGTGCTTGCAACGTAAATAAACGGCCTTTATCGAGCGCTGTCAGTATTATAATCACTCTCCTTTTTTTCAGTTTACGCTGGAGAGCCATTTTGTACAATACTTAAAAACATTCAACTTCTGGATATCTGCTGGTCCATCCCCCAATATAATGACATAAAAAAACCTCCTATATAGGAGGTTTTATCCGAAATAATGCAACACATTCGACAGCGCATCTTCTTTGAAGATCGGCTTGCCGTATTCTTCAAGACGATGAATCGTCATCGGTGTTTGCTGCAGGTATTCCGTGATGACACTTAATTGGTCTTTGATGTCTTTTTCGGAATGCAGGATTTCATCAAACTTCACGTGCATATAATACTTTCCGTCAAAGTGGTACAAGGCCGTATCAACAGGCATATACATGAGACGCTTCGCAATCGGAAGCAATTCTTCCACTTCAGAGAGAACGAATGAATATTCGAGTTTCTTCGCATCGCCTTCGTCATAAACCGGTTCGAATTCATCGAATTCCTGCGATCCAGTTTCTTCTCCAGAGAACATTTTGCGTCGTTCTTCTATATCATCCGGCAAATCAAGTTTTTGCCCGTCTTTCGTCAATTGTGCACGAGTGACAGTGACTTCAAGTCCTTTGTCCATGGCTTGTACTTGTATCCACAGCGGCCCTTCCATAACGAAATCGGCTTCTTCGTTGACTTCATCCATCATTTCCCAGAAAAGCTCTTCGCTTTTGTCTCTGTTAAACCAAATTTCGTCACGGCTGAACCCTCGCTCTTCAACATCAAGATAGGAAATGTAAAATTTCACTGTGTTGTCGTTAATGCGTTCTATTTCCATTTTACACCTCTCCTTTTCGGATCGGATTAAGAGGAAGTTCCTCAAAAGCCGTGATTTATTACTACCTTCATTATACCTTTCCTGAAGGCTTAAAAACATTTTTCTGCCTATAGGCGGCACGAGAAGATAATTATCTTAGAGTCTAATCGAATCGACAGACTTTTGCAACTAATCAAGTTGAGAACTATAAGCCCGCGAGCAAAATTATAACGCGGCAATCTACCAAAAAGATAAAGAAAAGCCGTCCCATGATCCCTTATGAAAAACCATAAAGACCGGACAGCTTTTTTCTCCTTATTCTCAGTTGACCATGCGCTGAGCTTCCAGCAATTGATACGCGCGCACTTTGCGTGGCAGGAATCGGCGAATTTCATCTTCGTTATAACCGACTTGCAGGCGTTTTTCATCCATGATAATCGGGCGTCTCAATAAGCCCGGATGCTCCTGGATCAATTCATAGAGGCGCTGCAACGGCAAGCTCTCTACGTCTACATTCAGTTTTTGGAAGATCTTCGAACGGGTCGAAATGATTTCATCCGTTCCGTCCTCTGTCATGCGCAGAATTTCTTTGATCTCACTGATTGTCAAAGGTTCGGAGAAGATATTGCGTTCTGTATATGGAATATCATGTTCTTCAAGCCACGCTTTCGCCTTGCGGCAAGACGTACAGCTTGGAGAAGTGAATAATGTAACCATCATAATGAAGCACTTCCTTTCGGATTCATAGGTGTTGAGGGAATTCATTCTTAAATTAGAATCACTATCGTTTAGAAGCTCTACAATCATTATACAACATTAGGCTTCAGTAATATATAGCTAACAGCGAGATTTTTAAAAAAACATTGATTTTGTCACAGTCTCGCTACATTTTCAGAGGTTTTGTAAAACTTATACATTAATAATTTACCCGCTTCTTTTATCAATTAAACTTCAATAAGGAAATTTTATTCTCATTTACAAAATCCTTTTGAAAATAAAGCTTCTACTGTATAGTACGTTTCATCTCGCAAAAAGTTTCAATTGCGAGGCTTATTGAAAAAAAGCTTTGGAGCCGTCAAAAATGCCCCTGCTGGTCGCCTATACGACAGCAGGGGCAATTCGTTTATTCTGGTGTATAGTCGACTCCGGCTGAATAGCGATTGCCAGCGTTCCACAAAAGAAATTCATCAATTCCATGCTCGTTTAAAGCGCGGATTTGGGCTTCCACTTCTGCTTTTCCATAGCGCTTAAAGTTTCCTGCCCCCAGGTAGCTGGCGGTGAAATCCTGTAGCCATGGGCGTGATACGGGTGCCTCCTCCAGCTTGGAAAGGACAGCATTTTCCACTTTCGCATACTCCGCGACCAAATTGTACGGTTCCAGGTCAGGTTTGGCAATACCGAAATATTGTTTCCAGTGACTCGGATAAATCATCGAGGAGATGACATCGACATTCTCGGAGATCTTCGAAAAGTTCTGTCCGATGCCAGGCGCTTCCGAAACAGTTGCTGCATAGCCGAAGATATCAACCGATACTTCTACATCGTACGGCTGGAGTTTTTCTCTCGCATAGGCGACAAAATCCGTCACAGCTTCCACACGGCGCTGAACGGGGTCTAAATCGGACTCTGTGTAGTCACCCATTGAATAGTCCAGCTCCTCACCATACAGCTCAAATCCTTCGGGGAAACGCACATAGTCAAATTGGATTTCCTTGAATCCCATTTTTGCGGCTTCTATTGCCACTTCCACATTATAGTCCCAAACTTCTTTCATGAACGGATTGACGAACGCTTCCTCGCGGCGATTTTTCCACACCTTGCCGCCTGAGGTAAAGGAAAGTTCAGGGCGCTGTTCGGCAAGCACCGTATCCTTGAAGACGACCACACGCGCAATCGGGTATATTCGTTCCTGTTCCATCCGTTCAAGCATCGCACGGGGATCTTTGATCAGTGAAGTCCCAATGCCTTTGTCTGCCAAGGGAGATTCTTCTTCAGGCGTATACGTCAAATGCCCCATGTCCTCCTTGACGTCAATGACCATCGCGTTTAATTCGGTGCTGCCTACAAGGTCCACTAGCGAAGAAAAACGCTCTCCTCCGGCCGAGTTTCCAGTGACGAATATCCCTCGGACTGCATCAGGATATTCGAAAGCCAATCCCGAATCGAACCGGAAACGTTCCGATGTCCCTAGCAGTCCCGAATCGATGCTCGCCACTTCATATGTACGGGTCGAAAAATCTTCTGTTGCGGTTTCAGCCGCCTGTACTGCATTGGCACTTCCCATTAGAATCAGGGATGCAGCAAGCCATTTCAAGGATTTCACTCAGATTCACACACCTTTCCCACTTTTCTTCAGTTTACCATTTTTATGAACTTCTGGGAGGATAACTTAGTAATTTTAGAGATACCGAGACATTTATTTGCCATGCACAATATTACACAGGAAGCTCTCATTTCACGAAAAAACACGCCTCCTATAATAGAGGCGTGTTTTAAGGTTTCACTTTTTGGCTGCCATCCGTTCTTGCAGCGCTGCAAATTCTTTTTCCGAACAATCGACAAAGTGGTTCGGTGAAACTTCGCGCATTCTTACATCTTCCCCATCAGTGTAGTTATGGACTGCTGGGTCGTAAGCTTTACGCGTACGGTTGCGCTCATAGTTCGGGTCCGGAAGCGGAATAGCCGAAAGCAATGATTGCGTGTATGGGTGCATCGGGTTTTCATACAATTCATCGGCTGGCGCCAATTCCACCAACTTGCCGAAGTACATCACGCCGATCCGGTCAGAAATGTATTTTACCATCGACAAATCGTGTGCGATGAACAAGTAAGTCAAGCCTTTTTCTTCCTGCAGCTCTTTCAGCAAGTTGACGACCTGTGCCTGGATCGATACATCGAGTGCAGAGATTGGTTCATCTGCAATGATGAAGTCCGGGTCTACTGCCAACGCACGCGCAATGCCCAAACGCTGGCGCTGCCCGCCTGAGAATTCGTGCGGATAGCGGTTAGCGTGCTCTTTGTTCAAACCAACCGTTTCCAATAGGTCATAGACCATTTTTTTGCGGTCGCTGGCGTCTTTTGCCAAACCGTGGATGTCGATGCCTTCTGCGATGATATCCATGACTTTCATCCGCTGGTTCAAAGAAGCATACGGATCCTGGAAAATCATTTGCATTTTGCGGTTGAATTTCTTCAAGTCTTTTTTGTTTTTCTTGCCGTGCACACTTTCCCCTTCATAAAGCACTTGGCCATCCGTCGCATCGTACAAACGAATGATGGAGCGTCCGGTTGTGGATTTCCCGCAACCTGACTCGCCTACGAGGCCAAGCGTTTCCCCTTTATAAATATCGAAAGAAATGCCATCGACTGCTTTTACTTCATTTGCTTTGCCGACATTGAAATGCTGTTTGAGGTTCTTGATTTCAACCAATTTTTCAGCCATCAGTTCGCGCTCCCTTCATAATAACGGCTGCCAGGGAACTTTTTCATCCGTTCGATGACCATTTCAGGCGGTTCAACTGTCGGTGCTTCAGGGTGAAGAAGCCACGTGGCTGCCATATGCGTATCGCTGACTTTAAAGAACGGGGGCGGTTGTTCCATATCGATCTTCATGGCGTATTCGCTACGCAATGCGAATGCATCGCCTTTTGGCGGATCGAGAAGGTCCGGCGGCGTACCAGGAATCGCGTACAGTTTCGCATCTTCTGCATCCATGGAAGGCATCGAACTGAGAAGCCCCCATGTGTACGGATGCTGCGGGTTGTAGAAAATTTCATCGACCGTACCGATTTCCACGATTTTTCCGCCGTACATGACTGCTACGCGGTCTGCTACGTTCGCCACAACCCCGAGGTCATGGGTGATGAAAATAATCGAAGTATCGATTTTTTTCTGCAAGTCTTTCATCAATTCCAGGATTTGCGCTTGAATCGTCACGTCGAGAGCAGTTGTCGGCTCATCGGCAATCAGGATCTGCGGGTTGCATGCCAGTGCAATGGCAATAACGATCCGCTGGCGTTGCCCGCCTGAGAATTGGTGAGGGTATTGTTTCATGCGAAGTTCCGGTTTAGGCATGCCGACTAGACGCAATAAGTCAATCGCCACTTTTTTCGCTTCATCTTTGCTGATTTTCTGGTGCTTCAAAATCGGCTCCGTAATCTGGCGGCCGATCGGCATTGTCGGGTTAAGTGATGTCATCGGATCCTGGAAAATCATCGAAATGTCTTTCCCGCGGATCTTCTGCATTTCCTTATCGCTCAGTTTCGTCAAGTCACGGCCGCCGAAAAGGATTTCACCGTTTTTGAACTCAGAAGTCGCTTCTGGCAACAAACGCATAATCGATTTTGTGGTTACGGATTTACCCGAACCGGATTCACCCACGATTGCCAATGTTTCACCTTTATATAGATCAAAGTTAACGCCTCGGATCGCCTTCACTTCGCCACCAAATGTGTGGAAGGAAAGTTCGAGGTCTTTTACTTGAAGTATCTTTTCCATCTAAGGCTTTCCTCCTTAATCTTTCATCTTCGGATCAAGCGCATCACGCAAGCCGTCACCAATTAAGTTAAATGCGATCATGATCAAACTTAACACAACAGCCGGGAACAAGAGGATATGCGGCTGGTATTGAATCAGTTTATACCCATCATTGATCAATGTCCCAAGAGACGCATCCGGAGCCTGGAGCCCGAGCCCGATGAAGCTTAGGAATGCTTCGAAGAAAATCGCGCCCGGAATCGTGAACATCGTGTTGATGATGATGACGCCGAGAACGTTCGGCATCAAATGCTTCCAGATGATGCGGCTGTCGCTCGCACCGAGCGTACGGGCCGCGAGGACGAATTCCTGGCTCTTGTATTTAAGAACCTGCCCGCGCACTACCCGCGACATGCCGGTCCAACCGGTTATCGTCAAGGCAATGATGATCGCGAGTATCCCCGGATCCATGATAAGGATAAAGAGGATAACGACGACCAAGTTTGGAATACCGGTCAAGATTTCGACGATACGCTGCATGACATCATCCACGCGGCCCCCGAAATAACCGGAAATCCCGCCGTAAATGACGCCGATTAACATGTCGATCGCTGCTGCCACGAATGCGATGAACAAGGAAACTTGTGTCCCCTTCCACACCCGCGAGAACATGTCGCGGCCCAGGCCGTCTGTCCCGAACCAATAATTCTGCTCGACATTCTTCATTTCGTACAAGTCGACTTCACGCCCGCCGAGTGTACCTACTCCGTCCATGATGCCGAGGTTTTCAATAATCGGCACTTTCGGCGGCAAGTTGGCATGAGTGATTGTTTGGGCATTCGGTTCATAAGGGCTGATGATCGGGCCAAGTAGTGCCATGATGACAATCAAGCCGAATAGGATCAGGCTGATGATCGCGCCTTTGTTTTTTTTCAGGCTGCGCCAAGCGTCCTGCCAAAAACTGACGCTCGGCTTGGAGATTTTCTCTGCCTCTTGTGTATCTCTAGGAATGCGCGTAAAAGCATCTTGAGGTAGCTTTTCATAATTCTGTGTCATTAACTTTTACCTCCTGAAAGACGAATCCGAGGATCGATGACTCCATACAAAATATCTACGATCAAAATGACCACGATCAAGAATACCGAGAAGAAAATGGTCGTACCCATGATGATCGAGAAGTCATTGACCATGATTGATTTGACGAACTGTTCACCGATTCCAGGAATCGCAAAAATCTGTTCAACTACAAGTGAGCCTGTCAAAATGCTGACTGCCATTGGCCCGAGAACCGTGATCAACGGTATTAAAGCATTGCGGAAAGCATGTTTGAAAGCGATTTCAGAACCACTGGCTCCTTTAGCTTTTGCCAAAGTGATATAGTCCGAGCCAAGAACTTCGATCATTTCTGTACGGATAAACCGTGCAGCCGTTGCCAGTGGGAACATCGCCAATGCTATTGACGGGAGTACGCTGGACATGAATCCATCTTTCCACAGCGCCACTGGGAACAGGTCCCATTTTAAACCGAGCCAGTATTGTAGCATGGATGCAAAAACAAACGATGGAATGGATATACCGATGATCGCGACGATCGTACTTCCATAATCCACCCATGTATTTTGCCTGAGCGCCGCGACCATCCCGAACAGGATTCCAAGAACAGTCCCGAGGAGCATTCCTTGGAACCCGATCTGGGCTGACGGCCCCATGCGGCTTAAAATAACATCCGTTACGTTTGCGCCTTTGAATTGGTTAATCGAAATACCCAAATCACCTTTAAGCAAACCAAACATATAATCGAAATATTGAACAGGAAGGGGTTGGTCCAGTCCGTACCGTGCCTCTACGACTGCCCGTTGTTCAGGAGATAGCTTATCTGCGGAAGCAATTGGGGAACCTGGTAATATTTTCATCAAGAAAAATGTAAACGTGGCAATAAGCGCTAAAGTGATGAACATATAAATTAATCTTTTTCCAATATAGCGTGCCATGGTGCACCTCCAAAATAAAATCGCTCTATGATCTCAAGCATCAAAAGACGCTTGTACTTTTCTGATTAAGCAGAATACCGTTAATTTTCGGTGAATTTATTCACAGTAGAAAAGAGAGTATATCAATCCCTTGATATACTCTCTTTCTATTATGTTTTCCTAAAGTACATTCAGTTGGGAATTCTTATTCCTTACCGGAAATGTAAGCCCATTTGTAGCTGTAATCTCCACCGAATGGGTGTTTGACGATGTTGTTAACATATGGCTTTTGAAGGGACATGATACCGCGCTGATAAATCGGTGCGATAGCAGCGTCTTCTTCAATCAAGATTTTTTCAGCTTGAGCCATTGCTTCCCAGCGTCCTTCAGCATCCTGTGCCAATTCGCCTTTAGCTTGCTCTACCAAGTTATCGAACTCTTCGTTAGAGTAAGACATCAAGTTGTGAGAAGCGCCAGTTACGAATAGGTCGATGAATGTCATCGGATCCTGGAAGTCAGGGCCCCAACCAGAGTTTTGGATATCGTAGTCTTGTGCTTCATCAAGCTCAAGGCGTACGCCGAATGGTACAGCTTTCAAGTTAACTGTCAAACCTTCAAGGTTTGTTTCAAGCTGTTCTTTCAAGTAAGCATCCATTTTACCAGCAAGCTCAGAGTCGCCGCCGAGAAGTTCAAGAGTGACTTCTGTTTCGCCGATTTCCTCTAGGCCTTGTTCCCAGTAAGTTTTCGCTTCGTCAGCGTTGAATGGAAGCATGTCTCCGTTGATGTCACGGAAGTCTTCGCCCGCTTCGTTGAAAGTGAAATCAGTTGGTACTAGGTAGTTAGCCGGAAGAGATCCGTTCGCTAGAACTACATCTACAAGGTCTTGCTTGTTGAATCCTGTTGCAATCGCTTTACGGATGTTTTCGTTAGCGAGTGGCGTTTCTTCGCCATCACGTTCTTGGTTGAATTTCAAGTAGAACAAAGTTGGTTCAAGTTCTTTCACAACTTCTGGGTCTTCAGCGTACTGCATTGCAAATTCACCAGAAAGTCCTACGCGGTCTTTTTCACCAGATTGGTAAAGGTTTACTGCAGTTGAAGTTTCTTTAACTACGTCAACATTAACTGTTTCAAGTTGAACAGTTTCAGCATCCCAGTACTCTGGGTTTTTCTCCATTGTCCAAGTAAGGCCAGTGCCATCCCAGTTTGTTAGAGTGAACGGCCCGTTGTATAGGATTGTTTCAGAGTTAGAAGCGTAGTTATCGCCTTGCTCAGTTACGAATTCTTCGTTCAATGGATAGAATGTACCGAAAGCCATCAATGACATGAAGTAAGGAGTCGGGCGCTCAAGTTCTACGACAAGAGTCTTGTCGTCTTCAGCTGTGATTCCTAGTTCAGAGACTTCCATGTCCCCTTCAGAAACTTCTGTAGCGTTTTTGATTGTTCCAGCCATCATGTAAGGCCCGTAAGGTGAACCAGTGTCTGGGTCAATCGCGCGCTGCCAAGCATAGACGAAATCGTTAGCTGTGACCGGTGTACCGTCCGACCAGTTAGCATCACGTAGTTTGAAAGTGTACGTCAAGCCGTCTTCACTGATTTCAGGCTCGCCTTCAGCAAGAGCAGGCTCAGCAATGTTTTCTTGGTTCAAACGGAACAAACCTTCGTTTACGTTGTTAAGGATGTTGAATGCTACTGCATCCTCAGCAATCGAAGAATCCATTGACGGGATCTCTGCTCCTTCGATCAAGTTTAGTTCTTGTACAGAGTCAGGTTCGCCGCCGTTGCCTTCTGCGCCTTCTGCACCTTCTGTCTCTTCTGTGTCTGTGTTTTCCGTCCCAGTATCAGTGTCGTCTCCGCCGCCGCAAGCAGCTAGGAAAGCACTAAGTACCAAAACCAGGCCAAGTAGCCATAAAATCTTGCTGTTTTTCACTGATTTTGCCCCCTTAAATTTTCTGAAAAATTGGTACATGATTAATTATACATAAATATTTTTTGTTGTACAGCGTTTTTTTTGGAATATTTTACACTTTCAATCACAATTAAGCAGATAGAAAAGCTGTCAATAAGCTGAAAAGCGCGTCATGTAAGCGTTTTCTTCTCAATTAGATTTAAAATAATTTTTTGATTTTTTTTGTTATTTCTTCTACAATTAAGAACGAATAGGGGTGCCATAATGAAAAAAATAATCATCGGAATCGTCTCCGTACAATTGCTCATCGTGTTGACGATGCTTGTGCGCAGCGAACCGTTTTCACTGCTGTCGTATATCAATAACTCCTTTATCTACGGGGGAATCCTCGTATTCTTCGGGGCCTGGGTCTTTGTGGTCCGGACGGGAGTGTTCGATGTATTTACGATGAGCATGCGCAAAGTATTCAAAAGTAAATCAACTCTTGATGACGATGAAATGCGGTTGCCATCGGAAGTGCTGGCATTCTCAAGTTCCCCCCTCTTGATCGTAGGCGGGGCGACATTGATTGCCATGGCTGTTTCCTTGGCGATATACCAATCATAAAATTGCATATTGCGGCGACAATCTCTTTTGTATTATAATAAATTCAATACAAAATGGGCGTTGACAAAGAGTAGTAAATGCAGTTTCTTCTATAATAAGAGAGCTTGTGGTTGGTGTGAACAGGCAGAAGATTGCATTGAATGGACTTTCGAGCTAAAACGGTGAAAATAAGTAGCCGTTTTCGTGTTCTTCACGTTACGGAGACAAGAGGCCGCTTTGCGGCAACCAGGGTGGTACCGCGGAACCGCACATCATTCGTCCCTTTAGTTCCAGGGACGAAGATGTGCTTTTTTATATCCATTTTTAGGATCACCCACTTAGAGGAGGAATTGCATTGAAGAAAATCTTTTCAGGCGTACAGCCAACGGGCACGGTTACACTCGGCAATTACATCGGGGCATTCAAGCAGTTTACTGAACTGCAGGAAGAATACGATTGCATTTTCTGCATCGTCGACCAACATGCCATCACCATGCCGCAAGACCGGCTGGAATTACGAAAGAACATCAAATCGCTTGCGGCGCTTTATCTTGCAGTCGGCATCGATCCCGAAAAAGTGACATTATTCATCCAATCGGAAGTGCCAGCACATGCCCAGGCCGGCTGGATGCTTCAATGCGTCTCGACCATCGGGGAGCTTGAGCGCATGACACAGTTCAAGGATAAATCATCAAAGGCCGCTTCCATCTCTGCCGGCCTCCTGACGTACCCGCCATTAATGGCTGCCGACATCCTTCTGTACCAAACGGACATCGTCCCTGTCGGGGATGACCAGAAACAGCATATTGAATTGACGCGTGACTTGGCAGAGCGTTTCAACAGAAAATACAATGACATTTTCACGATTCCGGACATCCGGATACCGAAGCACGGCGCACGCGTCATGTCCTTGCAGGATCCGACCAAAAAGATGAGCAAGTCCGATACAAATAAAAAATCGATCATCACTTTGCTTGATGACTTGAAGACGATTGAAAAGAAAGTGAAAAGCGCCGTTACCGACTCGGAAGGAATCGTCAAATACGACCCCGAGAACAAGCCTGGCGTATCCAACTTATTATCCATTGAAGCTGCCTTAACCGGTGCCTCCATTGATGAACTCGTCGCTAAATACGAAGACGGCGGTTATGGTGATTTTAAAGCGGGTGTTGCCAAAGCGATCACGGACCACTTGGCACCGATCCAAGAGCGCTACTACAAACTGCTCGACTCCGAGGAGCTCGATACAATCCTCGACGAAGGCGCTGAAAAAGCCAATTTCATCGCCAATAAAACCTTGAAGAAAATGGAGAATGCGATGGGCCTGGGCCGCAAGCGCAACCGATAAGGCATCAACATCAAAAAGGATGGACGCGTGGCATGCCACGCGTCCATCCTTTTTTATTGCTTTATATTAACGCAATGACTTAGGGTTCAACGCATCCTTCAACCCTTCACCGATAAAGTTTATGGACAGGATCGTCAAGGTAATGATGATCGCCGGAGGCATCCAGATCCATGGCTTGCCTTGCAAGACATCCGGCTCGTTGGCGGATGACAGCATATTGCCCCAGCTCGGTGTCGCTTGCGGGACGCCAAACCCTAAATAGCTGAGTGCTGATTCGATGACGATCATCGTCGCAAAAATCAAGGTCCCTTGAACGATGATCGTCGAGATGACGTTCGGCAATAAGTGTTTCGTAATGACCTTAAACGGGGAACAGCCGATCGATAAAGCGGCCAGGATATACTCATTCTCTTTCTCCGCCAACACTTTGCTGCGTACCAAACGGGCGACACCGCCCCAGCTGAGCGCGCCGATGACCATGATCAAGACCCATAATCCGTCCACGATGCCGTAAAGGATCGTGTTCAAGACGATGACGAATACAAGGAATGGGAAATTCAGCACGAAATCCGTGAAGCGCATCAGGATGCTATCGATAAAACCGCCAAAAAATCCGGCAAGCGCCCCGACCACTGTTCCTAAAGTAATGACGATGAGCGTTGCGCTAAAGCCGACCAATAGCGATATCCGCCCTCCGTAGAACAAGCGCGTCAAGACATCACGCCCGCTTTTATCCGTGCCGAGAAGATGCTCGCCGTTCGGCTCGATATTCATCGCGCTGATATTGACTTTAGAAATATCCGGCAGCGGCGACAACACCGGTGCGAGGAAAGGTGCCGATAGCGACATTAAAGTGACAAGCAAGATGAAAAAGGAACTGATCATCGCCAATTTGTTGCGCACGAACTTTCTTCTGGCAATCTGCCAGGGAGACATGCTTCTTTCCGGCTTCTTTTGTTGGGTAATGGTAGTCGATGATGCCATTTTAATGCTTCCTCCTCAGTCCAGGCGAATTCGTGGGTCCACGACGCCGTATAGAATATCTGCCAGCAAGTTACCAAATAATGTAAGGAAAGACAAAAGCATCGTCAAGGCCATCAATGTCGGATAGTCCCGGCTCGTCACGGATTCCAAAAATAGCTGGCCGATGCCCGGATATGTGAAAATCGTCTCTGTAATGATGGCTCCGCCGATCAATGCGGCAAAATCAAATCCAAGGAATGTGACCAGTGGAATGATTGAATTGCGCAAAATATGGACATTATAGATTTTTTTCATCGGGGTGCCTTTCGCGCGCGCTGTCCGGACAAAATCCTTGCGGGAATTCTCGATGATGTCATTGCGCAGGAATTGTGTATAGCTTGCCGTACTCATCGCCCCAAGAACAATCGCCGGCAACAATACGTGGTGCATGCGGCTTACATAATATTCAAAGCTTCCCTGTTCCGCCAAAATATCCACCGACCCCGCAAAGGGGAACCAATTCAACTGGAATGCGAAAATATAAATCGCGAAAACGGCAGCGACAAAAGATGGGATCGCCAGCATTACATAATTGAATCCTGCAATGGCGTTATCGCCTAAAGTATAAGGCCGCCTGCCAGAATACATGCCCATGATGAACGCCATGATGTAGGTAATGACGAGTGCTGTTATACCCAATAATAGAGTATTTGGCACTTTTTCCATGATAATGTCAAATACCGGAGTCTTAAAACGCGTAGATTTGCCGAAATCCCCTTGGACAAATCCCGTAATCCAGTTAAAGTACTGGACTGGCAACGGATCGTTATAGCCAAGCTTTTCACGCATTTCCGCTATGTATTCCGGGTTGGTGTTGAGCGGGTCGATTTCCCCGCTGAGTGAATCGCCCGGCATCAGTTTGGCGAGGCTGAAGACCACGATGGAAATCAAAATCAGCATCGGAATCATTCCAAGCAACCGTCTAATTGAATATTTAAGCATAGGTACACTCCTTCTGATAGGTTCTCGGTTGTGCTCTCGTGCACGGTAAGGATTGTTTTTTGAAACAGCCCTTACCGTGCATAAGAGCTTTATATAACGATTCAACGATGGGCGGGTCGCCCATCGTTGAAGGTTAGTTGCTGATTTTATTCTGTTACGAACCATTCAGCAGGGCTGTTTTGACCAGATACGTCATATTCAACTCCGCCGACACGTGTGTTGAGTGCCTTAATTTCTTCTAGTTCCGCGATGTAAAGCATCGGGAGGTCTTCGTTAACGATCTTCTGCCATTCTACATACAATTCTTTGCGTTTTTCCTGATCAGTGCCGACGATTTCGATATCAAGGGCATCATCGAGCAATTGATCTGCTTCTGGATTGTTGTAGCGTGGGTAGTTCCAAATTTGGTCAGACTTCCAAGTAGGGGTTGGATCCGGGTCGGTCCCGGTACCCCAGCCGCCGAAAAATGTTTCGATAGAAGCGTCATCTTTTTCGACCATATCGTAGTAAAGGTTCACTTCAACCATTTCCACTTCGGAACGCAGTCCGACTTCTTCAAAATACTGTGCAATTTGTTGGGCACGCGATTCGAATGTCGGGTTGCCTGTCGCATAATGAGAGAATTTCACGACAAACTCGTCGCCGTTCGGATCTTCGCGGAATCCATCATCGTTCGTATCGACATAGCCAGCTTCATCCAGCATTTGCTTCGATTTTTCTGGATCGTATTCATATTGAATCAATTCGCTGTCATCGGCTGCATTCCAATGAGAAGACGGAACTGGCTTGTTGACGACATCAGCATAGCCGAAGAAGAATGCATCCACCCATTCCTGGCGGTTCAACGCATACATCATCGCCTGGCGAAGTTCTTTGCTTTGGTATTTCGGCAGTTCTTCTGTGATTGTTTGGGATGCGTTATCGAATTTACCGAGCTTGAATCCTACATAATAATAAGTCAACCCAGGGTAAGTAACGATTTCTACATTTTCTAGAGGTTCTACTTCAGGGCCGGATACCGGCTGAAGGGAGATCATATCGATGTCATTGTTCTGCAAAGCGCCGACAACAGAAGAGTTGTCGATAACGCGCAGGACGATTTTATCCAAGTTCACGTCGCCATTCCAATACTCGTCGAATTTCGAGAATTCAACTGACTCCCCAGGAACGATTTTGTCGACTTTGAATGGCCCGATTCCGATTGGAGTCGAACGCACCCATTCCGAGGCTGACATTTCGGCAACCGGGACATCGCCGAGAACAGATTCAGGCAGCGGGTATGCCCATAGGTTAGTCAAGTTGTTGACGCGTGCTTCGTCGAAAGTGATGTTGATTTCATAATCGCTGACCACTTCGATGCCTGAAATGGAATCTGCATCGCCAGTGCGGTATGCCTCGGCGCCTTCAATCGTTTGCACGTTTGCATAGCGGGGGCCGTCATAATCGGGATCTGCAATCGTTTCAAGTGCAAAAACCCAGTCGTTGACAGTCAATTCTTCGCCGTTATGCCATTTTACGCCTTCTTCGAATGTGAAATTGAAGACTTTATTGTCTTCCGTCTCCCAAGAAGCAACGTTCGGTTCCGGCTCCAAGTTTTCGTTATAGTTGATCAACGCTTCATCGAATAGCTCGATAACTTCGAAATCAGTGGCGATGCCATAAAATGCGGAAGAGAACAAGCCTTCCGGTGGAGCGTCAAGACCGTACACGAGCGTTCCGCCTTTTTGCGGTTCGCCTTCTGCTGCACCTTCAGAACCTTCGCCTTCTGAGCCTGACTCATTGGAAGCATCATCGCCGCCGCATGCCGCAAGGAACGCGGACAGGATCAGCACAAGCGCGAAGAGCCAGAGCAAGGATTTTTTCTTCATCTCTTTTCCCCCTAAAAAGTTTTTTTGATCAATACAAATGGCACGCAACTAGATGGCCTGGCCTTGCTTCTGCCAACGCTGGTTTCTCTTGTGAGCAGATTTCCATCGCCACCGGGCAGCGCGTATGGAACGGGCAGCCGGCAGGCGGGTTTTGCGGGCTCGGCACATCTCCTCTTAAGACAATCCGCTCTTTCCGCTTCAATGGATTCGGTTCCGGAATCGCGGAAATAAGCGCTTGCGTGTAAGGGTGCAGCGGTTCTTTGTATAAATCTCTATTTGAAGCAAGCTCTACGAGGTTGCCCAAATACATCACGCCGATTCGATCGCTCATATGCTTTACGACACTCAGGTCGTGTGCAATGAAGAGATAAGTCAGATCGAATTCGATTTGCAGTTCTTTCAACAAGTTCAACACCTGCGATTGCACGGAAACATCGAGAGCGGACACCGGTTCATCCGCTACGATCAGCTTGGGGTGCAGTGCCAGCGCGCGGGCGATTCCGATGCGCTGTCTTTGGCCGCCGGAAAATTCGTGGGCGTACTTATAATAAGCCTCTTCAGGCAAGCCAACTCGTTTCAGAAGTGTTTTAATTTCCTGCTCCAGCTCTTTTTTATTGCGCTTTTCATAATTCAGGATTGGCTCGGCGATAATATCGCCGACCATTTGAGTCGGATTCAGCGATGCGTATGGATCTTGAAACACCATTTGAAAATCACGCCGCGCTTTTTGCAATTTGGATCCAGATAAACGGGTGATGTCTTTTCCTTCAAAGAGGATCTCGCCTCCTGTCGGTTTCATCAACCTCAAAATGGTCCGCCCCGCAGTTGATTTGCCGCAGCCCGATTCGCCGACCAACCCAAGCGTTTCGCCTTTTCTGATAGCGAACGACACATCGTCTACCGCTTTGACATTGCCGATGGTCCGCTTGAAAAAACCGCCGGTTACCGGATAGTATTTTTTTAAGTTGCGAATTTCGAGGAGATTGTCACGCTTATCTAAGTAATCGATGCGGTCCTGGATGAAATCCCTAGTGGTCATAATGCGGCGACTCCTTCTCTTTCCCTTTTCCCGTTCGCGGACCAGCTTTCTTCATATAACAGGCATGCAGCTTCATGGCGATCGGCCACTTCCGCAAGTTTTGGCGTCACCGCCAGGCATTCCGCCATCGCCTTCGGGCAGCGGTTCGCAAAGCGGCAGCCCACTTGCGGCATATTGACGACGGACGGCACCAGACCTTCAATCGTCGCGAGCTCTTCGACGTCTTCATCCATTCTCGGGATCGCTTTCATCAATAATTCGGTATACGGGTGTTTTGGATCGCGGAACAAATCTTCGACAAAAGCGCGTTCCACGATTTTGCCTGCATACATGACCAGTACTTCGTCGCAAATTTCTGCCACTACCCCTAAGTCATGTGTAATGAGGATGATCGACATATCGTTCGCCTCCTGTATGCCTTTTAACAATTCGAGGATTTGCGCTTGAACTGTGACATCCAATGCTGTTGTCGGTTCATCGGCGATCAACAGTTTCGGCTGGCAGGCAATCGCCATTGCAATCATGACCCGCTGGCGCATCCCTCCGGATAATTGGTGGGGATACTCCGTGACGATTTGTTCGGCACGCGGAATTCCCACTTGCTTCAATAAAGCGACCGACCGCAGCCGTGCTTCTTTTTTCGTCAGCTTCTCATGGTTCAAGATTACTTCTTCTATTTGATAGCCGATGGTGAAAACCGGATTGAGGGAAGTCATCGGTTCCTGGAAAATCATCGAGATATCTTTTCCACGAATGCTGTTCATGCGCTTATCCGAAAACGCGGAAATGTCCTGTCCTTCGAATTCGATTTTACCGCCGCGAATCTTTCCGATGCCGTTTGGCAGCAGCTGCATAATGGACAATGACATGACACTTTTACCGCAGCCCGATTCGCCGACCACTCCGACGATTTGCTTCGGAAGGACATCGAAACTGACGTCCTCAACCGCATTATAATAATCTCCGTCTATTTTGAAACCTGTCTGGAGGTTTTTGACCCGCAAGAGCGGTGTAGTCTCTTTAGATCCATACATAGCTGTCATGAAAACACCTCAAAATTCTATTTTTTCTGTCAATTCTAACTAGT
Organism: Planococcus sp. SSTMD024; assembly: GCF_041320495.1. NCBI lineage: Bacteria > Bacillati > Bacillota > Bacilli > Caryophanales > Caryophanaceae > Planococcus > Planococcus sp. SSTMD024. The sequence continues at coordinate 80,516 of NZ_JBGGNS010000023.1, read as the reverse complement.
TTTAAGCATATTACAAAAGTATTACATGCGCAATATAATTTTTGTATTTTAAGCAATGATTACCAAAAGAGAAATACATTTCTTCACTTCAACCCTTGCTGTAACTGCATTTCTGCCACCAATCACCAATTGCATATTTTTACCATTATAAGAAATGGATAATAAAAAAAGCTCCCGGCATCGGGAGCTTTCCAATAAGTCTTAAACTTTTTTCAATACGAGTGAAGCGTTATGTCCGCCAAAACCAAGTGAATTACTCATCGCATACGAGAATTCCGCAGTTCTAGCTTCATTCGCCACATAATCCAAATCCAATTCCTCGTCTGGAGTTTCGTAATTGATCGTCGGCGGCATGACGCCTTCTTTCAAAGCTAATGCCGTAAAGATCGCTTCGATACCGCCAGCAGCGCCAAGCAGATGCCCGGTCATTGATTTTGTCGAGCTCATGCCAAGTTTGTAGGCATGGTCGCCAAACACGGTTTTGACTGCCATTGTCTCGAACAAATCGTTGTACGGTGTGCTTGTTCCATGGGCGTTGATATAGCCGACATCCGTTTTTTCGATGCCTGCATCTTCAATAGCCTGCTGCATGGCACGAGCTGCCCCTTCACCGCCTGGGGCTGGAGCTGTAATATGATGCGCGTCGCCTGTCGAACCGTAGCCGACGAGTTCTGCGTAGATTTTCGCACCGCGAGCTTTTGCATGTTCATATTCTTCAAGGATGACAATTCCAGCCCCTTCACCGATGACGAAACCATCGCGGTTTTTATCGAATGGGCGTGATGCAGTTGATGCATCTTCATTTGTCGTCAATGCCGTATTCGCCGTAAAGCCAGCCACGGACAAGCGCGTGATCGGGGCTTCCGCGCCGCCCGAAATCATGACATCGGCATCGCCGCGCTGGATGACTTTAAAGGCATCGCCGATCGAGTTGGTGCCGGATGCACATGCTGTCACCGAGCAGGAATTGATCGCTTTTGCGCCGAAATGGATCGACACTTGTCCAGATGCCATGTCCGGAATGATCATCGGCACGAAGAACGGGCTGATGCGGCGAACGCCTCGGGAGTTCAATACGTCCATCTGGTTTTCAATCGTTTCCATCCCGCCGATTCCAGACCCGATCCAGACACCTGTGCGAAGAGCGGTCTTTTCATCCAGCTCCAGCGCTGCATCTTTCATGGCCATGATGGATGATGCAAGTGCGTAATGGGTGAAGCGATCCATCTTGCGCGCTTCTTTGCGCTCGATATAATCTTCAATTGAAAAATCTTTTAGTTCAGCGGCAACTTTTGCAGGGTATTGATCCGCGTCGATGCGCATCAACGGGCCGACGCCTGAGCGGCCAGCCTTCACCGCTTCCCACGTAGATTCTGCATTATTTCCAAGCGGTGTTACGGCACCGATACCTGTAATGACTACACGACGATTTTCCATTTCTTTTACTTCCTTTCGCATATCCAATTATTTCCCCCACTTCATGGCAATTGCACCCCATGTCAATCCGCCCCCGAAGCCGACCATGACAACGACATCATCGTCTTTGATACGGCCTTCCTCTAAATCTTCCACCAAGGAAATCGGAATCGACGCAGCTGAAGTGTTTCCGTATTTTTGTATGGTCTTTGACATTTTCTCTATTGGCAAATCCAGACGGGCCCGGGAGGATTCCATGATCCGGATATTCGCCTGATGCGGTATGAGAAAATCGACATCTTCTTTGTCCAGTCCGGCTTTTTCAATGACACTGATGGCGGATTCGCCCATTTGGCGCACCGCGAATTTGAATACTTCACGGCCATTCATCACCAAATGCTTGTCTTGATACAAATGTTCTCCGCCTGAGCCATCCGCCCCGAGTTCGAACGATAGAATCCCACGGCCTTCCGACACTTTGCCGATCACAGCAGCGCCAGCACCGTCGCCGAACAAGACGGCTGTATTCCGGTCTTCCCAATTGGTGATTTTTGAGAGCTTCTCAACACCAACTACTAGGACGTATCGATAGGTATCCGATTCGACAAATTGTTTTGCTGTAATGACGCCGTACATGAATCCCGCACATGCCGCAGAAATATCCATAGCTGCCGCATTCACCGCACCGATCTGTTGCTGAATATCACACGCGACAGACGGAAATGGGCGGTCGGGTGTAACTGTCGCCACCAGGATCAATCCGATGTCTGCTGGATCGATGCCAGCAGACGCAATCGCCTTTTGTGCCGCGACCCGTGCCATATCCGATGTATCTTGTTCATCGTTTGCGATCCGGCGCTCTTCAATCCCGGTCATGGTCCGGATCCATTCATCCGAGGTGTCCATGCGCTGCTCTAAATCAAAGTTGGTCAATTTATCTTCCGGTAGGCATCTGCCGGTACCGATGATTCCAGCATTCATATCTATGTCCCTCATTTCAATTAACATCAATTATTAGTACCTGGTGTTAATAATACGCCCTTTTCTCTTCGATTTCAAGTTGCCGCCATATTTCTGACAAAAACTTTCGAAAGGCGCGAAACTTTCTTTCTGAAAAGGCTTCCTTATGCTATGATAAGGCTAGTTATTCTATATATAGAGGTGAAAACAGATGCAATATATCGGAACACTTTTCTGGTCTGTCCTTATTATTTCAATGCTGAACTACGTAGTAAGCGCCGTGCAAAACGTGCCATTCGACTTCATGATCGGTATCTTCATGGCAGTGGCAGTGACTGTATTGGTCATCGTGATGGATGCCATCATCCCAAAAGAAGCAGCGAAAGAATATTAATAACGATAAAAAACGGAAGCCCGAGTGGCTTCCGTTTTTTTTTTTGGCTGAATCTGGCGGTTTACATAAAAGCAAGGTCGAAAGTCGTATTTTCCAAAGCTTATCGTATGACTCCGTGGGCTCGCGCCCAAGCCTCCTCAGCCGCTCGAAACCTTTGTGCTCAGCTAGGCTTCGCCCATTCACTTCTTGCGGGATTTCGGTCGTCTCGCTGATCCACTTATTGAGCAGAAGGATTTACGAGCGAACACTTCTCCAAATACTTAGATAGATCATTAATTTTGAATGTCGAAAAGATGAACCTCTTTAATTCATCAATGGCTATTAGACTTCTTCAACAATTTGAAAAGCCGCATTTCAGTGAAATGCGGCTCTCCTTATACAGTGATAAGCAATTGTTTGTTGGCGTCCATCGAGACTTTCAACGTAGACCCTGGAGTGAAATCCCCCTTGATCAATTCCTTGGCGATGCGCGTCTCGATTTCACGCTGGATAAAGCGTTTCAGCGGGCGCGCGCCAAACACCGGGTCGGTTCCTGCTTCAATGATATAGTCGATGACCGAATCTTCGACTTCCAAGGAAATTTGCTGTTGTTTCATCCGGGCAGCCAGTTCGCCGATCATTTTCTTGGCGATGCCATAGAAATGTTTATTGGACAATGAATGGAAAATGACGATATCGTCGATGCGGTTCAACAATTCGGGACGGAAATGCTTGCGCAGCTCCATCATGACGATATCTTCCATGTCGTGATCATCGCTTTTTTCGCCGATGTGCTGGGAACCGATATTCGATGTCATGATGACGACCGTATTCGAGAAGTTCACCAGTCGCCCTTGGCTGTCGGTGATGCGCCCGTCGTCCAGGATCTGCAGCAAGATATTGGCGACATCTGGATGGGCTTTCTCGATTTCATCCAACAGGACGACGGAATATGGGTTGCGGCGGACCGCTTCTGTCAATTGGCCGCCTTCCTCGTAGCCGATATACCCTGGAGGCGCGCCGACCAGCCGCGATACGCTGTGCTTTTCCATATACTCAGACATATCGATGCGGATGAAATGGTCTTCCGAATCGAATAAGTTCGCTGCCAGCGCTTTCGCAAGCTCCGTTTTCCCGACACCGGTCGGCCCGAGGAAAATAAACGAGCCAATCGGTTTTTGTTCGTCCTTAATGCCCGCCCGTGCACGCCATACGGCTTCTGTCACGAGTTCGACGGCTCTGTCTTGCCCGATGACGCGCTCTTTCAGCGTATCGCCGAGGCGCAAAAGTTTTTCACGTTCCCCTTCGACCAATTTCGTAACCGGGATGCCCGTCCAGCGGGCGACAATACTGGCAATTTCTTCTTCAGTCACTTCTTCGCGAAGCAAACGCTCGCCGCCATCCCCGGCAAGTTCCACTTCCATTGCACTCAGCTCTTTTTCAAGCTCTGGAATTTTCCCGTGGCGCAGCATCGCGGCAGTATTCAAGTCATACTTATTTTCGGCATCTTCCAACTGGCGACGGTATTGATCCAATTGTTCGCGCTTGGCCTGGATTTTCTGAAGCGATTGCTTTTCTTCGTTCCATTGCTGCTGCATGCCTTCAGAAGAAGACTTCAGCGCTTCAATCTCTTCGCGCAGCGCAGCGAGGCGTGTTTTGCTCGCTTCGTCTTTTTCTTTTCGAAGCGCCTGCTCTTCAATTTCGAGCTGCATGAGGCGCCGCGTCACTTCATCCAGTTCCTGTGGCATGGAGTCGATTTCTGTCCGGATCATCGCACACGCTTCATCGATCAAGTCGATTGCCTTGTCCGGAAGGAATCGTTCTGTGATATAGCGGTCAGACATCGTCGCGGCTGCAACGATCGCCCGGTCATGGATGCGTACCCCGTGGTGAAGCTCGAAACGCTCTTTCAACCCGCGGAGAATCGATACCGCATCTTCGACAGATGGCTCGCGCACCATCACTTGTTGGAAGCGCCGCTCAAGCGCTGCGTCTTTTTCGATGTGCATGCGGTATTCATCGAGCGTGGTGGCTCCGATGCAATACAGCTCTCCGCGCGCAAGCATCGGTTTGAGCATATTTCCGGCGTCCATCGCGCCTTCCGTTTTACCTGCGCCGACGATCGTATGGATCTCGTCGATAAACAGGATGATCTGCCCTTCGCTGTCTTTCACTTGCTTTAATACGCTTTTCAGCCGTTCCTCGAATTCCCCCCGGTATTTTGCGCCGGCAATCAGCGCACTCATATCGAGTTCATAGATGACGCGATCCTTCAAGCCTTCCGGCACATCGTTGCGGACGATGCGCTGCGCCAAGCCTTCCACAATTGCCGTCTTCCCGACACCCGGTTCTCCGATCAGTACCGGATTATTCTTTGTCTTTCTGGATAGTATCCGGATGACATTGCGGATTTCCTGATCGCGCCCGATGACCGGATCCATCTTTCCGGACTGTGCTTGTTCAACCAAATTGCGGCCGAATTGTTCCAATGGCGATTTTTGTTCTTCGTTTGGGTTTTGGAATTGAACCAATCAAATCACGCTCCCTTGATTAATTTGACCATCTTTGACTAATTTGATTATATGATTGCCCCGCTCCTTTTGCAATGGAAATGCTCATTAAAAAAAGCTGCAAGGAATTTCTTCCTTGCAGCTTTTTGCTGTTTTTTTAACGAACGCCGAGTGCCATTTTGGCATAGCGCGACATATGGTCTTTGCTCCAGACAGGCTGCCAGACGATTTTTACATCGACTTCCTCAACTTCCGGCAATTCATACAAAGATGTTTTGACCATCTGGACGATTTGCGGCCCCATTGGGCATCCCATCGAAGTGAGTGTCATAGTGACCACGCAAAACCCATCTTCGGATAATTCCACATCATATACAAGGCCCAAATTGACAATATCAACACCTAGTTCCGGGTCGATGACATTTTCGAGTGCGCCTAATAGGTAATCTTTTGTTTCTTGATCCATTCGGAATCCCTCCTTTTCCTGTTAATGCCTATCTTACCAAACATCACAGTGAAATGAAATCGACTTGCTTATTCGCATAAACGGTCGGCGATCCAGGCAGTCACAGATAGCATCCCTTTGCGGCTGACCGCGTGCGCAGCTTCTGTTTCTTTCATAAATGCCAAGCGCTCGGGATAAGCGGCATAATCCTGTTGCAGTGCATGGAAAAGCCGGTTGGTTGGTTCAAAAGGAACGGTCGGGTCTTTCACGCCATGCCAGAAAAAGACCGGGCGCCCGTCAAATGCCTGGCGGTTTAAACTGATATCAAAACGCGATAGGGCCTGAAGCATGCCTTCGCGTTCTTCTTCGGTGAGCGGCAAATCGAAACCGCGTGATTCGTATTGCCGCATTTGGGCTTTCGCGAGCTCCACGTAATTTCCGGAACCCATCATGACGGCTGCCGCTTTGATCCACGGATGGGCCGTCAATGCACCGAGCGTCGTGATGCCACCCATCGATGTGCCTCCGACAGCCGGTTCCCCGCTAGTCAATTGGCGCTTATGCAATTCAGCATGCAAAAATCCGAGTTCTTCGATGGACGTCAAAACAATCTCCCAAAAACGTAAACTGATCTGGACTTCATCGAGTGACTGATCCCGCTCCCCGTGAAGCAATGCATCCGGTAAAATGACACGGAGGCCTTTTTGCGCCCATTGCCAAGCATAATGCAAATTATGCTCTTTGGCACTCGTATGCCCATGGAGAAAAATTACGGTCGGCAGCGGGCCGCCCGCGTGGCCTTCAGGTGTTATATGTAAAATCGGGATATGTCCCCATAATTCGTTGGCTACTTTCATGCGTTTCACTCCTCACCCTAAATCCTACCAATTTTTTTCCGTTCCCGCAAATTCCGGCATTGCCGTCAGGTTTTTTTGACGGATAGCCTCTATTATCGCTAAACTGAAGATAGATAGAAGGGAGCCGGATTTTTATATGAAACAACATTTAATCGTACTCGACTTGGACGGAACTTTATTGACCGACCAAAAAGTCATTTCACACAAAACCAAATCAATATTGGGTAAAGCTAAGGAAGCAGGCCACCAGGTCATGATTGCAACAGGACGGCCATACCGCGCAAGTGAAATCTATTACCGCGAGCTCGCCCTCAATACGCCAATTGTCAATTTCAACGGGGCTTTTGTCCACCATCCGAACGACGAACGCTGGGGACTGCATCATACCCCGATCGGATTGGATGTCGTCCACGAAGTCGTCGAATCGATGCATAATTTCGATTTCCATAACATCGTCGCGGAAGTGCTGGACGATGTCTATGTCCACCACCACGATGAGAAATTGATGGACATCTTCAGCTTTGGCGATCCGAGTATCACCACAGGCGACTTGCGCAATTACTTGAAGACCGATCCCACTTCGATGCTCATCCATGCACCTTATGAAAAAGTCCACGCCATCCACGAGCACCTTTCGGAAGTGCATGCGGAAGTCATCGACCATCGCCGCTGGGGCGCGCCGTGGCATGTTATTGAAATCGTCCGCTCGGGCATGAACAAAGCTGTCGGAATCGACCGCGTTTCAAAATCGCTGGGCATCGCAAAAGAGCATATTATCGCATTTGGCGATGAAGACAATGATCTCGAAATGTTGGAGTTTGCAGGCGTCGGCGTCGCTATGGGCAATGCCATCGAGCCGTTGAAAAACATCGCCAACGAAATCACTTTGAATAATAACGAGGACGGCATCGCCGAACTGCTGATGGACCGTTTGAAACTGAAACTCTAAAGGAGGAAGACCCATGAGATTATTTGCAGATAGCGCATCTGATTTACCGAAAGATTTTTTTGAGCAGGAACAGGTCGTCCTGTTCCCTTTGCGTGTCCATATCGGAGATGCTGAGTACGAAGATATCCGGACTATCGATTCCATGAAAGTCTATGATGCTATCCGCTCCGGCATTCATCCTAAAACCTCTCAAGCTTCTCCAGAAGAAATGCTGAAGGCGTTCGAACAACTGGCAAAAGACGGGGAACAAGGATTCTACATCGCCTTTTCCTCCGAATTGTCGGGAACGTATGCCACGGCTGTCATGGTGGCGGACCAAGTACGGGAAGAATACCCGAATTTGGACTTGACGATTGTCGACTCCAAAGCCGCTTCACTCGGCTATGGCCTGCTTGTGAAGGAAGCGGTGAAATTGCGCAATGCTGGCGAAGAGTTGGCTAGTATCGTCCAGAAAGTCCAAGGCAAGGCCAATCAGCTCGAAAGCCTATTTACAGTAGAAGATTTGGATTATATGGCAAAAGGAGGCCGCATTTCAAAAAGCAGCGCGTTTGTCGGCGGCCTACTGAACATCAAGCCGCTTCTTCACGTCGAAGATGGAAAGCTCGTGCCGATCGAAAAATTGCGTGGCCGCAAAAAAGTCATCAAGCGGATGATCGAGCTGATGAAAGAGCGTGGAAGCAATTTGGACCAGCAAGTGATGGCCATCAGCCATGCCGATGATCTTGAATTCGCTACGGCATTAAAAGACGAAATCGAAGCTGCCTACAACCCAAAAGACATCGAAATCCATATGGTCGGTTCCGTAATCGGTGCCCATACAGGCCCCGGGACGCTTGCTTTGTTCTTCTTTAATAAAACCGATTGAGGAGTGGGCTGTTAATGAAAAAAGTGATTATAGTCGGCGCGGTAGGCGGCGGTGCAACTGCAGCGGGCCAACTCCGGTTCTACGACAAGGAAATGAGCATAACGGTATACGACCGGGATTCGACAATGTCCTATGCGGCATGCGGGACGCCGTATGTAATCGGTGAGGTCATTGAAGATGAAACTTCGATCCTGATGGCCGACCCGGAACAGTTCCAGCAAAAACGCGATATCGACGTCAGGCTCGAACACGAAGTTGTGGAAATTCTCCGTTCTGCGAAAAAAGTGCGTGTCCGCAACGTAAAGACCGGCGACGAGTTCCACGATTCCTATGATGCATTGATTTTGTCTCCCGGCGGCAGCGCCATCATGCCGGATATTGAAGGCGCAGAGAAAGGCCACGTGTTTACGCTGCGCAGCTACGGGGATATGCAAGCCATCCAATCCTATATACAAAATGAAAAGCCCGTACATGGGACAATTTCGGGCGCGGGCTTCATCGGCCTCGAAATGGCGGAAAACCTTAAGCACCTCGGACTGGAAGTCGATATCGTCCATAAATCGAACGCCATCCTATCGATTTTGGACGAAGACCTGTCGCAGCTGTTACATGCTGAGCTGGAAAAAAACGGCGTTCAAGTCCATACCGATACGATTATCGAAAAAATCGATGATCGAAGCGTCCAGTTATCCGATGGAAAAAGCTTGGACACCAATTTTGTGGTCATGAGCATCGGCTTGAAACCGAATACCGCACTTGCCGAGAAGGCCGGGCTCAGCATCGGTGAAACCGGAGGCATCCGGACCAATGATTTCATGCAGACAGACGATGAAGCGATCTACGCCATTGGGGATGCATCGGAGAATTTTGATTTTATCACAGGAGACCCGAAACGCGTCCCTCTCGCTTGGCCAGCGCACCGCCAGGCTTTTCTGGTCGCGCAGCATATTACCGGAAATCCGATTCCGAAAAAAGGGCTGCTCGGCACTTCCGCCTTGAAAGTTTTCGGTTTGGATGCGGCGATGACCGGATTGACCGAAACAGCGATCAAAGAAAAAGGGCTCACCGCCAAAACCGTCATACATACCGGCAACTCAAACGCCGGTTATTATCCGGACCATGAAAAACTGACTTTGAAAGTCCATTATAATCCAGAAACGAGGCTGATTTTGGGTGCACAATGCGTCGGAGGCAAAGGCGTCGACAAGCGCATCGATGTGATTGCGACAGCAATTTATGGAGGGCTGACTATCGATGACTTGCAGGCGCTTGAATTATGCTACGCTCCCCCATTCTCTTCGCCGAAAGATCCCATCAATATGATCGGCTACAAAGCGTTTGGCTGATTTTTACTGAAAGCACCTGTTGCCAGGTGCTTTTTTCATGCAAAAAAGCTGTGACAGGAGTTTCCTGTCACAGCTTTTGATTACTTATTCTGTTTTGCCGCTTCATCCGCTTTCCGTTGCTTGCCCTTTTTCCAGACAATCCATAAGAAGCCCATGAAAATCAAATACATTAGCCCCAGAGTGACGATATAAGCCGTATTCAGCCCTCGTTTTTCCGTAATGTGGTAAGTTTCCACCAATTCACGGTCTAATGTGAGGCGGTACTGACCGTCTTCATCCGGGCGGACAATGTCGCTTTCGAACAGCCCTCGCAGTTCCATTCCTTCGCCGATGACCTCCGGCGCCAAACTCAAGTTTTTCGTTTCGGAAGCGTTATTGATCGCGATGATCCAGGCTTCTTCCTCATTCGAACGCTTATAGACCATCCAGCCTTCTTCTTCGTGAAGCAATTCCAAATCTCCCGTGCGCAATGCTTCAGATGAATTGCGCAGTGAGTTTAAATTGGTGATGTAGTCGATCAATTCCTTTTCGACCGCCATATCCAAAATCTGGTGCGATTCCGGCAACGCCTCGCCGTTCATCGCCGTTTCAGAACCGTACTGGACGACCGGGATGCCCGGCATGGTCAATAATTGCGCAAACAACATGTGCCAGCGGGTCGGCGGATAGCCTCTTGATTCGACGATGTCTGACGTAAAGCGGGAACCGTCAAGTGAATCAACACGGATCAATTGGCCTTCTGTTTGTTGCATCAACTCAGGGACATCGGCTAAGGACTGGTCAAAATTCCGATAGCTGTCGCGGAGCGTCTGTTCTACCCCTTCCTGCACGACTGCATCAAATCCAGCCTGGCGCTCCATTTCGGCATCTGCCAGCACGTAAAACCCTTGCTGCTCTTTCATGGCAGCAGAAAAGCTTTCTACAAATGCCGGGTCCAGTTCCTCTGAATCCTGCAAGCGGACTCCGTCTATTCCGTATGTATCGCGGAAGTCGCTGAACATTTCGATCAAGGCTTGTTGGACTTCTTCATTCCCTGTATCGAGCGAAAGGGTCTGGTCCCCGTTTTCAGTAAACCATCCAGGATTTTCCTGTGCCCATACATGATCTACATTCACTTGTTGTGTTGGCAAGTCGACGATGACTTTCATCTCGCCTTCATGCACTTCATCGATGAGCGACTGGAATTCTTCCGCCGTTCCGAAATGGCGTTCCAATTGGCTATAATCCAGTACTTGCCGCCCATCATAGCTTGCGGTCTGAAAGACTGGCCCAACCGATAGCACCGTAAAGCCCATATCCCGGACGTGCGCAAGTTCGCTTTCCATTCCTGAGAAATCACCGCCGTTGAATGATGCCGGATCAGTGGAGTCCACTTCATAATCATTTTGGATCTGTTTATTGAAATAGCGGTCTACGAGAACGTCGTAGATGCTTTCGTCTTCGATTGTGCGGGTCTCTTCAGCTGCCACACCAGCTGTTGACGGCAATAACAATGCTGCTGCCAACGCCCAAATCATCGTTTTTCTTTTCAAGTCCGTACTCCTCCTTCAATGAGGCCAAGATGATGCTCACCCGGTCTATTTTATCAAACTCGCCTGGCTGCCGCTATGTCAGATTCGTGAAAGCGCCGCTGTTTATGCATAGTTTCGTCCAAACTGTGAAATTCCCCCGGAGGAATAGCCCTATTTTTTCTATTTCGAGGACAACACAAAAAAGCTGCACGTTCCCCTTCAGTAAAAACCGATAAGGAACGTGCAGCTTTCAATTGGATGCAATGCCATTTATGCCAAGAAGTTAAATCCGACAGGCAACTTAAAGCCGAGGAACAAAGTCACGAGCAAGAATACTGCAAACAATGCCCAGAACAAAGTTACGGGCTTTTGTTTCTTGCCGCGCACGAGCACCATTTCCATCATGCCGATGGTCAATAGCCCGAATAGGAATTTCAAGCCGTAAAGCATGGCATCGTATGACGAATGTTCGATGAACAGTGTCAGCCCGGTAATGATGATCAAAACGTAAACCAGTCTCGTGATCATATGGACGATTTTACGCCCCTTGCTGTCGCGGTGCATAAATGCAGCCACGAGGAAAAGCACGATGCCCACTACCCACATGGTAATGTGAAGATGTGTTGTATCAGTTAAAAATCCCAAAAGCTCACCTCATTTAATATAGTCCCCTCAAGTTTACCACATGCAGGACAATTGGAAGTGATTGTTCCTTATGACAAATGTGTGACGAGTGTGCCGATTGACTGGATGGATACTTTGATCGTATCGCCCGCTTTCAAGAACTTCGGCGGATTGAATCCTTTGCCGACGCCAGCCGGGGTTCCGGTCAGGATGACATCACCCGGTTCGAGTGCCACCGATTTGGAGATTTCTGCGATCAGCTCGTCCACACGGCGGATCATGTTCTCCGTATTGCCGTTTTGGCGAACTTCGTCGTTCACTTTCGTCACGAGGGACAGATTCTGCGATTGCGGGATTTCATCCTTGGTCACCAAATACGGACCCATCGGGCAAGAGCCTGGCAAGCTTTTCCCCAGGAAGTATTGCTGGTGTTTTTCCTGAAGGTCGCGAGCAGTCAAATCGAGCGCGATGGTGTAGCCGAATACATGGTCGTAAGCCAGCTGTTTCGGGATCTTATGACCGGCTTTGCCGATCACGACAGCCAGTTCGCCTTCGTAGTCGTAAGAATCGGTCACCTCTGCATGCACAGAGACCGTTTCTTCATCGGCAGCGACGGTATTCGGCGCTTTCGTGAAAACGACCATTTCCGTTGGTGCCTGCCCGCCCATTTCTTCTGCATGGTCAGCATAGTTCTTGCCGATGCAGATAAAGTTTTTCGGAGGTCTCGGGACAGGGGCCTGCCATTCGATTTCCGAAAAAGAGTGTTTGAATTGCTCAGGGGTTTCCGATTGGACAGCCGCCTCCGTCAATTTGCGGATCTGTTCCACAAATTCCATTCCTTGCGACACTCCATCAATCAGCTTATCCGGAAATTCCGGCAATACTTCCAGCTGCTCCTGGATGGCGAGGACATCCCACACGGCTTCTTCTTTTTTAACTTTTGGTCCAAAACGTTCTTCTCCTTGAAAGCGAAACGATAGAAGTTTCATTCGTCAAACACTCCTTTTCTGTGATTGCATTCATTATACACATTCAGCGTTTTGAATTGTGGCTTTTTTCAAAATTATTTCCGTACGTCCAGCGGCGCCAGATCATTTCAATCGGCCCCCGGTTGAATTTACTGAACCACAGTTCCGCAAAAATCAATTGGACAACGAATATACCGAGAGCAATCAAGGTGCCGGTCAATAGATCCACTTGGCCGTATAAACCCAGGCCGAAGGAATAGAAAATGCTCGTCGCGATGATCGATTGCGTGATATAGATGGTCATCGACATCCTTCCTGCTTTGACCAGCGGCGACAAGACTTTGATGAATGTCACGTTGAGCGACAACAAGGCAATGATTCCAGCGTAACCGATCGAAACAAGCGGCCCGCCGAACATTTCCTGGACGTACTGATAGGCATAATTCTTATCGAAAAAATACGGAGTCGATTTTAACAGCAACCCCGCCGTAAGCGAGACGGCTGTAAGCACGAGCCAGGTCTTTTTCTTGGCAGCTGCTTGTTCGATCATACGCCATTTCGCTGCGGCCGCCCCAATCATCATGAGCGGCAGAATGGTGACGGTCATGATGATGAAGCTAAACGGATTATTGACATAATACCAATCCGTTAAGCGCCGGCTGAATATTTCAGCGAAATTGCCCGATTGATAGGCAGCTATCGACTGCTCGGCTTCCTGATAGCCGATATAGATGTTCGGGTCGACCATGACCGCCAGAAACATGATGACGGTGAACATTAGATGCGGAAGCGTGTACAGTAAGACCCCAAGGCCCAGAAGCCAAGCGGGCGGAAGCCGCAGCATCCCGATCAATAACAAGCCCATGAGTGCATAGGTGATCAAAATATCCCCGTACCAGATCAAAAAAGCATGAGCGATCCCGAATGCCAGCAAAACCAATAAACGCTTGACGGCAACCGGCATAAATGGCTGTCCAGATGCTTGGGCGCGCATAAACTGCATCATCAGCCCATAGCCGAACAGCATCGAGAATAAGGGATAAAAACTTGCCTGGACGAAAAGATCCAAGCCCGCGAAGATGGTTTGATCCATATTGCTGCTGAACCATTTATAGGGATCGATGTAAGTTAAAGGCGTGTGGAAGGCCAGCATATTGATGAGCAGGATTCCGAACAATGAAAATCCCCTCATCAAATCGATGGCGTCCACCCGTTCATGTAAAGAAATCGGTTGTAATTTCAAAATAATCCTCCTAGACTTCCACTTCTTCATTTGTAGCGAACAGATACAAGACACGCTGTTTTATCGGAATGCGCAAAATCGCTTCCACCGCTTCTTGGTAAATTGACAATTGAATCGAGTAGCGCTCTTTCATGGCCGATTGGACATTGCCCATCCCGCGCGTTTGATCCGTTTTGTAATCGAGCAGGACCCATTCACCCTTTTCCTTGAACAGGCAATCGACGATCCCTTGGACGATCTGATGGTCGCCGTCTTTATCAGCGCGTGCATAGGTGAACGGAACTTCCCGCCTGACATCCTCAGCGTCCATCAGGCGCTGTGCGATCGTACTATGGAAGAACGCCTCGACTTGTTCAGCTTTGACAGCCTGCGCTTCTTCTTTTGTAAGAATTTCGCGTCCCGTCAACTCATCGAGAAATTGACGGATTTCCGCTTCATCCATCTTCCGCTCAAGCGGCAAATGCTGCATGACGGTATGGACTGCCGTACCGATATCTGCAGCTGACAGTTTGCGGTCCAGCAGGAAGTCCGGGCGATGAGGCGCTTTCTTTTGCGCTTTCGGCTGATAACCCTGGATGAAAGATTCCGGCTCATCCGAACGCTGCAATAGCTGCAGCCGCTTCATTTCCGTCACCGATTGCTTGGAACGTTTTTCGACTGTTGCCTGGTAGGGATAAGTAAAATCGAACCGGCTGTGGATCAGTGCTGCATCGGCTTCTGCTTCCGGCCGGTCTTGTTGCGCTTCCAGTAAAGGCTGTGGCTCTTCCAAGGAAGCCGTCTCAACAATATCGATTTGGAAGCGTGAATGATGCTCGAGCACTTCTCCGCCTGCATGCAGCTCTTGTGCATCAGGATGCCTGGAAACGGCAGGGCCGATCCAATCCAAATAGGATTTTGCACGCGACCGTTTAAAATCAGGCAACAGCAAATCGCCTGATGCCGTCTTCCACTTTTCCAACAACCGGTCAATGTCTTTTACCGAGGCGGTCAAGTAAAGCTTTTCTTTTGCACGTGTCATCGCTACATACAAGACGCGCATTTCTTCGGCCTTCATCTGCAATTGCTTCATCTCTTTAACGGCAAGATAAGGGAGCGAAGTGTATTCGATGCGTGTGTCGGGATTGACGGCCTTGACCGCTAGCCCATATTGCTGGTCGAATAAATACGGTTTGTGGAAATCCATTTCATTGAACGGCCTTCCGGTCCCTGCAAAAAAGACGACCGGAAATTCCAGGCCTTTCGATTTATGGACGGTCATGAGCCGGACCACATTTTCCTTTTCGCTCAACGATTTCGCCGTTCCCAGGTCATCCCCGCGCTCGCGCATGCGGTCGATAAAGCGCAGGAAGCGGAACAATCCGCGAAAAGCGGTTTTTTCGTATTCGAGGGCTCTGTCGTGAAGGGCGCGCAGATTCGCTTGGCGCTGCTTGCCGTTCGACATGGCACCCGCCATTTCGTAGTAATTCGTATCCAAATACACTTTCCAAATCAACTCCGATAACGAGCCCCTGCGCGCCAAATCCCGCCAAGTGTGAAGGCTGTTCGTAAAGCGTGCCAGCTTGAGCCGAGTGGCTTCACCCATCGTGCCGATGCGGATAAACGCTTTCAATGCATCGTAAAAAGTGCCTTTTGCATCGGCCAGGCGGATCGCCGCCAGCTCATTTTCCTGAAGGCCGAAAAACGGCGCGCGCAAAACGGCGGCAAGCGGAATATCCTGATACGGATTATCGATGACGCGCAATGTATTGAGCATGATCATCACTTCAAGAGCATCGAAATACCCGCCGCTCAGCTCCGCGTAGAGAGGGACACCAGCCATTTTGAATTCATCGGAAAACTCACCCGACCAAGTCATCGACCGCATCAACACGACAATATCGCGGTATTCAAGCGGGCGCTCTTTTCCGCTCCACGGATCATGTACGAGCGTTCCCGCATCGATCATGTGTCGGATCTTTTGCGCAATCCAACGGGCTTCCCATTGTGACTTATCCATATCAACGGGCATTTCTTCCGCTTCTTCCGTTTCCGGTTCATGGACGAGCGTCACGTGGATCGGCACATCGTCGTCGGGATAGGGAGCTTTTGGCTTCAATGCCGCATCTTCATCGTAGCTAATTTCACCGACGCGCTCGCCCATGATCTGCGAAAAGATGTAATTGGTGCCATCGAGCACTTCCTTGCGGCTTCTGAAATTGGCGTTTAAATCGATTCGCAGCCCCGTTCCGTCCGCTTCCCGGCTAAAGCGGGAATACTTTCCTAAGAACAGCATCGGCTCGGCCAGGCGGAAACGGTAGATGGACTGTTTAACATCCCCTACCATGAATAAATTGCCATCTTGTTCACTCCCTGATTTCACAAGGCCAAGTATCGTTTCCTGCAGCATATTCGTATCTTGATATTCATCGACCAAGACTTCCTTGAACCGCGCACGGTAATCCTGTGCAATCGCGGAGGGTTGCCCGCCGTCGCTCAAAATTTCCAGAGCGTAATGCTCCAAATCCGAGAAATCCACCAGGCCGCGGTCAATTTTCAAGGCTTTGTAATCTTTCGCAAAACGCTTCGTCAAATCGACCAATGTTGCCATGAGCGGCGCCATTTCGCGCATTTCCTCAAGGAGGCGCTCAGGCGCACGGGTGAAATAGCCGTCTTTTACATCATTAAAGAGTTTTTTCGCTTCATTTCTCCGCGCTTTCGCTTCTTCCGCCAATTGCGGGTCGCAGGAATCTTTTTTCACAGATGCCAAGCGCTCCCATTTAATGTTTCGTGCATACGCATGAAGAGATGCCCAAGATTCATCCAATGCATCGAGTGCGGCACGGATCAGCGTGGCGTCCATCCGGAAATTCTCTTCCAGTACGTGAGGGCCGTCCGCACGGGTGGCTAACTCCCAACCTTCATCGAGCAAATCAAGCGCTGCTTCGAAACTATGGCGTATCGTCAATTTCAGGTCTTCCATAAATGGCAACTCATCAATTGTGGCATGTTCCGGCACATCGTAGAGCTTCGGCAATTGTTCAAGCCACGCTTCCGGTTCGGGGTGTACACGTGAATAATCGTATAATTTACCCAGCAGGATCTCCATGGCCTGGTCGCTGCGGTCAGAAGTGAAGCTGTCCGCGAGCCTGTAAACTTTCTCGCGCCCTTCGCCTTCATAAGCGGATTCGAGCACCGCTTCCATGACATCATCGCGCAGCAATGCCGCTTCCGTATCGCCCGCAATGCGGAATCCGGGATCGATTTCCAATAAATAGGCGTATTGCTTCACGACTTGCAGACAGAATGAATGCAAGGTGGAAATTTGTGCTTTATTGATCAGCCGCAGCTGCTTTTTCAAATGAACGGATTCCGGCCGTGCTGCGACTGCCTGCTCTAGGGCTGCAGACATGCGGTGGCGCATTTCAGCCGCTGACGCATTCGTGAAGGTGACGACCAGCAGCTCGTCAACGGATACCGGGTCTTGTTCATCGAGCACTTTTTCGATCATCCGGTTAATGAGGACAGCCGTTTTCCCGGAACCCGCTGCAGCCGATACGAGCATATCCTGGCCCTTCGCCCATATCGCCTGCCATTGTTCGTCCGTCCATGTGGCATCATTCGGTTTTTCCGGTATCATCAGCGCTCAACTCCTTGCGTATTTTTTCCACTGCCTGGTCAGGACTCAATACCGGCAATTTTCGGTATGTCTGGTCGGGATCGCTCGGGTCGAATTGGCACACCGCACGGAAATTACAGAATTGGCAAGGCGTGTCATCTTTCAAGCGGTAAGGAGAAACGGCTGTATGGCCGTCCAGAATGCCATTCCCTGCCCCTTGGTGTTTTTTCCGGACAAATTTGCGAATCGTTTCCATGTCGTCTTTTTCGACTGTTTTCGACGACCCTTTTGAGACCGAGCCGTTTTTATTGAGGCGGACCGGGATGACATTCGAGTACCCGTCGATCCGATCGTCCATCGCCTGTATGACATCTGGATCTTCCACGACCAAACCGTTCATCTTGAATGACTTCGCCAGTTCTTCTTCCAGTTCTTCGGCAGTCAATAATTTTGTCATTTTCAGCATCGGGTTGTGCATATGGAAATACAGCACCCCTGCCGGTTCCGCCTGCTCCCCGAGCCAGCGCTTCGAATGGGTCAGCGCCACATCCAAATAAGTGAAGGTCTGGAGCGCCAGTCCGTGGTAAACTTCGCCGAGATCCAGGCCTTGCTTGGAAGATTTATAATCGACGACCCGCAAATATGGCTTGCCCCCGATATCGGTCGAATCGATGCGGTCAATGCGCCCCCTGACATTCATCTTGCGCCCGCGATCGAGCGGAATGTCGAGCGGCGGAATCGCTTCTTTCGTGCCGAATCCTACTTCGAGCGCGACCGGCACGAAGCCGGACACTTGTGCATGTTTGCTCAACATGAACGCCGTCTGGCGGATGATGCCTTCAAGTTTGTACTGGATGTACCGGTAGCGATGCGAACTCAACAGGATCTGGTTGACGAAATAAGGGGATAATTGCTCGATCGCCCGCTTCGCGAGATCCGCGCATTGTTCTTTGCTGAGCGACGACCAGGAAACGCCGAGTTGCATCACTTCATCGGAAATCCATTTGATTGCGGCATGGAATAAATCCCCCATTGCCGGCGCCGCCAAACGGTATTGGCTGCGTTCTTCGAGTTTCAAGCCATATGCTGCATAATGGGCGAATTGGCAACTGTGGTAAGTCTCGATGCGCGATACGCTCGAGGCGATCGGCGCACCGTAAAGCGATTCCGCGATCTCTTCCGATAACTTTTCCGCTTTTGCATGGCTCAGGGGCTTGAACACCCGGTCGATGATCGATGACCACAACGGGTCTTCCCGGTAGTAATCGAGCACGGCCTGCCACTGCCCACTAAGCTCGCCGCTCCTGATTTGTGCAGCCAGGTGCGAAAGCGTTGCGCGCGGATGCGTAATGTATTCCAAGGCATCGGGTTCGTGCAGTTCTTCCGGGCCGATCGCTGCCAATTTCGGTTCAATCTGAAGCAGGTCGGTAATTTTCCTGATGTATAAAGAAGGCAATAAAGCCTTTCCTTCCTCGTCTGCAATCGGGTAAGAGACGCTCAGCCGGTCGGAAGCAGAAGAGAACGAGCGATACGCCATATACGTTTCATCCATCAACCGCATGCGTGAGCTTGGGGCGAGTTCGATGCCGATTTTCTGGAACCACTCACGTTCCGCATCCGTCAAGAGCCCTTCGTGTTCGATGCGCTGCGGCAAGACGCCATCATTTGCGCCGATGATGAAGACCGACCGGATGTCCATCAAGCGCGCCAGGTCCATTTTGGCGATGGTCACTTGATCGAGCGACGGCGGAATGCGGGAAAACTCCAATGTTTCAAAACCTTCATCGAGAATCCGCGCTGCGCTTTGAAGATCCAGTTCTTTGTCCCCGAACATCAGGACGAATTGGTCCAGCACGCCGACCCATTGATTCCACGCCTGCTCGTGCTCTGTCGCGGCAAGCAATTGATGAGCGGCTTCCTCGCGGTCTTTCAGCAGCTGGATTTTCGCATAGACATCGAGCTCTTCGATAAATTGAAACAACGCTGTGGCAAAGTCCCGGCCGGTAACACAGTCTCCAAGTCGGGTTTTCAAACGCTCAAGCGGGTCGCGGACCACATCCCTGACAGTCTGCAATTCCATCTGAAGCGCCAATTCCTCGTCTGTCTGGATGCCTGAATGAAACTCGAGCCCACGGTATTTTTTATAGACCCAGCGCTTGTCATCAAACCAGCGGTCTCCGTATATGCCATTGGCCAGGACGAAATTCTCCAGTTGGTCTCCCCGCTCCCGCCATTTGCTGACATTGCCTTCCGGAAAGAACAAATCCGTCTTCAATGCACGGAAAATCGGTTCATACGCATAATTGCCGATGACTGCTTCGAGTGCAGAACGGCTGAATTCGATCAATGGGTGATGAAGCATCGATTTTTTTTGGCTAATGAAATAAGGGATGTCGTATTGGGGAAAAATGGTATTGATCAGTTCGTCATACACTTCGGGCTGGCGGTACAGCACCGCTATATCGTTGTAGCGGCAGCCATCCATCACCTGCTGCCGGATCGAGCGGGCAAGCTCGTGGATTTCAGCGCGCCGGTTGGACGCTTCGACTACTTCGACAGCTCCTTGCCCTTGGATGGAAGGGGCAGGAAAGGTTTCGATGAACCGTTCGATATGCAAAAGTTCCTCGTTCATGAAACGTTTTGGCTCTTGCAGGTATACTTCCGGTTCCAGCCCGATTCCTTCCGATGCGGCGAGTTCCGTCAAACGGTTTGCCGTGACGGCGGATTGGTAGAATAACGACTGTTCGTCCTCTGTATTGCTCGTGTCATCCATCGGCAAGACGATTGTCACCGACTTGGCGTGCTTCAGCAACTCTTCAATGATTTGGAACTCACGTGCGGTAAAGCTGACGAACCCATCGATATAAATAGCCGAATGCTTGATTGTTTCCGAATGGCGGATCTTCTCGCTTAATAAGCCGAGGTGCCCTTCCGAATCCACGAACACTTTGCCAAGCCTGCGGTCGATTTCCAACAGAATGAGCTCTAAATCCGCTGCTTTGTCCTGCAGCGTCCTTGGGGCCCCCGCCGACTCGAGCGACGAGCGGATAGTGCCGAGTTCGTCGCAATCGATGCAATAACGTGAAAACTCTTTGATCAATTGCTCAATTTGGTCAGTAAAGCCCCGTTTGCCTGCGGCTCTTCTGAACAAGTTAAACTCATCCTTATGTTCTTCAAGCAAGCTGCGGATTAACATGCGGTAGCCAAATGTATCGATTTCCTTGCGGCTGATCCCGCCAACCTCCTGTAATACACGCCAGGCAAGGCGCTTAAAAGTCACGGCTTGTGCACGGATCATGCCATTCATGCCGTATGCGGCAGACAACCGATACTCCGTAGAAAATGACATCTGGTCCGGGACGATGAGGAAAATCGGGTCCCCATCAGCTTGATCTTTTAAGCTGGAGGCGATTTCTTCCTGCACAAAACGGGTTTTGCCGGTACCGGCACGCCCATAAACAATTCGTAAAGACATATACTGCACCCCTTCCGGTAGGAACGTTTGTTCTTAATTATACATTAAACAATTGAAAAGAACGACTTTCCCGTTAAGATAGCCGTTCTTTTTCGCGTTCTTCTTTCGCCCTCTTGAAGTCGGCTTCCACTTTTTTATTGAGCCGCTTCTCCAAAATTTTTCCAATCACATAAAGCAGCACGATGACTGCAATGACGATGCCCGTGCGGACCGGCTGTGTGAACAAGGCACGGACATCATAGCCGACGTAGGAAATCGTCAAGACCATGACGAATTTTCCCGCCATCAAGGTCAATAAATAATAATGGCGGCTGATATTCGATAGCCCCGCCACCAAATTCACCAATGCCGAAGGCGTAAACGGGAAACACAGCAGCAAGAATAAAGGCCCGAAGCCGTTGCGCTCCACCCAATGGATGAGCCTTTCAACTTTCTGGTGGCGCGTCATGAAATTCATGAATCGTGCTTGCCCAAACTTGCGGATTAGCAGGAAGACGGTATACGAGCCGGCGACCGCCCCGCCCCATGACAACAGAAAGCCGAGCCATAGGCCGTAGGCTGTCGCATTGGCGAAAACAAAGACAAAAAGCGGCAAGAACGGCAAAAATGATTCAATGAACGGCAGCAAAAAACCGATGAACGGGCCGAATGCCCGGTAAGATTGCGTTAACTCGACGATGTTTTCCATAGTAAAAAAATCCGACATAGGCTCATTCCTTTTAAATTGCGCGATTTTTCAATAATGAATCTAAAAACAGGAGAAATTATGCTATGCTATTATAATTACTTTACACTCTTTCTCCCATTTTGGAAAAGAGAAATACTTGCGGCAAAAGGAGCGGAACAAATTGCAGGAACACGGATTCTCTTCGGGATTAAAAGCCGGCGCCAGCATCGCCATCGGTTATTTCCCGGTCGCGTTGACTTTTGGGTTGCTGGCAAAGACGACAGGGTTATCGCTGATCGAAGCGACCGCCATGAGCATCTTCGTTTTTGCCGGCGCTGCCCAGTACATATCACTTTCCCTCATCACAGCCGGTGTACTCCCGGCACTCATTGTCGTCAATACGTTCATCGTCAACATCCGCCACTTTCTGATGACGGCCGCGTTGAACGAAAAGATGGAACCCGATGCACACTGGAAAAAAGCGCTATATGCATTCGGCATCACCGATGAAACGTTTACGGTATTGGCCACGCAGCCTGGCGACAAGATCCGCACCTCATTTGCGGCCGGGGTCATCGCCATTTCCTATGGCAGCTGGGTTGTGTTCACTTCGCTCGGCCATCTGATCGGCGCCAGCCTTCCTGCTTTTTTGCAGGCTTCCATGTCGATCGCCCTGTATGCGATGTTCGTCGGCTTGCTCGTGCCGTCCATGAAAGGCAACCGGAAAGTCGTCAGCCTGGCATTGATTGCCGCCCTGTTTAACTCGATGTTCTATTTCACCGGCTGGCTGTCCACCGGTTGGGCGATCATGGTTTCGACACTCGCTTCGGCGATCATCATTGAACTGGTTTCACGGAAAGGAGTTGCCGCCTGATGGGTGCCTGGTTTTGGTGGATGATTTTTGGAATGGCCGTTGTTACATATATTCCACGCGCAATACCGTTAACTTTTTTGGAAGGCCGTGAGTTGCCCGAAACCGTGCAGAATGTGTTGCGCAACATTCCGTATGCGGTGCTTGGAGCATTGATTTTTCCGGCCGTTTTCTTCATACAGGAAAACATTTGGTTTGGCGTCATCGGTGCCGTTTCCGCCTTTGCGATCGCGTTTGCCGGGGCGAACGTCATCCTCGTCGTACTCGGGACCATAGCCATTCTTTCCATATACGGAATTTGGTTCGGATAATAAAAAAAGCCGTCACTCATTTTCATGAGCTTCGGCTTTTTTTCTTTTATGATACATATTGCTCGCATACCAGAAACCAGCTGTCAACGAGGCGGCGTTGACGACGAATAATAGCCAAGTATGCGTGAAGCCGGCATAAACGGCCGCGGCAATTAAAGCCACGGTCAATATAAGGCCGACATAATGGTTGAACGTCACACGCGTAAACAAGACGACGAGAAGGCCGGGCACAAATAGCGATAGAAAAAACTTGGTCATCATTGAATCCATATGCTTCTCTCCTTACTCGACAATCAAGAGGCCCAGGCGGTGATGATCATGACGGAAGACGACATGCTGCCGCAAACGCATTTCCAGGTTATGGTCGATGACTTCCAAACGGCAATGCGCCGCATTGAGCTGGATTGCTTCGTATAATTCCGTTTCATTCGTTACGGTCGTGCCGTTTACTTTGCGGATGATTTCCCCGCGCACAAGCCCCATCTTCTCTGCAGGAGATCCCGGAAGAACGTCGATGATCATGACGCCCTGCGCTTGTGGGGTCACGGTATAATTCCCGCTGCGTTCTTTCTGCGCATAATACAAGCTAATTCCCAAGCGGAACAACGCTCCAGCAGCCAAGGCGATGATTGCCATCGGCTGCCAAAGGAAACCGAATAAGGCAAGGGCGATCGTCAAGACAGCCGACCAAGCGACCGATTTCGCGATTTTAGGGTATAGATAGACGGGCAGTGTCCGTTTACTGCGCCCTTGGAACCCAAAGACCAGCGGGAACAAAATAAAGGAAAAGGCTGTTTCCCCAATCGGGATCTGTGGCCAGTACGGTGCGTATTCCGAGATCATTTCTCCAGGTACGACCAGAACAGCGGGTATGAGCCATAGCCGGCGAGAAATATAAGCAGCGGCACGCAAACCGCGAGCCGATTTGTGCAAACGCGGTGAAGCTGCAGCGGCAGCTGACTTTTCGATCATGCGGCTTTCAATGAACAGCAAAAGCCCTGCAATCAACGCGACTGAAATGAGCCAGCCATCCGCAAGCCCTCTGCCTGCCATCTCGGCGAATCCGAGATTGATGGCCCAGTTGTTGGCACCGAATAACCAAACGACCAATGCGGCTGCTCCCGCTAAATAGACGAAAGAAGCGAGGTGGTAAAAACCTGTCAGCATGACGACGATGCTGATGATGCTGAGTGCAATCAGCCATTCCATCGGCACTGCCAGCCCGGCAGCCGCCACGATCGCTGATAAGATCAATGCATAAAGCCAACCATCTTTCAGCAAGCGTTTGAATTCCGTTCCGCCGTACACGATTCGCGTGCGGAAAATGCGGCGTTCTTTTTTTACGCGGAAATATCCAAGCATCGTCGCTGCAAATAATGCGACATAAAAAACAGGGTTGAGAAAAAACATGGCGATTGCCATCAAGAAATCCGTTAACACTCCACTGACACCATCCTTAAGCTAAATGAACTTATCTTCCATTGTACCAAAGATGCAGGGATAGCCCTACATCTTTTTCAATCAGTTAAATGCCAGCTGCAGCTGCCCCAAGATATCTTCGGTGCCTTCGATTCCGGCTGAAAGCCTGATGACGCGCTCAGTCACGCCAATCCGCGCTTTTTCCTCTGCCGATAATGCGCGGTGAGATGTGCCGAACGGATATGAGACGGTTGTTTCGACACCGGCCAAAGTCGGAACGATCTTGATCCAGCCGAGTGATGAGAAGAATTTCGACACGTCGGCTGTTTCAGGCAGTTCAAACGAAACAATCGCGCCTTTCCCCGGATACCATACCCGTGCCTTATCCTGAAGGAAATCGGCAATCGCCTGAGCATTGGCATTCTGCTTTTCCATCCGAAGCGCCAAGGTTTTGACGCCGCGTATCGTCAGCCATGCTTCGAAAGGGCTCAAATTCATGCCGAGATTGACAACACGTTTGGTGGCTTCATCAATCAAATCTGCATCGCCCACTAATACACCTGAGGTCACATCACTATGTCCGCCGAGATATTTCGTTGCGCTATGTACGACCAGATCTACGCCTTCCACATAAGGCGTATACGTATAAGGCGTTGCGAAGGTATTGTCGATCATCACTTTCACGCCGTATTGATTTTTTAACCGGACAAGCCCTTCAATGTCTTCAATCCGCAGGAATGGATTGGTGATCGATTCACTCAAAATCATTTTCACTTCCGGGAAATCAACCAAAATCTGTTCAATGAGGCTGGTATCCGAGAAATCCGCAAAATGGACCGTAATGCCAAGCCTTTTTAATTCTTCTTTCAACAAATGGAAAGTGCCTCCGTAAACATCCTCTGCAGCGAGGATATGGTCTCCCGCTTCTGCAACAGAGAGGATACCGGCTAGTATCGCTGACATGCCGGAAGACGCAGCAACGCCTTTCGGGGCTCCTTCGAGCTGTGCGACCGTTTGCCCAAGTGCATCCGTATTCGGGTTCGCAGTGCGCGTGTAGAGGTAAGTGCCATTTCCTTCGTAATAGCCTTCCAATTCTTCCAAAGAAGAAAAAGAGAAAGCCGAGGTTTGATATAGCGGCATGACTTTCGGGCGGATCGTCCGCTCTTCCATGCCGGCTGTGTGTACAGATTTCGTCTCGATTGATGTCATTATGATTCCCCCTCATTGATTTCTTCGATAAATCCATTCATCATTTCTTCATCCATCGGGCCGACAACCTTATGGAGCACACGGCCTTCTCTATCTATGATATAGGAAGTCGGAATGGAGAATGCTTGGTAGAGCGACCCGATCTCCCCATCCACGTCCATCGGAATCGGAAAGCTCAAACCGAACTCTTCCACAAATTTTTCAATTTCCGGCATGCCGCGATCTTCTGTCGTCAAATTGACAGCGACCACTTCGACATCTTTATCCTGTTGATTTTCATAAAAAGATTGCATATGCGGCATTTCCGCACGGCAAGGCGGGCACCAAGTCGCCCAGAAATTAAGGATGACCGCTTTTCCACGATAATCCGACAAACGCATTTCCTCGCCTGTTAAGCTCGTCAATTCAAAGTCAGGAGCCAATTCGCCTCTTGCCAAACCTTCGTCAGTCGGCAAAAAATCGACATTGCTGCCAAGAGCCATTTTATTCAGCGCCCGGTCTTCCTTTTGGCTGTCAAAGACTGCCCATACAGCTAGAACGATGACCAGAACGGCTGCAACCAGGAGCCCGATCATTTTTTTCGACATTCTTTTCACTCCATTCCGTTACCATCATACGATAAACGAACTGCCCGTAGCCAGTAAATTCGCCGGAATTGCCCCGCAATATATTGTGTCATTGAAAAAAACCGCTAAGGCCACTTTCCGAAACTTCACACATACTGAAGCGGAAAGAATGGCCTTGGCGGCTTTTGGATTAATACGAGAGATAATTGGCCGGATTCACGGCATTGCTGCGCGAACCGTTCCAAGAGCCCACATGAATTTCGAAATGCAAGTGAGGCCCTGTCGAACGGCCGGTATTGCCCATGCCGCCGATATATTGACGCTGTTCGACTTTCTGGCCGACCGATACGCCGATCGAGTTCAGATGAGCGTATACAGTTGCATACGGCTGTCCGTTAATCGAATGGTTGATGATGATGACATTGCCGTAGCCGCCCATGGACCCTGCGTAGGATACGAACCCTGCAGCGGATGCCACGATAGGAGTGCCTGGGCTGTTGGCGATATCATAACCAAGATGTGATTCGTGGCCGTCTCCGATATCACGCCCGCCAAATCCTGAGGTATGGCGCCCTGCAGCCGGCATCACAAAGTTTGCTGATGGCTTAACGACAGGAGCCGGTGCTGGTGTTGGTGCCGGAGTCGGTGCTGGTGCCGGGCTCGCAGTGCTGGCACTTGCGGCTGAAGACTTAGCAGCAGCTTTTTCCGCTGCTGCTTTTTCAGCTGCAGCGCGTTCAGCTGCGGCTTTCTCTGCCGCTGCACGCTCAGCTGCGGCCTTTTCGGCTGCTGCTTTTTCTGCCGCCGCTTTTCGTTCCGCTTCTGCAATACGCGCGCGTTCAGCTTCTTCTTGCTGAGCCAACTTCGCCATGCGGGATTGCTGCCCCATGATCTGCTTTTCGACTGCAGCGCTGACTTCTAGCGCTTCTTCGTGTTGTGCTTCCAAATTGTTCTTTTCTGAAGCTAAACGCTTTTGCTCAGCTTCCATTTGCTTTTTCAAGCCTGCTTGTTCTTTTTTCTGGCTATCCAATGAAGCTTTCAATGTAACCAGTTCTGCACGGCGCTCTTCTTGATTGGCGAGAATCGTTTCAACCGCTTCTTTTTTGGCAGCCAATTCTTTTTTATCGGCTGCTTGTTCACGCATGATTTCGCGGTCAGCTTCAATCAAGGTATTGACTGCCGAAAAACGGTCGATAAAGTCGATGAAGCTGTTAGCGCCCAATAGAACATCTATGTACTCGACAGATCCGCCACTCATTTGGATGGCGCGTGCACGTTCTTTCAGGAGTTCAGTGCGTTCGTCGATTTTGCGTTCGAGCTCTTCAATCGCTTCTTTCAATTCATCGATTTCTTCTTTAGTTTGATCGATTTCTGCCTGTACTGTATTGATCTTGGCTTGTGTTTCCTGCATTTTCTTATCCAATTGCTGGATTTCCGAAACGATGCGGTCAAGCTTCGAAGACGTTTTTTTAATCTCGCCTTCTTTCTTTTGGATGCCTGAACTTAAATCCTCTTCTTTTTCTTCCAACTCTTTGCGTTCTTTTTCCAATTTCTGCTGTTCTTTTTGGACTTGCTGTTGCTCTTGTTCCAATTCATCGAGCTTGCTGCTGTTTGCGTGTGCTGAAGGCATCAGCAAAGACAGTGCGAGAATTGATGAAATACCGGACAACATCCATTTAGACTTCGAATTCAAGTTCGTTTTCCCCCTCTGGATTTACGTTCTTTTTCTATGTCTGTATTTTATTTCCTAATTTATGTAAGCTTTAGGCCTATGGTTAACATGCGACCATAGGCCTTGAATTGATTATACACGTAAAAACTTGCGAATGGACATAAAACTTCCCCAAATTCCGATAAAGACACCCATCGCCAAGATCAACGCGCTCACTTGGTAGATGAAAGGTGAAAACTCCAGAAGCTGGAATAGTTCTCCGCTGAGCCGGGGCTGTGCGAATTCCGTGATTCTCTGGTAAAGCAGTATAATGAGGCCGATTGGTATAATGGACCCGAGGATCCCAAGCCACATGCCTTCCAGAATGAATGGAACGCGGACAAACCAATTGGTCGCCCCGACGAGTTTCATGATCTCGATTTCAGTGCGTCGTGCCACGATTGTGATGCGGATCGTATTCGAAATCAAGAACATCGCTGTAAACAATAACGCTAAAATAAGGACCAGGCCGACATTGCGCCCAGCGTTCAGGAAGTTGAAGAGTTTCTCAATTTTTCCTTCCCCGTATTCCACGTCTTCGATATATTCAAGGCCGGCGATTTCTGTTGCTACCGCCTCTGTCTGTTGGGGTTCTGTCGCTTTCACATAGAAAACGTCAAATAATGGATTGCTTTGCTCGAATAGGCTGAGCTCTTCACCAAAGTCAAGAACAAGATCCGTCAATTCTTCTTCCTTAGTTGAAAAATTGGCTGACTCGACGCCATCGAGCCCGGATATTTCTTCCTCAAGCTCTGCAATTTCCTCTTCTTCCGCATCGAGTGATACGAACACTTTGATTTCGACATCGTTTTCCAAGTCATCGGCTATTTTATTCAAGTTCATCATGATCATGACGAACACGCCGACAAGCAGCAAAGTTACGGTGACGGCGCTGACGGATGCAAAAGTCATCCAGCCGTTTCTGCCGAGGCTTTTGAGGCTTTCTTTGATATGGCGGCCAAATGTTCTAATCTTCATAGCCGTAATCACCTCCGGCTGCGTCGCGCACAATCAGCCCGCCTTCAATGGCGATAACGCGATGTCTTAACTTGTTGACGATTTCCCGGTTATGGGTTGCCATGATGATGGTGGTCCCTGTCGAGTTGATCTGTTCGAAAAGGTTCATGATGTCCCATGACGTATCCGGGTCAAGGTTACCCGTCGGCTCATCGGCAATCATGATTTTCGGCGTATTGACGATCGAACGGGCGATTGAAACGCGTTGCTGTTCGCCGCCGGACAATTCCCGCGGAAACATCTTCGCTTTGTGCTTTAGCCCGACCATGTCCAGCACTTCCATGACCCGCTCTTTGATGATTTGTGGCTTTTCCTCGATAACCTCGAGTGCAAACGCCACATTTTCATAGACGTTCAGGCGTGGCAATAGTTTGAAATCCTGGAACACGACGCCGATGTCGCGCCGCAGGAAAGGCACTTTCCGGTTCTTCAATTTCGCGATATCTTTCCCATCGATGAGCATTTGCCCTGAAGACGGGCGTTCTTCACGATACATCATTTTGATGAATGTGGACTTACCGGCTCCGCTCGGCCCGACGATGTATACAAATTCGCCTTGGGCAATCTCAACATTCAATCCGTTGAGTGCCACAATGCCGTTTGGATATTTTTTGTAGACATTTTTCATTTGTATCATTAATAAACCACCTATATTATTTGGCGTTACACCAAATTAGATTTCCCAAGTACATAGCAAATTTTGCAGCACGGTTATTATAACACTCCTAAACCCCTTTTTTGTTACAGTTACATTTCAATTCGGACTCAGAATCGATACAAAGAATTATCTGAAATTTTAATAATATAAGGTCTTAACACACCTTATATTACCTTATTTTTACCATTTATCTTTATTATAGCCTTGTTTTTTGTCAAAAAAAAAAAAATAAACCGGGCATAATGCCGGTTTATTGTTGGCTTGCAAGATATTCTGCTACAGCTTGTGCTTCTTCGCCTTCGATGATGTTAGGCGGCATAGAGCCTTTACCATTTTCAATGACTGACAGGATCTCTTCTTCAGAAAGACGGGACCCTACATCGTTTAATGCCGGGAAGTTGCCTTGACCTTCCAAATTTTCACCGTGGCACGAAATACAGTTTTGCTGAATGACTGCTTCTGCATCCACTGTCGTAGTCTCCGTTTCTGTATCACCGCCAGTATCCGCTGGCTCTTCAGGAGACGTTTCTTCCCCGCCGCCGCATGCACCAAGTACGAGAACTGAACCGAACAATACGGTCATCAATTGCTTTTTCATGAAACTCCTCCTCATCGTCTTGCTTTTTTACCTTCTATAGGAGTATACCAATTTTAGGCACGTTTGAAACCTTCCCCCAGCACTTCAGAAGCATCCGAAACGATGACAAACGCTTGCGGGTCGATCAATTTGACCAATTGCTTCAACTTCGTGAATTCTGTCTGCGGAATCACGACCATCAAAATCGGCTTTTCATTTCCTGAATAGCCCCCGGTTGCCGTTAATTCCGTAACGCCTCGATCGACTTCATCGTAAATGGCATCCCGGATTTCCACTTGCTTGTTCGTAATGATGTATACCATCTTCGAGCGGCTGAAACCGACCTGTACCAAGTCGATGGTTTTTGTCGTTAAGTACAAACCGATCAGAGCATACAATCCTTTTTCAATATCAAAAACGATGGCAGCTGCCAATACGATCATGCCGTCGATAATCGCGACGCTTGTACCGAGAGTCAGTCCGGTGTATTTGGTGATGATCTGCGCTGCAAGATCGGTTCCGCCAGTCGAAGCTTTGCCACGGAAAACGATGCCGAGCCCGAGGCCGACCATGATGCCCCCAAACAATGAGCCGAGCAGCGGATCTCTCGTCCAAGCTTCCCAATCTTCAGTCAGGAAGACGACGAATGGCAAAAACACGGTACCGACGGCTGTCTTGATGCCGAAATTCTTTCCGAGCAAAATGATGCCTGCGATGAACAGCGGTATATTGAATGCCCATTGGACGAATGCCGGCTTCCATTCGAACAAACCGAATAGAATCGTACTGATGCCGCTGACTCCGCCCGATGCCACTTCGTTCGGCAAGAGGAACACGTTGAATGAAATGGCGACGATCGCCGCTCCAGCCAGTACAGCGATATAATCCAGCACAGTTGTCAATACTGGATGTGGATCTTTAGATTTTCGTATATTCCGTTTACCCATAAGCAGTTATTCCTCTTCCTTCTATATTCACTTGAACCCTGTCAGAGTATAGCAGAACCACCGTTTTTTGTGAACTTCATCTGGATGAAGCAATAGACGTTACACAACGGCACAGCCAATTTGCTGCACTGTTTATTTTATTGAAGGTTTTTCAATACTTTCGATAATGGATAGATGCCGATGCTCTGAATGGCGAGCGACAGCAAAATCACCGCAAATGTTAAAGAGATCAGTACTTGGTCCTGGCCAGATGCCGTTTCTTCAAGCCAGAGAAGCAGCGCGACTGACATGGCGCCTTTAATTCCTGACCAGGCAGTTAACGTGATTGTTGAAAAATCATTCTTGAATTCACGGCGCCATTTGGGCACCCCGTATATGAACAGCGCGATGACGACAAAGCGGACGATAATGGCCAATAAGAAAATCACGATTGCGAACCACCAGCCTGAAAAAGCCAGGTATTCCGCACCGCGTATGCCGATCAACAAAAACAGCACCGCCAATAGAATCGGCGTGACGATATCCCAGAAACCATTAAGCGATTGCGGAAGTGTATCTTCCTTGATTTCCCTGCCAATTTCGTACGAAACGAATATTCCGGCTGCCACCGTCGCAAGCACGCCCGACACCCCGATGGCTTCACCGATGTAAAAAGCGCCGTATGCTCCGATGACGCTCAACATCACTTGATATTTTTTATCATGAGTGAAACGGATTGTCTTGCTCATCAACCAGCCGATTGCGACGCCAAGAATGACGCCCCCGATTGAGACGAGCAGCAATTCTGTGGTAAATTTCCCTAATGAAAATCCGTTTCCGGTTTGATACATCGTCAGGAAAATGGTGAAAAAGACGATGCTCGTTCCGTCGTTGATCATCGATTCCCCTTCCACCACGTCGGCAATCTGTTCCGCTCCGCTGCTTTTCTTTAAAATGGCCGTGACCGATACCGGATCGGTTGGTGTGAGGATGGCCGCCAGCAAAAAGGCTGCGGTGAGGGAAAGGGTAGTGAATACACCCCCCGCCAAGTAAATGGACAAGCCGAGCAGAACGACAGTGAAGATTAATCCAATTGTACTTAAGCTGACGATGATGCCGATATTTTCCTTCAATTGCTTTAAAGGAAATTGATAGGCCGAGGTAAATAAAATTGCCGGCAAGAAGACATTAAAGATGATGTCTTTTGATATATCGAATTCAGCGAAATACGGAATGAATGAAAGGCCCAAACCGACCCCCACCAGCACCACCGGGACTGGAAAAAAATTCTTTTTGATGTCGATCGTATAGACGATATAACCGATGGCCAGTAAGATCAACAATTGATGGGTCATCATGTCCATAACCTCCTCCTTGGCATATTCAAGCATCCTTACTTCTATTGCCTTTTTGAAATTTTAAAAACCCCCGACGCCGCTGCTCTTTTTTTTGAGCAGCCAGTATCGGGGGTTCTTATATTGCGAAGATTTGTGATTGGTTTTTTTCAGCTTATTGCATTTTTGAGCGCAGCATCGCGTGGATGAATCCATCAAGGTCGCCGTCCATGACAGCTTGGAGATTTCCAGTTTCATGGTTTGTACGATGATCTTTGACCATGGAATACGGATGGAAGACATACGACCGGATCTGGCTGCCCCAGCCAATCTCCTTCTGCTCGCCGCGTATTTCCAGCAATTCCTTTTCCTGTTCTTCGATCTTCAATGCATATAGCTTCGCTTTCAGCATTTGCATCGCTTTTTCACGGTTTTTGATCTGCGAACGTTCCTGTTGGCACGTTACGACTGCACCGGTCGGCAAGTGGGTGATCCGGACAGCGGAATCTGTCGTATTGATGTGCTGTCCACCAGCACCGCTTGCACGGTAAGTATCGACTTTCAAATCTTCCGTGCGGATATCGATTTCAATTTCGCCGGTGAATTCGGGCATGACTTCACACGACACAAACGAGGTGTGGCGGCGGCCGGAGGAATCGAAGGGCGAAATGCGGACCAAGCGGTGTACGCCTTTTTCCGCCTTCAAATAGCCATAAGCATTATGTCCTTTGATGCCGAGTGTGACCGACTTGACCCCAGCCTCGTCTCCCGCCAGGTAATCCAGAGTTTCCACTTTGAATCCGCGTTTTTCAGCCCAGCGCGTATACATGCGCAGCAGCATCGAGCACCAGTCCTGGGACTCCGTTCCGCCTGCACCGGGATGCAATTCCAGAATGGCATTGTTCTTGTCATACGGTTCGCTTAATAAGAGTTCCAACTCGAAATTACCGAGATCGTCCAGGAACTGCTTCATTTCTCCGCTTAATTGTTCATGAAGATCCTCATCGGGCTCTTCCCGCAAAAGTTCGAGTGTCATTTCCATATCTTCTTGGCCGTCTTCGAACTTGCGGTAACGGTTGACCGTATCCTTTAAAGCATTCAGTTCGGCAATGACCACTTGAGCCTCTTCCTGGTCGTTCCAGAAATTCGGGTCGATCATCCGCTCATCCAATTCCTGAATGCGGGCTTCCTTGTTTTCTAAGTCAAAGAGACCCCCTGAAGTCCGCCAGTTTTTCGGCTGTTTTGTCGAGCTGGTTGCGAATATCCGCTAATTCCATCATATAAAGTTCCTCCTCATAATAAGGCCGAAGAGCTTTTGCTCTTCGGCAATAAACAACTGTTTACGAAGCTGCCCCGTGGCAGTTCTTGAATTTCTTGCCGCTGCCGCATGGGCATAGGTCATTGCGACCGACTTCCATTTCCTTGCGGGCGGGTTCTTTCTTCTTGCGAGGGGCTTGGCCGCCCTCCTTCGGATTGACCGCTTGGCCTTTCGCCACTTCTTCACGTTCGAGATTGTTCTTGATTTCCGCTTTCATGGCATATTTCGCCACGTCGTCTTCAATCGCCTCAATCATCGCTTCGAACATGGCAAAGCCTTCGTTCTGGTATTCGCGAAGCGGATCGTTCTGTCCGTATGCTCGCAAGTGAATCCCTTGGCGCAATTGGTCCATTGCGTCGATGTGGTCGATCCATTTTGTATCGATCGAACGCAAGAGAACCACTTTCTCGAATTCACGCATACGTTCAGGCGTCATTTCCACTTCTTTTTCGTCATAATGCGCTGTTACTTTTGCACGCACATATTCGATGATCTGTTCTTGCGTCTTGCCTTCCAGATCTTGTTCGGTGATTGTATCTTCCGGCAAGAGATTGGCAGAAATCACTTCCGTCAACGACTTCAAATGCCACTCTTCCGGCTTCTCCGCCGTTGTATAGCTTGCGACCATGCGGCCGATCGAGTTGTCGATCATATTGTCGACAAGTTCGCGCATATTGCCGGTCTCGAGCACTTCCATCCGCTCTTTATAGATGATTTCACGCTGTTCACGCAACACATCATCATATTGCAAAAGGCGTTTCCGCGCATCGAAGTTATTGCCTTCCACCCGTTTTTGGGCAGATTCGACAGAACGCGTCACCATGCGGGATTGAAGCGGCTGGGAATCGTCCATTCCCAATTTGCCCATCATATTGCGCATGGAATCCGAACCGAAGCGGCGCATCAGGTCATCTTCAAGCGATAGATAGAATTGCGTCACGCCGGGATCTCCCTGGCGACCGGAACGTCCGCGCAGCTGGTTATCGATGCGGCGGGATTCGTGGCGTTCAGTACCGATGACCGCGAGCCCGCCTGCTTCGATGACGCCTTCACCCAATTTGATGTCCGTTCCGCGGCCTGCCATATTGGTGGCAATCGTGACGGCGCCTTTTTGGCCGGCATCGAGGATGATTTCAGCTTCATGGGCGTGGTTCTTCGCATTCAAGACCGAATGCTTGATGCCTTTTTTGGTTAAATAGGCAGAAATGATTTCGGACGTTTCAATCGCTACGGTACCGACAAGAACCGGCTGCCCTTTTTTATGGCGCTCGATAATGTCTTCGGAAACTGCTTTGTACTTGCCTTCCGTTGTCGCATAAATCAAATCGACGCGGTCGTCACGGATAATCGGCTTGTTCGTCGGAATGGAGATGACGTTCATATTGTAGATATTGCGGAACTCTTCTTCTTCCGTTTTCGCCGTACCGGTCATACCGGAAAGTTTTTCGTATTTCCGGAAATAGTTCTGGAACGTGATCGTGGCCATCGTCATCGATTCGTTCTGGACTTCGAGGCCTTCTTTCGCTTCGATCGCCTGGTGAAGCCCATCCGAATAGCGGCGGCCTTTCATGAGACGGCCGGTGAATTGGTCGACAATGACTACTTCGCCGTCCTGCACGACGTAGTCGACATCTTTTTGCATCGTGACGTGCGCTTTCAGCGATTGATTGATTGCGTGGTTTAGGCGCACATGGGTCAAATCGAATAAATTGTCGATGCTGAAAGCTTTCTCGACTTTTTCAATGCCTTCTTCCGTCAATACGACGCCTTTCGTTGTTTCATCATACGCGTAATCCGTATCTTTTTGCAGCAGGCGGCCGAATGCATTCGCTTGCATATAGAGCTGGGCAGACTTCGCCGCTTGCCCCGAAATGATCAATGGCGTCCGTGCTTCATCGATGAGGATCGAATCGACTTCATCGATAACGGCAAAATGAAGCGGGCGCTGGACCATATCTTCTTTATACAGGACCATGTTGTCACGCAAATAATCAAAGCCAAGCTCGTTGTTCGTGCTATAGGTGATATCCGCTTGATAGGCTTCACGTTTTTGTTCTTTCGTCAGGCTGTTGACGTTGAGTCCGACCGTCAAACCGAGCCAATTATATAGCTTGCCCATTTCTTCTGCATCGCGGCTCGCCAAGTATTCATTGACGGTCACGACATGGACGCCTTTTTTCGTGATGGCATTCAAATAGACGGCCATCGTCGAGGTCAAGGTTTTACCTTCACCGGTTTTCATCTCGGAAATATTCCCTTGATGAAGCGATGCGGCCCCCATGATCTGCACGCGGAATGGATACATTCCAAGCACGCGTTTCGACGCCTCACGCACTGTCGCAAATGCTTCAGGCAGCATGTCATCGAGCGGCTCGCCTTGCTCGAAACGTGCTGTGAATTCAGCTGTTTTCGCTTTTAAGGCTTCGTCTGTCTTGGCCGTGTATTCGTCGGCCAAAGCTTCGACTTGATCTGCCACTTTTTCCAATCGTTTTAAATCCCGTTTGTTCGGGTCAAATACTTTATTCAATACTCCAAGCATGTTTAACCGCTCCCTGCATGGCGATTCCGGCCGATTCCAGCCTAACAACCGCTGTTGCTCATATTTTCATTCTCTGGGTTTATCTTAATCATCATATGCAGCATTTTCAAAAAAAATCTCACCATTCATTTTAACACTGCACTATAAAGCGTGCAAACAATGCATTTTCTTGCAGATAGCAAAAAAGCACATAAATGAAGCGATTCTTGTTATATTTTCAAGTCGGTGGCCCACTTCAGTAAATCGCGCTCACAAAAAATAAAGCACAACAAAAGCCTCCCGTTACAGGAGGCTTTTACATTGTTATGAAGTTGTCTCGATTAATCCATATGAACCGTCTTTCCGTTTGTAGACGATGTTCGTGCCGTTCGACTCAGCGTCTGTGAAGACGAAGAAGCTATGGCCGAGCATATTCATCTGAAGCACCGCCTCTTCCTCGTCCATCGGTTTCAAGTCGAATTGTTTTGTACGGACGATTTTCAAGTCTTCCTCATCATCCGATTCCGAAGAACCATTGTTCTGCGCTTCGCTTTCTGCTGCCGCAAATGCCAGGCCCATCCCTTCGCGGTCACGGAATTTGCGGTTGACTTTCGTTTTATATTTGCGGATTTGACGCTCCAGTTTTGAAACGATCAAATCGATCGCTGCATAGAGATCATCGTGCCGTTCTTCAGCACGGAGTGTTAGGTTTTTCATTGGAATTGTAACTTCCACTTTTGTTTGGTTATGGTTATACGTTTTCAAGTTGACCATCGCGGTTGCATTCGCCCCATCGGTGAAGTAGCGTTCGATTTTCTCTACCTTCTTCTCGATGTGTTCGCGTATTGCGGGAGTTACCTCAATATTCTCGCCTCTGATGTTGAATTGCAGCATGTGAACTCCTCCTTCTGTTTTGCTATCTATCTATTTCTAGTTGTTCCCTTCCGAATCCTTCTTGAAACGTAAAAAGTTTCAGCACTATAGTAAAAAGGTAAACTATGTGACAAGGAGATGAAGCCCATGTTTACAAATAAAACAATTGTAGTGACAGGTGCTGCACAAGGCATCGGGAAAACCGTCGCACAGTATTTCCAAAAAGAAGGCGCAAACGTCATCGGCTTGGACATTGAAGAAGTCGAGCTCGAGGGGGTGGAATACCGCCGCTGTGATGTAGGGAGCTTTTCGGAAGTCGAACGCGCCTTTTCCGACATCCACGAAGCACACGGCAGCATCCATGTCCTGATCAACAATGCCGGGATTTCCGAATTCACGCCGCTTTGGGAACTGACGGAAGAAGATTGGGACCGCGTGCTCAATACGAATTTGAAGAGCGTCTTTATCTGCAGCCGTGAAGCTGCCCGTTATATGGATGAAGACATCCGGTCAATCGTCAATATGTCGTCGACAAGGGCCTTCATGTCCGAACAAGGGACGGAAAGCTATTCGGCTTCCAAAGGCGGGATTTTTGCGCTCAGCCATTCGCTTGCTGCAAGCCTCCACACAAAAGGCATCCGCGTCAATTCCATCGCCCCGGGCTGGATCCATACCGGCGACCCGGAAGAGTTGCGGAAAGTTGACCATGAGCAGCATTGGAGCGGGCGTGTCGGCACCACGGACGATATCGCCAGAGCGTGCCTGTTCTTATCGAATCCGGACAATTCGTTCATCAGCGGCGAATGTTTGACAATCGATGGCGGCATGACCCGCAAAATGATCTATGAGCATTAACGCAAACGGCTGCTATGCAGCTGTTTTTTTTATTGCCGATGCGCCAGTTGGCTGTTCAAGCTTACGCACGGATCAAGGTAAGGAGGCGGATCGATTCCGCTCCCGCTTCCTGTAAAATTTTTGCTGCCTGCCGCATCGTCGTGCCTGTCGTGTAAAGGTCGTCCACCAGCACGAGCTGTTTCGGAACCGCTTCTCCGTTCAATCGAAACAATTGCTTTGTCGCCATCCGTTCCTGGCGGGTTTTCTCCCCCAAAGTTTCACCGTATTTTTCCAGCAGATGACGGTATGGAATGCCCGCCGCCAGCAGCAATTGATCCACTTGCGAAAAGCTCCGTTCGCGCAGCTTTTCGTTATTCAGCGGAATCGGCACGACCATCGCCCGCTCGTGCGCCAAGGCCTCCCTTATATCCTTCGCAAATACCCGCGCCAATAACACATCCTTCAAGAATTTATATTGGTGGAACCAGTCTTTCATGGCGTCGTTGTAACAGTACAGGCTTTTTCCTGAGTGGATGAGATCGCGGTAGCCATGTTCTTCCCAATACAGGCAATCGCGGCATATCTCTTCGCCTTCCTTGCTGCAAAATTTGCAGCCTTGTCCGGCAGTCTTCGAAAACTCATTCCGGCACGGCTGGCACAGCAATTCCGGAGCTTCGTAAAGGAAGATGCCGCGCCATGAAGGGACAAAATGCAAGGCTTGGTCGCATAAACAGCAATTCACGCTTTCCCCTCCTTGTTATAGAAAAGAATCTCTTGTCTTGCTGCGTCCATTTGCCTGGTGATGCCATTGTGGAAAAAGATGACTTCACCAGCAGGGTCCGTCGCGCTTCGCCCGACCCTTCCCGCAATTTGGATAAGCGCTGACCGGTCGAATACCCGGTGGTCGGCCCCGATGACTGCGACTTGCAAATGGGGTATGGTGATGCCGCGTTCCAATATGGTGGACGTGGCAAGGCCCGATAAAGCCCCTCCCCTCAATTGCATCACTTTTTCTTTGCGCTGTGGATCTTTGGAGTGGACCGCAGCGATGGTCGAATCGATTTTTTGCAGGAGCGGGATTGCTTGCTCGATCAATTGAATCGACGGAAAGAATAGAAGGAACGGCTGCTGTTTCTGAAGCTTGTCTTCTATCCACTTTTTTAACGGAGGAGGGATCTTGCCGTTTCGGATATGGCGTTCATAATTCCATAATGCACGGTAAGCAGGCACGGGCAGGGGGGCACCGTGATAGCGCCTGAAGATGGTGGTGTGTCGGGTAATCTGTTTTTGGAGTGCATGGGATGGAGTGGCGGAAATGTAGATGACCGGAGCGGACCGCTTGCCGGCTTTTTTAACTGCCCGTTCAAGCGATGGGTCAAGCGAATACGGAAAAGCATCCGCTTCATCGACGAATAGTAAATCAAAGGCTTCCTGGAATCGCTGCAATTGATGGGTGGTGGCTAAGATGATTTCTCCGTAGCCGGATTGTTCGGGGCTATCTCCGTAGAGCGTATGGATTACGGCATCGGGGAATGCTTGTTTGAATCGGGGGGAGAGCTCGAGGATGACATCGGTGCGCGGTGCAGCTATGCAAATGCGCAATCCTTTTTGCAGCGCTTCGTAAACTGGGAAAAAAAGAATTTCTGTTTTGCCGGCACCGCAGACCGCATAAAGCAGGTGATCTTCTCGCTTATGGATGCTTTCGGAGATGGCTTTTGTTGCGCTTTCCTGCAACGGCGTCAAATTTCCGGCCCATCCGAAGGCACGTGGGCGGGCGTTTATTACGGCCGGAGTTCGCCATAAAACCAATTCCGTGCAGCTGCTGATGCGCCCCATCTTGATGCAGGCCCGGCAATAGCGGCACACAGTTCCGCATGTTGCGCATGTGTAAGGAATCACGTACTCGGGTGATGTCTCCAAACACCTTGCACACTGGCCGTCAGCCGATATTCCGCTAGCCACGATTGCGTCGCCTTGATCGATTGCTGCTTGTATGAGTTCTTGCGGAAACGGAATGAATTGCCTTATCCATATCCGCCCTGTTAAAAATGCTTCGATTGCTTGCATGGATTCCCTCCTTTTTTATAGCCGAAAGGCCTTGGCCGGTCATTTCTTTGCCCAGCCAAGGCCCATCGCGCCTTCTCCTAAATGCGTGCCAATGACCGGGCCAAAATGGGAAATCGTGAATTCCACATCGGGGCAGGCCAGTTCAAGCTCCGCTTTCCATTTTTCCGCTTCTTCGAGCCGGTTGGCATGGATGACCGTCGCTTGAAGCGGTTCTTTGCCGCAGTCTTTTTTCAATTCTTCCGCGATGCGGTTCATCGCTTTTTTCCGTGTGCGTATCTTTTCATATGGAACGATCAGCTTGTCCTGGAAATGCAGCAGCGGTTTGATCTGGAGCATGCTGCCGACCAGAGCCTGCGCCCCTGACAAACGCCCGCCGCGCTGCAAGTGGCGTAAATCTTCCACCATGAAATACGCACGCAAGGTTTTTTTCATTTCCTCAAGTTCTGACAGGATCCCTTTAGCACCCATGCCTTGCTCCGCCAGTTCCGCTGCTTTTAGCGCGTAGAATCCTTGGACTGCGCAAGCAATTTCAGAATCGAACACATGGACATCCACGTCTTCGGTCATGTCTCCTGCCTGCTTCGATCCGGCCATCGTCCCGCTGATGCCGCTCGACAGGTGAATGGCCACCACTTCCTCGTGTTGCACTGAAAGCTTTTCATACAACGAAATGAACTCACCGATAGGCGGCTGAGAGGTTTTCGGAAGTTCTTCCCGCGCTTTATCGTAAAATTCCACAGTATCCAATTCTGTTTCCGCATAGGAGTCGGCGCCAAATGTAATCTGTAGAGGCACTACATGTATGCCTTTTTCTTTTGCTTGCTGCTGTGGAATATATGCCGTGCTGTCTGTCACAATTGCTGTTTTCATTTTCAATCAGCCTCCACTGCTATTTTACCAAAACTCGCCTGCCAATAGATAAAAAATTCCGGCCCATCGATGGATCTATTTTCAGCATTTTCATCGATGGGCACGAATCCAAAAAAGCTTTTCCGGACACAGGCGCAAGTTTGCCTGCGAGGAAAAGCCCTTCGTTACGTTTTCCATTATTGATTTCCGATAAAATGCAAGCTCGTTACTTTCCAGTCGTCCTGCTCTTTTTTGAAAACGACCACTTGGCGCCCGGATTGCTGCATTCCTTGTTCAGTTCCGGCTTCATTCATTTCCACATCGATGGTCGCGAAAACTTCCGCCCGTTCTTCTTCGTATTTGACGATCGTCTCATCGCTTGTCGTATATGTCGTATCGTAGTTTTCAAAGGCTTCGCTCAATGCCTGCTGGTCTTCTTCACGGTCGAAGCCATCCGGGTTTTCAGCGATGGTCGCCATATAACGGTCCATATCTTCAGCATTGAATGCCGCGATGTATTCCTCATACGCGCCAAGAAGTTCCTGCTTTTCATCTTCTGGAACATCCGCAGCGATGATGTCTCCTTCATCGTCCAAAGTAAATCCTACTTCTTGGTCTTTGATGCCGTGTTCAACTGCATTGTTTTCATTGGTGGCATTGCCGTCTTCTGCACTGTTGCCATTGACCGACGGATCTTCTTCGCCCGAACAGCCGGCGAGCGCGAGAACCAGCCCAGTTGCCATTATCCATTTTTTCATGATGCATTCCTCCTGCGCTCATTTTGCCACAGCCTCGCGCGGAATACAATGAAGAAACGGTGTCAATATGCGACGGGACAATTCCTTCCGCTGTCATGTACAATGAAAGGAAACCTTAAGGAGGCGATCGTTTGGAAAAATGGGAAGCAGAGCGCTTGCTCAACCAGAAGATGCAGGACACACGCACCTATCCGACAAGAAGAACCGCTACACGAGCGAAAAAATATAATTTGACAATGGAACCGGCAGAAGATTATGTTGTGCTGGATTTTGAAACGACCGGCTTGCGTGCCGGCGATGATAAAATCATTCAAATCGGAGCGGTTAAATTTATCGGCCACCACCAACAAGACACGATGTATTTATTAATCAATCCAGAACGGCCGATTTCAAGCACAATCACCCGCATCACCGGCATTCGCAACGGCGATGTCCAAGATGCGCCGGTCATCGAGGAAATCGCTCCGCAATTGATCGACTTTATCGGCGATTTGCCGATCGTCGCCCATAACGCACCTTTCGATATGGGATTCCTTTATGCGCTTGAGCACATCACCCCGGTGCCGCCTTACCAAGTCATCGACACAGTTAGGTTGGCCCGCAAATTCATCACGGAAACGCCGAACCACAAACTGACGACTTTATCCGCCTATCTCGAACTCGAGCACAATGCCCACGATGCGCTCGGGGATTGCCTGGTCACG
This sequence comes from Planococcus sp. SSTMD024, assembly GCF_041320495.1. Lineage (NCBI taxonomy): Bacteria > Bacillati > Bacillota > Bacilli > Caryophanales > Caryophanaceae > Planococcus > Planococcus sp. SSTMD024. Next base: position 38,195 of record NZ_JBGGNS010000023.1, on the reverse strand, counting down.
GCATCGATTTATCAGTTCTGCATCGGACGCATGTAAAAAAGCGCCGGAAGCATAAGCTTCCGGCGCTTTTCACATGTTTGGCATCGATTGATCCGGCTGCTGCCGGATGCTTTTTAACGTACTTCCACCCAACCGTTTTTAATGGCTGTGACGACTGCTTGAGTACGGTCATTGACCTGCATTTTTTGCAGAATGCTCGACACATGGTTTTTCACTGTTTTTTCAGAGATGAACAAAGTTTCGCCGATGACACGGTTGCTCTGCCCGTCCGTCAATAGCTGCAAAACTTCGCTTTCACGTTTTGTCAATAAATGGTAAGGCCGGCGAATTTCTGTCTGGTGGAAAGAGCCTTTGTTTTCGCGTTCGCTCAAACGGCGGAACTCCATCACCAAATTGCGCGTCACTTTCGGATGCAGGTATGATCCGCCTTTTGCGACGACTTTGATCGCCTGGATGATGGCGTCTGCATCCATTTCTTTCAGCATATAGCCGAGTGCACCTGTTTTAAGGGCATGTGTCACATACGATTCGTCATCGTGAATAGACAGCATAATGACTTTAGCATCCGGGAATCTCTCGATCAGTTCGCCCGTAGCTTCGACACCGTTCTTTTGCGGCATGTTGATATCCATCAACACGACATCCGGCTGATGTTCTTCGTATAGTTTGATGACTTCCTCGCCGTCGCCGCCTTCTGCGACAACTTCAAACGATTCTTCGAAGTCCAGGATGCGCTTAACCCCCTCCCGGAACAATTGGTGGTCATCAATAATAATAATTTTTGTCATTGTGTCGTCCTCCTCAAAATACCATATCTTACATACCCGCCTTCAGCGGGATATGAAACATTAACACCGTTCCTTCGCCGAGCGTGGAGTTGATAAAGAACTCCCCGCCGATCAATTCAATCCGCTCCCTCATGCCGGTCAAGCCGAATGACTGGTCCTTGACAATTTCCTGGTCAAAACCGGAACCGTTGTCTTTAATGATGATCGACACTTGTTCAGCAAGCCATTCCATCTTGACCTCGATATCCGTCGATTTGCCGTGGCGGATCGCATTCGAGACCGCTTCTTGCACAAGCCGGAAAATGGAAGTTTCAAAATTATTCGGGAGCCGGACCTCACTTCCATTGGAATGGAAGGACAATCGGACGCCGCGATTATATTCTTCAATCGTTTCCAGATACTTTTTCAAGGTCGGGACGAGCCCGAGATCGTCAAGCGCCATTGGCCGCAAGTCGTAAATGATGCGCCTGACTTCCGTGAGCGCTTGCCGCACCATATCCTTTAGCGAAGAAATTTCCTTGAAGGCTTTATCCGCACCTTTTTCACGGTAGGTTTTTTCGATCAAATCCGAACGCAGCAAGACGTTTGCCATCATCTGAGCCGGGCCATCATGGATCTCGCGCGACAGCCTTTTGCGCTCTTCTTCCTGGGCTTCGATGATTCTCAAACTATAATCCTGCTTGCTCTTCGACTTGTCGACCGCATCTCCGAAATCTTCAAGGTCCGACGACAAATAATTGGTCGCCACATTGATTTGATTGACCAGCCGCTCTGCACGTTCGATTGTCTGGAGCAGTTTCTGGAGATTGCGCTGCAGGCGGTCCCGTTTTTGACGAAACTTTTTTTCTTCGGCGCGGTTCAAGGATAATTGGACTTGCAGTTCGTTGGCCAACTCAAAAGCTTCGCGAACCTGGCTTTCAGTGAAAGACTCGAATGAACCCGATAGTTCTGCGAGTCTCCTCCTTGCCGAGCGGGTCCGCTCTTCAAGTGTGTCGCCTTCCGCGATGATGCGGCTGATGTTCGCCCTGACATTCTCCAATTCGTCCTTCATCTGTTCATAGCTGCGGCGACTTTCTTCGCTAATGGCGAAAATATCCTGTTTCGACTGGTCCATCTTTGCGACCAGCTCGTCAAAGATGGAATCTAATGAAGTTCCATCGCTTTTCTTTGCCATTCTAAAACCGCCTTAGCTATACTTACTGTAACCATCCGTTTCCATGTTTCTTTCGCCTTAAGGGCTTTAACAAGTATATCACTATATACGCAACAGCATATTAAGAATACATTACAAATTATCTGATTTCATTTTACAACAGGGGGAGTAAAAATGCGAGAAAATTACATAACAGTAGGTTCTTCTGCCAGTGCAGAAATACTCATAAATAAGTCCCGTTTCATCGGACATGCGGCAAGGGCTGAAACGGAGGCTGAAGCGATCGCTTTCATCGAATCCATCAAATCGATACACCGCCAGGCTACCCATAATTGTTCAGCTTACATCATCGGCGAGCACGATTCCATCCAAAAAGCGAACGATGACGGGGAACCGAGCGGAACGGCGGGCGTCCCTATGCTGGAAGTGCTGAAAAAACAAGGCTTAAAGGATACCGTGCTGGTGGTGACGCGCTATTATGGCGGCATTAAACTGGGAGGCGGCGGCTTGATCCGTGCTTACGGAAAATCCGCATCGGAAGCGATTGCCGCTAGCGGCGTGGTGGAACGGCGGCTGCACCATTTGATGAAGGTGTCCATCGATTATACATGGCTCGGCAAAATCGAAAATGAAATCCGCCAGTCGGATTATCCGTTAGCAGGAATCGATTATTCTGATGAAGTGGTACTGTCCATACATGTGCCAGTCGAAAAAGAACAACAGTTTATCGATTGGGTCAATGAATTGACGAACGGGCAAGCTGAAATAGAGTCAGCCCACACGGAATTCCTCGAATTTCCCCGTACTTAGTTTCTTTTCATTTACGCACGGAAAAAATCACTGTATAATATCCACAGCACAAAAAAATGAAAATTCGTAATTTCACTGTGCCCTTAAGATTAGTGAAATGGCACATGCATGTGCTTGGCTATTACCAAAGCCGCACATAATCCCCTTTAGAGGAGCAACTATAATGAGTAGAAAAATGAAACGGGAGGCAAAGTCCAGCCGCCGGCGGAAGATCATCAAGATTTCTGCCATCCTGGCCGTCTCTTTGTTGATCAGTTTATCCGCCTTTGGCATTTGGCTCGTGAAAAAAGCCGAGTTTGCCGCGAACAACGCATACGAGTCCGCAGATGGGCGCGACAAATCCGATCTCCGCGATGAACAAGTCGAACCGCTGAACGATAATATTTCGATTTTGTTCATCGGCATCGACGATAGTGCCGCTCGGGACCAAAGCAGCGACAATATCCGTTCCGATGCATTAGTGCTGGCAACATTGAACAATGAAGACAAATCAGTGAAGCTAGTCAGCATTCCGCGTGATACGTACACCTTCATTCCGGATTCGGGCTATGAAGACAAAATCACCCATGCTTACGCACTGAACGGCCCACGCTCTACAATTGAAAGCGTCGAAGGGCTGTTGGATGTGCCAGTTGATTATTATATGACAATGAACTTCGATGCTTTCGTCGATGTCGTTGATGCGCTCGGCGGAATTACGGCAGAAGTTCCATATGATTTGAAAGAAAAAGATGAAACGGATTCGCATAATGCGATTGAACTCGAAGAAGGAATGCAGCAGCTCAATGGCAGTGAAGCATTGGCCCTCGCCAGAACCCGTTACTATGACAATGATATTGAACGCGGCAAGCGCCAGCAAATGATTCTTGAATCGATCATGGATAAAGCCTTGTCGGCAGGATCTATCAGCAAATACGGCAATGTCATCGACGCAGTCGGGGACAATATGAAAACCAATATGAGCTTTCGAGATATGCAGGCATTCTTCGAATATGCGAAAAATGGCAAACCAGACGTGGAGACGATGAGTGTTCAAGGTTACGATGACATGTCGACGGGCATTTACTATTATATGCCCGATGAAGAATCGCTTGAAGAGCTGAAAGATATTCTCCAAAGCCACCTCGGTTTAAAACCCGACACTTCCAACCTTTCATTGAATGAAGACGACCTCACCGAGCAGGCTTTTCCAGCTCCTGGATCGGACCACGAAGATGAACATAAAAACTGGCAACCGTAACGGTTGCCAGTTTTTTTGCGTTATATGATCCTGCCCAAAATATAAAAACGGCCGCAGCCGCTTTTTACTTCCCTATCATTCTTACTAAATTGATCAATGGGCGGTAATTCTTCCCTGCCAGCCCCACAACTTCGACGAACAATTCAATCGCCAGAAGCATGACGCCGATCAGCAGGATACCTCCCCACAATGTCGCTTGGGAGAATAGCAAAGCTGCAAGACCGAATAATGCGGAAATGCCGTAAATAATCAGGACCGTCTGGCTATGCGAGAAACCGATATTCAGCAAGCAATGGTGCAAATGCGATTTATCTGCTTCTGAAATGGATTTCTTTTCACGCACGCGGCGCACGATGGCAAAGAACGTATCCGAAATCGGCACGCCAAGCATGATGATCGGAATGATCAAGGCAACGACTGTCACGTTTTTGAAACCCATCAATGCGAGTACAGAAATCATGAAGCCAAGGAACAACGCCCCTGTGTCCCCCATAAAAATTTTCGCTGGGTGAAAATTATAGAATAGGAAACCGATGGAGCTGGCGGCAAGAATGGCAGCTGTCGACATGACGAAAACGTCGCCCATGATAAAAGCCATCGCCGTCAACGTCAATAGCGCAACGGTTGAAACTCCAGCAGCCAGGCCATCAAGCCCGTCAATCAAGTTGATGGCATTGGTGATACCCACAATCCAAATGATCGTCAGCGGAATGCTGAAGTAGCCGAAATCCAAAACGCCGCCGAACGGCAAGTTAATGAAAGATATTTCGAGCCCTCCGCCAATGACGACAACACTGGCCGCGGCCAGTTGCCCGAGCATTTTGGCTTTTGCTGTAATTTCGAGCATATCATCCAAGACGCCCGTCACGATGATCAAAAACGCGCCGATGATGATAGCTGTTTCAATCGGGATCAGCGTCGACTCAAATGCCGCTGATACCGGATCCTTTGGTTGAAGGAAAAGGTAAGCGATCAAAAATGATCCAAATATGGCTAATCCGCCTAAACGCGGCATGATCCTTGCGTGTACTTTTCGGTAATTGGGCCGATCCACTGCCCCGATGCGAAATGCCAATCTCTTCACAAGGGGTGTCAGGAGAATCGAAGCGATGAATGCCACAACCAGTGTAAGGTATAGCATGTCCTTCCTCCTTAAAAAACTCTCATTTTGCATACATATCCAGCATTATTATAGCATGGCCGATAGAAAAAGAAAGTAATATATATCAGAGTGTTGAATAAGTCTAAAATCTACTAAACTTTTAAAAAAGTAACTACGTTTTGACATTTAAAAATCAAAAATCTAGCTTAGTATTTGGAGAAGCGTTTGCTCGACTCCTGTGGGACCAGCGGGTTTGAGAGACCCCGCAGGTCGCGATAGCGGCTGAGGAGGCTCGATTCCCGCCCCACGGAAAGCGAGCGATAAGCTTCGGAAAATACGACTTCTTACCTTTCTCGACAGCCTGATATATAACCACCTTCTATTTTCCCTTACATTTATAGACGGCTTTCATAAAGAAAAAGTTTCCGGCTCCAGCGCTTTTACAAGAATAATCATCAGCATAGAGCTTTTGGTCCAGACGATAAAATTTTTTGCTAATTTTCAGAATTAATAGGCACTTTTATAGTATTATATCCATAATATGCTATAATAAAACCATGAATGACGAACATCATACTAATTTGAGCGGGAGTGCGAAATATGGACAGCAATCTTCTATTTTATGCATCTAAGAAAGAATGGTCGCCTTATGACGAAGCAGCTGTATTAAAAATGGATTTCCATAAACGGGCAGAGCTTGCACGTTCGATCAATTGTGAAGGGCTGCTCGTAGACTTGTCGCTCGATCAACACCCCGAAGTCCGGAAAGGCGTCGCCGCCAATGCAGCCACCCCTTTGACCACACTAAAACGGTTAGCGGAACAGGATTTATGCATTTCAGTCCAGGAAAAAGCAAAAGAAACACTTAACGAACAACCTTTAAAATCATAAACTCCTGCTCCCCGCTGCCAGCATCGGGGAGCTCTTTATGTTATACAGGAGGTTTATAAACTTCAGGATAGGCAATATAAGCTGTAAGGATATTTTAAAGGAGGCATTCAAATGGCTGATAAAGAAGGTTTCTCAGATAAGTTGAAAGGTGCCGTCAGCAAAGGCAAAGGCGAATTGAAAGACCAGGTCGGGAATGCGACCGATAATCCGGACATGCAAGCTGAAGGCAAATCCGACAAAACAAAAGGCAAGGTGCAGGATACCGTCGGCAAGTTTAAAGAAGGCTTTAATAAAGACAAATAAGCACATGTAACCCGGCTAAATTGCCGGGTTTTTTTATTTCCAAATTTTAATTTTCATAACTGCGCGAATTCAGTTATAATAAGTCCTTGTGTGGCTATGCTTAATTTAAAAGGAGAACTCCTATGAACAAGAAAACGCTTACAAACTCTGAAACTTTAACCATTGGACTTATGCTTTTCGCACTTTTTCTCGGTGCCGGAAATTTAATCTTCCCCCCCTATCTCGGCCAATTGGCAGGTGAACAATTGCTGCCTGCCATTATCGGTTTTCTGCTGACGGGCGTCGGCTTGCCGCTCTTGGGCATACTGGCCATCGCAAAAGCTGGCGGAGACTTGCAGTCGATTGCCGGCCGGGTCCACCCGGTCTTCGGCATCGTTTTCACGATGGTCGTCTATTTGGCTATCGGGCCATTTTTTGGCATTCCCCGAACAGCCACTGTCGCCTTCGAAATTGGCACTGCGCCTTTTTTGTCCGCTGAAATGGCAGCATCGTTCTGGTCATTATTTCTATTCACCCTTATTTTCTTTGTCATAACAGTGCTGTTTGCATTGAATCCGACCAAGCTTGTGGACCGCATCGGCAAAATCCTGACACCGATCCTTATCGTCGTCATCGGTTTTTTAGCTATCAAAAGCTTCGTGACACCAATGGGCCCAATCGGTGCACCTGTAGGAAATTATGATACGGAAGCGTTTTTCGAAAGCTTCCTCCAAGGATATTTGACGATGGATGCAATTGCCGCGCTGGTGTTCGGGATTGTCATTATCCAGTCCATCCGAGCGAAGGGCGTCGAAAACAAGAACACCATCCTGAAAACGACTGCCTATGCTGGATTCATCGCAGCAGCCGGTTTGTCGCTGGTTTACCTTTCCCTCAGCTATATCGGGGCGACCAGTGTAGAAGCTATTGGCATGCAAGAAAACGGGGGTGAAGTGATTGCGCTTGCTTCACGCGTCCTGTATGGCGAAATCGGCGGCATCATTCTGGCTGCCGCGATTACATTCGCCTGCCTGACCACTTCCATCGGTCTGGTGTCAGCGACTTCCCAGTTTTTCAATAAAATCTTCCCGCAATTGCCGTATGTGGTCTACGTATTCATCTTTGCCGGATTTTCAACCGTCATTGCCAATGTCGGTCTGACCCAATTGATCGCAATTTCACTGCCGGTGTTATTGGCCATTTATCCGCTCGCGATCGTCCTTGTCATCCTATCGTTTTTCGATCATTCGTTTTATCAAAAATCTTATGTCTATATCATCCCGCTTGTTCTGACAGGCATCGTAAGTGTCGTTGATGCATTGAAGAGTTCAGGATTCGAATTCCCTGCAATCACACAGATTTTCTCTTACTTGCCGCTTTACCAACAAGGGATCGGCTGGCTTGTTCCAGCAATCATCGGGACACTCGTAGGAATCACGATCGCGCGCACACAACATAAAAAATAATTCGATCCATGCAAAAGGCCGGAGAAATTTTTTCATTTCTCCGGCCTTTTTCTTATTAGAATAGACGCGGCGTAGGTGGTGTACCGGTCTTTTTCTCTACATCTTTATGGAAATCATCAGCGTCTCTAGGATTTTTCGTTGATTCGAAATCGTCGCGGCGTTCCGTATCAGCGAGATGCTCTTCTTCTGAATCGCGTCCAAACGGTGCCGGCCCAAGATTTGGATCGACTCCCGGGGAAGGTTCGTCTTGCCGGCGGTTCACCCCATCTTCCCTGTTCAATTCCTTTTCACCGTCTCGGTCTCCCAGTTTCGGCTCATGCTCCATACGCTTTTCAGCCGGCTTTTCAGCTTCTGATGGCTTGGTACGGTCGCTAGTCGGGTGAATTTCAGCACCTTTCAAACGCGAATCCTGTGATTTACTGTGCAATTGGGATTTATTCGTCTGTTCACGCGTGGCATCGGTTGTATAGATGCCTTCCACGCCGGTATCGTGACGCCCTTCATGCTTTTGGATGTCTTTGTCGATGAGCTTTTCGTCCTCATGCATTCTGCCATCCCGTTCAACATCGCGGCCGAACGGCGCAAATGCCGTATTGCGTCCATCTGCCTCCATGTCCATTGGGCTGTTGTCGTCAGAATGGGAAGAGAAATGTTCGCTTTCTCCATTCCCGTTAGGTGCGCCATCCGTATACAAAAGGACCGCACCGCGTTCAATTTCGCGCTCATAATGGTCAGCCGTGTCGCGGTCTACGCCAAACTCGTCTAGCTTAGCACGTGCTGTGTCTTGTCCTGTCAACAGGGTTTTGATGCGGTTGCCGAATGAATTGGCTTTGTTCGAATCCACACCATAACGGTCGTGGGCTTCATTCACTAAGTTTTTATCATTTGCAAGCACGTGGATATCCTCGTTCCGATAGCCTTTTGAAATAAGCGACTCCAAAGCACGCTCCATTTCATCCTGCGAATAAACAATCTCAAATTGACGGTTTGTCTGTGCCATTCATAAAACCTCCTGATTTAACTTGTCTTGTTTTCTGTTTACCCGCACATTATCGGTACTAAAACATTTCGTTTATTCTATATGGTAATTGCAGGCTTCCCAAATACACGGACTTTGAACATGGTAAAACCCCGGTACATTAAATGACCGGGGTCAAGGCATCATCTGTATTTTTTATTGGTTTTGCTTTGCGCTTCGGTCTTGCTCGTTCCGCCCCTGGCTTTTTCGACTTCTGGTTTTTCCTGAGTCGTAAATGAAACGTGGCGCTCGTCTTTCACTAATGTCGGATCCTGGAGGAAAGTTTCCCCGCGGGCGAACCGGTCTTCCTGTTCATCGTAATTATTATCGACAGACTGGATATACTGACGGCGTTCTGCATCAGTCAGCTCCTGCTCGGGCACTTCTTCCGCTTGTTTCAGTGCATCGATGATCCCTTTCCGTTCATTTTCTACATATAGTAAAATACCGCCCTTAGCCACATCTTCGGTGTAACGTTTCGACTCCGCTTCTGACAAGCCGAGGGAATCAATGGATTCCTTGACCGCACTTTTCCCTGTCACGAAACTTTTCATTTTATCCCCGAACGATCCGGCTTGTTCCACTTCCATTTGACGGCCATCTAGATCATTCGCATGTTCCGCTACTGCATGGATTTCTTCGGCGGAGTACCCCTGTTCGTTGAATTGACGCAGCTTGCGGTCGAGGTCTTCCTGAGAATAAACAATTCCTAGCACCTTTTTATTTGTTGAGTTCATGATAATCCCCCCGTTTGATTGAATTGACTGTTTCACTATTCTTCCTTACCCCTCCTTGTACTTTGTCTAAACTTTCACGAAATTATTTCGGTAGAACAAAAGAACTAGTAGTAAGTCCAATTACTGTAATGATTTGGGTATAATTTTAGTCATTAGGCACTTTTTACCTTTTTTCTCAAAACAGGAGTTATAGAAATAAAAAAGCAGTTTATTTTGAAAATTGATGCTATCATAGATTTAATATATGTAATTAAAGTAAAATGTGGATGTGGAGGCGGTAATTATCGTACTTAACAATCTCTCGGATATACGCTTGCCAGGGCCGCCTGGCCAAGTGGAGAAAAACTCTCCTACATGGATGATTGAAGTACTGCCCATGCAAACGGAAAGGAGAGCGGATATGGACACTGGAATGCGACTGAAATATCACCGGCTGAAAAAACGGCTCAGCATGGAAGAAACTGCATCAGGCATTTTCTCTCCAAAAGAACTGAAAAAAATTGAAACAGGCCTGAAAGAACCCGGCCTGAAAGAATTGGAAGCATTGTGCAAAAAACTCGAGATCCCACTAGCTGCCAAAGACAATCCAATCGGCAAAGTGCTAGTGAAAAACTTTAAAAACTCATTGCTTCATCCCCAAAATAAAGGCAAAATCATGGAACATTACGCAGACATCTGCAACCACCCTCTCCTGCGCGCAGACGAAGATGTCGAACTTGAATTCGACATCCAACAAATCCGCTATTTCATCATCACCGGCGATCTGGAAAGTGCAGAAGAAAAAATAAAAGAGATGGACCGGTTCAAAGAGTTTATGGACCAAGAACAGTATTACCTCTATCACAAATATAATGGCAACTATAATTATATTTTGAATGATTATGAGAATGCGTTAAAAACTTATTTGATTGCTGAAAGAATTGTACCAAAATTGATTTCTCCAGCTGAACTTGGAGACCTTTATTACTCAATAGGAATTTCAAGCACAAAATGTGATGAACATGAGTTATCCTATAAATATTCAGAAATGGCATTAAAAATCTATCAGCAAGAATTCGTTCCTAAACGAATTGTGGAATGTCATCTAAATATTGCTATTACTCATGAACAATTCGGCAATCATAGACTTTCAATGGAGCATTATAAAAACGCTTTAACTATAGGAAGTAAATTGGATATTGATATTCTTAAGTTTACTACTGAATACAATTTAGGCTTTTCGTATTTTATATATCAACAATATGAACTAGCTATACCACATCTAAATAATTCATTAAAGTATATACCAGATGAATATATTGCTGATAGCATTTCTGCCCACTGTGTATTAATTAAAAGTCACTTGGAACTGGGTGATAAATCTAAAGCCAAAGAAATAGCGGCAGTTGGACAACAACTTGTTAAAGCTAAAGAACTGCGAATAGATTCACCGTCAAACGCTATTTTCAAAGACGCTTACATGGAATTTGTAGCGTTAACTTATTTATTAGACGATGAAGATGATAAATTCGAAGAAATTATATTAAATAAATTAATCAATAGTTTTACAAACTCAAATAGTTTTCATGATTTGGGATATTATTTAGGATATTTGGGTAAGATGTATTTTAGACAAGGCCGGTATAAAGAGTCTGCTCAAATAACGGAAAAATCTAGAGACGCGTATAAAGAAGTACTTAATATTAAATGGGAGTGATAAAGAATGAAAAAAAGCTCTGCAATTTTATTAGTATCTACAATTGTATTAAGTACGTTGCCAGCATTCAACACATTATCAGACTCTGAAGACGTAGCTGCTAAAGCTCGTGTGCCTGAGCCTTGGTCCGTTGAAGATCAGTTCGCCGCTAAAGCTCGCGTGCCTGAACCTTGGTCCGTCCAAGACCAGTTCGCCGCTAAAGCTCGCGTGCCTG
>NZ_JBGGNS010000023.1:0-26792 GCF_041320495.1 Planococcus sp. SSTMD024 | reverse complement strand
CGCGTGCCTGAACCTTGGTCCGTCCAAGACCAGTTCGCCGCTAAAGCTCGTGTGCCTGAACCTTGGTCCGTCCAAGACCAGTTCGCCGCTAAAGCCCGCGTGCCTGAGCCTTGGTCCGTCCAAGACCAGTTCGCCGCTAAAGCTCGCGTGCCTGAACCTTGGTCCGTTGAAGACCAGTTCGCTGCTAAAGCTCGCGTGCCTGAGCCTTGGTCCGTCCAAGACCAGTTCGCCGCTAAAGCCCGCGTGCCTGAGCCTTGGTCCGTCAATCCAAAAGTATAAATCAATAAATGCATAATAAACCCGCCCTTCCATTATGGAGAGCGGGTTTATTAATGCTTACATAGAAAAGACGCCGAGGCAGCCCCAGCGTCTTTTCTTATTGATTCTGTTTTTTATCGATCAGGCATTCTTTAACGAAGTACGAGAAGATGTTGCAGGAAGCTTCATCACCTTGCAATGCAAATTCTTCGGGATGCCATTGGATGCCCATCGCGAATTGATGATTTGGGCTTTGCAATGCTTCAACAAGCCCATCTGCCGCACGGGCGGCTACTTCCAGGCCTTCCGCCACATCTTTGACGCCCTGGTGATGGAAAGAGTTCACGTGGAACTCTTTTTCTTTCATGATTTCATAAAGCAAGCTGTCCTCTTCTAATTTCACGGAATGCGTACGGTGTGTCCGCATAGCCATTTGTTTATGCTGGTAAAGTGTGCCTTCATATTGAGCTTCCAGATCTTGATAAACGGTTCCACCGAAGGCCACGTTAAACATTTGCATTCCACGGCACATCCCTATAAAGGGTTTGTCCAGTTTCAGGAAATTCAAGATAAGTTCTTCTTCATATACATCACTGCCTGGATAGACAGCGCCTAAACGGACATGGGGCTCTTCCCCATAAATGGTCGGGTTGATATCCCCGCCGCCAGTCACGATCAATCCATCCAACCGTTCGCAAAGAAGCGGAATGTCTTCTTCATCTACAATCGGCACGATTAAAGGCAATCCACCTGCCTGTAAAATAGCTTTTGCGTAGACAGGATCCAACGAATACATTTGATCCTCTTCCACACGGGCTGTAATTCCAATAACCGGTTTGTTTTCTGTAGCCACTATAATTCCCCATTTCTGCAACAAAAATTAGTCGATGCAGGTTTATACCCTTTATGAGGCGTATGATAAACTTACATTTTCTTGCTTACAGATCCGGGAAGTGCTGATAGCGGCTTAATGATACTTTTCCACCTTCCACAAAACAAAGACCCTCTTCTTCCAGCAGCAACTTTTGGGTGAATCTCCCTTCTCCGTCCTTTATGGCGATTTCACCTTTCGCATTCACGATTCTGTGCCACGGAATGTCTTGTGTTTCACTCATGCTGTGAAGGATTCTTGCGACTTGTCGGGCAGAGCGAGGGCTTCCAGCTGCCCGGGCAACTTGCCCGTAAGACATCACTCTTCCTTCCGGTATGCTTTTCATGACCTCGATCGCTTTCTTGGTGAATGGTTCCATTGCTCAATAACTACCCCTTTTTGGCGTTCTGTGAAATTTTCTTGGTTTCCTCAAACAACTCGCCTGTCTCATATCGCTGTATCAAGTCTTCGACAAATTCAATCAAGGGCAAATTGGAAGCTTCCACAGCCAATCCCTCGCTTTCGGCATGCACTTGGCGGTAATAAGCCCCCAGTTTTTCCACTTGTTCCTTAAAACCATCCAAACTGGATTCATCAGCATGCTTCAATGGTTGTTGGGGAATTTGCTTCTTCCCTTCATTTACGTAAAGAAAATGCATTTTGTCAAGCTCCTGTACTTTCTGGTCGAATAGACGCTGGTGATCATCGTATCGGTAGAAATTGCGCCAGTATTCGAAGATGGTTTTTGCAACGCCGAGGCGCAGCGCCCCATTTACGGAATCCAATCCTTCCACCACGCATAATTCATACATGATTTTTCGCAGCGATTTCTTATATTCCCGTTCCACTACCCCTTTATATTGCGTATATCTCATTAATTATACCTCCCTGTATTTGCTGAACACGGTTCAGATATTGCGGTAGCGCCGGATGATGTCTTCATCGTCCAAAGAAATGAATTGGTCGTATATCTTTTGTTTATGGATATATTTGCCGATAAAGAAAGTGGATGGCGGCATATTCGCAATCGCCTGTTTCGCATCCCCCAGTTCACTGTCCAAGCTTCCTCCCAAATGGAACTCTTCATAATAATTATCCAAACCCCATTCAGCTACTTTAGCCAATAATTCACGGTCCGCCTGGTGCTTTTTCCCCGTCGGCAAATTACCTTCTAAATGGAAATGAATGGTTTTGCCCATTGCCAGGACATAGCAGGCAGATACTAATTTTTCCTCTATATATGCGCCGAACAAATGGAGGTTCGGGCCGAGCGTGCTGACTAAGGCTTCAAAATAGTCATTGGTGAAAAAATAGTAACTATCGGCCTCTTCCCGTCTTCGCGCATTCGAGTAATAAAGTACTAGAAATTCGAACATATGGCGGACGGTCCCTAACTTTCGAATCTCCACTTTAGGTGAAGTCGATTTATCTAGCCTAAAAGGTTTTTGCCACTTCTTCAAATCAATCGAATAAGTTTCGTATAAGGGCAATAATTGTATATAGTTTTTAAAGAACTCTGCATTTCCCCGCGAAGGATGAAAGCGGATGACCTCGGCGACGATCTGTTCCTTTTCACAGAAATCGGTGAATTCCTTTCTGAAATTGGCTACTAGCGATGCGCTGTCGGAGCGTATGTTCAGCACCGGCCCACCATAGCCAAACGGTGTCGCAATGTCGTAATACTGCGGCATTCCTTCATTCACTTTTCTTTTGATGAAAGGATATGCCACTTCCCCGTCCGCGCATCGAAAATAAAAGAGGTAAGCTTCTCCAGGATCCAGTTTAAGGGCACTCAGAAAGTATTGCGTCGTGTAGTAAATATCCTGTATATCTAAGGCATCAAGTATTTCCTGCCATTTGATATGCTCTTGGATGGAAACCAGCTTGTACATACTCTCACCCCTGCTTTAACTACCGCTTATTTGAAGACGGTTTGTAAATGTGCGTTCTTCCTTCTCCCGAATTGAGCATATCGTTTAACAAAACGGAATAACTCGAATGTCAGGCTCAGCAGGATTCCTGCCACCAGGCCTGCAAGCGCTGCTAACGATAACAGGATGCTCAAGCTGTTATTCTCTTCAAGCGCATTATTATTTGATGTGCCTGCTTTCAAAATGATGCTCACATTGTCCACTTTCAGCAGATGTTTCACTTCTTCTTGCAGGCTGAAGGCTATGGCGTTCGCTATTTTGGCAGCTTCATTTTTATCCCCAGCCGAGACAACGATATTAAGGACTTGGGAATTTTCCGGACGGTCGATCGCTATACGGTGATGAAGCTCGGCCATCGAATAGGCGCTCCCTGTACTTTCCAGCACCTGGGATAACACAGCAGGGCTTTTCGCCAAAACTTGGTAGGCTTCCAAAGTTTGATCATCGGATGTGGCTAAAGCCTCCCCATGAATCGTCTCGGATGATAGCGGTTCGACAAACACTTGGCTTGTCGCCATATATTCAGGTTCGTAAATAAAAACCGACACGAGCCATACCGCAAAGACCGTTGATACAGTTGTCCCGGCTACCAGTACAAAATTCCTGCTGATGCATGCTAACAGCCGTCTCCCGATTAGTTGTTTCCCCATTTCCCATCCTCCTTGCTAAGGCATTATCGAACTTCCTATCTAAAAATTCAGATTATTCTAGTACCTTTATATCACACTTTTTTGGTTCGTTCTATACTTTTAAGCGGATTTCCATAAATATTCTTAAAAAATATAAGTAAATAGACTATATTAAAACAACCGTTATTATTTATCCGCAAATAAAGTAGTATTATGTATTCATTAAATCATTAATACACACATTTTTATACCCAGTCTTTTATACCTATAATAAATAGAAGCAGCCACAAGAAAAAGACTAGCGGAATATCCGCCAGCCTTTGCTGCGATGATTTTCAGTGCATTGAATTTATTCCTGCCATAGACCGATGATGCCGTTTCTTCTATAGATAATTTCTTCTTGCTCTAGCCGTTTCAAAACTTTGGTCAAGGTTTGGTGAGAAATATTCAACTCATGCGTGATTTCTTTAATAGTCTTGAAAAGCACGCCTTCCGATGAAGCATTCCTAATAAAATATTCCATGAATCTTTCAGCGATTTCTGCTGTTCGAGCAGTTTCCGATGAAAAATAATGGCGGCACTCTTTCAAGATCTTCTCTTCAGAAAACGGGCGTGCACCATTGGAAGCGTTATTCTCAACTGCTTTCACGTTCATCACCTCCGCGCAAGTTATAATATCATTTCTTACTTTTTTATATACCCGATTTACCGCTAAATATACACTCTATATCAATTTAACCTGATAATTCCATAATAAGTATCTTTACATCCATATATTTCAATTTCTTTTGCATTAAAAAAAGACAGAGGCATTTCCTCTGTCTTCCGATAAAACGGTTTATGCTTTTGCCATTCTCGATTCAATGAACGCTTTCAAAGCGTGAACTCCATGAACGCAATCCGATAAGGACGACCATTCTTTGGGATTGTGGCTGATGCCGTCTTTGCTGCGGACAAACAGCATCGCAACAGGAATATGGCGCCCGACAATCATAGCGTCATGGCCTGCACCGCTTGGAATCCGCACCGGTTCGATTCCCTGCTCTTCCAGTATCCCCGAAATTTCCTGCTGCAGTTCCTCCACGATCGGCACTGGGGTGATGCTCGTATTTTGCTGGAGCGAGACAGTGACCCGGTGCTTGTCAGCTACTTCTTCCGCCAAGTTTCTGATGCGCTCGACGAGCTGATCCCGCGGTTCTTTGTGAATGTCGCGCGCATCCACATGCAACACGACTTGCTCGGGGATGACATTGATGCCATTTGGCGATACATCCAGCTTTCCGACCGTTGCCACGGCCGTCTCGCTGATCGCTGGGGGAAGCTCGGGCAAGCGGCTGACGAATTCACCGGCTGCGACCAAACTATCCGTCCTGCCGATCATCGGTGTATTGCCGGCATGGCCTGCCTGTCCTGAAAAACGCACTTCCATCCAGGCAGGACCGGCAATTCCGCTGACGATGCCGACCGGCTGATTTTCCTGTTCCAGCTTCTTGCCTTGCTCGATATGCACTTCTGCGAACAATTCCAGTTCAGATAAATCCCGGACCGACTTGCGGAACGCATCCAGCGAACTGCCGTAGGAGTCAAGAACTTGCTCCAAGCCTTCCCCGTTATAATCCCGCAACTGCTTCATCTCCGCTTCGGTGATATCGCCAGTCATCGCACGGCTTCCGGTCAGGCCGCTATTGAATCTTGAACCTTCCTCGTCAGTGAAAATCACCACTTCATAGGGTTTTTCAGGAACAAAACCGGCTGACTTCCAAGCTTCAACCACTTCGAGCGCAGAAAGGACGCCGAGCGGGCCATCAAAGTTGCCGCCATTCGGCACGCTGTCGACATGAGATCCCGATGCGATGGCCGGGCCATCCGACCGCCCCGGTAAAGAGCCGAAAACATTTCCGGCTCCGTCTTCCCTTACTTTTAGGCCAGCCTCTTCCATCCAGGACATGACCAATTGCTTGGCTTGTTTTTCTTCATTGGATAACCCCGGCCGTTTGATTCCGCCCGGTTCGGTATAGCCGATTTCCGATAAGGCATACAAGCGTTTTGCTAGGCGGTCTCCACTCACTCCCGAATGGTCCAGTTGTTTATCGTATCCTTTGAGCAAATCTTCGTATAATGTGCTATTTCCCATAAGTCCCTCCATCATTTCGATTGGTTTTTATTCAAATAAGCGTAAGCGTATTGCGCATACAATTCTGCACCGGTTGAAAGCGCATCTTCATCGATATTGAACCGGCCGTGATGGTGCGCCCATTCCGTGTCTTTCTCTGGATTCCCCGCCCCGACCAATGCAAAACAACCTGGGGCTTCGTCCAAAAAGAACGAGAAATCTTCCCCACCCATTGTCGGCTCTTCGGCGTAAAGGGCGTCTTTCCCAAAGGCTTCCGCTGCAACAGCCTGGGCCAATTGTGAACTTTCCGCTTCATTGATGACTGCCTGCGTGCCGCGGATGTATTCCAGCTCAACCGTTCCCCCGTATAGCTCAGCCGTATTTCTGGCGTATACTTCGAGCTGCTTTTCAATATGGTCGCGCACTTCCGGGTCAAAACAACGCACAGTCCCTTCGATAAGGGCATTTTCCGCAATGACGTTGAAGCGTGTGCCGACCGTCATCTTGCCGACGGTAACGACTGCAGGCTGCTTCGGATCAATCGTTCTCGAAACAATCGACTGTGCATTCATGACAAACGCAGAAGCCATGACCGATGCATCGATGCATGCTTGCGGCATGGCACCATGCCCGCCCTGCCCCGTAAAGCGGATATTGAAAATATCGGCAGATGCGAATGATGGGCCGGCAGTACAGGATACTTTCCCGGTCGGGCTCTGAGACCAGATATGCATGCCGAAAACGTTATCGACGCCTTCCATTGCGCCTTGCTTGACCATTTCCCGTGCTCCGGTCGCCACTTCTTCTGCCGGTTGGAACAAGAACCTGACCGTCCCTTCAAGCTGGTCTTTGACCGATACGAGCGCTTTTGCGGCGATCAATAGCATCGCCGTATGGGCATCATGTCCACATGCATGCATTTTTCCTTGTTCTTTGGAACGGTACGGCAAATCCGTAGTCAGCTCTTCGACAGACAGGGCGTCCATATCTGCCCGCAGCGCCACCGTCTTCCCAGGCTTTGCGCCGGCCAGCTCGCCGATGACGCCAGTCGGCTCAGTTTTGCGGCATTGGATGCCGAGTTCAGTTAAATAGGTAAAGACGTAGTGCGTCGTCTGATGCTCTTCCCAAGACAACTCTGGTTCGCTATGCAATTTTCTCCGGATATCAATCAATTCCCCGGCATGATTTGCTATTTCTTTTTTGATCGCTTCAAGAATCACTGCAAAACCCCCTAATATTGTTTACAGGAAACCGACAAAGATTCCTGCCAAGATAACCGAGACGATGGTAACCGTAATGAATCCAGCGACGAGCATCGGCGGAAGCATGCGGCTTGTCAGCATTTCGCGTTCTTTTTCATCCTGGGTCAATGCGTTGATCACTTCAACCGTGATGATGTAATCCGCCGGAAATCCGTATAACGCCGTCAACGAACAGGCGAATGCCATTTCTTTGCTGACTTTGAGGATTTTTCCGATGATGAACGAAAAGATGTACATGCCGACAAGCCCGATAATGATGCACCCAATCAACGGATAGAGAATTTCCAGCATCATTTGAGGCGTCGCCGTTTTCAAGCCGTCGAAGATGAACAGCAGCAAAGCCATAATCGCAAAGCCGAAGCCGTTCGCCTTTTGCAGCGGGTGGCGCTCCAAAAACCCGATTGAACGCGCGAATACCCCGAACAATAAACACAATACATACGGGCTGATTTCCACAATCGGCGCAGCCAATGTTGAAGTCAGATACGCAGCATAACCGACCAGAGCAAGCCGGAAGAATTTGAAGAAATCGGTATTGTATTTCTCCGGCAATGCCGCAAACAACTTCGGTTTTTCGTCCTGGACTTTTTCTTCAGCCGTTCCTGCTGCCAAAGGCGTGTAATCCGTCAACTCATTATTGCGGTATTTCTGCAGCAAATTGCGGCCTTCCCTTTTCAACATGACAGAAGTCAGCGGATAGCCCGCAAACCCCTGGATGACATAAATGACGATGGCGAACACGGCGAGCGTCGGAAGCCCTGCGGCTGTCGCCCCTTCCGACATGATCAATGCCGACACCAACCCACCGACTAGAGGCGGGATGGCCACAATGACCGTCTGGAAATCAAACAGCAATGTGCCGATTGCCAGCAAGAAGACGACAATGCCCAAGATGCCAGACAAGGCAATCAAAATCGTGCGCCATTGCTTTTTCAGTTCGTCCAGCGACAATAAGGTCCCCATATTCGTGATCAGTAAATAGATCAATAAAGTGGCGACGACTGGCGGGATTCCGCCGATGGTCACGATATCTTCCGGGAAGAATGTCCAATACCCGATCAAGAACAATACCCCACTGACGAAAATCGACGGAATCCAAGCTTTGGTGCGGATGGAGATCAGTTCTCCGATAAACAGGATGAAAGCCATAATGGCTAGGGCTAACATTTGGGGCATTGTTGTTCATTCCTTCCTCAGCTTCAAAATATTATCCGAAAACAAGTTTTTCGAGAAGCTTAATAGTTTTAAGCAATAGTAGCACAGAATTTCGAGTTCGGAAATATAATTTATAGACTATTTTGAAATAACTTTAAATTAAATAATTGTTTATATATATGTAAGCGCAACCAATGGCGATATATTGCGTATTCTGTAAACGGTGATTTTTTTGCGTCATGGCTTAATTATTTTCGAGGATTTTCAAACCGCGGATCCCAACTTGCATCAATCCCCGCAAGTTTAGACATTTTCCAGGTGAGGTATTGACTAGAAGAAGCATAATTTAAGGAGGAGTTTGAATGAACGGCAAACATTATATAAATGGCGACTGGACGGATAAAGGCAACGAGTCAATTAATGTCACGAACCCGGCAACCGGCGAACAAGTCGGTACGGTACCCAATGGCGGAGAAGCGGAAGCGACTGAAGCGGTGGAAGCTGCCGCTGCGGCATTCCCTTCCTGGTCGAAAACGACGGCTTATGAACGCGCAGAATTATTGATGAAATGGCACGACCTCCTATTGGAACATAAAGAAGAAGTCGGGGAAATCCTGACAAAAGAAATGGGCAAGCCGCTGAAAGAAGCGATCGGTGAAGTGGAATATTCCGCATCGTTCATTTCCTGGTTCGCGGAAGAAGGCAAACGGGTGTATGGCCGGACCATTCCTGCGAGCAAAGACGGCAAACGGATCCAAATCAACAAGCAGCCGGTCGGTGTGGTCGCATCCATTACGCCTTGGAACTTCCCTGCGGCCATGATGGCACGGAAAATGGCGCCTGCCCTTGCAGCCGGCTGCACCTTTGTTTCGAAACCGGCGAAGATGACGCCGCTCACAGCGGTCCGTATATTTGAACTCGCGGAAGAAGCCGGGTTCCCGAAAGGCGTTATCAACTTGGTGACCGGCAGCGCCTCACAAATCGGCAAAGTGTTTACAAGCCACCCCTCCGTCCGTAAATTGACCTTCACCGGTTCGACCGAAATCGGCAAAGAATTGATGAAACAAGGCGCCGAGACAATGTTGAATCTGTCGTTGGAACTTGGCGGGCATGCGCCTATTATCGTTCTCGACGATGCAGATATCGACAAAGCGGTCGAAGGCGTCATGGCCTCCAAATTCCGCAACGCCGGGCAGACTTGCGTATGCGGAAACCGTATTTATGTACAAGAAGGAATTGTCGATGAATTTTCCGACAAGCTTAAGCAGGCAGCCGGCCAATTGAAAGTCGGCAATGGCCTTGAAGACGGTGTGGACATCGGGCCGCTCGTCGACAAAGACGGTTATGAAAAAGTAGAGCGCCACGTTAAAGACGCCGTCGATAAAGGCGCAAAAGTACTGGTCGGTGGGGATGGCCAATCGAAAGACGACGCTTATTTCTATAACCCGACGGTTCTCGTTGACGCTTCAGAAGATATGCTCGTCATGAACGAAGAAACTTTCGGTCCGGTTGCGCCGATCATGAGCTTTAAAACCGACGAGGAAGCAGTCAAGCTCGCTAACGACACACGTTTCGGCCTGGCTTCGTACTTTTTCACTGAAAGCATGTCCCGCGGCACGTTTATCGCCGAAAATCTTGAATACGGCATCGTCGGCTGGAATGACGGCCTGCCTTCGACGGCACAAGCCCCGTTCGGCGGAATGAAAGAAAGCGGCATCGGCCGTGAAGGCGGACAGGAAGGCCTCGATGCATTCCTTGAAACCAAATACATTTCCATCAAACTTTGAAGAATACACAGAAAAAGCTCCGGATCAGCTGATCCGGAGCTTTTTTATGCCACTGTTTCGTATGATTTGGTCCCGTAAGTAGCCGGTTTCATCGCTAAACTTTCATAATGCGGAAATAGCTGGCCGAGAGATGCGGCAATGCGCTGTTCTTCTCCAGCGCGGACCGGGATAAAAAGGGACGGACCCGCTCCGCTGATCGCATATCCATAGGCATCGAGCTTGCGGCACGCTTCTCCGATTTCCTTGAAATCCGGGAAGCGATTTTGGCGATACGGCTGATGGAACGTATCTTTGCTCATGAGCTTGCCGGCTTTTTCCCAATCGCCGCGCACCATCGCTGCAGAAAGCACATTTGCCGCGGCACTCCCGCGCACACTATCACTGTGCTGAAGCCGTTCTGGCAATAAGCTTCTCGACTCTTCTGTCAGGAAAATCTCCTGGGGGATCAATAGTACGACCCCGATATCGACTTGTTCGACATGGACGGTCTCGATTTGCTCTTCATCGAAATAGGAAATCGTCAGGCCCCCGAGCAGAGATGCAGAGATATTATCCGGATGGCCTTCCATCTCCGTGCCGATTTGCACTTTTTCCTGGTCCGACATGCGCAGGCCAAGCAAACGATTGGCCAATTCAATGCCTGCTGCAATGGCTGAAGCACTGCTGCCGAGCCCCCGCCCAAGCGGGATATCGGTATCGATTTCCAATTTGGCTGCCGGCAGATCTTTGCCGTAAGCGGCAGCTGTGCGTTCAGCCGCCTGCAAGATCAAATTGTTTTCGACACCCGACAAATGGGCGTATTCCGGCGTTTTATAGTCAAGCTGCCACGAATCGGCAGGCGACACGTGAATATTCAAATGGAGGTCCAGGGCTAGGCCAATGGAATCGAATCCTGGGCCTAAGTTGGCAGTGGATGCAGGTACGGCTATCGAAAACTCTTTACCGCTCATACTTTGACCTCCTTTTTTAACTCCTCCCAAAACTGTTCCATGTTTGCCGCTTCGAGCATGCCATCTTGTTTGCTCACTTCGATGGCAGTCGCCGGGTCTTTCAGCCCATTTCCTGTCAATACACAGACGACAGTCGAACCTTTTTTGATGTGGCCGTCTTCGACTTGTTTTTTGAGGCCCGCAATCGATGCGCAGGATGCCGGTTCCGCGAAAACGCCTTCTGTCTTGGCGAGCAGCTGGTAAGCTTCGAGGATTTTATCATCGCTTCTCGCAAGAATCGTTCCTTTCGATTCATCGAGTGCATTAAGAGCCAACTGCCAGCTCGCCGGGTTGCCGATACGGATTGCCGTTGCGACCGTTTCAGGCTGTTCCACTACTTTGTTCTGGACGATCGGCGAAGCGCCTTCCGCCTGGACGCCTAGCAGTTCAGGGCGTTTTTCGCCTGTGCGCTCTGCGTATTCCGTAAAGCCTTTCCAAGCGGCCGAAATATTGCCGGCATTGCCGACAGGAAGCGCAAACAGGTCCGGCACTTTCCCGAGCTGCTCGATCACTTCAAAAGCGATTGTCTTCTGGCCCTCGAGGCGATATGGGTTGACGGAGTTGACAAGCGCGATGCCTGGCGATTTGCCGATTTCACGGACCATTTCCAGCGCTTCGTCAAAATTTCCTTTAATCTCCAAAATTTCCGCGCCGTACATTTTTGCCTGCGCCAGCTTGCCAAGCGCGATGCGGCCTTCCGGAATGACGACAATCGTCCGCATGCCTGCTCTTGCGCCGTACGCAGCAGCAGAAGCCGATGTGTTTCCTGTGGAGGCACAAACAAGGACGCTCTTGCCTTCTTCTTTCGCCTTGGCGACTGCCATGACCATGCCGCGGTCTTTAAAAGAACCGGTCGGGTTGGCACCTTCGATTTTGGCGTAGACCTCGATGCCCCAATCAGCAGACAGTTTCTCGAGGTGGATCAGCGGCGTATTTCCTTCTTGCAAAGTCAATTGAGGTGTAGCTTCCGTCACCGGCAGCCACTCTTTGTATTGTTCGATCAGTCCAGGCCATCTCATGCTGCATCCTCCCCTTCAATGCGGTAATGGCTGATGAGACTTGCCATTCCTTCCAGTTCTTTCAATACATCCAAATGCTGCTGGCGGGAAATTTCATGTGTTTTTAAAATGAGCTCCGCTTTTCCTTCGGTCTCATTTGTTCCTGGATTCTGTACGATCGATTGGATGCTCGCGCCGTGTTTGCTGTAGATGGCGCTCACTTTGGACAATACGCCGACGACATCATCCACCAGCAAACGGTGGAAATATTTCGAGCAGCTTTTATCCGCCGGCTTGATGACGCGTTCATGCTGTGCGGCGTGTTCACGTTTCCCGTTCACGCCGAGGAGCAAGTTCCTGCACGCTGCGATGATATCGGATACGACCGATGTCGCTGTCGGCAGCGATCCCGCACCTGGCCCATAAAGCATCGTTTCCCCGACTGCATCGCCGTAGATGTAAACCGCGTTAAATTCATTATTGACCGAAGCCAAAGGGTGGCTGTTCGCCAGGAAAATCGGTTCAACCGATACATCGATGCCGTCTTCATCTTTTGTCGAAGACCCGACCATTTTCATCGTATAGCCCAAGCTCTCGCCCATTTCCACATCGCCATCTTTGATTGTCTCCATGCCGCGGATATTGACATCATCCAACTTCACTTCTGTCGAATAAGCGAGCGAGGACAAGATGACCATTTTGCGCGCTGCATCAAGCCCACCAACATCCGCTGTCGGGTCAGCTTCTGCAAAGCCGAGTTCTGTCGCTTCAGCGAGTGCATCTTCATAGCTTTTCTTTTCCTGCTTCATTTTCGTTAAAATGAAGTTCGTTGTTCCATTGACGATGCCCATCATGCTTGAGATGCGGTCGGAAGCGAGCCCATCTTCAAGCGTGCGGATGATCGGGATGCCGCCCGCTACACTTGCTTCATAGAATAGATCACATTTTTCAGCATCTGCCAGTTTCAATAAATCATGGCCATATTCTGCCATGACGTCTTTATTGGCAGTCACGACTTGCTTGCCTGATTTCAACGCCTGTTCCATCGCTGATCTGGCGCCTTCGATGCCGCCCATGACCTCTACAATTATGTCGAGGGAAGAATCATTCAAGATTTCTTCAATATTCGTCGTGAAGACATTCGGATCGAGGTCCGATATCCGGTCTTTCCCGGCATCACGCACCAATACTTTCCGGATCGCGACTTTTGCGCCGAGTTTGTGCTGCAGATCTTCCTGGTGCTGCTGGATGATCTTTGCCACGCCGCTCCCTACTGTCCCGAAACCTAATAATCCGATTGAAATTTCATTTTTCATTGACGATTCCTCCCATGGTGTGTACACTGTGAAAAAACAGCTGTTTTTGTCATAGAGACATTATAGTATTATATTTTAGTGAAAACAACCCTTTTCACAGACTATTAAAAAAGATGGGACTTGATAGGATGAAAGTATGCAAATTCGGTGGAACTTCAGTCGCTAGCGCGCAGCAAATCAGAAAAGTCGCAAGCATCATCAAAGCGGACCCGGCACGCCGGATTGTGGTCGTCTCAGCTCCAGGCAAACGCCATGGCGGAGATGTAAAAGTGACAGACCTGCTCATCCGTCTCGCGTCCGCGGCATTAATGGGCGAATCCATCCAGCAGCCCTTGCAGGCAGTCATCGACCGTTACACGGAAATTGCGGATGAACTCGGGCTCGACCGGGACATCATCGACATCATCCGTGCCGATCTCACAGGCCGCCTGCGTGCAGACAGCGGCCAGCATGATTTGTATATCGATTCGATCAAAGCGGCAGGGGAAGACAATTCAGCGAAACTGATCGCGGCTTATTTCACGTCCATCGGAATGCAGGCGGAATACGTCAATCCGCACACAGCTGGCTTGTTCGTCAACGATCCACCAGAACGCGCACAAGCGTTGCCGGAATCCTACAGCCAACTTGCTGCTTTAGCAGACAAGCCATCAATTACCGTCTTCCCCGGTTTTTTCGCTTACACAAAAGCCGGCATGCTCCGGACATTCGACCGAGGCGGCTCCGATATAACGGGATCCATCCTTGCAGCTGCCGTCAAGGCCGAGCTGTATGAGAACTTTACGGATGTCGACTGCGTCTTTGCCGCCAACCCCCAAGTCGTCGACAACCCGGTGGAAATCGAGCAAATGACTTACCGTGAAATGCGCGAGCTGTCCTATGCTGGATTTGCCGTCCTTCACGATGAAGCTTTGATGCCTGCCTACCGGGCATCGGTGCCGCTGTGCATCCGCAATACCAACAATCCGTCAGCACCGGGCACGATGATCGTCGCGGAACGTGCAGGCTCCCCGCGCCCCGTTACGGGAATTTCCGCAGACAGCGGCTTTTCCACTTTATATGTCGGCAAGTATTTGATGAACCGCGAAGTCGGATTCGGCCGCAAGCTGCTGCAAATTTTGGAAGAAGAAGAAATATCCTATGAACACATCCCGTCCGGCATCGATAATCTCTCGGTCATCTTGAGGAGCCATCAGCTCGATGAGGAAAAAGAACAGCGCATCATCGATCGGGTGACGAACGAACTCCACGCAGATGATGTCCACATCCGCAATGATTTTTCGATGGTCGTGTTGGTTGGCGAAGGCATGAACAACAATAAAGGCCTGACAGCCCGCGCGGCCGCCGCGTTTGCGCGCACCAACGTCAATATCGAGATGATCAACCAGGGGTCTTCCGAAGTCAGCTTGGTGTTTGGCATCTTGAAAGAAGACGAAAGCAAAATCCTCAACGAACTGTATAAGGAGTTTTTCGCTCCCGCACTTGTCGGCCAGTGAAATCCTTTGAATAGGCAAAAGACGAAACGCGAGGTCCATCACCTCGCGTTTCGTCTTTTTTTCACGGCATCAAACATTCCATTCGTTTAGCAAAGGGCCATGTTCGCCGTAAACCGGGTCTTCTTTCGGAAGCGGCGTATTTTGGATATCCTCCAGGACATACGGCCGCTCGTCCGGCTCCCCGGTCTTCAAATTGTACTCGACACCCCCGGGATATGCCCCGACAATGCGGAAATCCTCGCTTGCCGACAAACGTTTATGCCCTGTCCCAGCCGGCAACACGCAGACGTCTCCCGCCTTCACTTCCACTTCTTTTCCCGTTTCACCGCCGAGTTTCAAGCGGGCTGACCCGCTCACCACACCAAGCGCTTCGTGCGTATTGCTATGGTAATGATGAAAATCAAATACGCCGCCTTGCCACGTATTGCCCCAGCCATGCTGCTCGAAAGCCTGTTCGATTCGCTCTGTCTTCCCGCCGAATGCTGCGGGATAAAAAACGACTGGAAGCACGGGGTTATTCGGGATGGTACCATCATCTTCAAAATAGAAAAATTGTGCATCGTTCACTCCGATCAGCTCCTTTTGCCCTTCTTTACCCGGCACGCCGCCAGTTATGCTTGTTTATTCGACAATACCGGCGTGAACTGGGACAGCAGCAAATCTTCCAGCAATACCGGAAGTTCCTCAAATGCGCTCTTGCGGTTCAAGCGTTCCGTGCGCTGATGCGCGTCACGCCCGAACGGCCCGACATTCAAGACCGGTGCTTTAAGCTTATTCATCGATTCGAACGGAATGCTGTAGCTTCTGCCGTAAACAGGCGTATTTTGTTCATAAGTCTGCCAGCCCTCGTTCTGGTCCTGAAAATTGACGTAGCTTAAATCGGAAATGCCGTTGAAATAATGGCCTTGCTTCACTTCCAGTCCGAAGCGCTCAAGCGCCGTTTCCTGCACTTGCTGAATGCATTTCTGGACGAGCCCTGAATCGCTTGAATTGACTGGCGGGTAATAGGGTGGCGCAAACAGCAAGATGACCGCAGGCGTCAGTTCGTGGCATTGAATCAATAATTGATCGGTGATGGCGTGGGACTGTTCGCGTACGTCGTGATCGACATCTTCCGTTACATTCGACATGATCTGTTCAACCGTTTTTTTGCCCAGTTTTTCAAGTGCATACTCCTTCAGTTCTTCGAAGCGGAAAACTTTCACTTCGTTGACCGGTTCGATTCCTTCACGCGTGCACATCTCGACGTAATCGCGGCTCATTTTAGCCAGCGATTCGCGAGCCGTTTCTTCAAACAGCTGCATCGTTTCTTCCGCATTGCGTTCTAGCAGGAAAACATTGTACATGGATACTGCGCGATACGGCGTCTGTGCGGAGTATTCCATTTTCACGTCGCGCTGCAAGACCGTGACCGGAAGCGGAGAAGTTTCACCGTACAAGGTTTCACGGAATTTCGGGTTCCAACTCATTTCCTGGGTCAGATACGAAGCCATATAATTCGAAGTCAGCCCGCTGAGCGGTTCGCCGACATGGGTTTCCTTTCCGTAAAACAACGCACTCGGCATGATTTTGCCGATACTTCCGCTGTATACTTTAAAGTCGCTTTCTTTCGGGTCCTGGGCAAATACCGGTTCTCCGTTCAAGAACAAGGAATAGTCGAGTTGATGCGTTTCCGCTAGTTCCAGTAGAAATGGTACGGCATGGCGCATGCCATTGGAATTGACCTCCTCATCCGGCACCGTCAACAGCACCAGATTGACGGGCCATTGTTCCGTCGATGCCTTCTCAAGCAAGGCCATGTGCAAAGCGAGTCCCGCTTTCATATCCATCGTGCCGCGGCCGAACAAATAATTGCCCGATTCCAAATCCGCCAAGGCTTCTTCGGTGAGCATTTCCTTCCGGTCGTGAAGCGCACGCGTCAACAGCCGCGGATTGGAAGCAAGTGGACGCAAAACTCCGTAATCTTCTGTCGATACTGTATCGAAATGGCTGATCAGGACGACCGTGTCCACCGCCTCTTCGTGTTTGTAGAGCGCCGTCAAAAACGTCCGTCCCCAATTGACTTCGCCGAGCTCCAAATGGTCCGGATGCTGTTTGAAATAATTCAATTCACCCAATAGACCTTTTAGTTTAACCGGGAATTCCGCTTCCCCTTGTGTCAGGTAAATAC
The DNA here is from genome assembly GCF_041320495.1 of Planococcus sp. SSTMD024. NCBI lineage: Bacteria > Bacillati > Bacillota > Bacilli > Caryophanales > Caryophanaceae > Planococcus > Planococcus sp. SSTMD024. The sequence goes on along the minus strand of NZ_JBGGNS010000023.1, from coordinate 9,817 downwards.
TTTCCCAGCTGACCAGCTCGCAAAGCAAATCCTCCAATTTTTCCGGTGTGTCCCAGAAACGCTCCATGTAGACCAACCCTTTCCTATTCCTTTAAATTGAACTTATGGTGTTCGATTATCGTCAAGTCAAAAAGATCCGTTTTTTGTTCCTAAATGCTTCGAACAGCCCGTGCGTTTCGTCCGCCGCGGGCTGTTCGAAGCTGGTGCCATTACCTTATTCCGCATGAAGCGTGGATATGAATTTCTCCAAGCGGTCCATTCCCTCTTCCAGGACGGACATGCTGTATGCATAGGAAATGCGCAGGAACCCTTCGCCGTATTCCGTAAAAGCCGAGCCCGGTACCGCCGCCACTCCGCCTTCTTTCAATAGGCGGATGGCAAACTCATAGGAAGGCAGTCCGAATTTTTCAATCGAAGGGAAAATATAGAAAGCCCCGTTCGGCTTGATCACGTCAATGCCCATGCCTGTCAAGCGTTTATAGACGAAGTCACGGCGCTCAATATAGGCTTTGTTCATTTCCGCCGGCACGTGACGTTGGTTCGTCAACGCCTCGATTGCGGCGTATTGGGCCGGGGCGGATGCGCAAATTGCATTGTATTGATGCACTTTCAAGACATGCTCCATCAATTTCGCAGGCCCGAGGATATAGCCGATGCGCCACCCTGTCATGGAATGGGATTTCGACAAACCGTGGATGAGAACCGTCTTGTCGCGCAGGCTATCGAAGCAAGCGAATGTGCAATGGGCGCCGCCGAATGTATTTTCGCTATAAATTTCATCTGTCACGATATACAATTCGTGGCGTTCAAAGACCTCTTTTAACGTGGACAATTCATCCATCGTCATCGTGACGCCTGTCGGGTTGGATGGGAAGTTCATCAGTACCGCCTTGGTGCGCTCGTTGATCAATCGTTCGAGCGCCGCGGGATCCGGTTTGAAATCGGTGTCCGAAGTATCCAAGTAGACGACTTTGCCGCCGCATAGTTCCACTAATGGCCCATACCCCGAATAAGTCGGCGCTGGCAGGATGACTTCATCGCCTTCTTCCAGAATCGTCCGAAAAACGGAGTCCAAGCCTTCACTCGCGCCATTCGTGACAATGATTTCGTCTTCTGTCCGGTAAGACAAACCGTAGCTGTCCTTGAAAAAAGATTGGATGGCCTTGCGCAGTTCGAGGACGCCTGCGTTATGCGTGTAATTGGTTTGGTTATTGCGGATGGCATCGATGCCTGCCTGCTTGACCGCATCCGGCGTCGGGAAATCCGGCTGGCCAACCGTCAAATTGACCGCATCGGGATAATTCACCATTTGGTTGGCGAATTGGCGAATGCCAGAAAAGACAATCGATTCCGCCCTTTTGTTAATTGTCATGCTCATAGGAAAACAACCTTTCTGAAGTTAAAAATAGCTCTTATTCATAAAGACCCGGCAGCCATAGGGAAAGCTGCGGAATGAATGTAATGACCAGCAAACAGACGATCATCGTGAATAAGAATGGCAGGACCGCATAAGCGATTCGCTCGAACTTGACGCCCCCAACACTCGAGGCGACAAATAAATTGACGCCGAGTGGCGGTGTAACAAAACCGATCGCCAAGTTCGCGACGAGCACGACGCCAAAATGAACAGGGTCCACGCCCACTTCTGTCACGATCGGAAGCAGGATCGGCGTCAGCACGACAAGTGCCGAAATCGTATCGATAAACATGCCCACTACGAGCAATAATACATTAATTGCGAGCAGAATAACGAATGGATTGGTCGATAAAGCCGTTAAATAATCCGAAATCTCACCCGGTATCTGCTGGATCGTCATGAAATAGGCAAACGACACCGACAAGCCGATGATAATCATCGTCGTCGCATTGATGACGATTGTTTCACGGAAACTTTCATACAAGTCTTTCCAGCTCAGTTCCTTATAGACGAACTTCCCGATAATGATGGCATACACCACCGCGACCACTGCCGCTTCTGTCGGGGAGAACACCCCGCCGTAAATGCCGCCGAGAATAATGACCGGGATGAGCAGCGCCCATTTGGCGTCCCAGAACGCTTTTCCGACATCTTTCACATGAAACTCCGAGTCTTTTCCGGGCTCCGGTTTATAGCCGCGTTTTTTCGAAATCAAATAAGCCGTTACCATCAATGCAGAACCGACCAAAAGCCCAGGGAGTATCCCCGCCAAGAACATGCTGCCGACAGAGACGCTTCCGATAACGCCATACAAGACGAACGGGATGCTTGGCGGAATCATGACGCCGATCGAGCCGGCAGATGCCGCAATGGCAGAAGCGAAACCGCCGCTGTATTTCCGTGCGACCATCGCGGGAATCATGAAACCGCCGATTGCTGCAACCGTCGCAGGGCCCGATCCGGAAATCGCCGCGAAAAACATGCAGGCGACGATCGTCACCATGCTGAGCCCGCCGGTCATCCAGCCGACCATCGCAGATGCCAGGTTCAACAAGCGTTTCGAAACGCCGCCCTTGCCCATCAAGACGCCGGCGAGCATGAAGAACGGAATGGCCAGCAGCGGGAACGAATCAAGGGAAGTAAACGCTTTTTGCGTAATGATGCTAAGCGGCATCGTCGTGCCGAAATAAATGGCCGTCAGCGCGGACACGCCAAGTGCGATGGCGATCGGCACGCCGATCAATAAACAGACAAACAAAGTTCCGAATAACAGGGCGATCGTCATGCCTGGACACCCCCGTCTTTATGCATTTCGTAATCACCTTTCCAAATTTGGCGCAATTGCACAATCAACCGAATGCACATGCCGATGCCCCCGATCGGGATCGCCAGGAACGGAATCCACATCGGCAACTGCATGGCTGGTGTGACTTGGCCGTTGGATAAACTTTGCATAACGAGAATGGTCCCGAAATAAGCCAGGAATAACGCCATCGCAAACCAAATCAGCAAGGAAATCGTTTCCAATATTTTTCTCGTAAGCCCGTGGAAACGGGTTATGAATGCTTCGACTCGGATATGTTCACGCAGCTTCACTGCATAACTTGCGCCAATCCACACTTGGAAGATGTGGATATAGCGCGCCATTTCTTCCGTCCAGCTCGGCGCGTTGGAGAATACATAGCGCCCGACCACTTGGCCGAAAATCAAGGCGACCATCGCAACAAGCGTCAGCACCAATAATGCTTCTTCTGCTTTCGCGAATTTCTTCATCATCAGAATCTTCCTTTCTAAAAAGAAAAATCAAGGAACCACGTCCTTGATTTTTCATCTGTCATTGCTCAGTTAGTTATTCGCCTCAAGTGCCCGGTCGATTAAGTCTGCGCCGATCTGGCCTTCATATTTTTCATAAACCGGTGCTGCCGCTTCGCGGAATGCGTCGCGCTGTTCATCGGTCAAGTCGTTGATTTGCATGCCTTCCGCTTCCAGTTGCTCCATGAATTCTGCATCCTGCTGCTGGGCAAGTTCCCGTTGTTGATCACGGAACTCTTCAGATGCTTCCATCAACAATTCCTGAAGGTCCTCAGGCAAGCTATTGTAGAAATCATCGTTCATGAGAAGAGAAGTCGCTGCGTAGACATGGCCTGTCAACGTCAGGTAATCCTGTACTTCATAAAATTTGTTCGTGTAATAAAGTGAGATTGGGCAATCCATTGCATCGTAAGTGCCTTGCTGCAGGGCTGTGTACAATTCGCCGAAGGCAAATGGTGAAGCGTTGGCGCCAAACGCGTTGAATGTATCGGTATGGAGTGGGCTCTCCAGTGTACGCATCTTCAAGCCTTCCATATCTTCCGGTTTTTCAATCGGCCCTTCGTTATTGGAAACGTGGCGGAAGCCGTTTTCCCCGAAGACCAGCCCTTTCAAGCCATTGCTTTCCAAATCAGCCATCAATTCCTGGCCAAGTTCCCCGTCGAGCGCTTCGTAAGCCGCTTCATTGTTATTGAATAAGAACGGCAAATCGAATACCTGGAACTTCTCGTTGAATGACGCCATCGCAGCTACCGCCGGAATGGTCATTTCAATATTGCCGAGCTGCACCGCTTCGATCGCTTCGCGGTCAGAGCCATATAGCTGTCCGTTCGGATACAGTTCCACTGTAATGCGCCCGTCGGATTCCGATTCCAGTTTTTCTTTAAAATCGACTGCCGCTACGTGGGATGACTGCTCCTCCGGCACCAAGTGCGCGAGTCGGATCGTATAGGTTTCGCCGTCTCCGCCTTCTTCGCCTGACGAACCGCCGCTGTCCGGCCGTCCGCAAGCGGCAAGGATCAATACGAGCATAAGTAAAATTAGTCCTGTAAGTTTTTTCATAGGTCCTCCTGTGAAATGTATTTCAGCAGCCTGTCCTCGATATTTTCGAGGTGGACGGCTAAGTATTTTTTCGTCTTCTCTAAATCCCCTTGCTCCAATGCTTCAATGATGGCCCCGTGCTCCTGGTGGGCAATCACGGCACTGTCGAATACTTTTTTGGATAACAGCAAAAATGCCCGGCTGCCTCCGGTGTTCACCGCATGGATTAATTCACGCAAGCGCTTGTTCGGATGGTGTTCGTAAAACTGGTCGTGGAACCATTGATCCCAATCCATGAATTCCGCAAAGTCATGCGCTTGAATCGCTTCCCACTGGCGTTCGTGGGCATAACGCAATTCCTTTAAGACATGCTGTTGATCTGCTTTCGACAACCCTTCAATCCCGTAAATCTCAAGCAATCTCCTGAGCTCCATGATTTCCTTGACGTCCTGGTGGGTAAATCTGGCGACGAGCGCCGGTTTCGTTTTCCTCAACTCGATAAGCGCATCAACAGCGAGTCTTTTCAGCGCCTCCCGTAAAGGGGTTCGGCTAATGCCGAGCTCTGCTGCGAGCTTTTCTTCCGGCAATTCTTCCCCCGGCTTCAACTCACCGGTGATGATCATTTTCTTGATGGATTCGTATGCCTGTTCAGCCAGCGTCGGCTGCTTGACGATTTTTCTCATGATTCCTCCCTTCCCATCCAAAATTTACATAGTGTATACTGTATACAGAAAGTATAGAATACTCATTTTTATTTGTAAACATAAATTTCAGAATAAATTCATATTTTAGACACATCTTTTTCCCGTTGAAGAACCTATACTTTTAAGTTACAGTTCCATCACGCGGGAAAAGCGCTATGTATACTCTTGCATAAATAGAAAAGGAGATGTTCGAATGTCCATTGAAACGACTAGCGATTGGATCAAAATCTTATCAGGCCGTTTGAATCCCGGCCAATTGTCCACAAGTGAAGGCGAACGCTATCGCCATAGCCACGATGAATCCGACCACCCTTCAGTCGAACCCGACCTAGTGTGTTTTCCTGAAAGTACAGAAGATGTCCAGGCGGTGTTGTTGATTGCGAAAGACCACCAAATTCCGGTCACGGCTTTCGGTGCCGGCTCTGGCCTCGAAGGGTCCGCCATCCCGATCCGAAAAGGCATTTCGCTTAATTTCGAACGGATGAATCAAGTGCTTCATTTTGCACCCGAAGACTTGCTTGCAACCGTCCAGCCCGGCCTTACACGTCTCGCCTTGAACCAGCGCATTAACCGGCAGGGCCTGCAGTTTCCGATTGACCCTGGTGCGGATGCATCGATCGGCGGCATGGCAGCGACCAACGCGAGCGGAACAACCGCCGTCCGATACGGCGTCATGCGTGACCAAATTCTGGACATGGAAGTCGTGCTGGCAAACGGCAGCATCATCCATACCGGCACGAAAGCGAAGAAAAGCTCTTCCGGCTATTCAGTCGGCGGGCTGTTCGTCGGCTCAGAAGGAACGCTCGGCATCATCACCGAAATCACATTGAAGTTGCACGCCATCCCGGAACATACCATAGCTGCCTCGTGCACCTTCGAAACGCCGCGCGAATGTGCTGAAGCGGCGAACAGCGTCCTGTTGATGGGCATCCCGGTGCAACGCATGGAGTTCGTCGATGCCCCGAGCATCAAAAAGGTCAATGAATACGGCGGCTATGGGCTCCCTGAAAAGCATTCGCTGTTCTTTGAATTTGCGGGACTTACGCAGTCTGCTATAGAAGATGCCCGTCTCGCGGAGGAGCTCATGCAGGATTTAGGAGCGCAGAATTGGCATGTTGCGGCCGATGCCGAAGAACGCGCCAACATTTGGAAAGCGCGCCATGAAATGGCCTATGCCTACCGCCACCAACCGGGCGTTTCTGTCACGGGCGGAGATGTCTGCGTGCCGATTTCCAAATTGCCGGACCTTCTGGAACAGGGCCGCGAATTGATTGAAGCGAGCGGATTGGAAGGCGGCCTGCTCGGCCATATCGGCGATGGCAATTTCCATACATGCATCGTTTACGACCCTGAATCTATAGAACAAAAACAATTGGCTTTCGGAATCAACGACCAGCTGGCATTCCGTGCCATTGAACTTGGCGGCAGTTGCACAGGCGAACACGGCGTCGGCCTCGGCAAGCAAAAATTCCAGGAAAGCGAGCATGGCGAAGCATTGGCTCTTTTCAAAAACATGAAGCAGATGCTCGACCCGGACAATCTATTGAATCCTGGGAAGATCTTTACTTAATAGTTGAGCAGCCTCGTTCTTAATGGCTGCAAACCAAAAACCTCACCGTCTTTTTTTGGCGGCGAGGTTTTTTAATTCCTGGCTTCACTTTTCAATCCGAGAAGCCTCCTTTTTTTAATTCACAAAAACTGATTGGTCTCTAATTATTGGTATACTTAACAAAACGAAATGCATCAAGAAGGACGGGATGAATTGAAACCATTAACGCCAATAGGCGGATTTGTATACACATATGCATATCATCAAGATGAAAAGGATTTATGCCAATTGGAAATGCGCACGTTTTTCGGGAAGGACACTGGCGGAAAAGTCATTAAAAGCAGTCGCTCTGTCGACCCTGGCAGAAGCCCTTTCATCAAGGAGCGGATCGAGCTATTGTTTGAAGGGACAGAATTTGCGGATATTGTGAAACAGGCTGCGGAATTGGACATGGAAAATTCCACATTCAAAGTGATCTTCCCTAAAATCAACGGCTTGGATGCAGCCGAGCAAATGGAGTTTGGGGAGAAACGGGAAATGGAGCGTCAAATCGGCTTTGTCATTAGAGGAAAAGCGGATGTCCATAATCCCGATATCATATTCGGGCTGATTCCATTTAACGGCCGTTGGCATTTTGGCATTTACCGATTGAGTGAGTCGGTCTGGTTCAAACACCGGCAAAAACCGCGTGAATATTCCACTGCGCTCAGCTCGAAAACCGCTCGTGCCATCGCTAATATTGCCGTGCCGGATCCAAAAGGAATCAAGGCGATAGACCCTTGTTGCGGCATCGGGACAGTGCTGGTCGAAGCCTTATCGATGGGGATTGACATCGTCGGCCGGGATATCAATCAGCTCGTGGTCGATGGCTCGCGGGAAAACATCGCGCATTTCGGCTTGTCTGGATCGGTCGATTTGGGCGCAATTGCGGACATCACAGAGCAATACGACGTCGCCATCATTGATATGCCTTATAATTTGTACACACACGCCACGCCTGACGAACAACAGGAAATCCTTAGACATGCCTTTCCAGTCACCGATAAACTGCTCGTCGTCACCATCGACCCGATCGACCATATGATAGAGCAAGCAGGATTTACGATAACCGACCGCTGCATCGCGAAAAAATCGCTGTTCCTGCGGGAAATCCTCGTATGCGAGAAAACGGGAATGCCGCCTTTTGACGGGCAGGAATTTCAGCAAGCTTGAAATTCAATACGTCACTACAAAATCACCCCGACAATTAGGTCGGGGTGATTTTTTCGCTAGCCGTCCAAACACCTACTCCATTTCTAATCCAGCTCTTGCACCGCATACGAAACCATCTCATAGCGCTCGTCCACACGCACTACCGTAAATGTCAGCCTAAGGTCATTGCGATCCGCCAAATGCTGGATTGGCTCGTTTCCTTGGTAAAGGTTGATCGCGTAATAATCATTGCCGACTTTCACTTCGATGACGCGGCCATCTGCCAGCCCAAAAGGTTCTTCGGTGGTGATTTCGAGTACTTTCCCGGTGATTTTAAGTGGCTGGAGCACTTGTAATTCTCCGCTGGGCAAAGTGATGGTGTTGCCGAATTTATTGCGCAACGTGTATTTTGTATCGCCAGACTTCACATAGTATGTTGCCGAAGTCCGGTGAATCACTCCAACATCGGGATACAGCGTCAAGACTTGCCCGATCATGATCAGGTCTGATGTCAAATTGTTCATTCTCTTGATGCTGTCGATCGATACCCCTGTTCGTTTGGAGATGGAATACAAAGTATCCCCTTTGACCACCCGATAGTTTCTTGCATTCAGGTCTTCTTGATTTCCAGACCATGGTTGGGTTTTATGCGGGATGGCAATTTTTTGACCGACGATGATTTTCGTGCTTGTGGTGAAGTTTGCCGCCATTAGCTGTTCAACCACCAAGCCATACTTTTTCGCGATGCTGTAGTAAGTATCGCCTTTTTGGACAATATAATAACTGGCCACTTCAGTAGCTGCACTGGGTGACATGACAGGGCCTGCCGCTGCTGCGGATGACACTAGCGCAAATGACAAGAGCACTTTGGATAGCCGCTTCTTCCCTTTCGGCGTTTGAGGCTCTTTCTTCTTGGCTGGAGGGACAGGTGTCAAATGCAATTCAGTCATTTTACCTCCCTACTTTCCTGTTATTTTTTGTATACCCCACTACTTAAGTACCCTTTCAGGAAAAATATCAATCATTATTTTGTTATTATTAAATCAATTTTACATTTTATTGTGAATTGAGCAAAGCTTTCACTATCCTGTGGTCTATAAAATATGCAGTGATCGGCTTCCTATATTATTCCTTTAAACAAGGTGTTGGATATTTTGACATTGCCTGAATCAATGGCTATCATAAACCCATGGAATTGATTCTGCTTCATCATAGGGCAAGACTGGTATTCATGCTGGAATGCCGCCCTTTTTCCAATACTTGATTGTCTCCTATTTCAATAATTCGGTTGAGTGAGCCAGACGATTGAGCTGGAATAACGCCAAAAGAGTGCAAGCTTCTTTTTGGTGTTTTTATTTTGCATAATAATCCTATTTTTATACTTTTTGCTTTTGATTAAGACAGAAAGGAGAATTCGATGTTCGGTTTTTCCGATTTCGTTTCACTTGTTATTTCCGCTTTTATTATACTGCCACTGACGATTCTCATAAGGGAGTCGGGGTATTTAGTTGCCAGCGGCGTTGTAGGGGCGAAGAATCCAAGGCTGACAATCGGCTCTGGGCCGCGTGTTTTTAAAATCGGGATACTGGATGTGCGCAAGTACTATCAATTGTATAGTTGGTTTTCCTACGATTCATTGAAGAGGGACAACAAGTTCGCTTATATCATTTTATATGGAAGCCCTATCTTCATGACATTTGTGCTGGCATTGGCACTCAATGCGCTCCTTGCCAATGGCGTCCTTCAGTCCTTCATGACTTTTTGGGATCGATTTGTTTTCTATGCTATTTTTTACCTGCTGTTTGATGTAGTGCCCATGAAAATGCAAGGAGGCATGCCCAATAACGGCATGATTATTTACGAGATGCTGCGGTATGGGAAACGGATGGATTACAACGAAAGCCCTTTTATTCCTGCAACAACGGATGTTGAACAAGACCAGGAAGAACTTATTGAGAAATTAAAAAACCAGCGAAGTGAACAGAGCAAATAAATACACAAACAAAAAAGCCGTTGAATTTTTAGACTGACATAGCGATTTGAGACAACCATAAAACACCTTCATTAGGCTGCTTGCGCCCCGAACTCTCGGGGTGACAAGTAGCC
>NZ_JBGGNS010000022.1:0-1120834 GCF_041320495.1 Planococcus sp. SSTMD024 | reverse complement strand
AAAAACACCTCCGATTTCAGTACTTGTGGTAAGTGTACCATCTCGAAGGTGTTTTATAGTGTCTCATTTTACTGTGTTAGTCTATTTCTTCAACGGCTTTTTTATATGGAAGAAACTTATACCCACCAGCTCCAAGAAACGACGAGCGCGATGATGGAGACAACGATCGCGGCAATGACTGCCATGGAACGTTCCCTCCGGACCAACATCGAAGTGATGCCGGAAAGGAGTGCGACAACAAAGGACGCAAGGGACATCAGCAGCAGAAACGTCAAGAGCAGGTTGTCGGACATCTCCCCCTCAAACGCCAGCGGCAACTCCTGGAATGCACCGGCAAGGGCAATAACCAATGCCAACAATAATGGGACGACCGTGAAGACAACGGAAATATTGCCGAGCTTTGATTTAGGCCAAATTGTCATATCAGCCTCCACCTTTCCCCGCATTTTACGTTCTGCATAGTGTATTCCACTTGACTTCCCCATTTCCTGCCGAACGCATTGTAAAGATTGTTAAAATCCGAGCCGGCTGCGCACCTCGGCTGTGTAGTTTTGGCTGACGGGAATCGTCGAGCCGTCGCGTAAAGTCAACACATAATTCGACGCGATGTCTTTTGCGATTTCTTCTATATAATGCACGTTGACGATAAATGAACGATGGACGGTCAGGAAATAGTCGGGCAGTTGTTCTTTCAAGTTCTTTAATGTATGGCTCGCACAATATGAATCTTCTTCTGCATAGAACCAGGTTTTCTTTTGGCTGCTTTCGATATGGGATACTTTCTCTACGGGGACTGGGCGCCAACTGTCATCTTGTTTGCCAGTCAAAAAGGCAAGCGGCTTTTTTCTGCCGACCACATAATCCGGCGGCAAAGTGATGACCAGCACCGCCTCCCGGTCATCGATGGTGATCGGATAGCCGATGCCGTAATAAGCGGATCCAAGGACCGCTTCTTCGACATACATTTCGACTTTGCGGCCTTCTTTTGCGACGCGTGCCGCGATGGTGCCGGATGATACCGGTTGCCCTTCTTTAATGGAGAGATCGTGGACCCCGGCTTTATAGTAGATATACTGATTATCGGCCGCAACCGCGATCGACGCCTCTTTCGGAATCCAGTCCCCGATGATGAATCCTACCTGTTCCAGTACAGTGTTTGCCATAGCCATTTCCCCTTTCAAGTCCATTCATCCGAATATTCTGCCTTTTGTCCGCCCATACCGGCTTTTGTCATTTTTTCAGGACAGGCTGAATATTCTGTTATATATTAATATACATCAAAACAAACTGTATTAATACAGTTGATTTTAAAAAATATTTTACACCGGAAAGGGATGGTTGGAATGGTAAACAAACAACAGCAAATCGAGGAATTGAACAAAGCATGGCAGGAAGATAAACGCTGGGAAAACATCGAGCGTCCATATACAGCGGAAGATGTCGTCAAACTCCGCGGATCGGTCATGATCGAGCATACACTTGCAAAACGTGGTGCAGATCGCCTCTACCGCCAGATTAACGAAATGCCTTTCGTAAACGCTCTCGGCGCACTTACCGGCAACCAGGCAGTGCAGCAAGTGAAAGCCGGGCTTCAAGCGATTTACTTGAGCGGCTGGCAAGTAGCAGCGGATGCGAACTCCGCAGGCCAGATGTACCCCGACCAAAGCTTGTACCCGGTTAACTCGGTTCCGGATGTTGTCCGCAAGATCAACCGTGCATTGCAGCGTGCAGACCAAATCGATAGCGTTGAAAACACAGAAGGCTTCGACTGGTTCGCGCCGATCGTAGCGGATGCTGAAGCAGGCTTCGGCGGGCCGCTTAACGTATACGAATTGATGAAGTCGATGATCGAAGCTGGCGCAGCTGGCGTCCACTTTGAAGATCAACTCGCTTCCGAGAAAAAATGCGGACACCTTGGCGGCAAAGTATTGCTGCCGACTCAAAACGCAGTGAAAAACCTAGTCTCTGCTAGACTTGCAGCTGACGTGATGGGTGTCCCGACACTGATCATCGCCCGCACGGATGCAGATGCAGCGGATTTGATCACGAGCGATATCGATGAGCGCGACCACCAGTTCATCACAGGCGAACGCACACCGGAAGGCTTCTACCGCACAAATGCCGGCATCGACCAGGCGATTGCACGCGGCCTTGCTTACGCACCATACGCTGACTTGATCTGGTGCGAAACGTCCCACCCGAACTTGGAAGAAGCACAGCAATTCGCTGATGCGATCCATGCGCAGTTCCCTGGCAAGATGCTTGCATACAACTGCTCGCCTTCATTCAACTGGGCTGCGAAGCTTGATGAAGAAACCATTGCGAAATACCAAGTCGAACTTGGCAAGATGGGGTACAAATTCCAGTTCGTTACGCTTGCCGGTTTCCATGCACTCAACCACAGCATGTTCGAATTGGCTTACGATTACAAAGACAACGGCATGGCCGCTTACTCGAAATTGCAGCAAGCTGAATTCGCTTCAGAATCGAAAGGCTACACAGCAACGCGCCACCAGCGTGAAGTGGGTACTGGCTACTTCGATGAGATCTCGCAAATTGTCTCTGGCGGAACTAGCTCAACGACGGCGATGCAAGGGTCGACTGAAACTGAACAATTCCAGACAGCGAAAGGGTGATTTGATTGCTTACGAAATCGAATGTACAGATTACAGGTGAAGCGGTTCCAGGCATGGAGGAAATCTTGACTCCTGAAGCGCTGGAGTTCATTGAAAAGCTGCACACTCGTTTCGACAAGCGTCGAATCGAACTTCTGGAGAAACGCCAGGTGCGCCAAAAAGAACTCGATAGCGGCAAAAAGCTCGATTTCCTTCTTGAAACGAAAGAGATCCGCGAAGGGGACTGGAAAATCGCTCCCCTTCCGGAAGATATGAAAGACCGCCGAGTGGAAATCACCGGCCCGACCAACCGAAAAATGCTCATCAACGCGCTGAACTCCGGCGCGAAGATGTTCATGGCGGATCTCGAAGACGCGACAGCGCCAAGCTGGTTCAACGTTATCGATGGACAGGTCAATTTGCGCGATGCGATACGCCGCCAAATCGATTTTACGGCTCCTGAAACCGGCAAGAACTATGCGCTGAATGAAAAAACGGCAGTCTTGATGGTGCGCCCGCGTGGCTGGCACCTGCCGGAGAAAAACCTGCTCATTGATGGAAAGCCGACTTCCGGCAGCCTGGTCGATTTTGGGCTTTACTTTTTCCACAATGCGAAAGAACTGATTGACCGCGGCACCGGCCCTTACTTCTATTTGCCGAAGCTTGAGAGTCACTTGGAAGCCCGGCTTTGGAACGACGTGTTCATCTTTGCACAAGATGAACTCGGCATTCCGCAAGGCACGATCCGGGCGACGGTGTTGATCGAAACGATCATGGCGGCATTCGAAATGGACGAAATCCTTTACGAACTGCGCGACCATTCTGCCGGCCTCAACTGCGGCCGCTGGGATTATATCTTCTCTGTCATTAAGCGGATGCGCAACAATCCGGATTATATTTTCCCGGACCGCTCCCAAGTGACGATGACGGTGCCATTCATGAAGGCCTACACATCCCTCTGCATCAAAACTTGCCACAGAAGAGGTGCTCCGGCGATGGGCGGCATGGCTGCCCAGATCCCGGTCAAAGGCGATAACGAAGCGAATACAGCCGCTTTCAACAAAGTGGCTGAAGACAAGCGCCGTGAAGTGACGGACGGCCATGACGGCACTTGGGTCGCCCATCCTGGCATGGTCCAGACGGCGATGGAGCAATTCGACAAGTACATGCCGACACCGAACCAAATCGATAAACAGCGCGACGATGTCCACGTGACAGCGGAGCAATTAGTGGAAGTACCGGAAGGCTCGATCACTGAAGAAGGCCTCCGCTCCAACATCTCGGTCGGCATCCAGTATATCGCCTCTTGGCTCTCCGGAAACGGGGCTGCACCTATCAATAATTTGATGGAAGATGCAGCGACAGCGGAAATCTCCCGCTCACAAGTATGGCAATGGATCCGCCATCCGAAAGGCGTCCTGGAAGATGGCCGAAAAGTCGACGTCAGCTTGTTCCACGAAGCCATCGAACAAGAAGATGCGTTGATCAAACAAGCGGTCGGCGAACAGCGCTATAACACCGGACACTACGCGGAAGCCCGCGAGTTGTTTACAAGTCTCACGTTGCAAAGTGATTTTGCTGAATTCTTGACGCTGCCAGGGTACGAAAAACTAACCTAACAACTGGAGGAGATCACTATGAAAAACATGCAAACATTTGAGACGCGTACACGCAAAGAATGCCGGGAATGCGGTTGTGAAATTAAGGAACGCCGCGAATCGATCATCTATGAATGCGAACGCTGCATCGCGAATAAAGACGAATAGATAGTAAAAAGGGAGATCCGATTTCGGATCTCCCTTTTCTATCGATCATTCCTGGTTCGATGCTTCAATGCGGTAGCTTTCATCAGCTTCGATGGCGTTGAAGATATTGATATAGCGCATGCCTTGCGGCGAAGGTTCTTCTGGTGCTTCGTCTTCATCAAGGACTTCTTTGAGTGGTTGCTTGACCGGCTCCTCAACGGTCGCATCGTAATCTTCCATCAAACTTTGCAGTTCACCATAAGAGTCGATGCCTCTCGATTTTTTCACTTCATTAAACAGGCGGTCCGATTCGTCTTGCGTCAATTCAACGTAACCGACCGTGATTCGTTGCTTTGCCATGTCTACCCCTCCAGCTTCATTGTTTCCCTTCCATACCCTTGTGAAGAAAACGGCTAAACATGCTTGGTGAAAACTGGAGATTTCCGCTATGATGGAAACAGCAGGAAAATGAAAGTGGAGGGATTCTATGCGCGTCGCCATATTCGATTTCGATGGCACTTTATATGCAAAGGAAACATTTCAATTGATGATGAACCATTTAAAAAATCACCCGATTCATAATCGCCGATACCGCAAATTTTACCGCGCCATCATGCCGCCTTATATCGGCCATAAACTGAAGATTTATCCGGAAGCGAAAATGCGGGCCCGTTCTGTCCAGGCGTATCTCGCCGCACTCGAGACTTTTTCGAAACAAGAGCTGGAAGAATACTTTGGCGAAATCGCCGAGCTCATGCACGATGATTTCAACCACGAAGTCGTCGAGCGCCTGAAACAGCATGTCTCCAATGAAGACTACTGCATGCTTGTCTCCGGCGCATTCACGCCGCTCTTGCATGCCGTGACGAAAGAATTACCGATCGAGAAAATCATCGGCACGGAAGTTCCTTACGAAGCGGATATTCTCGACCATAAAACACCAGTTGTCCATATCCAGGGACCGCTCAAAACCGAGAAAATCTTGGAAGCACTCGGAAATGAAACGATCGATTGGGATAATAGCTATGCTTACGGCGACAGCCTGTCAGACGTGCCGGTGCTGGAACTTGTCGGCAACCCGGTCGCTGTTCGCCCAGAAGCCCGCCTCCGCGCGCTCGCCTCTGAACGCAACTGGGAAATTATCTAAAAAAGAATCGCACATAGCGATTCTTTTTTATTATGAGGCGCTGCGCCATTCCATTAGACGGATGGCCATCGCCATGCAGATGCTGCCGAAACCAAGGAGCAGCAATAGTGGCATCGCGACCGCCTGCAGGCCGTTACCGTAGACGGCGACACTCGTTAACGCCTGCAAGCCATATGTGATGGGCAATGCTTTCGATAGTGCCAGCAGGATTTCATTGGTCACCAGCTCAATCGGCCAGAACGCACCGCCAACCATCGCCATCCCCGTCGCGACAATCGGAATGACAGCGCCAAGCTGCTGCGGCTTAGTAATGAGCGAGATAATCAACAGCCCGAGCGCGACGATGGAAAATGTATAACATGCCGCAATGGCGATCAATAGCCAGAACCGGTCCCCCAGCTCAAAACCGAACGCAAAGCGGAACAACAAGAAGATAAGCGTAATCTGGGAGAACCCGATCAAAAAACTATACCCGAGATGGCCCAGATACATCTGCCATTTCCGGACCGGTGAAATAATCATCCGGCTCCACGTTCCCGTTCTCTTTTCATCCACGATGCGCAACAGGCTGAACATGATCGTATAAATGACAAAGAATAAAGTCATGCCAAACAATAGCTGGAGCTGCCCATTGTATTGAAAACTGTCGCCTTGCCCTTGCAGCGATTCGACCTTAAGCGTCAACGCCGGCTCCGCCAATGAAGATTCCATCTCTGCCCTGATCCCTGGCGTTGTCTGTTGCGCCTTTTCCAAGCGCAATTCTTCTGAATAGATGCGGCGCAAAAACGAATCCAAGGCAAAACGCGCCGGGTCTTCCCTGCCGACAAGCAAACGATAATCGGCCTCAAGCAAGTTGACCGCTTGCGAGACATCGCCTTCCGCTACATACGAACGAGCTTCAGATTCGGCCATTAATTCAAACTGGAATTGATCTCCGCCGTTCAAGCGCTCAAGCCACGTTTGCGCCCTTAGCTCATTCATCGATTCATCGGCATAAACCGGTATCGTTTGCGGTCCGCTTTGCCCTCCTGCCGCTGTAACGGAGACGAAAATAACGGTCAGCCCGAACATCGCCAAAACGAGCAAAGGTTTTCGGTAAAAACGGCGCCATTGCAATAAGAACACAGCTTTCATGCCGCTCCCCCCTTTCTCGGAAATAGAGCGAGTGCCATAAGCAAAAATACCGCTGCCACGACCGCAATCCGCATGAGCGGACCTGTCAACTGGCCGAGATCCGGTTCCAATAACCAGGAAAAATAGGCGGATAGCGCCGCACCGTTCGGAGTCCAATTGCCGATCGCGCGAAGCAGTTCCGGCATGCCGTCAAGCGGCATAAAACTGCCGCCGACAAATGCCATCAGGGAAATGACGCCGCCAGAGAAAATCGCCGGCACGGCATCGCTTTCAAGCCTCAATGTTATAGCGACCATTAAAGCGGCGAGACAGCCGACCGCTGATGCCAGTGTAATGGAAATGATGGCGATCCCCGACCAAAAAGTCCAGGAATCAGCTGCGAAGGTCCGGAACAATAGCGCCGATAAGCTGAACAGCAAGGTGAGCTGTACGAATACGATTGCCGCGGCGGCGATGGCTTTGCTGCTTAAATACAGCAGCGGCGAGCGGTTCGACAAACGGATGCGGTCAAAGACCATTTGTTTTTGTTCCATGTTCGCCTGCCCAGCGATCGTGGATCCGACAAAGAGTACGAACATGACCGCCATGCCGATCGTATAATATTGGAACGAAGTTATCGGCTCCCGTGCGGTGATTGTTTCGATGCCGCCGGATACTTCCGCTGCTGATTCCTGTCCTGACAGCCTGGAGATCGAAGCTTCAAAATTCACGGTGCGTACAAATTCATTGAGGATGGAATCAAGGACATCCGTTTGCGGCGATGATAAATCCGCTGCCAGCAATTCAATTTCACCGCCTGAACTTTCGCCGAACAGCATATTCCTCAAGGAATCCCGCGTAAACCCTTGCGGCAAGGTGATAACGGCATCTACGGTTTCTTTCTCCAGGCTTTCTTGCGCCTGCACCCGGCCCATCCGTTCGACCGTTACCAATTCACTCAAATTTTCATCTTCGAGAAGCGAGACGAGCATCGTTTGCGGGCTGGCCGATTCAGCCGCTTGTTTGAGTGCCTGTGCTTGTTCTGGCGGCAGCCCCATTTCCCCGATTTCGCTCTGGATCGATGCGACTGCCTGCGCTTCGTCTTCTTCTGACACTAATGCGATGTCCATTTCCAAAGCTTCCAAATCCCCTGAAAAAATGCCGCGCAACGAAAAGCCAAGAATGGCAATGAGCAAAAAAGGCATAGCCAAAAGAATCAACAGTTCGGAACGGTCGCGGAGCAATAGCATGATGTCTTTTATTAGAAAAGCGCCCATAATGCTCCCTCCTCAGTCCCTTAATTTCCGTCCGGTCAAACGCAAGAAGACATCTTCAAGTGTCGGCGTCTGGACATTGACGTTGATTACTTGCGCGCCGTAGCGCTCTGCTTCGTGGAACAAAGCCGCAAGCATTCTGGTTCCTCTCGGGATGATCAACTTCAAGCTTTGGCCCTCGACTGTCGCGTGTTGCACTCCCTCTATTTCGCTGAGTTTCGTGAAGAGCTCCGGATAATTCTGGTCAAATTCAATCAGTACCGTTTCCTGATCCGACAAGATCGCTTTCAGTTCTTCTTTCGTTCCTTCCGCGATGACCTTGCCGTGATCCATAACGTAAACCCGGTCGCAGAGCTTTTCAACTTCCTCCATGTAATGGCTTGTGTACAGGACCGTCATCCCTTCGTCCCGGTTGAGCTTGCGGATTGTCTCTAATAAGTGGTTGCGAGATTGGGGATCGATGCCGACAGTCGGTTCGTCCATAATAAGCACTTCGGGTTCATGCATCATCGCTGCCGCCAGGTTGACTCTCCGCTGCATGCCTCCTGAATAATTTTTGACCAGCTCTTGTTTCCGGTCTGCTAAACCGACAAGTTCCAACACATACTCGATGCGTTGTTCGAGCTTGTTTCCCGACAAGCCGTAAAGCCGGCCGAAAAATTTCAAGTTCTCATAAGCACTCAACTCTTCATACAAAGCGATTTTTTGAGGAACGACGCCAAGCACACGGCGCATGTCATCCGGTTTTTTTAATACGCTCTTGCCGTTAAGCCGGACATCGCCGGAGCTCGGCTTCATCAACGTGGAAATCATGGCGATCGCCGTAGATTTTCCAGCCCCATTCGGACCCAACAGCCCGACCGATTCCCCTCGATTGAGCACCAGGCTCACATCGTCGACTGCGACGGTGTCTTTGAACTTTTTCGTCAGCTGCTCCGTTTCAAGCATAAGGCACCCCTTCTTCTAAATATCCTGTTAAAACTATCCTACTGCAATTCACTAAAAATGCCATTATATTCAATAAGAATGTTCAAGATTTTGCTGCAAAGCCTTTTTTCATCTATTACTGCTCACAATAAAAAGACAGAGCTCCAAGGCCCTGTCTTTTCAATTTTTATGATCCTTCTTCAGCCATCGTTTCCAAACAAATTCGCACACCGCGCAACAAATCTTCATGCGACCAGCTCGGCAGCTTTCCGTGCTCGATCGCCAGCTGATGGTCTGCCGGGATATGAATAAAGCCCGACAGCATCTCCGGCTTGTTCATGGCGGCATAACGAAGACCTTCATACATAATGTTATTGCATAGATATGCACCAGCTGTATTGGAGATTTCCGCTGGGAGGCCCGCTTGAAGCAGAGCTTCCGTCATCCTGCGCACCGGCAAAGTCGACAGATACGCATCAGGCCCTTGTACGGAAATCGGTTCACCGACCGGCTGGTAGCCTTCATTATCCACATCGCCGTCTTTGACATTCAACGCGACACGCTCCGGCGTGATCTTGTAGCGGCCAGCTGCGAGCCCCAAAGAAACGACCGCATCGGGCTTCAGCTCGTCGACCCATTGCACGATCAAATCGCCTGAACGGTTAAAATCGACCGGCAAGATGCGGCTGATGATACGGTATCCGCCAATCTGTTCGGCGTCCAATTTCTCCGCAATCCTCATCGTCGGGTTTACCGCGTATTCCAAGAAAGGTTCAAATCCTGTTAAAAGCAAAGTTTTCATCTGTCCACACTCCAATTTTCTGAACTATTTGAATTAATAAATATTCATTAATATGTATAAAAACTCTTTTACTTAACAGTTCTCCGTGTTAAGATTCATTTTATCGAATAAACATACGACGGAGGGAATTATTATGAAAAAATCATATTTACTTGCAGGCGGCGCTACAGCGCTTCTTTTGACAGCTTGCGGCCAAGAAGAAACAGGCGCTGGAGCTGCCGAACAAAAAGAGGTATTGGAAATGGGCACATCCGCTGAGTTCGCCCCGTTTGAATCACGCAATCCGCAAGGCGACATCGTCGGTTTTGATATCGACCTTGCCAATTATATCGCAGATGAACTCGGCGTTGAACTGAAAATCACCGACATGAAATTCGACGGCTTGATCGGCGCTCTGCAAAATGACCGCGTCGACCTGGTCTTGGCCGGCATGTCCGCAACGGATGCCCGCAAGGAAAACGTTGATTTCTCGACGGAATATAACCATTCCGGTGAAATGTTCGTTTCCCAAAAAGGTTCAGGTCTCGAAACGCTTGAAGATCTGGAAGGATTGACAGTTGGCGTACAGCTCGGCACGATCCAGGAAGAAGGCGCAAAGAGCATCATTGAGGATGAAGCGATCGATTTCGAACTGAAGGCGCTCGATGATTCCGGCGCATTGATTCAAGAAATCCTGTCCGGCCGCATCGATGCCGCTTATATGGATAAGCAAGTCGCACTCGGCTATATCGAAGCACAAGGGCTCGATGCATTCGATGACCCGACGACCGCTTCTCCTGGCATGGCGGTAGCTTTCCCGAAAGGCAGCGAGTTGGTGGAAGAAGTGAATGCTGTCCTTGCTGAAATGGAAGAGAGCGGCAAGCTCGATGAACTGAAAGAAAAATGGCTCACAGACGAGCAGTAAAATTCGCCTTTAGAAAAGAGTTGGAACTGTTATGAATCTTGATTTCTCACAAATCGTCCCGTATATCCCCTTCATGCTTGAAGGGATTTGGGTGACCTTAAAATTCGTCTTCTTCGCGATCATTCTCGGTTCCATTCTTGGAACCTTGCTGGCACTCTTTAAAATCGGATCGGTGAAACCGCTGAGATGGTTCGCCGATTCCTATACGTCGATTTTTCGCGGCACGCCGCTTATCTTGCAGCTGATGATCATTTATTATTCAATTCCGCAATTGACCGGCTATGACATCTCGCCGTTTCTATCGGCAATTCTCGCGTTCGGTTTGAATTCCTCCGCGTATATCTCGGAAATCATCCGCGCCGGCATCCAGGCAGTCGACAAAGGCCAGCTGGAAGCAGCGCAAGCCCTTGGCGTCCCTTACAGCGCCATGATGAAAGACATTATCCTGCCGCAAGCGCTGAAGAACATCCTGCCTGCCTTAATGAATGAATTCATCACGTTGACGAAAGAATCCGCCATCGTTTCGACGATCGGCTATCTGGACTTGATGCGCCGTGCCCAAGTGGTCGGGGCGGACTTGTTCCGTAATTTTGAACCGCTATTGTTTGTCGGTGTCATCTATTGGTGCCTCGTTATGGGACTCACTGTCATCGGGCGCATGGTCGAAAGGAGATTGAAGCTTAGTGATTGATGTACAAGCCTTATCGAAACAATTCGGAAACAACCTCGTATTGAGCGATATTACAACCAGCATCCAAAAAGGCGAAGTCGTTGCGATCATCGGCCCGTCCGGTTCCGGTAAATCGACTTTCCTGCGCTGCTTGAATTTACTGGAGACGCCGACTTCCGGTGCGATTGAAATCAACGGCAAGAACTTGACCGCTTCCAAAAAAGAGATTCATAAAATCCGACAGCAAATCGGCATGGTGTTCCAGCATTTCCACCTCTTCCCCCATATGACGGTGCGGGAAAATTTGATGTATGCCCCGATGAAAGCAAAAGGCGTCAAAAAAAACGACGCTGAAGAAAAGGCACGCCAATTGCTTGAGCGCGTCGGCTTGGCGCAAAAAGCCGATGCCTACCCGAACAGTTTGTCGGGCGGCCAGAAGCAGCGCGTCGCCATCGCGCGCGCACTCGCCATGGAACCGGAACTCATGCTGTTCGATGAGCCCACTTCCGCTCTCGATCCGGAAATGGTCAAGGAAGTGCTCGAAGTCATGAAAGATCTCGCGAAATCCGGCATGACGATGATCGTCGTCACGCACGAAATGGGCTTTGCCCGTGAAGTCGCAGACCGTGTTTTATTTTTGGACCACGGCGTCCTTGTGGAAGAAGGCGAACCCGAAAACTTTTTCAAACATCCGTCGAGCGAACGCGCACGTGACTTTTTAGATAAAGTGCTGTAACCAGAAACGTTCATGTGATGCTCAAAACTCTCGCCCATTTTCGGCCTGTCCCCGTGCTATAATCGGTAATGCAGGAAATACCCGAAATTTGAGGTGGAAATTTTGTTCAGAAAGCTTGCCATATTGATCATTACTTTGTTTTTCATGGCGCTGATCATCTTTACAGCGGTCATGTTTTTAAAAAATGAGGAAACCCTTTATACGTATCAGGACGTTGAACTCAGCATCGACAAGCCGACCTTTATCACGCTCGGCGAAGCCCAGACGGAAACCGACGGGAATGTCACGACTGAAGTCTACCCGCTGACATTCCTCACACTGTCGGTCGGCTCGCTGTCCATCACCGAGGAAACTTTGCCGAACGGCGATGTCCTCCTCTTCGACAAAGCCGAAAATACCGGTTGGATGCCGTTCACGTTCTCCATGAACCGCAGCGGCATGGCCGATGCTGAAGTGACACGCTGGAACGAAGAACCGATGTTGCAGCAAGAGGAAGAAACTTACGGCACCGATGCGACGCGCAATCCATTTGGCGTCATTCGCAGCGCAGATACCGAAACGCTGCAAGGCAATATCTATGTTTCCCGCGGCTTGTCGCTCGGAAACGGTGAACGCGTGCAGGAACTGCGCCATGAGATCTATGACTTCCCGGTCGAAGAAGGCGTGATGGAAAAGAGCTTGTGGCTCCCGCCGAAACACCAAAGCGAAAGCTGGATGCTCATTTCAAGCGAAACGCTGTTCGACTCCACTGAAACCGAAACCGACTGGGTTCAATTCGCCAACGCCAATCGCCGCGCGCAATTCAATTGGCTGACGCCGGATGGGCCTCGCCAAAAGATGGCCTTGACGGATGACTTGCGGACCGAGCTTGCCTATACCATTCCAGAAGATCCGGAATCGGCGTACCCCGAATGGTCCGAAGAAACATCTTCGCGCTTTTTTGAATCGATGCAACAGTATTTAGCTGAATAAGCCTGAATCCCCCTGGATGGAAGTTCGCCAGGGGGATTTTTTGGGGGTTAAACCTTAAGCTTCATGTGCTGATGGATCAACAGACCGATCTTCGCAATCAATTGACAGGCATCGAGCGGATGATCTGCCCCTTCCACAAAGACCGCAGCGATGATGAAACTTTTGCCTTGCCCAAAAATCCCGGCATCCGCCTGCAGGCCAGCCAGTTCGCCGGCTTTTCCGTAAAATTGCACTTCCTCTTCTTCGATTGCTGCAGTCAGTTTTCGGCTTTGCTGCTTGCCCAAAATATCCATGGCACGTTGACGTTCGCGTTCCGGCAAGATGCCTGGCCTGGCGAACGCTTCCATTAACCGAACCATATCGCTGGCACTGGTCCGGTTGTCGAGCCCTTTTTCAGCCGCTTCAAAATCCATGAAGTTGCGCTCGATTGCTGTATTCTTCATTCCGAGATCACTGCACGCCTTATTGACAAGGTCTTTCCCAAGCAAATCCAGCACCGCATTGGAGGCGGCATTATCGGAAACGATGATCATCAAAGTCAATACATCCCACAAGGCCAATTCTTTAAGAGAATCCATATGGTCCAATATGCCAGCTCCGCCGGTCGTTGTGCCCCCGAATGCAACCTTCTGGCCACCCGACAAGGTGCCGTTTCCGATTTGCCTGCACGCTTCGAATAACAGGGCCAATTTGACCGTACTGGCTGCCTGCATCGAAACTTCGCTATTGATGCAGACGCGTCCTGAATGGGAGTGCACTGCCACACTAACACGGCCGGAACACTCGACAATCAGTTGTTTAATTGCATTTTCCACTCTTGCCACGCCCCTTCCCTTAATGATTCCATTCGTCAAAAATCGTTCCAGTCCTTTAAGTCAAATTAATATTAAAAAGACAGAATACTCTGTATAATGGAAAGTGAAAATAGAGAGGGTCCGTCGTTCTTGCGATTTTAACAAAAGGAGGATAATGTCATGGAGCGCAAATGGGTGGAACGAAAAGAAGTCGAATTGCGGCTCGATGAAGAGTTCAATGCAATTTTGAACATGATTGGCGAAGGCGGCCCGGACTACGCAAGAATCGATGAAGACACCGAACCGAAGGAATTGAGGGATTGGCTCGCCGAGGAATTCGATTCGATTTTGAACATGATCGGCGAAGGCGGCCCGGACTATGCACGGAACGATGAAGACATCGAAAGGCAAATCATGAAGCACGACGAAGCCAAATCCCAAGACCTTCACTGATGGCTCCCCCTCCTTATCCGGAGGGGGATTTTCTATTGAAAAAAAGCACCAGCTCATGGCTGGTGCTTTTGTTATTCCATCATGTCCGCAAGCAACGAATAAGAATGCAGGCGATCTTCCTGATAAAAAATCGGTGAATTGACGATGACTTCGTTGGCGCGGGTTTTCGAGACAAATGCGGCAAGTTTTTCGCGTACTATTTCCGGCGTTCCGACGATCATCGATTCGGATTTCAGTTTGTCGCGGAACATGACGATTTCACGCGGCGTCCACACCGACCCGAGGTCATCAATCGGCGGCTGAAACGTTGTCGGTTCACCTTTCATTAGCGCAAACATTTGCTGCTGCGAAGATGTGGCGAGCCACTCTGCACGCTCCTGCGTATCCGCTACGATCAGCGACACGCCAACCATCGCATACGGGCTGTCGAGCGCCGCGGATGGTTTGAAATTCTGATGGTACAATTGCAGCGCCTGCATCGTAAAGTCCGGCGCAAAATGGCTGGCGAATGAAAACGGCAAGCCTTTTTGCGCAGCGAGTTGTGCGCTGAATCCGCTCGACCCGAGGAGCCATAGCGGAATGTCCATGCCTGTTCCAGGGTACGCTTTGACGCGGCCGACCGGTTTATCGGAGAAATAATTCTCCAATTCCATCACTTGCTGAGGGAATTCGTCGCCTGTGCTGTGAAGTGTGCGACGCAGGGCATAAGCCGTCGCCTGGTCGCTGCCGGGTGCACGGCCTAGGCCTAGGTCGATGCGGTCCGGATACAATGACGCAAGCGTCCCGAATTGCTCCGCGATGACCAGCGGTGCGTGGTTTGGCAGCATGATGCCGCCTGAACCGACGCGGATCGAGTCGGTTTTCCCGGCGATATGCCCGATCAAGACGGACGTCGCCGAGCTGCCGATGCCTGGCATATTGTGGTGCTCCGCCAGCCAGTAACGGTTGAACCCAAGTTTCTCTACGTGCTGCGCAAGTTCCACGCTATTTGCAAATGATTCCGTTGCGTTGCTGCCCGAATTGATCGGCGCCAAATCGAGCACGGCCACAGGAATCTGCTGAAATGTTTTTTGTGTCATAGCTTTAAGCACTCCTTTACCTCCCCTATTGTAACGCTCAAGTTTCGGAAGGCGTACGAAAATGCTCAGAGACCGTATTTCATTTTCTCACTGGACGCGAACTGCCCACCGGAGGCACAGCCAGGCACTGAGGAAAATGCTCACCCACAGCGCGAGGTTAATGGACAAAATGACAGGATAGGAAACCGTCTGCACTTTCTTCTTATAGAAATAGACTACAACAAGAATTGCCTCCACTGTCCACAATGGAATCATCCAGAGGAACTCAGGTGCTACGAAGCGTTCGTTTGTGTAGTTCTCACTGATGGCCCCTTCCGCAAAAAATATGGAAATCGAGATGGCCATAAACCCGCTGAACAATAAATTGCCCCATAATAAGACTGCTTTCATGCTCCGCCACTCCCTATGCAAGTTTGGTGAAACCTAGCCTGAACACGAGTTGATGTTATGCATTTAGCTTTTGGACGATCCTGTTCACTTCGTCCAACTCATCTATAGCGTAATCCGCCTCGGCTTCATTCCAATAAAAATCTTTTTTCCATACCCCGATCATGCCGGCATTTTTAGCTGCCTCCACATCCGATGTTGGATGATCGCCGACGAACAAACTTTGGGGCGGCAGGACATTCAACCGGGCCATCGCTCTATCGAAAATCCGCGGATTCGGCTTTCTTAAATTCTCGCTTTCGGAAATCAAGATTGCATCAAAGCACTTCTCGATTCCCAAGGCTTTAATATTATCCATCTGGAATTTGCCCTTGCCATTTGAAATGATTCCTAGTTTCATGCCTTGTTGTTTCAAGCTCTCCAGCATTGCTTGAAGCCCATCGAAAGGGACGCAATGGAAGCGAAAATGGGCGAGATAATCTTCCAATAAATTTTCCATCGTTGTCTGTTCGATTCCAAATTCCTGGATCAATTGAGCATAGACCCGGTCTTTCCACACATAGCCCCGCCTGTCCAATTCAATAAAGCGCTCGGCATACACGTCCTTTGGAATATGCCCGAGAGATCCATGCATCCGTTCGTATTGATCGTCGATAAACGACACGACTGAAGCATCCCGATTGAGCAAGGTCCCGTCCAAATCAAACAGCACCGCTTGAATCATCGAGAGTCCTCATTCCACAATCGTTCCCCGCTCTTCCCATCTAGCGTATCAGTTAAAACAAACACATCCGGATTGCTTAAAGCACGCCATCCTTCAAACCCGAAGCCTTCCACATAACGCGACAGAAGCAAGGCCATAATATTACCGTGGGTAACGATTGCTGCTGTTTGGCCACTTTTTTCAAGCTCACCCACGACTTGTGAAATACGGTCCAGCGCCTGTCTGCTGGATTCGCCGCCTTCAAGCACAAGATCGTGGTCATCGAATGTGCTCTTCAAGCGCTCGAACCAATCCGTAAGATTTCCTGAACTCAAGACCCGTTCTTTCAAACGCTCGTCGGTTTCGATTTCTACAGCCAACGCTTCTGCTAACGGTGCGATCGATTGAACGGCTCGCGTATAGGGGCTCGAGACGATTCGCTCGATTCCCGCCTCGCTTAAAAAACCGCCTAATTCCACAGCTTGTGCCATGCCAGTTTCCGTAAGCGCTGCCTTGGGCTCCTGTCCAGTTGCGGCACAATGCCGGATGATGTAGATCTTTGTCACTTAACACCACTCCATTTCCATTTATAAGCCAAGCAAATCCGCCATGATTTCCGCGCTGCCTGGCGAGAACATGAATAAGGAAAACCCAATGCATAGAGCACCGCCCACGAGCAAGCCGATTTTCACGATGAGCGGAAACCCTCTTTTCGGCAAGATCCCTGCAAAAAACAAGCAAATGCCGACGAACAACAACAGCATATACCAGAAACCCATGCGCCCACCCCTTTTTTAATTTGTTAATAACTGGACGCTTCCTGAATGAAAAGGTTCTGCTGTTATGCTAATGCCACTCCTGCATCAAGCTTATCATATGCCTGAGCGCTTATTCGGCATAAAATTCCCCGCTGCAAAAAATTGCAGCGGGTGATTTTTTTTACTTATCCATCACTTCTTTAAAATAGTTCACGGTTTTCATTTCCCCACCCCTCGTTCTCGTGTCCCATGTCAGTTCGGTGAAAACCTCAGATAGCGGCGCATACAGGCCGCCATGTTTTTGAGCCCATTCGAGTGCGACTGTGTTCTCGAAAAGCTGCGCCATTTTCTTCATCAGGCCCTTCGCTTCAAAGCTTTGCAGGGCGGCATCGAATCCGGCAAACGCCGTCAGCTCCTCACCAAGCTCTTTGGTTTTCTCTTTCAGCAATTCCACATCAGCGCTCGCCTGTAGCTTTGCCAGCCGCCCTTTGATATGGTCGATGAATATTTCATGCGCTGATAATTTATTGACGAGGCGGATCAGCTCGAGCCCAAGAATATTTGCCGTACCTTCCCAAACGGTGAGCACTTGTGCGTCGCGCAATAGGCGCGGTGTTATGAAATCCTCGATATAGCCATTGCCGCCGTGCATCTCGATCGCTTCGTGAGAGAAATGGATCGCCTGTTCCGCTGATTCTTTCTTCAAAATCGCGATGAGCAGGCGGTTCAGTACTTGTTCTTCTTGTGCGGCGCTGCCCGCTGCGACGCGGTCATACAAACCGATTAAATCAAAAATCGCCGCCGTTTCAAACTCCTGCTTGGCGCGCAGCTTCATCAGGCTGTCCTGCACCATCGGGAAATCAGTGAGCTTTTGGCCGAATGCATTGCGGCGCTCGGCGTATTCCGCCGCTTCATCAAGCGCGCGTTTCATAATGCCGATCGATGCGACCGCGTTACAGATGCGCGATAAATTCAACGCTTCCATCATGTACTTGAGGCCACTTTTCGGATCACCGACGACATATGCTTTAGCGCCGTCGAATTCGACTTCTCCCGACGGCACCGCCCTTACGCCGAGCTTGTCTTTCAAGCGGCGGATCCTGATGCCGTTCAGTTCGCCGTCCACTTTCCACGGCACCGCGAACAACGTCAGCCCTTTCGACCCTTCCGGTGCTCCCTGCCTGCGGGCGAGCACCATCGCGACACCCGCCATGCCGGCATTCGACGCGAAATATTTTTCTCCATACAAGCGGTATCCATCATCGGTTTCAAGCGCCTGCACGACATTCGCCCCGACGTCTGAACCGCCTTGGCGTTCGGTCAGGAAGGTCGCGCCTTCAAACAGTTCCGTATCGCCCGTCGCACAGACATGCGGAAGGAACCTTTCTTTCAGCGCTTCATCTGCGTAATGGTCAAGCAGATAAGCCGTCGCCATCGTCAAAGTGACCGGGCAGTAAAAGCCGGGTTCCGATTGCGCTAGTAAATACCCTTGCGCAAAACTGTAGACGTAATTGCCTTTTCTTTCGAGTTCCGGAATCTCTTTGTGGATGTAACCGACGATTCCGGTCCTGTAGGTTTCATCGACTGTCTTTTTATAGCCTTCGTTGACCCATACGTGCGAAATGTCTTCGCCGAGCCGGTTGTATTTCTCGAGTTTCGGCGCACCTTCCCGGTCGGTATGGCGCGCGCGTTCATCGATGTCGCCTGCAGCGAGCTTCCCGAATGCTTGCAGCTCGCGTTCTGCATAGCGGAAAAAATCCTCCGGCAATTGCTGTGCCAAAATCTTTTTCAAGGTCTCGTCATTTGTATAGAAATTGCGTTCGCCGCTTGGTGCGGCACCTTTTAAGACGACCATTTAAACACTTCCTTCCCGCAGCGGCTGCTTGAGGATCTTGCCGGAGGCGTTGCGCGGCAAAGCTTCGACTTGTTCGATGAGCTTCGGCACTTTATAGCCTGCCAGCTCCTTTTCGGCGAACGACTTGATTTCGTCTGCGCTCAATTCACGCGAGGCGGCGAAATACGCTTTCACGGTTTCGCCCCATTCCGCGTGCGGCACGCCGATCACCGCCGTTTCGTGGATGTCCGGATGCTCCAGCAGCACTTCCTCGATTTCTTTCGGATATATATTGACGCCGCCTGATATAATCAAATCCTTCTTGCGGTCGACGACCCAAATAAATCCGTCCTCATCGAATTTCGCCAAGTCGCCGGTTTTCAGCCAATCGCCAATAAAGGTTTCTTTCGTCGCTTCCTCGTTCTTGTAATAGCCGAGCATATTGCCTTCGCCGCGCAGCAGGATCTCCCCGACTTCACCCGCAGCCACGTCCTGCCCGTCTGGATTTACAATTCGGATTTCAGTATGGAGCGCGGCGCGTTTCCCGATGCTTCCCGCTTTTTCTGCGTGTTCCGGACCGGTCATCAAGGTTCCGCTCGGCCCTGCTTCTGTCAAGCCGTACACGCAGACTAAATTATTCGTGCGGAATGATTCCTGGACGAATTTCACTTCGCCCGCAGATAACGGAGCGCTTCCGTAAATCCACCATTTCATCGAAGACAAATCACGCTTAGCGATATCCGGATGCTTGGCGGTCATGAGATAAGCGACCGGCGCTCCGAAGAAATGCGTCGTCCGTTCCCCTTCGACCGTATCAAGCAACAAGTCCGGCGTGAATGTCGGGACGAGCACATGCTTTGCGCCGACGATCATCCCGGCCACCAAAAACAGATGGAGCGGTGCGGAATGGCTGAGCGGCATCATGTGCAGCAGGCGGCTGTCGGGCTTCATTTCCATTTCGACGCAGATCATTTGCGCGACCGTCAGCACATTGCGGTGGCTGAACAGGACGCCTTTTGGTTTGCCGGTCGTGCCGGATGTATACAGGATTGTCGACGGCTCGTCGTCCTGTGCATCGGAAGTTAGCTTTTCCGCTTCCTCTACAGCTGCCAAATCAGCGAATGCTTCCCATCCTGGCACTGCTTGCCCGGTCTTAACCGTCAGCAACCCGTCTGTTTCCGACTCCATCACGGCATCAAATATCAATTCGTGGGCAAAAAGCGCTTTGGCATCCGAATGTTCCAAGATATAGCCGATTTCTTTTGGCCCGAGTTTTGCGCTGATCGGCACGATCACCGCATTGATGCGTTGCGCAGCGAAATACGTCATCACGAATTCCGGCACATTCGGCATGAACAGGACGATTTTATCTCCTTTGCCGATGCCTCGTTTCAACAGCGCGTGCGCCAAATTATTTACAGTCTTATCCACTTCTTGGAACGTCAAGCGCTGCCCCATCCCGACCAGCGTCTCTTGTTCCGGGTATTTCCGTGCATTACGCTCCAGCAATTGTGAAATATTCATTTTTCCATCCCCTTCAGTTTCGATAATTTCTCGTTAAACTCCCCAAGCAAAGACTCCATCTCCTGTTTCGTCTTTTCAAGCTCCTCGATGCGGCGCTCCATTTCCTGTATTTGCTTCTGGCCGTATTCGATCGTGCGTTCAAGCTGTTTCCTGCCCGAGCGGTCAGCATCGAACAACAACACCATTTCCTTGATTTCCTCCAATGTGAAACCGTATTTCTTGCCCCGGTCGATGAGCTTGAGTTTCGCGATTTCGGCATTCGAAAACAGCCGCTTATTGGAACCCGTCCGCTCGGGCTTGAGCATGCCCAGTTCCTCGTAATAACGGATCGTCCGCGTGGTCACCCCGAATTCCTCTGCGGCTTCACGTATCGACTTCATCTGCTGCCCCCTCACTTTGTCTGATTGTTGTGATAATTCCAGTCTAGCATTGACGTTAACGTAAAGCACAAGGGCTTTTTGCACAAAAAAAGCCAGCAACCTGCCGGATGGACAGGTTGCTCGCTCGAGATAGACCTTATTCAATTCCATACCATTTCAATGCATTCAGATAGAGCACCTTTTCCGCTTCTGTGCCGCCCAAAGTTTCTTGGATAATTGTCACATCACTTGCCCGGAAAGGTGTTTTTGCTCGTGTCGACGGAAGGTCGGTGCCAAACAACAGCGCCTCCGGATCAATTTCATGGATGGCCCGGACTGCGTCAGACGGATCAAAATCAATTCGGCCGAATCCGGTCGCTTTCACCTTCACGCCTTGGTCTACTAGCTTCAAGACATCTGGAAATCCCGCTTTTGACAAACCGAGATGATCGATGGAAACCGACGGCAACTGGCTGATTGTGTCTTTCAGCTCCTCGAGATCGTTTGAATCGATGTACAGCTCGGCGTGCCATCCGGCGATATCATGGACACGCCTCGCGAAATGATCGAGCCGCTCGATGGTTTCCGAACCGCCGCGCTTCACATTAAACCGCACAGCCCGTACGCCTTTTTTGTGAAGCTCCAGGATTTCTTCATCCGATGTGTCCGCCGGCAATTGCGTCACGCCGGCAAACCGGGCGCCGAGCGTTTCGAGCGCATCGAGTAAATACGATTGGTCAAAGCCTTGGAACGATCCCGACACGATCACCCCACCGGTCACCTCAAACCCTTTTACGGATTGAAGATAATCAGAAACGGTGAATGCAGGCGGCAAATAGCCTTGATTTTCGGTCAACGGGAATCGGGGGTCGATAATATGCAGATGGGCATCGAAGATTTTCACTTTATTCATCGCTTCAGTTCTTTCGTCAAAGCTGCAATCGCCCGCCTGACATTCCTTAGGTTCGTTTTATCGTTCATTTCAGTTCGCGCATGCAAAAGCACTGGCCGCAGTGATTCGACGGAACGCCCGAACTCGTACATCCATTCATAGCGCGGCACCATCCACGTATGGAAATGATGTGTCGTGTCTTCATTATAGAAATAATAGACCGACTCGATGCCAAGGATGTCGCGCTGTGCTTTGCGGATTTCCGAAAGGATCGCGATGTAATCGAGACGTTCTTCTTCCGTCAATTCATCCAGGCTTTTCAAATGGCGCTTCGAGGCGAGAATGATCAAGCCAGGGATTGGATAAGCCACATCCTGATGGGCATGGAAATGCTCTGTCTCTACCACCACGCCGCCTTCGGGTTCGATCAAGCCATTCACCAACGCACAGCTCAAGCATTCGACTTCGACGGTTTCGCCATTTGCCAAAGTGATGGTTCTCATTTTAATCATCCTTCCTTTTCATGGCTTTTCTTTACCGGAACGACCCATCCCATGCATAAGTCGAAAAAGAGGCCAATTTCTCGAAATAGTGTTCCAGCCGCTGGTATACGGAAGGGACAATCAAGCGCTCGCGGTTCATTTGCTGAAACTCGATCCAATTGACTAGCTGCGCGGCGCACACTTCTCCTGCCTGAAGTTGCAAGGCATCCATATCGATGCGCTCCTTGCACCTCCAGACGTAACTGTCCAGAAAATAATTGCCGCCTTTCATTTGCCCTAGAAACTGCAATTCCCCTGGCCTTGCGAACAAGCCGGTTTCTTCTTCCAACTCGCGAAGCGCCCCCGCCAAGCTGTTTTCTCCCGCAATGACAGAACCACCCGTTGTTTCCCACAGCATCGGAAGCGTTTTTGCCGGGTCTCTTTGCGTCATGAAGATCCTTCCATCTGCATTGAGCGTAATCACTTCGACGACAATGTGGAACTCACCAGGCTGCAATTTATTTCCTCTAATATGTTTTTTCCCGAGCGGGTTCCGCTCCCCATCATACAAATCCCAAACTTCCATTTCTCTTGCTCCCATCCTATCGTCATTAATTTCCATGCTAACTTTCTTACTATTTAAGCTCTGTATTTACTTTAATAAATATTCCCATTAATTAACAGACTTTTTTTCATCATTTGCGATTTTCTAAAAAAAAAGGCACTGGAGGCAGATGCCCCCAGCACTGGTTTTATTTCATTGCGTTCATGTTAATTACGCAGGGAACCGACTGCTTGTAAAAAGCTGTTGCGGCTATCGCGTCCGTACCTCCCGAGATCCTTGTGGAAAAATGTGTTTACCATATAGTCCGCGGCACAGTCCAGGCTGCACCCGTGCGAAGACATGACAAGCGTAAGATAGGACTTGAAATACGCTGGCTGCAGGCGGCCTCCGTGGTTGACTGTCATCACGATCCACTCCCATTAGCAGCAGCTGCCGATTGCGGTTGGCTGCTGGCCATTCTTGGAAACACCCGAACTGCAAACGCCCGTTTCCGGCAACTCCAGCTCCACTTTTTCTGAAGCTGCAATATCGCCGGTGAGATAAGAGACGATGGAACGGACTTGTTCATAACCGGTCGCCAGCAAGAATGTTGGCGCACGGCCGTAGCTTTTCATGCCGGCAATGTAAAACCCTTCCTCTGGCTGCCGCAATTCCTTCTCGCCGTGCGGCCGGACCGTTCCACAGCTATGGACGTTCGGGTCGATCAGCGAAGCGAGTGCTTCAATGCTTTCGGTGGCATCATCGATTTTCAAGCGAAGTTCTTTCAAGAAATGAAAATCGGGACGGCTGCCCGTATTGACGATGATTTCATCGATTCCTTCGATCGAATGGCTTTTTCCTTGCCATTCACCCGTCAAGGATAGTTTTCCTTCTTTTCCGGAAACTTGCTCTATGCGAAACGGCGTAAAGACTTTCACACGCCCGGAATCCACCAATTCATGGACACGCGCTCCGAGTTCACCGCGCGCTTCTAGCGCATCCTCCGCTCCGCCGCCGTAGACATCCTCGATTTTCGGTTTGCGCAGAATCCAGGAAATCTTCCCTTGATGTCCAGCATCCTCAAGTACGGCAAGATCCAATAAGGTGTTGATGGCAGAATGCCCTCCGCCAATGACCGCTGCGTGTTTTCCGGCATAACGCTCCCGGTCTTTGCCATGAATATCGGGGATTCCATAAAAGATATGCGCTTGCTGGCTGCGCTCGCTCTGTGTCCAAACCCCATCCGCTTGAAGCGGATTCGGCTGGCCCCAAGTGCCTGTGGCATCGATGACGGCTTTCGCTTCAATCCGCTCCGTCTCCGCACCGCCTGTCTCTACATAGATCACGAAAGCTTGATGCTCTCGGTTCGCCGTCTTCAGCTTGTCTTGATGTTTTCGGCTGATGGCACTTACACGGGCATTGAGGCGGATAAATGGCTCGAGTTCGGGGACAGCAGCCAGCTTCATCAAATAATCTTCCACCAGCTCGGCTCCTGTCGGCAATTTATCCTCCCCTGGCGCATTCCAGCCAGAGCGGTCCAATAAGGCTCGCGCCGCTTTATCGATATTGTATTGCCAAGGAGAGAACAAACGGACATGTCCCCATTGCAGCACGTGATGGCCGATTCGGTCACCCGCTTCAAGCACCAGAAACTTCTCACCCGCCAGCGATAAATGGGCAGCAGCTGCCAAGCCGATTGGCCCTGCCCCGAGGACCACGACCGGCAAGTCCGGCGCTGTCTTTTTCGTTCTTTCGAGTTGGATGGTTTGTGGAGTGGTTGAACAACAAGTTGTTTGAGTGTTCATGTATTAGCCTCCTTATTTTCCAAAACTTGATTATTGCAAGCATTTATTCGACTTCAATACATTGGTTTACAGCAGACCGAGGATTTCGCCATCGCCTCGTTCAGCAACTTGATCGATTGCAGCACCATATCCCGTTCGAATTCAGTCATATGCGAGAAGATTTCCTCGAGATGTGCCTCCATGTCTTTCTGGATGGCAAGCGCTACTTTCTTTCCTTCTTCTGTCAAGCCCAGCACCGAGATCCGTTTATCCGCAGAAGACGGAACTTTTGTGACCAAGCCTATCTTCATCAAGCTTTGCACTTGCCGGCTGAAAGTTGACAGGTCGGTCGCAAGGGCATCTGCCACTTGTTGCATGGATGGCCATTCCCGGCGGTCGATCTCATAAAGGATATGGCTTTGCACCAAGCTGATTTCCACATTGTCAACTGTACAGCAATTTTTATTTAATAAGCCAAAGCGTTTAACCATGCTTTGAAAAAGTTCCCGTTTGTTTTCCATCTTCAACACCTCTAGTGATAGCATATAAAATTAACTTGCAAATTGCAAGTATTTATTTTAATATTTAATCTAATTATAAGAATCGGAGTGATGCATATGGAATACATCATCAGGCCGGCGGTGGAGTCGGATTGGCCGGAAATCAAGCAAATCTATGAAGCGGGCATGGACAGCGGGCTCGCTACCTTCGAAACCAAAGCGCCTAGTTATGAACTCTGGAGCGATAGCGAGACAAGTTATTGCCGGTTGGTTATTGAGGCAGAAACGCAAATACTTGGCTTTTGCAAGCTGTCACTTGTATCGAAACGCCCTGTTTACTCGGGTGTCGGGGAAGTGAGCATCTATATCGATCCCGCTCATTTCGGCAAAGGCGTTGGCCAAAAACTCATGGAAGCCCTTATTCAAGCCTCGGAACAACAAGGCTTCTGGACCTTGGAAGCCAAGGTTTTCCCTGAAAACGAAGCGAGCATCCGCCTTCATAAGAAAAACGGATTCCGTGAAGTCGGTGTCCGTGAACGCATCGGAAAACGGGACGGCGTCTGGCGCGATAATGTCCTGCTCGAACGCAGAAGCAAAGTAAACGGGATCCACTAAAAAAAGAGCTCACGAATGAGCTCTTTCATCTATTCAACAGCCAGTCGGCGCGCCAATCATGACCAGGCCGCCTTGCTCGCCTTGCGTGTCAAAATCCAAAGCGAGCTCCTCTGCCATTTCTTTTGCGTCCGGCGCGACCGCTACACTGATGCCGTTCACATCGATGAGTTCATCCGTTTGTTCCGGTGCATCGAGCGATAGGCCGATTTGCGGGCCGCAGCAGCCAGCGACTGCATAAAGACGCAAGTTTTCCGTTTGCTGTTCTTCCAGAATGGACTGGATATAGTTCTTAGCTTCATTGGTAATCATCATACGATTCATCTCTCCTATTCTTTTCAATTATTCTTCACTCTAATATGGATTAGGCTTGTGGAAAAATACGGTGCAGCGATTCTTTCAGTTCCGGCTTCACGCTGATGATTGGCCGGACGTTCATGGCCATCTGTTCGGCTTCGTCGACCGTCTTGGCTTCACCTAATGCAAGCAAGGTGCCGATCGCGACCGTACCGGTGCGATTGCTTCCGCCTGCGCAGTGGAAAAAGATTTTCTTGCCTTCCTCATAAGCAGTGACGACCCCGTCCACTGCTTCTTGGATCGACTCATCCTGCTGCTCGAGTGAATCATCGACAATCGGCGTGTGGATGCGTGTATAGCTTTCATCGCTGTTCCCTGCTTCTGCGCGCAAATCGAAGACGACGTCGATGCCTTCGTTTTTGACGGCAGTTTTCGCATCTGCTGCGCCGCCGATGAAAATGCGGTCTTTCACTATTTGCTGGTATGCTTCACTCATCGTTTGCCTCATTCCTTCCAAACTAATTTGATGTCCCTATTATTATAAAATGAATTCTTTCAGCTGGTCATATCCAATTTTCTCTTCTTCGAGCCAAGGAATGATGGCGCATTTCTCGGCCAGTTCCTCATCGACTTTGCGAATCCACTTTTTCTCGGAGATCGCGCGTCCCCTCAGTACAGCATCTGCTGTATTTGTAGCATAAAGGCTTTGGTTAATGACCCACCATTTCGGCTCGATCCCGGCACGCTTTAAGTCTTCTTCGAGACGCGCCGCTTCCAACACCGGCGTCGCTTCCGCCAAGGTGACGATGACGACGCCTGTTTCTTTTGGATTGCGCAGCCTGGGCAATAGGTTTTTAACACTGTCCGGCACATCACCGGTCGAGCGGCTCATTTCCTTATGATAGGCTTCTGTCGAATCGAGCAGCAATAAAGTATGCCCGGTCGGCGCGGTATCGATGACGACGATTTCGTTCTCGGATTTCTCCACTACTTTGGCGAAGGCTTGGAACAACGCGATTTCTTCGGTGCACGGTGACTCCAGGTCTTCTTTCAAATAAGCGAGCTCTTCCTCGGTCATTCCGCTGCCAGCCTGTTCGATAACAGCGTCTTTATAACGCGCCACTTCGATGTCAGGATTGATGCTGCTGATGGACAAATTGTCGCGTATGCCGCTTCCTTCAAACGTATACGCCAAGTGAGCTGCTGGGTCGGTCGTCGTCAAATGGACTTTATGGCCTTTCTCGGATAAGCCGACTGCGATGGCGGATGCGACGGAAGTTTTGCCGACGCCGCCTTTGCCCATCGTGAAAATGACGCGCGTATTGTGTTCGGAAAAGTCATCGATGACGCTGTTCAATCCGGGCAAGTCGAGCGGACCTCCCGCTTCTTCCGTTTCGAACGAAGTGATCGCGTATGAACTGAACAGATGGCGCAAGTTTGCAACGCCTGTGAGCGAATAAGAAACGTATGGCAATGAATAAGCCATCACTTGCTTCAACGCTTCAGGTGTCTGTTCAATCGCCGCACGCTGCCGCTTGTAGAATGCTGCCGAGACCGCGTCTTCCGGCTGATGCGTCTGAAGCAGCCCATTGACGATGAGCAATTGGTTTTTGATGCCGATTTCTTTTAATTCAAATGACGCACGGTCCGCCTCGAGCAAGGAGGAATTGTCAGGGCGCGCCACTAAGATCAAAGTCGTTTTGTTGCCATCGGACAGCGAATCCACCGCTTTTTTGTACAGCGCCTTTTTGCCTTCAAGCCCATCAAGCGGGCCGAGGCACGATGCGCCGTGTGTGCTGTCTTCCAAAAATCCGCTCCAAGCCGTCGGCAATTGCAAAAGGCGCAGCGTATGGCCGGTCGGTGCCGTATCGAACAGCACATGGTCGTATTGCGCGAGAATCTCCTCGTCTGCCAACAAATGCGAAAACTCATCGAATGCCGCGATTTCGACCGTGCAAGCCCCGGATAATTGCTCTTCCATCGTTGCGAGCACCGCCTCCGGCAATTTGCCGCGGTAAGGCCCGACGACACTCTCTTTATAAGCTTTGGCCGCTTGTTCGGGGTCAATGTTGCAGGCGGATAAATTCGGGACAGACGGAATTGATTTCGGATCATTTGTCAGTTGGACTTCCAGCACGTCTTGCAAATTAGAAGCAGGATCGGTGCTGACGAGCAATACCTTCTTGCCCTGATCAGCTAAGGCGACAGCTGTTGCACACGCAGTCGAAGTTTTCCCGACACCGCCTTTACCGGTGAAAAATAGAAACGGGGTGACGGCCATTTGATTCGGATTGAACAATGAATACATAGGAACGCTCCTTTAGTTGTTGATGTTCAGTGACACGTGCACACGCGGCTTTTCATGTAATTCGGACGGTGCGGTCTCGAACCACTCTGCCAATTCTTCTGTTGTCGGGTATTCGGCAAGCTTTGCGACTTCTCCGTTGACCAGCACAACTGGCAACGCGTCCGGGCCTTTTTCAACTAGCACTTGATTGACTTTTTTATTTTCCACAAACGCCGATGGGTCGTCCGTCAAATTATGGCGTGAAATTGCAAATCCCTTTTTCTCGAGTGAATACACAGCCGACGCAATGCGCGTCAGTTCCGGATCTACAGCGGGGCCGCAAACACCCGTCGAACAACACATCGCCGGATCGAAAATTTCGACCTTTTTCATCATTAACTCTCCTTCAACTTGTGTAGTTTGGTTTTATCAACTAAGACTAAAGTCATCGTACATATGATCACTCTATTTAAAACTTCGTGCAGCTAGATATGAAAAATTCGGCACTCCACTATTGGAGTGAAGCGGAAGGCCTTGACTCCTGAGGGACCTCACCGGGCAGCCGATATCGCAACGCCCTATCGCACCGACTGCATGGCACGCATCCTGTGGGCCAAAACAAGGCCAAGCGCGCAATCTCCTCCTAACGAAACCTCAATTATTCACCAGTTGCCGCGAAATGGCGGATGCGCGCTTCGATGTCATCGCGTACCGACTGGAATACTTTCCAGTTCTCTTCTTCTGTGCCCTGCGCCTTCGCCGGATCCGTAAAGCCCCAGTGGTCGCGTTTTACATGAGGCGGTGTCATTGGGCATTTATCAGCCGCATCGCCGCAAAGTGTCACGACGAAATCCGCATTGTTTAAGATATCGGTGTCAATCACATCGGACGTTTGTCCTGAAATATCGATATTCACTTCATTCATTGCCTTTACGGCGTTCGGGTTGAGGCCATGCGCTTCGATTCCGGCACTCAATACTTGCCAGTCATCGCCCAAAATTTCTTTCCCCCAGCCTTCCGCTATTTGGCTGCGGCATGAATTGCCTGTGCATAAAAAGTACAATGTTTTTTTCGTCATATTGATTAACTCCCTTTTTCGTAATTTATTTTTCTATATACTGCATCTGAGTAGTTTTTCCACACTTTATGACATGAAGCAAAACTGCGGAGACTCCCGCGGGAAAGCGAGACAGCAGAGACCCCACAAGAAGCGTAGCTTCTGAGGAGGCTCGGCGCTCGCCCGCAGGAAAGCGCAGTAGTTTTGCTCCATATCGCCGTATCAAACTTTCAATTCTGAAATTATTCACAACGAATGCGCAGCCCCTGTTCCACCAATTTCTCGATGCGTTCATCCTGGCTCGGGATGAATGATAAGACTTGCATAAGCATGCTGTACAATTCACTGTCTTGGTTCAATGAATAGAAAATCCATTGCCCCTTGCGCTTTTCCTTTACCAACCCGAGATCCCGAAGCTTGCGCAAGTGCTGGCTGATTGCCGACTGGCTGATGTCAAAGATCTCCACGAATTCACAGACGCAGCAATCGTTTTTTTCGAGCAATTTGACCATCGACAATCTCGTCTTGTCGCCTAACAGCTTGAGCACCATGCTCGCCTTGTCGATTTCTATTTCATGCGCTTTCACTTCCATCGGATGATTCCCCCCGCTTCTAAGCTTCGTTAAATTAAATTCTTTAATAGCAAATACAGCATATCAGCATATGCTTATATACTCAAGTAAAGATTCTGAAGTGGTAGCTTGCGCTATTTAAGTTTCCCATAAAAAAAGAGCGGAACGATTCCGCTCCTGCCCATTTGACCCTGTATTCAATGATGGTGTCTTGCCGCCCCAGGCTCTTCTTGCTCTTGGCAGCGGATCGAGTCGTCGTGAGGATGATCTTCGGTTTCCAACTGCACGGTCACATGGCCGATTTTCAGCTCCAAAAGCGCATGTTCAATGTCCCTGAGCACCTGCTGGCTTTCCTTAAACGAGATATGTTCTTTAATGACCACATGTCCGGACATGGCATTTTTTCCACTCGTGATGCTCCATACGTGAAGGTCGTGGATGCTTTTTACGGCCGGCAGCGCTTCGATTGCCTGCGCCACTTGCTCCAAGTCGACATTCTTCGGCGTGCCTTCCATTAAGACATGCAGCGCTTCCTTGGTTACACGCCAACCGCTGATTAAAACGAGGACGGCGACCACCACACTCGCCAGTGGATCTGCCCATGCCCAGCTGAAAAAAATGATCAACAGGGCTGCCGTGATCGCGCCGACCGATCCAAGCAAATCACTTAAGACATGCAAAAAAGCTGCACGAAGGTTCAAGTTTTCTTTTGTATCGCCGCCGCGCATCAAAATCCATGCAACAAGGATATTGACGAGCAAGCCGATGACCGCAATGGCCAGCATCCCCGAAGTCGCAATTTCCGGTGGATCGGAAAACCGGTGATAAGCTTCATAGAAAATATATAGCGAAATCAAGACGAGCGTCACGCCATTAAAGACCGCCGCTAAAATTTCAAAACGTTTATAGCCATACGTCTTCATTTGGTCAGCCGCTTTTTCACCGATGGTAAACGCCAGGTAGCCGACGCCTAATGAAATGGAATCGCTGAGCATATGGCCGGCATCCGCGAGCAGCGCAAGGCTGTTTGTCAAGTACCCACCTACCGCTTCTACGACCATGAAGCTTGTGATGATCAGAAAGGCGACTAACAATGTTTTTTTATTGCGGCTATGCGAATGATCATGTGAAGATCCCATTGCCCCCACCTCCACTCCAGCTTTTCAAAAGCTTTTTCCATATTGGTATTCCCGAATTCCAGCTGAAAATCCTTTCTTGAAAACCTTTAAAAACGCAGAAAAACCGGCCTCATGAGCCGGTTTCGTCAATTTTTTCAGCAGCTGCACTCAAAACGGATTCCAATGAAGCTTCGAAACGCAAATTCATCTCCCGTCTCAACAGATGCAATTTTTGGGCATGTTCTGGTTTCACCCCGGTAATGACCGCATCGATTCCCATGACCCCCAAGGTTTGCACGAGCGATTCCAAGTAACTGACGCCTTCTTGCGTCACCGTTCCCATTGCCGTCAAATCGACGACAACCGTCTCGGCCTCATATTCATAGATGCGCGTGACAATAAACGGGCGAATCGCTTCAACTTTTTTCGCATCCAAATTGCCGAACAAGGGAATGAGCACATAGGCTCCGCCGATTGCGATGCACGGGGCGGAAAGTTCGCGCACTTTCTCCAGCAGAGCATCCGACCGTTCTTTTTCCTTGAGCAATTCGTAATCTGTTTCTTTCAAGCGGCCCCTCAAGCGAATTAACTGCGCCATGCTGGCAGCCATTTGTTCATCTTTTGGCACCAACACGAGATTCAGCAAAAAATCGCTGTCCCAGCGGTAGTGGACATCTGCCAAAAAAAAGCCCGCCGCTGTGATGAAATTCAATTCGACAGGTTTTTTGCCGTCGCGTTGTTTCAACAAGCGTTCCGCTTTCGGCCTGCTGCCTTCATCAAGCAATTCAAAAAAGGTTTCCGGTTTGCCGAAGAGCTGTTCGGCCTCCAGGGATTGGTCGACGACCGCAAAGCTATTGTTCAATTGAAAAGCCGGAAGCGGCCATTCAGCCAGTGGAGAGCGTGTCATCGTTCGGCCCCTTTCCCGTGCGGATCCA
Source organism: Planococcus sp. SSTMD024 (assembly GCF_041320495.1). Taxonomy (NCBI): domain Bacteria; kingdom Bacillati; phylum Bacillota; class Bacilli; order Caryophanales; family Caryophanaceae; genus Planococcus; species Planococcus sp. SSTMD024. The sequence goes on along the minus strand of NZ_JBGGNS010000022.1, from coordinate 1,088,958 downwards.
TTCCCTGAGCGCACCGAGTTCCCGAACGACCACCGCTCCTTTTACATGCAAATCCGCAAAGCTCGACAAAGTGACGGCCCTGCCACCAATGAGAACGGCTGGATTTGAGTCCACCTTAGAGAATGCTTCCGCGTAGGTTTTTAACACCGGCAAGCGGTGTGCAAGGGCCCCTGACAGGGCAACAACATCCGGCTGCCAGTCACCAGCCAATTCGAGAGCTGAATCGAGCGGCAAATTCGGCCCCATATAGCGGACATCATAACCTTCATCACGGAACATGGCCGCGACCATCTTGAGCCCGATGTAATGCTCTTCGCCTTCTGGGCCAAAGATCATCGCTTTTTTGCGGCCATCCTTATCTTTATTGCGTAGTTCCGTAGCGGACAAGACAAAATCGCAAACGGCGGTTGCCAAATGCTCTTCTGCCACCGAAATCTCATTTTGTTCCCATAATTCGCCGATGCGGTACATCGCCGGCGTCAAGAGTTCGCCGTAAAGCTGTTCATGTGAATGGCTTTCCAGGAAATCCTGGACGTATTTCAAAGCTTCCTCTTCCTCCCCTTGGAGAAAAAGATCCGAAAGCTGTGTTGACTCGTTCATTTGATCAGCTCCTTTTATGTGGAGGGAGCTCCAATAACCGGACTGCGCGATCGAGGCAGCCCCGCATGAAATCTCCTTGCGTTGTTTCCGTATAGCGCGGCACGATTTCGATAAGCCGCCTGAAATTATCGATGATGAGCGCAGTTTCCACGTTGCGGCTTACGAGCACCGTCTCGAGCCAGATGGCATAATCGAGAAAGGATTGTTCGCTCTGCAGCTCCCAAGCCGTTTCGAGATAATCCAAGTGATGATGATTGTCCTTGACGGTATGTTCATATCCCCTATCGCCGAAACGCTCCCATAAATTCGGGTACGCTTCGTAAATGCCGTCTGCCGTGTCGGTTGCGATTTGCTGTTTCTGCTCCAGGTTCATTCGGCCACCACTTCGTATTGATGGACTTTCGGGACGATTCCCGCGAGTTCCTGGTCTGGGTAGTTCTTCTCCAGGTCATGGATTTCCTTGAACTCCTGGCTCTTGACCCAGTTCATGTATGCCTGTTTGGACTGCCATTCCAGGTGGACGGTCAGTTCGTGGCGCTTTTTCGTGTTCTGGATCAACCGGAATGAAGTGAAGCCTTCCGCCTGGTCCACGCGCCGTGAACGTTTTCGGTATATTTCTATGACGTCTTGCACTTTGTCTACCGGTACACTGACGGTCGATGTGACGATGTACATAATTTCAGAACCCCTTTGCAACTGGCCTTGCGGCGGCCAGGCATGATAAAAGTATACCTCAGCATACCATTTCAGCCTCCGAAATAAAAGTGAGCGCCTTTTCTGGAATCGCAAGAGTATTTTCAATATTCCGCTTGTATTTCTTAAGCGATTGCCGTATGATGGAAAACATCAACCAACCACAACTATATAAAATGATTCTTATCTAGAGAGATGGAGGGATTTGGCCCTGTGAAGTCTCAGCAACCGGACGAGTTTGTCACGGTGCTAATTCCAATAGGCGTAGCCTAGTAGATGAGGAGATGGCATATACAGCAGGGGCTTTCTTCTTATCATAGAAGAACGCCCCTGCTTTTTGATTTTGAAAGGATGAGGATCATGACACAACATAGTTTAGAAACGCGCCTGGTGCAGCTGGGCAATCGCAGCGACGAACGGACCGGGGCGGTCAATCCCCCGATTTACCTTTCTACCGCCTATGAACACGAAGGCCTTGGCAAATCCACGGGCTACGACTATACGCGGACAAAAAATCCGACACGCCAGCTGCTTGAAGAAGGAATCGCAAACTTAGAAGGCGGCGATGCAGGATTTGCGTGCAGCTCCGGCATGGCCGCGATCCAATTGGTCCTCTCTCTGTTCCGCCCGAACGATGAAATTTTGCTTCCTGAGGATATTTACGGGGGCACATACCGATTGCTGGAACAATATGAAGAAAAATACCATATCCGTCCCGTATACGATTCCTTCATCGATCCAAAGACGGTTGAAGCGAAAATCAATGCCAATACGAAAGCGATTTTCATCGAAACGCCGACCAACCCGCTGATGCAGGAGATCGATTTGGAAATATACGCCCAACTGGCGAAGCGCCATAATTTGCTGTTGATTGTCGACAACACCTTCCTGACGCCTTTCTTGCAGCAGCCGCTCGCAATCGGCGCTGATATCGTGCTGCACAGCGCAACCAAATACATCGGCGGCCATAACGATGTACTTGCCGGGCTTGTCGCCGCAAAAGGCAAGACTTTATGCGAAGAGCTTTTCAACGCCCACAACTCGGCTGGCGCTGTGCTGTCGCCGCTCGATTCCTGGCTGTTGATCCGCGGCTTGAAAACTTTGCCGCTTCGCATGCGCCAGCACGAAGCGAATGCCAAGGAACTCGCCCGCTTCCTTGAAACGCAAGAGACCGTGACAGACGTGCTGTATCCGGGAAAAGGCGGCATGCTGTCGTTCCGCCTGCGTGAAGAACAATGGATCGGGGAATTCCTCGAGAGCCTATCGCTCATCACGTTCGCCGAAAGCCTCGGCGGTGTGGAAAGTTTCATCACCTATCCTGCGACGCAGACCCATGCCGATATGCCGGTCGCGGAACGCACGGCGCGCGGCGTCTGTAACCGCCTGCTCCGCTTCTCGGTAGGCGTAGAGCAGGCAGAAGATTTGATTGCTGATTTATCGCAAGCCCTGGCCAAACTGGAAAAGGAGGTCGTTTCCCATGAGTGAACGACGCGAGACGAAATTGATCCATTCCGCAGGCATCGATCCATTAACAGGCGCAGTCAATGTGCCGATTTATTTATCATCGACTTTCCACCAGGAAAGCATCGATTCGTTCGGCCCATTTGATTACAGCCGCTCCGGCAACCCGACGCGCAAATCACTTGAGGAAACGATCGCCAAACTTGAAGGCGGCGCACGGGGCTTGGCCTTTTCTTCCGGCATGGCGGCCATTTCATCGGCATTCATGCTGTTGAAAGCCGGCGACCATGTGCTCGTTTCAGAAGACGTGTACGGCGGCACTTACCGCTTCATCACGGAAGTGCTGGAAAAATTCAAAGTCGATTACACATTCGTCGACATGACCGACCTTGGCGAAGTGGCCGCGGCTTTCCTGCCGAATACGAAAGTGGTTTACATCGAAACCCCTTCCAATCCCGTCATGAAAATCACCGATATCGAAATGGCCGCCAAACTGGCAAAGGCGAATGACGCGATGACGTTTGTCGATAACACGTTCATGACACCGCTTTACCAGAATCCGCTTGAACTCGGCGCGGATATCGTGCTTCACAGCGCGACGAAGTTCCTGTCTGGCCATAGCGATATCACAGCTGGGCTGGCGGTGACAAAAGATGCCGGCCTCGGGGAACAATTGGCCTTCATCCAAAACACATTCGGCTCTGTGCTCGGCGCACAGGACTCTTATACATTGATTCAAGGCATCAAAACGCTCGGCGCCCGCACGAAACAATCCGGCGAGACGACCGCACGCATTGCGGAATATTTGCATAGGCATCCGCTTGTCGAGGAAGTCTATTATCCGGGCTTTTCGTTCCATCCCGGAAACCCAATCCATAGCCGCCAGGCAAGCCATGCAGGCTGTGTGCTGTCGTTCCGCCTGGCGGATAAAGACGCAGCCCGCATTCTTGTGGATACTTTGGAGATCCCGGTATTTGCTGTCAGCCTTGGCGCCGTCGAATCGATCCTGTCCTATCCGGCTACCATGTCCCATGCGGCCATGCCCCCCGCTGAACGTGAAAAACGCGGCATCACCGATGGGCTTCTGCGTTTCTCTGCAGGGCTCGAGCATCCCGATGACTTAATCAACGACTTCAGCCAGGCGCTCGAAAAAATTGCCATCGCCAAAGGACTCAGCGTCGCTGATTGATTGTGCTCATTAAAAAAGACTGTCCCCCTCGTCATCTAACTGACGAAGCCGGACAGTCTTTTTTTTATGCCTTTTCATCCTGCAGCCACGAAACCTAAGAAAGCCTGAATTCCAGGGGGAGGGGAATTCAGGCTTTCTTCTATTTATTATAAGACAATCTGCTGGGCAGGCTCTTTGAGCGATACTTTGGCAACGCCCGTTTCTTCGGCAGCCCTAGCGACTGCTTCAGCGACCGCCTGTGCAACGCGCGGGTCGAACGGCTTCGGTATCACATAATCCTCGTGAAGTTCATGGGTGGCGATCAAGGCGGCAATTGCTTCAACTGCCGCGATTTTCATCGCGTCGTTAATGTCGCTCGCCTGTACATCGAGTGCGCCCCGGAACAATCCAGGGAATGCCAATACGTTATTGACCTGGTTGGCGAAATCGGAACGCCCTGTCCCGATGACCCGGGCACCGGCCGATTTCGCGGCTTGCGGCAAGATTTCAGGATTCGGGTTCGCCATCGCAAAGATGACCGGATCTTCATTCATCGAACGCACCATGCTTTCCGTCAATGCGCCTTCTGCCGACACGCCGACAAAGACGTCGGCACCGGCGATGACATCCGCCAAATGCCCTTGTTCCATCTGGTAATTGCTCATTTCCGCCACTTCCGCCTTGAACGGGTTCATGCCATTCGGGCGGCCATTATAAATCGCGCCTTTCGTGTCGCACATGACAATATGGCCGAACCCGAATTTCGCCAGCAATTTGACAATGGCGATGCCCGCTGCACCAGCGCCGTTGACGACCACTTTCACATCTTCCACTTCCTTTTCAACGAGCTTCAAGGAATTGATGAGGCCGGCCAGCGTGACAATCGCAGTGCCGTGCTGGTCGTCGTGGAATACGGGAATGTTCATTTCCTGTTTCAAACGCTGTTCCACGATGAAGCAAGTCGGGGCGGCAATGTCCTCCAAATTAACGCCGCCAAATCCCGGTTCGAGCAATTTGACGGTCCGGATGATTTCTTCAGCATCCGTCGTATCGAGGCAGACCGGGAATGCATCCACACCGGCAAATTCCTTGAACAATAAAGCCTTCCCTTCCATGACCGGAAGCGCTGCTTGCGGGCCGATATTGCCGAGCCCGAGCACAGCGGTGCCGTCCGTAATGACCGCGACCGTATTGCCTTTCATCGTGTAGTCATGCACTTTGCTTGGATCGGCATGAATTTCACGGCACGGTGCCGCTACGCCAGGAGAATAGGCGAGGCTCAAATCCCTTTCGTTTTCCACAGCCACTTTTGAACGAATCTCCAATTTCCCTTGATGCCTTTTATGCAAGTTCAGCGAATCGTTTTTCAAATCGGTCATTTGCCTCATCTCCCTTTTGATTATAATTGTTTATTATATCGCCTCCTCGCTTAATTGAAAGACTTTTCTTGCAATTCTGATTAATTTCAGACTTTAGGCTGATAGAGAAAGAGTGAAGTCCCATACCTTATTTCCGTAGCCTCGTTGTTGACACCGAATATTTTCCCCGGTAACCCGCGCTGATAATCGCGATATGGTCCACACTAATCCTCAATTTTTTAAAAAATAATTAAACAGCCCCTATACAGCCGAAAAAGCCCGCTGCTTGAGCGGGCTTTCCAGCAAATTCATTTGTTCACTTCCTGGTTTCAGCAAGTTTGATGGATGCGAGTGTGGATGTGATCGCCATCTCATCGGGATCATCGACACTTCCACGGAATTCACGTTTTATTTCACCATAGCCTTCGACGAAATAATTACGATAGACTGAACCATCTTCTTCTTCAATCGTTTCGAGCATGAATACGTTATCGAAATTTTGGTATGGCGTCTCTAAAGTGGCGCCTGTTTCGACAACCGTCGCATCACCGATTTCCTGGCCTTCTTCGATCGGGAATTCCAGATAGGTCGAAATCACCTCCAAGGCTTCCAATTCTTCAAAGCTGGCCGTGTATTCATCGTAGAACTCCCCTTCCTGCTTAACGAGCTCGATGCGGTCATCATGCAAGCGGAAAACTTTAAGAACGACAGTTCCGCCGTTGTCTTCATAAGTTGCGACATGATTCGCTTCCATATAATCGGTTTTCAGCGTAAACTCGGCAAATTCATTGCCATATCCCTCAAATCTAGCAGTAGACCCATCTTCAAGGAAGTAATCATATGGATCGACAGCGGCCTCTTCGCTATCATGGCTATCTCCGCTGGTGGTTTCCGCTGGCGTTTCTTCCGATACCTCTTCTTCAACAGCCTCTTCCTGCACTGCTTCTTCTGCAGGTTCCTCCGTTGCCATTTCTTGCGTTCCACAGCCAGCTACTGCAAGAACAAGTGCCAGCCCTCCCAAACCAAAGCGATAATTCATCAACTCTCCTCCTTTTATAAATAAGTGCTTACCATATTAATTTTACCGAATATTCAGTTATTAATAAACGAAAAAAGGTATTTTTGTTCCAACTCGGTCAAAGATGGAGCGAATTATGGTAAATCGGTTTCAGGTGGATATCGTATTCTTTCCGCACTTCGTTCAAATCATAAATATGTCCCCGAAATTCCGGGTCTTCGAGTTTTTCAATCTGTTCATGCACAAGATCGGCAAAATAGACGCCGACGGCTACGCCTTTTGGATATTTACGTTTCACTTCTGCCACAAAATCGTCTGTCAGCTCTTGATTGAACGCATGATACAAAGCGGCATTCACCACAGTCAAGGAATCTTTCGTCGCATAGGAGACGACATAATAATTGCCATATTCGTCTTTCAGAAGATCGCGTTCGGCTTCTATATTCATTCTCTTCTCCTCCTTTAAACGCTGTTGCTTTTCCATACCCTCAGCAAGCTTAGTGAAAACAGGTTTCAGGGTCCATAAAAAAACCTGCATGCCGTTAAACGGCACGCAGGTTTTTTCCATTCAATACGCCAGTTGCACCAAATCGCCGAATAGCGAAATGAGCAATAAACTGACCGCTCCGACAGAAACAGCTGCAATCAAGCCGATGTAAAACGGCTTCAACCCCATCCCCCGGAATATTTTCAAATTGGTCGATAACCCGACGCCTGCCATGGCAAGGCCGAGCATATACGTCGAACCGAAGGAACTCCAAAAGCTGTAGAACTCTTCCCAGCCTGACGCGCCGAACACGCCGAAAGCCTGGCCGCCTGAAGCGAGTGTCGCATCACCGACCGTGCGGAGAAGCGACAGCAGAAGAAACCCCAAAATGAAGAACGGAAACAGTTTATACCATTTCGGCATTGTGCCCCCGTCCTGCCCTTCGCTCCGGAAGAACAAATACGCGATAAGCGGAATCACGGCGATGATGAACAGATTGCGTGTCAATTTCGTGATGGTCGCCACGTCAAGCGCAAGTGTCGAGCCGTACATTTGCTCATACATCAAAGCAGCGCCAGTTACTTGCGCTGTGTCATGTATAGCGGTGCCAAGGAACAGGCCGGCTTTAATCGGCTCATCTGCAAAAAAGAAATGGGCGAGGTATGGATAGAACAACATGCCCGCCAGCCCGAAAACCGTGATATTGGCAATAGCATACGAAATTTCGTTTTCTTTTGCGCGGATCACCGGGGCCGTCGCCATGATCGCCGTCACGCCGCATATGCCCGTCCCATTGGCGATCAAGGCGCCGAGCCGGTTGGACTGGCCAAGAAGTTTCGTGAAGTACAAGGTGACGCCGATGCCGAGGCTGATGCAAGCCACGATGAGCGGCATGCCCCATGCGCCGAGCGTCAAGGCTTCCGTCAAGCTCAAGCGCAAACCGAGCAGGATGATGCCAATGCGCAATGCGTATTTGACCGCAAAACCGACACCGCTAATGAAGATCTCCGGCAAGCCTATTGTGTTGCGGATAATGATGCCGACCAAGATTGCTACAAAGATTCCCGACACCGGGCTTTTGCCGCCTTCGGGCAAGAACCCGGCCGCTCCGAGTGCCGCACCAATCACATCCGCTCCGTAAATTCCTGCCCATATAACCAACAAACAAAGGGCCAGGCCTGGAAGCAGCCTGACCATTCGCTGATTTTTCATGTTTTTACCCACGTTTATCTGCTCCTTGCGAACCGTCTTTTGATTTCGTACTAATCGTACCATCAAAATGTGGCTCCGTCTAAGGGCGTTTAAGCTAAGATTTCTTCAAGCAGCCCGATGATGCGCTGTTGCTGCTCCGGTTGCAAGTCAGATCCCGAAGGCAGGCAAAGCCCTTCTGCAAATAATTTTTCACTGACAGCCGTCTTGCCATGCGGATTATGCGAGTAGAATTTGCAGCCAGCAAACAGAGGCTGCAGATGAAGCGGCTTCCAGACACGCCGCGATTCGATATTATGTGATTCCAGCCATTCACGGATAGCCTCAGGCGACCGGTCGGTTCTAGCCGGGTCAAGCAGCATGACCGTCAGCCAGCGGTTCGAGCGGGTGCCTTCAAGTTCAGGCTGGAATTTTACGGCTTCGTGCGTGCCGAGCGCGGAAAAATAGCGGCCGAAGACAGCTCGGCGGGCCGAGACGCGCAGTTCGATCGCCTCGAGCTGTGCACGCCCGATACCTGCGAGCACATTGCTCATCCGGTAATTATAGCCGACACGGCTGTGTTCATAGAACGGCGCGTCATCTTTCGCCTGGGAAGCGAGAAACCTCGCTTGCGCCACACCTTTTTTGTCGTTCGATACCAACATGCCGCCTCCGGACGTCGTGATGATCTTATTGCCGTTAAACGAATAAATACCGTATGTCCCAAGACTCCCGGTTTTCTTGCCTTTATAAGTGGACCCGAGCGATTCCGCTGCATCTTCGATGATTGGCACCCCGTAATGATCGCAAAGGGCACTGAGTTCATCCATGCGGGCACTTTGTCCATAAATATGTACAATAATCACCGCTTTGGGAAGTTTGCCCTCTTGTTCTGCGGCTGCGAATGCTTTTTGCAGCGCCCAGGGAGACATATTCCATGTTTCTTCTTCCGAATCGATAAAGACTGGTTCCGCCCCAGCATAGAGAATCGGGTTGGCGCTCGCCACAAACGTCAAACTGGAACAAAAAACACGGTCTCCTTTACCGATGCCCAATAGTTGCAGAGCCAGATGGATCGCGGCAGTCCCAGAAGACAAAGCAGCCGCCGCCTGCGTCGTGGCATACGCCGCCATTTCCGCTTCGAACTGGTTGACATTCGCCCCCATCGGCGCGATCCAATTGGACTCGAACGCCTTGCTGATATACTTCTGCTCATTCCCTGTCATGTGTGGGGCAGAAAGAAAAATCCTATCACCTGTTTCTTTAACCGGAACCGGAAAGGGCACAACCGATGTTCCTGTATCCTGTCGAATGTTCATGTATAACAGCCTCCTCTACTTTCTTGGCACGGTCAGTCCGTGCTGTAATCACTTCGGCAAGTTCTCGGGAATTGCAGGTTATTGATGATCAAGCCGGCAGGACCGGTTTTTTCCGCCGGGCTATTCGAGCAGCCTCTCACCTTAAAAATCATGTCTTCACCGAATATAGCGGCCATTTCCTGGATAATGTCTTGTTCAAGTTGTGGAGAAACGACATCGGTTCCTCTGAGCCATATTTCAATTGCATCCAGAGAGTTCTGGACAAACTGCATCGAAGGCGCAGCTTGCTGGAATTTCCCCTGCACCGTCGCTAAATACAAACTGGTCACCTTTCCTCTGCTCCTCGATTGCAAAAAGCCGGATATTGGCTTAAACGGCTTGCGGACTACCGGATGGGCACTGCCGCATGGACAGGGACAATGCACTGGCATCCACTGTTCTTGAATCTTCAGCCGGATCAGCGGTGTCCCTTTTGTATGGAAGCGGGTCAAAAGAACTTCGCCTTTGTCGGTAAACTCCATCACACCTGTCCGCATATTGAAATGCAGATTCCCCGCAGAGCATTCAGAAAGAAATGGCGAACGCTCGGTTTTCATGCTCCACCGGCGGGCGGAGCATCCGAACGCGCTTTCGATCTCCAACCGTTCGCTTTCGGATAAGATCTCCGTTTCCACAAAAATGGCCACAGCCTGAAAATCCAATAGAAGACGATGATCGTTGATGAAACGGGCCAGCGTCAAAATCGCTTCAGGCAAGCCATCGATGAAATCGGGACGGAACCCATTCAGATTCCGGACCACCGCCGAAAGGAACGGTTCCGTGCAGTGATGGGCTGAATAGAGGCGCTGATTGAGATAGTAAATATCACGCCAGAACGCTCCTTCTTTTTGGCCGATGGGAACAAAATCCCCCTGATGGAATGTGGCCCGCTTCATATCCAGGTTGACTGCGCCGTGCTGCTTCTTGAAATGGTCTACTGCTGCGGTTTGTTTTTGCAGATCCAAGTTGCTTAGCCATAAGCGGGGCAATTGGCCTGACCCTGAAATTTCAGCTTCTCCCCTTTTTTTCCGAACTGGGGGTGTACGGATGTCATCGATCCGTTCATTGAAAAGCTCTTCTTCGATAATCGGAAGCTGCCGCAAATCACTGGCAAACCGAATATCAGCTAAATCCCCTCCATAAATATCCTGGTAAAATGCGCTATGTTCAGCAGCATGGTGGAGAAGTGAGCGAAGTTCCTGGTCCTGGTACCTCTCTTCTGATTGCCGGTCATTTTCATCCATGCCGGAAAGCTGATGAAGAAAGCGATAATAGCCCATGCCGTACCTTTTACGTGAATTGGCGTATTCACGAAAACTGAGCAACAGATTTTGGAGGTAAACAGGAGAATTCCCATACAGTTCCGTTGATAGCAGCTTCACTTTGCATCCCCCCTGCGCTTGTAGGCAAAAACTGTAATCAGGCTAATCCCCCTTCGACCTTCCATTCTTCTTTCAAGGCTGTTTCCTTTTCTTTGCTTTCCTTCGGGCGATTCGCAAGCTTCAATAAAGTCTCACGGATTTCCTGTTCTTCCATTTCGGGAAGCTTTTTCAATACACGGCTGATTTCCACTTGACTGATCGGGGTGGCTTTTCCGATGTGGATTTTCGCAAATACTTTCTCCGATTGGATTTCACTTGGATCGAGCAGCTCTTCATAGAGTTTTTCGCCAGGCCGCATGCCGGTATAGTTGATTTGGATTTCATCCTCTTCGAAGCCGGACAAGCGGATCATATTGCGTGCCAAGTCTACGATTTTCACCGGTTCTCCCATGTCCAGCACGAACACTTCACCCCCTGATGCGAGCATGCCGGCCTGGATTACCAGCCGTGAAGCTTCCGGAATCGTCATGAAATAACGGGTCATTTTCGGGTCGGTAATGGTGACCGGGCCGCCTTTTGCGATTTGTTCGCGGAATAGCGGCACGACACTGCCCCTTGAACCGAGGACGTTGCCGAAACGCACTGCGGCGAATGTCGTATCAGAAGAAATCGCTAAATTTTGGACGATCATTTCCGCAAATCGCTTGGAAGCCCCCATGATGTTGGGAGGATTGACAGCTTTGTCGGTGGAGATCATGACGAAGTTGCCGACCCCGTGGCGATCTGCCGCTTCCGCCACATTCTTTGTGCCGAAAATATTGTTTTTCACCGCTTCAAGCGGATTCGCCTCCATTAATGGCACGTGCTTATGGGCAGCGGCGTGATAAATAATGTCGGGCTTGAATTTGCCGACCATTTCAAAGATCCGTTCTCGGTCCTGGATATCGGCGATGATTGGGACGATATCGATTTCTTTCGGCACTCTTGCGCGCAGCTCACGGTCGATCGTGTAAATCGAGTTTTCGCCATGGCCCAGCAACAGGAGGCGTGCCGGTTTGAAGACGCTGATCTGGCGGCATATCTCCGAACCGATTGACCCGCCGGCACCGGTGACCATAATGCTCTTCCCTTCGATTTTTTCAGTCAACGCTTCCATATCCAGGCGAACCTCTTCACGGCCGAGAAGATCCTCGATTTTCACGTCCCGGATATCGCTGACTTTGACTTTGCCGACCATCAGATCTTCGATTCTCGGAATGGTCTGCACTTTAAGCCCGGTGTCGATGCATAATTTCGTGACTTCCGCCATCTCCCTTTTGGACAGCGAGGGCATGGCGATGACGATCTGGTCAATCTGATTCTCGGCAGCCAATCGAGGGATTTCTGAAATCGGCCCCGAGACCCCTAATCCAAAAATCTCCAGCCCCCATTTCGTGCGGTCATCATCGATGAAAAGAATCGGCTTTCTTCCCCATTGCGGATTCTGCTTCATCTGCCGGACAATCATGCGCCCGGCTTCACCCGCTCCGACAACAATTGTGCGGCTCAATTGGGCTTCACCTTTACGCGGCTCGCGCTCGTGATACAAACGGAATGAAAAGCGCGATGCCCCGAGGAATAGAATGAGGAACATCCATATCAGCGCCAGGATTCGGACAAACACCCCACCAGTCTGGATGTATTGCATGACCGTCGCCACGAACATCGTCAAAGTGACCGCTTTGACGATCGACTTCAGCTCATGGACGGAAGCGTACGCCCATACTTTCCGATATAGCCCGTAATGCCAGGCAAAGGAATGATGGGCGATGAACAACGTGACCGTCATGAACAGCAGCAGCTGGTTTGACATGATGTTGTCAAACGGCAGCAAAAACAAATAACAGAGATACGTTGCTGAGAGGATGATCAGCGAGTCGATTATGAACAATGAAGTATAGCGTTTAGTAATCGTCATATCATTAGCTCCTTCACCTCACGCAGGTGCCGCTTATTAATTGTATTCATGGCTGTAATAATGGTCCTTGCTGAGTTTGTAATTATTCATCACGACGCCGACGATATAGGCTTTGGATGTTGCTAGGCTATCGCGCGCCTTGATTGCGCTTTGCTTTTCGGTTTTTCCCGTATTGACGACGAGCACCGTGCCGTCGCATTTATTCGCCAGAATCTTGGAATCCGTCACAGACAGGATCGGCGGCGAGTCGAAGATGATCAAATCGTATCGTTCCTTCATCTCAACGAGCAATCGATCCAGCACCGGCGAATCCAACAGTTCTGCCGGATTGTGCGGAATCTGCCCTGAGGTCAGCAATTCCAGGCCGCGGATGCCGCTGTCGCGTACACTTTGCTCAAGCTCTCCCTTACCGACCAATAAATTCGACAACCCGATATGGTTGTTCAAGTTAAATGTATGGTGCAGCGTCGGTTTGCGCATATCGGCATCGACGAGCAGCACTTTTTTTCCGGATTCCGCAAAGACGACGGCCATATTGGCTGAAGTCGTCGATTTGCCTTCTTCTTTCGAAGCGGAAGTGAACAATAAAGTCTTCATTTCATTTCCAGGCAAGGAAAAATTGATGGTCGTGCGGATCGTGCGGTATTGTTCACTGATGACCGAATTCGGTTTAATACGTGCTACCAACTTTCGGGCGAGCGGCCGTTTTGACGCTGTCTGATTCAACATTCTCATCCAACTCCATTCTGTCATTATGTTTCGATGGTTTATCCGTTCTGTCCAAATCGCCTACCGGGCTCACCACCCCGAGTACTTGCAAGCCAAGCAATTCATCGATATCCTCTTCGGTGCGCACCGTTGTGTTCAATTGATCCAGAACAATCGCAAGCCCAGTTCCTAGCATGAAGCCGATAATCGCGCCAACTGCCATATTGAACAGCGGATCCGGTTTAACCGGCTCGGGGCTCGCAGGCATTGTGGCAGGAGCAAGTATGCTGACGTTGTCGACACGCATCAAATTGCGGATTTCCTGTTCAAACACTTTGGCGGTCGTATTGGCGATCAGCACGGCCTGCTGCATTGACCCGTCTTCGACTTCGAGCGTCACGACTTGCGAATCCTCGATGCTTGAGACTTCGATCCGTTCATTCAATGATTGCACCGTTTCGTTAAGCCCGAGTTCGTTGATGACTTCTGTCAATATCGCCGGGCTCTTGATGATGACGTTGTAGGTGCTGATCAATTGCAGGTTCGTATCGATATCCTGCATGCTGAACTCCTGTGCATTTGCCGGGGCTTTATTGACGAGGATCTGAGTCGATGCCTGATAGACCGGCTTCATCCATAAATAACTGACAGCTGCCGCGATGGCGACAAAAGCGACCGTAGTCGCGATGATCAGCGGCAGGCGTTTCTTCAGGTTCTTGAAAAACTCTTTCATATTGAATGTACTTTCCATGTCTTCACCTCATATCCCCATGTACGGGGTGATTTTGCTTGTTCAATGGAGCTGTTTTTCTGCAAAGCGGCCGATGATCCACAGACGCAGCGCCTTTCCGTTATGCGCGTTTAACATGAGGATGATCCATAATACCAAGCCGATCGGCATCAACAGCACCTCGGCCACCCATCCTGTCATTGGCATCATGCTGGCTGCTGTAAATAATGTAAAAAAAAGAATCGAGACGTATACGGACTGGAAAGCGTGGTAACGGACGAAACGATTTTCCCGCTCAACCATCAACAAGATGAAGCCCGAGAAAAACCCGAGCAAATACGCAAGCGATCCAGCTACATTTTCCGAAAGGCCAAGCCCAGTGATGGAAGGCTGTGTGCTCGGGGCTTCCCGGCTCTGCTTGAAGACGGTTTGCTGTTCGAAACTCACAGGCGGTTCATTCGTCATCTTGATTTTGTTCTCAATCATCTGCTTTTCCTCCTTGATATCTGTCTTCCTATCGGTTAAGACCCATACTAAAGAGAGCAGGTTAAAACAAAGTTAAATAGTTTTACTAGTTTTATTTATCTAAAAAATTAATTCATGATGGAGCTTTCGTCATGCTTATGCGCACAAAGCTTCACAAGATTTGTCGCAAATAAAAAAAGCCGATCCGTTCGCCTCTTAGGCGATATGATCGGCTTTTCCCTCTTCAATTGGTGAACTTATATCCAAATCCCCGGACGGTCTGGATATAACGCGGAGCTGTTGGATCTTTCTCCACTTTCCGGCGCAGGTTGCTGATGTGGACCTTGACGGTTTGGACATCGCCTTCCGAATAATAGCCCCATACTTGATCGTATAATTGCTCGGCTGTCCAGACGCGATTCGGCGTCTGTGCCATTAATAACAATAATTGAAATTCTTTATGGTAGAGTTTCACGGGCTTGCCCTTTACATACAGTTCGCATGAATCGACATGGATATGAAGGTCGCCGAATTTCAAAATCGACAGCTTGTCCTCTTCCCCGCTTTTCCAGCCATTGCGGCGCAAGATCGCTTTGACGCGCGCTTCCAATTCAGTGAAATCGAAAGGCTTGGTGATGTAATCATCGCCGCCCACTTCCAGCCCTTGGATTTTATAGGCAAGTTCTTTCCTGTAGCTGACGAAAAGGATCGGCGTCTTGGTCCGTATCCGGATTTTCTCGCACAATTCCAAACCGCTCATGCCGGGCATTTCGATATCCAGCAAAATCAGGTCCGGATTTTCTTTTGACAGCACGTCCATCGCTTCATACCCGTCTTCCGCCTCGATGATTTTATAGCCTTTCTTCACCAGGAACAAACGCATCAATTCGCGGATGCCGTCTTCGTCTTCGACAATCAATACAGTCGCACTGTTCATGAAAAGTCCCTCCCATGGGTTATTAGTATCTCAAGGGCAGGGCAATGATGAATGTACTGCCTGCGCCTTCTTCGCTTTCCGCCCAAATTTCGCCTTTATGCGATTGGATGATTTCTTTGGCAATGGCAAGGCCAAGCCCGCTGCCTTTGTAATGGATCGATTCATCAATCTTGAAAAACCGGTCGAAAATATGCGGCAAAGCCTCTTTTTTGATACCGCAACCATTATCTTC
This sequence comes from Planococcus sp. SSTMD024, assembly GCF_041320495.1. NCBI lineage: Bacteria > Bacillati > Bacillota > Bacilli > Caryophanales > Caryophanaceae > Planococcus > Planococcus sp. SSTMD024. Next base: position 1,073,276 of record NZ_JBGGNS010000022.1, on the reverse strand, counting down.
TACCCGGATGATCAACTCACCATCCGCTTCCGATTCGTCCAGCACATGGGCGCTTGCACAGATGCTCGTCGATAAAGTGATGCGCCCTTCTTCCGGCGATGTATGCTTGACCGCGTTCCATAACAAATTCGAAAAAACTTGATCGACGCGGTCCACGTCTAACATAAGCCGCCAATCCGATGGCATTTCGTTTCCACCAGGCCCCGCAAAACGGAAGCGCCTGCCACTTTGTGCAAGATCTGCTTCCATGGAAGCCGCAATCCGCTCCAGCCACTCATCAAGCGGCAGTTCCCCGAAACGCAGCGTCATATTACCCGATTTATATTTCGACAGCTCGACCAGGTCTTCCGTCAAGCGCTCAAGCAATAAGAGCTTTTTGTGGATCATATCCAGATAACGGGGATTGTTTTCCTCGATCAAGCTCTCTTTCACTGCCTGGATATAGCTGTGGATCAAGGTGATCGGCGTGCCCAGTTCATGCGAGATTGCCGACAGCATCTCATTGCGGGATTTCTCGACTTCCTGGATTTCGTCATTCACCGTCAATAAGTTCATATTGGTGATCTCCAAAGCCATCGTCCGCTCTTTAACGTTGCGCTCGAGGAAGAAATTCAAATTGGTGATTTCCTGTGTCATGCTGCGAAGCGTAGCGAGTGTTTCCACCCTCATCAAGAATTCTTCAACATCGCAGGGTTTCACTAAATAATCATTGGCCCCTGCACTGAACGCGTTCGTTTTTTCCCTGACACTTTCCTTGTCGGACAACATCAAAATCGGCAATTCCGTCAAGGTGGCATTGACCCGGATGCGAGAGCATAGTTCATCTCCGGCCATATCCGGAAGTTCGTCATCGAGAACGATCAAATCCGCCGGGCGGTTCTCCAAATGCACGAGCGCTTCTTCTCCGCAACTGACCCCTTCCGCCCTATACCCTTCTCCTTTAAGCTGATGAATCAGCATCAGGCGGTTGACTTCTTCTGCCTCGACGACCAAAATGCGCAACCCTTTTCTGACGTTCTTTTCCTTGATCAGGGAATTTGCCAGCTGCGAAGCAGTCAGTTCCTTAATTTCGGTTGACGGTTCGGATTCCGCTTCTACCCCTTCTTCCGAATGTGGCAGCGTAAATGTAAAAGACGAGCCTTCCCCAAGGACCGATTCCGCTTTCAGCCATCCTCCTTGCATTTCCACAAGCCTTTTGGTGATTTTAAGCCCCATCCCTATGCCCAGATGTGGTGTTGTTGAGTTGCCGATCGGTTCAAACAAACGATCCAATTGCTGTTCTTCCATTCCGCTCCCAGTATCTTTGACCGTAATGGCGATTTGTTTTTTGATAATTTTTGCAGAAATGATGATTTCTCCGCTATCAGTATGTTCCACGGCATTCCCGACAAGATTATAGAGTACTTGGCGCACGCGTTCCGAATCGGCAATCGCTTCGGGGAAATCAACAGGAATCGTGTGCTTCAAGCTGACCTCTCCTGATTTCAGCAATGGTGTGCACAACCGGATCACGGCATCCGCAACGGCCGGCAGTTTCACTTTCTCCAGATGCAAAGACAGCATATGGTGTTTCGGACCTGAAAAATCCAATGTTTCATTGATCATCCGTGCCAGTTTTTTGCCGCTCTCAGAAATCGTCTCCAATTGCTGGATAACGGAAGGCGGCATTTTGTTATAGGCGGATTCTCGAAGAGATTCCGTTATTCCCACCATGCCGTATAGCGGCGTGCGCAAACTATGGGAAGTGATGGCGAGCAACTCATCTTTGCGCTCATTGACTTGCCGAAGCCGCTCGATTTCAATGCGCTGCCGTTCAGCGGAACTGCGTTCGCGCTGAAGCCTTTCTTGTTCCCTGATTTTCTCTTTGTCCCTTAGCGCCAATGCAGCGAAAAGGACAGCGAAGACCCCTAAGAAGAAAATCAAGCCTTGTGCCGCCATGGTGATTGGCAAAACCCCTGAAACATAGAGTGCGTCAAATACCGCAGCGGCTAAAAAGAAGAGTAAAGATACCATATAATAACGGGCATGGACCACTCCCCTTTTCATGCCATAGGCTGCTATTAACAGGCTGACAGCCAATGTCGCACCCAAAGCCAGCGTCAGCAGCAGCCTGGCCCACTCGAACGAAATGAATAAAGTAGTCAAAACCACTGCATTGAATACGAGCAGTGCCTTGATCATCCGGTCCGTTTCAGGCAAATGGCGCTTTGTATTCAATAAGCCTTCCGTCAGCATCGTCGCAGACATCGCTGACAGCCCGACCATAAAAAACACGCTATAGCCATTCCATAAATCCAGCTCCGGCCAGATAACGTCCAAGCTCAATCCTGCTGCAGAGGAAAAGAGGAAAAAGGCCGTGATGGCATAAATGACGAAAAACAAATAAGCGCGCTGTCGGATCGTGATGAAACGGTGAATATAATAGAACAAAAACATCAAGCCTAACCCACCAAGCACACCGACAAACGCGACCTGTTGCCTTGTCTGGCTCTCAAACGCCTCCCGATCCCAAACGGTAACCGGCAATTGAATCGGCGCAGCAGATTCAACGCGCATCCAGTAAACGGTCGGCTCGCCTGTGGGCGGTGCTATCGGAAAGACTGCCGTCCTATGGATAATTTCCGTATCTGCCTCCTGGCCGCTCCGATTAACTGTAAATCCTCCTTCGCCATCACCTGTATAAAGGCTCACTTGATCGACGCTCGAAGATCCCAGTTCGAGAAGCCATTCCTTGTCGGCTTGAGCCGTGTTTTCTACTTCCAGCATTAACCAATATACTGATGTGCTAAATCCGATATTTACCGGATTATTACCAGCAGGCATAAAATTCCAAACATGAGGGGGCTGTTGGATATCTTCAATTTTCAGACTGCCTGATTCATCCTCCAGAACAGAAAGCCGGCTGCCCGCAACAACTTCTTTCTGAGTATCGTCCAGCAGGAGCAGATTGCCGGAATCGGCTGAAGTGTTCATGCCGACAGCCGCAAGCGCCATACAGCACACGAGAAAAAAGAATAGGACTGAGATTATCTTTCTCTTGGAATAACTCATGGCACAGCACCTCTTTATCCGAATTATCAGATATCTATAACTTTCCGCATTTTTTTGTTGGATATGGCACGAAACAGCCGCAATAACCATTAGACCTAAGGCAAAAGATTTATTTTTAAATTTTTAAATCCATATTATGTATATAAACTAGGTTTATTGATTTAACAAAATCATATCATTTATCACAGGAAAAGAAAACCATTTTAATTTCCGAATATTCAAATATATATTTAGAACTATGATTTATACACCATTTTATTCGCCTTGGTCCAAAAGCATCAAAAAAAGCCGCAAGCTTCTGCTTACGGCTGCAATATCTTAATTGCATCGGTTTCGTTTCCTTTTGCTTGATACATCGCCTCGTCTGCCCGCCTTAGAATGGAGGAAACACTTTCCTCTTCCGATGAAGCTACAGCTGTCCCCAAGCTAAAATTGACCACTACGGGATTGCCTTTGATTGTCCAATCTCCTGTAAGCGCCTCACGGATTTTTCCAGCAGCTGCTTGCGCTTCTGGATGAGTGGCCACGCCTTTCAGAATCACGATGAACTCATCTCCGCCCATCCTGGCGGGAATGTACCCCGTCTCCTCCAGCTTAGCTAAGCGCAATGCAAACTCCACCAGAACCATGTCCCCGAAATCATGTCCGTACTCATCATTGATGCGTTTGAAATCATCGAGATCCAATACAGCCAAGGCCATTTTTCCGTCTGCTTTCTCCTGCTCTCCCAGTTTGTTGCGGCTGTATTCCTGGAAATAGCGGCGATTCGGCAGCCCTGTTAATGAATCATGGAATGCATAATATTCCAATTGGGCTTCGTATTTCTTCTGCACTGAAATATCACGGACAATCATGACCATATGGGAGAATGCGCCTTTCTCATCGTAGACAGGCGTCCCGTTTATCTCCCCCCAAATCCATCCACGTTCCGGATGATCGAAGCGCAACTGCAAGGAATATGGCGCTGCCTTTTGCACTGCCTCCAGAAACTGCTGATCCACAAACACTAAATCGTCTGGGTGCACGTTAAAGAACGGCTTCTGCTTAACTGCTTCTTCGGATGCAATGCCGAAAATTTCCTGGCTCGATGGCGATATATATAAATATTCCTTTTGCTTGTTCATCAAGACCACCACATCGTAAACATTTTCGGCGATCACCCGGAAATTCTTTTCGCTTTCCAAATACTTGGTGACCAGCCTGTCCAACTCAGTCATGTTTTTCGCCATCATATAATAGCCCGTGACCTTGCCTTGGACGCTGATCGGGATGAATTTCACCAAACACCCGATCGCTTTCCCGCTCTTGGATTGCAGGCTTAGCCGATGGTCTTTATAGAGACCCGATGCCGCTTCTTCGAAGATTTCTTTCGATTTACCACGTTCGTTTTGCTCGACCAGGCCCGAGAAATCCTTTCCAGCCAATTCACTGATCGGCCGCTGGATAAGCGCCCTGGCCATCCGGTTCCCCCCATTGATTTGCCCATCCAATGTTACAGTGAATACCGCATCGCCGTTGCTTTCAAACAAAGAACGGTATTTGGCATTGCTTTCTTCGAGGCGGCTGAGCGCTTCTTCCCGCGCATGCTTCGCCAGTTTTTCCTCCGTCACATCATTGACCACGCTGATGATATGGCTGCACCGGCCGGTCTCGTCAAACATCGGCGTCAAGCGCGACTTTGAATAACGCAGTTCGCCGCTTGGGGCATAATAGGAATCTTCATAGAAAATGCTCGTCCTTGCCGTTAAGGCCTGGTCATAAAATCGGATCAGCTGCCGTGCAATTTCCGGTTCGTGCACTTCACGAAATGCCTTTCCGACAGCAGAATCGTCCATCTGCGTATTGGCTTTGACTGCTTCGTTGATGAACTCGTAAATCCATTCATCCCCCTCAATCCTGACAATGAAAACCATCTCTTCTATCCCTTCAAGCAATACACGCTCCAACGCCAATCGTCCTGGCCTTCTCCCCATCTTCAATCCCCCAATTTCCCGTAATGCCACTGACTTGTTATAACTTCTTTAACATCTTATCAAACTTTCCAGGCATCAGGAACATTCTGCCTGGCGGTACTCCTATTGGCACAATCGCCACCGGCAAATGATTGGTTCCGTTTGCCCAACTGCCAAGCACTCCATAAGCCAAGCTCAACCGCATCCGCTATAATAAAAGCATCTTCATGCAAGCAAACTGATTTTTTGCAGTCATTATACAATTGAGCCGTAAACTAGGAGGGACAATTATGTGTTTGATCAATTTGCAATTCCAGCAGCATCCCCGCTATAAATTAATCGTTGCCGCAAATCGCGATGAATTTTATGGACGCCCCGCAGCGCCTGCCCATTTCTGGAAAGATTCGCCCGGGATTCTTGCCGGCCGTGATTTAAGCCAGATGGGCACTTGGCTCGGCGTCCATAAATCGGGGCGTTTCGCTGCGCTGACCAATTACCGGGACCCCGACCATATGACAGCGGGCGCTAAATCACGCGGTGAACTGGTCACACAATTTCTGGATGGCCACATCTCGCCGGCAGATTATTTGCGGGCGATCAATGATAAGGATTATGCCGGATTCAATTTAATCGCAGGCGATGCGGACGGGCTGTATTATTACAATAATATTCACGGCGAACCGGTAAAAGTTCCGCCTGGCACCCATGGATTAAGCAATCATTTCCTGAACACGCCTTGGCCAAAAGTCGAGCGCGGCAAAGAAAGACTTGAGGCCTATGTATCGGTGAATGAACAACTGGAACTCGACCGCCTATTTGAAATTTTAGCGGATGCCGAGCAAGCGCCGGACCATCTGCTCCCACAAACCGGCGTCGGCTTGGATCTGGAGCGTGCCTTATCTCCGATGTTCATCAAAATGCCCGATTATGGAACGCGCTCAGCCACCGTATTGCTCATCGGCCATGATGGGCTGGTCACTTTCGCTGAGCGAAGCTACGAAAACGGCGAGTTTCGTGAGGACCGCAAATACGAATTCCAGATTTCCTGAAATAGCGGGCAACAAGGCGCACGCCCGGCTCCAGGCATTTTATGGAGTTCCAGGAAATATTATATACTTTTGCCTCTTTACCATTGAAATGACATTCAATAAAACAAATCCACAAGAAACCCCAAGCGGGCAATCCGCTTGGGGTTAAATTCAAATTCCTATGCAAAATCGACGCCCATGCTTTCGAACAGGCGCTTGTATTCAGGATACCAGCGCTCCCATTCAGAAGTGCGCTCGATTCCATGGCCATCTAAAATGGCTTCCATAATATCCAGCGCCACATGCCATCCCGCAACGTCTTTAGGAGTGTGACCAGTAATGTCCGGCAAGGTCTCGATCATCTTCACTCTCGTCCCCTCGCCATCCGGGCTCAGTTCAAAATGCACATGGTCGTCACCCCATTCAAATGCAAGAATCTCGCCTTCTTTATAATCGGTAATCGGTAATTCCTTCTTTTTCCCACGCCCCATTTCCAATGTCAGATGGCCCGATTGGCCTTCTTTTTCCATTTGGAGCCCTGAAAACCAGCGGCGGATTTTGTGGTTGTCTGTCAGCATCGCCCACACTCGGTCTGGGGAATGCTCAAAATATCTGTCGAATGTCGCATTGTAGCCGGTAGGATTTTTGGTGATTTCTGCTGTCATTGAAATTCCTCCTCCACTCATCTTTATTATTAGTATACCCAAGTTCCGTGTGTTTTCTACTTAAATCGGGTATATTGTGCGGGAGGAGCTGAAAACGATGAGATTGGGATATGCATGCATGAACACCGAACTTAAAACGATTTTTCGTACCTTGCGCTTAGCAACAGCTGAAAAAGAGGGCGTCGGGAAAATCAAGGAATTAACCATCCAAAATATGGAGACAACTTTAGAAGTCATTCGCTGGAATCTGGAACAAGGCATCTTTTTTTACCGCGCCTCCAGTTCCATCGTCCCCCTCTCCACCCATCCGATCAATGATTGGCGTTGGTGGGAAGACGAAGACTTTTTGGCGATAGCCAGCGAAATCCGCCGATTGGTGGATGAACATGGAATCCGGGTTTCCGTGCATCCCGGACAATACACGGTCTTGAATTCCCCAAAACCCGAAGTTGTCCTGAAATCGATCGAAGACCTTGAATACCACGATAAATTGATCCAATTGCTTGGGGGTACAGATATCATACTGCATACAGGCGGAGCATATGGCGACAAAGAAACCGCCAAACGGCGTTTCGCCGATAACTACTTGATGCTGTCCGCTAGCATCCGGCAGCGGCTGAGGCTTGAAAATGACGATAAAACCTTCACATTGCGTGATGTGCTCGATGTGCACGCCATGTGCAAGGTGCCGATTTGCTTCGATATCCACCACCATAATTGCAATAACGAGGGGGAACCGGTTGATTTCTCGGAAGTCTTCGCTACTTGGGAAGGTTATGGCCGGCCGAAAATCCACATTAGCACCGGCCGTGAAGGTTTTACTGACTTGCGCCACCATGACCTCATTTCAGAAGAGGATTTTTCCGAATTGCTGAAGCTGGTCGAAGGCTACGAAGTCGATATCATGTTTGAGGCGAAACTGAAGGAACAAGCGGTCCTGCCGTTTCTCCATAAACTTCAAAACCTATAGAAAAACCGCCTGGACAGCCGTCAATCGGCTATTCAGGCAGTTTTTTTATACAGCCGGCATTTTCGGGAATTCCAATGTGAATTTGGTGCCTTTGCCGACTTCCGATTCGACGGTGATCTCTCCGCCCATTTGGGTGAGTATGCTGTAAGTGACCATGAGGCCAAGCCCTGTCCCTTTCGACTTATTGGAGAAATAAGGTTCGCCGAGGCGCTTGACCTGTTCTTTTGTCATGCCTACCCCTTCGTCTTTGATATGCACACAAACCGATTGCGCAGACGTTTCAAGTTCGACCTCCAGCCGTCCCCCATCAGACATCGATTCGATCCCGTTCCGGATGATGTTCACAAGTGCCTGGTGGAGTTTTTGCGAATCCCCTAAAATCGGGCTGGCTGAGTCGCCCGCCTGCACAAGAATCTCGACATTCCTGGCATTGGCGTAAGGTGTCATGATCTTGATGACATGGGATAGTTCCGGCTCCACCTCAATGCGTTTCAATTCCCCGTAGGCCGGTTTTGCATAGACCAAATAATCGTCGATCAAATCCTCAGCGACTTTGATCTCCTCGAGGATGGTCTGCTGGAACTCCAGCTGTTTCGCCCGGGGATATTCATACTCCTGAAGCAATTGGACAAAACCTTTTATACTTTGCAGCGGGTTGCGCAGTTCATGCGACACGGCGGCCGCAAAATGGCTGACCGTCTCCATCTTCTCATGGCGCATGAGCGAATTATATAAATACTCCTGTTTTTGCAGATGCTCGATCAGCAAAGCGGTCAATATGATAATGCCGCCTTGATTCAGCATGAGCATAAGCCAAATCCCGATCAGGTTGTGGATTGGATCCCCGAAGAAAAAGTAGCCTGCAAATAAATTGAATAGCAGCGACACGATTGAAATGGAGAAAACGAGCCCAGCTTTCCACCAACGGTTGGCTTTCCGGTAAACCGGCCCAAGGAAAGGCACGCCAGCTGCCAGTAGAAACTGGTTCAGGATGGCGATATACATGCCGTCTCCGCCAATGGCAATGCGGCCGACAGCCGAAACGATGAACAGCACGGCACTGACCACAGGGCCACCGTACAAGGCGCCAACAATCATCGGCACTTGCCGGAGGTCGAATATATAATCTTCCGTAAGGAATTGGTATGGAAATACCATGCACAGGATGATGGAGATGGAAAACAGAATCGTCATGGTAATCCGGTGGCTGACGAAAAAGTTTCGCTGTCCGGCTGTCGCGAACATCTGATAGAGGATGATCGGAAAAATGATGAAGAAGATATTATTGATCATGCCGGTCATCATCGCTTCCATGCGTGCACCTCCTGTATCCGTTTCAGAATACTATTATACCGATAACTTCCCCTCCCCATCCAGCTATTTTTAACGGGCTTTATATGGATGTTGGATTGCCGCCCGTATTTTCTCCAAGGTCCGCTCCCTGCGCTTTTTCATGCCGGATAAAGTGACACCATAGAGTTTTTGCAATTCTGTCAGGCTGTAGCCGTCTATATACATCTCCTGGAGCAGCCGGCGTTCTTTCGTGCTCAAAAAAGCCGCATCCAGCCACTCCGGCAACTTTTCAGCCACCCACTCCACCGCTTCTTCCTCTTCAAGGAATAAATCGGAATTCTTGACCTTCTTGCCTCCTTTTTGGCGCTTTGTCAATTCGTCTTTCATGGCGCCATTGATGCTGCGGTAGGCGAACGGCGCAAAATGCCCAATGCCGGGATCATGTTTTTCCCAAGCCTGCCACAGCGCAATAAACCCAAGCTGGCGAAATGCATCATAATCGGTGTAAATATTCAATTTGCGGATAATCGATGAGATCATCGGCGCGTACTGCTCTGCCACTTCCGTAAAATCTTCCATCTTCTTTTCCTTCTGGACGTCCTGTTTATTCCCGGGTGAATCCAGCTTATGAAAGCTCGGCATTTGAGTCCAGACAGCATTCTGCGTATTAATATTTTTAAATTGGATAAAAAATCCATATGGCAACACATAAATAATCATCAGATTCCACAATAATTACCATAACGAATGAATTTGTATTGATTAAAAAATCGGTAATCCTTTTTTTCTATAAAGTGAAAGGGAGAGAAATCGGCTGAACACTGCGGCAATCCACCGAGCGATGCGGAGGTCTTGCTGCCAGCCCGACTCATCCCCCTCCGCAATTAGGGTGCATATGGATCTTCAATCGCCATTACAAACTTGAGGCAATCTCTCCTGTCAAGATGCGTATCATCCGATAGGCAATTCTGCATCTCCATGGAAGTCGAGGTCTCGAACGACCATTTATACGCACAGCAAATAGGGCGGAATGAATTGATTTTCTCTGAATCGGCTGAACGATGTTTGCCGTCAGCTGAATTTAAAAGACGCCTCGCTTTTGCCGGCAGTATCCCGCAAAGGAGAGGCGTCTTTTGTTTAAGCGGCATGATCGGCGAGCAGTAGAATAAATAACTCAATCGCCCAGGCGTCTTGTGTCTTCTTTTTAACCGGGTCGGTCACAAAAAAAGCCATATGCCCGTCCCATATCTTTGTCTCACCTTCGTAGCGCAGTGCTGCCGAAAGCCCTTCCCTCTCCAGCCAGCCTATCAGCCTGTCCGCTGATGACCATAACTGTTCGGGCGGCCCGTTGTGAATTGCGTGGGCATAATCCCCACCAGGCAAATACCCTGAAACGATGCGTCGATCTTCAGGCAGCAGCTTCTGTGTCGGGATGCCAACTTCGATCAGCCGCTGTTCATTGTCATCCAGGCACCAGAAACGAATAAACGGCATTCCAGCAGGCTGCTCGTTGTGTGCTGTTAACCACGCCAACACTTCAGCTGCGAGTTCAGGCGCTTCCCTCACTTGCTCCGAAATCCTGGCAGTGATGCCGACATATGGCTGTTCACTGCGCTCTTCAATGGTCGGTACGTTCATATACTGCATGCACATAACCCTCCCGTTCCATCTTTTGCTATTCCATACCCGCCACCGGACTTTTTCAGTCATGAGCGCTTTCCACCGGGCCAACTTAGCCGAAAATCAAAGCGGGCGAAAAGCATGCATTATCCAGTAAAAATTTCTTACGCCCTATATATTATTTACTGAATTTTCAAACATAAAGGTAGTTTTTATAGATGAAAGTGATATAATAAGACTATAAAATTCAGTGAAACAAGAATTTTTTCATAAGGTTAAGCCTTCGTTCATACAAATTCGCCCTATACATAAGCCGACTGTCGGCTAAATCACACAAGGGGTGAGCAGAATGTTTTCCAAATGGAGCAAGTTGCTAGCGATTACGGGGTTATTGCTCTTTTCACTGCTGTCGTTCACCGGCCAGGCTGATGCAGCCTCCTCAACGTTCGTCACGAAAGGCAATACGACCAGCAAAGTCGTTGCACTGACCTTTGATGACGGATCGGACGGGACGAATATCAATAAGATTCTCGACATCCTGAAAACCAACAACGTCAAAGCTACTTTCTTCGTGACAGGGACCGGCATCAATCATCATCCAAGCTGGATCCGCAATATCGCGAACGCAGGACATCAAGTCGGCAACCATTCCTATTCGCATCCTGACTTCACGAAAATCAGCATCGCTGCCATGCAAAGTGAACTGGCAAAAACAGAAACCGCCTACAAGAATGTCACCGGCAAATCCACTAAACCGATTTTTCGGGCACCATTCGGCGCATATAACGCTACTGTATTAAAAGGTGTTGGTGATGCAGGCTATACCCACACCATTCAGTGGAATATCGACACCGTCGACTGGAAAGGCATATCTTCCACTGACATCACCAATAAAGTCGTCAACAATATCGTGCCGGGCTCCATCGTATTGATGCACACAGGAGCAGGCGCACCCGGGACTCCCATTGCGTTGCCAGGCATGATCAGCAAATTGAAAGCGAAAGGCTATAAGTTCGTCACTGTTTCCGAGCTTTTGAAATTACCCCCAACTGGTGGAACGACTTACACGGTCAAAGCCGGGGACACACTTTACAGCATCGCCAATAAATATAATGTCACTGTCGCCGCTCTTGCGAAAGCCAACAACATCACCAATTACAATTTGATCCGTGTTGGCCAGGTGCTGGTGATCCCAGGGACCACTCCACCGCCGGCAACGACCGTTAAATACACAGTTAAAGCCGGGGATACGCTTTATAGCATCGCGAGCAAATACAATACGACCGTAGCGGCAATCGCATCCGCCAATAAAATCACCAACATCAATCTCATCAGCGTCGGCCAAATCTTGATCATCCCGGTCAAACAAGCACCACCGCCAGTGACGACCGTCAAGTACACGGTGAAAGCTGGGGATACACTTTACAGCATCGCCAGAAAATACAACACGACCGTCACCGCCATCGCCAAAGCGAACAATATCACCAACGTCAACTCCATTAGCGTCGGCCAAGTGCTGACCATCCCACGCTGACATTGAACGCAAAAAAAAAAAGCCATCCTCGGATGGCTTTTTTGCGTTCCTTTTTAAAAGGGCGTATTGTTTACCCAGACAATCATGCCGGGCTCTTCTTGTACAAAAAACGTTTATACAAGCGGAAAATAATGATCGCCATCACCAATAGAAAAACGATGGCCAAAACGGGGACGATGAAAATCAAAACCGGAGCAACTGTAGCGGTGATGTCCTCAGCAACTGACACAGCCGGGCCCATCAAAGCCGTATCACTCACTCCTTTAACCGCCGTCAAAGTCGCATGTGATGCCGTAGCTACACCGCCGCCTCCGATGATTGCGATCGCCCATTCGAGGAACGGATTCATATCGCCGATGAATGATGCCGTCAACAAAATTCCCGCCAGTGCCGCCACAGGCGTAGAAATTAATTTCATGAACGACCCGACCGCGGGAATATAATTAACCAGAATTTCAAATATCGTGGCAGCACCGAACGCAATGAGCGCAGGCGTACTGCCAACCCAACTAAACCCTTCCGACAAAGTGACCCAATCTACCCGCTCGAAAATTCCGGTTATCAATAATGGTGTGAAAATACGGAAGCCGACCGTCGCGCTTAACGCCAGGCCGATCAAAACCGCCATGACCATCTCCATTCAAACACCTCCAGAAATCTTCTCTTTATCGATTCCATACCCTCCTGAAAAATAAACTAACTACATGAGATGAAAACACCCTGGAGATCGTCATTAAAAAAGGATGAAAAAGGATTCCCTTTTTCACCCCTCCACCGAGACGGCTCAATTATTGTTCATCCATCATCATTTGGTAATGGATGTAGTCAAAAAAATGCAGTTCACCCGGCAATTCCTCTCCTGCCACTGATTCCGCACGCTGCATTGCCTGTTTGGCAAATTCCTGTTGGCCGATGCGGTCGAAATACTGCCATAAGTAATAATAGACCGCAAGCGACTCATAATCGACAGTCGGCTTTCCGGTTTCCCGATCATAGCGCCCCGCCAATTGGCCATTACTCCCCCACTCCTCAATCAGCCAGCTTTCAAATTCAGGGGATTCGATGCCCTGGCCAAAGCGGTTGACCGCAATCAATAATTGGTCGATCATATGGACTTCATCGCTTTTCATGTATTGTTTTTCGTCGAAATCATAATACTCGGGGAAAAAAACTTCAGTTTCCCCCGTATCCAGCATAGCAAACGACTCCGGAAGCACGGTCAGTTCACCGATCAAATAACTGAGCGTAATCCGGTTCCCTGCAAGCTTATAGGACCAGTCGTAATAATCAACCGCAGTCCCTTGCTGATGCTGGCGATCTTCAATCGCCGACATGATTTTCCGGGAAAGTTCCAAATAGCCAGGTTCCTTAAATTTCTCTGCAGCACCTTCCAAAGCAGCTGCAATGCGCACATCGTCAATCAATGCATTTACGTTCGCTTCTTCGTATAGGCGCCAGGGGATAAACACCTGCCCCCCTGTTTCAACCATGAAACGGTCATTCAATATCGCTGCCTGTTCCGCGAAATTCCCTTCGTCTCCAACTTGAAGCAGGTATTCCATATACAAGCCGAGGCTCTCCGATAAATATTCAGACTCCCGGTTGTCTGGATAGGCATGGATGACCCCTTCATCATTCACATAATGGGAATCGACCGTTTCCTGAACTGTCGTCCCTTGCCCATTGACCATGCCGCACCCTCCTGTCGCCAAACTTCCCAAAACCGCCAACACGAATAACTTGCTTCCTTTTAATCGCTTCAACTGAGTAAATTCCCCATTTCACCGACCGTAGTAATCGCCGTTTTTTTAATTTTATATCGCGCAGGCCCGGCCTCTGCACCCATCACTCGCTCGATTCGCTTCACCAAAGGTTGAACAGGATCCTCTTCCGTTTCCTTCACGAGAACATACACCGCCCCTTTCCTGCTTGTCACGAGATCCCGTTCCCCAACGATAGACAGGAGGGCTGCCCGTTCCAATTCCAAAATCCTTGCCGGGCAATTGATGTAAGGCGTGACTTCCATCAGCCATGCACGTTCTTTGCGTTTGCTCGTCTTCAACATCCATAAAGCCTGTTCGACAAATTCCTGTAAATTCAACGCACGAAGTTCCCCTTCTTTTTGCAATAAGGATTGACGCTGCAGCTCCAACCGCACCGATTCCTCTTCCAATGACTTCATTTGTTCGGAAACAATCCACAGTGAAAATTGAAAAACCGATAATAGAAAATAAGTGCCGATCGACGTGAGTGAAGCAGTTGGCTTCTGGATGGCCAACCCAATCGATGCGACCAGGACAATAAATAGAAAAGCCGGCAGCCATTTTCTGGGCAACAATAAGATGAAAGGAACTGAAATGAAAGCGGCCGCTAAAGCATGCTCATAAAACGGCCAACGGAAATAAAGTAAGGCAAGGCCCGAAAACAACGCTAAGCCTATAAGAAGTGGTAAAAATTTCATTTTATTCATTATATTATCTTCCTCGTAAAATAATTGGTAAAAACTCAAAAAGATATTGAAGTTCATTACCAAAATTATCTTACACTAGCCCGAACAAAAAAACTATGGGACAGAGAAATTCTCTGCCCCGAACTTCGTTCAGATAATCGGTGTCATTGTTTGCCCCAGAACTCACTATCTGTTTTGCGTCTGCGGAATTTCTTAACGACAGCAGCGGCGGCGATGAAGACGAAGATGAGAAGCGGGATGGAAGCCCACCAAAGATCTCTTGTCGTTTGCGCAACCAGCACACTCATCGGGCGTGAAACCTCAATATTGCCATCCGTCGTTTCAACCACCATGCCATCTACTTCGGTTTTATGATCCATTTCTTTCAAATCGACCCACTCGTATTGATCGTATTTCTCCAGCTTGGTCATCAATTCATCAAACTTATCGATTCCGAGATAAGGATGGTAGAAAAACGCCAGATAGCTATCGCTGAATTGGGCGGCATAATCGGCTTTCTCCATCATTTCATCGACCGCCTTATCGTTATCCGGATTGATATAGCCCATCGTTTCCGGAATGACTTTCATGCCGTGAAGCCCTGCTGGAGTGGATTCGTACAATGGCACAAAAGTCCCATCATAGGTCCGGTCGGAAATTTGGATCTGGCCGACATAGGTCGTGAAATACTTGGAAAGCTCTTTATAGCCGGTTTGCGACATGGAATAATGGGGCGCCTCGAAAGCAATCGGATACAACCCTTCTGCCGTCATTTCATAGACCCCATTGACGATCGAATTGTAAATATGCGTCTGTTCGTAAGGCAAACCGACATTCTGGACGAATTCTTCGTATTCTTCATCTGAAGCGAAATCTTCACGCAGCTTTACTTCATCGGTATTCGACTGGTAGATGGGGCGGTCATGTTCGACATCCCAATATTCGAATCCCTCACCGGTTTCATCTTCCCGGTATTGATGGAGGTAACCATGTTGAATGATGCTGGCGCCGTTTTTCTGCATCTCCTGCAAAACCTCAACCAACTCGATAGCTTGGGACAAATGGATGCGCTGCCCGGTTTCCGGGTTCGTATAGACCGGCACAACCGTCACTGCGTATGGAATGTTCCGTTCTGCCAAGTAATCGCCGACTTGCTTCACGAGAACCGGGTCACTTCTCGGATGGATGTCTTCCAGGCGGATCAACTTTTTCGGCTGGGATTTCTCTTCATCGAAAAAGTCGAAGAGCGACTCGCCGACGATATCGCTGAGCCTGCCGGTAATCGAGTTAGCGGCGACATAATACAGATTGTCTTTTTTGAAGATCAGCGGATGCGTTCCATCTGCTGCCTGCCCTTCATAGAGAACGTCCATCTCTTCGATGCCGTTAATGAGCAGCATATCTTTTTCTTCCTTCAAATCGAACGCTTTCCCATCACCGATCACGCCATCAATCGTCCGGTAATCCCTGATAGATAGATCCGGAGCTTCCTTGAAGTACTCGAAATAGTTTCCGATGAACATTTTCTTGACGTCATCGTATTGGTCGACAATGAACAACTCTTCTTGCGTCAATTGCCGCTTTCCGAGGCCAAAATAAATGACATGTGTGTAATCGCCTTTTTCGTATTTAGCAGCAGCCTCTTCAATGGACTGGATGGTAATGTCCGAACTGAAATGCCCGACCAGCATATCCAAAAGCGGCACTTCTTCCCTTTGCGTCTGCTCTTCCGCATGATACAGAATAAGCACTTTCGCCTGTTTATCGGACGAGTCATCAGCTGCAGCCATTTGCCACGGGCCGGCGGTCAGGAAGGCGAGCAGCAATACGAAAGTCATGATTTTCTTCATCAACAGCGCCCCTTTCCTACTTCGACTCATCTTCCATCATGAGGTGATAATGGATGAAGTCGAAGAAATGCGTTTCACCTTCCCCATTTTCTTCAAACATTTCGGTCGCGCGGGATTTCACTTCTTCAGCAGCCTCCTCTTCGCCGATGATGAGAAAATATTCATTCATGAAAAAGTACATTGAAAGTGATTCATACGTTACTGCCGGTTGCAGGGTCTCGCGGTCGTACCTTCCGTATAACCGCCCTTCTTCTTCCCATTCTGTTTTAAGCCATTCTTCAAAACGCTCTGACGATAACCCGATACGTTCACGGTTAATCGCTATAAGCAATTGGTCGATCGGATGGATGACATCACCCTTCACATATGCTTCTTCCACCACATCGAAATACTCCGGAAAGAATACTTCATCGGTGTCGACATTCTCCAGCACCCGATCGGCGTTCATGTCTTTCGGAACATCATCTATTAAATAGCTCAAGGTCACTCTTTGTGCTGGAAATTCCACTTCCCAATCATAATAATCGACTGTATAATCATTATTCGTTTGGATACGGGAAATGGTTTCGATAATCCGGTCTGCGGTTTCCGAATACTCGGGCTGACCGAATAATTGATCCGCCTCCCTGAGCGCAGCCGCGATCCGGATATCATCAATTAACGCATTGACCGTTGCATCCTCAAAAATCAGCCAATTGATGAAAAAGTTATCTCCTTCTTCAACTACGAATTCGTCCATGAGGTTTTCGTATTGCTCTGCGAACTTCTCTTCATCTTCCATCATGACCAAATATTCCATATACAAGCCGATGCTCTCGGACAAATATTGCGAATCGGGAGCCGATGGGTAAGCATGGATAAAATTATTTTCGTCGAAATAGGCTTCCGCAAAATCTTCCGGAACCACTTTTTGCTCCACCGGCTGTTCTTGATCCTCTGGCGCCTGTTGCTCATCTGGTTGAGGCGACGGTTCGCTTGCTTCCTCGCTGCAGGCGGCGAGCATGGCCACACCCATCACCGGCAAGAGCCATTTCCTCATGAATCCACTCTCCCTTTGAAGCGCTGGGTTTTGTCCCAGGCAATCGTTTTTTTGCGCAATTTGCTCCATGTATAAGTGGCAACGCTGCGGATCAGCAGCAAGATGAACAATTGGGCATAAGTGAAGTACATGATTAGCACATACAGCACATTGGTCAATGAAACATTCCGGTCGACGACAAGCGCACTCAACAGCTGGGCGGTATAGACAATATAGGTCATAAACCAAAGCATCATGAGCGGGGCACCGATATTCGGGATCTCAACTCCCGAAATGCTCAGGATGAAAAAGATGTCCGAAATCAGCAGCATCAGCACAAAAATCAGGTACGTGAAAAGATGCTGCAAACTGAGCACGAATGTTCTGCCTTTCCAGTGCGACCAATCCTTCATCGATTTCTCCAATAAATACAAATTGCCGGTCAACCAGCGTGTCCGTTGCTTGATGAAAGCTTTAAGCGTTTCCGGCTCCTGCTCCCATGTACGCGAAGTCGGAATGACCGGCAGCACATAACCAGCAGCTGTGATGCGGACCGTCAGTTCGGCATCCTCCGCCAAAGCATAGACATCATAGCCTCCCAGCTTCTCGATGACCGAACGGCGCAAAAGCATGTTCGTCCCCGCTAGTGAACCAAGTCTGAAAAGTGCCCAGCGTCCGCATTGCATGAGCAATTGGAACACTTGGAATTCAAGCGAAATCATACGGGTCAAGACATTGGTATCGACATTTTTCGTCTTGACATACCCGACAGCACCGGCTGCGTTCGGCACCGTCTCGGCAGCCTGGACCATTTTTTCCAAAGCGTCTGGCTCAGGCTCATTATCCGCATCATAGACGACAAAATAATCCGAATCCGTCACACTCAAACCGTAGTTCAATACCCGCGATTTCCCCTTCGGATTGCCCGGCGGAACTGGAATATAATGGATTCTCGAGAAGACTGCAGCGAATTCCTGGACGATGGCAGCTGTCCCATCCTTGGAACTGTCGTCCAAAAGGTAAATATCGAGTTTGCCTTCGTATTTCAGCCGCGCCATGGCGCGCAATGTATTTTCAATGACGATTTCTTCATTATGTGCAGGGATCAGCACGGCCACGCTCGGATAATGTTCGATTTTTGGCGGATTGCGGAATTGCAGCCGGTACCAAACGCCGCCGATTGTCACCGCGGAATAGAACAGCAGCAAGACCCAAAACAGGACAACTGTGGCTGTGATGAGTATATTCATATCGCCCTACCCAAAGCACGCGACAATTCATTCAAATTGGACACCTGCTCCTTCCTGATTTCATATGGTGAATCCAGCAAATTCAATTCCTGCTTCACCTTGTCACGGTAGCGCTCCATCATGAGGCGCACTCCTTCTTCGTCTATATCTTTCAACAGCAGGTAAATTGACTGGCCGGTCGAAGTCGCCAAGTCGAACTTCTGGCGGATCGTTGACAATGTCGCCCGTTCAAGCGATTCTTTGATGTTTTGTTGGGTGCGCTTGTTTTTCGTATTGATCGTGATTTCCACGAACCATGTCTCTTCCTGGCGGCGTTCTGTCGTTTTGAGCACCCATTGCGCTTGCTCTGTGAACTCATTGACCGTCAGGATGTCCGTTTCGCCGTGATATTTCTGGAGAAGCTGCACTTGCCGGCGCAATTCGCTCGCCTCGTAGCCGATCTTCTTGATCTGGTTCAGCAATAGCCAGAAAGACAAGATGAAACCCGTGAATAGCAAATGGCTATAAACGTACATGAGCTCCAAGTCAGGCCGTTGCGTGAAGAAAAAGGAAAATACTGTCAAGAAAACACCATAGCTCAAAATGATGCTGATGCCGTACAGGAACACATAACGTTCATGGATCAAAGTCATGAACAAGATGGATAGTCCCGCCACCAGCAGCATTTCGGTGGAAAACGGCAGAACCAGCGAGAATAACGCCCAACCGAATCCAAGCACCATCAAAATCAAAATTCCGAGCTTCAAATTGTTCTTCATTCCGCCCACCCCATCCCATAGGTTAAAATACCCGTTATTTATTCCAATATTATAAATATTGAAATATCATATACCTATACTACTACAAGGAGGGAATTTAAACTAGTATAAAATGTATTGACAGTAACAATATCCTGTGATTTTTTAATCATTATAGGTATTAAAGCTCATATAATTCCAATTTTCAGATATCATTTCCGTTATGTAGAATGGCATAAGAAGCTTATTCTAAAGCTGGTGAAAGCGGATGCAAAAATTTCCAATAACTTTCTGGAATTACATAATCGTTTTTTAAACCATTTCCAGATCCTTGTCCTGTTCCCTCGAACTTTGGGCCCCAAAAATAAAGCAATAGAAAAAAGCTGCCGAGTCGGCAGCTTTTTTCATTTCACAAATACGTATACATGACCGGATTGTCCATGTTCTTCTTTAAACGCTTGAATCCGTTCTTCTTATAATATGCACGGATTTTCTTGTTATACGCTTCATCCTGTTTGGATGTATTGGTGTAATAGCCCGGGATAACGACCAGCAGTTCTACATCCAGGAAACGCAATTCCTCCAGCATCTTCTGCCCGAACGATTCCCCGATGCCTTTGTTGCGCTCTTCTTCGGCCACCTGCAAATCGTCGAACACTGCAACCAAGCCAAAGACATCGTCAATATCCGGTATATGCTTCAAATCACGGTAAACTTCCCCCAGGCCTTCGGAGATATGTTCGGCATACATCGCCAGCGATTCAAGCGAACTTCGCTGGGGATTGAACAAATAGAAATGGGCGTCCCCGACTTGCGGCTGTTCTTCCTCGCCCTTCAACTTACAATCTGCTTTACATGCAAAGATTTCAGTTCCAGACCGCATCTCTATCCGATAGTCGACGTGGATATCGTCTTCTGTAATCATCGAATCTCCTCCTTCACAATGTCTATTCGATTGTATACATCAAGTATGTCATTTATTATCAGAAAATTCAATCACCCAAAACCTATTCTTTTTTCTTTTCTTCAGCCAGTTTCTTTTCGAAGAGGTCAAGCAACTGCGATTTCAGTTCAGGGCGCTGCAGGGCGAATTCGATTGTCGTTTCGATAAATCCGTATTTTTCCCCAACATCGTAACGTTTGCCTTCAAAAGCGAATGAATGGACAGGGCGGATCGCATTCAGTTTTCCGATGGCATCGGTCAATTGGATCTCCCCGCCGGCCCCCGCTTCCTGCTCTGCCAGCAAACGGAAGATTTCCGGTGTCAAAACATACCTGCCCATGATGGCGAAATTGGACGGGGCATCGCCAGGCTTAGGCTTTTCGACGAAATGGTCGACCTTCATGAGCGGCCCGTCGGTTTCGGTCGGAGCGATGATGCCGTAGCGATGGGTTTCATCACTGCTTACTTCCTTGACTCCGATGACCGGGCTGTCGGTTTTCTCGAACTGCTCGATTAACTGCAAGAGCGCTGGCGGATCATTTTGGACGATGTCATCCCCGAGAAGCACCGCAAATGGTTCGTCACCGATGAAATGCCGTGCCGACCAAATCGCATGGCCGAGGCCGAGGGGCTGCTTTTGGCGGATATAATGGATTTCCACTTCGGACGTGGCAAGGACCGAGTCGAGCATATCGAGCTTCCCTTTTTGTTTCAAGATTTGTTCGAGCTCAAATGCATGGTCAAAATGATCTTCGATGGCACGCTTACCTTTTCCCGTGACAATGATGATACTGGTGATGCCGGATGCAATCGCTTCTTCGACGATGTACTGGATTGTCGGCTTGTCGACAATCGGCAGCATTTCTTTCGGCATCGCTTTTGTCGCCGGCAAGAAACGGGTGCCGAGGCCTGCTGCCGGGATGATTGCTTTAGTGATTTTCATGGGCCTTCTCACCTTTCCTATGCAGTCGTTTACTTGAGAGTATAGCATTGTTTCCAAAAAGCAAAAAACCTCCACTTGGCGGAGGTTTTTACAAAGTGTTGAAGAAGTCTATGATTCGCTATAAATTTAAAAGTGAGTCATCTTGTCTATATTCAAAAATCAATGGTCTATCTAAGTATTTGGAGAAGCATTCGCTCGACTCCTGTGGGACTAGCGGGTTTGAGAGACCCCGCAGGCAATGAATGAGCGAAGCTGTGCTGAGCACATTCATTTGCGATGCTCGAACATAGGGAGAGTTGAGCAACGTTTTTAGTGACGAGGAGGCTCGATTCCCGCCCCACGGAGTCGTGCGATAAGCTTCGGAAAATACGGTTTCCTGAGTTTCTCGACAACCTGAAAAAACCTCCGCTTGGCGGAGGTTTTACTCAAACGAAAAGATGTGCGAATAAGACGATGATTGGCAAGGTGATTGCTGTGCGCAAAAGGAAAATGACCAACAGCTCCCAGAACTTCACCGGAATGTTCGAACGCAGGATCAGGATGCCGATTTCCGACATATAGATCAATTGCGTGAGCGACATGCCGGCGATGACAAATTTCGTCAAATCGCTTTCGATGCCGCTGCCAAGTACTGCAGGCAAGAACATATCCGCGAAGCCGACGAGTAAAGTCGGCGCCGCTTGTGCAGCTTCCGGCAAGCCCAACAGCGTCAGCAGCGGAATGAGCGGATACGCGATGATGCGGAAGATCGGCGTGTATTCCGCGATGACTAAAGCGGCGGTGCCGAGCGCCATGACCAGCGGAATCAAGCCGAGCCAGATATCCATAACCGTGCCGACACCCGACTGTGCCAGCTTCTTGCCGCTTGCGGCTTGGCTCGCTTTCAAACGCGCGGCTTCAAAACCCCATTTGACCAAGGAAACATTGTCCGGAATGCTGTCGTCGATTTGTTTCCCGACCCCTTCCCGGTATGTATCGGTTTTGCGGGACAAGGGCGGAATGCGCGGCATGATGATTGCCGCCACAAGACAAGCAACCGAAACCGCCAGATAAAACGGCAGGAACAGATGGCCGATGCCGATGACATTTGCGACGACCAGGCTGAACGCGACAGAGGCAATCGAGAACGTCGTCGCGATGACAGCCGCTTCACGTTTCGTGTAATAGCCTTCATCATATTGCTTCATCGTCACCAAGACCCCGACAGGCGCAGCGCCCATCCAGGAAGCCATCGCATCGATCGAGGAACGCCCCGGCAGCGTGAACACCGGGCGCATGATTTTATTGAGCAAAGTGCCGACGAACTCCATCAAGCCGAACTCGACCAAAAGCGGCAAGAGAATGCCGGCAAACAAAAACCAAGTCAACAGCACCGGAGCCAGGTCATAAAGCACAACCCCGCCTGTATTGCGGGACGCGATCGCTTGCGGGCCGATTTCATAAAAAGCCATGAGGCCAACCGCAAATCCGATAAAGCGGATTGCCAAGCTGACGGGTCCGATGATGAATATCGGGCGAAGCATATCGGAATTTTGGATAAATCCAGGTTTTGCGATGCTCGCCGCCAAGCCTGCGACTGCCGAGAAGCCAAGAAGCACCAAGATGAACCCAGGAATCCATTCCCCGAACGTCGATAGCAGGAATGAGGCCAGAATGCCGACCCCGATTGTAATTTGCCCATCATAGGAGACAGGGACTAGAAATAACAAAGCCCCGATCAATGATGGGATGATGAATTTCCATGTTGCGGATGGCGATAAAGCCTGTTTCTCTTTTGGAATGCTGGTCATGAACGTTTCCCCCTTTTGTATATTCCCCTTCAATTGTTACTGTAAGTTCGTTAATGCCTTGCCCAGTACGTTGATGCCTTCATCAATCTGTTCTTTTGTTACCGTCAGCGGCGGGATCATGCGGATAACTTCGCCTGAATTGCCGCATAGATAGAACAGCACCCCTTGTTTCAGGCAATCATCCAGTACCGTCATGACCGCTTCCCCGTCCGGGCGTTTCGTCTCCGGATCCATCAATTCGATGCCGATCATGAGACCGACGCCGCGCACTTCACGAATCATGGGATGTTTTCTCTTCAGCTTGCCCAACTCTTCTAAGGCATAGGCGCCGAGCGTCTGGGCATTTTCCAGCAGCCGCTCTTCTTTCAACACTCCGATCGATGCAAGCGCTGCCGAACAAGCGAGCGGATTGCCACCGAAGGTCGTCCCGTGCGTGCCGAGTGGCCACTGGTCCATCAATTCTTTGGAGGCCACCGTCGCGCTGAGCGGAAGCCCGGCAGCGATGCCTTTTGCGACAGCCATGATATCCGGCGTGACGCCGAATGTCTGTGCAGCGAACCAATTGCCGGTGCGGCCGAAGCCGGTCTGCACTTCATCGAATATCAACAGGATGCCGTGGCGGTCGCAGATTTCGCGCACTTTTTCGAGCCATTCTTTCGGCGGGATGATATAGCCGCCTTCCCCGAGCACCGGTTCTAAAATGATGCACGCCACTTCTTCCGGCGTCACTTGGTGATTGAATAATTTCTCGATATCGTGTTCCAGCTTTTCAGGAAAGAACACAGAGGGATCTGCCCCTTCCGGCAAATCATCCGGATGCGCATACGGCAATTGATAGGTCAGCCAAGACGGCTGCATATGTTTGCGGTATTTGCTTTTTGAAGTCGACACACTCAGCGCCCCCATCGAACGCCCGTGGAAACACCCGGTGAACGATACGACGTACGGGCGTTTCGTGACGTATTTCGCAAGCTTGATGCCGCCTTCGATCGCTTCTGTCCCGCTATTGGCGAAAAAGAAATTATCGAGTTTTCCGGGCATGATTTGCTGAAGTTCGTATGCCAGCTTTAAAATCGATTCATAGATGATAACTCCGGACGGCCCGTGGATCAGATGGTCCGCCCCGTCCTTGATCGCCTGCACGACTTTCGGGTGGCGGTGCCCGACATTTTCCACTGCGATGCCGGATGTGAAATCCAGGTAGGTACGCCCATCCGCCCCGTAGTAATAGCAGCCTTCCGCTTTGACGACCGGAAGATTCGGGTGGTCTTTTGCCATGCTCGGGGCCAACAGATTGCCGATGGAGTTCGTCATTTCCATCCAGTCCTGTGTTTGTTTTGTTGTCATAAGTCTTCATCCTTTCCTGTTGCAATGGCATGCTTTTTTAGTTTACGCACGACGGAGGGCTGGCTGATGCCGAGCCGTTCCGCCATTTCAGTCGTTGTGCGGTAGCGCTTTTTGGCATTTTCCAACACTTTCTTTTCGACCACATCAAGCAGATGCGGCAAAGTGCGGCCTTCGAGTTCGATGCCGACTTTCTCATCTTTTGCCGGGCGGTAGCTCGCTGGCAGATCCTCGAGCAGGATTTCACCTTGTTCACTTTCGAGATAACTGCGTTCGAGCACATTGCGCACTTCGCGGAAATTGCCTTTCCATTCCAGCTGCAACAGATGGACATACGCTGGATCTGCCAATTTTTTTCGCACACCGTATTTATCTCCAAGTTCTTTGATTGTCCGGGACAGGAACGCTTCCAGATCTTCCGGCCGTTCACGCAGCCCCGAGAGCTGAATCAGCGAAACATGCAGTAGATAGAATAAGGCTTCGCGGAACCCTCCTTCTTGCATGCGCTCTTCCAGAGAAGTTTCGCTGATCGCAATCAGCCGGATGTCCCGTTTTTTGACAAGCATTTTTTCAAGCATCGATTGCGTACGGGCGGACAGCCGGTCGATTTCATTCAGTACGAGCGTCCCCCCTTCCGCCAGGCTGAAATAGCCGCCATCGCCTTCAAAAGATTCAATGAATATCGTTTCCGGAATCGCGCCGCAATCAACTTCGATAAAAGCTCTATCTCTTCTCGCGCTGTGTTGGTGGATGAGCTTGGCGAACAAGCTTTTTCCGGTTCCACGTGGGCCTTCGATTACTAAAGAAGCATCATATTCAGCAAGTTTCAACGCACTGCGCAGCGCCCGTTCGGATTGTGCGCTTTGGGCAATGACGCCTTCGACCGATAATTGCCTGCCCCGTAAATGCGCCAATTCCCCTTTGACACGGTCCATCTCCGTTTCCAGCGATTCCAGGTATTCCTTCATGATCATCAATTCCGATACTTCATAGGAGTAACTGATGACGTATTCCACTTCGCGCTGTTCATCGAATACCGGCATGCCAGTAATGAGCATCTTTTTTCCTGTTACCGTTTCCTGGACGAGCACCAGTTTTTTCTTCCGTTCAATGACTAGCGGTGTAACCGCTGGCGTAAAGACGCCTTCCTGCTCCAACTCATAGATGGAGCGGCCAAGCAGGGCAGCCGGTTCCAAGCCGTAATGCAAGCCGCTCATTTCCGTCACTTTAATGATGCGGCCTGCCCGGTTGGTGATGATAATATCTTCATCGTGCATCTCCATTACTTCTTCGACAGCGTCCGGCACAAGCAAATGTCGGTGCATTTTCCCACCTCATTTATTCATTATTGTATAGACTATACGATAATGAATAAACAAAAAGCAAGACAATTCGAATAATTTATTCTTTTTTCTTTTGAGATCATCACCAATTGATTGAAAGAAAACTCTTTTATAATTCCATGGACCTATTCTAAAAATAGTTACTCAAGACTATACTATTCTAGATATTCCATTTATTTCACATATAGGAGGATTTACATGAAGGGTGCGTTAACATTTATCACTTCCCTCTTGTTGGCTCTAGCGATCGGAACAGTTCCGGCGTTGGCCATTTCAGAGGACGACCGCGGCTTTGACCGTTTATTGGCCGAAATCGGCTGGGAAAAAGCGGATTACATCGATTATTTGGACAGCAAAGGATGGGCTCTGGAGGAGTTCGATTCCGCTGCAGGACTCGGCACGCCGCTTACAGAAGCCGGCATTGCACAAGTTATGGTTACATACGAACTGACACGCGCCGAATTGAACAGCTTATTGGAAGAGTTCGGAGATGTGGATGCAGGCGTAGACGTATTGGATGGGAATTTCATCATTTTCATGGAAGACCTGGAGGAATCTCTCGATTTCTATGTGAGTTTGGGGGAAGACTTAACACCGATTACCGAAGCGAATCTGGCTTTATTGCTTGAGGATTACGGCTTTGCTTCCAAGGAAGAGCTGGAAGAATTCCTTAACTTGTTTGACGATTCACTCGCAGAATACGAGTTCATCGAGGACTTGGAAAGCTCCATCCTGTTCTATCAGGAAGACTGGCTGTTTGATATGGACTTGGAGGGTGCATTCGCTGAATTCGGCTTGACCGAACAAGAACTCGAGCGTCTGGCAAAGCATTTTGAAACACTCGATTACACGAACCCGCAATTTGAAGAACGCTTGATGGCACTCAGCGAGCGCATGATGGCAATCGAGGAATTTTCGACCGTGACCGAATTGTCCGCTGAACAAATCGCGGAACTTTTGTCAATCTATGATGAATTCATGGAAATCTTCGAAATGGAGGCCAAGTACTATTTTGTCAAAGGCGATGAGAAAAAGGAGATGAGCGTGCAATCCCTTATTTCCCTCGAATCGACGGACGGCTATGACCTCTTGATCGAGCTGTACAATTTACAAGGCGACTTTCTGGCGGACATCCTGTTGACCGCTGATATGTTCGGGTCGGACCTCATCGTCGACACCGGAAAAGAATTGGAAAACAGCACACCGACGGTTACTCCGCTGCCAACAAAACCTGTGGATAATACGAATCAAACCGTTAAAGGCGGAAAGCTGCCGAAAACGGCCAGTGATTTTGCGCAAAACACAGCGATCGGCCTCGGCTTTATCGCATTCGGCGCTTTGCTGTTCAGGCGCCTGCGGGTAAAACCAACAGCATGAACAAAAAGTACATGTCTTGGTTGATGGGGGTAGTAGCAGCCGGAATGATCATTTTCGGCGTATGGTTCAGCGGCACGCAATCAGCGACTTTCGCGAAAGGCTATCTGCTATACAAAGCGGATTCGGCCGCTGCAGAGGATTTCGCGCCGAAACTGCAGACGACAAACGCCGAAGTTTCCTTGCCGGATGCTGAATCGCCTGCGTCCCGAGTCGAAGAACCAGCGGAAACAACCCAACTCCCGAAAGACATTCGCTACCCGTCAGACCCGCAAATCGGCGACTTGATGGGCGAACTGATCATCCCGAAACTCGGGGCAAGCTTGCCGATCATCCACGGCACCGATGAAGATGAGCTGGAAAAAGGCGTCGGCCATTATGCAGGAAGCGTCCTGCCAGGGCAATCCGACAACTCCGTCTTGTCAGGGCATCGCGATACGGTATTCCGGGAACTCGGCAAAGTCGGCAAAGGCGATGAGTTCATCGTCCACACCGCTGACGGCACGTTTACTTACCGCGTCCGCCAAGTGCGCATTGTCGATGAAGACGACCGCACCGTCATCGTCCCGAAACCGAGGGCGACTTTGACCGTCTCCACCTGCTATCCTTTCGATTTTGTCGGCTATGCACCCGACCGCTATATTCTGGTGGCCGACCTCGTCTCGAGCAGCTAAACGAAAGACCGCAGCTTCCTTTAGGGAAGCTGCGGTCTTTTTTTGTATGCACTAGTAAAGCCCTGAATTCTCATTCAGGGCTTTACACTATTCTATATTGACGATGTCGGAGATGTAGAAGAATCCGTAATCGTCCATGACGATCGTATAAACTTTCGTGCGTTCCTGCACCGACCAATTGCCTTCTGCATCCTTAAATTCAAATGCTTCTTCTGTATAGACAAGGGCATGGTCTTCCTTGATTTCAATATTGGTGATATCAAGTTTATTGAAAATATGTTCCATGTTTTTACCGGTAATCTGGTCGATATATTCGATCATGCTATTGTAGATATCGCTTTGATAGACCAGCAAGTTCTGAACGTAGTAGAAGTCTTCTTCCTGCAATGCCAGTTCGTAAAATTCCTGATAGCTCACGACAAATTCCGTCAACGATTCTTCCGAGAATTCATGTGTCGTGCTGTAATCGAATTCGTAGTTTTCGTCTTCGTAGCTGCTGTCGAAATCATCGTAGACCGGGAAAATCTTGGCAACCGCTTCACGGCTCATCGGGTTTTTCGCCCATGCATCCAACTGGTCATACATTGAATAAAGCGGAATGGAGAAGCCGATGGAATCCCCTTCTGGGAATAGCAGTGAGTTGATGCCGATGACTTTTCCTGTTGCTGCGTCAAGCAGCGGCCCGCCGCTTGATCCCGGCGCAAGAGCTGCATCGATCTGATAGATATTTTCGTAAGTGAATTCCTGGTAGAAATCACGGTCGATGCCTGTCAAATACCCCATAGACGCAGTGTTTTCAAAACCGGACGGGCTGCCAAGCGCGATGACTTCCGCGCCGACATCGGTTGGGGCCATTTCCACTTCCAAAGGCTCGATGCCGGTCAAATCATTCACTTGAATTAAGGCAATGTCGGATTCAGCTGAAATCCCGACGACGGTTCCCTCATGATCCTGTCCATTGATGTTGCGCACGATAACATCCGTATAGCCTGACACAACGTGAGCGTTCGTCACGACCATCCCTGTATTCGTAAATAGGAACCCAGAGCCTTGCCCGCCTTCCGTCAAGATGGTGTAGACGCGTGATTGTGCATCTTTAATGATGGCCGTCTTGTCTTTCTTTTTCGGCTCGACTTTTTCTTCTTGGTCGGAAGGGTGCGTGATATTCTCCGCTTTGGTCACTGTTCCCTCAACCGGTTCTTCAGAAGACACTTGTGTTTCCGGCTCTTCAACCGGCATCTCTTCTTCCACTGGCTCTTCTTCCACCGGTTCTTCCTCAGACATCTCCTCAGACGCTTCGGTGTCTTCCTGCGGCAGTGCCACTTCCGGCTCCTCAGCGCCCAATAGCTGCCCTAGTCCAAATCCAAGCCCCAATAACACCGCCAACAACACTAGCGCATAGATGAATTTATTGCGCTTCGGTTTGCGTTGCTTTCTTGTGGCAAGCGGCGCTCCGCAATTATCACAGAACTTTGCAGACTCATCATTCATCGTGCCACACTTTGTGCATTTCATAGCTGTACCTCCTGCCGGACATAATTCATCCCCGAATTTTCTTCATTATAAACCTTAGAACGCCAAACCTCCACCTTAGGTTGCCTTTGTAATATTTTGTCCTTATTTGGTAATAAATTTCAAAATTCAGAACAACAATTCTATTCTTTTACCGTGACTTAAGACACTTATTTTTTAAAATAAAAGACAGCTATCAGGATTTTCCATTATGGCTCCAAATTTGGCGGTGTGCTTCGGTGAACTTGTTCGCCACCCCAGTCATGCATTTCTTTCAACAGTTTTTTTAAGCTTGTGCCTTTCGGGGAGATTGAATACTCTACTTTCAACGGCATTTCATTGAATTGCTTGCGCGTTATCAATTCATCTTTTTCGAGTTCTTTTAATTGTTGGCTTAACATTTTATGGGTAATACCCGGCATCAGACTTTTCAGTTCGCTGTATCGCTGGGTGCCATCATATGCCAAATGCCAGAGAATGACCGGCTTCCATTTTCCGCCAATTTTCTGAAGCGTATATTCTATCGAACACTTTAATTTTCCATGCTCGTCCACAATAATCTGATCTTCCATTTTATTGACCTACTTCCTTTTTGGGTAGCATCTTCCGGAAAAGTGCATACTATTCAATAGAAGAATAAGCCTCTATACTGAGGCTGTCAAACAAATGAAGGAGGATTTTTTTGAAACCGTACCCTAGAAGCTTTTCCCATATTGGCCTCTCTGTGCCTGATCTTGACCAAGCAGTGAAATTTTATACAGAAGTACTCGGCTGGTACACAATTATGGAACCTGCCCCTGTTTATAACGACGATACCGCTATCGGCCAAATGTGCCGAGATGTATTCGGGAATGACTGGAAACATTTCCGGATCGCCCATCTCGCTACCGGCGACAAAATCGGCATCGAACTTTTCGAATTCCCAGAGAACGAAAAGCCTGACAATAACTTCGAGTATTGGAAAACCGGCATTTTCCATTTCTGCATCCAGGACCCCAATATCGAAGAGTTGGTCGAGAAAATCAAACAGCACGGCGGCAAACAACGGATGCCTATTCGCGAATATTACCCGGATGATAAACCCTATAAGATGGTTTATGTCGAAGATCCTTTTGGCAATATTTTCGAAATTTATACGCACGGCTACGAACTTACCTATTCACAAGGCGCCTATTGAGCATAGAAAAACAGGAGTCCGCTATATATGGGACTCCTGTTTTTCTTGTGTTCATTTTTTCATCTATATGTACTGAACAGAAATCTGGCCGAGCTACAAACTGCAGCTACTTGCTCCATCTTCTGTCGATGTATATCAAAAAAGCAATGCCTCAGCATCGCTTCCTGCACTCGCTTCTATTGCAAGCTTTGGCAAGTTCAGCGGACGTCGATTCCTGTGACCGCTTCCTGCAGTACCAACACCTCGCCGAATAGCTGGGCATCCGCTTTCCCGCTTGCTTTCGCTTGGTCGTTGACACGCTGCAGCAACTCATCCAACTGCCCCTGAATTTCTTGATACTCTTCAATGGTTAACGTGCCTTTGCTGTCTACATGCCGTTCCAGCTGTTCCAATTCTTCTTCCACGTTGCCGTGAGGGCCCAAACGTTCGATCACTTCGCGCCCCGGCTCGTGCTTTTTGCCGTCCGGTTCAGTCTCGCTTGCAAACGTCACCGGTTCGAAATGTGCCATAAATACAAAGCCAAAAGCGAGTGCCGAAAGTGAAATGTCCAGAGCAGAAATCTTCAAATGATTTTCCTCCTTCGAATGGGTCTGCTTTCACTTATAGGCTAACCGATTTCTCCGCTTCCGTAACCCCTTTCTGGACAGTCTTCACCAACACTTAACAAACTTTACAATCGGTTTTTTGCGCAAAGAAAAAAACCGCCACCACAGCGGTTTTTGCTTATCTGTAATCTGCACGGGTCATGCGCCCATTGTATGGCAACCGTTTTTGCTGTTCCAAATCACGTTCACGGTTCTCGATTTTCGCGGCGATGACGCCGAGCAAGGTGCCAAATGCAGCTCCTGCAAATACTTCAATCGGCTGATGGCCGAGCAGTTCCTTCAACTCTTTATCGCGCTCCACAAATTCAAAACTCGGAAACTCGCCGGAAATCTTCGTGAAGCTGTCCTCGAGGTCATTCACCAATCGTGCGATCTCGCCTGTGTGGCGGCGTATGCCTTGTGCATCGTACATGACGATGGCACCGAATACGACAGCGAGTGCCGTTTCTGTGTGGCGCGCGCCTTTATTCGAAGCGACATATGCGGCGAGTGCCGATACCCCTGCTGAGTGGGAGCTTGGCATGCCGCCGGTCGTGAAGGCTTGCTGCCAATCCCATTTTCCTGCCACCACTTTATGCGTGACAATTTTCAATCCTTGTGCGATGCCGATCGCCCCGAGCGACGTGATCATACCACGGTTCATCTTTCTCATCTTTTCATCCTCCAATACAGTAGCTGCTGCGGCTGCTGCCGCCTGATAACTCCCTTTACCCTGAAATCCCTGAAGATATGTAAAGGCAGGGAATATTTTTGGAGGAAACGTTTAGAAAAGCAGGTTTTCCGTTTATTTTAATTGCAAATCGACTTCAAACTTCACATCAGGCGATACAGCCCCTTTGCTGCCGAAGATGGAGTACGCCGGATACGATGGAAGCAAGCTTTTCGTTGGAGAAGGGATCGAGTTCGCTGCGGTCAATAAAATCGGCGCATCCTTTTTAGCTGCAAGGACCGACCCCGCTAAAGCGTCCGGAAAATTCGTGCCTGTGGCGATAAAGGCTTTTTGTTTCCCCATCGGCAAAGCTTGGTTGATCAACTTGCCGGTATCGTAACGGCTGGTTCCACCGTACCGCTTGGCACCAGGCAATTGGGCCATGACGGCATTGCTGACCGCAGCCGTGCCTCCTGTGACGATCGTCGAATTTTTACCGGATAGTGCAGTTTTCGTTTCTGCCGGCAATGTGCCCGTCCGCGTCAGCAAAATCGGGATGCCGTTTTTCGCTGCGTAAGGGGAAACGGAAAGAACATCCGGGAAATTTTGGCCGTTGGAGACAACTGCCCGGTCACTCGTGATCTTTTCAGCAATCAGCGCGGCCGTCTCGTAGCGTGATTTGCCGCCGATGCGGTCGACTTTATTGACCAGCTCGCCCACTTGCTGTTCAACAGTCGCCGATAGCGCTCCGTTGCTGCCGAGAAGAATGGCAGTGCCAGGCTTCAACCGCCGGATTTCAGCGGCAGCTGCCGGGTGGAGGGCATCCCCTTTTGTCAGCAGGATCGGTGCGTTTTCTTTGTAGGCAAGCGGGCCGCCCGCCAAGGCGTCCGGAAAGTCTGTGCCTGTCGCAATGATTACTGTCGAAGCGGAGCTCCATCCGGCTTTCGAAATGGCAACCGCCGTGTCATAGCGGCTGGAACCAGCCAGGCGATTCGACCAATGGCTGGCATCCAAAGTCAGTGCACGATCGACATTGAGGCGGCCATGGCCGTAGTAATCATCTTTTCCAGGCGCCCCGAGGTCTTTCGCAGTCAACATCAAGCGCCCTGCGATATCGGCATTGCTGAGTTTCGGCTCATTCGCTTTCAGCAACGCTGCAGCCCCGGAGACAATCGGCGTGGACATGGAGGTCCCGTCCATTTCGCCGAATGATTTATTGGGAAATATGGAAAAAACGCCTGATCCCGGGGCAGCGATATCGATCGTTTTGCCGAAGTTCGAAAACCCGGAGCGCTTATCCGTGGCATCAGTCGAGGAGACCGACACGACTTCTTTATAGGCGGCTGGGTAATAAGGGGAGCTGATGCCATCGTTGCCGGCTGCTGCGACAACCAAGACATTTTTGGAATGCGCATATTGCACAGCTTCCCTCAATGCCTTCGTGTCGGAATAAGCGACAAGGCTCATATTGATAATATCTGCCCCATTGTCCACTGCATGGTAAACGCCGGCGGCAACGTCCGAAATAAAACCATCCGGCCCGTCGAATACATCGATTGGCATGATGCTCGTCGATGGTGCCACGCCGACACCGAATAATTCATTGCCCATATTGCCAGCGATAAGCCCAGCAACATGCGTCCCGTGGATTTCTACGCTGACATCACCAGGTTTTCCCGTGATGACATTGAACGGGGAAACGGTGCGCCCTTTGAGATCCGGATGCAGCAAATCGAATCCGTCATCGATAACCGCCACGAGCACATCGGCTTTCCCGGTCGTCTTGTCCCAGGCGGACTCTGAACCGATGAGCCGGTGGTGGTATTGATACCCTGCGTAAAACGGGTCGCTCGGTATCGCGGCCAATTCCACACGCCGGTCCGCCTCGACGTATTCAATATCGCCTTGCTTGGAAAGTTCCGCCATAAACGATTCCAAGCTCTGCCCTTGCGGCACTTCGAGCGCGACGATTTGCCCTGTGCCCGTTTCCGCTGTCGTGACTTTCTGTGCAGCAGCTGAGCCTTTCATAACAGCTTGCTCCCGCAGTTTAACAATAACCCGGTCTGCCGGGTTTTCTGCCGATTCCTGCGCCTGCGCCGTTGTGCCAATGCCGATCAGAGAAAGGGCTAATGTCATAGCCGCCAATGCTGTAGTTGTCTGTTTCATGGTCATTCCCCTCACAATCCCATAGTCTTTCCACCCTATATTTTCTGATCATTCAACTAGATATTTACGGGAATTATACGTCCTTTCCGGATAAATGCCTAGACAATGTAAAAAATCTTTTGAATTTCAATAAAAAATGGATATTATTCTCTACCCTCGGAAACCTCTCTTTTAGCACTAATGGCATATTTTTTATTTTTTCAATCAAAAAAACAACCCCTTGTCAAATGGATGACAAGGAGCTGTTGCAGTAAGTAGCACTTATTTACTTAATTCGGATAGTGGGGTTGGAATGACGGCTTCGTGAAGAAGGATTTCCAACTCTTCCATATAACTCGCTTTCTGTTGGGCCGTCCAGTTGAATACGCCTGCCATATAATCCGCAGCGGCTTCTTTATGGGCGTGTACCCAGTGGATATCGAAATACAGCGCGCCTGTGCGGCGGATGAAGAAGTCAACCGGCTTGCAGACAGCTTCCGATTCGATTCCATAGCGCAGCATCGCATAGACGAGCGGGTCGAGATTATGCCCAGCGGCATCAGTTAATCCGTCCGTGTAATGGCGCAAAACATGGTCGACGTTCGCGCCGTAGCGGTTGACGAGCAATTCCATTGCGTCTTCTGTGAGCCCGAATTCGGCCGCACGTTTCAAGCGGTCGGCCTTGAATGCTTTAAAGCCTTTCGATCCGCCCACTTCACCGCCGGAAAGCGCCATTTTCTTCGTCGATACTTTCTTGAAAGAAGTACCGTATTCATCCTGAAGCTGCTTAGTGACTAAGTCCATGATGCTTTCGCCCATCTTGCGGTAGCCGGTGAGCTTGCCGCCTGCAATCGAAATCAAGCCGGAATCCGATACGAAGATTTCGTCTTTACGGGAAATCTCGGATGGATCTTTGCCTTCCTCGTGGATGAGCGGGCGCAATCCTGCCCAGCTGGATTCGATATCAGCAGCCGTGATCGCCACATCCGGAAACATGAAATTGACGGCTTCTAACACATAATCACGGTCTTCCGTCGTCATCGTCGGGTGCGCGATATCTTGTTTGTATACGGTATCGGTCGTGCCGACATACACTTTGCCTTGGCGCGGGATGGCGAATGCCATGCGGCCGTCCGGCATGTCAAAATAGATGGCCTGTTTCAGCGGGAATCGTGCCTGGTCGAACACCAAATGGATCCCTTTCGTCAGCTGCAGGGTCTTGCCGTTTTTCGACTTGTCCTCTTCGCGCAAGGTGTCGACCCACGGGCCGGCCGCATTGACGATTCTTTTCGCGAAGATTTCGTGGATCGTGCCGTCTAGCTGGTCTTCCGCTACCACGCCGACCACTTTGCCGTTGTCGTAGAGAAAGCCTTTCACTTTCACATAGTTCAATGCCAGCGTTCCTTTTTCGACAGATTTTTTCATGACTTCCATCGTCAAGCGCGCATCGTCCGTCTTGTACTCGACATAATAGCCTGCGCCTTTCAACCCTTGTTGTTTTACAAGGGGCTCGCGGCGGATTGCTTCATCACGCGAGAACATGCGGCGGCGTTCGGCTTTCTTGACGCCTGCCAAGTAATCGTAGACGCGCAAACCAACATTGGTGCTGAGGGGTCCGAATGTGCCGCCTTTATGGAACGGCAGCATCATCCATTCGGGTGTCGTGACATGCGGCCCGTTTTCGTAGACGATTTCGCGTTCTTTGCCGACTTCTGCGACCATCTTCACTTCAAATTGCTTCAGGTAGCGCAAACCGCCATGCACGAGTTTCGTCGAACGGCTCGAAGTTCCTGCCGCAAAATCCTGCATCTCCAGAACTCCTGCGCGAACGCCGCGTGCTGCAGCGTCGAGCGCGATCCCCGCTCCAGTAATGCCGCCCCCGATGATCAATACATCGAGTGGCGCTTGTTTCATTTGTCCATATGTTTCTGTACGTTGCAAGCTTGAGAATTTCATTCTTAACCGACTCCTTATCCAATATTTTCCATATCAAAAAGAGAGACCCGTACACAGCCGCAGATTCACATCTGCTGTACTGGCATGGTCTCTCCTCGTCTCCGGCCATTTATCTCTCGTGTGATTAACTTGTAAGTTTAGTTGACGGGCTTGAATGTACGGGTTGCGGCTACGGCATTTTGCCAGCCTGTGTATAGGCGCTCGCTTGTTTCATCCGCCATTTCCGGCTCGTAGGTTTTATCGAGCTGCCATTGTGCGGCAATCTCGTCTTTGTCTTTCCAGAATCCTGTAGCCAGTCCTGCCAAGTAAGCAGCCCCGAGCGCCGTCGTTTCCTGGATGCGCGGGCGTTCAACAGGGACATGCAGCAGATCCGACTGGAACTGCATCAACATGTCGTTGCCGACTGCGCCGCCATCGACGCGCAAAGTCTTCAATTCAATCTCTGCATCTTCTATCATAACATCTACAACGTCTTTTGTCTGATATGCGAGCGCCTCAAGCGTCGCACGGATGAAATGCGCTTTCGTCGTGCCGCGCGTCAAGCCGAATACTGCGCCTCTCGCATCGGTATCCCAATACGGCGTACCGAGCCCGACAAATGCCGGCACCATATAAACGCCGTCCGTCGAATCCACTTGCTTTGCGAAATCTTCACTCTCAGGCGCCGTCTCGATGACCTGCAGCCCGTCGCGCAGCCATTGGATCGCAGAACCTGCCACAAAAATGCTGCCTTCGAGTGCATATTCGACTTTGCCGTCGACGCCCCAAGCGAGTGTCGTCAGCAAGCCATGCTCGGATTCGACCGCTTTTTCACCAGTGTTCATCAGCATGAAGCATCCAGTTCCGTAAGTGTTTTTCGCCATGCCTTTTTCGAAGCATGCTTGGCCGAACAGGGCTGCCTGCTGGTCGCCTGCAATGCCTGCAATCGGCACTTCGTGGCCGAAGAAATGATAATTAATAGTATGTGCATAAATTTCTGATGACTGGCGTACTTCCGGCAGCATGCTCTTCGGCACGGTCAGGATGTCGAGCAGTTCATCGTCCCACTCAAGGTCATGGATATTGTACATGAGGGTACGCGATGCGTTGCTGTAATCCGTGATGTGCGTCGAGCCGCCAGACAAGCGGTAGACGAGCCATGTGTCAATGGTGCCGAACATCAGATCGCCATTGTCCGCTTTTTCCCTTGCGCCTTCGACATTGTCGAGGATCCATTTCACTTTCGTGCCGGAGAAGTACGCGTCGATCAAAAGACCGGTCTTTTTACGGAATGTATCGTTCAATCCCTGTTCTTTCAATTCATTGCAGATTCCGTCCGTTTGGCGTGATTGCCAGACGATTGCTTTGTAGATCGGCTTGCCGGTGTTGCGGTCCCAGACGACGGTCGTCTCACGCTGGTTGGTGATGCCGATGCCCGAAATTTCGGATGGGTCGACGTCTGTCTTCCGCAATACTTCGGCGATGCAGGCAAGGACGGAAGTCCATATTTCATTGGCGTCATGCTCGACCCAACCCGGTTTCGGGAAAAATTGCTGGAATTCCTGCTGGCCCGTCCCGACGATCTCGCCGGCATGGTTCAACAAGACCGCCCGCGAACTGGTTGTTCCTTGGTCGATTGATAGAATATATTTTTTACTCACTGGAATCTCCTCCGCTAACTTATGAAATGGTTTCTTCTCTTAATTGCTTGGCCTTCGCTCGGCCATTTTTTAATTCTACACTGGCTGCCCCGACAAATACCAGGACGAGCACTAAACTCAATGCGAAGAACGGCAAGCCGAAATCTCCTGTAAAGATCGCTTTGTAGAACACTGCCCCATAAATGCCCCCGAATACTGGCCCCACGATCGGCACCCAAGCGTAGCTCCAGTCTGACGGCCCTTTACCTGGAATCGGAAGCAAGGCGTGTGCGATACGCGGGCCCAAATCACGCGCAGGGTTGATGGCGTATCCCGTCGTCCCGCCGAGCGACATGCCGATCGCGATGATGAGCGCACCGACGATCAACGGGTTCAAGCCTTCCGTAAAATCATTGGCACCGATAAACAACAAGCCCATGACGAGCACGAAAGTCCCGATGATTTCACTGATCAAGTTGGAAAACGGACGCCGGATGGCCGGTATCGTTGCAAATACAGCGAGTTTCGATTCCGCTTCTTTCGTTCTGTCCCAGTGCGGAAGATAGTTGAAGAACACAATCACGGCACCGATGATGGCACCCAGAATTTGCGCGGCAATATAGACCGGCACCTGTGACCATGGGAATTCACCGACAAATGCAAAGCCTAAAGTGACTGCCGGGTTCAAATGCGCCCCTGAGAAATTACCGACCGCATAAACGCCCATTGTGACCGCAAGGCCCCAAGCGATCGTAATGACGATCCAGCCTGAATTTTCCGCTTTTGAATCTTTTAAAACCACGCCCGCTACAACACCCGCGCCAAAAATGATAAGGATCATCGTACCGATCAATTCCGCTAAAAACATTGTCATTTTCCCTACACCCCTTTTTAAGATATTCCGCTTTCATCAAAACCGGCCATGTAACAAGACCAAGATTCAAGCAGGATCTCCATGTCTGATTAAGCCCCGAACACAAAAAAATCCACATCGAACGAAGGCCCATTGAAATGGGCCTTGTCCGATGCGGATCTCCTATTCTCCTGCACGGTCCTTAACTTGTAAAATCAATTTAGCAGTTTTTGAAAACGCTGTCAACAATTAAATCGGGCTTATTTGGAAGTGAGGAAAGCTGAAAAAATCGGCACGCTCTCCCTGAAGAACGAAACCCGAGGGATCGGCTTTACAGAATTACGTATCCCATAGCTCTGCCTGGGACGTCGAGACGGCTTCCGCCCCGCCTTCATAGGCAAGTTCGATGTCTTCTTTCGTGCGGATCAAGCCCCCTGCAATGATCGGGATGCCGGTCCGTTCGTGCACTTCCTTGATGATCGACGGGATGAGCCCCGGCAATAACTCGATGTAATCGGGTTTGACTTGGTCGATCAAGCTCAAGTTATGCTCGAGCGCATGGCTGTCGAGCAAGAACAAGCGCTGGATCGTCGTCAATTTATTTTTCTTGGCAAGAGCGATGACATTGCTTCTTGTGGAAACGATGCCATCCGGTTTCACTTCGCGGACCAAATACTCAATGCCGTAAGCGTCCGTTTTCAAGCCTTGGATCAAATCCGCATGCAAGATGACTTTCTTGCCTGCTTTCTTGGCAGCAGCGACGAGCGGCTTGAGCTGGGCGAGCCTGACTTCCAGGAAAATGATGGTCTCCTGGTCGCTCGCAAGCAGCCGCTCGAATTCCTTCAGGTTGCGCATGACAGGCACGACGCCTTTTAACTTAACCAACAGCTTTTCCTCCTCCGTTAAAAACAATCTAGGGACATTATGCGCCAGCTTCGTTTCCCGCACAACTATTAACCCCCGGCTTCATTTCATCGGCCGATTGCGATAAAATGGCAGTAATCATCCGAAAGGAGTTGGCGGCCATGCGGGTCAAGAAAGTGGAGAATGTCTATCAATTGGCTTTTATGCCCAGGGTATTTCCGGTGAATTGTTATTTGGTCGAAGAACAGGAAGGTTTGACACTCGTTGATTGCGCCTTGGGTTTCGCAGCAAGAGACATCGCTTTGGCGGCAAAAACCATCGGCAAGCCGATTACGAAAATCGCACTGACGCATGCCCATACCGATCATGTCGGCGCACTCGATGCTTTAAAAAAGCAGTTTCCCGCCGCACAAGTCTCCATCTCGGAAAGGGAAGCGAAAATTCTCTCA
The DNA here is from genome assembly GCF_041320495.1 of Planococcus sp. SSTMD024. NCBI lineage: Bacteria > Bacillati > Bacillota > Bacilli > Caryophanales > Caryophanaceae > Planococcus > Planococcus sp. SSTMD024. The sequence goes on along the minus strand of NZ_JBGGNS010000022.1, from coordinate 1,033,619 downwards.
GGCGATAAAAGTGCTTCGCCTGAAGATGCGGGCAAACCCGTCAAAGGCGGAATCCCGAAAAGCATCCAGACAACGCCCGACCGCCTGTTGCAAGAAGGCGACCGGATCGGCTCGCTCGAAGTCGTCCTGTCTCCCGGGCATTCGCCTGGATCCATCTCGTTTATTGACAGGCGCTCAGGCGTCCTCATTGCAGGAGACGCTTTCCAGACACGCGGCGGCACCGCAGTTTCCGGGACATTCAAGCCGCTGTTCCCGTTCCCGGCGATCGCGACGTGGGACAAGCGTACAGCACTCGACAGCGCCAAGAAATTGACCTTGCTGCAGCCCAGCTTCCTCGCTGTCGGGCACGGGCGCATGCTCGACCATCCTGTGCGCTTCATGGAACAAGCAATCCGGGATGCCGAGCAAAAATTAAAACCCTAGCCAATTTCGGCTAGGGTTTCTTTCGTTCCAATTGATGGCGCCCGACGCGCATAAACCACACCGGCCGCGTGATTTCCGACACTTCCTCCACGCGCCGGACAATTTCAAACCCGACTTTTTCATAGGCACGGATCGCCGGCTTGTTGCGGATATCGGGATCGGTGACACAGCACGTCACCGATCCGTCGCGAAACACCACTTCCTCCAAAAAACGGCGGATGATCGCCTGGCCGAAGCCTTGGCCGCGGTAGGCGGGTGCCCCGATAAGAATATCCAGGCCAGCTGCCTTCTGCAGTTCAGTAAACTGTTCGCTGCCCGGATAGTCGCTCCAGCGGAAGGTCTGGATATAGCCGATCGGTTGTTCCAGGTAGTAGATGAGATATGGTTCGGTCGGATCCCGCCCTTTGATGCTGCCGACAAATTCGCGCACGAACTCCCCGTAAGTGCCATTATAGCTATATCCCCAAAAACGGTTGATCTGCGGTTCTTTCGTGATCCATTCATAGAGCAGCGGCAAATGTTCACGCCGCAAACGTTTGAAACTGACATGTTCAACCTGCAAGGCCATGAAGCATCCCTCCCCGTGGTCGCGGCTACTCCCGGTCTTTATCTACCGGCGGCCGCAAATAATCCTCCAAATGCTCATTCGGCAATGAAAACATCGATTCTACAGGCGAATAATTCCCCGCAAGCCGCCCGATCGGCGCAAGCTTTTTCGTATCGATCCGGCCCTTGTCATATAATTCATCCTGGATGTGATAGCGCAGCACTTTGCCGATTACGAGATGATCGTCGCCGAGCGGAATGACCTGCACCAGCTCACATTCCATGCTGACGGGCGATTCTTTCACGCGCGGCACTGAAACCACTTCTGATGGGGCAGGCGTCAAGCCTGCATAAGCGAACTCATCGACGTCCGGCGCAACATGTTCGCCGGTTTTCGCCATTTCATTCGCAAGGGGCGCAGATACGATATTGACAACAAACTCGCCCCGCCCCCGGATATTCGCCAATGTGTCTTTCACTGTGCCAGCCCTTCCCTCGACCCCTTCACCGATCGAAAAGATCAGCATCGGCGGATTGCGCGAAGCGACCGTAAAAAAGCTGAAAGGCGCCAAATTCAACTCGCCGCCGGATGAGACGGATGAGACCCAGGCAATCGGCCGCGGCAACACGCTGCCGATCAGCAGCTTATAATTTTCCTTGCTCGTTTGTTGTGTTGGATCGATAATCACACATGTCCACTCCCTTTTCTATTCCTCCGGACCGTTATGCTTGGCATGATCAATCGACTTCTGAAGCAAATAGCCGAACAGCGAGATTGCCGCCAAATACGGCAGGATCATCATGCCGAAACCGGTCCCGAATTCTTCCATAGTTCCTACAGCCTGCAGATAAAGCCCCCAAGCTATGTAGAGTACATACCCGGCTGCCACAAAACCAAGCCAGATATATCGCTTCAGCCACCACGGCAATAACAGCGGCGCCAGTAAAAACACCCCCAATTGGATGTGGCCCATCCATTCATATACAAATTCCACCGCTATCACACTCCAGCCCTTACGCAATCATTCAGCCAAATCTTCCGTGGCGCCCAAGCTATTTTTATCATTGATAATATAAGTTTAAACTTTCGCCATAAAGCAGCTTGAACCCTTTTTACATGAGTTTTTTCCTGCAAAAAACACAGAATTTCAAGCAAGGCAGTTTACTTTGAACCCGATTATTACGCAATCCGAATTGCTGAAATAGGCCTAGAGAATAGGGAGGTTTTCTGTCATTTCTGACAATATAGGTTTATAATACAGTTAATAATTAGGGAGGTGTCCTATATGGAATGGGAACGCAAACTCGCCCACTGGCGTGCGGAAGGGCTCATCGACCAAGAGACGGCCGAGCGCATCCAGGCGTTTGAAACCCGCCAGCCGAAAAAGCGCAAATTGCCTCTTTTGCTCGTCATCGGCTTGATTTTTTTTGCGCTTGCCGTCTTCAGTTTTATTGCCGCCAACTGGCAAGCCATACCGGCGATCGCAAAAGTCGGCATGGTTGTGCTGCTCATGTGGATCTTCTATGTACTTGCTCATTTCTCCGAGAAAAAACATTTTGGCCACCCCATCATTTTTCAAGTGCTTGGGTATGTGATGTTCGGCGCGAGTTTAGTCGTGACTGGCCAGACGTTCCATCTAGGCACCGGTTCCAGCATCGTCCCGTGGGCGCTGTTCATAGCCGCCATTGCGCATTTCTTCATCTGGCGCCATGCCGCTTTCACCGTATTGGCGTTCATTAGCGGGATCACCATCCTGACTTCGGCAGCCCCCGGCATCGGCTTGATCGAATGGCTGCTGTTCATCGCCGTCACGCTCGCTTGGTTCTTCCTGAGCAAAGACGGGCCGACAATGATTTTCAGTTGGCTCTTGCTGTTCGGTTCGGGTTTTCTCGTATGGAGCCTATGGGACATCGACAGCCCGCTCGTGCCGATTTGGACATTGTTCGCACTCACACTGCTGTTGCTATTGATTCCACAAGACAAGCAGAAGCTATTAAGACCGCTCTACTTGATTGTCGGCGGGATCCAGTTGATTGTGTTCCTGGCGATCCGCGGGGAAAGCGATATGGCTTTCGCCGAATTGACCATGCCTGAATCAATCGCTCTTGCCGCGGCAGGTGTTGCAGTCCTGGCACTTGCGTATTTCCGGGAGCGCCATTTAATGTGGCTCGGCGTGCTCGGGCTTGTCGGCTTCATGCTCTTCGATGAAACGGCCATCGCCCTAGCCATCGTTGCGGAATTGACCGCGCTCGCCTATTTGATTATCGCCCAGCGCCAAGACCAGCCGCTCGCTTTGGGCTTCGTCTATTTCATCGTCGTGCAATTCGTCATCTATGTCATCTATGCGTGGGAACGGCTCGACATGTCGCTGTTCTTCCTCATCGGCGCCATCCTGCTGTTCGTGCTGTCGGGCATCGCCTGGTGGCTTAACCGCAAGAAAGAAGGTGCAGTGACATGAAGAAATGGCTAATGCCTGCCTTGCAGACCGTCTTTGTCGCATTGCTCGTTGTCAGCTTTTACGCCACTTCCTGGTTTGGCGATCAATATGTATTGCGTGCTGAACCTTACGACCCGTTCGATCCGTTCTACGGGGAATACGTGATGCTGCAGTATCCCGACCTTGATGCGCCTGCCGGAATTTCCGACGGCGCCGTTTACTTCACCTTGACGGAAGGCGAAGATGGCTACGCTGTCATCGACCGGATCGAGGAGCGCCCGTTTTTCGGCGCCATCAACGGCAGCAAATACGACCGCCGTGTCGTCGCCCCGCAATTGGAGAATTTTTACGTCGAGCAAGGCCGCGGCCCTGAACTGGAAGAAGCGGTCGATCTCCAAGTGACCATCGACGTTGCACCATGGGGTTCCATACGGCCAATCAGCATCGCCCCAAGGGAAGAATGAAGGCATAAACAAAACCCGGCATACAAAATGCCGGGTTTTTCGTTTGGCTTAAAATCCGTTTACAAGCAGGAAACAAGCTTGCGCACGCAACACTCACTGCGCTTCCCCCAGCACACTCGACCGCTCCAGTAAACAATTCCGGTAATAATTGTCCATCTCTTCCCATAAAGCTTCATTGCTGAAATTCTGGCGGACCCATTCCCGGCCGGCTGCTCCCAGCGCTTCGCGCAATTCAGGATCGCTGATCAACTTATCCAGCTTCTCCATGACATCCCGGTGGCTGTCGGGATCGACCAAAAAGCCGGTCTTCCCATCCAGTAAGGTGTCGCGCGCGCCCGTCACATCCGCTGCGATGACCGGAATGCCCGTCAGCGCCGCTTCCGCTGACACATTGCCGAACCCTTCGCGCTTTGTGAGGAATAAAAACAGATCCATCAGATGGTAAAACGGCACGGGGTCCAATTGGTAATCTTCATGGACGATAGCGGGGTGATCGGTGATCGTCTCACGCGTCCACTCGGAAACCGCATCCGCCGATTCGTAATCCCCGACGATGAGCAGCCTTAAATTCGGGTGCTGCGCGTGCAGCTCGGTGAACGCACGCACCGTTTCGTCGATGCCTTTGTCTTTGGTGATCCGCCCCATCGAGCCGAGAACAAGTTCTTCGCCGGTCCATCCATAAGCTTTGCGCTGTTCTGCCACACGCCGTTTCATCTCGCTGTCCAGTTCAAAACGCTGCAAATCAAAGCCATTGACGCTGCCCATTCCTAGAATCTTGATTTTATCGGCAGGCGCGATGCCAAGTTCGACAATCTGCCGCTTCAGGCTCGGCGATACCGCAAGCATATGGGTTGAGGAGGCAGCCGCGATTTTCTCCGCCATCAGCAAAATCTGCCGCTTGATGCCCCCGGTTGTCTCCAGACGCAAGCCGAGAACATTATAGATGCGCACCGGCACCTTGCAGAAATAAGCAGCGAGCGACACGATCAACCCTGCTTTCGGCGTTCCGGTGTTGACGATATCCGGTTTCTCGGAGCGGATAACGCGGATGCAGGCGAACAGCGACTCCAGATCTTTTTTCAAGGCAATTTCACGTTCCATATTGACGTGCAGCACCTTCACGCCTTCTTCTTGCTCAAAGATTTCAGTGTAGCTTCCTTCCGAAGTCAACGCTTTCACTTCATAGCCGCGCGTTTCCAATGTTTTCAGTTGCCCTCTCACCAATTGCAGGCTTTGGGCAATGGTCATGGCGTGCAACACTTTCGCTGACATGATGGACCGCTCCCTTTCAGGCCCCTTGCACCGCTTGGGCAGATGCAATAGGGCTGCCGATTTGTTCCAGTAATTCCTTCGCATAATGAGTGGCGTTATTCTTTTTCACGGAAAATACTTTGTCGCTGCCCCGGATCAATTTCGTCAAAACTTCGCGTTCATTGGCGAGTGCCTGGTCGATGTTCAATTCCGGATTGAAGAATTCATAGGCCGTGAGTAACGGCGAGCGCAAATAATTGAATTCGTAGCGGTTCAAGTTCATCAGCTTCTGGAGCGCTACGGCTTCGGTTTGTTCTGCGACATAATCGTCTCCGCGTTCGAGAATGGCGACATGCGTCACCACTTGATGGTCGAGTATCGATTGTTCCCCGACATACTCCGTAATCGGGTCCGGCTTTTTGAAGCTGATGTATTCCATGACCGGCAATAGTTTATCCACGCGGTTCTTGATTTTCGCACCCATGCCCTGCTCGACCGTGGAGTAATAGCGGAATGTGCTTGTCCACGGAACGGAATGGATCGTTTTGCCGTCTGTGATGGCCAGATCCTCTGCGATGAATTCGGCGCCGTGTTCCATGCAAGCCGTCATGCTGCTTAATGTCTTGCCGGTATCCGGCGGAGCGAATACCGTCAAAGTCGACTCATCTTTCTTGAATGCGGAGCAATGAATCGGTGCATAGCCTTTTTTCAATAACAGAAGTGTCGCAAGATCGGTCATGATATAGCCAATGGAATGAAGGTTCATGATCCGGTGGGTGATGAGTTTATAGTAAGCGCGGTTGACGGTGATTTTCGGCTCATCCGTCAAAAACCCTTCCGCGCGGATACGCATGCGTCCTTTGCCGGCGTAATTGCGTGTGTAGTAGATTTTGTCTTCTCCTGGCTTACCGCTGAAATAATGATATTTCCCCATCGCTTCATGTTCGGCATCGTCATTGAATTCCTTCAATTCGACCTGCATGCGGACCACGCAACGTTCGTATTGTTCCCTCGTGCCTTCCGGGACATTATGGCCGTATGACCAGCCAAAATTTTTGATGTTCGTTTTGACACCGAGCACTCCAGCAGACGCAATATAATAATATGTTTTCAAATGAAACTCCCCTTTGTTTTTGATTTTCCCCGCATGACCTGAACCCTTAGTTCAATTCGCCGGCTGGTACCAGCGATTCGCTGAGGCAGTTTTTATAGAAACTGTCCAGCTCTTTCCATAGCACTTCGTTGCTGAAATGGGTGCTTGCCCATTCCCGCCCGGCTTCCCCAAACCGTGCGCGCAAACTGTCGGATGCCATTAACTTGTGAATCGTTTCCGTGATTTCCTTCAGGTTCCCGGGATCCACCAGCAGACCGGTCTTCCCGTCCACTATCGTATTCCGCGCACCCGTGACATCGGAAGCGACAACCGGCAATCCGCATAAAGCCGCTTCAATCGACACATTGCCAAAACCCTCGCGTTTCGTCAGGAACACGAAGATATCCATCAAATGGTAATACGCTACCGGATCCGGCAGAAACCCGGTTTTGACGATTTTCGGGTTGTTCTCGATTTCCCATCTCACGTCCTCTTCCACCGGGTCATCGTCTTCGTAATCGCCGACGATGAGCAAGCGCAGTTGCTCGTTTTCTAGGCTTAGCAGTTTGAAGGCATTGACCAGTTCATTGACTCCTTTGTCTTTTGTCAGCCTGCCGACAAAGCCGAGAACGATATGTTCTTTGCGGAGTTGATAGCGTGCTCGCAGTTCGCTTTTGGCTGCCTCAATTTCAGGGGTGGCCTGGAATCTCGCAACATCAAAGCCGTCGCCGCTGCCTTTTCCGAGCACGCTGATTTTCTCTTCACCGGCAATGCCGAATTCGACCGCCCGCTCCCGCAAACTGTCCGATACCGCCAAACAATGCGTCGCAGAAGAAGCAGCGATTTTTTCCATCGTCAATAACAAGCTGCGCTTCCACCCCGCGGTCGTCTCCAGCCTCAACCCCCGCATCGTGTAGATTCGCACGGGCACCCGGCACATCCGCGCAGCCAGAGTGACGACCAGGCCGGCTTTCGGTGTGCTGGCATTGACGACTAACGGGCGCTCCCGCCGGAACAGCGAGACGCACCGGGCAAGCGATTGCAGATCGTGGAATGGCGAAATGCCCCTAACCATCGGCAATTCGAGCATATCCACTTGTTCACTTGCCCGAAACGCCTCGTAGCCGGGGCCTTTGGAACTCAATGCTTTCGGGTCGAACCCGCGGGTTTTCAAATAGCGCAATTGGCCATCCATAAAGCTCAAACTTTCCGAAACAGTTACGGCATGGATCAGTTTCGTTGTCATGGCATTACCCTCCGCTCAGCTTTTTTCATAAATTTCCTCTGTCCGGAACACTTTGACCACAGTCTGCATCAAGATGTACAAATCAAGTCGCAAGCTTTTGCGCTTGATGTAATCGATGTCGATGTCAATTTTTTCGTCCCAGCTCAAGCTGTTGCGCCCGCTTACTTGCGCAAGGCCCGTGACTCCCGGCTTCACCATCAGCCGCTGCTTCTGGTAGTCGTTGTAATTGTCGGTCTGGTCGGTGACAGTCGGGCGCGGGCCGATAAATGACATATCGCCTTTGACGATGTTGATCAGCTGGGGCAATTCATCGATGCTTGTTTTGCGGAGGATATTGCCGACTTTGGTAATGCTCGGGTCGCCGTCGAATGGATCGATGCGGTTGCGTTTTTTATCGCGGCCATGCTCCATCGTACGGAATTTATAGATGGTGAAATGGCGCCCGTAAAGGCCGCCGCGCTGCTGCTTGAACATGGCGGGCCCTGATGATTCGATGCGGATCAAGATGGCAACTGCTAGCAATAATGGCGATAAGGCCAATAACATCAAAGCGGCAATAACGACTTCCAAAAACCTCACCGCTGCGTTCGAGCGCTTCGGCTGCTTTTTTTCTTCACTGAAATCTCCAATAATCATGGGCTGCCCCCTCCTCACATTCTCCATAAAATCACCTTCTCCGGTTTCTCATTCCGTTCAAGTATGCTTTTGACATCGAAAACATAGCCTTCCTTGCCTTCAAGCAAGCGCTCGAATAACTTCCACCCTTGTTTCCGGTACGCTTCATGCGGCACTGCGAGTATGACCGAAACCGCTGGAAGCAATTCCTCCTGCCTTGTCAATAAAACACCGCCTACGCATTCTGCCTGGCCCTGTTCGAGCCTGGCATCCGCGACCTGCACATCCATGCCGTATTCCTGAAGCTCCGATACGAGTTCGAGCACCCCCGTTTCCGGCACATCGCTTGTCCTGTCTTCTTTCGTGACGCCCAGCACCGTGATGCGTGCTTCGTGGATGATGACTTCATTCTGGATCAACTTCTTGATGATCCGCTGCGCCACTTGCTTCCCCTTCTGCTCCCCTTTGCACCAGAATTGATCCACTCCATGCCATGGCACGGGATGATCCCCGAGGAGGTCCGGTTCGAATTTGATGAATCCCCGCTTCGTATTGGCGGTTTCCAATACGTCATGCGTGTCGATTCCCTGCTGGTTCAAGGTCAGCGCCACTTCATTCATCAATGCGATATTCACTTCTTTTTGGGCGATTTCGAGCAATTGGGCAGCTTCGGCGACACGGATCGATTTCGCCTTGTACATACCGCCGTCATGAATCGGTGCGAATAAATCGGCGAGATAATCGGTGACCGGCCCGCTTTGCCCTGCGATCACTTTGCGCATTTTCGCAACCTTCCCTTGTGGTTCATTGCCTTGCCATCTGGATGGGACAAAGCCGACGAAAAATTCCTTCCCCGCTGTGAAACCTGAATGCTGCTCAAGCAAGGGGATGCAGATTTCTTCGGTGGTGCCTGGGTACACCGGGGCTTCAAAAATGAGCACCGAACCTTTTTTCATATGCTTTCCGACGATTCGGCACAACTCCGAAAGCGCATCCAATGTATAGACGGGGCGCTTTGAACCGGTCATCAAGAGGATACCGGCATCCGCCAGTTCACTGGCTTGATCGGTAAAAGCAATGCCGTTTTCGTCATATCTTGCTTTTTTGGAGCGATCCGGATCGAATACGATGACCGGATAAACGGTGCCGAATGTTGTGGCCGCAAGCAAGCTTGTTTCCCCGGCCCCAACAATTGCGATTTTCAAGTTTTCCATCATGAGCCCACCTTCTCCCCCTTTTTCCCTGTCCATTTCGTTTTGGTGAATTCGAGCAATTGCTTGCTATTCGCTGCAGCGTAAGACAGCAATAATAGCGGGATAATCTTATTGCGGTGGCGCATCGCCGTGCCCGCACTTTGCGTCCCGTAGGAATAGATGAAAACGGTCATCCCGATTACCAATAGGATGAATATTTTTGTCCTCACCGGCATTTCGCTCCGGAACAGGCCGTACAGCGTAGCACCGATCAGGAACAGGTACACGCTCGAATCAAACAGGAAGCTGACGATATCCGCAACTCCCCGCCAATCGAGCGGCAGCGGAGAAAACAGGAAGTAGAACATTTTCAACGGCGCGACAAGCAATGCCGCTATGCCAGACAACCCGCTGAAGCTTGCCAAGTAAACCGAACCGCCTTCAGCGAAAATCTCGTAATCGACCGTTCCGCCTTCTTCGGTGACGAATTTACTCAAGAAGACATCGGCGTTCTGGAAGACCAGGAAGGCGATGCCGCCGACAAATAGCAGGTAGATAAGCGGGGTAGAAAGTTTGCTTCCCATCTTTCCGCGCTCCAACCAGACGAATGAAGCGATATAGACGAGCAGCAAGCCGATCATGCCGGTATGGAACATCATCGCCAGAATCGACAATACAACAGCCCAGCCGAACTGGAGAAACGAGCGCTCCCCGATCCAGCGCAGGAAATAATACAGCGATACCGTCGTAAAGAAAATGATCAGCGCTTCCCGAAGCAGGATGCTCGACATGAAGATACTGTTTGGCATAAGCGTGAAGATAAGCAACGCGATAAAGCTCAATTTCTTCTCGATCTGCAAATAGTTCAGTGACTTGAAGAGGAAGACGGCCGAGAACACCCAGCAGGCGATATTGAGGAATTGCGAGTAAGCCCGCTGATCCCCGATCATATAGTAGAGCCCTGACAGAAATGGCACATATACTGTATGGGTCTGATCGAGCGGGAATTGGCCATTGGCGACCAGGACCGAAACTTCATGGAAATATTCCGTATCCGTGCCGCTCGAGAAGATCCCGATCGACGGAACATACAAGTCGATGAATAAAATGACCACCCGCACCGCGAACCCCGCAAAAATGACGAACAGCCATTCATTCTTCAAATTGCGGTATAAATACAAGGAAATGGCGACGATTCCGGTAAAGACGAGAAGCATCCCGTATCCATCACCCGGCGGAAGAAAATCTTTGATCAAAAACGTTGCCAAAATCTGTATTACAAAAAATCCAAGCACATAAATCATGAACCCCCACCCCCTTCTTTCAACGTCTCGCCAAGGCCATCAACCGCGCCTTGTAGTAGGCGATATCGCTTAACTGCAGCGCCCATAGCATCGCCGCATAAACAATGACCCCCGTCAATACGCCAATGAACAATGCCGGAATATCGCCTATCGCCAGTAAAGAAACCGTGAATGCCGCTCTTGCCGCGATGCCCATGACAATCGCGGCGAGTATGCCTTTCGACAAATCGACCAAAAGCCGGCGACTGTCGAGCGAACCGATTTTCCGGACGAGCGATGCATACAACAGCACCGTACTGACAATCGCCGCGATACTGGTCGCGAGCGCCAAGCCGTTCAGCCCGATAACACGCGACAGCACCAAGTTCAACGCGACATTCAGGAACATGGCGCCGAATGCATTGATCATCGGCGTGCGTGAATCTTCCAAGGAATAAAACACTTTCGACAGCACTTCCCGCAGCCCGAACCCGAGAAGGCCCAGCGCGTAGAAGAACAATAATCCCGTTGTCATCGCAATCGCCCGCTCCTCGAACGCCCCGCGCCCGAACAGCAGCTCCGTAATCTGCCGCGAGAAAATCATCATGCCGACCGCAGCGGGAATGACGATCAACGACACCGTCGTAATGATCTTGCCGACGACATCTTTCAACTCTTCCATGTTTTTTCTGACAGCCAATTTCGAGATTTTCGGGAACATCACTTTCACGACCGCCAGCACGAAGATTGCCTGGACGAAAAACACGATGCGGTGTGCATAGGTCAAGGCGGAAATCCCGCCTTCCGCGAGCTGGGATGCGACTGTCCGGTCGACCAGGATATTGATTTGGTCAGCCGAAACCCCGATGATGACCGGAATCGCGAGCATCATCATCTGCTTCAAATCACGGTCTTTCAGATTCAGTACCATTTGATGGCGATAGCCGCTTTTGCGTATGGCTGGCACCATGTACAAAAACTGAACAATGACTGCAATGACCGTACCGATGGCAAGCATCATGATGTCCATTTTCGAACTAACCACAATCGTCGTGATCAGCAGCACATTCAGCGGCAAGCCGCTCAGCACCGTCGGCAGGAATCGGTCCTTCACTTCCAGGTAGCTGGTGAAAATGAAGATCAAGGCGGTGAAGTAAAGCGTCAGCGAAATGATCCGCGTGAACAGCACCGCAATGCGCAGCGTCTCCCCTTCAAAACCGTAGGCGAACAGTTTGACGATCGGCACCGGGAACACCAAAAGCAGGACGACCAGCACCGTCGATAGCAGCATGACCGCATTGGTGACATTGGCGGTAAAGCGTTCCGCCGCTACATCGCCCCGCTCTTCGCGAATTTTCGTGTAGACCGGGATGTAGCTCGCGGCGATGCCCATGCCGATAAACGCAAAGAACACTGTCGGGATATCGGTCGAGATCAAGTAGGCGTCCGTCAATCCATCGGCACCGTAGAAAAACGATAGGAAGATGTCCCGTGAAAAGCCGAGAACTTTCGTGATGATGACGACGAACATGATGGCGATGACTGTTTTTTCCATAGTTTCAACCTCTTTTGCGTTCATTCTGGAAGCCAAGATCCGCTCCCGAAGCAGTGATGCAGCATATCATTTGATCCGGCCATCTGTTTGCGGCAGCGATCCTCCTTGGAATTTGGCGCGGACGGAATCCTGTTGTTGTTAATCCTATGGGGCGGAGGTTAAAAGAGGGTTAAACTGTTCAGGCGTTTCGAAAAAGCTTTGGATAATTCGAAATATTTTAATCAGGAAGCTTACAGTCGAAGTTTTTGTGGGGAGGAGATTGCGCTTCAAGGGGACGCTTTCTGAGGGGGCCGGCTTCAGCCGCTTCCCTCGCTAGCGCTCAGTCCAAGGTCTTAGGTTCTCTATGGTCGAGCATGATATGAAAAGCGTTGCTCAACTTTCGCCATGCTCAAGCTTCGCAAATGTATGGACTCGGCTTCCCCTCGCCATCCATTCGCCCCTTTCCGCCCCACCTCTAGCTTTAGAGAAGGAATGAAATTCATGTAGCTTCGAAATTAGTGTGAATAGGTTTGTTCAACCTTGATCATGTCCAGCTAAGCATCAACACCAGCGGATGAACACGAGAAAATAACATACTTTGTCTATTACCAACTCCAATGAAATCTATCAGCCGAACCGCGCTTACGGGCGAGCCGAAGCAATGAGACAAGCGTTCTTCTTGGCTTATTGCGGGAGGCCAGCCCCAAGCGGGAGGCGGCTACTTGATGATGCTAAAGATCAATGAATCATCCTTATCGCTCGCTAGTCCAACTAACCGTCACCAACCAGTGGATGAATCGACGAACAGAGATACTGCGTCACATAAAAACCTCGACGATATCTATCAACCGAACCGCGCACAAACCCGGGCTCAACGCTCAAAATGTTCGAGTATTGCAGGAAAAACACTACTCCCACATCTGCTCATTGCGGGAGGCGGCTGTTTGGTGATGCTAAAGATCAATGAAACATCCAGCTCGCTCTCAAACCCAATTGAACTTCTCTAAGCGGAAAAAATACTTCCCACTAAACTTTCACCTACACAAAAACCTCCCTCAACAACAAGACAATAAAAAAACGCCCGCCAGAAATACGGCGGGCGCTTGGTGATTTCATGTAGTTTCATACGCTGCTTAATTGCTTGCTGGCATTCGCCCGGTACGCTGGGAAGAATGGTTCGTCCGAATTGGCGCTGGACTTTTTGCACAGTTCTTCATAAATCTCGGCGTTCCAGATTTTCCGGCCTGTGTAAAAACGGAAGCCCGTGTGCTGGCCGAACTTTTTCTTGAATTTGTAAAGTGGATCTTCCTCGTCGTTTGTCCGCCCGCCTCCTGCATGGATCAGCTTGACGCCGTTCTCTTTTCCCCATCGTGCTGCGCCGTATTGCAAAACGTAGATCGGCGACAGCTGATGGAAATCGTGGATGGTGCCCGAAAGATGCGTATGCAGGATGCCGCCATAGAGAAAATGCAGCTCTGCAGCGATCACTTGCCCTTCGTAAACGGCTTCAGCCAAGACAATTTTATCGGCGAACTTCAATAGGCAGTTATCGAAGTACCCATCGTCAAAGAAATAATAGGAATCGGCATGGACACGGTTCATTGTTTCGTAATAGATCTCCTTGAAACGGTTCAAGTCGCTCGGTGCTACGGTGATGCGGCAGGTGACGCCCGCATTCAGCGAACGGCGCAAAGTTTTTCTGGCGGATTTCGAAAACTCGGACGCAACCGGATCGTCAAAACCGTCCAGTGTCGTCCCGACGGTCTCACGCTGGAACGTGACATCGTAGCAATTGGAAAAGTCGCGAGCGTTGTCGAAGATCGGATGAAAGCGGACGAATTCGCTGACGATGCGTTGGTCCTTGCAGTATTCACGGAAAGCATGCTCAAAAGCAGTGACCAAATCGGAATGGCAGCCTGTCGCACAGCGCATGATCCGCGGGCCTCCGTAGCCATAGGGCGTGATGGCATCGTACCATCTCTCCCCGTGCACCATCATCGGGATTTCGCGTTTGATAAACAGATGCCTGATTTCGCCGTATGCGCTTTGGAACACGAATTCCTCGCATATCCCATGTTCCATCCTTTCGTAAAGCTTACCGTAAGCTTCTTCAAAAAACAGGTCATTCAATGGGTCCACTTCCTTTCATCATGCGCCGGTTAGACGCGGCTCGCTTCCAAATGTTTTTTGCAGCGGTAGGCAGGGAAGTAATCGGTCGGTGCATCTGCCGCGTTGAGTTCGCATAATTTCTGATAGACCGGCTTGTTCCATATTTTCTTTCCAATATAGAAATCGAATCGGGTATTTTTCCCGAATTGCCTCTTGAACATCAGCAAATTATCGTTCGGGTCGTTGGTCCTCCCCCCGCCGTCGTGGATCAGCCGATAACCGTTTGCTTTCCCCCAAACCGTCAGCGCGTATTGCAGCACGTAGGCGGGATAAGCATGGTTGTAATCGCTCAAAGTGCCTGACAGATGCGTGTGGATACGGTCCCCATAAGTGAAGTTCAAGCCCATCCCGATCACTTTCCCTTCATAGACCGCTTTCGTCAAAACGATATTCTCTGCAAAATGTTCAAGGCATTCCGTAAAATAATCTTCCTCAAAGTAATAATAGGCATCCGCATTATTGCGATTCATCGTTTCATGATAGATGTCTTTGAACTCACCCAGGCTTTCAGGGTTTTCGATGATTTCGTAAACCACACCCGCCTCAAGCGCCTTGCGGATATTTTTACGTGTCGATTTGGAAAACTCGCTTTGGACCGGGTCCTCGTAAGCCGCCAGATTGGTCCCCACCGTCTCGCGCAAATAACGCACCTCATAGCAATCTTCAAAATCGAGTGCATTGTCGATGACCGGGTGGAACCGGACGAACTCACTGATGATACTGTGTTCTGCGCAATATTCTCCGAAAGCTTGCTCAAATGCCTCCACCAATTGGGCTTTTTGGCCTTCTGCATATTTTTTGATGACCGGCCCCCCGTAACCATACGGAGTGACAATGTCGAAATATGGTCCACCTGTTACGGAAATCGGAATCTCACGGCGGATAAACTGATGATGCACACGGCCAAGCGGATGCTCAAACTCGAACACTTCGCACCTGCCATTCTCGATCACTTCGTACAATCGGCCGTAATTTTTTTCAAAAAATAAATCCTTCACACGCTAAACCCCATTTCTGCTTTTGTTGTTTGTATCTGCTCCCCCTCTGATTTCTCTCTATTGAGCCTGGCTCGCCTCTTTTGCCGGACGCTTCCGGTATGCAGGAAAAAACTCATCCGTTACGGCAGTGTGCGCTTCCTGGCAAAGTTTCTTGTACACCTCTTCATTCCATACTTTCTGGCCGCTATAGAACGAAAACCTAGTATGGTGGGCAAATTGCTGCTTAAAGCGAAGCAAGTTATCATCCGGGCTGTTTGTCCGCCCGCCTCCACCGTGGATGAGCTCGATGCCATGTTCTTTAGCCCATAGCACGGTGGCGTATTGCATGACATAAACCGGCGATAGATGATGAAATGCTTCATACGTTCCCGACAAATGCGTATGGATCAAATCGTTGTAGACAAATTGCAATTCCATGCCGATCGCTTGGCCCTCATAAAGCGCTTCGACCAGCAATAACTTGTCCCCAAACGATTCAAGCAATTGAGTGAAATATTTTTCACTGAAGTAATAGAATGAATCAGCGTGATTACGGTCCATCGTCGCAAAGTAAATCCGCTGGAATTCCTTCAGGTCGCGTGGTCCGAGTGTTACCCGGAACTCGACGCCATCGCGCAATGCTTTACGAATGTTCTTGCGGGCAGAAGCGCTGAACTCCGCTTCAACCGGATCGTCATATGCACCGACCCTGGTTCCGACCGTATCACGCAGATAACGCACTTCGTAGTTCTTTTCGAAATCCTGCGCATTGCCAAGCACCGGGTGGAACCGGATAAACTCACTGACCACGCCTTCCGCTTCACAATACGCAGCAAACGCTTCCGCAAAGGCGGATGCCAACTCTTCCCGATGTTCCGGCGCACAGCCTGTCATCAACGGCCCTCCGTATCCATATGGCGTAACAATGTCGAAGTAGCGTTCAGACCCGAGCAAAATCGGAATCTCGCGCTTGATGAACAGATGCCGGACGCGCCCCAGCGGATGATTGAACTCAAAGACTTGGCACACGCCTTTTTCTACTTCTTCATACAATTTCCCATAACGTTCATCGAAATAAAGATCCCCCATCATCTTTTCCTTCTTTCTCGTTGTAAGTTGCGAATGATTCCTCCCCAATGCCTGATGGAGCTCCTGCCATCGCATGCACTCCTTTCTAAATGAAACTCTTTAGTAGCACCTATCCTAAAAGGCCCAGGTTAAAGACAGGTTAAACAGGCCATAAATTTTTCAGGGGACTTATATATAGACAAAATTGCGTGAAAAGGAGACAAGATTCTTTGCGAAAATGAAATAATTTACTTAATATAGGAAATATAGAACTTTCACAGAAGAGGGGCAGACCGATGAAGCTTTATAAATGGATCGGCAATAAACAGGAAACCGATGCGTTGAAAGACGATGGCTGGTTCGTTTTAACAAACGGAGGCGATGCAGCAGCCATCAATGAACAAGGAATTCCGGCTGGCGACAACATCGAAGCCTACGAAGTCCTTGACCAAAAAGGGAAGCTCGAAGACGGGGCCTTCGCCGTATTCAACAACATCCCAGTCACCGAAGAAGGGCGTGAACTGTTCGAATCGCGCTTCCAGAACCGCGCAGGGCTAGTCGAAAAAGAACCGGGCTTCGCGGCAATCCGCATCTTGCGTCCGCTCGATTCCGATACGTATGTCATCCTCACGATGTGGGAAGACGAATCCGCCTTCACCACTTGGCAGTCGTCCCAAGCCTACTCACATGCACACAAAAAACGCGGCACATCGGAAGGCATCGACAAACGGCCGAACATTTTCCCGCGCCCATCATTCGTCACCACTTATTCCAAATAGCAAAGAGGCTTCCAGTTGGAAGCCTCTTTTTCTGTGGAGAAGTATGTGAGTTCATCGAAATGCTTGAGTAAATTGGACAGGCGAGCTAAGTGGAATGCCTTTGTTTTTTTTCATCACACAGTAACCGCCTCCCGCAATGAGCCAATGAATCGGCAAAAGGGAGTTGAGCCGGTTCATTTGCGACGCATCTGCTCGCAGATGTGGGAGCAATAATGGTTTTCCCAAGATGCTCCGAACGCAGTGAGAATTGAATACGGGTTTGGACGCGGTTCGGCTTTTTGATTTCGTTGAACTTAATGTGCGATGTAATGTCTCTATCCATAGATTTCATCCACTGGTTGGTGACGCTTAGTTGGACCAGCGAGTGATGAGGATGATTCATTGATCTTTAGCATCATCAAGCAGCCGCCTCCCGCTTTGGGCTAGCCTCCCGCAATGAGCCAATGAACCGGCGAAAGGAAGTTGAGCCGGTTCATTTGCGACGCATCTGCTCGCAGATGTGGGAGCAATAATGGTTTTCCCAAGATGCTCGAACGCAGTGAGAATTGAATACGGGTTTGGACGCGGTTCGGCTGATAGATTTCATTGACGTTTTTGTGTGATGAAATATCTCTATCCATAGATGTCATCCATTGGTTGGGGACGCTTATTTAGACAAGAATGTCTAAAAGATACTCTATCTTTTTTCAGTTCATTTTGAAGCGCTGCAAAAACTATTTACACTAACCCTTTAATAACAACTGCGTTCCACCTCATCATGATCCAATAGAAAAAACCGCAGCGGCTGCTGCGGTTCAGGTTACTTTTTCTCCTGCCAGGTAGCGGGCGAGCACCATGTCTTCGCCGCTTTCCGAGATGACTTCAAGGGTCCGGTTGATCTCGCGAATCGTCCCGTTCAGCTCCTCAATCGTCTGGCACACGATATTGAAACGGCCCAGCATCTGTGAATAGGAGCCGGTCACCGTGATTTCATCGCCCACTTCACGTGTCGGCACCCAGGAAATCACTGACGGCAAATCCAGAATTTCTTCCAGGCCGCGGATTTCGCGGATGGTTCCCGCACCGAGAAGCACAGAGAGATTGCAGGACGGGTAACGCATGAAGCCGTCATCAAAATTGCTCAGGTCGTACTGCGAAATGTCTTCCCCTACCGCAAAATCAATCATCATCTCCAGCAAATTGACATCAGTCTGGCGTTTGACGATCTGGTAATGCTGCTCCCCGCTCAAACGGTAGCCCATCTCGTAAATAAAGAACTCCCCATTGTCGTAAAGTGACTGGATCAATACAAGTCCGTTCTTAAGGCCCATCCCCCTCAGCATTTCTCGAATATTGGCATCGTGAAGCGCGATAAATTCAGCGAGATGGCTGGACGGGTAGATCGTTGCGACTGGAAGCGGCGGGCTTTGGTGCCCTTGGTTGTAGACAAAACGGTCCGTGACAGCGGATAAGATGACCTCCCCGTTTTGCAAAGTGTAATACATTTCGACGCCATGGTTCGTATCGATGAAGCGTTCGACGAGCACGCGGCCGTGGCGCGAAAAGTGTCTGGCTTTTTCGGCTGCCTCGTATAGTTCTGCTTCGTTTTGGCAGACGGTGATGCCTTTGCTGGCGTAGCTGTCGACCGGCTTGACGATGACCGGGTAGCGCACCGGCACCCCATCGCCTTTTTCGTATTGTTCGATGACCGGCACATCGAATCTTCGGCATAACTCCTTGAACCGGTCTTTGTTGGAACTTGTTTCCAAGTGTTCTTTTGTGGCATAAAACGGCAATCCCAGGCGTTCCGTCAGCATTTGGGCATTCCATGTGTTGATGTCGTCGAAAGCCGTCAATACACCATCGACCTGCTCTTGACGCGCCATGTCCTCCAAGGCGTCGATATCTGCGGTGCTGATATGATAAGCTTTGTCGGCGGTTTTCTTTGCTGGCGATTCCTCGTTGTTGTCCGTAACGATTGTATATAGGCCCATGTTTTTAGCAGTTTCGACGACGTCGATCATATGCGTAATGCCGCCAAGAATGAGCAGCTTTTTCTGTCTTTTCACAGGAAACACCCCCTTCAGTCTGTTCGGGTAATATTGACTAGGAATTTCTCGGATTATGCGAAATCAATCGATTTTCTTGTTCGTTTGTAGAACAAATTTACCAACCGGGGTATTGTTTTGTCAATGTGGAAATCTGAAAAAAATAATATTTCTTCCTATTTAATATGTTTTACCTACTTTTAACCGGAAAACCTTATTGTGAAAGTAGACAGCATACCATTTATTCGAAGGAGGCAGAGAGCCATGGCAGTACCTACTAAGCAAGCGGTTCCAGACATCTTCTTTACGCCCGAATGGAATGAGGCATACGCCGCACACGAGGGAGGGCAATTTCAGCAGTTCGAATGGAAAAGTGAGCTCGGGCACATCATCTATCCTTTCATCAAACGACCGGTGCCGCTGTTAGAAGGCTGGTTCGATACAATTACTGCATTCGGCCAAAGCGGCCCTGTTATCATAAGTGCCGAAAAAAGCAAACGCCGCGCATTGGTCGACGAGTTCGATGCGGCATTTCAGGTTTACTGCGAACAGCAGCACATCGTTTCCGAATACATCCGCTTCAGTTCCTGGATCAAGAATGCGGAAGATTTTTTTCCACATTATGGGCTCGACTTGCGCGGCATCGTCATGTACATCGATTTGACTGTCGATGACCCTTTCCGCTACGAGTTTTCATCCGCCGCCCGACAGCAAGTACGCCGTGCGCTGAAAAACGGCGTGATGGTGGAATATGATTTCACCGGGGATACATTGAACGATTTTTGCCGGCTGTATGACCTCACAGCGGACCGCAACGAGTTTCCGGATCATTATATATTCGATCCTGGGATGCTAAAGGAATCCTTCAAGCATCTGGAAGGCAAGCAGTTCCTGCTCAATGCGAAATACGATGGCAAGACCGTCTCCTCCGCATTGATCGTCCACCACGGTGATTATATGCATTACCATCTGGTCGCCAACGATCCCGAGTATTTCCGCTGTGCCGGAAATTCATTGATCATGGCAGAAGCGTGCCGCTACGGCAAAGAACACGGCTTTTCCGAATTTCATCTAGGCGGCGCCTCGACCGAAGCCCTGTATCGATTCAAACGCCGATTCACCAAGACGGAACCGCTCGAGATCTTGACCGGAAAACGCATCCGCAATACCGATATGTACGGCAGGCTGACCGAGCTGAAACGCCTTCAAATCGGTATCGAAAACCCTGGCCATTTCCCTTTATACAGAGGCTGAAAAAAAGCGCTGGATCCCATAGGGGTCCGCGCTTTTTTCGTTTCATTTTCAAGGCATAAAAAAACAGCGGGCATATGCGCTCGCTGTTTTACTGATTCTTCTACGAAGCGTTCACTTTTGCGGGCTGGAAACGGGCCATGATCATATCGCGACCGTCTTCTGAACGGATGTCGAGCGTACAGTAAATCCGTTCGATCGTTTCCAGGAGTTCTTGCTGGGAGTTTGCGACCACATTGAAGCGGCCGAACATTTGCGAGTAGGAGCCTGTCCGCTCGATCACTTCGCCTTCGGAACGGTTGATGACGCAGGAAATCACTTCCGGCATCGCTTTCACCGCCTCTAAGCCGCGAATTTCCGTAATCGTTCCCGGCCCGAGCAAAATCGGCAAATTAGCGGAAGGATACGGCATCGGTGCATGGTCGAATTGTTCGATCGGATGGCTGGATGTGTCTTCGCCGATCGAAAAATCGAGCATCATCTCCAGCAAGTGGACGCCTGTCTGCTTATGGACAATATGATAATGCTGCTCGCCGCTGAAACGGAAGCCCATTTCGTATACATAGATCTTGCCGCCATCGTACATTGTCTGGATGAACACCAAGCCGTTTTCAATGCCTATATTGCGAATCATATTGCGCACCGCCAGATCGATTTCCTTTATATACTGGTTCTGATGCTGGGAGGGAAACAGCATCGCTACAGGCAGCGGCGGATGTTCTTTCGATTGCTTATGGGTAAAGCGGTCGGTGACGGCAGTCAGGACGAGATGGCCATCCCGAGCAGTGTAGAATGCCTGGACGCCGATATCCGAATCAACAAAGCGCTCGAGCATTATCTTGCCCGACTTCGATTCCCCGACTGCCTTTTGAACCCCCTTTGTGAGTTCCTCTTCCCCATAGCACACCGTAATCCCTTTGCTCGCGTAGCTATCGACCGGCTTGACGATGACCGGAAATTCCACTGCTGGAAGTTCGGGGCCCTGTGCAGGGTCGCACTCATATTCTTCGATGACCGGCACGCCGAATGTACGGCAATAGTCCTTGAAACGGTCCTTATGCGAAGTGATTTCAAGCTGTGCGGGTGTCGCGTAGAACGGCAAGTGGAGCGTTTTGCACAGCGCGACCGCGTGCCATGTATTGATGTCGTCAAAAGCCGTGAACACGCCATCGATTTGTTCTTTCCTGCCGATCTCAGCTAGCTTCTGTATATTTGCTGTACTGATGTCATACGATTGGTCGGCAATTTTCTTCGCTGGCGAACCGACCATATTGTCGGTGACAATAACATAATAGCCCATGCGTTTGGCCGTCTCCACCACATTGACCATATGGAATGTGCCGCCAAGGATTAAAATTTTCTTTTTATCCATCCAAAACCCTCCACTTCGCAAAAATCGTGTACATATCGTATAAGTTCTAATTCAAAATAACTAAATTAATCAATAACCATAATACAAAAATACCAATAAAAAACAGAAACGTCAATAAAAATCTGAAAATTCAGGCATAAAATGTCCTTTAACTCAAAGGTGTCGTATGCGAAACCATCCAGCTCTTGTCGCTTCTATTGTAATAGGCGGTGATTTTGTAGCCGATTCCTGCCGGCGCGAGCACACCTTCACCGCCTGGCCGGTTGTTCACTTTGGCGTTATCGCAGACGAGCCGAACTTCCTGCCCGCCGCTATGTTCGACGAAGATCTCCACTTCTTCGCTGAATTTATGGGCCGGCGCCGGCGGCAGTTTGACGGTTTCCGCCTCGGACGCGCCGTCTTTCTTGTTGACGGTGATCCTTGGCTCGTCTTTCATATCGATCGGGGAGCGTCCACCTTCCGGCACGTATTGATGCAATCGCCCGTTGTAAAGGATGCTCGTCGTATCGTATTGGTATTCTTCGTTGTATAAGGAAGTGATCGAGGCAAGCCCGTCGCCCATGCCGTCGCGCGGTTTCGCGAGCAATGGCTCGATGATGCTGAGGCCAGCCGCATAATCGAGCAGAACATTCGCATAACCGTTGTTCTCGAAATAGCTATGGTTGATGCTGCCGGAATACGCGGGCGTCGTATTGATCGCGCCGCTGCCGATATGGATGCCCGCGATGCCGTTCGAGTCAAAATTGCCGCCTTGGATATGGTGGCCATAAAGCCCGCGCACCATCAGGCCGGTCGCTGCGTTGCCGACAAAATGGCAATCGTAAATCCCGTAGACATTATTATCGCTGCCGCGGTCCGTCTGCAATCCGCAGCCGAGATGGATTTTGTACGGCATTCCCGGCGAGATCGTCTCCTTCAAAGGCGGCGACACGGTGATGCTGCGCGGGCCGACTTCATCGATGTGGTAGACAGACCCTTCTCCAGAGCCCACTTTGAAATAAGCGCCCACATGGACATCGCGCGCGGCGGGATCAAGTTTCATGAATGAAATATTCGTCCCCCGCCCTGAAGCCCCGCTGCCTTCAATGACCGTACCGTTTTGTGAAAACTGGCACAGCCGGTCGAATACGCATAAATTATTATTGCCCTCTTCCAGAATCTGCAAGCCGTGGACTGAGCCCCACATGAACGCGGCGCCTGAGAACAATTTATCGCGGATTTCGCTGGCCACCATGCACACTTTAACGAGTTGTGTATAGCCGTTTTCGGGATCAGTTCCCATGAACTGGATCCCCTTGACCGATCCGCTGCCCCCGCGCATGCGCACCAAATAGTCCATCGGTTCGGACGGTGCGATGCGCGTCGTCTCAGAACTATGGCCGATCCATGAAACGGCTGCCCCCATGCCCCATTCCGGCACTTCAATGGGGCCGCTAATACGATACAAGCCCGGCGGGAAGAACAAATTGCCGCCTTTACTCGTGCCATATGCGGCATCAATCGCTTTTTGCAGCGCTTTCCGGTCGTCGGCTTTGCCGTCGCCAATTGCGCCATATGATTTCACATTGAATAACTGATCTGCCGTCTTTTTCGGGCTCCACATTTCGCGGACAATATCTTCTTTATTGCGCGGAAGCAATTCCTTGTCCCTCGGTTTTTTCCAGAATGCCATGATTGGGCCGCTCCTTTGCTTACTGAATGTCGTACGACGATTCTACCTGCTAAATGTTAAAAATCGGTTAAATTTTTTCAATGAAAAACAGTTCCCTAAAACCGGGTGCACGCCGGCGGGAACTGTCCATGAAGCATTCTATTTTCCAAGTGTCGGTGCATGGCCTTTCATCAATTCCATTGCTTCGATCAGCGCTGCGGCCTTCAGCACTTTCTCTTCTTCAAAAGCCGGCCCCATGATCTGCAATCCCACTGGCAAGCCATCTTTCACCCCCACCGGAATGCTCAGTGCCGGCAAACCGGTCAGATTTCCCGGCCCCGTAAAGCGGATCACTTCATCCAGGAAGCTCAATTCCTGGCCGTTCACGTCCACCGTCTGTGAACCGATCGGCGGCGACAGGAACGGCAAGGTCGGGCTGATCAGCACATCTACGCTTTCAAACGCCGCGGCGAATTCCAGATCGAGTTTCCGACGGATCTGTTGCGACTGCACATAGTCGACGCCGCTCATCAACTCGCCGACTTCCAGCAAAAAGCGCACATCTTCGCCGAATTTCTCCGGCGATTTCAATAGATTCGCATGATGCACAGCGCTCGCTTCTGTCGTGATCGTCACGAGCTCTGCGAATTCCGCCTGCTTCAAGGACGGGATGCTGACGGGTTTGATCACCGCTCCCGCATCTTCCAACTGCTTCAACACGAGTCGCACTTGTTCGTCTACGCGGCTGTCGACATTTTTAAAGAAATAGTCCTCTTCGATGCCAATGACCAAATCTTTCGCATCGCTGTCCAATAGCCCCGAGAAATTCTTCGCCGGGCGGTCGATCGAGGTCGGGTCTTTCGGGTCGTAACCGCTCAAGAATTCCAATAGCAATGCCGCATCGTAAACCGTCTTCGTCATTGGCCCGATATGATCAAGCGACCAGGCAAGCGGGAAGCAGCCGTATTTCGAAATGCGCCCATGGGTCGGCTTGAGCCCGATAATGCCGCAGCTCGATGCCGGGATTCGAATCGACCCGCCCGTATCCGTCCCGAGCGAGGCAATCGCCATATGGGACGCCACCGCAGCACCCGACCCGCCGCTTGAGCCGCCTGGAATCTTCGTCAGATCCCATGGGTTTTTGCACGGCCCGAAATGCGGATTGGTCGTTGTCGCGCCCCACGCATACTCATGCATATTGAGCTTGCCGGTGAACGTTACCCCGGACATCTTCAGCTTCGAGACGACCGTCGCATCGAAATCCGCCACGAACTCGCTGTGGATGCTCGACCCCATCGTCGCTTTCTCGTCTTTAAAATAGAGGATGTCTTTCAGCGCCATCGGGATCCCGTGAAGCGCGCCGCGGTAATTGCCGCTTTGGATTTCCTGTTCAGCCTGCGCGGCTGCTTCCAGCGCTTGTTCTTTCTGCACGGCAATATACGCATTGATCTCGCCGTCGTACAAATCGACATTCGCCAATACCTGCTCCGTCAATTCGACAGGCGACACTTGCTTTGATTGGATGAGCGGCGCCAGTTCCCCGATGGATTTCTGTGCAAGTTCATTACTCATTTCTGCTCACCTCCGGGAATATGCGTCAGGGCCATATCCAGGTCTTTTAATTGTTCCTGGTTCACCGTTTTTCGCAGCTCTTCAAACCCTGCCATCTGCCCGGTGAGCATTTCCTTGTGATGATCCGGGACGTTAATGCCTTTCCTCTCCAAAACTTCGTGAATGTCGAACGCCACATAAATCCCCCATTCCTGAATTTTTTCTGAGGTGTAGATCCTGCTGATTACCGACAGTTTACCATTCTTCGTTATCAATTAACAGATTGTTCTGAAATCATAAAATATATTATTGTTACTATTGAGTAAAATAGCTTCCGCTTATCGACTGCGTTGCAAGGGGCTGCTTGGGGCTCATAGGATGCGAGTCATGCAGCTGAGGAGGCAAGAACTGTTAGTTAGAAAGAAGAGATTTGAAAAGCTTCCGCTTTTTGACTTCGTTTCAGGGGGCTGCTTGCCGTGGGGCGGGTGTTGAGCCAACGTGCCGAAGAGCGGGCACGTTTGTCTCGCCAGCCCGCGCGGTCCCACAGGCGTCAGCCTCCTTCCACTCCGTCTCTAGTTTTAGAAGGAAGAAAATTTCTTCTATCCAATCGACTGAAAATGTGGAAATGCTTCATGCTTTGTAGCACATATCATGTGGACAAAGAGAAGGCGATAGTGAGTACTAGTTTCACCACAAGCTTTTCAACTTAAACGCCATAGGACCAGATGCTTCATCGTAGGAAGCGATTCCCCCACTAGACGGCAACTGAGTAAGGAAGTAGATTTAGCTAAACACACCCGAATCAACGAAATCTCTCAGCCGCCCTGCGCCAAGGGTGAGCCGATGCCGTAAGACAAGTGTTCTTCTTGGCTTATGGCAAGAGGCCAACCCAAAGCAAGGTGGCGAATAGTAAGATGAAACCTCAATCAAATCCCGAAACAGTTCGACACACAAACTCTCACTATCTACTCAAACTTGTCTCGGGAAGCGACTCCCCTACTAGCCGGTAACTGACTACAGAAGCAGAACTGGGTAAACGCACGCGAATCAATGAAATTTCTCAGCCGCCCTGCGCCAAGGGTGAAGCGACGCAGTAAGACAGGCGTTCTTCCTGGCTTACTGCGGGAGGCCAACCCAAAGCAAGGCGGCGACTACTAATTTGAAACTAAAATCAATCGCCGGAACGATTGCACAAGCAAGCTCTCGCTATCTCATCCACATATGTCCTGGGAAGCGATTCGCCCGCTATCTTCATTCAAAACAAAAAAGACGCAGCTCATCGCTGCGCCTTTTCATATTCAATATAAAATCGGTGCATGGAACAGCCCGTCCGGCTGCTCCAAATACTTGTCCCATACCCTTGCCGCTTTGTCGGCAGGGAGCGGACGGCTGAAATAATAGCCTTGCCCGATGATTTCGTATTGCCGCATCAAAGTCACTTGTTCGATCGTCTCGAGCCCTTCGACGACAACATCCGCCCCCAGGTTTTTCCCGAGTTCGATGATGGTCGCCAGGATCGCCATACTGCGGTCGCTGCCGAGCACTTCATCCACCAGCGATTTGTCGATCTTCAAGGTATCGATTTGGATATTCTTGACCGCGTTGAGCGACGAATAACCGGTGCCGAAATCATCGATCGCCAGCTTGACGCCGATTTTTTGCAGCTCTTCAACCAATGAGGCCGAAGCGTCGAGATCGATCATGACGCTTTCAGTGATTTCAATTTCCACACACTCGGCAGGCACGTCTGTTTCATTCAACACACGCGCCACTTTTTCGGCAAACTCCGGATCGAGAAATTGCTTCGCCGACACATTGACCGACACATGGATATCCGGCCGGCCTTCACGGCGCCAGGCATTCAACTGTTGGCAGGCTTCACGCAGCACCCATTCGCCGATTGAATGGATCGCGCCGCATTCTTCAGCGACGGGAATGAATTCAGACGGCGGCACGGCGCCCAGCGCTGAGTTCCAGCGCAGCAAGGCCTCAAAACCGATGACCTGTCCGCTCAACAATTCGACTTGCGGCTGATAATAAACCGAGAACTCCCCATTCACCAAAGCTTGTTGAAGCGCCATCGTAATCTCTTCTTTGCGTGTGGAGCTGTTTAAAAGTTCTGGAGAAAAAAACTCAAAATTCTCCTTCCCCGTACTCTTGGCCATAAAAAGTGCCAAATCAGCTTGTTTGATCAAGCTTTCTTCATTCAACGCTTCAATATCTTGGCAACTAATGCCAAGGCTAATGCCAGAAGCGATTGATTTTCCCCCAATTAGGATAGGCTCACCCATGGCAGCTAAAATTCTTTGGCATAGCTGCTCCAAATAGTTTCTTTCAGCATTCGGTACCGCAAAGACAAATTCATCTCCGCCAAGCCTTGCAAGCACGATGGATTCGGGCAAAGCTGATTGCAAGCGGACGACTACATGTTTCAGAAATTCGTCGCCTCCATCATGGCCAATCAATTCATTGATTGACTTAAAATCATCAAAATCCATAAGCACGACACCGACCGATTTGACTGTTTCTTCCGGTGAATCGATCAGTTCCCGAAAATGGGCGAAAAACCAATGGCGGTTCGGAATCCCCGTCAATTGATCGGTGTAGGCGAGCGTCCGGAAGCGGTTTTCGCTTGCTTTTACTTGTTGCAAAAGCTCTGTTTCCGTCTCAAGGGCATGAAGGTCGACCAGTGCGAGGTTGGCCGAGGACAATAACAATAAAATAACGATGATTGCTATAAATAAAGCAGTTCCAATTATCCATACGCCTTCAGACGCTGCTTCTGGAAGTGCCATATTTGTATAGAAGGTTTTTGTAGAGGTGTAATGAAGCAATGTCAGTACGATGCCCATCATCCCTGCATTGCGGAGACGCTGCATTTCAGTCGCTTGTGCTGCATTGCTGTAGAGGACGAAGTGAAAGCTGAAATAACTAATAGCCAGGACCATAGCTACAGACAGTAAATAATAATCGAGCGAAATTGCATTGAAGCGAACATCTAAAACACCTGACAACCCAAGAAAGTGAACGGCTTTAAGCAGAAACGCTGTTACGAGTACATGCTTGGTTTTCTCGTAGCGTCCGTGTATGTCCTGGGGCGAAATTCTCATGACATAGGCTGCCAACAAACAGGAGGCAAGAAAGGCCAAGGCCAACAGCCAAACCCTTATTGTAAATTGGTATTGTGCCATAAACGTCAGGATGCCAATTAGCTGCATGCCGAAAAAGCCACTGCCAAGCGTCCATATCGCCAGCAATCTAGAACGCGGAGTAATCCCTTTTTTCCGTTTGCTTACGTATTCAATTAAGATCAATACTGTATAGCTTGTCGCTATGGATACGGCAAGAGTTAAAGAAATTAAACTGATATGCGGAAACATTGCCATGGCAAACCTCCTGACTTGGCGGACCAAAAATATTTTCTGCCTACTATTTTGATGCTTACAGAAGGAATAAATTCAGCAAGGACTTTATAATCACTTTACGGATTTTAATTTGATTTTTAAAGCTCTATATTCTGGTATATAGTAAATATTATACCTTCGATTCCCTTCTTTTCACATAGACCTTAATGCCTGATGGAACCATCAAAAACAGTGTTCGCAGCAGGAAAAGCAGTGCCGATTATCCTAACATTCGCGCCCATTGAAGCCTTTTTCCAGGAATTGAAAAAGCGCCGCCATCGCAGCGCCACCTTCCATTATTCTATCGATTTTCCACTGCTTCCTTTCTTCTTCAACGTCACCGTCATCCCGGCTTCCGCTTTGCCGGCGACAATGAATTGCAGCAGGCCGCCCGTCTCCACTGCCCCCACCACGTTCAATTCGATCGTCTCCACTTCATAGCCTTCAAAGCCGCGCACCATCTCTTCCAGCTTGTCCCGGGAAATCGGTGCGTGTTCACGGGTTTCAGTTGCTGAGGCCATCTTGAATGCCTTGCTGTTCACGCCGCTGCCCTGAGCTTTTATATCAGTGGCTTCATTTTCCTCGATGACCGGCAGCCAGATGAACGGCTCCTTGGATTCAGCCATGCCCATTCCCCCTTTCGCATTGTCTCCTATATTCCATATTTTCTGCCAATTTCCTGCCGCGGGGTGACCAATTGACATTTTTCCCTTAGAATGGAGAGAGACACATCAAAACGCATCAAGGAGGAAATGGGATGGCAACTTTAAGCGATATCGCTCTAGCTGACGATTTAGGGCAATTTGAAATAAAGGAAATTTACGGGGCGACCCACCAGCTCCTGCAGGAAATGCAGCAAGCGAAAGCCGAAGCTTTCCCTGGCCGCATCAATGCCATGATCAATCATTTAAAGGAGCGCCTTCAAGGCAAAGCGGCATACCCGCTCGCCGTATTGCTTGAGACGAGTTATCTATCGATTCAGCACCAGCTGAAAAAAGACTGGAACTCCGACTTGAAACAACGCCAATTGTACCTATACGACAATACGATCGAAACGTACCGCGGGCGCATTCCATCGAATGTCTGGAACCAAGTGTGCCTGAACTATGCGGAAACACTTGTCCACACCGGCCGCTCAATCGACGCGCAAGCGGTTTTGAAGGAAATGGTCAAAGATGAAAACGATCCGTCCTACCAGCGCTTGAACGGGGAGTTTGGCTGGACCTTGATTTTCTACTCGACTTTCCTGCCGGTCAAAGCCGAGCGCCTCGGCGCGCTTGAAAAAGCGCTCGATTTATTCAAGACCGCCAAAACCGACATCAAAGACGAAAAAGGCCAAGCCCTTTACGACGAACGCATCAAGCTTGCCGGGAACATGATCGAGCAGCTTGGCGATGTGGATCCCGTGAAACTCGCCCAGCAACCCGAACCGACTGCCGACGAACAGCGCTATCTGGACTGGTGCGCCGAGCAGCAACTGTTCCTCAACAGCGGCAACGATATCGAGCCGGACACGATGGCGAAGCGCGACCTTCCGCTTCGTATCCAGAACAACGCATTCCTCGGCAACTTCCTGGATTCGCTGACGCATGAATTCACGGCGATGCGCCGATCGCTCTACCTCGCAACGAACAGCGAAGACGTGGCGGATGACCATAAGATGGACGGCGACAATACGCGCTACACGAAACGTTATGAAGACTTGAAGCAAGTCTATCGCCAAGCCTATTCCTTATTCGACAAAATGGCGCTGTTATTGAACCAGACGATGCAGCTCGGCGTCGAAGAACCGCGCGTCAACTTCCAACGCATCTGGTTCGAAGACGAAGACTTGAAAAAGCCGCTCAAGCCATTTGTCCAGAACACGAAAAACGATGCCTTGAAAGCTTTGTATTGGCTGTCGAAAGAAGTGTACGGCTATGAGAAATCGGACGAACAAAGCCTGTTCGTGAAAAAGGCCTTGCATATCCGCAACCGCATCGACAACAGCTATTTGCAAGTGGTCGAGAAAGCGGAGCCGTTCGAAAAAGACAACGCCCGCGCACAAAGCCACCACATTACAGAAGCAGAACTTGAGCGCATGACGCTCGCCATGAGCCAAAAAGCGCGCAACGGCATGATGTATTTGCAGTTCGCCTTGGCGATCGGCAAGAAATAATAAAGAAAAAGCCAGGAATCCCGGTTCCTGGCTTTTTCGTATGCAAAGTTTAGACGATCGACGCCGCCCGCTTTTCCTTGCCGCAGCGCTTGCAGCGATACCAGCGCATAGCCGGAACTTCTTCGGCCCGCTCCTGGCGCTCAAAATCATGAAACCCGATCCGGCATAACACACTCTTCTCGCGATTTCCCGCAAGTTGGCTAATCATCAATAACAGCAAGCCGCCGCCAATGAAATAACCCGCAAATCCTCCCAAAGGCGCGAGCAGATCAGCATCTGAAAACAACAAGATGATTCCCATCAAAATAATAAAACCCGATAAAGTCTTCATAGGCCCCCCGTTTTCTCACTGATTTTTTAGTATAATATCCACTGCTTTATGTGTATTCGCAGAGAATAATTTTCTAATTGCATATTTTGACAACAGAGATGAAGCGGATGGCGGTGACGCCTGGGGGACTGAGTGGGACTGGCGAGACAAATGTGACACGCTTTTTGCGGCACATTGGCTCGACGCCCTCCCCCCGGCAAGCATCCGCCAGGAGCGTAATCTCCGTATAAAAAATCCCAATTTACATTTACAACGTGCTGTGCGTTCTAAAATTGAATCTTCAATACTGATATGTATTTCACTTCCCTTTATTCCAATACAAAAACCCCTTCTCAAAAGAGAAAGGGCCTTATTTTACAATGTATTGCCTTCTGCCGGGATCGGGTGGTCCTTCAGCATATTTGCCAGATGATACGTATTATAGGCCAAGCGCTGGATCGCGGCTTTCGAGAAGTCGTTGCCGCCTGTCTCACCATACGACGGCCCAGGACCGGCTTCCCCGACCCAATACGCATCCACATTCGGCGGGATGACAAAGCCGATATGCGACAAACTGTACAATAGCGACGCCGCTGCATGTTTCGCACCGTCTTCATTGCCTGTAATGACCGCTCCGCCGACTTTATTATAGAAAATCGACTGGCCTTGATCGTTCGTCACGCTGCTCGAACCATACAAGCGCTCGATGGCTTGTGTCGCAATCGAACTTTTCTCGCCAAGCCACAGAGGCGTCCCGATGATCAGGATATCAGCCGCTTTCACCAATTCCAAAATTTCCGGCCATTCGTCGCCGTCTTCCATATCTTCTTCCACGCCGAAAGCGATGTAGTAATCCGACAACCGGATGATTTCCGACTCGACGCCGAGTTTTTCGTAATGTTTTTGAACGTCTTTCATGAACACTTCGGTATTGGATTCTTCTTCCGAACTTTTCAATGAACAATTGAGAAATACTGCTTTCAAAGCCATGCAGGCACGTCCTTTCGTTTTCCGTCTCCCTCTAGCTTTCCCTGAAACGGCACGAAAAAAACATTAATTCAAATCGTCGAACTCCTTGGCGATGCGTTCCATCGCTTCTTGGATAAGCGGGCGCGGCGACGGGATGCAGATGCGCTGGAACCCTGCGCCTTCTTTCCCGAACATGGTGCCGTCTTCCAAGATGACGTTCGCTTTATTGTAGATGCGGTCATGGATTTCCTTATCGTCAATCCCATAGCCGCGAAAATCGAGCCACATGACGTAAGTGCCTTCCGGAATGCGCACTTTCACTTTCGGCATGCGCTCTGCAAGGAAATCTTTTACCCATTCGAGCGTCCCGTCGAGATATTCGTTCACTTGACCGAGCCAGTCGTCGCCTTCTGTGTAGGCGGCAATCAAGGCCGCCACGGTGAATGGCGTCGGCAATTGCATACCAAGTTCCGCAGTGAATTTCTCGCGCAGGGCTTCGTTTTCGATGATGACGTTCGTGCAATGAAGCCCGGCCACGTTGAAAGTTTTATTGATCGCCGTACACGTGATGATGTGGTCCGTCTCATCCGCTGCCAGGACCATCGGCGTGAAAGTCTCGCCGCTCCGCACCAAGTCGCCGTGGATTTCATCGGCGATGATTGTCACATTGTGGCGCTTGCAAATGTCCGCAAGCTTGGCCGATTCTTCCGGCGTGAACACGCGCCCCGTCGGATTGTGCGGATGGCAGTGGATGAATAATTTCGTATCTTCATCTTTTGCGAGTTCCTCGAATTCCTCGAAGTTGACCGAGTAACGGCCATCTTCATCCATCACGAGTGCGTTGTTTTTCACGACGCGCCCGTTGCCTTCGACAGCAGAGGTGAACGGTGGATAGACCGGACGCTGGATGATGACGCCGTCGCCCTTTTCGGTCAAGGCTTTCACAGCGATATTCAAAGCGTGCACCGTTCCCGGGCTGAAGATGATTTGTTGCTTATCGATCGCCCAGTCGTAACGTTTTTGGAAATAGTGTTGGATCGCCTCAAAATAAGTATCCGGTAAAATTGTGTAACCGAAGATGCGGTGGTCGACCGTTTGATGGAGCGCATCGACGATCGGCTGTGCAACCGGCAGATCCATGTCCGCTGTGAAAAGCGGGATCGTGTCTTCATCGTAGCGGTCGGTGATGCCGAATTGCTTGATCAGTTCCGCGCCGTCCCATTTCAGTGAATAGGTATTGCGGCGTTCGACTGTTTCGTCAAAATTATAGTTCATTCAAAAACTCCCTTTCTCGAATGGATTCAACACAACTAGTGTACCGCTCCTGTCCGGTGAGTTGGTGAATTTTGCTTATCGTCAATAGCCGAACTTCTTGATCAAGTTGCCACGCAAGACGTCATCCGAGATTTGCAGTTCTTTCGAGCCTTCCTTGAACGGTTCTTCGCACGCCTCAACGCCCAGTTCTTCCCCTGTCATGCGCCAGAAGCAGCTGCCGTTGTCATAGATCCCGTCGGACGATGCGATAAAGCTCAGTTCGCTCGTGATGAACGAGCCGTCGCGGAATGTCGCGCGCCCGCCTTCCGCATCCCACATATTGCGGCCGATGAAATGGTGCTGGGCCGGGTCGCCGCCGAGCACCTCGAGCAAGCTCGGGGCAAGGTCAAGCTGGCTCGCCACTTGGCTGAAGGTTTTCGGCTCCGCTCCTGGGATGTGGACAATGAGCGGAACGTTTTTATTCGTTTCGAAATAAGCAAGCGGGTCCTCTGCTTCAGTGAATTCGATGAACGCCTTTGTATTGTCGGTCATCCCTGTGCTGTGGTCGCCGTAAATGACCAGCACCGTGTCGTCTAGCATCCCTTTTTGCTCGAGCCCATCCACAAACTTGCCGATCGCCTGGTCGACGTAATGGATCGATTGCAAATAATTCTTGAAATGGCGGTCGTGATAGCCGTTATAGCCTTCTGTCTTGAGCAGCTGCAAATCCTCCGGCATTTCGAACGGATGGTGGCTTGTCAGGGTGACGATATGCGAATAGAACGGCTCCGCAAAGGTTTCCATTTCCTCAAGCGATTGGTCAAGCAACGCTTCGTCGTTGATCGCCCAGCCGATCACTTCCGCTTCCTCAAAATCGTCATCGGAATAGAAAGTATCGATGCCAAGCTGCGGGTAGATGATGTAGCGGTTCCAGAAACTTGCTTTATACGGGTGGAACACATTGGTTCCGTACCCTTGCTCTTTTAAAATGCCCGGAAGTGCATCGAATGTATTTTCGGCATGGAGCATATACGCTGAACCTTCAGCTGTCGGGTACAGGGACGTGTTCAGCAGGAACTCGGCATCCGAGGTCCGGCCGAGCGCTGTCTGTTCGTAGAAGTTCGGGAAATACAGATTTTCCCTAGCCAAACGGTTCAAGTTCGGCGTGATTTCCTCCCCGTTCACTTCGCGGTTGAGGACGAAATGCTGCAGCGCTTCCACTTGCAGGACGATGACGTTCTTGCCTTCTGCCATGCCGGAATAAGGGCCAGGCAAGCGCTCCGCATTTCGCCCGTCGAACCAATCCTGGGCCGCTGAGATTTCATCTTCACTATAGACCTTGCGGTTAATGAAATTATCATCGATATAGCGCGTGATATTGGCGCTGTGGAATCCGAGCAACCCGGTGAAATTATACACCCGCATATTCGAGATCAATTTATTGAACTGCCATGCGCCGCCGTTTTCCATCGATTTATTGAA
The DNA here is from genome assembly GCF_041320495.1 of Planococcus sp. SSTMD024. NCBI lineage: Bacteria > Bacillati > Bacillota > Bacilli > Caryophanales > Caryophanaceae > Planococcus > Planococcus sp. SSTMD024. The sequence goes on along the minus strand of NZ_JBGGNS010000022.1, from coordinate 999,111 downwards.
CGGCACCGCTGTCAATTGCCAGCCGAGTACGAGCACCAATAGCGCCGTCCCGACTTTCGCCCAGCGAGAAGGGGTGCGGACAGCCGCTTTTTTCCGGCTGATGGCCAGCCACAGGATCGCCATCAACAACACATCTGCCAATAACAGCGCATCGCTCAGGCGGAACAAGGCGAAAATGCTTTCGCCTACATCGCCCACTTGGCGCATCTGCATCAGGACCGTCACGGAAATGATGTCTTCGAAATAACGGAAATACAACGTATCCGCCAAAATGATGAAACTCAGCACCAGATTGGTGATCGCCATCCAAAACAGGCGTTTTCGCCCATGCAACAGCAATAGCCAGAATGTCCCAAGCAAAATCGTACCGATGCTGATCAACAGCACCCCTTCAAAAATCCGTTCCTCTTCCCCGCCAAACAGCCAGGCGACAAATTCCCTGGCATACGCGAACGGACCGAGTGTCGTAAACAGCGTGCCGCTGACGTTCGAGAAATAATACACCTTTCCTAACAGCAATAACACAAACAATGCATAATCCCATTGGCTGAGCAAAAATTTCCCAGCCGTCTTCACTTTTTCCAATTTAAAAACGCCCTTTTCTCTTTTTCTCATAATATTACCATATTCAGAAATTGTTTTTTCCATTTTTTGAATAATTATCTTTTTTTCATTCCCCCCTCCTTTCTTACTCGAAAGCACGCATATCCTGTTAATGAAACGGGTAGTGATTTCTATACTCGTATTCCATTAATATAGAGGAGGGATTCCGTGAAACATCTCATTGCACTCGCTGTGAAATTCGTCATCATCACGCTCGTCTTGTTGGTCGTTCTGACGTGGGCATTTGATGTCAGCTTCATGAACACCTTGATGATCAGCCTTGCGCTTACGGCCTTGTCCTATGCAATCGGCGATTTGCTCATTTTCCTGAATGCCGGAAAACCGAATAACCAGTCAACCCGCAACACGATCGCGACATTCACCGATTTCATCATGGCACTGGCTGTCATCTTGTTGATCGGCTGGCTCTTGACCGGCGAATTCGCCGCCATGGTTGCGCCTGCACTCGTCAGCGCTTTGGTGCTATCGGCTGGCGAATGGTTTTTCCACCAATACGTCGACCGCAGCGTTGTCCCGTGGTACAACAATTACAAATCGGCCAAAAGCTGAAAACGCAAAAAGGCTATCCCAGGCACGATGGGATAGCCTTTTTCGATTTAACTGCCGGGTTTCCAGGCAGCCTTTTCGCGTTCATGTAAGACGGGTTATGCGTTCAAGTGATAGCTGGCTTCCTTTTCAATACCTGTTTTCATCGATGCGACTGTCACTTGGTTGCGCCCCGTTTTTTTCGATTGGTACAGCGCACGGTCAGCCTGCTCAATCAATTCGTCGAGCGGCTGTTCCGTTTCCGACATCGCGGCGCCGAGCGACACGGTCAAACGCCCGCCCGGCTGTTGGTCGGCACCGTAGAACGGATAACTTTCGATGCGTTCGCGCAAGGCATCCGCCAGTTCGAACACCTGCTGTTCAGTGGACACGCCCGTAAAGCATAGGATAAATTCTTCCCCGCCGTAGCGGGCGATGACATCTCCCGGACGCGCCGCTTCTTCCATCAACCGCCCAATCGAGCGGAGCACGCCATCTCCTGCCGGGTGGCCATGTGTATCGTTATAATTCTTGAAATGGTCGACGTCCATCATGACGATTGCCATCGGAACGCCCCGGTATTTCAACTGGCGCACCTTTTCATGGAAAAACCGGAGATTCGGCAAGCCCGTCAAGGCGTCATGCGTTGAATCGTGTTCAAGCGCTTTCCAGCGGATGATGTTGCGGTGCGTATCGTTGAGGATCCAGCCCAGCGCCAATACCCCAATGGCCGCCATCATGGCCATTATGAGCGCCATCGCTGCAGTCGCAGGTGTCGACATCGCCATCCACACCGTTTTGATCGCTTCAAATACCGCAAAGCCGAGCATCATGCGTTTGATATTGGCCATCGCATAAGGCGGACGGTAATTTTTCCTGTCATGGAACAGGCTGCCGATGAGCACCGGCAAGAAAATCGCCTGCATGATGCCGAGCCATACCGTCGGCCCGTCCATCATCATCCGGTAAATGAACGGAATGATCATGGCGATGACACCAGGCAGCCAGCCGCCGATAAATGCGACGAAATAAAGCGGCGCTTCGCGGAGATCGATGCGCATTCCTTCGTGAAGCAGCGGATTGTACATGATTGCGAACGCCAAAACCCCGGTCAGCAAGCCGTTCAACAACGGCGCTTTCCTCGATTCCGCCAATTTCGGCACAAGATATTCCCGGGCTTTCAAGCCGAGATACATCATCGCAATGATCAACGCCATATTTTCAAGGAAATAAAAAAAGTACGCCTCCATCAATCCACCCCACTCTTATCAGTCCCTTAAGTTTAGCAGGAAATGTCTTTTGGTATATATATTTTGGAAATAATTTATAGAAAGCTAAGCACTTTCACTTGTTTAATTCCACAAAAATACCGCAAGCGCTCATTTCAAGCGCTGCGGCATCTTCCTTACAAATCCAATAATAATTTCGACAGGCGGTGCGATTGTTCGTCCAGCTCCTCGTGCTTTCTCACAAGATCGCCAAGTTTGCCTTTCATGGCGTCGACGTCTTTGTCGTCTTCGAATTGTTCGGTGATCGCCACCTGCTCCTGCAAAACGTGGATCGTCTGTTTTAAGTTCTCGCGGTATTCCGTGCTCACTGCAAATTTCTCTTCTTTGTCTTTCAGCTTGTCTTTCATCGATATCCACCTCCTGCTTGTTCTATTCCCGTTGTCCGCCACCAAAAACACCCATTTTCCACAAAACAAAAAAGGCCGCTCACCAACTGGTTTCGGCCTTTTTCTCGTGTTGCCATTTGAACTTTGCGACAAGCCAGTACAATGCCAATCCTGTCGCCGCCCCAGCGCTGTCAATCAAGACGTCGCGGACTTCGCCGCTGCGTCCCGGGATGAATAATTGATGGAATTCATCGGACGCTGCATAAAGCGCGCTCAAGGCGAACGCCAAAAAAACCGCGCGCTGCAAGCCCATCCCGCTTTTTAAGAGTGCCTTTACGAACAGCAGCCCAAGCACGAGATACGCGAAGAAATGGGCGCTTTTCCGGAACAGCGTGTGAAGCGTATCGAACTCCACCGGGACGAATGAGGCGATGGCTTCGAACACTTGCCGGACGATTTCCGAACTGATGCCGCCCGACACCCCGGCCGGCTGATGCGATAACGCAAATATAAGAACCATCCATAAGACCGGCCATAGCCAAGCCAGCAATTGCTTTTTCATCCTGCCAAATCCTTTTCTTTCCTGTCGTACTTCCATTATAACCTAGCGCGCTCAATCAACAAGCGCTTCGAGTGAACGGGCCATTTCCGCATCGACCAGGCCTTCCGAATCGACAACCAAAAATGATTCATAGCGCTCGAGCTGCTCTTTCAGCTCTTTCGTCAAGCCGCCATCGCTAATCAAATACAAAGAAGCGTTACGCCTGGCGGCAGCATTCGCTGCCGCCAATGCGTCGGTGAAATTCGATGCCGGGGCCAAAACCGCAACGCGGCGCTCTGCATCTTCCTCTTTCGTGCGCGCTTGGATTGACAACCGGTCAGCAGCCAAAACGATATCGCTGCGCCCCCTCATCGCTTCGGTCGTCTCACGCGGCATGCGGTTGCCTTGTGACAACAAAATCGGGTATTGGTTTTGGGCAGCGAAGACAGACGCGAGTGAAACATCCTTGAATGTCGCGCCGTCCGCCACGACCGCCCCTTCCGAATCGATGCGCTCGGAAACCAGCGCCGCCGTCTCATAGCGGTTGGCGCCGCCGATGCGTTCTGGCTCAACCCCCATCAAGGCCAATTCCTCCATCTGCGCATCCGAAATAACCGGTGCGCTGCCGAGGATGATGGCATTTCTTGCCCCGAGCCGTTCGATTTCCGCTTTGGCAAACGCGTTCAGCCCGTCATTTTCCGTGAACAACAAAGGCCCGCCTTCCTGATAGGCGAGTGGCGCACCGGCTAATGCATCCGCAAAGCCTTCACCTGTCGCCAGCACCACCGTCTCGGCCGAATCCCATACCGCTTCCGACAATAAAGACGCCGTCTCAAAGCGGTCATCGCCGCTGATTTTCGTCACCGCCGCCGCTTTCGGTTCCGGTTCTCCGCTATACGCCGCAATGCCGCTGCCGCCGTAAACGTACACCGTGTCGTTAACGGACGTGAGCAGTTCACTGCCTTGCGGGATGTTTTCCTGCGCCACTTGATTGCCTTGTGCATCGTAGAACTTCAACTTCCCGCCGCCCAGTACCGCTGCCCCGCCAGACGGAGACAAGGCCGCCGCTTCAACGGAATGCTCCAGCACTTTATTGAATCCGCCGTTTGGTGCCATCACTTGCACGGCGCCGAGACGATACGGATTGCCGAACGCGCTCGTTCCCTGTTCCTGAAGCAATAGCAAGCGGTGATCGCTTTGCTGCTGATGGCTCAGTGCGGATTCCGTCACCACCGGGCGGTAACGGCTCTCAAGCGCACGGAACGAAGCCGACCGGATCGGCTGGCGCATGCGTTCGCCTCCTCTGGCGTTCAAGAATGCCCACTCGCCGGAATCCACGAATTCGACAATCGCACCGTCCGCGTCGGTCCCCACCAGACGCACCTCTTCTGCAGCAGGCAAAGCTTTCTCATACGTGACTTTTTCGTCATCAAGCGAACGCGCGATCAAGGTCGGCACTTCGACTTCTTCATTTGGCGCTTTAATATAGTAGATGATGCCGTCTTTCACTGCATAAGGCTCCAATACATTGGCCGATTGCCATTCCTTGCCGCCTGAAAGTGCGCGGCCGTGAAGCACCGAGCCATCGAAATACATTAAATGGCCGCTTGAAATCACAGCTTGCCGCAAATCGCCGCCCGTTACGTCCGCAACCGGGGTGCCGTCAAGTTTATATGCGAGCAAGCGCGCACCGAGATTGCCGGTGATGATCACATGCCCCGACTCAAGCGCGACATCCGCACCGGATCCGCTCATCCGAAAACCGTCCGCGAGCGCAAAGGATCCGGTTTCTTTGCCGTCCACTACATCATGCACCGAGACGTCATTTCCGGAAATGACGACAAATGCCTGATCGCCGATTGCATAATGCGCTGAGTCCAGTTCCTTGCGCCACAATTCCTTGCCGTCCGCGGCGTAGCTGACGATCGCCTGTGCCCCTAGCTGGTTCTCGAGCACCACGATGACCTGCTCATCTACAACGGAAAGCTCGCCCGCCTTGACGCCTTGCGGTAATTTGACCAGCTCACGGTATTCCGTATCTGCAGCGAACGCTTCATGCGGCACTATGCCCGCCCCGCCCGCTGCCGCAAGCAAGGCGATGCCTATCCCGATCTTGACCTGTTTCATGTGCCTCCCCCTCTTCTCCTGGCTGTCTTCTTTCAGCCTAATGGCAGAAGGTTAAGGAAATGTTAAAAAAACGGCAAAACGCCCCGTCCGGATTGTCGGAATCCAGACGGGGCGCACGTGAGCTCATACCGTTTCTTCGCGCTTCGGGTGCGGCTGCGTGATATCGACCGCATACACCTCGATTTTATTGACCATCAAGTCTTTGATCCCGTAAACTGGGCGTTCGCGGCTTTCGACGTCCGCGACATATTCATTGAGCTTTTCCTGCAAAAAGACGCCGACGGGTTTGTCGGAATCCGTGATTTGAGCTGCCGCATACTGGAAGGAAGTCTCGAAATACAGATTGGAGATTTCAATCGCCTTCAGCGTCTCCTCTTCTTTATGTAAGCCGACCACTTTGTAGTAATTGCCGTATTCGTCGCGCACCAAATCCTGTTGTTCGATGTTTTGCATGCTCATCAAAATTCCTCCTTCAATTAGTCTCGATTGAAAATGCCTCAGTTATTCCTATAGACGGAACTGGAGAAGCTTAAACAAATTTTTATCAACGAGAGACGATTGAAATTGAATGGTTTGAGTTGTTTGTTATGAATTTCCATCTGTTGATACTGGCAGATGGGTTTTATGCACGCCTCTCGCCATAAACCAATGAATCGGCAACAATAAGTTGAGCCGATTCATTGGCTGGATCCGCTATGCGGCAGTATCAGTTGCCTGATTGGTCAAAGGCATCGAACGCATAGGAATCGCAAGTGGATGTCAGACCGCTTTCATAGCCGGCGTTGAATGCTTCGATGCGTTCTTCCGGAGCGATGTTATCGGTGGTCCCACCAGCTTTATCGTCTTCGATTCTGTTCATGGCATTCATGGCTTGATCGATGGTGTCCGCTGTTAGCAGTTCCTCACTATATACGGATTTTGCCCAGATTCCCGATAAACAACTCGCATTTTTTTCCAGCGCAGCATATTCTACCAGATGTTCATAGGCTTCTCCCTCTTGTGGAGCTTCCGTTTTGAACCAGCCCAGATTTTCCTGTATCGCATGGGCGTATTGATGGGCTACCAATAGCGCTGTGGAAAAATCGCCGGCGAATTGGCCTTCAGCTTCCGTCCATACTTGCTGGGCCAACTCTTGTGTGATCACAATCTGGTCATCAAAAGGGCAGTAGAAGCTTTCGAGTGCTTCTGCTGTGCCACATGCCGTCTCGACGGTTCCTTGTTCTTCAGGGCTCGCAAACCAATAGCCGCTGCTCGGGGCGCCGTATCCGTTCTCGAGCAACCTGCCTTGCCAAAATTCATGCACGTTCACAATGGCCGATTCCAGGTAATCCTCCATGGCACCGTTTTCAGGAGCTTCAGTGAAGGCGGAGGACAATTCTTCCCCGTCTTCCGCCGATTCAACAGCCGGCAGTTCCAATTCCAAAGGTGCCGGATTTTCTTGAATCTCTTCTTCAGCCATCGGCGCTTCGGTTCCTTGAGTCTCAGGTGTTTCGGAATCGTTGCACCCCGCCAGGAAAATCAGGACCCCAACGGTAAGAACCATTTTAAAATGTTCACCTAACATCATCAGCTTCTCCTTCCTGATTAAAAAGACAGCCTGCATCAATCGACAGGCTGCCTTTTATGTTTTGCATGAACACTTTGCAATTTAACGCTGACTGTTGTGACGGTTCGCTCAGTTCCCGCACCAACTTGGCGACACTTCCCTGTGCACATGCCCATCGCTTTCCCAAGTGATGACATTCATCACAAGGAAGGCTCCTGCGGGAAGATTGGTGAAATCTATGGAACCGAATGACTCATCAGTTTTGGCATCGCGCCAGCCCAAATTTCGTCCTTCCTTGAAACCATCCGTGTTGACATGCGCGTATGCAATTGCCCTTTCATACTGTTTCCACACATGGTAACGGACCCCGTCCCAACGATACAGAACCGGTTCCCAAGTCACCAGATCTTCTTCAGCAAAAGACGATACTTGCTCCGGAGGGAATGCTTCTACACTAAGCACCCTGTCCCCTGCCTCGTTGTATTCACACTCGCTTGCACTTACTGAATGATCAGGAGAGTCGTCACCGGTATCATGCGCCATGGCGGGCGCCACTGAAAAAGCGGCAATGACGAACAGCGACAGCCACAAAAGAAATAAATTTCTTTTGCCACCTTTCATTGCTTTCACCTTCCTGGATGTATTTCCTCTAAGGGGCAAATAGACAGGAAAGGCTGGAAAACATGATAAGTATAGTTGATGGGCTTCACTCCTCCTTTCTCAACTTTGGTCGGCAGCCGAATCAGACAAACGTGCTTCACAGAATCCAGGAATAGTTGTCTTGTTTGCCGCCTGAGGATTAAGAGTGGGGGTGGTGCAATATGGGCGCTTTGCCATATACCTACTTAGTTGGTCGTGCCTGTAACTTATGTATGCCACTTTACACAAGCACATTATACTCCTTTTTTATTAAAATATCAATTAATTATTCTGAATATTTAGAAATTTTAATCGTTATGAACTTTCGATTGTCGTTTTCGCTGTTCCTAGCCTGGTAAAGATAACTACTGATCCTGGAACAAGGCGGTGGTAAAAATATATGCCTATCTATCAGCTTGTCGAGAAAGGTAAGAACTCGTATTTTCCGAAGCTTATCGCACGACTCCGTGGGCTCGCGCCCAAGCCTCCTCAGTCGCTTTGCGCCTTGCGGGGTCTCGGTCGTCTCGTCGCTTACGCTGCTCCACTGGAAAGATAAGGTCGACCTACGGGAGACATTATCTTTGCGAAAGTAATGCGCAGCATTATTGAGCAGAAGGGTTTACGAGCGAACGCTTCTCCAAATACTGAGATAATTCGTTGTTTTTTAATTGTGGAATAGCTTCACACTCTTTTCATTTATTGAAAATTATAGACTTCTTCAACACTCTGATTTATGTTCCACATTTCTCTATCTCGGAATGGAGTTCATTTTGCATCTAAAGAAGTTAAAATGATGAAGCTTTACGCGCTTTCATCCGTATAGATACATAGAGGTGAGCAATTATGACTTTCCGTTCGAAAATCGATTCATTTTTTATCCGTATCCTTTTTGCGGCAATTCTATTCATCGCCGCAGTTTCGTTTATTCCGTTGTGGTTCGATGACGCGCCGCTTTCAGCTTTCGTGATCGTCACGTCTACTTTCTTCGTGACCACCGCCCTTATCCTGTGGACCACCTTCGCGATACACTATATTTTCAAAGAGAACCACTTAGTCGTGAAAGCCGGCCCTTTCAGAAGCCGGATTCCCTACAACAGTATTTTGAAAGTCGCCCCGACACGCGATATTTTCACCGGCTACCGCCTGTTGTCGTCGCGTGATGCACTAGAGCTCATCAACAATACGACGATGTTTGGGACAGTGAAAATCTCACCGGAAAACCAAGAGGCTTTTATCGCCGAGCTGAAGAAACGGTGTCCTGAGTTGAAGCTGGACGAAAGACTTTCTTAAGCGGCATGCTCCCGGCCATCATCGAATTCGAAAAAGAAATTTAAAAAACAGCCCGTGGGCTGTTTTTTTTCAGGCTGTCGAGAAAGGTAAGAAGTCGTATTTTCCGAAGCTTATCGCACGACTCCGTGGGGCGGGAATCGAGCCTCCTCAGCCGCTATCGCGACCTGCGGGGTCTCTCAAACCCGCTAGTCCCACAGGAGTCGAGCAAACGCTTCTCCAAATACTTAGATAGGTCATTGATTTTTCAATGTCGAAAAGATGACCTCATTCTAATTCATAACTGATTAATGGACTTATTCAACACTCTGTAAAAAAACAGCCCGTGGGCTGTTTTTTTTAATGCCTTCAACTTTATTTCTTCAATACCCCAATGACCCGCCCGTTGATGTAGACGTCTTCGCTGCGCATCATAATCGGTTCGAATTCGGGATTTTCCGCGACGAGCAAAATCTCGCTGCCCATCGGCATGTATTTTTTCATTGTCGCTTCGCCGTCGATGACCGCAATGACGATGTCGCCGTTCGAGGCGGTGTTTTGCTGGTGGACGACGACCATATCGCCTTTGTCGATGCCGGCACCTGTCATGCTGTCGCCTGTCACCGTCAATAAAAAACTGTCTTTCGGCGACACGAGCCAGTCGCGCGGCAAACTGTGTGCCGTTTCGTAACTCTCATTCGCCAGCGCCGGAATCCCGGCCGCGACGTTTCCAATGAGCGGTACGTCCACCAATTCGTGCACTTGAAGCAACACTTCTTCACCGGCTTCGCGCACTTCGATCTCTGCGCCTGGCTCCTGGGCGTATTCGTAATCGCGCCCGTTCTTCAAGTTCTTGTAGAGGCTGCGCTGCTTCGTATCCGGCAAAAAGCGCGCCTGGCATTTCGGCAAGTCCTGCACTTCTTCGCCTTTTCGGTCGATGATTTTCACCGACAATCCATCTGTCGCAATGCCGTAGAACGCCCGGCCGTCCGCTTCCAAATAACTTTTCAGCTGATTCACTGCGTCGCCGATGCCCGTCCCGAACCGTTTCACTTCAGCGATGATATACGGCCGTGCTTCCCCATCCGCATAGATTTCCACAGCAATATCGCAATAGCCTTTTTTCGAGAACTGCTGGACCGGGTATTCGAGCTGCATGAGTTCATGCGGATAGCCGTATGTCTCATGAAGTTCGCGGATGAGCCATTGGCGGGTCAATTCCTCTTTCGAATGCAAGTCGACCAATTGATCGGCCAAGCGGTATTCGGTCATGCTGATGGACTCGAAGGGGCGGAGTGCCGCGTCTTTTCGCATGCGCAAATGCTTGCGGTCGATTTCCTTGATGAATTTCGACGGCTTTTTCACCGACGACATATACAACAATTCATTCGCCCGCGTCATGCCGACATACAACAGCTTGCGTTCATCGGAATCGATCGTCTTCTGATCTTCCGCGTCATCGTAAAGCTCCATCGGGATGACGCCTTGGTTCAAGTCAATGAGGAAAATCACTTTGAATTCCAGGCCTTTGATCGAATGCATGGTCACGAGCTTCACTTTGTCCGATTCGAAATTCGGCTCATTGCCCTGCAGGACTTCGCAAGGAATCCCGAGATTCGCCAAATCAGCGGCAGCGCTGTCGACCGAGCGTTTGTTTTTGGCAACGACACATATTTCCGACAAGCGGTAATCGCCATGCAGCCGTTCGATTTCTTCTGCGAGAAACGCCACTTGCTGCTCCGGCTGCATGAAGAACTGGTAAATCGGCGGATGGCCGTGCCGGTCGATGAGCGCCGGCTTGACGAAATCGACGTTCGATTGGATCGTTTCGTCCGCTTCGATCAAATCGAACGCAGCTTGGGAAATCTCCGTCGTCGTCCGGTAATTCTTGCTCAAGGTCCGCGATTTTCCGCTCATATCATAGCCGATTGTCGTATACGGCCTGCCTTTGCCGAGCCACGAATCCGGATAGATGCTTTGCGTATTGTCCGCCACGAACATCAAGGACGAATGGTCTTTCTCTTTATACAGCTCTTTCAGGAATTCCAGCTGGACGCGTGTCAAATCCTGGCTTTCGTCGATGATGATATGGGTGTACTTGCCGCCATTCGAACGCCTTACTTCGGCGAGCGCCAATTCGTTCAATTGCTTGAACGACACATACCCCTCTTTTTCGAGCAATTCACGGTACAGCCGGGCCATTTCGAAAATCGCCTCGCGCGTCGGCGAATTCTTCAACAGTTTCTGCGGTGTGCTGCTATTGCCGGAAGCACGCCCGATCCGGTCCGCCGCCTGATAAGTTTCGATGTCGGTCATCGAGCACGCCGTGATCCACTCCGCTTCTTCCTTCAGGAACTTCTGGTTTTTAGGCGTCAGGAGCTTCACGTCCGGATAGGACTTTTTCGCTTCATGAAGCGCCTTCAACAAGATGGACCATTCCTTTTCCTTCGGCGCCAGGGCGAGCTTGCGATTCGTGCGCTGCAAATATTTCATGAACTGGCCGTACATGAGCGAATCGATCGTCGCGATCTTCACTTCCGCATTCGACGCAAACAGCCGCTCCGCCTCGCCCATAGCTGCATCGGCCAAACGCTCGTATTGAAATTTTATGTAATTGAGCAAAGTCTTGTTATACGTCACCAATAAAATCCGGTCATCTTCCTCGTGGCAATAATGATCCATCAAGAAATGGATCCGCCGAATCGCCACCGTCGTCTTGCCTGACCCTGCCACGCCTTTCACCAACATCGGCCCGCCCGGCTCCAGTTCCACTATGCGCCGCTGCTCCATATTCAATTTCATCCCCGCACCCTCCCTATTTACAACTTATACCTTTATTCTAAGAATATTGTCATGCAATAGCAAGGTCTTGATTCATCCAAAGAGACTTATTTTAATCAGATGGGATATTGATGAACAGCTATGCAACGAACCATAAGCTTGACTGAAGCCCTATTTAGGTTTTGGATGCATGGGATTTTTGTGGAAATTCCATGGTATAGTAGAGCTGACACAGTAGATTTGATTCAAGTATTGGAGGATCTGAAATGAAGAAACTCATTACCGCCATCCCGCTAGTATCGTTCGCTGTACTTGCAGTGTTCGTCATCAAAGCCAATTTCGGCGATTCCGAAACGCCCGCTCTCCAGGAACCGGAAGAATCGGCAGAAACCGAAGCTTTGGCCATGTCGGAATCGAATGCCCGAAACCCTAAAAGCACATTCCAGCAACTCGACTATAGCGAATATGATGATTTGGAGCATTTCATCACAACCGTCCATGACCAATGGTACGCCATCCACCCGGAACAGCGCTTTGCCTTCTCGATTCACGGAGGGAACTTGCATCTCTTGGCGATAGTCGTGAGAGAAACAAATTACTGGGAAACCGTTATTGAAGAACGCGAATTGACCCATGAATTCGACCGATTGCAAAGCACTGCGTTCCAAATCTCCAGCCCGCTCAGCGAACTCCACGACCAGCAAAAAGAAAACGAGCTGATCCACTTCCAGGAACAGCTCGACATTATTTACAAGCGCATCACCAGCGAATCGTAAAAGGCTGTCGGTGCTCACCGCTATCTTCCCGCCCGCCATTCTGCACATTGGAATCGGCGGGCAGGATTCCTTATTTTATTCCCATAAATTTGGATTACTTCTGAAATCAAGGGTATACAAAAAGGAACGAAGGTAAAAATTCACATGAAGGGAGCAAGAAGATGCCTCATTGCGAAAACTGCGGGACGAAATGGAGCTGGAAAGGTGTCATGAAGCTCAGTTTCAAAGGCAAGAAAGAATGCCCGAATTGCCAGAAACGGCAATACATATCCACCAGGTCGAATTTCTGGGTCACCTTTTTCATCTCCATGGGCTTCTTAACGCCGATGAACGTGCTGCGGTACTATTACGAAATTGGATGGCCATTGATCATTCTGGGCTTTTTGATTTACATGCCGCTTGTGCTATTACTCGCACCTTTCCTGTATAAACTATCGAACACAGGCAAACGCTTCGGCAAAACGGTCGAATAGTCGGCTGCGTTAAGCCCGTTACACTTTATACCTAATTGCTCAGCAGAAAGGATGAATTTCATGGCCCAATGCCAAAATTGCGGTTCACAATGGAACTGGAAGGATATGTTCAAGCTCAGCCTCAAAGGGAAGCAAGAATGCCGAAATTGCCACACTGTCCAATATGCATCAGGCAAATCGAATTTCTGGAGCACCATGTTATTCTTCATCCCGTTTATCCTGGTATTCAATTATCTGCTTATTTATATGGAAGCCGGTTGGCCGCTTCTTATCCTTTTCTTTATCGTTTATGTATCGATTGCCTACTTGCTAATACCGTTCATGCTCAAGTTATCGAATACGAAACGGAAGATTTAAAATTCAAAGCCAAAACCTTCAAAGGATTTTGGATAAGCTTCAGTAAATGAGCCCGCCAGGTATTCTCCTTATTTCATTAGGCAGCCGATGGATTGGGGCAATAAACTAAATGTCCGTCCATCCGTAAATTAGAGATGAAACGGAAAGTGTTCAGCAGCGCGGGACTGGCGAGTGTTTTTGCCGCGACTCTTCAACCCGCAAAATTCCATCCATCTGCAATTCCCCAAAAAGAACCGCTGTTTTAACGTAAGAAGTTCAGAAAACGCGAAAAAAATCTGGAACACCGATTTTAGATCTAGCAACAGGTCTAGCGATCCATTGAAGGCATAACAAGCTTGCACTTAAGTAAGGCTAATATTTTGTAAATAATATATAGAACAAAACGTGTAGAAGTATGGTGATTCCAATCATGTTAAACCAGTTGATGGCGTATTTATTATTTTTAGGTTGAACTACACCCATCGCGACTATGTTCCAAAAAAGTTTAGTGTCACGCCATCTTTTTTTGCTATGAATGTCTTTCCCTTCCATCTTTTGATTTTCTTTTCTAGCCCATAGAACAACGATGATAATATCTAAAAGGGCGCCTCCAGTCACCGCGGCAATAGCAAATTCATCTGAAACCCTAAATGATGGTGGTGATGCTTCTTTATTTGCATCGGCTTCAACTTTGCGTTCGTATTTCATCAACTCTTCTTTAAATGTAGAATTTGAATCGATATTTTTGATCGGTGAAGCACTTTGATCAAAATCGATAAATACCACTATACTAATTAAAGATGCCGTCAATAACACATACGCTGTAAAAAACCAAACGGTCATTTTAATTGATTTACTCAAATGAGAAACACCTACCTTATATGAGGCTGAAAATTCATTTTCAAAACCATTATCCATATTTCACCATATAATGGTATAAATCCTTTTTTAAATAGCATTTATTCAACTATCAATAAAAAAGCACCCTTCTTCACACGATGACAATATCAATTGTCCACATGTAATGTCGGATGCTATGTGTATAATAATTTTAGGTTTATTTTATCGGAAAACATTAAATGCTATTTGCACTGTTTCTCCACAGAAACGGAGCGGCATATGTTGAGCGGCCCTTACTCCACATCGCCTTCCCACGACGACATGCCTTCCGATACATTCACTACTTCAAATCCTGCTTCATGCAAAATTGCGCTCGCTTCCTGGGAGCGGTTCCCCGACTGGCAAATCACCACGTACTGCTGGTCTTCCGATAAGCCGGAAAATTCCTCTTCCCGAAGCGTGCTGAGCGGCTTGTTCTCCGCGCCGGCAATATGCGCCTCTTCGTATTCATACGGCTCACGCACATCGAGCACCGTGTAGCCCGCTTCCTGCTTTGCCGCCACTTCCTCGATCGCGATCGTCTCGTATCCGCCGCTGCCGCATGCCGCAATCAGCAACACCAGCAGTCCCATCAAGCCCATTAGTCTTTTCATCCTGCGTCTCCCTTTCGCATCGTTCTAAACGAATTGTATGAAATTCCATCGTTGAATACTATTTATAAGCTCAAAAAAACGCCTGAACATAACTGTTCAGGCGTTGACTTTAGGTGTCTCTGGGTGCAAATAGCTGTCAATGAACTGCGTCGCTTCTTCGAGCGTTTGGTATTCCCACGCCATGCCGTTCGACATGTCGCGAATGACCAGCCCGCCGGTGCTTGGCTCACACTGAACGATAAGCGTTTTGCCGTCATCGGAATTGAAAGTCTGGGTAATGCGCACGCCGCGGTATTCGAGAAGCGTAGATAAAAATGTGCGGATACTTTCTAACTTCATACGGAACGCCCCTTTCAGGTATATGGTCCGTGACTTGTAATCCGTGCAGTCTTATTCTACTTCACAATATCATATTCAGAATTATTGCACGAGAGACTTTCTTCCTCTTTATGGACTAGAAAGCTCCACAAGAAATGAAGCGAATAGGTCCTCTTCCACTGCCATCTCCCAAATCGCGGAAGCCTCTTCCGTCTCGAGTAGTTCCTTTAGAATTGCCTTTGCGGCCAGTGGCTGATGCCTTGCCGCTTGCGCGCGCGCCAGCTCATACCGCGCCGCGACGAAATGCGGCATTTCTTCAAGGAGCGGCTGGATCAGCTCTTTCGCCCGCTGCCCGTGCCGTTTCGTCGAATAGCTCGACGCCCTTGCAAGAATCAGCCATTCCGCGTAATGCAGTTCTTCCGGCAAATTGTCTTCCAGTTCCATGCGCATTTCGCATTCCATGGACTCCAAAGCATTCCATTTGCGAATATAAAGGTCCGGATTGAACGGTTCCAGCGCAATGGCGGCATCCAGTTTCTCGAGCGCGCCTGGGATATCTTCTAAGATTTCCAGCGCTTCGCTCCACCAGGCGAGCATTTCCGCATCGAGCGGCGCCGCCTCCCCGTAATCTTTGAAGCGCTGAATGACCGTTTCGTAATGCTTCGGCTTGCCGGTCTCTTCCGCCAATTGCAGTTCGGCAAAAATCAGCATGCGCTGCGCTTCTCCGGGCGCTTTCGTTTTTGCATACGGTGTCAATTCCTCGACCGCTTCTTTCGCCATATCACGGTTCAAATAAAATTGCGCCAATTGGATCGCTGCGTCTTCACTTTCCGGTGCCAGCTTGGCGGCGGTTTCACACAGCGTGATGATGGTGCTGGCGAACATCAAGCGTTTGCTGCGGTGGCGCAGGCGTTTGATGAAACCAGCAGGCGGTTGTTCCTCCAATTGTTCCAGACGGCCCATCATTGCCCCGGCTGCAAGCCCATACGCCGCGGCTTGGGCATCTGCCGGCAGCCATTTCTCTAAATTGCGCTTAAGGAACGGGATCTTTCCGAGCGTTTCCAGTGTCACAACGTATTCGCCGTATAATTCCTCTTCTTGCGGTGTTTCCGAAAGCAAGTCCTTGAGCTTGTCCAGCGCGCGTTTATGTTCGCCGCGGCGATTCAAAAATTGCACATATTGGAAACGCGACGGGAACGCGTTCGGTTCTTCATTCGCCTGAAGGAAAAGCGTCTCCGCCGCCTCGAGTTCGCCTGCTGCTTCATGGACATGTGCCCGTGCGGCATACAACCATTCCGCCGGCACTTGGTCTTCAATCCGGTCGAGCAAACGGTTTAATCTATCGATATCGGCAGGCGTCGCAGCAAATCCTGCCAAATCCGGCAATACGGCGGACAAGGGCTCGGCTGCGATAAAATCCAGCGCCGCGGCAAATGCTTTTTGGGTTTTCCCGCTTTCCCGGTAGCAGCGCACCAACCCGCCAAGTGCCGGCGCATAACCGGCTTCCTGGCCAGCCGCTTGCTCGTAATAGGCAATGGCCTGTGCGATATCGCCGCTCGCCTCTGCCAGCTGCCCTTGTTTGGCGAGTGCCAACGGGAAGTTCCCCGCCGACTGGTACAGATGCTTCGCAAACCGCGGATTGCCGGCCAGTTCATGAAGTTCCGCTTCCAGGCAGAGAATTTGCGGTGCGCCGGTCTTGCGCAGCTTTTTCAATCCAGCGATGACGCGGTGAAGCAGGCTCGGAGCCGCGCCGAACTCGCTATAGCGTTCAGCGAGCATATGCAGATCTTCGCCTTCGGAAAGCGCGAAGCCGTCTTCGATGATCTTCAAGGCTTCACCAGCAGAAGCCACGTCCTCCGCTTGTTCCAGGATCAATTCAGCAGCACGGAGACGATAGCCGGCATCGGCCCGTTCCAGCCCCTGTTTCAAAAACGCCAATGCTTCGTTGTTGCGCTTTTGGCCGTAAAGGGCCTGCGCGATGTGGACAGGCGTGAACAAATCTTCGGGATCCAGCTCATACGCACGCCTGTAAGCCGACTCCGCTTGTTCGAATTGTTGCTGTTCAATCGCGATATGGCCCAGATACGAATGAAGAATGTCCTGGTTCAACTCTTTCTTCAAGCCTTCTTCAATGATTTGCTGCGCTTCTGCCCAGCGCTCCTTCTCCATGAACAGTTCAGCCATGCGCAAATACGCAAAAGGTTGCTCCGAATCCAGGACAAGCGCTTGGCGGTATTGTTCCAGCGCTTCCTCCGTTTTGTCCAGTGCCTGCAGGCAGCGTCCCATTTCATATAGGAAATAGCCATCGTCCGGATGGTTTTGGCTCAATTCCGCAAAGCGGCGGTATGCCTGCTCGACAGCGCCGTATTCATACTGGATGAGGGCGTGCGTAATTTGCGCATACAT
Organism: Planococcus sp. SSTMD024; assembly: GCF_041320495.1. Taxonomy (NCBI): domain Bacteria; kingdom Bacillati; phylum Bacillota; class Bacilli; order Caryophanales; family Caryophanaceae; genus Planococcus; species Planococcus sp. SSTMD024. Next base: position 981,645 of record NZ_JBGGNS010000022.1, on the reverse strand, counting down.
GTCCTCCGGCAATTGGCCGATTGCGATCTTCGACCATTTATAGGCCTGGAAAATGCGCCCGCCGTCCAAATAACAACGCGCCAGATGGCTATAGGCGAGCGGCTGGTAGTGGTCGAGTTCGATCGACCGTTTCAATAAAGGAATCGCTTGCTCCATTTTTCCTTCATTCATGGAAATGGCCGCTTTTAAAAACAGGGCATACGGGCTTCTGGCATGCGCCGGTTCTCGCAATGCAGCCAGCGCTTTACTGCCTTGATCTTTTTGGAAGTACAGATGCGCTTCCAGTAATTCCAGTTCGGCATCGTGCGCATCAAACTCAGCCCGCAGCCGCTCCAACCACGTTTCATGCCACTCGATGGACTTGCCGGCAAGCGCCATCGTCAATCCGATTACCGCTGCATAGCGCTGCTCTGTATGCTGCTCCAAAAACTCCACGAATTGCGCTTCTTGGAGCGGCTCGACATCGAGAAGTTCATAAATTTCCGTAAAGAAACGGTGGTCCGCCGAGTCCAGAATCTCCAGCAATTCATTACGGGAACCGTCCACAAACGCCATGCTCAGTGAATCGGTCATGCGGAACATTTTCGGCACTTCGTCGTAAGCGACCAAAAACGGCCCCAGATCATTCGGGTCTTGGATGACGAGCGCTTGCAGGCGGTCGTCGTACCCGACCACGACCTGGACGTGGGCGCTGTTTTCAATCATCATGCTGAGCAGCACCGGGACGCCGGCATCGATGAAAGTTTTATAACGTTCGATAGTTCCTTTGAAATAATGCGCAGTAAAACCGAGCGCCTCCATATAGGACATCGTCGTCTGCAATTTCGAACCCGTCACATCAAAGACGTGCGCGGCGATCTCGTCTTGTGTCGCTTTTTGCCCGAATGCTTGCAAAATCAGCGAGAGCGAAGCCGGGACGCAATAATTGAGTTTTTGCACTTCAGGCGTTAAGGACAGCTTGTTATGTGCGCCGTGCGGGTTGATTTCCGCTTTCGTATAAAGGCTGTCTTTCAACTCGCGGGGATGCTTGGCAATCCAATGGCCCAGCTCCTCGAAACGTTCCAGTTCGTACAAGCAATGCGCCGCCAAATGAATGAACATTTGTTTGCGCGAATGAAAAGGATTGGCTTCCAGAACCGCGTCCATTTCGTTCAGGACTTTTTCAAAACGGTTCAGCTGATGAAGCCTGGAAATCTGTTCCGTCCGAAAAGCGTGAACATGCGGAAACTTTGCGGCGCCTTGCACCAATAATTCAAGCGAACGTTCCGGTGCCCCTCGCATCGCCAATAGGTCCGCATACAAAAGATGGATGCTCGTGCTCCAGCGGCTGCCCGTCTCCGGAAGAGCACGCAACAAGATGTTCTCTGCGCCTTCCCAGTCGCCGCTATGGATGGCGAAAAACGCCTGCTGGTCCGGGCGCGCCCCGCCGAGTTCCTCGATGCGCGCCAATTGCTCGGCAGCCTCCGGGATGCGGTTCAACTGGCAATAAACTTTCATCAATAAATGATGCGCATGCATCAATTCTTCGTCCTCATAAGCATCGGCATGGATGCCCTGCAGGCGGGCCAGCATCCTTTCCTCCGCTTCCAGGCTGCGCCCGTTTTCCATAAAACGCACGCAATGCCACGCATAGGACCGCAAGCTTCCGAAACGTTTATAGCTCGCAGTCGCCAGCAAATTGCTGTAGCCGTACAAATCGGATTCATCCGCCATGCGGATCAAGCGGTAAAATTCCTCTTCATCTGGAATGCCGGCCAAAAATTCCTTTGCCGCACGCAGTGATTTCGCCTCCCATAACTCCCCAATGATGCGGACCAAATCATCCGCCGTCTCGATGTGAACAGTCGCCATCATGTCTCTCTATCCCCTTTAGTGTCTTCTATTATGAATGTTGACTTCCTAATTGTTCTTTACAAATCAGAAAACTGTTGAATATCACCTGAAAGATCAATTAACTTATTATATATTGGGAGGTACTGGGTCGCAATGACTATTTCAAGGCAATCGAACATAATAAAATCCGCCCCTGTCAACGCGACAAGAGCGGATGATTCGTTTCTTCTTTAATTAGACAGTCAATCCGCGCGCTTGGCGGAACTCGGTGATGCGCTGGTCTTTAATGACGCCGGCTTCGATGACGACCGCCTGTTGGACCATTTCGGACATATGGCCTTCGAGCAACTCGTCGAGCATCGGCGCAAAGCCGGTGCTGAGCACTTTCGTGATGGTGTGCGGAAACATCGCCGGCGTGTTGTCGACGGCGTAATGGATGATTCCGTCCACGGTGTAGACCGGATTGTCGATCGTCGTCGGCGTCGAGGTCTCGATCTCGAGTTCCGGGTCGCAGCTCACATCGATGATCATCGCGCCTTTTTTCAAGCGCTTGAGGTCTTCGCGGTAAATGATGCGGTCGGTGCGCGTCGTGTCCCACATGACGCAGTTGACGAGCACGTCGTAATCGACCATCTTTTCCTTAAAGAGATTCTCCAGCCGTTTGCCGTAGACATCGACTTCCGCGCCGAGCCCGTGAAGGATGCGCATCGCGCCTTTTGCCGTGTGGCCATTTCCTAGAATCGCAACCCGCGTCTCATACGGCATCTTGCCGCAATGCTGGTACGCCTGCAAGACAGCCGCTTCCCCCGCCACTTCGCGGTTGCGGTAGAAAATATAGCGGCCGCCTTCGAACAACTCTTCCCAAGCGATAACCGTATGCTTGCCCGCGATGGCACCATCCGTGAACTTGATGTCCTGGATAGCATGCGCCCAACCGATCAGAAGTTTGCCGTCTTCGAGCTGGTCCAGGTAATCGGCGTTGCCGAGCTTCACATCGACAATCGCATCGCACTTGAGCACTTCTTCGCGCGGCGCGATTTCGGCGCCTGCCGCACGGTAATCGTCATCCGACAAGCCCAGCACATCGCCATACCCTTCTTCAAAATACAAGCGCTCCGGATGTGCCACCTGTTTCAAATCCTCCGGCAAAATCGCCCGCCGCTTCTCGTTATTCTTGCGGCTAATCACAAATCCCATCGTCTTCAAGATCCATTCCCCCATTTTCTCTCGGCACTGCCGTTAAACTCATATTATCATGAAAACCCTTTCAATGGCGGATTGTTGGTTGTGTCCCTGTGTTGCGTGGTTTTGTTTCTGTCCCTGTGTTGCACCGTTTCTGTCCCTGTGTTGCGCCGTTTCTGTCCCTGTGTTACACACAATTCAGCGCAGGACATCTGCTGTACAGAGGCATTCTATCGCTCACTTGTCCCTGTGTTAGACACAATTTCAAACAAAAAAACCGCCCCCGGCTTTCGCCAGAGACGGTCTCTCTCATTTCAAGAATTTCGAGCCTTCCAGGTTCAATGCATCCGCAACCGGGCAGTAATGCGTAATGCCTTCCCCGACTTTCTGGGCGCCGGTAAACGCAAGTACCAGCTGTGAAGCGGAAGTGCCTTCGCGCGCCATTTTCGCCGTCGAATACGCGAGCAGCGTCAAGCCTCCCGCGATGCGGAACATTGAGTTATACGTGCCGATATTCTGCTTCATGAAACCGCCTCCTCTTGTAATGATCATCAGTATAAAAATTCCCCATATTCGCATATTCAAACAATCCCTTCAGCCGAAAGGTTCTTTCTTGGTTCTGTCCATGTGCGGGGCTGGGTGTGTCCCTGTGTTGCGCACAATTCAGCGGACTAAATCCGCTGTACAGAGGCATTCCGCTGTCCACTTGTCCCTGTGTTACACACAATTCTACCGGAGACATCTTCATACCACGCAAAATTCTATATACTATTTTCTGCGCTTCCCTTATACTAAACGTGATTATATCCTCTATAGAAAGAAGTGATTCTTATAAGCATTCTCCTCATTTCCCCCTACCCGGATGCAGTGCGCCGAAGACGCTTCCCGGCCCTCCTCTTACTTCCCCCTCTACCAGATCGTGCTGATCACCACCCATTTGGCGGCGCCGCCCGATCGGACGGTGGCCGCATATGACGAGAAGACGCGAGTTCAATCCCGATTCCTATTATCACGTCGTCATAGGCGGCAACAACCGGCAGGCTATATTCAGCACCAAAGAAGACATGCGGGAATTGATGCGCGCATTTCTGCATGTCCACGCGCGGTACCCATTCACGATTCTCGCTTGGTGCTTCATGTCCAACCACTACCATATTTTAATTAAACCGAAGCAAGATTCACTCAGCAAAATCATGAGCTTGGTGAATCGCCGCTATAGCCATTCTTACAGCAAGCGTTACGGGCATCTCGGGCGTATTTACCAAAAGCGATTTTTCGCCAAGGAAGTCGCTTCGCCGCACAGCTTATTGGTCGTCAGCAGCTACATCCACCGCAACCCCATCCAAACCTCCATCCCCATGGTCAAGCGCCTGGTGCATTATCCGTACAGTTCTTTCCCGCTCTATTGGCACGAGGATCTCCCAGCCCCGCCGTTTTTAGACCGCACCATCCTCCCCGCCCTGATGCCGGAGCCTCATGAACAAACCATTGCCGCTTATTGCCAGTATTGCTTGAAATACAGGCAGAACGTAGAAGAAGACAAACACGTCGAAGAAATGGCTCCGCCGGAAATGTAGTTTTGGGTTTCTGCAGTTTTTTGATCTTTGCCGCGTCCCCTTCTTCAACACAATCAAAGCCGCACTTAACCGTAAGACGGTTGGGTGCGGCTTTTTTAGTAGTGAATTGTGCCTGACACAGGGACAGGAACACCACAAAACCCCTCTGCGACAAGCATCTGCTTCCGTGAATTGTGTGCAACACAGGGACACATTCATTCAGTCACTCACCGTAATCGTCCGCTTCTTCAACGCGCGGATCCAGAAACCGCCGTAGATCGTTTTCGCGTCATAGGCGACGATGAAAGCAGAGGGGTCCAGCTCTTTGACGATCCGGTAAAGGTCCGGTTCTTGCTTTTTCGGCATGAGGATTTGCAGCGAGCTGCGTTTGCCTTCATAGCCATTCGTTTCCCAATCCGTTACGCCATATCCTTTATCGCGCAATTGAATAGCCAGCCGGCCGCTATTGTCCTGCGAAATGACATTCGCCGTTACATAGCCAAGGCTTAACTTGTCTTCGATTTTCGATCCGACGATGATGCCTGCTGCAAAGCCGAGCGCGTACGCCAGCAAGTTCTGCACATTCGCCAAATTATCCAACACCAGCCCGAGGCCGAGAATATTGATGATGACTTCAAGAATCGACAATCCCGCTGCTGAATATTGATAGCCTTTCACCATCAAAATCATGCGGATTGTCGACAAAGTGACAAAACTTAAACTGATGCTGAAAATGATCAGCACCAATAACAAAGGATGGATATCCATTCCTGACTCTCTCCTTCCAACTTGTAAAATATCGACAGTTTTTTTAAGCTTATTGTCGTTTTCCCGGAGCACATCACATTAAACGCTCTCTGCCCTTTTTGCTTCGATGGGCATAAGTGGCTGCAGCTCTTTGAATGGAATGAATATCCCTTATTACGAATTTCACACAAAAAAGCCTGGGAGCAGCAGCCACCCAGGCTTTCTTATATAAGTCAAATTGTGTCTGACACAGGGGCGCACGCGAAGCGAAATGCTTCTATACGTGGAATTCCGTCCCTTGAATTGTGTGCAACACAGGGACACAAGCTGCTTCATCGGCGATGATCGTGGCGTTTGGATGCAACCTTAACACGGAAGCAGGAAATCCCTCTTCGATCCCCCCCTCGACCAAGCGGCTCAACGCCTCGCTTTTTTTAGCACCCGAGACGAGCAAGAGAATTTCTTCGCTTCCCATGATGGTCGCTATCCCCATGGTGATCGCCCGTCTCGGCACCGAATCCAAACTCCCAAAAAATTTCGCGTTCGCGCTTCTCGTCTCCACAGTCAGATCCACAACATGCGTCGTTGACTCGAACGGGGTGCCGGGCTCGTTAAAACCGATATGCCCATTGCCGCCCAACCCAAGAATCTGCAATTCCACCTTGCCGCTGTCTTGAATAAGCTTTTCGTACGCCTCAGCTTCCGCAAATGCATCCTCTGCATCGCCTTTTGGAAGATGCGTATTCTTTTTATCGATATCGATATAGTCGAATAAAAAGCTATCCATATAGTGTCTGTAGCTCTGGGAATCCTGTCCGGACAATCCAATGTACTCGTCGAGATTGAATGTCTGGACGTGTTGATAGGAAGTGCCGTTCCTCACATGATCGGAAATCAGTTCCCTATACAGTCCTTTTGGAGTGTCGCCTGTCGGCATACCTAATTTGATTTTGGGGTTTTGGTGAAGTTTCTCGATGACATAATCGGCTGCGATTCGGCTCATTTCATTATAGTCTGCGACTTTGATTAACTTCATGCTGGATTTTCGTTCCTTTCATAAGTAAATGTCCCTCTGCAAGAGCACTGCATCTACTCCAAAATCCACTCCACCCAAGACTGCTCATAAGGTCCCGAACATTCTTTCCGTTAAAATAAGCATACATTTTTTGATAATTTTACGCTAATTATCAGCGCCATAACGATAAATTATTATTAAAATTGTGAACGTTTTTGTGTCATTCACACTTGCACTTTCCTTCTTTAAAACGCCAGAAAAAATTTATCACTCTACATGCCCGTTGTTCTATGTATCCAAAAATAAAACGCCGCATCCCCCAGCTTTTCGGCAGTGGTGATGCGGCGTAAATTGTGTCTAACACAGGGACATCCGAGCGGAAAAATCCCTATATATCAAGAATCCTGCCCCGCAAATTGTGTCTGACACAGGGACACTATCAGCTACCGAAGCATCCTTTTCACATCATCCGACACTGCGCCGGTGCCCCCGAAGATCGAGAAGCCGCCATACACCGGCAGCTGCTGTTCGGTCGCTTTCGGGATTCGGTCCGGGCGCACGAGCAAAATCGGTGCGTCGTTTTTCGCGGCGAAGACAGAGCCCGTCAACGCGTCCGGGAAGTCCAGTCCGGTAGCGATAAAGGCGCGGCTATCGCCGAGCGGAAGCCGTGTCGCGACTTCGGAACCGGTGTCGTAGCGCGATTTCCCGCCGAAACGTTCAGGGTCCGGCAGCTGCGCGAACACTTCTTCACTGACGGCGCCGGTGCTGCCGATGACGTAGCTCGACGTGTAGCGTTCAAGCGCGGAAACGGTCTCTTTTGGCAAGGAGCCGCTGCGCGTCAGCAAAATCGGAATGCCCTTTTTCGCGGCATACGGGGATACAGATAACGCATCCGGGAAATTCAACCCGCTTGCGACGACCGCTCGATCCGAGTCCAATTTCTCTGCAATCAACGCCGCGGTGTCATAGCGCGACTTGCCGCCGATGCGTTCGGTAGCAAGATCCATGTCTTCGAGTTCCGCTTCCACCGCTCCGGAAATCGCGATGCTCCCTCCGAGGATGATCGCCTTGTCGGCGCCCAGCCGCTCGATTTCCTTGCGCGTTCCGGCATGAAGTTCACCTGTACGCGTCAATAAAATCGGCGCATCTTCCAAGTAGGCGAGCGGCCCGCCAGCCAATGCGTCCGGGAAATCGCCTGCGGTGGCGAGGACCACTGTGTCAGCCGTTTCCCAGCCGCTTTGTGAAATCGCAATCGCCGTTTGATAGCGGCTAGTGCCGGATATGCGTTCCGGGAGTTCTTCCGGCGCCGTTTCTTCCACGGCAATCTTCAGCTTTTCGCTTTCATTGCCATAGCGGTCACGTACCGTTATCGTCAACACGCCACCTGCTATTTGCTTCGGAATCGCCACGCTGAACTTGCCCGCGCCTGTATAGTCTTCTAAGCGCGCGATTTCGCCGTCTTCATTCTCGACAGTAATCACGGCGTCTTCCACAGCCTGATTCAAAATGCCGGTAATTTCCACTGAGCTATCGTAAACATCGCTGACAACGGGCTGTTCGATATCGAAAATCATCAACGCCGCTTCCGCATCGACCCGCCCGTGGCCGAAATACGGGTCTTTTCCGGCTGCGCCGAGGTCGACCGAGGTATCGTACAACCGCTGGGCGATTTCTTCATTCGTCAAATCCGGCTCGTTCGCTTTCACGAGCGCCGCAACCCCTGCCACGACCGGGCTTGCCATCGAAGTTCCGCTCATCGAAGCGAAGCTGCCCCCGGCGATCGTCGACCAAATGCCGGTGCCGGGCGCCGTGATGTCCTGATCGGCTCCGTAATTCGAGAACCCTGAAAACTGGTCGGCGCGGTCTGTCGATCCGACCGCCATGACGTTTTCGTAGCCCGATGGATAATGCGTGTCGTCCGTGTAATCATTGCCGGAAGACGCGATCACCAACACCCCGCGTTCATGCGCATAGTCAATCGCCGCTTGATACGGCTCGCTCTTGTAGTAATTCCCGAGGCTCATATTGATAACGTCCGCCCCCGCATCCGCCGCATAATAAATGCCTTCGATGACATCGGACGAATACGCGAGCTCGCCTTCGAACACGTCGATCGCGAGCAACCCAGCGTCCGGTGCGACACCCGTGCCGAGCGTTCGGTTGTTGTAGGAAGCGCCGATGATACCCGCCACATGCGTGCCATGGTCGTCTTCGCTCATGCTGGTCGCGGTCGCATAGGAACTGACCACTCGGCCTTTCAAGTCCGGATGGTCCAAATCAAAGCCGTTATCGAGTACGGCGACCAATACGTCCGCCGTGCCCCTCGTTCTCTCCCAAGCGCGTTCCGAGCCGATCATTTCATGATGATACTGGAATGAATAATACGGATCGTTCGGCACCGCCGTCGTCTTGAGCAAATGGTCCGCCTCGACATGCGCCACGCCCGGCGACGTGCCTAGTTCTTCTATGTAGTCGTCCACGCTTTGCCCTTTTGGCACCTCGACCGTCACGACTTCATTGGCCGAGTTGATGTTCAGTGCATCGATGTTTTCTCCTGTCAGCGCCTGGCTAGTCGCCCCCGCCTCCAATTCAACGATAACGCGGTCGGTCTCTACAGTGTCTTCCGCCGATACTGCCCCTGTAATCTGCAAAACCGCCGCCCCCGTCAGCACAGTGATTCCGAATTTCTTAGCTGTATTCACATTGTTGGCCCCTTCCATCTGTTCTCCGTGGCTGGTAAATTCCCGCTTATTGTAACATCTCTTTTTTCCAATTAATAGTAATCCACTTTCTAGTTTGGGAATAATTTCTACAAAAACGCATAATCACTAGAACAATGAATCTCTCCCCCATCCAAAAAAAACCGTAGCGCCTCGCCTTTTCGGCAGTGGAGATACGGCATAAATTGTGTGTGACACAGGGACACCATCAAACCGTGACAATCGACTCAAACGAATCCAGCTCATAAATTATAGATAGAATATTCGGACTATTAGTTTTATACTATACCTGAATGAAACAGAAAGGGAGGGTTCTATGAAAAAGCTCATCAAAACCATTGTCATCGTGTTGCTTGCCAGCCTACTCCTGTCTCCTGGCGCTTTCGCCAAGAGCGACAACGCCAAAGAATCGCTCGTCGCTGTCGGCGATTCGATTCCGTTCGGCTTGAATCTCGGCCAGACCAACAAGAATCCCGCGAAGACCAGCTATCCTTATTTAATCGGCAAGCTGGCCGATTTCCGGGTGCGCAACCTCGGCGTGTCCGGCTGGCAATCGGACCAATTGCTCGAAGCATTGCAGAACGACCAGAAATACCGGCAAGCCATCATCCATTCGGATTACGTCGCCGTGACGATCGGCAATAACGATTTGCTCGCCATCTTGCGCGAAGCCGCAGCCGAAAGCGGCGGCAATCAAGCCCTGTTCCAGCAGCTTCTTCAGCTGAAACTCAGCCAAAGTGATGTCTTCTCGAACATCCAGCAAATCATCACGGAAATCCGCTCGCTCACCGATTCACCGATCGTGCTCTATAATGTCTACAATCCATTCCAGCTGACCGACCCGCTCCACTATGTCGCCGATTCCGTCCTGCCGCAGATCAATTCGGCATTCGCCGGCCTCGCCTACTCCAATGAAAACGTCTATCTCGCGGACGCTGACACGGCTTTCGGGAACAATCAAGCAGTATACGTCCTGCCGGGAGACATCCACCCAACCAACGCCGGACAAGCGAAACTCGCTGAAATCGGCTTGCAGGCACTCGGGCTGTACTAAGCAAATGAAACCGAAAAAGCTGCCTTCCTTGAGATCAGGGAAGGCAGCTTTTTTGCGTCGAATTGTGTGGCACACAGGGACGGCTGCACAGCGAATTCCTGGTGTGAAGCGAATCGCCGCCTCCAAATTGTGTCTAACACAGGGACATCTCACCGTTTCACAAACGTTTTCCATAGAACAGAACCCGCACCGGCAATCGCCGCACTCGCAAGAAGCGGATGCTTCTGGGCGACAAGCGACCAACTGTTTTTCCGCAGCCAGCCTTTGTTCGACCCGCGTTCCGCTAATCCATATCCCGGCCGGTACAACGCGCTGTCTTTCGGCAAGCGAGACGGCCGCTCCAATTGCTGTGTGCGGTACAGCGTCGCTTCCATCAAGCGGTCGGTCATGCGCGGCGCGGCGCTTCCGGCGAGCGACAGCAATTTCGCCTGACCGCCGACATAGACATCGCGTTTTCTATGCGCCGCCGCGAACAGCACTGCATCAGCGACGACGCGCGGGTCATACATCATGCCGATATGTCCCGGCTGCTTGTCGAGATAGCTCCGGGCGTGTTCGTTATACGGCGTATCGATGCGGCCCGAATGGATGAGCGTCACCGACACCGGCAATTTCTGCTTCTCGAGTTCCATTCGCAAGCTTTCCGTCCAGCCGTGCACCGCGAACTTGCTCGCGGCGTAGGAAGACTGTAGCACGACGCCCCGGTCGCCGAAACCCGACCCGATGTTGATGATCGATCCGGCATCTCCCCGCTCCGCGTAATGGTTTGCCGCTGTGCGCGACCCGTAAACGACGCTCCAGTAATTTGTGTCGAACTGCTTTTTCATATCGTCCACCGGTATTTCCAAAGCATTCCCGAAAATCATGATGCTGGCGTTATTGACCCAGGTATCGAAGCCGCCGAATGAACGGATGGCCGCCTCAGCAATCCTTGCGATACCTTCTTCCCGGCCAACATCCGCCTGCACCGAAACGGCAACTCGGCCGCGAGCGTTCAGTTCTTCCGCCAAAGCCTCGAGCGCTTCTTGATTGCGCGCCGCCAAGACGACTTTTGCGCCGCGTTCCGCAGCCAGGCGAGCCGTTGCAAGCCCGATGCCGCTCGTCGCACCGACAATCACCACTACTTGATCCTCCAGCTTTTTCAAGCTTAACTTCCGGCCTTTTCCGTGCTTTTGCTGATCGTTCTTCATCCAAGCCGCCTCCCCGAGTTTTTCTTGTCTTTGTCTTTTCCCCGATCCGCACGGCGTTAAGCCGGAATAAATTCCAGTTCAGTTCGCTTTACTATAAAAGCTATTTTCATTCGCTTAAATTGTGTTTGACACAGGAATCCAAAAAAAGCTTATCCCCGCCCACTTCAGGGTATTCTATAGATTGTTGTAATCTAACCACAAAGGAGAAATGTCCCGTGAATCATGTAACGCTAAATAATAAACTCGAAATGCCCCAACTAGGCTTCGGCGTCTGGCAAGTCGACAACGGCCAAGCAGCCGATGCCGTAACGACCGCGCTGAACACCGGCTATACATCCATCGATACGGCGATGATCTATAAAAACGAGGAAGGCGTCGGGAAAGCACTGAAAGAAACGACAATCCCGCGCGAAGATTTGTTCATCACCACCAAAGTCTGGAACGCCGACCAAGGCTATGACAGCACCTTGCGCGCCTTCGACGAAAGCCTCGAGCGCCTCGGCCTCGATTATGTGGACCTCTACCTCATCCACTGGCCGACACCTGAATTCGACAACTACGTCGAGACGTATAAAGCGATGGAAAAACTATACAAAGACGGACGCGTCAAAGCGATCGGCGTCTGCAACTTCGAAATCGAGCATTTGCAGCGCTTGTTGGACGAATGCGACGTGCCGCCCGTGCTGAATCAAATCGAATGCCATCCGTATTTGGCGCAAAATGAATTAAAAGAATTCTGCGCACAGCATAATATCTTCGTCGAAGCATGGAGCCCGCTCGACCAAGGCGGCGAAGTGCTGCAGGACGAAGTGATCCAAAAAATCGCCGAAGCGCACAAGAAATCCCCAGCCCAAATCGTCTTGCGCTGGCACCTGCAAAACAACACGATCGTCATTCCGAAATCCGTCACGCCATCCCGCATCGAAGAAAATTTCAAGGTTTTCGATTTCGAATTAAGCGAAGAGGACATGAACCAAATCAACGGGCTGGATAAAAACCGCCGCAAAGGCGCCCACCCGAACGAAATGAACGTCCGCTAAAATTCCATACAAAAAAGCCCGCTCCTCCCCTGGAACGGGCTTTTTTCTGTTTGAATTGTGCGGAACACAGGGGCGCAAACAGTTCCCCGACACCAAAAAACCGCATCCCAGCGCCTTTTCGGCTGCCGGGATGCGGTTTGAATTGTGTCTGACACAGGGACACCAACTACAAATTCCGCTCCATATACCCTTTGCCCCAATCGTACATCGAATCCAAGATCGGCATGAGGCTCTCGCCTTGTTCGGTCAGCGAATACTCCACTTTCGGCGGCACGACCGGATACACTTCGCGGTGGACGATCAAGTGATCTTCCAGTTCACGCAGCTGGTTGACCAGCATGCGCTGGGTGATGCCGGGCATGAGTTTTTTCAACTCGCCGAAGCGCTTCGTGCCGGATTTCCCTAAATGCCACAACACGAGCATCTTCCACTTTCCGCCGATGATGGAAAGGGTCAATTCTTTTTCGCAGTTAAATGTCTTCTCTCCCAAATTGGGCATTTGCGTCCCCTCCATCTTTATCTTTATCTACCGGAATCCGTCCCTCGCTGTCCCGAATCGACAGCGGCTGCCCTTGGTTCCAAAATGAATTTATTGAGCACATGCAAGACGCCTTCTTCGTTGTTCGACAAGCTCGTGTAGTCGGCGAGCTCTTTTAATTCGATGACAGCGTTGCCCATGGCGATGCCGAAGCCGGCTGCTTTGACGAGGTCCGCATCGTTGTGGTTGTCGCCGATGCCGATCACTTCCGAAGAATCAATGCCGAGCTGTTCAGCCAAGAAGTTCAAGGCACTGCCTTTATTCGCTTCCGGATGCGTCACTTCGAGGTAGCGCAGTTTGGATTTCTCGATGCACGCTTCGTCGCCGAGTACCGCCTTTAATTCTGCCTGCACCGGCGCAAGGGCTTCCGGTTCGTCGATAAACAGCAGTTTCATGAAGCCATTTTCCGCGAGCTTGAGAAGGTCCGGCTCGATTTTATAGCCAACGCCGACTTCTTTGGAATAAGCCCTGACCTGCTCGTTATCGACTGCGCTGTAGAGCACATCGTCCTGATAGACTTGGATGTGCATTTGGTTCTCGGCTGCGATGCGGATGCACGTTTGCGCGATGTCGAACGAGACGATGCGTTCACGCAGCACTTCCCCGCTCGTCGCCGATTTGATCATCGCCCCTTGGTACGTGATCATCGGGGCGTCGAGTCCGAGTTCCAAGGCGATCCGCTGTGCGGACGGATACATGCGCCCCGTCGCGATCGTCACGACCACGCCGAGTTCCATCGACTGCCGAATCGCCGCCATCGTATCCGTCGTCACCTTCAACTCATCCGTCAGCAAGGTTCCATCTAAATCAATTGCGATCATTTTATACATACACTTGCTCCTTCACATCATGCTGTTTTTTTGGCGGGCCAGCCATTGCGATTAAGCTCCGCAACCAGCCACTCGCCATTCATTCCAATCAAACCTGCCCTGTCACCGCAGTTGTCCATGCCACCAATTTTGCACCTCTGTGGGCGAGTTGTCCAATAGGTAAGCTTGGCATGAAAAATAAGCTTGAGACGGAATCGCTTCCAGCCTCAAGCTTATTTCTGTGCTATTCCAAATTGGCGTGCGTGCCGAACATCGCATCGGCCGTGATGTGTTGCTGCTCCATAAACGCCAAGACGAGCGCATCGTATACCACCAATAGCGATTGCTCGAACAACGAGCCCATCGGTTGGATGGATTTGCCGCTCGCCCCGTCCGCTTTCGCTTGCGCCGGGATGGTGATGTGGAGATCCGCAAGCCTGCCGATCGACGACGCCGGATTGGTCGTCACCGCCGCAACTGTTGCACCGATCGCTTTCGCTTTTTCGGTCATCGCAAGCAAGCTGCCCGTTTCACCGGAACCCGATCCGACGATGAACAAATCCTTTTCCTGCAAACTCGGCGTCACCGTTTCGCCGACCACATAAGCGTTCAAGCCCATGTGCACCATACGCATGACGAACGCTTTCGCCATGAAGCCGGAGCGGCCGCCGCCTGCGACAAAAATCTTATCGGCTTGCGCCATCGCGGTCACCAAACGGGCAGCTTCCGCGTCACTCACTTGCCCGACCGTGTGCGACAGTTCGGCAGTTATTTCATTCATGAATCCGGAAACGTTCACGTTAAACCGTCACGCTTTCGTTCATAAGCGCCTTGATTTTCGCCGCTTCAGCCTTTTTGTCGTCTTTGCCTGTGATGCCGCCCCCGACAATGATCAAATCCGGCTGCGCTTCGATGACTTCCGGCAAAGTTTCCAGTTTGATGCCGCCAGCAATCGCGGTTTTCGCATTTTTCACGACGCTTTTGATCGTGCGCAAGTCTGCGAATGAATCTTTTCCTTCTGCCTGCAAATCATAGCCCGTGTGGACGCAAATATAATCCGCCCCCAGCATGTCGAGTTCAGCGGCACGAGTTTCGATGTCTTTCACGGCGATCATGTCGACGAGGATCTTCTTGCCCAGTTTTTTCGCTTCTTCGACTGCGCCTTTGATCGACGAATCTTCCGCTTGCGCGAGAATCGTCACGATGTCCGCTCCAGCAGCCGCGGCATTGCCGACTTCATAAGCCGCCGCGTCCATGATTTTCACATCCGCCAAGACTTCCAAGTGCGGAAACGCCGCTTTCACTTCGCGCACGGCTTTCAACCCTTCTTGGTTAATGACCGGTGTGCCGAGTTCGACGATATCGATCGACCCCTCGACTTCCTTGATCAATTCGATCGCTTGCGGAATATCTACTAAATCCAATGCTAGTTGTAATTTCATCTATGTGCAGCTCCTCATATGCGTATTTTGATGCCCTCCAAGTGTAAGTCCCCGCATACATCTTGGGAAGTACGCACTTTAATCTCACATACAGACAAAAAGTATACCGTCGACGTGTGGAATTGTGTGCAACACAGGGACAAAAGGACAGTCAAATGCCGCAGCGACGGGAAAACGGAGCGTTGAATTGTGTGCAACACAGGGACAAGCCCGCCACCGCGTTTTTTCGCCGAAATTGTGTGCAACACAGGGGCGCATACAATTCCCCCGCACGCAAAAACCGCATCCCGGCGCCATTTCGGCCACCGGGATGCGGTTGAAATTGTGCGGAACACAGGGACAGCTAGCTACTACTTCTTCTTCATTGCCTCATACTGACGCACGACTTCCTGCGCCAGCTCGCTATCGGCTGCGAGCCCGCTGACTTCTGTCAATACGCGCTCCGGCCCGCCTTGTGCGATCATCTCCTGGATTTTCACCGCTTCTTCGTCTTCCGCGTAATCGAACAACAACGCCGCGGCGATCGCTTTGGCGAGATGCGCATACGCCAGTCCCGCTTTTTGCGCTTGCACGGCCGGGCGCACGAGGCGGTCTTCCGGGCCCAGTTTGCGGATCGGCGCGCGGCCGACGCGCGTGACGCCGTCGTTCAAATAGGCGTTTTTGAAGCGCTCGATGTTTTTGTCGATATAGGCCAGGTGCTCCTGTTCGTCCAAGCCGTATTGCTTCACGAGGTACGCGCCGGTCTCTTTCAGGGTTTCCCGGACTTCGCGTTCGATTTCCGGGTCGGCCAAGGTTTCGTCGATCGTCGTTTTGCCGGCGAGATAGCCGTGATACGCGATGACGGCGTGGCCCGTATTGACCGTGAACAGCTTGCGCTCGATGAACGGCGCCAAGTCATCGACGATCGTCATGCCGGAAACCGGCGGTATGTCTTCGGTCGTCTCGACGATCCACTCGTAATACGGCTCGACCAAGACGTCGAGTGAATGGCCTTCCTGGATCGGCACGATGCGGTCGACCGCCGAATTAAAGAAATACACCTTGCCCGCGAGATCCGCTTTCGCTTCGTCGCTCAAATGGCTCAAAATGTGGCCTTTCAAAATATCGGTCGCGCCAATCTGGTTTTCACAGGCAATGATGTATAATTTTTCCGAACCCGCGCTCATGTCCGTCGCCACGTCCAACTCCGACATCGGCTCTAAATCCGCTCCCGTCGCAAAATTTCCCTTCACGCGCGCTTCAATTCCGCGCGCAATCAACGGCGCGATGCGCGGCAAGATGTTCGGCCCGATCGCCGTCGTCAAATACGTCGCTTGCTGGATCTTCGCGATGACCGCGTCTTCATCTTTCATATTGTTGATGCCCGACACATTGTCCACCAAGACACTTTCGTCCGTCTCCTGCGCCATGTTCACGCGGTACCGGCCCTGTTCGTTCAACCCGTCGATGATCTGTTCCGCCACATCGACAAAACTGACGTGATAGCCGGATTCCGAGAACAAGGCCCCGATAAACCCTCTGCCGATATTGCCTGCCCCAAAATGGATCGTTTGTTTCATTCCAATCATTCCTTCATCAAATTATTTTGTAAGTATTCGTAAAACAACTCTTCCAATTTGCCGCGGATGACGCCTTCATTCGACGACGAGAAAATCATCATCGCGGCTTCGCTTTCGATCAGGCTCGAACTAATCAAGCTCATGATTTCCTGTTCACGCTCGCTCAATTCCACTGGCGTCAGCATCAACAACACATTCGTCATGTGCACGTCGCGTCCGTCCATCCCTTTGACCGCACTCGGCGTATCCAAATGCACCACCTGGAACAGCAAATGACCTACCGATTCGTCTCGGCAATGAAACAGCGCCATATTGGTCCCCGGAATCCCGAGGCCGCCTTTCGTCTCGCGGTCTTTCAGTTGCCGCAAGGTGCTCTTTGCATCCAGCAAGCCGTCCGCCGCCATTCCGCCCAACACCTCTTCGAGCACCTGCCAATAATCTGCGCCGTGCTTGTTCACCACCCGGAAATGGTCGAGTATCGCTTCCATCCCCGTCTGCACTTGCTTGATGTCCACCAGCAACTTCCGGACATCCCGCCGCTCTTTTCGGTTGGGCCTCGTGACGTCTTCTGCCGTCAAATACTGCTTGTTGCGCGTCACTTGCTGGATATTGTGCTGCAAGTAATTCTCGATATGGCTGATGTCCTGTTCGTTCAACAGCGGGCTCACCATCAAATAATCCACATCGGTCACCGGCAGGCGGATCGTCGAAATGACCAGGTCGTAGTCCTTTAAATTCGCCGACTGGAAATCGTGGACCGCCAAGATCTTCACCGAATCGATTTCCGGCAGCTCTTTTTGGATGCGGCTCGCGAGCATTTTCGACGTGCCGATGCCGGTCGGGCACACGACGACCGCTTCGAGCTGCACGCGTTCTTCATTCATCAATAACGCCGAGCCGAAATGAAGCACAATAAACGCCACTTCGTCCGCCGAAAACTCCAGGTCGTCGAATTCGGTCTCTAAAGTCTGCTTGACCGCGAGAAACAGCACCGGGTACTTCTTCTTGATTTCCTCGGTCAGCGGATTGAACGATTCGAGCTTTTGCTTGAGCCGGAAAATGAGCGGCTCCATATGCGCAAGCAAGCCTTGGTACAAGGAAAAATCCTTCGTCAAATCGACGCCGAGCTGCGCGGACACGTCGCGGATCATGTTCTTGACGAGTTTCCCGAGCAGCACGCTGTCGTAATACAGCACATTCGACGCCTGGATTTTCGAGCCCTTCAAGACGACCGCAAGAAACGCGACATCGCGCTCCGTCAACGCCACGCCAAGCCGCGCGTGCAACTCATCGCAAATCGCTTTGATCATGCCGTACTCCGCGTTACGCTCCCGTTCTTCTGGCGCATCCAGCAGCAAGCCGCTTTCGGTCCGCTGCAGCGCCAAGGCGAGATGCACGACGAGGCCTGTGTAATCGCTGTCGGCCAAGCGGATCTGTTCCTCGCTGATGTGTTCGCCGACGAGTTCGTTCGCCGAAGCAAGATACGCCGGGTTGAAATAGCCGAGCACTTTTTCGCCCTCGGTCTTGCCTTGCTGCAAATAATACAGGCTTTCAATAAGCTCTTCGTAGAAATGAATCAAGAAATACGCCGCCAGCGCGTGGCGTTTATGCGCTTCCTCACCTGCGATTTCCACCCCGACGCCGCGCTGCCTGGACAAGGTAACCGAGAACTTGCGCAGCCAATTGCCGAGCTCATCCAAATACGAAGTGAGCGTCGTCGTGCTGATGCCGAGCTGATTCGACAGCACCTGCTTTTTAAAAAACGCCCCTTCTTCCATTAAAATGATGAGCAAGCGCAGCTTTTTCTCCTCCGGCGTCGCTTCCGGCGCGCTTGATGCCGCAAGCTGCTGCATCAGGCGGTAGATTTTCTCGTTATTGCCGTCAATAAAGAGCGCATCCGCCGCATTGCGTTTCATCGTGAGCCCAAACTGCTCCAATAGCTTGTCCACCGACTTCAAATCCCGCTGAATCGTCCGTGCGCTGACGTCGAGATACGTCGCCAAGGAATTCACCGTATGCTTTGCCGACATCCTGGTCACCAGCTCAATGATCGACTTTTCCCTAACCGTGACAAACATCCACTCACCTACTCCTTTGTCACTTTTCGTTAATAAAGAATATACAAGTTTTTCAATAACAGCATTTCACTACTGAAGATATTCCGCAAAACCACTACGAAACCCTTGCTCTCACATTTACTGCGTAAATGCGTCGCAAATGAATTAGCTCAGCTTACCCATCGCTAATTCATTTCCTGCGGGCGAGCGCCAAGCCTCCTCAGTCGCTTCGCGCCTTGCGGGGTCTCGGCTGTCTCGTCGCTTAAAAGAGCGCTGCTCCCTTGGGAGTCTCCGTGGTTTTGCTCCATATCTAGGGTTATACGCTATTTCAATAAGGATTATTACTAGCAGGTTCACTAGCTTTTGATATTACCTACTTACTCAATATAATTACAGAAGCTTAACAATTTCTTTATCTATCCTATATATAGTTTCTCACTACTCCACATATTCCGCAAAACAGCTGGCTTTCATTTTTTGTCTCAATAAAGTTAGAAACACTTACCCAGTATTCAAACTAAATTTAAAGAGCGGAAGGCGGCGACTAATGAATAAGCGAAAGGCGCTTGAGCTTGTTCATTTGCGACGCATCTGCACTGCAGATGTGGGAGCAGCAGCGGTTTAAACTGTTTCATTAGTAAACTGGAAGCGGCTGAGTGCGCGACGTCCTGTCGCACCAGCTGAATGACCCGCCTCCTGCGGGCCTAAAGCGTCCGCCTGGAGCGATTTCCCCACTAACTCGTACTATATCTATTTTTCCACCAAAATATCCCGATATGAATAAACCAAAGAAATAGCACAAAAAGGCAGGATT
Source organism: Planococcus sp. SSTMD024 (assembly GCF_041320495.1). Taxonomy (NCBI): domain Bacteria; kingdom Bacillati; phylum Bacillota; class Bacilli; order Caryophanales; family Caryophanaceae; genus Planococcus; species Planococcus sp. SSTMD024. Next base: position 962,089 of record NZ_JBGGNS010000022.1, on the reverse strand, counting down.
CCCCCTGCCTTTTCGTGGTGTCGCTTATTTGCTGTTCAAGATGTCGAGCAGTTCTTTCGGAGATTTCGCGGCGACGAGTTCGTCGACGTTCGATTGCTCGGCGCAGATGACCGCGATGCCGGACAAAATCTCCAAATGCGTGCCGTCTTTGCCGGCGATGGCGAAAATCAATTTCGCTTTCTCTCCGTCAAAATCCACGCCGTCCGGTACTTGGACGACCGTGAAGCCGGATCTCAAGACCGCTTTTTTCGCTTCTTCGGTGCCGTGCGGAATCGCGACATCGTTGCCCATATAGGTCGTCGTGATTTCTTCGCGCTTGATCATTTCATCGACATACGACGGCTCGACGTATCCTGCTTTCACAAGAGCGTCTCCGGCAAAGCGGATCGCTTCTTCTTTTGTGCGGAAGCGTTGATTGATGAAAATATTGTCTTCCGTGAGCAAAGGAGCGTCCGCTTCTTCGCCGGTCGCCGCGTTCGCTTCGCTGTCGTCGACCAGTTCGCTTTGTTCTTCTGTCACGCCGTGTTTCATGCGCTCGATCAAATGGTCGTATTCCGGGCTCGACAGGAAGTTGTCGACCGAGATGTGGTATGCATCCGGGCGCTTGTCTCTTGCACGCGGCGTCAATTTGTCCTGTGTGATGATGATTTGCGAATCGGCCGGGATGGATGAAATCGCACTGTTCGTGACTTTGATGTCCATGCCTGCTTCTTTCACTTTCTTGCTGAGGAGCGAGGCGCCCATCGCGCTCGACCCCATCCCCGCGTCGCACGCAAAGACGATCTTGTGGACATCTTCCGGGAACGTGCCCGCCGCTCCAGCGCTCGCGCCCAGTGCGCCGGCAACCGAGCTTTTCTTGCCTTTCATTTCTTCCATGCGTCTCGTTGCAGCTGCGACGTCCTCGTCCGTTTCGGTGTCTTTGCTGCGCTTCAACACGACCGCTGAAATCAAGAACGACACCGTCGCCGCGACCAAAATCGCCGTAAAGTTCGCGACATACGCCATGCCTTCAGGCGGAGTGACCGCGGTGATGGCGAAGATACTGCCCGGTGAAGCCGGCGCTACCAAGCCGCCGCCCATCAAGACGAGAGTGAAGACCCCGCTCATGCCGCCGAGGATGACGGACAAGAGAAGCATCGGTTTCATTAACACGTACGGGAAATAAATCTCGTGGATCCCGCCAAAGAACTGGATGATGATCGCACCCGGTGCCGATTGCTTCGCGATGCCTTTTCCGAAGAACATGAACGCAAGCAAGACGCCAAGGCCAGGCCCTGGGTTCGCTTCGAGCAAGAACAGAACCGAACGGCCCGCTTGCTGCACTTGTTCAAGCCCAAGCGGCGTCAGGATGCCGTGGTTGATCGCGTTATTGAGGAACAAAATTTTCCCCGGCTCGATCAAGATGCTGGTGAGCGGAAGCAATCCCGTCTCGAGCAGCCAGTCGACGCCTGCAACCAATACTTGCGTCAACGCGCTGACGGCCGGCCCGATGCCGAGGAAAGCGAGCAACGCAAGTGCGCCGCCGATGATCCCGGCCGAGAAGTTATTGACGAGCATCTCAAAACCGGAACGGATCTTACCTTCAATCAACCGGTCAAACTGCTTGATGACCCAGGCACTGAGCGGCCCCATGATCATCGCGCCGAGAAACATCGGCGTATCGGGCGCCCCGACGATGACCCCCATCGTGGCGATTGCGCCCATAACGCCGCCTCGCTGGTCGTGGACGAGCTTACCGCCCGTATACCCGATCAACAACGGAAGCAAATACGTAATCATCGGGCCAACAAGCGACGCAAATTGTTCATTCGGGAAAAAACCTGTCGGAATAAATAATGCCGTGATGAGCCCCCAGGCAATAAACGCGCCGATGTTCGGCATGACCATCGAACTGAGGAAGTTCCCGAACTTCTGGACTTTCACTTTAACGCTTGAACGTTCTTCTGCCATTCCTTTCATCCTCCTTTTAAGAGCGCTGCAAGTATCGAAACTTTCTACTTAGCTAGCGCCCCTCTTTTGTTTGTTAATTCAGATTATACGCCCATTGTGTAAGCGCATTCAATCTAATGAAAAATCAACTTTGTCGCCGCTGTCCGGACAAGGCTGTCTTTGCCGTGAATTGTGCCTGACACAGGGGCGCTCGGACACCAAAACCCCGCTGCGCCGCGAATCCTCTCCGCCGAATTGTGTCTGACACAGGGACCAGGCACTCCATCCACACAGGGACACAACCACCCCTGTCGCGCCTCTCCGGACAACACTATGTTTTCTGTTTTTTCCAGCCACAAGGCCCTGCTATGCATTTTCTGCGGATAATGTCATAATGGAGGGTGAATTCGCTTACAACCCAATCACCCCCAAGGAGGAATTTTCATGGTAGAAAAAACATTCACAATCACAGACCCAGCAGGCATGCATGCACGCCCAGCTTCAGCACTCGTAGGCTCTCTTACAAAATTCCAATCCGACATCACAATGGAATTCAAGGACAAGAAAGTTAACTTGAAATCGATCCTCGGTGTTATGTCACTCGGCGTTCCTTCCGGGTCGCAAGTCCAGATCGCGGCAGACGGCGCGGACGAAGCGGAAGCGATGGAGACAATCGAGCGCGTACTCAAAGAACAAGGGATCTCGAACCAATGAATCGCCTCTCCGGAATCGCAGCCTCTAACGGCATCGCCATCGCCAAGGCCTTCCGCCTGGAACATCCGGACCTGACAGTCGATAAGAAAAACGTGGCGGACACACAGGCGGAAATCGAACGCTTCCAGCAAGCGGTCAACGAATCGATCGCCGAACTGGAAGTCATTAAAAAACGCACCGCCGAAGAAATCAGCGACAAGGAAGCGGCCATTTTCGGCGCCCACTTGCTCGTGTTGGAAGACCCGGAACTGATCGGGCCGATCACCGACAAAATCAACACCGACAGCGTCAACGCAGAATTCGCGCTTCACGAAACCTCGACGATGTTCGTCGACATGTTCGAAGCGATGGACAATGAATACATGAAAGAACGCGCCGCCGATGTGCGCGATGTCACGAAACGCGTGCTCGCCCATCTGTTAGGCGTAAAGATCCAAAACCCAAGCATGATCACCGATGAAGTCGTCGTCATCGCAGAAGACTTGACCCCATCCGACACGGTGCAATTAAACCCGAAATACATCAAAGGTTTCATCACCGATATCGGCGGGCGCACGTCGCATTCCGCGATCCTCGCGCGCACATTGGAAATCCCGGCAGTCGTCGGCGCGAAAACAGCGATGAGTTCCATTGATAACGGCACGATCGTCATCATCGACGGCCTGGAAGGCGAAGTCCTTCTCGACCCGGACGAGGCGACACTTGCCGAATACAAAGAAAAGCAAACCGCGTATGCGGGACAAAAAGCCGAATGGGCCAAGCTGAAAAACGAAGCGACCGTCACGAAAGACGGCGTCGCAGTCGAACTCGGCGCCAATATCGGCACGCCGAAAGATTTAGTCGGCGTCTTGGATAACGGCGGCGAAGCGATCGGCTTGTACCGGACGGAATTCCTGTACATGGGCCGCGACGAGTTCCCGACCGAACAAGAACAGACCGACGCCTATGCGGAAGTCTTGCAAGGCATGGACGGCAAACCGACCGTCGTCCGCACGCTCGACATCGGCGGCGACAAGGAACTGTCGTACTTGAAACTGCCGAAAGAACTCAACCCGTTCCTCGGCCTCCGTGCGATCCGCCTATGCCTCGAGATGCCGGACATGTTCCGCACGCAGCTGCGCGCATTGCTCCGTGCGAGTGTCCACGGGAACCTCAAGATCATGTTCCCGATGATTGCGACGCTCGATGAGTTCCGCGAAGCGAAAGCTCTTCTTATGGAGGAAAAAGCGAAACTCGAAGCGGAAGGCATCCCGGTCAGCGACCAAATCGAAGTCGGCATCATGGTCGAGATTCCCTCGACTGCCGTCATGGCCGACACGTTCGCAAAAGAAGTCGACTTCTTCTCCATCGGCACGAACGATCTGATCCAATACACGATGGCCGCCGACCGGATGAACGAATCCGTGTCGTATCTCTACCAGCCGTACAACCCAGCTATCCTGCGCCTCGTTAAGACCGTCATCGACGCGTCCCACAAAGAAGGCAAATGGACCGGCATGTGCGGCGAAATGGCCGGCGACGAAATCGCCATCCCAATTCTCCTCGGCCTCGGCCTGGACGAATTCTCGATGAGCGCCTCGTCGATCCTGAAAGCCCGCTCCCAGCTAAGCCGCCTCTCCAAAGCGGACATGGAAGGGCATATCGACCACATCCTCGGCCTCTCGACTTCCCAGGAAGTTGAAGACTACGTCAAAAACCTATAATGCAAAAAAAAACCGTGAACTCAATTGAGTTCACGGTTTTTTTTGACGATTGAATTGTGTGGAACACAGGGACACTCAAGCACCACAATCCCGCTGTGACGCGAATCTTCACGCGGGAATTGTGTCTAACACAGGGGCGCCAACAACACAGGGACAGCTTACAATCCACTCTCCACTTTTACCGCCTTGCGATCCACCGGCACATGCCACTGCGGAGCCAACTTCTCCAGCTTGTACTGCTTATAGCCTTCAATATAGTCCTTATAAGTTTGCAAATAGGTTTTGTTCGGGATCTCCATTGTCATTTCTTCTTTTACAATCGCAGTCATCCGATTCATCCTCCTCGATTTTGGTCCTTACAAGTATTGATCACGCGGCACCCAACTGGTTATTGAGACCTTGCTGGCCTTGCTGAAATAAATGCATACCTTCCTTTTCAATATGAATGGGAGAGGTCTGCCGTATTCACTTTTTTTGAGTCACTGCACCGAGGGTATCCGTCAGGCGTTCAACAAAATCCGAAAACGCTTCAACGGATGCAAGCCGAAGCATGTGCTTCCCGTCTTCCACGGCCGAACTTTGCGAATAGCTTGTCGGCAGTAAGATTGGATGTTCAATGAGTGCCCGCATAAACCGCTCCACTTGCGCCGGCGGAAGAATGATTTCCGCCCCGTTCAAGCCTTGCTGCTCATCGCGGGACAATTTAACGGATACACCCCGGTCCAACGGCAAGCCGATGTACAATTGCGGAATCGTCTCCCTTTCGGCTCCCGCCTCATAATCCATGTGCTGCATTTCCACCATTTCAACCATCCCCTTGCTTAGATCCATCCTCACACCCCTTTGGCTTATAGCCATCGCGTTGACAGATCTTTATACTGGCAAAAATAAATCTAAAAAATCTAAAAACAATTCCTGTCTATTAAATAAATGATTAGTAATCAATTATTTAATAAAAAATATAGTTTATATAACTTTTAACACTACAATAAACCTACATTAAGGGCCAAAATATGTAAAGTAGCTAATGAAAATTCTTATAATTCAGATAATATTTCGTTTTCCTTATATACTTTTCAGGAAAGACAAGCGTTTTACAAATTCGATATGAAAATCCGAAACGCTCGACAACTCCACTATAGACGCTAGTTATCACACTTATGCATTTTAACTATTTGCGAACAATACCCTCCCCGGTTTCCATTAAAAGGTAAACTGCTATAATATTTTTTTAAAAGTTTTTTTCATCACTAGTGTGCCGTAGCCCTTCCTTCCTACCAATATTCCTCCATGCCACCCTATTAAGATGCAGCACGCTTCTCCAGTAAACTCGTATTTACAGCTATGCCCATGATTCCCTCTTCAACAAGTGCATAAAATCTCCAAATCACTTCTCCCTTGGAAACTGCCCGCACCAAAATCCCCAACACCACAAAAAAACCTTGAACTCGCCCGAGTCCAAGGTTTTCTGCTTAAATTGTGTGTAACACAGGGACACAAGGGCAGCAGAATCCCGCCACGCCGCCATTCGTCCCCTGTGAATTGTGCGGAACACAGGGACACGACAAACCACGACACCCCCTGCCTACGATTCGTACCCTTCGCGAACCGCTTTCTGGCGTTTCGCGCGTTTCTTCACTTTCCGATCCTTCCTATAATACTCATCCGACGTAAAGAACTCGTTCTTCAAGTCTTTCACTTTGTTGCTCAAGAGCAAGATCGCGATGACGTTCGGGATAAGAATCATGGCGAGCATGATGTCGAGGAAGCCCCAGATGACTTCCGCTGCGCCGACTGCGCCCAAGACCACTGCAATTATGTAGACCACTTGCATGCCATAGGAAGCTTTTGTGCCGAACAAGAATTCCGCTTGCTTGGCGCCGTAAAACACGACGACCAAAATCGTCGACAAGACGAAGAAGATGAGTGCGATTGTCACAAGAATCGAACCGAAGCCACCGAAATACTCTTCAAACGCCAAGCTCGTCAACGCGGATGAATTTTCCATCGCGCCTTCTTCTGTCCACACGCCGGAAGACAAGATGACGAACGCTGTTGCCGTACAGACGATCAAGGTATCGACCACCACGCCAATGACGGCCCAGAAGCCCTGGCGTACGGGGTGATCGGTCGTCGCTGCTGCGTGGGCGATCGGCGCCGTCCCGAGCCCCGCTTCGTTGGAATAAAGGCCGCGGGCAAAGCCCCAGCGGATGACTTCCACGATTGCCGCACCGGCAAAGCCGCCCATGACTGGTGCCGGTGAAAAGGCGTTGCTGAAGATCAGCATGAAGAATTCCGGAACGGCTTTCACGTTCATCAATAAAATGACGACCGCCCCGCCGACATACATCAAGGCCATGAACGGGACGAAAATCTCCGTCACCTTGCCGATGCGCTTGATGCCGCCGAAGACGACAATCGAGACGAGAATGGCAGTCGCAATCCCCGTCCACAACGCCGGAATGCTGAACGTCGCTTCCACGGTGCTCGCGATCGAATTCCCTTGCACCATGATGCTCGGGATCAATTCGATCATCAACGCGAACGAGAACCAAATGCCGAGCCATTTCATGTTCAAACCTTTCGTCATATAATACATCGGCCCGCCGACAAATTCGCCATTAGCGTTTTTCTCGCGGTATTCAACCGCCAGTACACTTTCCGCGAATTTCAAGGCCATGCCGATCAATGCGATGACCCACATCCAGAAGATGGCGCCCGGCCCGCCGAACATGATCGCCGCAGGCACCCCGACGATGTTCGCTGCACCGATTGTCGATGACAGTGCAGACGTCAAGGCCTGGAACGGCGTAACCGTCCCTTCGCCTTTCGGTCTCCTGAAAATGCTGCCGAACGTTTGCCCAATTATGTATCCGAAATAGCGAAACTGAAAAAATCCTAATTTAAATGTCATATAAAGTCCAGAAATCAATAACAATGCGATAAGCGGGATGCCCCATAACCATGCTGAAAAATCAGCAACCCCTTGTAAAAACTGTTCCAACTGCTTTCCCCCTATATTATTTCAAGATATGAAATAATTCCCTCACGATCGAAGGCTTAAACAGGAATCAGGAAATTATCTTGTAAATTTAGAAAAACTCGGCAATATAGCCCACACCGCTTCCATCCGCTTAATCCAATAAACCTCCCCTAAAACATAAAAGCCTTGGACTCCGTTAAGGAATCCAAGGCTTTCGGACGAGAGCTCATAGAATTTCGATACAATTAATTACTGAAAATGCTTCTTTACAAACTCCGCTTCCCGCTCTTCCGATAACAAGCCCGTCGCACGGCCCACTGTGCCTTTATGCCATTCCCAGATGGTGTTGTGCACGTTGACGGCATTGGAGAAATCGCCTTTTTCCCAAGCGGTCAAACTTTGCTCATAGAATTCGTACTCCCCATAAGCGCCTTCGTTGGCCTGCAAGATTTTCAGCATTTCATCGATGCGCTCCGGCGTCATCTCGATCGCCCCGCGCTTTTCAGTCGCCTCGATTTTCTGGTGCGTCATTTGGTGAAGATGAATCTGGAATTCCGTTTCACTCAAGCCCACCGTTTCCACGAGCTCGTTCGGTTTCGGCGCTTCCGTATCTTCTTGCAATTTTTCGTCCGCTTCCTCCGCAGCTTGGGAGATTTGCTGCTCGTCGCTGCTGGTCAAGCTCTTGTACGCCCAATATCCAGCCCCCGCGAGTATCCCCAATCCCACCACCAGGATAATGATCGTTCGTAAAACAGTTTTCAAATAGACACGTCCTTCCTTTCGACGGGAAGTTCATCCCGCCAAAAGCGATTTAAAACAAGCAAGGACTATTATACAACAAAAATCTCTGAAATGCTGTAGTTCTCGTATCTTTCTTCCTATTCGGGGTGAAATTCTACATTACCCTAGCACTTATCTTCTTCCACTTATTAAAAATCAAGCCAGGTTCTTAACAACGAATGCGCCTCAACAAGCGACATTCTTGCTATACTTTGAATAGGTATTTATACATACACACTACCCGCACTGAAAGGATCCTCACCATGACCCGAACAAAACGCAAACGCCTGATCATCGGCATCATCCTCGTAGCCCTCTCGCTCCCTTCCATCACGCCGATGCTTATGGAAATCGCCTACAGGATTGAAATGGACACGCGCTACGACATCGACGAGCTGAACAGCAACCGGACCGATTACGCCGGGGCGCCGGATGATGCCAATTACTACGGAAACATCATCCGCGCTTCGCACATCACGACCGGCGAGCCGTATTTCAATGCGTGGGACAACTTGGTCCACCCGAGCGATATCCGCCTCACCGTCAACGGCGAAACGGCCGAGACACTCAACGGCTATCCCGTCCAATTGCTCCACTACGAAGAACTCGCCGTCGAAGGCCTCGACCGCTATAATAGCGCCATCACTTACTGGACCGTCGAAGACAAGTTCACGGACAAGGATTTCTTCGCCATCACGATCCTCCGGAACGGCTACGATATGCGCTTCCATCGCGACGGCGAAGTGATGCCCGGCTATGTAGACATGGAAGACCGGGAGTTCAAGCTTATCAAGATCGCAAAGGACGGCAGCGTCTCGGAACAACTTTTCACGTTCGACAACAAGTCCAAGCTGCAGACGCAATTGATCACCGAAGACTTCAGCGGACCGATCAATTACTATTTGCCGCCGGGCTATTACTACCCGTCTCTATTGTATTCGCTGCTCTATCCCTGGATCACGGCAATTGCCGGACTGGGCTTGATTCTTTTCAACCTTCCATACGGCGCAGTAAAAAGACGCTACACGAAAGCCGAGCAAACCAATTAACATCCATAGCACAGTGAAGCTCTCCCGAAACGAACCCGCAAAAAAGCAGCGATCCCCACTCGGAGACCGCTGCTTTTCATGTATTGAACTCTATTTGACTTCATCCATCTCTGCGCCGCTCATTTTTTCTGAGCGCGATGGGCGAATAATACTCGTTGATCAAATAAGCCGGGCGTTTTTTCGTTTCATTGAACACTTTCCCCAAATACTCGCCGATGATCCCGAGGGAAATCAATTGGATGCCGCCGAGGAACAGGATGACCGTCATCAATGACGGGTAGCCGGGCACCGAACCGCCGAAGAGCAAGGTGCGGACGAAAATGAACAGCATGAACAACAAGGCGAAAATCGAGATGACAATCCCGAAAAACGACGAAATGCGGAGCGGTGCCACCGTGGAAGACGTCAGGCCATCGACGGCCAAGTTGAACAGCTTCCGGTAATTCCATTTGGTGGTGCCGGCTGCCCTCGGTTCACGGTCGAACAGCAATTCCTTTTTGTTGAAGCCGATCCAGCTGAACATGCCTTTTGTATAGCGTTCGGACTCGCGCATCTGCTTTAGCGCTTCGATGCATTTGCGGTCCAGTAAGCGAAAATCGCCGGTGTTGTTCTGGATCGGGATGCTCGAGACTTTCTGCAGGATTTTGTAATAGGAATTGGAAGACCATTTTTTGAACCAGGTCTCGCCCGCACGGGTATTCCGTTTGGCAAACACGTCGTCGTAGCCCTTTTCCCAGTAGCGGATCATTCTCGGAATGAGCTCAGGGGGATCCTGCAAATCGGCATCGAGGATGATGACGGCGTCTCCATTGATATGGTCGAATCCGGCGAGCATCGCCACTTCCTTGCCGAAATTCCGTGATAAATTGACATAGGAGATTTCGGCATGGACTTTCGCCAGCTTCCGCAACATCTCCAATGTCCGGTCGGTACTGCCGTCATTGACGAACAGGAATTCAAAACCATAGTTCGGCAATTTAGCCGTCACACTCTTCAAGCGTTCCAAAAGCGGAACCAATACTTCTTCTTCATTATAGGCGGGAATGAGAATCGTAATTAATTTTTTAATCGCTTCCACCCACTTTGTATTGTTGGAGTTATTTATTATCATAATAGCAATAATTTTGAAACAAGTCGACGAGGGAAATTACTGATACGGGCGCAGTCTGGAAAATATTAAGAACTCCACAAATTCCCACTACCTAATATATGGTATAATTCTGAATGTTTCACTGGAATGAAACTACAGTGCTTGATTCCCGCAGGTGCACGGGTGAGTTTAACTGAGCTCCCCTGCACTCATCATAGTCGAAAAAAAGGAGATTCCCATGCCAGAACAAGTATTGCTCCGCCTCAAAAACGCGATCAAGCCGCAATGGAAGACTGCGTTCTTCGCTGCGCTTATCATAGGTTTTCTCACGCATCTCTACATGTTTACGAACACCCTCCCGAATCACGACAGCTTGCTGAATATCCATATGTCGCAGAAAAAGTTCTCACTCGGGCGCTTTTTCCTGTCGCCTTTTAGCGGCATCAGCTCCTATTTCGACTTGCCGTGGGTCAACGGGGCTTTGTCGATTTTCTATCTCGCGTTGACCTCAGCCGCCTTGACGGAATTATTCGGCCTCCGCAAGAAGCTGTCGATCATTTTAACCGCCGGGCTGCTCGTGACTTTCCCGACCGTTACGTCGACATTTTCTTATATGTTTACGGCCGATGCTTATATGCTCGGATTCTTCACAACCGTCCTGTCCTTGGTAATCACAAAGAAATACACTTACGGTTTTTTGCCGGGGGCAGTATTGTTTTTCGTGAGCGTCGGCGTCTACCAAGCCAATTTGCCGCTCGCCCTCACACTGATCACCGTTTTCTTGCTCAATGAAATCCTCACGCAGCAAGCGAACTTGCGGAAAACCCTCACCTACGCTTTGCGCTTTTTGATGGTGACGGGAATCGGCATGGCGCTTTATGGTATCACCTTTACGCTCTACACCAATTTCTTTGCCGGAAGGATTTCCAGTTATCAAGGCTTGAACGCAATCGGCGATACGTCGATCACGATAGCCGAACGGTTCACTTTGATCAAGGAGTCGTTCCAGGAATTTTTCTTCCGCGGGTATATTACGGACATGCCGGTCAACCTCTTTGAAGTGCTGAATGTCCTCACCTTCATTCTCATCATACTCGGCTTCGTCTGGTTTGCCGTCCACCATAAAATTTACCGCCAAGGCTGGCTGCTTGGCATAGCGATCGTGTTGCTGCTGAGCTTGCCGATATCGGCTTATAGTTTGTACTTCGTGTCGTCTGATGTCAGTTACCACATGCTGATGGTCATGACATTGGTCAGCTTCTACTATGTGCCGATTATCTTTTATGACAATTACACACCCGCCAAATTCGTTACGCCAGCCTTGTCGTGGAGCACCTTGTTGGTCTCCGCTTTGATCGTCTTCAACTTCGCGATCATCGCCAACATCGCTTATTTCAATATGAACTTGAAATACGAGCGTTCCTACGCCTTCTTGAACCGTGTCGTGGACCGCATCGAACAAACAGAAGGCGTGGAAGAAGTCACCAAACTGGCGGTGCTTGGGCGGATCTCGATGGACAGCAGCGTCAGTTCCGTGGAAGTGGCGGAAAGCGTGCCGAAAATGACGGGCATGCTCGGCGACCGCTTCCTCGCTCATCCGCCCCATTATAAGCGCATGATGAAAAACTACTTTGGCTATACTTATGACCTGTCCGACGCAGATGAGCGCAAGGAAATTATGGAAAGCGACTTATACGAAGAAATGAAGCCGTGGCCCGCAGCCAGCTCTGTCCAGCGCGTCGACGATACAATCATCATTAAATTGGACGACTAAAAAAACCGCCTGCCCAAGCGATTGTGATACTTGGGCGGGCGGTTTATTCATATGGATTCGGTTGCACAGCCGGTCATTCGGCAAGCACTTCGCGTACCTTGCCGGTAGGGACGACCTGTAGGTTCAGTCTACCCGGTATTTTGCTTGCTCCAACTTTTTCTCGAACAACGCCAGCAATTGATCTCTCAGTTCCGGCCGCTGCAAGGCAAATTCGATGGTGGTTTCGATAAAGCCGTATTTTTCGCCCACATCAAAGCGTTTGCCTTCGAATTCGTACGCATAGACCGGTTGCTGTTCATTCAACTGCTGGATCGCATCCGTCAATTGGATCTCCCCTCCCGTTCCAAGCTCGTGCTTTTCCAGGAACTGAAAAATCTCGGGCGTCAAAATGTAGCGGCCCATGATGGCATAGTTGGAAGGGGCGGTGCCCGCTGCCGGTTTTTCGATGAATTTATTCACCGCGATCAATTGACGGTCAATCGAAATGGGGTCGATGATGCCGTAGCGATCGGTTTGGCCTTCCGGGACTTGCTGCACGCCAATGATGCTGTTTTCGGTCAATTCGTATTGTGCCATTAACTGCGCCAAACAAGGTTGCGGGTTTTCGACAATATCATCCCCGAGCAGCACAGCGAACGGCTCATCGCCGATGAATTTACGCGCTGACCAAATCGCATGGCCCAGGCCAAGCGGCTGCTTTTGGCGGATAAAATGGATCTCGACGTCCGATGTTTGCAAAACGGAATCGAGCATGTCCATCTTCCCTTTTTTCAACAAGGTCTCTTCCAATTCAAACGCATGGTCAAAATGGTCTTCGATGGAGCGCTTATGCTTCCCAGTCACGATGATGATGTCTTCTATACCGGAAGCAATCGCTTCTTCGACGATGTATTGGATCGTCGGTTTATCTACGATCGGCAGCATTTCTTTCGGCATCGCTTTTGTGGCCGGCAAGAAACGCGTCCCAAGACCCGCCGCAGGAATAATCGCCTTTTTGACTTTCATGAATGCACCCACTTTTCAATTTAATACAACCCGTACTTGCTATTCCCTATACGCATGAAAAATATACCATTTCTTTTAATTCAGACCAGGGTTGCATATCTCTTTGGAGCCTCCCCATCATCCAGCAGTGATCAAGGCGCCGGTCCATATAAGAAATTTTATTCGTTCAACCACTCAACTCCTTAATTAGTCTATGGTACTCTTATGGATAAATAAGAGGATTACAGATAGCCGGGCTAAACACTTACAATCCGCATCCCCGGGGGAAGGAACCATTACATGAAAGCCAAATACATCCCCGTCCTTCTATGGGCGCTGTGCATCCTCATTGCCACCAATAATTACAATTTCACGGCGCTGTTCGCGAGCGACATCGACTTTAATGTCCGGCTGTTCCCGGACCTGTCCGACTTGTTCATCACGAGCGACATCCATCTCGACAGCAAACTGTACGTCTTCCAAAAAACCGGCCATGCCTTGTCGTTCGGCATTCTGTATCTGTTAATGAATCAAGCGCTCAAGGAACGCCACGTTGCCTTCGTGCTGTGCAGCTTGTTCGCCTTTTTCACGGAATTTCTTCAGCTGTTCTTTGAACGCAGCGGCAGGCTCGTAGACGTCCTGATCGACATCGCGGGTATTTTTGTGGCGTATCGGCTAAGCGAATACGTAAAAGCTCAAGGCGGTTTCGTTCCCGCTTTGTCTCATGCCACACAGAAGATATCCAATGCCTTAAAAGACAACAAATCCCATTAACCAAACACAAAAAGCCGGGCGTCTCTTGTGAGATACCCGACTTTTTTTTAACATCGAACTAACTGCCCGTATTCCAAAGCTGCCGGATCTCAATGACCCCATTCGCCCGGGCACACGGCGTGTCAGCGACGAGATCGATCACTTCTTCTACATTCGCCGCTTCAATGATCGAAAACCCCGCCAGCGGCAGTCCGTGAGTCTCCTCAATTCCTTCCGTCACCTGGAGATTATTGTCCCAATTTCGAACAGCAGTCACTGAAGGCTGCACGGCCGACACCAAATTTCCGCGCTCTTGGATCACCTTGTCTTGAGCCAGCGCATCCTTCCTTTCCTTTTCGCTTAATGCGTTCCACCCGGCTTCATCTCCGTATGCCAAGCAAAGGTATTTCATCGTCCATCCTCTCCTCTTTTTTGATTTTGAGAGACCTTTTCGCCAAAACTAGCCAGATTCCTTCAGGCTATCCCACAAAATTGAAGAGAGACTAGAAGCATCTCCTGCTGCACCTTACCCAAACAACTTCAATAACTCCTCGAACTCCTCGATCACGTAATCAAACTCATCCGCATCCCCAAACCCATACGCCGCATAAACGAACGGGATCCCCGCCAGTTCTGCTGCCTCCCGGTCGCCTTTCGTATCGCCGACATAGACGGCACACTCCACACTGTTTCGCTCCATGAGCAACTGGATGTTCTCCCCCTTAGATAAGCCCGTTCTCCCCGGGTTCTCGAAATCGCTGAAATGCTTATCCAGCGCGTGATATTCGTAGAAGCTTTCGATATAGCCTTCCTGGCAATTGCTGACGATGTACAAATTGTACTTTTGCGACAACCGCTCCAATACGCTCTCCACGCCGGCATACAACTGCCCGCCTTGTTTTCGCAAATACACGCATTCCAGTTGTGATGACTCTTCTGTCAGTTTTTCGCACTTTTCTTTCGAGAGATGGGGAAACAGCTTCTCGCCGACTTGATCCGCTTGCATCCCCATAATGCCGCGCAAATCGTCTTTCGTGAGTTGTTCGTCCACGCCATTATCCGCCAATACTTTGTTCCACACCGCTACCGACACGTCGAGCGGATTCCAAAGCGTGCCGTCCAAATCAAAAATGATGCTGTCCATATGTATCTTCCTCTCCACTGCGTTTTCTCCATTCTACCGCAAGAAATTGTGTCTTGCACAGGGACGCAAACCTTTCAGAATCCCGATGCAACAAGATTTTCCACACGCAAATTGTGTCTGACACAGGGGCGGGACAAAAAACCAGGACACTAAAACCGAAACCCACAAAAAAGAGAGCAGGCACAAAACCCGCTCTTTCCCCCAAACCTATTCCGCCCGATGCTCATAATTCACTTGGCCAGCCTGCTTCACCAAATGATACTTCGTCTCCGGCAGCACCCGGCCGCTTTCGAAAAACCGTTTCTGCGCTTCCATCTTGAACTGCAGCTCGTACGCTTTTTCCATGCGGCGCTGGATCGACTTCTTGCTGCCATCAAGAACGATCGAACTGCCGTTGCTCAAATTGACTTTCGTCGTGCAGCCGTCGATGCTGATGCATTCCATGATGTGCTGCAAGGACAGCCAGACGCAGCCATCCAACGATGCTGATTTGCTCGGCAACAGGATGATGCCTTGATCGCGGTCGATGATGATTGGGTTTTTATTGAGCTTCCCGAGAATCGCCGCCGATCCTTCCACCGCGCCGCGCATGCTCGAACCGCGGAAGCGCAAATTCGTGTCGATCAAATCGAATGGCTTCGACTCGATTTTAATCATGCCGTCCGTATGGTAAATCACCGAGTTCAAGCAACCATTTTCATCGTAGTCCGGCAAAATCAATACGGTCTCCTGCCCGATTTCCTTTTCTATGTTCATATCCAACTTGAAATTCTTGCGCTTTCTCACGTTTCTATCCCCTTTTGTGGTTTTTGGTGTATATCTTTACCGAAAAAGGAGTATACTAACTAATAGTTGGTACACTCCAACTGATTGCCTCCGGATGTTTGTCGGCCATGACTATGACATCCGGAGGTTTCTCTTTGTCTTGCTCCCCTTCAACGCGAACACAGCACACCTCCTAAAAATAAATCTATCGTCAGTTTCGAGAACAGTCATCCGATTCTACGACATGCTGCAATCTCTATCGCGGCATATCATCTTCTTCCACGTTTTAGATAAACCCCCATCAGCCAAACCCCTCTGATACTCCGTCAATCCAATCGGGCTCTCGCGACCGTTGATCTCCAGCGGATCGCACTGAATTCCCACCGGCCGCAAAAGCGGAATTAATTTGTCGCTCTATTCTAACTTTTATTATTATATAGTGTTTATGATCTATTTGTATAGATATTTTTTCCTTTTTTAAACGAAAATGGTCATTGTCTTATTAAAAACATTATGACCCATAAAAACGATTATAGTTAAGCTCCATTTTGCCATTCCTCGGCTTAATTCGTGCAAAACTAAGCTAATTTCCTTCGTTTTTGCTATTCCCAACTTTTCGAATCTAATCAAAAAAAGCCTGCTTTTCAGCAGACTTTCTTCACTACATCGGCATAAATCGTGTCACGCACAGGGACAATTAATCACTGAGTCGCAACATAACTATATGTCACCTCTTCAGACTGAAAGAAGTAATCCTCCATCCATTTTCGGATTGTCATCGGTACTTGATCTTCATAACGCGGATCATTTGTGTAAAATTTAATTCCATAATGTTCTTCACTCGGAAGTGCTGCGTAAACATATCGATCACTAATCATCATAACCGCATTCATTGCAGCTACTCCCCTTATAAATCCGCTAGTCACTGTCGTTTGTAGCCCATCTATATCCGCTTCTATATGAGTAATCATCATATTCTCTACGAAACTTGGATAATCTTCTCCAACGACTTCCCTAAAAAGTTTATCCTCCTTTTCTGTCAGAAAGCCTTGTTGGACAAAGTTCACTTCGGTCGGATCGGTCCCCTTTTTGTACTCTCCATGAAAGAATGTTCCATTGCCCCCCATCATGGAACATTCTTCGTCTTCGTCTTTGTCTTCAGTTTCTGTTACCTCAATCATGTCATCATTCAATTCAAAGATTATTCGGCATTCCACAAATTCCACGTCATAATAAGCGGTATTTCCCGACAACTGCGCTCTTCCTTCCAATGTATTTGTATTTGCGCCAGCGGCTACGTGGAGATTAAAATCGAAGCCCGTGTCTGTACCATTCGATATCGTAAGTGAACCGTTATGTTGGTGAAGATAACGTTCCCATTCCCCTTCTAACTCGTTTCTTTCCTGTTCTAATTCTTCATCAGCAAGATTCTCGGATTGGGCACTTTTAATTAACTCGACCTCATCCACACACCCACTCATCAATACTAAAGCTGTCAGTATCATTAGAAATAAAAAGGCTTTTCTTATCATTATTCATCTCCTTTTCCCAGAAAAACCGCACAGAATTAGTATATATCTGTGCGATGCAGTCTAGAATAGAATTTTCAATCTTGAACTTATTACAAAGTCTAAGGATGTTTAATAGCTTCTATCTTGTAAAGAAACTTCTGTCATGACTTTACTTTTCTTTAGTAGAAACTAGTTCATCCACTAACCAATCGTCTCCATTTTTCACAAGGATATTCACGGTTTGATATGTCTTCTCACTAGATTTTTCAGTTCCGTGAATGATGAACTTTTCCGTCGTAGTCACTTTCACCTTGGAAGCATCAATATTCTCCACTTTATCGACGGTCGTTCCCAAATGCTCAGTGGAGATCCCTCTTGAATAAAGGGAGGCAATATAATCAATTGATTCCTTGCGTTTCGGCCCATTTTGAGTAATCAAAGGAGTGACTACTGAGGCATCGCCTGACATCGTTGCTTCCGAGCTCAAGTCATTGTAGTTATGCATAAACATTTCCATAATGTGAAGAAAAACTTTTTCGGATACTTCTGGAGAAGATTCTGTAGATACTTCTGCCGATGCATCCTCTTTCTCTTCGACTGTGGTTTCTGTGGATTCTGCCGTTTCATCCTTCTCTCTAGCCTCTTCGTTTGATGCCGAGGTATCTTTGTATTCATAGACTTTCTTCGAACCTTCTATTGTGCTTATCGGTTCTAAGGTGAAGCTACGGTTGGAATTATTATTTGTCCAGTACTCTTTGACAATCCACTCTTTGGTTTCGCTATCGTATGCCATTTTAACAGTAGCGTGTGTTTTTTGTTTTTCCAACTCGGGCTTATCTGCCCCATAATATTCATCGCCTTCGTATATCACTTCTGCATCGACAGTAATGCCCTCTTCCCAGAAGCCGACCGACTCTCCGTCAAAATTGACTTGAGTTAATGAACCTGTGAAATAGGTTTGCCATTCTTTCAATTGATCAAACTCATCTGCGAATCGCTTAACAACTCCAGGAGTCAAAAATGTATAAACCGACGTGTCTCTGGCTGCTTTTGCCTCTAGATCCTCCTCGAGAAAGGCAACAAAACGCTCCAACACTTGTTCCGTTATCTCTTGATCGAGTTCAGTAATGGCAATATCGACGACATCTCCTTCAACAGGTACAGCTTCCGAGGTTGCATCGCCCCATGAGAACTTCATTTGCGCTTTGGCGGTCACGCTGCCATCTATCAACAATGGCCCTATTTCTTCTGTTTGGCCATTAGCATTCACAGGATATTCTTCTTCACCAACCATCACTTTCGTTTCACTTATCGGTGCACCCTCAGCCACCCCTACGTTAAATATCGCAGAACCAATCGGTAATTCTTCTTCGATCATTAGCGTGTATGCAGGATCCTCCTGGTAATGGACCGTCAATTCGAAAGAATGCTCATAAACAGTCTGGCCATTGTCAAAAATAAACTCCGCTTCGTACTGACCAGGCATAATGCCGCTATACATGTATTCACCTTCAGTGCTTGTATCTGCTTTTACTTCTTCTCCGTTCAATTCCAATTTCAATCCTTCATATGAAAACGGAAAATAGACATGCTCGGGATCGATTATAACTTTATGAGAATCAAAAACACCCGCAAACTTTCCGCTTTTCTCAATGTTCATCATCTCTTCCAATTCTGCAGATGACAAGGGTGCATACAATTTAATAAACGCTTCTGCTTCCTTTATGGATATGCTGTTGCCATTCGAAAGGGCAACATATTTTGATAAAGCTTTTGCATTGTTTTCTTGTACGGCTTCAATGAATTTTGTGGCAGTGGAATCAGCTGAAGCCATTTTTGTACCCCATGTGTAGAAAATTCCTAATGCAGCAATGAAGAAAATGGCAACTCCTGCTAGCAATTTAGTCTTTAAAGAAATACTCTTTTTAGGCGCACGACCCTGGACAGGTTCGATAGCTTTTTTGTCTTCAACAGTCAATGCCCTTCCGCATTCGACACAAATTTGATTTTCGTTTTCATTAGCATGGCCGCAGTTTGTACAGAATTTACTCATAATAGATAGTTCCCCCTTTTAGTTTCACAGTACAAAGTTTAAGATTTCAAATACAGAAGACATGGCGTCTTTTAGCTTGGTCTCGAGGAACCAGGAAAAGCAGACAGTCGACCCAAGTAAAAATAAGCTCGTATAGGCAATCAACGAAAAAAGAGAGTCGTGTTTTTCAGCTAGCTTTTCATTGAACTTAGCAATCGCATAAAGAGGAACAACCAAGAAACTGACTATGAGTCCTATAAAGAATAGGATATTCCCAAAACTTCTCATGCCGACAAAAAATAAAAGATAAGCGGCAACCATAAATAAAATGGCTGGCATGAGGAGTGTACCGATGACCGTTACCAATTGCTTAAATTCAGGTGTTGACTTCACCAATTTCGTTGCAAGGAAGATCGAACCAAAGGAGAGAGCAAATAACGTCAAAAGGAACAAAAATACATTTGGGAATGTATCAACTAAAGAAGGCGTCAGGAAATCTGTAGGTTCAGAAGCCGAAAAAATGCTGCCGCTGCTTAGACTAGCGAATAGTTGAAAAACATATTCAATCATATTGTGTATAACAAGGCCTACGAAGATAAAGAAAATAGCCAGTGTAATCAACGCATTTAACAAGTTCTGAGCAGAGCTCCCAAAAATTGCAGACGGCTTTTTGATGTAAGTAAGAACATAATCCCAGTAAAGCTTTGAAGCTTCCTTTGCTTTCTCAAGCGATTGCCCCTTGTCACCATCCGGAAAAGCAATAGTTGACCCGCTATGAGAGATTGGATCATTTGCATGCACGAAATTAGATGTACTATTCAATGATGAATGTTCCGTACTTCCCTCCACGCTGCCAAGCTCTACTGGCTGAAGTGAATTTCCGCATTTCCCACAAAACTTTCCTGACGATTGTTTATGACCACATTTTTGACACTCCATAAAATAACCCCCTCTTATTTGAGACTTTATAGATACCAACTTAAAATATCTTTCATACATTGGCGAAGACTATTTTCACACTAAAAAAAATTTTAAGTAGGCAATAAAGCTTAGGTCAATAATATCATGCAGATTTTCAAAAAAGAATATTATATAACAGAATAATCTTTCACTAAAATTCTGTTTTCAGCCATTATTTCTTTATATGTGAACCTAAAATTTCTACTGTGTGAACGAGTAAATTGAAAGAGGTATATCTTCCAGGTGTGCCTCAACTATTTCACCGAGTATTGTTAAACGAGAAGGCCATTAATTTGGAGTTAAAACTATCATTTGCAGAGAAGGTTGCTAGAACAGAAGAAGACTATTGCCGGTGCTATAACCGAATTCGATCTTATCGAGGGCAGCAATTGAAGAAAAGCTAAAATAGATAGTAGCTACATCCATCATCAAGAATATGAAAAAACACAAAAATCGCAGCCAGAAACCATATCGGTTTGCAGCTGCGATTTTCTATTTACGCGAATGTTGTGTAATGCAAAATAGAAGTACAGAGTTGTGCATGAGATATTCATGCAAATAAAAATGGACTTGTAAGCCGTTAAGTCAACCTCTACTGATAAAGTGCAAACTCATAACAGCTGCAGGTTTGAAAGGAAAGCTTACAATGTCCAATTTTAATTCTATCAAACACTTACGAAATGAAAAAGGATTGAAAATCGACCAGATTGCCAATACCCTTAAAATAAATTGACGTACAGCCAAAAAGTATGGCGAGGAAAGTGGGCTCCCAAATTCTATCATCAAACCTAGAAAAAGCATTATGATAGAAGATAATGGGGAACGATGGTTTCCGATTGGCTATTTGAAGACGCACAAGAAAAAAGAAAGCTGAAAAGAACCAATCGTCAGCTCTTCAAAGAGTTGCAGAAACATCAATTTCCAGAATCCTATTGGACCTGTTGCAACTTTATTCAGGAATGACGGGTACAGCATGATAGCGAGGATTGAGATCGAGGGTCTGAACGGTTGGAACATCCTGCGAGTGAAGCTCAAGTCGACTTCGGGGTTATGGAAGCAGTTGAGGAAGGGAAAACGCGCGAAATTCAGCTGCTTGTCATGTCTTTCCCTTGCAGTAATGTCGCGTTTCACGAGCCCATGCCTTCTGAAATTCAAGAATGCTTTTTGGAAGGATTAAAGAAGTTATTTGGCAAAGTGGGCTTTGTGGCACGAAAGATCCGAATTGATAACTTAACTCCCGCTGCCAAGAAGATCAGAAGTAAGACAGAAGAAGCTCAACTAACAGACGAATGTTTACGGTTTCAGCTGAACTATGGGTTTGAAACGCAGGTATGTAACGTCCTGAAGAGAAACGAAAAAGGTCACGTTGAAAAGAAAGTCGTCTATATCCGCTACAACTTCTTCAGTGTTCCGCCGGTCATCACGGGGCTAGAAGATCTTTCGGAGAAGTTACTAGCCTTCTCGATCCATGATCAGTACCGGACACACTACAAGAAACAAATTGAAATCCATGAACTTTAACTTTTGGAAGAAGAAAAACACAGCATGATGAACTTGCCGCAAAACGAGTACCCGGTTCGTAAAGAACAGCGAATTAAGGTGAATCGATACAATGAAATTAAAGTGGATGATGAAGTGACACATATTCTAAAAGGAAGAAATCATAGTTAGCTGTACTTAGTCACCACATGGGATAGCTACCAAGTTGTGACACCGGATGGAAAAATTATTGCAGAAGGTCTACGACCTTATATGAACAACCCCAAGGTTCTGCCATGGAAGGAGTTGGAGCCTGGCGATTAAAACCGTGTGTCGTTGAATATTCTAGGCACCGCCAATACCTACCTGGAAGAATCAAAGAGTACCTCGATATTCCATCGGCTCATCTGCGGAAGCAACGTATTGAGCAAATACTAGTACTTCTTACCCGATATCCATTGGAAGAAATCAATGAAGATTTCTACAAACATATGATGGCCGATCCACCACCTGAACAGGATCATCCGTTTGATGTGAATTGGAATCAATACGATGAATTAAGCCAGCAAGGAGTCGTAATCGATGACAGAGAACCTGCGTGAGTTGTGCAAGCAACTCCGTCTAGCTTACGTAGCTGAAGCCGTAGATTCTGTCGAATTTTCCACACCTCAGGACGACTTATCCAACGTTTTGAAGAAAGAAATCGAAATGCCTGAGTTTGCAAAAGTCAAAAGGAACTTGAAACAGGCTCGTTTCTTAGAGAACAAGACATTGGAAAGTTATCAACGGGGTTCTTCCCTGCGTTTCCTCATACGGTGACAAAGGAACTGCTAGAAGATTTAGAGTTTATTAAAGCGCACCAGAATCTAGTGCTCGTCGGAGCACCGGAACAGGAAAAACACATTTAGCTCCTGCTTTAGAAAGACGGGCATGCGAAAAAGGACATCAAGTTCGGTTCTATCGTGTTTCTCAGTTGGTAGAACAACTGGAAGCTGCCTATCGAAATGGAAAACTGAGTGCTTTTCGAAAGAAATTCGATGATGTCCAGCTACTCATTCTGGATGAAATGGGGTACGTGCCCTTCAGCAAAGAAGGAGCAGAGATTCTCTTCCAACTTATCACCGAGTTCTACGAGAAAAAGAGTTTGATTGTCACATCAAACCTGGAATTCAGCCAATGGAACCGGATCTTTATCGACAGTCGATTGACGGCAGCACTAGTGGATCGGTTGATCCACCATGCGCATATCATCACCTACACCGGTGAAAGTTATCGTTTAACCTATGCATTATCACGCATCAACTGATACTCCATCTCTGGCGGCAAAACTATGTATAAACCGTTGCAACACTCTGCACTTTTCTATTGCAAAATACAGTACGTGCCCTTCAGCAAAGAAGGAGCAGAGATTCTCTTTAAGCTTATCACCGAGTTCTACGAGAAAAAGAGTTTGATTGTCACATCAAACCTGGAATTCAGTCAGTAGAACCGAATCTTTATCGATAGCCGATTGACGGCAGCACTGGTGGATCAACTGATCCACCATGCGCATATCATCACCTACACCGGTGAAAGTTATCGTTTAACCAATGCATTATCACGCATCAACTGACACTCCATTTCTGGCGGCAAAACTATGTATAAACCGTTGCAACACTCTGCACTTATCTATTGCAAAATACAAGTGTCTTAAATAAGCTCGTTCTTGCCGTAGACAAGATGAAATTCAAATCTACATTCTGACTAGTTACCAGATTCTCCGAATTAAACTAAAGTCATTTCCCTCACAATGCTTTCTCATAGTTCCTCAATTCCTGCAAAGCTGCTTCTATATGTGGCTCGACTTCTTCTTCAAACTCATTCATCATGACAATATCATATATTTTATGTGTCATAATTTCTCACCACAACCTCTCCAATTACAGTAGATATATTCAGTATACTGGGTTCTGAAAACAGAAAAAAACCCAAATGAGCAAGCACTTTTTAAGGTGTCTACCGTTTGGGGTTCAGTTCACATAAAGACATTCAAAGGTGTTTTTTAAAATTTTTTTGTGGTAATTCGATATTTTCATTTACTCTATCAATAAATATTTTTTCAGCGTATTCTTTATTAGTAATCTGTTTATACCGTTTAGAAGCTGCCGAAGAAGATTCATTAATTCTTTTATTATTCTTTATTGATTGGAAATTGTCTAATGTGTTTGAGACATTTTTAGTTTTGAAAGAAATAAGAAAGAACATTTATATCTCCTCCTTTCTTTTAATTATACCAAATCATTTAATAATAACAAAATAGGTTCCTCCGAGGGAATTATTCTTTTATCTATAATTACTTGCAAAATAAAATCAAATTCTCCTTCTACTTCATTAATCATCCTAAAATGCAGGTCAACATATCTTCTATGCTGTTTATCTTTATTGGTATTTGTATAATCTTCTATATACACGAAACTAGAATCAATTTGCCGCTCTTTTGTATACTCTGCTTTTTCCTCTACGTTATCAACATAAACTTTAAGAGATGGAATATTAAAAAAAACTGTAGAATAGTGAACTGATTTGAAAAGCTTTGTCTTATTAATTTTGACTTTCCACTTCCCAATGGCTTTTTTAATATTTTTTTTAACCAACGCTCACTTTTCCCTTCATTTTCTTCTCTAAAGTATTCTACGAAATAATAAAGCAGCATTTGAGTTGTATATTTATCCATATTCATATTATTGAGTGTATTTATATCATACTGTACATTAGTTTTCTCTATATTATCAATTATATTTTCCTGAATCCACTTGTCTAGAAGAATTGGTACTTTTATTTCTTTAGGTTTTAACTTATCTACTGAAGAATATTTTGAAACTAAATCAAAAACTATATTAAATACATATAAACTGTCATCTGGTAGTGTATGTTTTTCTACTCTAAAGAGTCGAATTCCTATAACACCATCTGTATTTATTAAACGACTTTCGGATTTTTTCTTAAACCTATGAATTAAAGAAGCGATTATTTCATCATACTCATCTAGAAATCTATATTTAAATCGAAAAGCAAAAAAAGGCTGAAAAATAATAACTCCTAAGATTATCATTGTACCAGCTATAAAGAACCCTAAATAAAATGATTTTGCGAAAACTGGGGTTACACTAATCCAATTGACAATCGAAGCTGTCCCCATCCCAGTAAGTAATAAAAGAAAGAAAAAAGAGATGGATGTTATTTTAGAATTAAAAACTAATAATCGAAATTTTTCCCACATAATGTATTCACCTCTTTTACTTACCGTTATTTCTAAAGAATATAACAGAAAGATGGCGCTGACAATTGATTTCTGATTTAACTTAAAGAAAACATTTGAATCACGGAGCTAGAGATATTAACTAAGACAAGTACAAACTATATACGCTATTAGGAATGTTATAGAAAGATAGAGAAAGAAAATATATTGAGTGGCAGAAAGAGATACGAAGTAGCCAGACGCTTAGAATCTACTTTTCTCTCCGCTTGATTAAGATATAACGCTAAGAGAGCAATCTATCACCCTTAGGAATGAGTAAGTTTTCACATATAAGATCGATAAATTTTTCTACAAGTTGGAAGGAAACTGGATTGGTCCAGTCGATGTTCCGTCGAGATACCTGTCTTGACGATGTTCCCTCGACTCGTTTCTTGGTCTCTTTTAAACAAACGACCTTGAAGGAACTAGTGGATGAGTAAATAGAGCGTTACAACGGAACTCGCAAGCAATAGAATCTAAAAAAAGATGACTCCGGCACAATACCGAAGTCACCTGATTGCAGCTTAGCTGCCGGGCGCTTTTATTAAATTGTCCACTAAATGGGGGGCAGTTCACAGTTCATCTTTATGGTTTTTTTATAATCATTACTTTTTCAATGCTTCATCCAACAAGTTCTTGACCTCATCTGATACTGCTCCTGTACCCCCGAAGATTGAAAAGCCATTATAGATCGACAATTGATTTTTCGTCGCATCCGGAATCGCTTCCGGGCGAACGAGCAAGATTGGTGCATCGTTTTTCGCTGCCAAGACAGACCCTGCCAGCGCATCCGGGAAGTTCGAACCGGTTGCGATAAAGGCTTTGTCAGTACCAAGCTGAAGTTTCGTCGACACTTCATACCCTGTTTCGTACCGGTCTTTACCGCCGTAGCGAGTCGGCTTCGGCAAATCGTCGTAAACGGATTTGCTTACCACACTCGTGCTGCCGATGACATAAGTGGAAGATACACCCTTCAGCGCTGATCTTGTTTCATCTGGTATACGGTCCGTACGCGTCAACAGAATCGGCACGCCGTTCTTCGCAGCATAAGAAGATATCGAAAGAACATCTGGGAAGTTCAAGCCGTTTGCCACGACTGCTCGATTAGAATCTATTTTCCCGGCTATTAATGCTGCTGTTTCAAATCTCGTCTTGCCTCCAAGTCGCTCTGTGGATAACCCCATGCTTTCCAACTCTGCTTCCACTTCCATAGAAACTGCAGTGTTGCCGCCAAGAATCATCACTTTTTTAGCACCTAAGCGTTTAATTTCTTGTTTGGTTTCTGTATTTAGTGATTTGGTACGTGTCAGAAGAATCGGGGCATCTTCTTGATACGCGAGTGGACCGCCTGCTAATGCATCTGGGAAGTCACTCCCAGTAGCCAACACTACTGTATCAGCATCATTCCACCCCTCTTGTGAAATTTTGATAGAAGTATAATATCGGTTATTCCCTGAAATACGCTTTACTTCTTTTGGTTTATCTTTTAAATAATCGTATCCAGCCACATTGATATTCCCCTTCACTCCTTCTATATGTTTTATTTGATAACCGTCTGCAAGTTTTTTTATAGTATCCACAGTTATGCTTACAGGTTCATTACTGTTTCTGAGGTTTTTTAATATAATTTCCAACCCTCGACCTTTATTGTTGCTAGTCGACAAGTTATAAATATTCACGTTCTGTATTTTTTCATTTTGAGAATTCGGCTCGATATCTATACCACTTTCAGGTGGTGTTCCGTTCGTATTTGTAATTTTCGCGTTATAAATATTGAGATTTATTGCTGATATTATCGAAATTCCTTGTCTCCGATTATTATCTAAGATTGGATTAACAATGTTTACGTTTTTATTGTAATTTTGATTTAATGTTGATCCAACATAAATGCCGTCACCCCAGCAATCAGATATTTTTACATTTTCTACTGTAATATTATCTGACCCTTTGATGCTAATTCCAAACCCCCATTCCCCTGAAGTTCCATAATGTTCTTTTCTATCTCCTATAATTTCTACAAAACCAGAAATATTAACATTTTTTACATCATGAATTTCTATTACTTCATACCACTGACTCTTGTTAGGAAGTGCCTTTAGAATTGTGCCTTCTTCAAATTTTAAACTAATATTATCTTTTAACACAATAGATTTTATTGCATCAATTAAATATGTTCCTTTAGGAACGTTAACAGTTCCTCCTCCTTTATCGCTTATGAAATTAATTGCTTTTTGAATGTAAACTGTTTCATCCACTTCTCCCTCACCAGTCGCTCCAAACGAGGTAACACTTACTTCTTCTTCAGCAGAACTCACATCGGAAAACCACACTGCAGTTAGCACCAAAAATATAATTAAAAAGACATGCAAAAAACTAATTTTCTTTAAAATCGTCATTCAAAACCACTCCCTTCTAATCATATTAATATCATAAAAACATCGATTTTTAGTTAAAAAAAATAAAAAATAATAAAATAGTTAAAAATACTCAATATTCAGACATTGTAAAATTAAATAAAAAAAGGTCAAGAAAATAAAATTTCTCGACCTTTTAGTAATATTTACTATAATTTGTTTGCGTGTGATTCATATATTTTTTTTTCAAACATCTCTAGTAACTGCTCTTTCAGCTCGGGGCGTTTTAAAGCAAACTCTATCGTTGTTTCAATAAATCCGAACTTCTCTCCAACGTCAAATCTTTTACCTTCAAATTCATAAGCGTAAACTGCTTGTTTTTCATTTAATTGTTGAATGGAATCCGTCAATTGGATTTCCCCACCAGTCCCAAGTTCGTGTTTCTCTAAAAACTGGAAGATTTCCGGTGTCAGTACATAACGGCCCATGATAGCGTAGTTTGATGGAGCTGTACCAAGTGCTGGTTTCTCTACAAACTTGTTCACAGCAATAAGTTTATTGTTGATTGAAATTGGATCAATAATTCCATAGCGATTCGTTTGATCTTCTGCTACTTGCTGAACACCGATAATGCTGTTTTGGGTTTGTTCATACTGATTCATTAACTGAGCTAGGCACGGCTCAGAGTGTTCTACAATGTCATCACCAAGCAACACTGCAAATGGCTCATTACCAATGAATTTGCGCGCAGACCAAATTGCATGACCAAGGCCAAGTGGCTGCTTTTGTCGAATGTAGTGAATTTCTACATTTGATGTCTGCAATACGGAATCGAGCATATCCATTTTTCCTTTCTTCATTAATGTATCTTCCAACTCAAAAGCATGATCGAAATGATCTTCAATCGCGCGTTTATGTTTACCCGTAACAATTATAATATCTTCAATTCCAGAAGCAACTGCCTCTTCAACAATATACTGAATTGTTGGTTTATCAACGATGGGTAGCATTTCTTTTGGCATCGCTTTTGTTGCCGGCAAGAAACGAGTTCCGAGTCCTGCAGCTGGAATTATGGCTTTTTTTACTTTCATCTTTGCACCTTCTAATCAATTATTTACAGAAAATCCCTGTATATATCTTTTAAATACTTTCATAAGATGTAAAAATTATACCATTTTTCCAAGGAACATGTAACTATTAATTATAGAAATGTAACAGGGTACTATTTACTATGGTAATTAAAAATCCCTCACCTTATTCGTAGAGGTGAGGGATTTTTTATGCATTTATCTTTTTCACATCATAATAATTACAGTACCAATCTACAAACTTCTGAAGTCCATCTTCAATAGAAGTAGTCGGCTTAAAGCCAACTGCTTGTTGAAGCTGTTCAGTAGATGCATAAGTGGCTGGAACGTCACCAGGCTTAATTGGTTCAAAGCTTTTTTTGAATTCAACTTTTTCCCCAAGCGCATTACTCAATGCTTTCTCTAGCGCTCTAACAAACTTCATTAGCATCTCAGGATTATTGTTACCAATATTGAAAACTTTGTGCGGTACTTGACCATCCGCAGAAGGAGGGTTTGATAGAAGTCGTTCAATTCCTTCTATAATGTCATCAATATAAGTAAAATCACGATACAGATCGTTATCAAAATCACCATTATTATAGATTTTGATTTCTTCCTCATTAAAGAACTTTTCGGTAAATCCAAAGTATGCCATGTCAGGCCTGCCCATCGGCCCATAAACCGTAAAGAACCTCAAACCGGTCGAAGCAAATTTATATAAATGGCTGTAAGTATGAGCCATCAATTCATTGGATTTCTTCGTTGAAGCATACAACGAAACCGGCTGATCAACAAAATCTGTTTCCTTAAAAGGCACTTTCTTGTTTGCACCATATACAGAGCTTGAAGAAGCGTATAGTAGATGGTCTACTGGGTAATGTCTGCACGCTTCAAGAATATTATAGAACCCAATAATATTACTTTGAATATAAGCGTCTGGATTTTCGATAGAGTACCGCACACCCGCCTGGGCAGCTAAGTTTACAACAATATCAGGCTTATACTCATCAAATATTTCCATCAGAGTCTCTTTATTAGAGATATCACTCTGCAAAAAAGTGAAGTTTCCATAAGGTGCCAATAACTCAAGCCGCTGTTCTTTCAATTTCACATCGTAATAATCATTCATATTATCCAGCCCGATTATCTTACAGCCTTTATCAAGTAAACGCTTTGACAAGTAATGGCCAATAAACCCGGCAGCACCTGTTACTAAATAAGTTTTATCCACGTTTAGAGGATTGTAGTTCACGTTCTTTCGCCTCCTCACGGCTTACTCTTTTCGCAGAAGGACGACCTACCGAGTGATATTCTACTCCAGCCTCAACCATCCCATCCACTTCATGAATATTACGCCCATCGTACACTAAAGGCGTTCTCATTAAGAGTTTAAAGGTCTCAGGCTGAACAGATTTTATTTCTCCCCATTCAGTGAAGATAAAGCAGACATTTGCGTCTTGTAAGGCAGCTTCAGCATCTGCTACATATTTGATATTCCCTTTGCCATTCGGTCCTTCTGGATATACTTTCGCGAAGTTTTCCGCACCGATTGGATCATACGCATAGATGTCTGCACCTTGTGCCAAAAGCAATGGAACATTTTCAAGAGACGGTGCTTCTCTCAAATCATCTGTTCCAGGTTTAAATGTTAATCCTAAAACCGCCACTTTCAAGCCGTTAAAAGTAATAAGACGTTTGCTGGCTTTTTTATAAAGAAGTGTTTTTTGATCATTATTGACATCAATAGCTGCTTTAATCGTTTTTAAGTCGTATCCATTTTGAGTAGCCAGGTATTCAAGGGCTTTTGTGTCTTTAGGGAAACAAGATCCGCCATAGCCGATTCCAGCATTCAAGAACTTACTTCCGATACGATCATCGAAGCTCATACCTTCCGCCACATCTTGAATATCCGCACCGACTAACTCACAAAGATTTGCAATATCATTCATATATGAAATTTTTAATGCCAGGAAATCATTTGAAGCATATTTTATCATCTCAGCTGAACGTCTGTTTACAGCAACTATTGGTAATTTAAATGGTTCATAAATGCCTTTAAGCAATTCCTCTGCCCATTCACTTTCGGTTCCAATGACGATTCGCTTGGCATGCAATGTATCATAAACAGCGGATCCCTGTGCTAAGAACTCTGGGTTAGAAGCTACTTCTACACGTACATCATTTACCAAGAAATCACTGATGAACTGTTCAACTTTATCGTTTGTACCTACAGGTACAGTCGATTTAACGACTACTAAACAATCATTTTCAACACTTTCAGCAATCTGCCTGGCTACCGTCGCTATGTATGAAAGATTTGCCGATCCATCTTCGTTTTCTGGGGTACCAACACCAATAAATACTGCATCGACATCTTTGTAAACTGATCGGAAATCAGTAGTATAATCAATTCTTCCAGCCGTATAATTACACTGCATCAATTCTTCTAAATCTTTTTCAAAGATAGGAGAAACACCGGATTTCATTAATTTAACTTTTTCTTCATCAATATCGACGCAAGTTACTTGATGTCCCATCTCCGCGAAACAAACCCCTGCAACTAACCCAACATATCCTGTTCCAGCTACTGCAATCTTAAACATATTTTCGCCTTCTCTCTTTCCAACCTTTAGTTAAGTCATTTACTATACTGATTCTCGAAATATTCCTGATACTCGCCAGAAATAACCTTTTCCCACCATTCCGTATTATCTAAATACCACTGAATGGTTTGTGCGATACCAGTTTCGAATGTATAAGTTGGCTTCCACCCCAACTCTTCTAACTTAGTAGGATCAATAGCGTACCGTTTATCATGACCTAAACGATCCGTGACGTATTCAATCAATTCTTCTGGCTTGCCAAGAGTGCCAATAATTGTTTTAACAACTTCCAAGTTAGTTCGTTCATTATGACCGCCAATGTTATACACTTCTCCATTTACACCTTCGTGCATGACTAAATCTATAGCACTGCAGTGATCCAGAACATGCAACCAGTCACGAATATTTTTCCCATCGCCATATACAGGGACAGTTTCGTCACTTAACACTCTAGAGATAGTCAATGGAATTAACTTCTCTGGGAAGTGATATGGGCCATAATTATTAGAGCAACGTGTAATGTTAACTGGTAGATTAAACGTTTCATGATAAGCACGTACTAACAAATCCGACGAAGCTTTAGAAGCACTGTATGGACTGTTCGGCATTAAAGGTGTGTCTTCTGTAAAGAAAGTCGTTGGATCAAATTCAAGATCACCATAAACTTCATCAGTAGATACATGGACGAACTTTTTAAGTCCATATTCTTTAGCAGCATCCAGTAAGACTTGTGTTCCAACAACATTCGTCTTTACAAAGATGCCTGGATCTGTAATAGATCGATCCACATGACTCTCCGCAGCAAAATGAATGACAAAGTCAAAATTATATTTCTTAAAGACAGAAAAAATTGTTTCTCTGTCAGCAATATCAGCTTGTAAGAAATGATAGTTCTCAAGAGCTTCAATTGCTTGATGCTTAGTTAAGTCACCAGCATATGTTAGCAGATCTAGGTTATAAATATCATAGTTCGGATATTTTTCCACCATATATTGTATAAAGTTGCCTCCAATAAATCCTGCTCCACCAGTAACGAGAATACGGTTTGTACTCATAATTTCACCTCTGACTTCAATTCATAAAGATATCTTTTAACAGCATCTTGCCAAGGCGGCAATAAATTAAATCCATTCTCTTCTAGCCTCTGCTTAGACATTCTTGAATTTAATGGACGTCTAGCTTTTGTTGGATATTCTTCAGTAGTAATGGCGTTAACTTTCATTTCAATATTCGATTGAACGAATATTTCTTTTGCAAAGTCGGCCCAGTTACAATATCCTTCATTTGATGCATGATAGATTCCATATTTTTCTCCTAAAACCATCTCGAGTAAAATGTCTGCTAAATCAAATGTATAGGTTGGAGATCCATACTGGTCGCCAACTACATTTAGTTCTTCTCTACTCTCGGCAAGTTTGAGCATCGTTTTCACAAAGTTATTTCCGTTCACACCAAACACCCACGATATTCTGACAATAAAATACTCTTCAAGAGCTTCTTTTACTCTCAGCTCTCCTTCAAGCTTTGTTTTTCCGTATGTACCAATCGGATTCGGATAACCTGTTTCCTCGAAAGGTTCTTCACCTGATCCATCAAAAACATAATCGGTACTTATGTATATAAACTTAGCATTAACAGTCTTAGCAGCTTCGGCCAAGTATTTTGTTCCTTCCACGTTCACTTTCCAACACACTTCTCGTTCGTCTTCCGCTTTATCTACAGCAGTATACGCAGCACAATGTATGACTGCGTCAGGATTTAGATTTTTTATATACTTCTCAACACCAGGTTTATTTGTTATATCTAACTCTTTACTACTAATGCCTACCATGTTCAAGCCTTTCTCTTTACCACGACGAACAACGTCATAACCCAATTGACCAGTAACACCGGTTACTAAAATCTTCATATACTTTCTCCAAAGACAAAATTATTTTCTGCATCTTTTAATGATGGAGCTTTTTCATCTTTTTCAGAAGTAATAGGTTTTACATCTAAAGGCCACTCGATAGCAATATTTGGATCATTCCATATTATTCCTCTGTCATTTTCCGGTGAATAAACTTCATCCACCTTGTATTGAACTTCAGCATCTTCAGTTAATGTCATGAAAGCATGAGCGAAGCCTTTAGGAACTAATAGTTGTTTTTTATTTTCTGCTGACAACTCTATCCCAATCCACTTCCCGTAAGTAGGACTACCTTTGCGAATATCTACTGCCACATCATAAATTGTTCCTTTAGTACAGCGAACTAACTTTGTTTGAGCCTTAGGACTTAATTGATAATGTAATCCTCTCAACGTGCCTTTCTCTGCCGAGAATGATTGATTGTCTTGAACAAAATTCAGTTCCAAACCTGCTTGTTGAAACTTCTCATAGCTAAACGATTCCATGAACCACCCTCGATGATCCCCATAAGTTTGGGGCTCTATTACAAACACACCGTCTAAAAATGACTTGTGAAATTTCATCCTAAAACCTCTTCTCTTTGCATTATATCAGTACTTTTTTTAGCCAATCTTATAAGATATTGTCCATACTCATTTTTTTTCAAAGGTTCAGCTAATTTCAATAATTGGTCTGAATTTATATATCCCTTTCTATAAGCAATCTCTTCTAAACAAGCGATCTTCAGACTTTGTCTTTTTTCAACGGTTTCAATATATGTTGATGCTTCTAATAATGATTCGTGAGTTCCAGTATCCAGCCAAGCAAAACCACGACCTAATAACTCTACATTTAAGTCCATTAATTTTAAGTACTCTTTATTAATATCTGTAATTTCTAATTCTCCACGTTCAGACGGTTTGATTCTTTTTGCAATATCAATCACTCTATTATCATAAAAGTAAAGTCCTGTTACAGCAAAACTTGATTTTGGTACATATGGTTTTTCTTCAATAGAAATTGCTTTACCTCTGTCATTAAATTCGACCACACCAAACCTCTCTGGATCTTTTACATTATATCCAAAAACAGTAGCTCCAGAGTCTCTTTTAGCCGCATTTTCTAATAATTTAGTAAAACCATGGCCATAGAAAATGTTATCTCCTAAAATTAAGGCTACACTATCATTCCCTATAAATTGTTCACCAATTAAGAAAGCTTCAGCCAATCCATTTGGAGATTCTTGAACTGAATAATTTAACTTCACTCCAATATTTTCACCATTCCCTAACAATTGTTCGAATCGTGGTGTGTCTTCTGGTGTAGAAATAATTAAAATCTCCTTTATTCCAGCTAACATTAATACAGATAACGGATAGTAAATCATTGGTTTGTCATAAATAGGCAAGAGTTGCTTAGATATTGTTTTCGTTAATGGGTAGAGTCTTGTCCCACTGCCACCTGCTAAAATAATTCCCTTCATAGACGATACTCTCCTTAAAGTTACTTTAGTTTTTGTATTTACTTACCATTCCTTTTATTAAAATCGATACTTCTACATCACTCTGTTTTTAATAATATTCTAAAATTAATAAATGTGTATTTAAGATCTTTACTTTTGATAACCAAATATATAATATAGGTCGCTCCGTATAATATCATTACCCACCAGGAGTTCAAATACCATGCTGTTATTATAAACATTGAGGTCAAAATAAACTCGAGACTTATATCTTTATAAACAGAGATGCCTAATTTTTTAGAAAGTATTACTTCCGCAAAAATACATCGAATAATCAAAACAATTATTATTGACAGTACTGCTAAATCTAAACTCTTCATAACAATCGTTGTGAAAAAAGTAAAAATTGAACTTAATATAAGAGAAATTATATTAATATTTAACATTGATTTTTCTTCTCTCAATGTTTTGAGATAAGTATTTATCAACAAGGACACTTTTCCTTCATATATACAAATAGGAAGTAAAAAAGCCATATATTTCAAGCTATCGCTATATTCTGGCAACCACATGGATAATATAACCTGTAGCGGATAATAAAAAATTAAAATAGCTAATAACAAAATCATCAGTAAATCTCTCATACTCATATAAATTAATGGTAATTTACCCACATCTGCTCTTCGTAAAATTGGAAATAACACAATACCAAGCGTATTAATGAATACTAAAATGAAATTCGACAAACTTAATGTAAGAGATACCTTACCAAAACTTGAAACATCCCAGGACCTCTCGATACCAAATCTAACGACTCCTACAACTAACAGACTTGCTATATTAGCCAACATTAACTTTATTCCAACGCTTATATTTTCAAATGTTTCTTTAAAATTAAAATAAAAAGAAGAAATATTGAGGAAAATAAAATCTCTACATAAATATATAACACATGACAATAATATTGTTTTTGCAATTAGATCCGCCATTATAAGTAGTTTAAAGTCTGTAACTCCTATCATTAATAAAAGAACAACAAGTAAAACTAAGTAAGTAACTTTTCCTATGATTGTAACTAAGGCGTACTCTTTAATTCTATTTGTGCTTTGCAGAATAAATATGAGCATATTACTTAAATTGACAATCACTAAACATGCACTTGTCATTTGCAATATATATACTTTATCTTCCAATTGAAAAATGAATATCGAAAAAAAAGATATTATTAATGCAATAACAATTTGGGTTACAGCCAACATATAAAATTGCGAGAAAAAGAGGGGTTTATTAAGCTTTTCATACTGTTCCCCGCCATATCTCAAGTAAATACCATCATTCCATCCTAAGTGCATAAAACCTACATATGTTGTATAAAAAATATAAAGTTGCCAATATCCATATGCTTCGATGCCGATTAATTTGGGCACCAGTAAAACTGCTAAAGTTGATGCGATTAGGGAGACTATATTGGAAATGATTGCATAAGAAAAGTTGGAAAAAAAAATCTTGGCTTTTTTACTGACATTTAAATTCCGAAAATTATTATCACTTTTCAAACTCAGTTTTATTCCTCATTTTTTTGTTCATGACTAAAACTCCTTCTTAAAATGATTACTTCCAAGCGATAAAAAATACAGATTTTTATAGTAATTTAAACCCTAAACAACCGGCCTTTTTATTCAAAAGTAATTTTCTATCTGTTTCACTCTAATTAACTGCAATATTATATTAAAAGTTTTTCATTTCACTAATTAAAACTTCTATTGATTTTGCTTTAGTATTTCTTATAAATGTTAATTTTTCTTCGCTTTTATTATAAGCAGCCTTAGTTGCCATTCCTTCTAAGTGTTTGATTTTCAATTCTGGAAGATACACACTTTTCAAGTTTTTTTTATTTAACTGAACAAACAATATAGCTTCTTCTCTATACATAAACGTTCTTGGATCAAAACCAGACATTTTTTTAAAAAAGCTAGGAGTAAAAACAAAACAGCAGCCATGTACGATAACATTTTCTTTTCTTTCTATATTATACTTCTGCAGTCTCATTCTTTTTTTAAAACTTTTTATTTTCGCAATAACTGTATATCTTAAGGTCAACTTTTTTATTCTACCAATTATACTTTTTTCACTTCTTAATTTTTTCAATTCTTTATTGTAATACTCTAAACTTTTTAAATCTTCGGGAAATTTTTGTATAGAGTTGTCAATTAACAAAATTTCTGGTCCTATTACAGCGGCCTCAGATTTCTTATATTCTTTAATAACTATTTCAAAAAAATTATTTTGCATTAGTTGAGTATCATTATTCAAACAGCAGACAAAATTTGCTCTGAGTATATTTTTCGCATACGATATACCTACATTATTACCTTTTGCAAATCCTAAATTTTCTTCTAACAAAATAACGTCAACTTTATTATTATTCCTATAATAATACTCAAGCTCTATTCCAGTGTTATCTTTCGATCCGTTGTCAACTATAACAATATGATAATTGCTTTTATTGTTATTTAGTATTGAATCTACACAATTCTTTGTCAAATCAATCGTAATATAATGTAATACAACGTATGCTATTTTATTCATAATTCCTCCTTAATTAATGAATTTTTCTTAATATAGTAGTTTTTTATAAAAATCAATTATTCACTAATAAGCGCTCGTAGCTACTTTCATAAAGTTTAGCAACAGAACTTGTAGAGAATTTTTTCTCTGCTAATGTCACACATCTTTTGGATATGTCATCGTTATCCTCTATAACTTTTTTAATAAAGTCATCCAACGCTGCATTTTTACGATCTATATTCACACCAACGCCATATTTTTCTACTATGTCACTACATCCGATAGCATTACTATTACAAATAATAGGAATTCCTGCCGATAAATATTCGACAGTTTTTATTCCCATCCTTACATCTGGATTATTCATAACCTGTAGACCTGCCAAACATCCTATTATACTAGATTTAATATCTTCTGGAGATTTAGTTTCTACACTATATATTTCATCTGGTATGCCACTTTTTTTAAATTCTTTTTTAACTAGCTCTATACCTGAGGGTAATACATAAAATTCGAAATTGATTTGTGGATATTTGTTATGGATTTCTTTTACAACGGAAGAATATAACTTTACATTATTCCAACCATTCCCTATACTTCCTACATAACAAATTGAATTTCGCCTTTTTTTCTTTGCTAAACTATAAATTTCGCTTGAAGGAGGTACTTGTGCATTATTAGGTATATGCAAAACATTTCCATCATACTGATTTAAATATTTTTCAAACCTTTCGGATATTGCAATATTTAGGGAATTATTATTAGCAATAAATCTTTCTATATCACTCCAATCTTTAAACTTTTTGCTTTCTTTATCTATTTTGTATGTACTTTGTAATTCTGTAAGATAAGGTGATCTCGCATCAAATATTGTTTTCACTTCCACCTTCTTCCTTTTATTTACTTTAGCTAATAAAAACCCACTATTATATCCACGAGCATGTAATATATTTATCTTTTTATGTTTCACAATTTTTTCCAACGTTGTAATTGTTTGTAAAGATAATAAGTTAAGCTCAAATTTAGATAAAGGAAACTTATATACAATAATAGGTATTCTAATTAATTCTATTCCATTATTTTTCAATCGATTTTTTATTTTTTCAAATTCCTTCTTCTTTTTGAAGTAATAATCGACTCTGCATGCCCAAATTAAATACACTTTGAATTTTTCTTTGTTTATAGCAGAAAGTACATCGAAGACTTGCGTTTTCACTAAAGGAGAAAAAAGTTCTTCACGAACAATTAAATATCCTATATTTTCTTGCATATTTTCAAAACCTCTTCCACTTTATTTTATAAATAATCACGACCATAATAATGAATATTTCAAAAAAAGTTCCAGTAAAAAAATAGTTATTTTTAAAAGAAAGTATTAATAACAGAACAAAAATACATATTGATACGAACTTAACTTGTCTTACTATTTTTATAATATCTTTATTAGTTTCTACCCTATTCCTATTAATATTTTGAATATCTAAATATAGCTTGGTATACCAAATTAAATTAAGTATTAATCCCAATATACCAATAGAATAGATTGTACGAGTATAACCAGGATCTTGAAGTGGCTGATAACCTGCTCCAAAAATTAGTTGTGGTAATGTTAACGAATCAAAATTGAAATGAACTGATGCTGTCGAATCTAAGTTAGTGTTCGCATACGAGGCTTCTACTTCTTGAATTAAAATTGCAGTCTCTGGAAACGTATCATTAATTTTATATAAGTAGTTAACATTTAAGTTAGTTGTTGAAATCAATAGTATTATAAAAGGTATAGTAATTAGTGGAACAACCATGCTGCAACATATTACTTCAAATCTTTTATACACTTCTTTTCTGTAATAAAAAATAAAAAATAACATTAGAACTACTAACATTACAATCGAAAACCTAGATGTAAGAACTGAGGCTGTAATAAATATTAACATCAGGATTCTACTAGTTATATTTTTCATAACTTTCTCAGAAGAACTTGCAGCTAGCAAAAAACCAATATTGCAAATCATACCTGCCATATCAAATCCCATCATTAATCCTGTAGAACGATAACTTCTTATTTTTTTCTCGTAGCCATTAAACCAACTGATGTATTCTTGTAACTGAGGATTAATACCTGCTGTTATAATCACAGTTATTGCATGTAATGTTAAAACTATTAGTAGTGATTTAATGATAGTTGATACTGAGTATTTCGATCCAACTAATACAATCCAAATCGAGAACATTGAAATAATCGACCGCAAATATCTGCCCCCGATAACTATGTCTAACTCATTGTTAAACAACATTACCATCATTGCATAAGTAAAAATAAACAGCACGAAAAAAATATACCTTAAAAACTTTTTACTAATATTCAATGAAGATTTTCTTTTTGCCATAATCATTATCCCAGCAATCGACATTATCATACTAGTATCGACATAAGAGCCGAACTTTGGACCGAACAAAACGAAGAATAAAAATATAACTAAAGAAAATTCACTAATTTTTCTAGCGATGAATAACTGTTTTAATGGTTTATCAACGCCTTCTTTAACTGCTACTGCATTAAAATTCACATTCTCACCTACGTTCCAAATAGAAAATGAAAGAACTATAATTTACACTCCAAGCATACTTTTCCATATTTTTAAATTATTTTTAAATGAAAATTTTTCATTCCATTGAAGCCCAGCGTTATGACTATATTCCTCCCATTTATCCCATGACTCTGTTAAATTATCTATCGCTTCGATCCAATTTTCATTGTGTTCACGATCATCAACTAAAATGCCAGATGAACCTTCTATTACTTCATTATTAAACCCTACATCCGAACCTATAACTGGTAGTTGAGTTGAAATATATTGCACTAGTTTGAAACCAGCTTTTCCCAGCGCATATTCACTGTATATGAGTGGCATAATTCCTATATGGGCATTGAACATTTCTTCTTTTGCTTTTTCCCTCGACCATTTAATATTACGAATCTGTAAATAAGTAGTATTTGTTTTCAATGGCTTATTGCAAACTATGGACAGTTCAAGCTTTTTCTTTTTTTCTTTTTTCATTTTAAATGCTGCTTCTTCTAAAATAGGGATTATTTTTTCTAAGTGTGGTAAATTCCCAGAAGTGGCTACCCAAACTAATTTGACCTCTTTATTAAAACTTTTTTTTCTTTGATTATTTATTTCATTTTTGTTGAAGCCTTGAAAATCACCATCAGTTGTTGGAAGCGAAATCACTTTATCTTGGTGTAATGGATTGATTTTCGATTTTAAAAATATATTTGAAACTATTATCTTTTCACTCTCTTTCTCTAATAGTTCGAATTGCTTCGCATCAATTTCTCCACTTCCTAAGATATGATCATCAAAATCCCAATACAATTTGGTATGCTTGACCAACTTCTTTATTTGTAAAATCGTTAGGTTTGGTGTGTGTCTAGGAAAGAAGGTTTTAGAAACTATAGTCGAGTCCGGTTTGTTAATAATATCGTAAAGTAAAAATACTGTAACTCTAAAAAATATAATTAAGAAATAAAGAACTTTAAGTATGAAATAATTAATTTTCTTTTCTTTATCATAATTTAAATATAACTTATAAAAGTTGCTTGGTACCAATTCTTTAATGTTGATTTCACCTTCAAATTTATTACAGTATTGTATTATTCTATAATAACTAGAGGGGGTTATTTCTTTATTCCTTACATATATTGAAACTTTTTTAAGTTTGCTCATTCTTCTATCTACGACCTTTTTTCATGATTTTATGTACTTACAATAAACATTCGTTTCTAGAGCGTTTTAAAAACTTAAAACTATAGTTTATACTCTGAGGAGAAAACTTCTTCCAACTTCTCAAAGTAAGAATTGATTACTATATTTCTATCAAACTCTTTTTCAATTTTATATCTTGAATTAATACCCATTCTCACTCGCTCATCAAATGTTAACTTAACAAATTTTTCTATTTTCTCAACTAAATCTTTCGTATTTTTTTTTTCGAAAGTATATCCGTTTATTCCTTCATCTATAGCTTCTCTGCACCCTGCTATATTTGAAGCAATGAGGGATCTTCCAATTGCTCCTGTTTCCAAGAGAACGTTAGATAAACCTTCCCCTCCATGAGATGGTTGAATTAAACAATCGGAATCTTGAATAAATGGTATTACATTAGTTTGATATCCGAAAAAATTAATAGATTTATCGTCAACATATTTTTCTATTAAACCAGCGTAGTAGCTCTGAGAATTTTCAATAAAGCCAATAACATTAAACTGGGTTTCAGGATACTTTTGTTTAGTTAATCTAGCAGCCTCTAAATACTGGTCGATTCCTTTGTCTTTCATGATACGCCCTATAAATAAAAAATTTACTT
Organism: Planococcus sp. SSTMD024; assembly: GCF_041320495.1. Lineage (NCBI taxonomy): Bacteria > Bacillati > Bacillota > Bacilli > Caryophanales > Caryophanaceae > Planococcus > Planococcus sp. SSTMD024. The sequence continues at coordinate 920,849 of NZ_JBGGNS010000022.1, read as the reverse complement.
TCTCTGTATTTAATTTCTTTTCAAACTTAAAGTCAGTTAAGTTTACGCCAGACCCAGGAAGCAAATCATAATTCCCTTTAACAATTTTTAGATCCGACAATTTTTTTAAATCTTCTGTATTTTGAAAAAAAACACAGTGAGATTTTTTTAATCCCATTTTGTAAAGACTTGATAGAAACATTTTCAATGATTTTTTTCCATTAAATCCACTACCTAGACCTGTAATGTTACTGATGTAAGGTATATTCAAAATTCCACAAGCTATACCACCATACAGGTTTGGTTTAATAGTATAGGTAAAAACTATATCGGGTTTAACTTTTTTCAGCATTTTTAGATAATGTCCTAAAAGTTTGCTGTCTGTAATGGGATTCGTCCCTCTTCGATCAACTTTTGTTTCAATAAATTTACAACCCCAGCTAACCATTAAATCAACTTTTTCATCATACGGGAGTGAGATATAAACTTCGTAACCCTCTTTTAATAATCTTTGAATTAATTCTTTACGAAAATTGTAGATTACAAAACCATGATTACCTAATAATAAAACCCTTTTTTTCATCTGTAGGCCACCTATTAAATGCTTTTTTTAATCGATTCGTCTAACGTTTTTACTTGATAATTTTCTCTATACACGCCAAGCTCTTTTTCATATACTAAATCTCCAAATACTTTCAGTAGTAAAGGAACTCTATTAATAAAAACACTTATTGGTATTGAAAAACCTTTTAACAGTAAAATTTTTCTGTTTTGAAATCTAGTAATTTGCTTTACTAAATTACTAGTATTGATGTATTCGGTATTTTGAGGAAAGAACAATCCTCGCTCTTCATTTTTAATAATTAATTTCAGAAATTCCGAAAGATTATCTATATAAAGCATACTTCTTTGATTTTCAACATTCGGAAAAACAGGTAAAAATTTAGCAACTTTTACAAGCTTTCTGAAATTCCCTTTTGATCCTTTACCATAAATCATTGGAGGACGAACTATTACAACTTTAAATTTATCGGTTTCAATTTCTTTTATTTCATTTTCTGCTTGCAATTTACTATCACCATAAAAATCATTTGGTTTTGGTATAGTATTTATATCTATGACTTTCCTATTTACACCACTATCACCATATACAATAATACTACTCATGAAAATGAATTGCTTCACACCGCAATTCTTTACGTGGTTTGCAACTTCAAAGGTCAAGTCTCGATTCACTTTATAATATTGTTCTTCCATTTTAGGATTTCTCGAAACATGAGCTATCCCAGCAACATGTAATACGGAATCATATTTTCTAAAATTATACTTCTTCCATTCATCACCACGTACAGAAAGTTCGTCGACATCATATTGATCTGGCCATTGCTTTAACCAAGTAACCAGGTTAGTACCAACATAACTTCCTTTACCTGTGATTAGAATCTTCTTTTTCTCCATTCTTCTAACATCCTAACTTCATAAGTTTTTATTACCAAGACTTGCCCCTTCTTTTACCCCATCACTTCTTAATACACTAAATACTGTTTTCAGAAAGATCTCTGAATCAAGTCTTGGGTTTTGTTTCTGAACATACTCGCCATCAATTTTTGCTTTCAAATCAATGGGTAATTCATCGCGACCACTGATTTGTGCTAAACCAGTCAATCCTGGAAGAACTCCATTTACTTTATATTTATCTCGTTCTGCAATTAAATCGTATTGATTCCACAGCGCTGGGCGTGGTCCTATAAGGCTCATGTCACCCTTAAGAATATTAATTAGCTGAGGAAGCTCATCAAGACTTGTCTTTCTCAGAAAGTTACCTACCGGAGTAATATAAACATCTGGTTTATCTAATAAATGTGTAGGCATCTCTTTAGGTGCATCTGTCTTCATGGTTCTAAATTTCAAAATGTAAAACTCTTTCTTATTCTTACCGATGCGCTTCTGTTTAAAAAATACAGGCCCTTTTGAATCTAATTTTATGATTAAACTTAGAATAAGGAAAACAAGTGATAACCCTGCGAGAATTGCCAATGAAAGCGTAAAGTCTACAATGCGCTTTGCTACTGGGAACATAATAGTATCCCCTTTCAATTCTGATTAGCTGTTGCTTGTAACAAGTTTTTTGCTTCAACATTTTTACGATTGGCTAGTCCTACCAATAATTCTTTAAGCTCTATATTGTTCATTTCATGCAGCTTCTCCATTATATATTTGAGCTCCAATTCTGCTACTGGATTTGCTACACCAATAAAAATTTTAGGGAAAACTTGGTTATCCTGTATTTCATCAGAATCAAGTAGTTCCTCATACATCTTCTCACCTGGACGAATTCCTGAGAAATTAATTTGAATGTCTTCTTCGGAATAACCAGATAAGCGAATTAAGTTTTTTGCTAAATCGACTATTTTTACAGGCTCACCCATATCAAGAACAAATACTTCTCCCCCACGTGCTAATGTTCCAGCTTGGATAACCAAGCGTGAAGCTTCTGGAATTGTCATAAAGTAGCGAGTCATATCTGGATGCGTTACTGTAATAGGTCCACCCGCTGCGATTTGTTTCTTGAAAAGAGGAATAACCGATCCCCGAGAGCCAAGTACGTTGCCAAACCTTACTGCTACAAAGGTTGTTTCACTCCGCTTAGCCAAGTTTTGGACAATCATCTCCGCAAAACGCTTCGATGCTCCCATGACATTCGGAGGGTTAACTGCTTTATCAGTTGATACCATAACAAAGTTTTTCACTCCAGCCATGTGTGATGCTTCTGCAACGTTCTTCGTCCCGTATATATTGTTCTTCACAGCTTCCATTGGGTTTCCTTCCATTAAAGGAACATGTTTATGAGCTGCCGCATGGTAAACAACATCCGGTTTATATTCGTTCAGAATTCCGATAATTCGTTCACGATCCTGAATGTCGGCGATTAGAGATATAATTTTTGTTTCGTTTCCTATGGCTTTACGTAGCTCCATATCAATTAAGTATATGGAGTTTTCGCCGTGGCCAAGCAATAGAAGTTGCCTTGGACCGAAACGTGCGATTTGACGACAAATTTCGGATCCTATTGAACCGCCTGCTCCGGTCACTAAAATCGTTTTGCCTGTCAATTGATCAGCAATTTTGTTCATATCAAGCTTCACTTCTTCACGACCGAGAAGATCCTCAATTTTCACGTCTTGAATATCGGTAACAGATACTTTTCCGGTCATGACATCTTCAATAAGGGGTATAGTCTGCGTCTTTATGCCGGTATCCATACAATGCTTAATCAATTCAGCTGACTCTTGCTTACCAAGTGATGGTATAGCGACAATAATTCGTTCAATGGCATTGTCTTTAGCAATGGAATCAATTTCTTTTGTTTCACCGTGTACAACACGAACATCATAAATGTCCAAACCATGCTTATTCTTATCATCATCGACAAATAGAACCGGCAAAAATCCATTCTCAGGATTATTCAAAAGCTGGCGCGCGACGAGTGTACCGGCTTTTCCAGCTCCAATAATCATTGTACGTTTAAGTACTTGATCCGGAGATTTAAACTTGAAAGCTTTACTACGCATCATGCGCCAAGATAACCGAGATCCTCCAATTAAAAGTACGTGAAGCATCCAAGTGATAGCTAACGCACGAACTAAAATGTCACCACGATAGATAAATTGGACCAATGCAATTGCAACTATGGATAAGCTGACCGCTTTTACAATAGATGAAAGTTCGCCAATCGATGCGTATTCCCACACTTTCCGGTAAAGTCCGAAGTACATGGCAAAAACATGATGGGCGATGAAGATAGTTAACGCACTTGCTAAGAGGAATTGGTTCTGGAAAATATCTACGTATGGGTAGAGGATATAGTAGCCTACGAAGATGGAGAAAAATACTATTAACGAATCGACTACTATGAGTAAAGACATTCTGTTTTTCAGTGACATTTGGGTCCACCCTTTCACGAGGCATTACTATTTACACAAGTACTGGAAATCTGTTGCTAATTTTAACATGCATTTTCCAGTAAAGATAGAGTAGAAATGTAAAATTCATACTAAAATATTAGGTTTTAAGCAAAGATATTCCACCACTTGCCCTTTTCTATGTCTTGTGGCTCAAGAATATACAGGTCTTGGTCCAGGAGGATGCGGTCATTGTTCTCAAGTAAGATGTCAATCATCTGGTGACGGTTCTTTTTCTCAAGTACATCTAATCCCGCATTGAAATGGAATGGTCTCACATTTTCACTGTGCACATCCGAACCGTATACATGAATCATATTCGCATCAATCAATTGAAGCGCCGTCTTTTGGATGCTCTTGCCGAAGCTCCCGGAGAGTGATCCTGCTGTCACTTGTGCCATGGCGCCGTGAATCAATAGTTTCTTTAATCGTTCTGGCTTTTGGATGATTCCCTGGTTGCGTTCTGCATGGGCAATGATTGGAATATAGCCAGATGTTATCAATTGTTGGATGACTGGCACTGTATAAGCCGGAATTCCGGATGAAGGCAGCTCTAATAACACATAGCGTGATTCCGCTAAAGTCAAAGCTTCGCCATTTGCGAGTCGTTCCGGCAGTTTATCCGACAAGCGGCATTCCTGCCCACTATAAATTTCTAATGGCAAATGTGCTCCCTTTACATATTCTTTTACTGCCTTTAATTGCATATGAAGTGCAGCGATATCAGTTTTGAAATTCGGATGGTGGCCATGTGGCGTCGCGATAATTCCCGTCAAGTGCTCGTTGACTGCCATATCCAATAACCGTTTCGTGTGTTCCATTGTTTCTGCACCGTCATCTAGCGCTGGTAAAATGTGTGAATGTGTATCAATCATGTTTAGTTCCCTCCTGTTGCTAGGCAATCATTTCTCAGGTCTAGTATTCATTTTCCCATAAGAGTGCTCTATGTATTAGTTTGTGATTGATAGATTTGACAATTATGGCTAACTCCAATTCTTTCTTTGAAAAAAATGGGTGTCGCACTTAAAAGAAAAAGCAAAAGGAGGAAATCCCCCTTTTACTCTTCAGCATTGCCGTAGTATTGGTAATAATAGCTGTCTTTTGCCAGCTCAAAATTGTTCAATACGGCGCCGATCAATTTGCTATTGGACGCTTCGATTGCTTCTTTTGCTTTGGCAGCCATTTCCTTTTCCGTGCTTCCGGAATTGACCACCAGAATGGCACCGTCGCATTTATTCGCTAGCACCTGGCCGTCTGTTACGGACAACACAGGCGGCGCATCAAAAATAACGACGTCATAACGTTTCTTCAAATCTGATATAAGCATCCCCATTGCCTTGGATGCCAATAGTTCTGCCGGGTTCGGCGGAATAGGTCCGCACGTCATCAAGTCCAAACGCTCAATCGTTGTTGGACGGATTGCGTCTTCCACTGTTGCTTGACGCGTCAAGACGTTCGAGAGGCCGATGGTATTCGGCATATGGAATGTGTAGTGTGTTGTTGGTTTGCGCATATCGCCGTCTACAAGAAGGACATTTTTGCCTTCTTGTGCGAATACGGTTGCTAAGTTGGCAGATGTTGTCGATTTTCCTTCTCCTGGTGCAGCGGAAGTGACAACGATTGAGCGAAGTTCCAAGTCGGGCGATGCAAAATTAACGTTCGTCCGCAAAGTACGGAATTGTTCAGAAACGACCGAGCGAGGCGTTGTGTGTGTAACGACTTTACGGGCAGTTGCTTGCAAACTCTGTTTTTTCTTAGCCATTCAATTCCGCCGCCTTTCTTCTATTACTAGTCGTTACTTCCAGCTCCGCTTTTTCCTTGATTGGCGAAATGACACCTAGTAACGGGACTCCAAGGATATCTTCAATGTCTTGTTCTGTTTTCATCGATGTGTCGAGGTATTCACGCAAGAATGCAATACCGACACCAAGCATCAAACCGACGACTGCGGCGATTGCCATGTTCAAGATCGGGTTTGGTTCCACCGGGCTTGGATTTGCTTTCAATACCGCAGGTGACAAAATCGATACGTTATCGACGTTCATCAATTCACGGACGTCGTTTTCAAATACTTGTGCGGTCGTATTGGCGATTTCCACTGCTTGTGCCGGATCTTCGTCGCGCACGACGACGTTTACGACTTGTGAGTTTTCTGCTGTATTCACTGTAATTTTTTGAGTCAATGCTTCAGCGCTCGTATCCAAGTTCATTTGTTCGATGACTTGATCAAGAATGGCTGGGCTTTTAATGATGACCGAGTATGTATTGATCAACTGCAAGTCGGTTTGAATATTTTGATTCGTCAGTTGTGATGCTTCTGTTTGTTCTTGGTTGACGAGAATTTGTGTCGAGTTCTCATAAATCGGTGTCAGGAATAAGAACGAAACTACTCCGGCGATGGTGATGGCCAGGATCGTCGTCAGGGCAATAATTCCGAGGTTCTTCTTTAAGGTCTTGAATAAATCCTGTAAGCTGATAGTCTCTTCCATGTAGTAAATGGCTCCTTCTATTTCAATTTCATTTTAAATAATAGACAAATTTAAACAACATAAGACAGTATAGCACAGGAATATACCATTTGGACTTCCAATTTTAAAAAGTTATATAGGAACAAGGATGGATTTATGCTATCTTTAATTTATAGAAATGGCTATTTTTGAAAGGAGCAAAATATGAAATTGTATAAATTAGGGGGGCTCGTCGCAGTCCTTGCCTGCCTAGGAATCCTTGTCTATTCTTACTTATCTTGGCAGGATAAATTGCAAGGTGCCGGTTTGCCCGAAGAGATGGCAAGTGCTGAAACCAAAAACACTGATTCTGAAACTCAAACTACCCAAACCGGATTAACAAGTGACAATCCTGTGAACACGGAATTGCTCGCGAATATGGATGAACAAGTCCAGGAACTCTTCCTTAAAAAGAACTCCGAAGGCGAAGCTCTCCAACTATTGATTGCTGGATCTGAAGCTCTCGAGTCCGGTGAACCCGGCTACGCAGAACGCTTGAAGACTTCTTTGGAAGACGCATATGGTGAATCAATTGAAGTGACGATTGAAGCAGTTGGCGGCACATCTGACTCACTTCAATCCGTTGATCTGTCGGCTGGCTATGACTTGGCATTACTCGAGCCACTCACATTGATGAATAACGACCGCATCTCCATTGAAGATGAACGCCAGGATGTTTTGGACTTCTCCGATCGTTTGGAACAGGAGAATTCAGACGCACTGGTCATCTTGCACGCACCGCAGCCGATTTACGGCGCCGGTTATTACCTTGCACAAGTACAGGCGCTCGGTGAATTCGCCAATATCTACAGCTATCCGTATATTGAGCACTGGGATGCATGGCCGGACACGGACGATATCATATTGAAGGAACATTTGACCGAAGACGCCGTCCCAAATAGTAAGGGCGCTGAAACTTGGGCAACCGAATTGACTAATTATTTCATCTCAAATTAATGGAGGATCAGCATGAAAAAGAAACGCAAATGGCCCAAGTATTTATTAATTGGATTTTTACTACTCCTACTCGCTGGCGGCATCTACGTCTATAGCGTCTACTCGAATTTTACGACCACACTGGACACGATGCACGAACCGATTGAACGCGACCAACCATCCGTCGAACGGACAGAAGTCGTCGAATTCGAACAACAAGATCCGTTTTCGGTCTTGCTGCTGGGTGTAGATGAACGCGAAGACGACCGCGGCCGTTCGGACACGATGGTCGTCATGACCGTCAACCCGGAAACGCAGTCGACAAAAATGGTCTCCATCCCGCGTGATACCTACACCGAAATTGTCGGGCGCGGCACGATGGACAAAATTAACCATGCTTATGCATTCGGCGGCATTGAAATGTCGATGGATACGACTGAGAACTTGCTAGATATCCCGATCGACTATGTCGTGCAAGTGAATATGGAAGGCTTTGAAGACATCGTCGATGCAGTGGACGGCGTGACCGTCAACAACTCACTTGCGTTCGATAACTTCCCGGAAGGCGAAATCGATTTGAACGGCGAACAAGCTCTCGATTATGTCCAAATGCGCAAACAAGACCCGCGCGGCGACTTCGGGCGCCAGGACCGCCAAAAACAAGTCATCCAAGGCATCATGAGAAAAGGCGCTTCCATCAACAGCCTCTGGAACTACAAAGACATCTTTGACGCACTCGGGCAAAACGTCCGGACGAACATGAAATTCGACGAAATGGTCGACGTGCAGCGCAATTACCAGGACGCGGTCACCAATGTCGACCAACTGATCGTCGAAGACGGCTACGGCGAAACGATCAACGGCATTTGGTACTATATGATGGACGATGCGGAGCTGGGTGAAATCCAATCCACGTTGAAAGAACATATGGAATTGGAAGAAACAAGCGAATAACAAGAAAAACTGCACCAGAGCCCGAGTGGCTTTGGTGCAGTTTTTGTTTACTTTCATATTGGAGCTGCAGTTATTTCTGTCTGTTGTTCGGAGTTTCTTCTTTTTCGCAAAATCTCATCCACCACGAAAAACACAATCGCTGAAATAATTGCGAAGATGACATAGGCCTGCAAGAATAAGTATGAAATAAGCCCAAATGCGATATGGATGAAGAAGGCCAACAGGACACGGAAATTCCCAGCACGCATAGTTGCCCAGTCGGCAATGAGCGAGCTGGGGATGCTGAAGACAAAATTGCCGAATAAAAACAACAGCAAGATGTGCGACGCCATAAACAATGCCCCTGCGTCTATCCCCTGTTGCTGGCCGATCATGCTCATCACTAAGGGCACCAAGACCAAACCAAACGATGTGTAAAGGGCTGCTTTCGCTTTTCGCTTCACCCGAGCCGGCTTGTGCAGTTGTTTGCTGATTTTTGGGATGAATGTCAGTGCGATCACACCGAGGGCTAGCATCAATTCCGGTAGCGCGATGTGCGCTATCGGCATATATAGTGCAAACAAGAAAAATGGACCGTACATAATCAATTTCGTCATCGTTTTCCTCCTTGCCTTTATGTTATCAAAAAGTATGGATTCATCGGACATAAAAATGGCCACCCTCAAAGGGCAGCCATCAATTCACCGGAGTTCAGTGCTTTTTTTTTAATGAGGTCGAACTTGGCCGCCTGCAGCTCGCATTGCTGCACAAAGTAGACGAATGCCCGGCGCGGGATCCCCAGTTCTTTTGCGCCGACAGCGGGCCCCAGGTCCTTCTCGATGTAGTAATCGTACATAATGTCTTCAATCGCTTTTTTATGATCTCTCTCTAATTGTTTTTTCACCAGCTCGTAATCCTTCATGCCCCCGGACACTCCTCCCGCGATGTGCGTTTATATGCTTGCGTTCTATAAGATGTACCTATTATATCCCTTTTAATCCCTTTTGACTAGTTGTTTTTGGACATTTATACCCATTAATTTAAACTAATCAATTTATTTCTTTTTAAACCGGTTCATAGCTCCTCATTATTGAATGTTTTCGTTACATCTCCTAGCATTCTTGCTAATTTATTTGCAAAGAAAAAACCGCCCACTGAGGAAATGGGCGGTTTGTATAATCACAGGCGCTGCAACTTATCGGGTTTTAAATTGTATTCGTGAACGAAATGCATAAACACTTGCCTGGGGATCCCAAGTTCCTGGGCGCCAGTGGCGGGGCCGTAATCTTCATCGATGTAGATGGTGCGCATGATTTGCTCAATCGATTTCCCGTGTTTTTTCTCTAAGCGGTGTTGGTATTCAGCATAATCCATCCTGCTCCACCTGCTTTCTGCTTATTCAGGGAGTGACTGGAGTCCCTTCCTGTATTATCTAATTTTTAGTATACAGCAGGATTTCCGCAATTCCTAGACCAAATGATACAAGCAAACGATAAATATTTTCCATTTCCATCGCCTTGTCTTGAATGACGCTCTTTAAAGCGAACTTTCAGACAAATGCTTCTTGGCACTATTAGCCCTCTCCTTTTCTCTCCTGCGGCAATTTTCCATTCGCCAGCTCGATAAATTCTCTCATCACCGCATCGATTTCGAATTTGCGCGCTTTGTGCTTGCAGCGTTCCGCCACTTTTCGGTAGGCATTTTCCGAGACAAGGAGATTTTTCACCAGCTCGCCGATTTCATAGGTCTCCGGCGCTTCCCAGTATGATTCCCCTACTTCATAAGGCGGCAATTCATGGAAATAGCCTTCCGATAACGCTTCGGCATCATTCGTACGCGATGTGATGCCCGGAACGCCGGCGCCGCACGCCTGGATCATCACGGCGCCCGACCCGATAAAGCAAAAACTGTCTTTTAATACATCTTCCATACCTCCGCCTTTTGGCATCGAATGCAGGAAGATGTGTTCGCTCGCTTCGGATTCGGTGATGCTTTTGCGTAGGCGCGCTTCGTCTGGTCCTTCCCCGTAGATATGGTACGTGAACGCCGGATCGATCTGGATGAGCTCTTCCATCAATTCGATCACTTGCGCGTAATGGGTCGTAAAGGATTGAATCGCCCCGACCGAAACGATGCGCCGTGAATGCGGGCTGCCGAGCTGTTGTTCTATAGCGACTTGTTCCACAGGCGGCGGCATGAATTGTTCGGGCATTTCAGTTTCCAGCGCCCGTGCCGTATAGCGCCGGATGGTCGGGTTCATGAACACGAGTTTTTGATGGAAACCTTTGTCGAGCGCCTTCAGCGCGCGGATGATTTTTTTGTTGCGTTCGAGCTTATACAGTTCCGGCTGATAGACGCCGGATAAACGCACATGTGCCGGCAAGGCATACGACAACAACAAGCCGGACGGGCTGAACGAATAGACCAGGTCGTATTTGTCTGAACGCACGAGCTGATTGAATACAGACAAGTCGAGCGGCGGTTCCTTGCCGTTGTCGCGGACGATGAGCTCGAGCCCATCGATCTGCTGGAGGTGTTTGAGAAGCGGGCCGCCGCCGCTGTAGAGAAAGACGCTCACTTGATAGCCGTTGTCTACCAGCCAGCGCGACATGCGGACGATGAGCGCTTCGACGCCGCCCGCTTTCATATGTTTATGGACGAGGGCGATTTTTTGGACCTGGCCCCCCGACCTGTGATGGCTATCACTTTGAATCGTTTCAAATGGAATCATGGGACACCTCGTGGCAACTGTCGTTTGGTTTACGCGTTATACAACTTCCCATAGCCGCTTTTTCGAAAGCGTCCAGTCGATGGTTTCTTTGATGCCTTGATCGAAATGAGTTTCGGGAACGAAATCGAGCCGTCGTGTCAGTTTGTCGGTTGAAACGGCAAACCGGTGAGGCGCTTTGGCCCCGCCTGCCTGTTCCACAAAGCGGATGTAATTTTGATAGCTGTCATTTCCCGGGAAATGCCGGTCGAGCGATTCGCAGATCCGCTCCACGATTTCAAGCGTCTTGAGCGGCGTCTCGCCTCCCGCCAGATAGGTCTCGCCCGCATCACCTAAATGAAACACGGTGTCCGCGGCGCGCCAGAAATCATCGATATAAAGCCAGTCGTGGACATCTTCGCCGCCGGAATACACCGGGATGATGCTGCCGGACAGGGCTTTTTGCAAAATGATCGGGATGAGCTTATCGTCTTGCTGATGCGGACCGAACACATTCGTTGCCTGCAAGATGACCGTGTCGATTCCGTAGCTTTCGTGGAATCCTGAGACCATCAAATCCGAACTCGCTTTGCTCGCCGCATACGGGCTGATCGGATCGTACTTCAAGGTCTCATCCGCGAATCCTTTTTCTCGCGGCCCGTAGACTTGGTCGGTCGAGATGTGCAAAAAGCGCGAGCCTGCGTAACGCTCTTTCATTTCAAATGGGCCGTCCATCCATTGCTTGCGCGCGGCATCGAGCACATGGAACGTGCCGAGCACATTGGTTTCCGCAAAAATGCCCGGATTTCGCAGCGATTCGCCGACATGCGTTTTCGCCGCAAAATGGACGACATCGCTGATTTCGTAATGCTCAAATACCTGGGCGACCGCATCGCTATTGCGGATATCGATTTGATGAAAAGCATAGCGCTTGCTCGCGAACAAGGGCCGCAACAGTTCCGGCACATTCTCCACTTCCTGGTCGATCGCCACCACTTGATACGCCGGATATTTGATCAGTAGTTCATGGATAAAGCGCGAGCCTAAAAAGCCGTGCCCGCCTGTCACCAAAATCGTTCTCATATTAGATCGCTCCTCCTTTCCGTTCGGTTGGATTTTCGAACCCATTCCCATGATGCCCCCACCTCTTCTGCCGTTTTCTATAATTTACCGGCTAGAAGTTAAAAACAAGTTAAAACTTGTATTTAAAATAGTGGTTTAAGTATACAAAACTTTTAGGTATTATGGAATACTTTTGGTAAATTTAAAGTGACTTTAGAATTAATTATTGCAAGATATTATCCATTAATCTGTTATCTTGTAATCATAGGTCTAGCAATCCCTGCATTTATGTAATTAACTATTATTTCACCTTGAATTTAGCGAGTTAAATTAGTCAGAAAGGATGAGGATTCTGGTTTTCTGAAAGCGGGGCATGTGGCAGATGCGTGGAAGCAAGTGGATTAGGTATGGTATGGTGACTGGACAGAAAGGGGTTTTGGCATATCGACTCATCGATTGTTATGTATATTCTTTTCGTAGGTGCTGCGCTCGTTATGGGGGCACTGACTGCCATTATTTTCATGAACATTTACCGCAAGAGTAAACGCGGGGGCATTTTTGTTCTCGCATTGTTTCTTCTCTGGTTTGTTTATCAGATGTTCACGTTATCCAATATTTCCGTATCGCTCGCAGTGACGGTGTTGGTGATTTATCTGTTCTTCGGGATTGCGGCGTATCGGAAGTTGAAGGCTGAAGAGGCAGTGGGTTGAAATATAGTCTAGTTTGAGAGCATTTTTCTCCCACCACCCTCTAGATACAGTGAATGGGGAATGGGTTGCCATTTGTAACTGGTATTATTCGCAGTCGCCGCTTTGGGTTGAGCTCCCGCAATAAGTCAAGAAGAGCACTTGTCTTATTGCTTCGCTTCACCCGTGGCGCGGAACTGCTTGGAGATTTCTTTGTGAATTGTTAGTGAGATGTGAGGGGTTCTATATTTGGCGCATGACCGTATCGACGCATATTCGATGGGGTGACTTTCGAAAGTTTTCAAATCCACTGCACAAACAAATGGACGCAGATTGTTTTTTCATCTTTCATTACTAAATCTGATGATATAGCTACTCTATCAGTAGAGATGAAGCGGAAAGCCGCGACTCCGGGAGGAATAGCGAGGGAAGCGGCTGAAACCGGCCCCCGGGCAGCTGAAAACGCGACGTCCTGTCGCATCAGCTGCATGACCCGCATCCTGCGGGCCCAAAGCCTCGGCTTGAAGCGCAATCTCCCCCACTATCCTCTCCTATATAAAACAAAAAAACAGACCCAAGAGAAACTCTCTCGGGTCTGTTTTTCTGTTTACTGGATCGTGTAGCCGTATTTCGCGAAGCCGTTTTGCGTGACTTCGATGTACTGGATCGCAGGCTCATTCTCTGCCAAGGATTTTGCGGAGTTCGACGTCTCGAACACAAGGTTCGGGTCGCCTGCTACCGGCGCAAATTGCCAGTTGCCGTCTGCGGACGGGTCAATTGTGCCGACTTCCACGATGTAATCCTGGATCGCTTGGCGGTTCTCATACGCAAAGTCGATCGCTTCTGTCGCATTGCGGACACCCGGGAAGTTGCCGCTCGCACGGTAGTTGTTCGTCACAACTAAGAATTCCTGGTTTGGGTCGATCGCTGCGCCTTCATATTGAAGGTTCTCGATGCGTTCCGCGCCTTCGTTGACGACAGCGCCTTCGCCGTCGTATTTCGCCGGCTCGGTGATGTCGATGTCGTACGTTACGCCGTCGATAACATCGAAGTTATACGTACGGTAGTTGTCGTTGATGAATGTCTGCTCGCCCGATGCGTTCGGGTCGATTTGCTTGAACTGGCCGGCTGACATTTCGAGCCATTCCTTCAAATCTGCGCCTGTTAGTTTCAAGACGAAGACGGTGTTGTCGTAGACGTACAAGTCCGCGACATTTTTAATGGCGATTTCGCCGGTTTCGATGTTCGTGTAATAATCGCCGCCGTTGCGCCCGCCTGCTTTAAACGGTGCCGCTGCGGAAAGTAGCGGTAGATCGGCGTTCGCTGTGCCAGCGAGTTGCTGCTCGGCATACCAAAGCTGTGCATTATTGACGATCTGCACGGACGGGTCATCTTGCACGAGTGAGAAATAGCTGTTGATCGGCGCGGTCGTTTCGCCGACCGGGCTGCGGATGTATTCCACCGTGCCTTCGTGCGTTTCTTTCACGGCTTCGATGACTTGTTCTGCCACTTCATCCGTCGTGGAATCGATGGCGCGCAGTTCCGCTTCGCCGTTTACAATGCGCCAGTTCTTGCCGCGCGGCTCAAGCGTCAAATCGATGACGCCGAGATGGCTGCCGAATTTACCAGGCATGACGACCGGCGTGCCGTTGATCGTGCCGTTTTCCTGGTCGACGTTCGCCAGTTCGCTATACGATCCTGGGAACACGTCATGGTTGTGGCCCGTGATGATGGCATCCACGCCTTCCACTTCCGTTAATTGATACGTGACGTTTTCTTCGCCGACCGTATGCACTTCATCGCCCATGCCGGAGTGGGACAGAACGACGACGACGTCCGCTCCTGCTTTCTCGACTTCCGGAATGAATTTCTCGACCGTTTCGACGGCATCTTTGGCGATGACTTCGCCTTCAAGATGCGCGCGGTCCCATTCCATGATGCCCGGTGCGACGACGCCGATGACGCCGACTTGAATCGTGTGTTTCTTGCCTTTGCGGTCGGTCACTTCTTTATCCATGATCGTGTACGGTGTGAAACGGTTCTCGCCGGTTTCGGCGTCGTACACGTTGGCGTTGAGTACCGGGAACGGCGCTTCTTCGAGTGCGTTATCGAGATAGTCGAGGCCGAAGTTGAACTCGTGGTTGCCGAGTGTCGTGGCATCGAAATCCAGCGACTCAAGCGCTGCGAATGCCGGATGCAATTCGTCGTCTTCGAGCGGGTCGACGCTCACTTTGTAGCCACCGAACGGAGTGCCTTGGATCAAGTCGCCGTTATCGAACAACAAGGTGTTGTCGTTTTCTTCGCGCGCATCTTCAATCAAGACGCCGGTTTTCGCGAGCGACAAGGAATTGGATTTCGCGTCGCGGTAATAATCATAGTTGACGAAGTTTGTATGTAAATCCGAGGTGCCGAGAATCTGTAATTCGACTTCTTTCAATTTTCCTTTTTTGCCGTTCTTTTTCCATTCCTGGACGTAGTCTTTAAAGTTTTTCCCTTTGCTGTTCACGAATTTTGGCGCTTTTTCTTTCGCCATTTCGTGATGATCCCCCGCAGCAATCGCTGGTGCCCCTGTTGTCAAACTGCCTAGCGCAAGCACTGAAGCAGCGAGCGTCAAGGATAGTTTCTTGCTCATTCTTCCATCTCCTCTTAGTTCATAATGGTCAAGCAAAGTTATTATACTACTTCGGGTTTCGGAATAGAATGCGTTTACAAAAAATTGTGTCTATTGTAACAAGCTTTATTTGATGGATTTGTGTTGAAGAGAACGTGGAGTATAAATAGTCATGCGGGAGTTATAGCTAGTTGATAAGTTATGTGAGATGAGACTGACACATGATATATACATAGGATGGATTCGATTTTCAGCATGCGCTTGAGGAGTCGCAGTCGCCGCTTTGGGTTGAGCTTTCGCAATAAGCCAAGAAGAGCACTTGTCTTATTGCTTCGCTTCACCCTTGGCGCGGAACTGCTTTTAGATTTCGCTAATTGGAGATAGTCAAAAGTAAATAAATTTGTATCTCGCATCCGCCTGCTGATGAAGCTTAGTGTTTGCGGATTTCTAATCCATGAAAAAGAGCAGTCACTTGGACTGCTCCAAATCGTTTTGAGTTTTGCATAATCTTTCTATGATTACAGGCCGATAGTGTCTACCGCGTAGACGGCGTCAGCGTTGCTGAAGCCTTCAAATTCAAGCTGTTCGATGAGGCCGGCTCTCGAGAATGGCGTGTAGTCCAAGTAATCCTGCGCTTTTTTGACAGCTTGTTCTGTCCAGTCAACAGTGATGTTTTCCACAGCATACGCTGCGTCATCATTGCTGAAGCCTTCGAAGACGAGCTGTTCAATCAAGCCGGACTTGGAGAAAGCTGTGTATGCCAGGTAATCTTGGGCTTTCAAAACAGATTGAGCCCTCCAGTCAACATCGATTTTGTCGACTGCATATACAGCATCTGCGTTGCTATAGCCTTCGAATTCCAATTGTTCGACTAGGCCGCTCTTCGAGAAGGCAGTATAGCTGATGTAGTTTTTGGCGTGCTCGACCGCTTGCTGCTGGGATAGCGTTCCGGCTTCGGCAGCCGCTTTTTCGGCCGCTTCCTCTTCGGCCGCAACGCGCGCGGCTTCTTCATCAGCTTCACGGGCTGCAGCTTCTTCCGCTTCTCGTTCTGCTTCAGCCGCCGCTTGTTCTTCTGCCTCTTTTGCCGCAGCTTCCTCAGCTTCCTTTTTCGCTGCTTCTTCCGCTTCTCGAGCGGCCTCTTCTTCTGCTTCCCGTTCCGCTGCTTCTTCCGCTTCACGGGCTGCCTCTTCTTGTGCCTCGCGTTCTGCTTGCTCTTCTGCTTCGCGGGCGGCCTGTTCTTCCGCTTCACGCTCAGCATCTTCATCGGCGGCCTCTTCTTCAGGCGGCGCTTTAGCTTCCACTTCTTCCAAGGCTGCCAAGTCTTCTTCGACCGGATCCGCCGTAACTCCCACCATTACGAATGAAATCAATAACGCAGGCACAAAGTACATCACAACTTTCTTTCGATTGCGTCCGGATTGAGGCAGCCACTTCACAACAAGACCCGGTTTGATTAAGCCTATAACCAGAGCAATCCCAGAAAGCAAAAATAGTAGCAAGAATACATTGTCCATTCTTTTTCCTCCTCATTGAGTGATTGTATGGCAGAAAACTAGGGTTAACCTATTTGCACTTATTAATGCCCACTTAAATACTTATCTGATAGAACTTTTTAACTTAATTAATTATCTTAATTTTCATTATAATGAATAAATATTACTAAAACAATGTAAAAATCTATTTGTTGCAGTTTCAGGATTTCTTAAAACAAAAAAGCAGGCCGGAAAATTTTTTTCTCGGGCCTGCTTTTGTTCAGTTAAAGCATTTAGTTTTGATATTCTACATCCGTTGTATCCGCTGACAAAGCTTCAACAATGGATGTCCTCAAGTTTTTTGTCTATCTAGTACCAAGAATCAGGATCTCTGAATTGTTGGGTACCCCTGCTTATCCGTTTATGGAAAGCGTGGCTTAATTGTTTTGCATAAATTTGAT
The DNA here is from genome assembly GCF_041320495.1 of Planococcus sp. SSTMD024. Classification (NCBI taxonomy): domain Bacteria; kingdom Bacillati; phylum Bacillota; class Bacilli; order Caryophanales; family Caryophanaceae; genus Planococcus; species Planococcus sp. SSTMD024. Next base: position 903,533 of record NZ_JBGGNS010000022.1, on the reverse strand, counting down.
ACGTGCCACTTTCGTTATCGGGTGATCTGCTCCATTTGCCCAAAACAAAAGCCCCGCACCAGGCAGGACTTTTTGTTGTTCATACTATTCACTTTAGTCGCTATTGAAGGATCTTTTTCAATTCCTGCGTCTGTTCTGTTGTCAGCCTGAAGAATTCTTGGTCTTCTTTTGGGGACAAGACGTTGCGTTCATTGGACATGATCGCCCGGCCGCTGTCACGGTACCAGACGAAACGGCGCACTTCCTGCACTCCATCATCCGGGCGGTCAATGGTGAAGACAGCTTGCGGTTCGACCGACAGCCTGTCGAGCGATTCAAGCTCTGTTTCGTTTTTCAGGATTGTTCTGAGTGTCACGAGCGAAGCCCGGTCTTTGATGTCTTTTTTATAATGGACACCTTCTGTCAAGCCATCGGTAAACGGCACGCCGACCCGTATGACTTCATTATGTGTGCATGCCGATAGTACAATCGTCATCGCGATAATTATGCCCAGCCAAATCGACTTTTTGATACTATCACCCCTTTATACCCATAAACCCGCCTTTATTTACAATTAAATACAGCATATCATGGTATTCCATCCAATACGAGTTATTCTATCAAATCCATCAAATTCTTAATCAACTTCCTTAGCGAAGCACAGCCACATTATTCATCTCCCCCTTCACTCAATGAGTGAAACGGACCAACTGCTTCCAAATCCTAAGGGACCAGCCGCTTGACCACGGGCGTTTTCTGCATCAAGCGGATGACGATATACGACAAGATGAAGATGACGATCCACGACAGCGGAACGCCGACCCAGACGTTGATCGTCGTTTCATTGAAACCGAACAAGCGGTTCAAATAGGTCTGGATCAGCGGATGGATGATGTAGATGCCGAACGTGGCCGTGCTGATGCGCGTGATGAGCGGCGTCGATTTGAGATTCTTGCCGAGCTGCTGGAACGCGACGAAAACGAACAAGGAGATGAAGATTGCGTGAGGATAATAATGCTCGTAGAAAAAGTCATCGAAATCGCCTGCCTCACGCCCCGTGTTCGCGGAAACGGTGCCGTATAGCGTCACGGCGTAGCCGATGATCGCGAGTACGCCAAGCGTCGGAAGCCAGCGCTTCGGCAGCGGGTACATGACGAGATAGGCACCGAGCAGGAAATAGCCGATGTACGGCGCGAACATTTGCCCGGCGAACGCCACTTCATAGCCCGTCGCCCGGGTGATGATCGGCACGGCGGCCGAGAACAGGAACCAGAACGCAAAGAAATAATGAAACATCGTCTTGTCCATATGCTTGACGAGCAGACGCAAGAACGGCGCCATCAAGTACAGCCCCGTGATGATATAGAGAAACCAGAGATGGTAATAAATATCGTCTGAAATGAATGCACCGAGCATTTGCCCTGGCGTGTACTCCTCACCGAGCTGGAAAATATTATAGGCCATGTAGACGGCGCTCCAAAACGCAAGCGGCAACAACACTTTGCCGAGCCGCTTCCTAAGAAATTCGCCGATTGGTTCTTTCGAGTCGCGCGTCAGCAACAACGCGCCGCTCAACATGAAGAATATCGGCACGCACCAGCGAAGTGCGCTGTCGATCGCGTTTGCGTAATGCCATTCCCAATCGCCTGTGGTGTGGTTATTGATGATTTTCGAAACGACGTGGACGCCGACGACCGTAATGATCGCGACCACCCGCATCCAGTCCATATAGCCGTATCTTCGTGCCATTGGGTTGACCTCTTTTCATAATGATTCCTCGCTTATTTTAACTGAGCTGCCTTTGTAATTACCACGACAAACGCATTACACTTCGATGACAAGTCATAACAAACGGCATAATTTATCGAGTTCGTCGCTTTGCCTGTCGATCATGCGCTTCGCGACTTGCCGCAGCCGGGCGAGGTTTTCCGGCGTCACGCGGTCGAGCTGTTCGATGCCCGAATCGTCTGCGGGCAGTTTTTCCTGGAACCGGTAATAGCGCTGGTCGATGCCTTCGTCTTTCAACAAGTGGCGCAGCTGATGGTCGACCGAGTCGGAGCTGCCGTCCATCATGACTTTCAATAAGGAACGTGCCCAGCCGTAATGGAAAAAGGCCCGCCAGCCGGTCACTTCCACTTCGCGCTGCGCTTCCCCGGTGCCGAGCGACACGAGCAGAAAGTCTTCCTCTTCGTCGCCGTACAGTTCGAGCCCCTCGGTATAGGCGCTCATGCCAGGGTCATTGGCGAAGACGCCGCCGTCGATGAACGCCGCTTTCGGATAATCCGGAATCTTCGCCGGCGCGAAGTAACTCGGCGCCGCCGTCGCAGCCCGGATGATGTGGCGGATTTCGCTGTCGGGCTGGCGTTCGTTCAACTCAATGACGGTGCTTTTGAAGAAATGTGCGTGCCTTCCGTGGATGTCATAAGTCGGGATGACGGCCGGCTGCAGCAGGTCGGATAATTGAAGGCCGTTGAAGTAATGCTTGAGCACTTGTTCGAATTCGCGGTGATTGTATTGCGTGTGCAGGAATCGCCCGACGAGGCCGAACGAGCGGTGGAGAAAGGATTTCCGGAACATGCGCTCGGCTTCTTTTTCGTAGAGGCCAAGGATGTCGTTCGCCGTATAGCGCGGCTTCTTGCCGTCCGGGACCAGCAGGCCGAGTGCCAGGATGGCGCCGGTCGAAGTGCCAACGAAGATATCGAATTGTTCGGCGACGGGTTTTCCCGTCCGCCGCTCGAGCTCACACAGCACCATCGCAGGCAAAATTCCCCGTATGCCCCCGCCATCGATCGATAGAATCTTCTTCATGTGGACAGCCCCCCTTCTATAAGATATGTGTTTTGTTTCTTCTATTAGTAAATGAACGAGTAATAGGTGAAGTGAGAATGCTTGGTGTGGCATCCGGTGATACAGCGCTTGGCGCTTGGGGCATGGCTTTCGTGATGAGCCCGGGACATCACCGGTCTCCTCACTCCACCTAGCCCTTATGCGCGCCGGCGCTCGGGTCAGTTCATTGTGAAATGAGTCGATCGCTTGGATTTCATTGTTTTTATTTTGTGGTGTTACGTAGCATGTGAGACTGCTCCCAGCGCTTCACGCTGAGTCGCGGTGAGCGATTTGAATAGAAATGCACCGAGCAGCTTTTCCTGTATTGACCCCTTTTTCTGCGGTTACTCCGCTTGGCGCTTTGGGCATGGCTTTCGTGTTGAGCCCGGAACACCACCGGCCTCATCACTTCGCCTAGCCCTTGTGCGCACCGGCGCTCGGGTCAGTTCAATGTGAAATGACTGGATCAATTGGATTTCATGGTTTTTAGTTTGTGATGATACGAAGAATGCGAGACTGCTCCCGGCGCTTCACGCCGAGTCGCGGTGAGTTGTATTAAAGGTGAAGTGAGGTTTTCTAGACTCAACTTTTGATTCGTCAAAACTACTTTCTTCTATATAAGTAAGCAGAAATTCAAAAAGCTCTTTCTACCAGTAGCGCTTATCACTCAGTGAAATATGGCATTTACTGCCCCTCTAAAACTAGAGATGGAGCGTAAGGCGGTGACGCCCGAGGGATCAGCGGGTTTGAGAGACCCCGCAGGAACGGAGTGACGAGGAGGCTCGATTCCCGCCCCTGGGCAAGCTTCCGCCTGGAGCGCAATCTCCCCCACTCAAATACTTCTATTAATCCCCGTATACCCCTAACCCGCAAAAATAAAGCAATGAATGAATTGTTACAGTTGTGTAACAAAGCTTTATTGCTATAATTTTTGATTTTTCTAATAATTATATGATTAAATTGACTAAAAAACTGCTGTAAGGGGATTCCGAGTCCCGAATTGGAAATTAAAGGGTCTTAATTTTAGTATAGAATTTGTTCACCCGTAATATTCAGTGTATTCAAAACCGGAAAAAACACTCCTATTTCCCGTTTTTCAAAGAAATAAACATCCACTTCAAAATATTACCACCTTTAAAACCATTGGTATGACTGGGTTTATGAGCAGTCATTCACTTGTAATATTGCTGTAACCTAAATGAAACTGCACAGACATTGTTTTTATAGGGGGCAGTCTATATAGTAAGTGGCAGAGCAAATTAATGATAATCTTTATATCCACATAACATAAATTTAAAAAAACACTACTTCGGAGGTACTGACTAAATGAAAAAAGCATTCTTTACACTACTCGCAGCAGGCGCATTGGTCTTTTCTAGTTCAGCTACAGACGCACAAAATACAGCACAAGCACAGCCACAGACAGAAGTCGCACAGAAAGCATCTGAGCCAGCGATCGTTCAGGTTTCCAACAGCACGTATAAATTCAAATATGCAACAAACGTCCGCAGAGATGCCGGCACAAGCCACGGCGTCATCAAAGTCGCTCCTAAAGGCGCAACGGCAACTGTAACAAAAACTGCTACAATCGGCAGCGGCAAATGGTTCAAAGTCCGCACTAGCGGAACTCACGGCTGGGTACATAGCTCACTCGTGACAAAATCATCAGGATCTGGCGTTGTCCAGGCTTCTGCTAAAACAGCAAGCGTTTCTTCTTCAGCAGTCGTTTCTAAAGCACTAGCACTTAAAGGCATCCCGTACCGTTTCGGCGGCACGACGACAGCTGGGTTTGACTGCTCAGGATTCGTACAATACGCATTCAAGCAAGCAGGCAAAAGCGTGTCACGCACAACGCTTTCCCAATATGCACAGTCCACTAAAGTTTCAAGCCCACGCCCAGGAGACCTTGTCTTCTTCGCAAACACTTACCGCCCAGGGATCTCACACGTTGGGATCTACATCGGGAACAACCAGTTCGTCCACTCTGGCGGCCCGAAAGCAGAAGTGAAAAGCTTGAACGGACCATACTGGGGAGCTAAATTCCACAGCTTCAGACGTTTCTAAAATGACTATATGATTCAGGGAGTATCCGAAATCTCGGGTGCTCTTTTTTTGCGCTTTTTTTAAAATGGGCTCTATGTGTTGGACATAATTTTTCACTTTCTTCTATATAAAGTTTATAGCTATCCCTCTAATTCAAAATAAAACGAATATTAAATTCAATTTATATTGAATAATAAATTCCGTTCCTTTAGAATAAAGAAAATGCTTATAGGAGGTTGTTGTAATGAAAATCATGGATGCGGCGTTGCCGGAAGAGACGGTTCAATTGTCTATTGAGCAGTCGCCGGTGTGGGAATGGATTGTCGGGATTGCGGGCTACACGCATGGGCAATTGCGCCATACGTTTGAGATGGATCAGGAATGGACTAAGGATGCCGAAGCAATGCCTGCAACTTTGCTCGAGCTACTGGCGAAGATCGAAGAGACGAATCTGTGGTACGGCTTGCTGTTGTTGCAAAATGACTTCGGGGCCCGCTCGGTGGATGAATTTGCGGAGCGGCTTTCGGGCATGTCGGACGCGCGGTTTTACGACCGCCTGCTTCCCTATCACAGCCGGGCTGCGGAAGCGTTGCGCGGCGAAGCGGCACAGCGTCCGGAAGATGGCGGCCTGTGGGAGCCATATGCCGAGTTGTTTGAAGGGCACGCGTATCTCAGCAGCTACGTGCGGCAAGTTCACCGGCATTCACGAGCACAGCTGAGCGAGTTGTTTTTCACGGTGCTGAGTGAATGGCAAGACTGGATGGCCGAGAAGCCGTATATCGCAAAATGGCTGAAGGCGCTGGCGTTTGAAGAAAAGCAGCACCGCGGGCTTGATTCCGCGAATGCGGCGGACGAAATTGAACGCGTGGCGGGAGTCGCGTATGCCCCGGAGCCTTCCGTATGGTCGGTCAAGCTCATCCCGCACGTGTCGTACCGGCCGTGGGTGCTGACGATCCGTACGGCGGATGTGAAACTGTTTTTCTATCCGGTCAGCGAACAGCAGCTGCTCGACCCGGAAGTGCCGCCGAACGAATTGATCCAAGGGCATAAAGCGCTTGGTGACGGGCTGCGCTTGAATGTGTTGTTTCAATTGCGCAAGGCTCCGGCTTCCCTGCAGGAGCTAAGCATTCAGTTCAATATGTCGAAGACGACTTTGCATCATCAACTGGCCTTGTTGAAAGCGGCGAAATTTGTGAAAGTCGAGAAAGGCGTCTATTCGATCCGGTCCGAGAAACTCGAAGCGTTTTCCAGCCAATTGAACCGCTATTTGGGCTTATCTCAGTGACAGGCTATTCGCGGGCATTCAAGTCGCTATGGGCCGGTGAAGTCATCTCCGAATTCGGCGGTGCGGCCGGCGCCATCGTCAACGGATTGTTATTGTATGAGTTGACCGGATCGCGCGAATGGATGGGCGTTTTATGGCTCGTCTATTTCATTCCGTCTCTCCTGTTGCAGGGAGTGAGCGCGCCGTTTTTGAATCATGTGCGAAAAGACCGCATGCTGCGCCGCATCCAATTGATCCGTGCGGGTGCATACTTATTGCCGCTTGTTGGCTTTTTCATCGCCAGTGACATAGGCGTCATTACCGGGTTGGTCGCATTGCAATGCGTGCTCGGCTTATTGCAGCCAATTTTTGCGAGCTTGTCGTTTTCATTGCTCCCTGAACTTTGCACAGAAGACGAATTGGCCAATGCTAACGGGCTGCTCGACGGGACGCTGCGGCTTATGGGCTTTCTCGCGCCGGGCGTTACGGCACTGTTTTTACTTGTCTTACCGATGCAGTGGATTCATGGGGTGTCGGCGCTGTTGTTTTTCCTTAGCTTTCTCGCATTATCGAAGCTGCCTGCATTCCCGGAACAGCCACTGGCGCCTTGGACGAAGAAATTTTGGTGGACGGAATTGAAACAAGGCTACGCGAGCTTCTTTCGCCACCCTGGACTGTTCAAATTGACCGTCTTGTCAGCGACGGTGTCGTTTGCGGTCGGGGCAACGCTCGTGTTGAGTGTTCCGTTTATCCGCGGCGTCTTGGAAGGCGAAGCGTGGGAATATGGTGTTTTCAAAGGGGCGTTTCCAATTGGGTATGTAGCGGGGATGCTGCTGCTCACAAAGCTGCCGAAAAATGATCGGACGATGTATATCGGCTTGATCGGCGGCGGTTTGTCTTTTGTGTTGTTGTATTTCGTCCAATCGGTTCCGTTTGCCTGGCTGTGCGAAGCTTTCGGCGGTTTGTTGTTTCCTTTGTTCAACGCGCAAAATGCGGCGATCTTTCAGCGCGAAGCACCGCGCGACAGGCTTGCTCAGTTGAGCGCCGTGCGCCTCTTATTTTTGCGCAGCGCCATGCCGCTCGGGATCCTGTTTGCATCCGTGCCGTTTTTCGACTGGAACATCCGCTATAGCTATGTGGGGATTGGGTTGCTGATTGCGTTGCCCGGCTTGTACTACCTGTTCCGGGCTTTGCAGCGCGATAAAAGCATTGCCCTTTCAAAAAATGAAATCGGATGAACGCAAAAAGCAGCAAAGGCGATGGCCTTTGCTGCTTTTTGAGTGTTGAATAAGTCTAAAATCTACTAAACTTTTAAAAAAGTGACTGCGTTTTAACAGTTAAAAATCAAAAATCTAGCTTAGTATTTGGAGAAGCGTTCGCTCGTAAACCCTTCTGCTCAATAATGCTGCGCATTACTTCGCAAAGATAAGGTCTCACGTAGTTCGACCTCATCTTTCCTGTGGGAGCAGCGAAGCGACGGGTTTGAGAGACCCCGCAGGCAATGAATGAGCGAAGCTATTCTGAGCACATTCATTTGCGACGCATCTGCTTGCAAATCTTTTTTGCGATGCCCGAACATCGTGAGGGCTGAGCAGATGTAGGAGCACAAGGGTTTTCGATAGCGGCTGAGGAGGCTCGATTCCCGCCCCACGGAAAGCGAGCGATAAGCTTCGGAAAATACGACTTCTCACCTTTTTCAATAATCTAAAAGCAGCCGTCCTCGCCTTTGCTGCTTTAATAGATTCGGGTGAACAAGCCGGGGTAATGGATCACAAAGCCATCCTCATCCACTTCGATCAACGACTCGAAGTTCTCGGACTGGTAGCGAAAAGTCCGCGGATGGCTGGCTGTTACACAAGTATAGATTTGTTTCATCTTCCGCAGCTCCAGCGACGGAACCGCAATATAGACCATTTCAAATTCGCGTGTCTGCCCTTCATGCCAGCTTTTCCGGTTGATCGGCAAGGAATTGGAGAACGGCGTTGCGGAGATGTCGATATCGATGGCTCCGGATAGTTCCTCGAGCAATTGGCCGTCTTGACCGAACCATTGCCCTTCCCCTGACGATGTGAGCTCGAGTGCGTGGCCATCCCCGCTTTTGATGGCGAGTCGTTTCGTTGCCCACGATTCGTCCAATTCCAATTGATAGTGGGTTTTCACCGGGCCTTTTTCGTCCAAAAACAAGACCGTGCTATCAATACGGATTTCGCCATTTTCCACCGAGAGTTCCGCCAATTCACAACCGGCCGTTTCGTCATTCTCCCACATCATCTGTTTCTTCATCTCATCCACTTCCTTCCTGATTCCGGCACGTGTCTACAGTTTGCGCATATAGCGGACCGACATGTGTTCGGAGTCTTCCGGCATGCCATAAGCCGGTTCTTCGTATTGAAAAGTAAAGCCGCGCGTTTCGTAAAACGGAATCGCCATCCTGTTGCCTTTGGCGACCGACACCCATTGCGTATGAGCGCCGCGGGCTTTTTGGTCGTCGGTGATTGCTTCGAGCAATTGGGTGCCGATGCCTTGGTATTTGCGCGCCGGATCCAAATAGAGAACAAAGACTTCCGCCACTTCTTCACCTGTGAAACCGCCGCCTCCCGCTCCGACCACTTCGCCGTTCTCCACCGCGACAAACCAGCCATTCCACTCCTGACTGATGTTTTCGATTTCACTCAATATGCGTTGTTCATTATAGAACTTCTCGATGACACGTTCGATTTCATGTTGCGGCAATAAGCCGGGATAAGTGCTGCGGTTGCCGGCTGCGCAGACTGTTCGAATGCCTGCTGCGTCTTCGGCTTGTGCTTTACGAATTTCCATTATGTAATTGCCTCCTTATCTGAACAGAGATGACAAGATAAAACCGGTAATGATGCCGAGCGTAAAGAATAGAATGAGTTTTGGTGTTTTTTTCATCGGTCTCCTCCTCTTTTAGGCTTACTATGATTAGTGTATCAAACTTCAATGACTTGGATTGTGAATGTCCCATTTTTATGTAAAGATGGGATTTGTCACTTTATTCAATTGTGTTAGAAAATCGAGTCGACCAAGGAGTGATTGACCTGAATCCCTTGTTATTATCCAAGAAATTTGTACCGGTTTATTTTATTGCAGGCATTCTTTCTGCCTTGTTGTTCCGCTTCTTGGGCGCTTCTTGGATTGAAGTGTTTCTTGTAAGCTTTCCATGCTTTGTCGTCGGAATTCTTTCATTCGTCGAAAACTTCATCGTTTCACTTGGCTTAAAACGCTCCTCTTAAATGGCTGAAAGCTGAAAGGATTTTCCGTTTCCCCATCGAATTGTTATGGGACGAGAATCACTATTTTATCCGAAGGAGGAGACTCAATGATTGCAAAGATCGGACAGGTGATGGTGTATGTCCGCGACCAGGACGCGGCAGTCGCGTTTTGGACGGAGAAGCTGGGCTTTACGGTGATGCATGATGAGGATAACGACGGCATGCGCTGGATTGAGATTGCGCCACGGAAAGATGCGGAGACGAGCATCGTGTTGCACGACAAGAACTTGCTTGAGCAGATGGATACGGGCTTGAGTTTGGAGACGCCGTCGCTATTGTTTTATGCGAACAATTTCGAACAGCTGCGCAACGAGTTAGCCGGAAAAGGGGTGACGGTCGGCGATATTGTCGAGATGCCGACGGGACGCACTTTCAATTTTGCGGATGCGGAAGACAATTATTTCGCGGTGCGGGAAACGGATTAAGTCACGAAAAAGAGCTTGGAGAATCGCCTCCAAGCTCTTTTGTGTGTATTATTTTAAGTTTTTGCGGATGTACGCCGCGATCTTGCGCAATTCTTTTGCATGCGGGCGGCCGAACGGGCTCGTTTGCTGCTGCTGGTACATGATCTTGCCTTCTTCGTCGAGCAGGTAATACGCCGGCTCGCCGTGAATGCCGTGGTCTTCGTACGGTGAATCTTCACCGTGGTAATAGACGCCGTATTGGTTGAGCACGTCTTGTTTCGCATCCCCCAAGACCGGGAACGTCAAGCCGTGCTTTTCTTTCATTTCATTGAGATCTTGCTGGTTGTCTGTGGAAAGCGCTGTAAAATGGATGTCCTTGCTTTCGAAATATGACAGGCTGTCCTGGATTTCCTGCAACTCCTCGTTGCATACCGGGCACCATGAACCTCTGAAGAAAATGACGAAGCGCCAGCCTGGGCGTTCCGTTAGGTCTTGTTGAAGTGAATAGTCGCCGCCTTCCGCACGGGGCAGTAAGAACGACGGGGCTAAATCCCCTAATTGCAATCTATTCAAGTGAATGCCTCCTCTGTCTATCTAATAGTAGTTTACCCGGAATAATCGGGTTTAACCTTTCAGAGGAGTTACTCCCATTCCAATAAGCCATTCAAATCCTGAAAGATAAAATCCGGCGCCAGGCCGAGCTGTTCGACCGGTGCCCCTTTCCGGTTGATCCAGGCGGTGCGGAAGCCGAAATTCTTCGCACCCGAGATGTCCCAGCCGTTCGATGACATAAAGAGGATTTCCTCACGCTCGACCCCTAATTGATCCAGGACGTATTGATACGCGGCGGGTGCCGGCTTGAACTGCTTGATCTCATCGACACTGACGGCTTTGTCGAGCAAGTTTTTGATCCCTGCATTGTCTATCAGGGGATCAAGCATGTCGTGCGAGCCGTTCGAGAACACGACCAGTTTCTGATCCTGGAGTTGCTTCAATACCGCTTTCGATTCTTCGTAAAGCGGCAACTGCAAATAAGCGTCCATCAATTGCTGCTCGATGTCTTCAGACGATTCGAGCCCCTCGTCTTCGAGCGCGTATTTCAAGGCGCTCCGTGTGACTTTGTAAAAGCTTTCGTATTTGCCCATGAGCTGGCGCATCATGAAGTATTCGACTTGCTTTGTGCGCCAGGCCTGGCTGATGGCGTCGCCGTGCCCGGGAAACACCTCCTCGCATTGCTCTTTAATCGCGATAACGTCGAACAAGGTGCCATACACATCGAAGACGAACGCTTTGATCGATTTGTCCATACAATAGCCCTCCTCTGATTTTTGCTGAAAAATTTCGCTGCTTTTCTCTGTATCCCCTGTTAAGCAGAAAAATAACGGCATGAAAAAAAGCATCTTCTATGAGATGCCGCGGGAGTGCATTTAGTTTTCTCGTTTTTTGTTTTTCTCAAAGTCTCTAATAAACTTTTCATCCTTCTTCTTTTCAATGAAACTCCAAACGGCAAAAATCAATACGGAAATCCCGAGAACTAGAAGCGAGGCAGTGAAGACGAAATCGAAATCCATCTCTCCCACCACTTGGTCGACACCAGCCCTTTGGATGTGGTGTGTCCAGCTGCTGTCATACTCCATGACGCTGAACGATAGCATGAGCCCGAGGACAAGGCCGCCTGCTATCGATAAGAAAAACTTCTTCATCCCCCGGCCTCCCTTACTATCTTTTCCCATTCAATCAAGCAGATTTTCTGATGAAAGAAAAGTGTGGATGCGATCAGCGTCTTTCTCTTCCAAAGTATAGAGCGTATATGTATCTTCTACATCCATGACGGAACCATGACCTTCCGCTATCCATAAATAGAGTGCTTTATCACCGAACTCTACTTTGAAATCAGGGTCCGCTACATCCGCGACGCCCGCTACTTTATCGGCACGGGAAATCGATTCAGCGAATAACTCGATTGTTTGGTCATCCGTCACTTCGAACCGCGAGTTTTCTTTCACTTGCCCGAAACTTTCCATTTGATGCAAGACGATTTTGTCGGCAGGGTGTTGGCCGTCGCTCAGCAAACCATTCTGACACGCCGTTAACATGAAGGCCGTGACCAACAGCAGGGCCAGGACTTGCTGTTTTCTCATGCGCCATTCCCCCTAGCAGCTATTTCCTTGATTGCTAATATGGCCGCTTCTGCTTGCTGTTCATTTGCGACGCTAAACAAGTAATCCGCTTCACCTGGTGTAGGGATGACACCAGGATTATCGACAGATTCAGCCTGTTGGCGTGCGAGGACGTCTTTGAATGAAGAAATGGTGCGCAAGATGGCTGTACTGCGACCCGCCTGATCGATTCTTGCTCCCAAGATCTCATCGGCAATGTCGAAATGCACTAACACGGTCGTAAAGCCTTTTGCCCGGTAAAAATCCAGCAGCTTCAAACGGCCTTGCCGGTTGCGGTTGGCGTTCGACAGAATAATATGGCAATCGGTTTGGTCGACCGCATGATCGACGATGGTTTTCGTGAACGCGAATTTGATGGTATTCGGCCCTTCTTTTGGTATCAGTGCCGGATAATAGCTTTGCAGGATTTCTGCATGCGTGTCCTGATCGACGACGATGGCATTGCCGAGCCTGTTCTCGAGCACTTTCGCGAACGTCGTCTTGCCGCTATGTGTTTTCCCGACGGTGATGACCGCTATTCTGTTGATATGCATCGCCCTGTCCTTATCCAACATCGGCTCATTCCTCTATTCATTCGTCAATACGAATTCTTCGACTTGCCCGTCCCATTTAATCTCGACGTCTAGTTCTTCGTCCCGTTGGATGACCGCACAGCCCTCGCAGGCGCTTTTTCCGACCAGCACTTCGCCGTCATCGACCGTGACATTGCCGCTCGATGCGCCGGCAGTCGATTCGATTGAATAGATGATGGTCTCAGGGGCCGGCTCTTCGCCGGTGTAGACGATTTTCCCGGTCGCTTCCTTGCTGTCTTTCGAAGTGACGTCGACTGTATAGAAGACATCCCAATTATCGCCGCTCCCGTTGTAAATGTAGCGGTCGCCTTCCGCACAGCCGCTTAAGATGAGCAGTATTGCCAAAAGTGATCCGATTTTTTTCATGAGCTATCGGCCCCTCTCCTGATTAGTCGACGTGGCTTAGGAACAGTTCAAGTGTTTTCGCATGCAATTCCGCTTGTTCGGCATGGACCAAATGGGATGCAAACGGGATGGCCGACACATGGACATTGTCCTGCTTGGCCGGGTAATACAAGACGCCTTTCGTTTCGCTCGGGTTGCCTTCCCCTGCGATGTAGAGGATCGGCGCAGCAATGGCGGAAAGGTCTTTCGTTTCTTCGAATGGATACCAATCTTCATTCTGCCCCATTTCGATGAGTTTCCGCCAATCGCCTTTATGCAGCTGATCGAAATAAGCGTTTGTTTCTTCGTACTGGAAAATCTGTTGTTGGTTGCGCGCTTCCTGTTCGCGCAATTGCGCCCAGTTGTCCGGCTGTTCCGCCATGACGCCAGATATCGTCAGGCTTCTCACTTTGTCCGGGAAACGCTTGGCGAAAACGATTGCGACCAAAGCCCCGAGTGAAGCACCAACGATATGGGCCGAGCCAATTCCCATTCGTTCAAGTGTTTCTGCCAAATCCTTTGCATTGCCCTCGAAGATATCGCTAAGGTCTGTGCTGACGGAATTGCCATGCCCGCGAAGGTCCGGCACAATGACCTGGAACTGTTCCTTGAAATAATCGCGCTGGTATTCAAAATCGGTGAGCCCGGTCTGCAGCCCGCTGTGGAGGAATACGATCGGTTCCCCTTTGCCGAAACTTTCGCTGTGTAAAATCATTTTATCGCCCCTTGTCTGTCCATCCCTTGGCTATATCTCTAATTTTTCAAAATTAGATAATATTGAAAATATGGTTATTTCTAGTGTAACGCACTTTCACAGATTATTCAGTACAAAGGGGCAGTTTTTGTGCAGGAAAAATGATATAATGTAATCAATCACAAAGCGATTTCCCATGCCAAACGCCTTTGCGTCGCTATGCAAATCGGTTCATCCCTCCACGAAAACCTCTACATACTTTATAAGGAGGAGGTTCCGATGAAGCGCCACTTGTTCGTGCTGTTGCTAGCCGGTGCGTTATTGCTCGCAGGATGCGGCGAACAGAACAAAAAGCCGCAATATGAAGCGATGGAACCGGTGATTGCGGCAGGTGCCTGAGCCTGGACGGTGTGGTATTCCGATCCTCGCCGTCGAACGTAGAAAAGGGACAAAGCTGAAGCTTTGTCCCTTTTTCAGGCTGTCGAGAAAGGTAAGAAGTCGTATTTTCCGAAGCTTATCGCTCGCTTTCCGTGGGGCGGGAATCGAGCCTCCTCAGCCGCTATCGAAAACCCTTGTGCTCCTACATCTGCAAGCAGATGCGTCGCAAATGAATGTGCTCAGCATAGCTTCGCTCATTCATTGCCTGCGGGGTCTCTCAAACCCGCTGGTCCCACAGGAGTCGAGCAAACGCTTCTCCAAATACTAAGCTAGATTTTTGATTTTTAAATGTCAAAACGTAGTTACTTTTTTAAAAGTTTAGTAGATTTTAGACTTATTCAACACTCTGAAAAAGGACAAAGCCAAGGCTTTGTCCCTTTTTGTTTTGTTGTTTATGCTCATTTCAGCTTGTTTTATTTTGCATAGTTCCATAGACTCCGGCTTGTTACAATGAAAGCAGGGGGAATACGCATGTACAAATATCTATTATATATACCGGTTCTTATAATTCTGGGGTTTGTTATATGGACCAGTTTCTTAGCAACCGGACTGAAAATCGCCTTCAGCCTGATCATCTTGATATTATTTCTAACAATCAATAAATGCCTCTCCACTAAGAGTACGTTATTCCGAAAAGTTAAAGCAGCGTCTTTCGCTTCAGTTTCTCCGATTGTTCTCGCTTTCCTTCTAGATAACTTGATGGGTACTGACTCTAGTGGCACAGATTTGGCAGATTTGTATTTTATCGCTTCTGTGTTCTTAATTTTCTTATTTGGGTGCGTGGTTTACGGCATTCCTGTTTCCTTAGTGTCCGATTTCGTGACTTCCGGCGTGAAACGCTTTCGCTTTCCGCTCGCCTTTATTATCCATTTAGGATTCGGCTTATTCACATATCTATTCCTCGGAACGCTTATGTATTTCGCATTATTCGCAGCAGTGGTGTTCTTCCTGTTCGATGAATTCTTGCGAAAAAGGGACATTACGCGTTCGCTCAAGTCTTTGGCCTGACAAACGAAGCTTTACGGGCAGCCTCAGAAAGGTCGATATGCGGGAGTTCTTGATGGATCAGCTTAAAGGTTTCTTCAATGAGCGTTTCCAGTTCTTTCATGGCGTCAGACGGCTCTTGAAAAAACACCGCTTCCACGCGGGCGGCGCAGTTGTCCGGTTTGATGTCCATCAGTGCGAGTGAATTGCGCTGCCATTTGAAGCCAGGATGCGGGATGAATTGGCGATTTAAACCGAATAGCAGGCCCATGATATTGGTTTCCACAGAAACTACCACTTGATAGAACATGAGCCAGTCCTTCCGGTGAACGAGCGCTTCCCGGTTGTTCCAACGGCTTCCGAAATCGCTAAAGTGGTTAATCACCGCTTCTTGTAATTCCAGTGGATAATGCGAGACCTCTTTTTTCACTTGCTCGATGGTTGTTTCCCCATAGAGCGCCAGGCCGTGTTGGACGGCTGCGGCAATGCATTGCTTGTCTGGATCGACGTCGAGTTCCCGGGTCACTTGATGGATGGTTTGGCGAATCGTCTCGGTCAGGAAACTGCTGATTTCAAACTTTACGCCGTTTACGGTATAGGTTTCCGCCCATTCTTGGTCTTCGTATGGATGAAATTCCAATAATTTGCCGCCCAGTTGATGGATGGTTTGCTTACGTTCTTCGTCTGATGGCGCTTGTTTCCAAAAGATGAGCAACTCAATATCCGAAAATTCGTCCTGCCAATTCCTTGATACCGATCCCGCGAGCATGACCGCTTCTATAACAGGGATTTTTGCGTATTGTTCAGCCGCCCACACCGCTAATTTTTTTAGTTCCATTCCATCTCTCCGTTCGTTTCGGCTTTGGCAATCAGCCAAGTCTTGTTAGCTTTACTATATAAGTTTCTTTCCGCATTTCCTATGCTTATTACAGATGAAAAGAAAGAGCGTCCACTCATATTGAATGGACGCTCTTTTTAGTATTGCTGTTCATTTTATGCTTTCAGCAGCTTCGCATTGATCGCGACGATGACCGTGCTTAAGCTCATGAACACAGCACCGACTGCCGGGCTGACGACGATGCCCCATGGCGCCAGGACGCCGGCAGCGAGCGGGATGGCGAAAATATTATAGCCCGTTGCCCACCACAAGTTCTGGACCATTTTGCGGTACGTCTTTTTCGACAAGTCGATAAGCGCGACGACATCGTTTGGGTTGCTTTTGACGAGGACGACGTCTGCCGTTTCCATCGCGACGTCGGTTCCCGCGCCGATTGCGATGCCTAGATCAGCGGTCGCGAGTGCCGGGGCATCGTTTACGCCGTCTCCGGTCATGGCGACACGCCAGCCTTGGTCTTTGATTTTCTTGATTTGGTTCGCTTTATCATCCGGCAGCACTTCAGCGTAGACTTCATCAATGCCGAGCTGCGCGGCCACCCAGTTCGCGACTTTCTGGTTATCGCCCGTGAGCATGATCGAGTGGATGCCTTTTTCCTTCAAGGCCGCGACCGCCTGCTTCGCCGTATCGCGCACCATATCGGCAAGTGCGATCATGCCGGCAAGCTTGTCATCAACCAAGATGAAAACGACCGTTTTGCCTTGTTCTGACAAGTCGTTAAAGATTTGTTCATCATACGGCAAGTTTTCGCCTTTGATATAACCGGGACTGACGGCGTTGATTTTCCTGCCGTCCACTTGCCCCTGTATGCCTTTGCCGGTGATTGATTCGAAATCGGTGACTTTGCCGACCGTCAAATTCCGGTCTTTTGCCGATTGGACGATTCCCGTAGCAATCGGGTGTTCCGAGTTCTGCTCAATCGCTGCGGCGAGCTGTAACACTTGTTCTTCGGTATAGCCATCGCTTGCGATAATGTCGGTGACCCCAAACTCTCCCTTCGTCAAGGTTCCCGTTTTATCGAACACCACAGCGTTCAAATTGCGTGCGCCTTCAAAATCCGCGCGGTTGCGGATCAATAAGCCTTGCTTCGCTGAAATCGAGGTCGAGACCGCGACGACGAGCGGTGCTGCCAGACCGAGTGCGTGCGGGCACGTGATGACCATGACCGTCACCATGCGTTCGATGGCGATATCAAAGGCGTAGCCGAGTGTGAGCCAGGCAAACAGCGTGGCGAATCCGGCGACGAGCGCCAGGTAAAACAGCCATTTTGCGGCCCGGTTCGTCAAATCCTGCGTTCTCGATTTCGATTCCTGGGCTTCTTTGACCACCGTGATGACTTGGGACAAATACGAATCTTCCCCGGTCTTCTCGACTTCCACGATGAGCGAGCCTTCTTTATTGACCGAACCGCCGATGACCGAATCGCCGTCTTCTTTTTCAATCGGGATCGATTCACCCGTCAGCATCGATTCATCGACCGCGGAACGGCCTTCGACAATGACGCCGTCGACGGGAATCTTTTCGCCCGGCTTGACCAATACCCAATCCTTGTTGCGGATTTCGGACAAGGGCACATCTTCGACTTGTTTGTCGTCATTCAAGCGATGCGCTTCATTCGGCATCAATTTGACGAGCTGTTCAAGCGCGTTCGACGCCCCCATGATGGAGCGCATTTCAATCCAATGCCCGAGCAGCATGATGGTGACAAGCGTCGCAAGTTCCCAGTACAGCTGATTGCCATCCCAGCCGAATACGACCAGCGTGCTATAGCTGTAGGCAATAGTGATCGCAAGCGCAATCAAGGTCATCATCCCCGGCGCTTTGTCTTTCAATTCAGCGATGCCGCCTACAAGAAACGGCCAGCCGCCGTAGAAAAAGACGATTGACGACAAGACGAACAAGACATACAGATCGTTTTCGAAGCGCCAATCAACGCCGAGAAAATGCTGGATCATCGGCGAAATCGCAAGGATCGGAAGGGTCAAGGTCAGCGAGATGAAAAATCGCTTCTTGAAATCCTCCACCATGTCTTCGTGGCCGCCGTGGCCATGGTGGCCGTGTCCGCCTTCGTGACCTGCAGGCTCATGCCCAGTGTGCTCGTGTTCAGTGTGGGCATGCTCTTTCTGAACGGTCGAATCGTCTTTATGCATTTGGTAATGGCGAGTCCTCGGTGAATGATCGTCTGCATGCGGTTTCGTTTCGTCCTGTTTTGCCATGTGCTTTCACCTCTTGAATTGATTTTCGGTTCGCTTGACTGCATTATAAGCGTCAATTATCGAGAAATTATCGAGAACGGCCAGTCGCGACTTTTGGGAATTTGTGCAGTTTCTATGGAATTTCCATCGAGTTCGGTACATTCCGTTTACTTCCAGTTCGAGCGGGAAATTTCCTTACTGACAAGTTAAATTTGATAAGGAGGTTTTTGGAATGGCTCACGAACAACACCAGCAATTGCTCGAAACGCTGCACGATTGCATGGCGGCGTGCAACCATTGCTTCGATGCTTGCCTGAAGGAAGACGATGTCAAGATGATGGCGGAATGCATCCGTCTCGACCGGGAATGCGCAGACATGTGCGCGTATTTGGAACAGGCGATCACGCGCAATTCACCTTTCGTCTCCCAACTGGCGAAAGTGTGTGCGGAGATCTGCCAGGCTTGCGGCGAAGAATGCCGGAAACATGCCGAGATGCACGACCATTGCAAGAAATGCGCGGAAGCTTGCCACCACTGTGCAGAGGCTTGCCGTTCAATCGCATAAGACAAAGCAAGCCAGCGGGAATATTTTCCGGCTGGCTCTTTTGTGCGTTTATTCGGCTTTGTTCAACCATTTATAGCCGACGCCCCAAACGGTCAAGAAATGCTTGTCGACCGGAAAGCCGGATTGGCGGATTTTCTCCCGGACATTGCGGACGTGCGAATCGATCGTGCGCCCTTCCGTTTCCGAGTCATAGCCCCAAATGAGCAAAATCAATTGGTCGCGCGAAAACACTTTGCCGGGGTTTTTCAGTAATTGCCCGACCATGAAGAATTCTTTCGGCGTCAATTTGATCGGCGTGCCCAAATAGCTCAATTCGAAGCGTTCTTCGTTCCATTTCAAGCCGCCCACTTCGATGATGTTTTTCGGTGCCTGCCGCCGGAGTAATGCTTCAATGCGGGCGAGCAATTCTTCTTCGTTGAACGGCTTGGTGATGTAATCATCTGCGCCGAGCTTGAGCCCTTTGACGATGTCTTCCTGTTGTTCGCGCGCCGTCAGCATGATGATCGGCACATCCGAAAAGCTGCGGATTTTGGCGCATAGCTCAAAACCGCTCATCTCGGGCATCATGATATCAAGCAGGACAATGTCGAACGCCTGCGTTTCCAAATAGCGCAGCGCTTCCCGCGGCCCTTGCGCTTTCGTGCACTGGTAATGATGAGGCGTTAAATACAAGGACAATAAATCGAGCATGCGCTGCTCATCGTCGATCAATAGAACTTTATGCACGCCCGTCCCCCCTTTTCAATGTAATGGTGACCATCGTTCCAAGGTCTGACGCAGAATCGATGTGGATTTGGCCGCCGTGCGAGTCGACCAGTTCCTTGGCAATCGCGAGCCCAAGCCCGCTGCCGCCGGACTGCCTCGACCTGGATTTGTCGACGCGGTAGAGGCGGTCGAAGACAAACGGCAAGTCGTTTTCCGGAATGCCTTCGCCTTGGTCGGCCACGCTGATGAAGATGGAGTCTTCGTCTTGGCGCCCTTGCAAGGTGACGATGGTGTTCGGCTCGGAATGCTTGCGCGCATTGTCGAGGATATTGAGCAAGACTTGCTGGAAGCGTGCCGGGTCGATCCACGCGGTGATTTCCGGATCGCATTCGACTGCGATCGTGATGTGCTTGTCATTGAATGCCGGACGCACGAGCGCTGCGACCGAATGGCATAGCGCATCGATTGGCACCCGTTCTTTTTGGATGGAGAATTGATTGTGGTCCAGTTGTGCCAGTTCGAATAATTGCTTGATGAGCTTCGTCAAATGGCCGGTTTCCTCGCGGATGATCGCGAGGTACTCCTCCCGCTCTTGTTCGGTCAGCCCCGGGCGGCTCGCGATGTCGGCATAGCCTTTCATATAGGTAAGCGGCGTGCGCAGTTCATGGGAAATGCTTGCGAGAAAATCGTTGCGCTCTTGCTTGAGCCGGCCCAAATCATCGGATAGATGGGTGATGGCGTTGGCCAGTTCGCCGAGTTCATCGTTGCGTTCGATATGAAGCGCCACGTCGCTTTGCCCTTTGCCGAGTTGCTCCGTCGCTTCTTTCATGCGGATAAGCGGCAAGGTAATAAAGCGCGACAACAGGAAAATGGTGATGACCGTCAGCAGAACCGAAATCAAACCGCCGAGAAGGAATTGATTTCTCATGCGGTCAACCATCGCCTTGATGTGGTTCGTTTCCGCAAACATGAACACATGGCCCCGGTGCTCGCCAGCGATCGTAATCGGGCTGTCAGTCGCAATAAAGCGCTCATCTTGCCAATTGTCCTCGAGGATTTCACCTTGTTCCGGAACTTGGTCGATGTCGGTATGGCCGAGCACGTCGAGCATTTCCGGTTCGATCCGGTCGGAATGGGTCAATTCGTTGCCGTTTTCGTCCGTGATGATGACAATGAAGTCCGAAGACGATTCCATCATCGCGACATGGGACAAGGTCGTTTCATTGAAGCTGTCTTCGAGCACATCGCTATGGGTATTGCCCCTCGCGAGCAAGTTCGACATCACTTCGTCGACGCGTTCGTTAACGTAGGTGATGTAGAGCGTTGAAAACAAGAACAATTCGATGCTGACGATGAAGACGAAAAACAATAGGCCGATTTTTAATGCCAGTCGATTGAACATATACTCCCTCTTTCAGCGACTCTTTTTTCAAAAAATGATACCGTATATTCCTCAAAACTGCTCCGCTTTCCTGTGGGCGAGCGCCGAGCCTCCTCAGTCGCTCCGAAACCCTTGTGCTCCCACATCTGCACAGCAGATGCGTCGCAAATAAATGAGTTCAGCAATGCTTCACTCACTTATTCCTTGCGGGGTCTCGTCTTTCTCGCTTTCCCACGGGAGTCTACGCAGTTTTGCTCCACATATCGAATTTATGACGATGCTATGATTAGAGTTAAAAGCAGCAACATATCATCAATATAAATTTAATCATTTTATAACAGGTTCTGGATTAAACATATTATTCCTTTATATACAGCATTTCATTCAACTATAACGGAAAAGTTTCGAGTTTTTGTGCATATAAGGGGAAAACTGCTTGCTTCTGCCGTGGAAACTTTAATTATTTTACTAAACGATAAATTGTCACGTTTCCTGCACACATTATGCAGAACTTCGGGGTAGCTTAACCATATAGGGCCTAATTCAATATTTGTTTGATAGCCAGGAAGCATACAACTAAGAAATGAGGGGAAGAAAATGATTAAGAATAAGATGATGATGGGTGCAATGTCGGTTGTGGCTGCTTTGGCGCTGTCTGCGTGCAATGCGGATCCGTCGCCTACCGATATGGACGAGCAGATGGATGAGCATATGGAAGAAAACGCCGGTGACATGAACGAGCAAATGGACGAGAACATGGGCGGCGACGACGGCCATATGATGGACCATTCCGGCTCCGGCGAAGTACCGGACGATTTACAGGAAGCGCAAGATCCTAAGTATGCTGTCGGGACACAAGCAATTATCACGACCGACCACATGAGCGGAATGAGAGACGCCGAGGCAACCATCGTCGGAGCTTATGACACAACGGTCTATGCAGTGAGCTACACGCCTGCTGGGGGCGGCGACCCGGTCGAGAACCATAAATGGGTCATCCACGAGGAATTGGAAAATGCCGGCGACGATCCCTTCCAAGAAGGCGATGAAGTCGTGCTCGATGCTGACCATATGAAAGGCATGGACAGGGTGACGGCGACGATTGATTCCGCCGAACAGACGACTGTCTATATGGTCGATTTCAACACGACAGACAGTGGCGAGAAAGTGACCAACCATAAATGGGTCACAGAAGATGAATTAGCGCCTATAGAGTAACGTATAACCCAATATTAAAGGAGAGAGAGATGATGAATAATTATTTGAAATTCGGAATCATGATCGGGACATCCACGTTCATCATGTATTGGCTGATGTATTTGAATGTCTTTGAAGTTGCGCACGTCAGCTTCAGTGAGACACGCTTGTACATGGCCTTGATCATGGGCTCCGTGATGGCGATCGTCATGCTGCTGTTCATGTGGCCGATGTATAAGAACAAGAAAGCGAATGTCGGCATCCTTGCTGGCAGCGCGCTGATTTTCGCCTTATCGCTGTACCTTGTGCGCAGCCAAGTGCTCATTGAAGATACCGGCTGGATGAAAGCGATGATCCCCCACCATTCAATCGCGATTTTGACGAGTGAACGCGCGAACATTTCCGACCCGCGCGTGAGGCAATTAGCGGATGACATCATCGAAGCGCAACGCAAAGAAATCGCGGAAATGGAGCAATTGATCGAGGACTTGGAGAATGAAGAATAAGTAACGAGAAAGGCTTGCCGGAAATGTGGCAAGCCTTTCCTTTTTTATGTGCTTGGCGTTTCGCTTGGCAGCGCCACTTCAGCCGAACCACTTTCTTTGGATTGCTTGAAACTCACCGCCAGCAACAAAACCGATATCCCGAACATGGCCGCAGTTGAAGCGATGACGACCGGCTGCACTGTCACGAATTCCGAGGCAAGCCCGATGACTGCAGTCGTTGCGATGATGAGCAAGGCTTCAAAGAGCCCGTAGACGCTGACGGTCCTGCCCATGACTTCGACGGGGATATGGTTTTGCGTGAAGGTGTGAAATCCGGTATTGGCGAAGGCGAGTGAAAACGCCAAGATGAAAAATCCGATTGCGGCTCCCGCGAAGGAGCTCGAAAACGCGTATACGAGATAGCCGAGGGATACCATGACCGACCCGCCGCCGATCAATGCAGCGACACTCAATCTTTTCGTGAAGACGGTGTTGACGATTGCACCCACAATGATGCCGGCTCCTGCGACGCTCACGAGAAATCCGTATTCGCCGTCTGTCAGGCAGAGCACCCGTTTGGAGAACGTCGCTTCTTGTGAATCGATCGCTGTCGCCATAACCATCATGCAGCTGAACAAAAAGAACACTGTCATGACGAGGACATGATTTTTGCTGAAAGCGATGACCACTCTCCAGTCGGCGCGGATTATTTCCCAGGACATACGCTCGGGAAGTTCCGCCGATACTGCGTTTTCAAGTTTCGGCATGGTACTCAGGATAAGCGCGGAAACGGCGAGCGCCAGTGCATTCAAGTAAATGGCGGTCACCGGCGTGCCCATCATGAACAAAACGCCAGCGACTGCCGGGCCGATAAGAAAAGCGCCCGAGTCGATCAAGCTGCGCAAGGCGTTGAACCGCTGGTGGTTTTTCTCCGGGATGAGTTTGGTGATATAGCTCATGGAGGCTGGTTCAAACATCGAGCCCGCCATATTGATGAGCAGCACGAATGCGTAAATGAGCCATAAAGACGAGGCGAAGGGCAAAAAGGCGATGAGCACAGCCCGCAACACATCGAGCGTGATCATCAATTTGCGCTGGTTGGCCCGGTCGATAATACTGCCTGACCAGAAATTCGTCAACACCGCCGCCAGAGGCTTGACGATGTAAAGCCCCGCAACCGCAAGCGCCGATCCGGTCATATCGAGCACGATCAAGTTCAAGGCGATTAAATACACCCACGCCCCAAAGTTCGCGATGCCGATCCCTGTGAGTAATACGGCTGGTTCCCGCCACTCTTTGTCTTTCCACATTTTCTTCATCTCCGCCACCACTTCCCGTTTCTTTTGGGCAAAGAAAAAAATCCCGCCCCCAAGACAATTGTCTTGGGGACGAGATTCCGGTCGTGGTGCCACCCCTGTTCGCCCCTATGTCGCCATATGGGCCTCATTCGGTACATTGGATCTATACCTGAGCTCGGTAACGGGAGCAGACGCCGCATCATCCCCGTCCGGTTCCGATGCGGTGCTCAGAGGCTTGCTTCACTGGCGCCCTTTTGCGCCGTTTCACCACCCCGGAGCTCTCTAAGAAAAGGAATCGCCACCTACTGTTCTCTTCATCGCACTGTTTTTTGATTTTTATTAGATTACCATGCGGCGCTGGAATCGGTACATAATAAGTTTCTGCCCGTTTCACCAACATTCACTCAACCGCTACTCGTGATGCCAGAAAATAAGGGATATCCGGAGTGGTATCAAACGGGGTCACTTGGACGCGATCGCCTTCCTCAAGCTCCTCGAACGAGCTGGCGGCACCGGTGAATTTGGTGTGATCCGTAAGAAAAATCTCTTGTATCGGATCTTGCCGTGAATCACCCGACATGACTTCAACGATAAAGCTGGCTTCTTTCTTTTCTGACACTGTTCCTTCCAATCTTCCGCAGCCTGTTAAAAATAGCATTGAAATAATCAGTACGATTAGCAGCTTCTTTATGGTTCTCACTCCCGTTCCTGAAACAATTTATGTATTGCTCATTCTTTAAAGCCGTCTATCGTTTTCTTAATCGCTTTAATCACGAAATATACTAACGCAATGGCAAGAAGCAGCATTGCGAGCATGGCAACCGGGCCCATGATTCAGCCTCCTTTCGGATTACAATTAATCTGGTTTATATGGAAAATATTGATAATTAAATCTTATCATATATAATTAGTACAGAACATAGTGAATCACGAACAATTTTGCGTAAAGATATAGACCTGTTTATGGACTCCAACACAAGATAGTTAAGCAGAATCGTTTTGGGGTAAAGAATTAACTAATAGAGGCTGCGCAGCTTAGCATCGTTTGAAGACAGCGTGTCAGGTATTTACACCAAATGTATATAGGGAGGAATCGATATGCCCAAAAATAACAAGCCAGAAGACCAACGAGACCGCCTGCAGCTAAAAGACCAAAAAGAGCACGCCGGCAGCAATGTCACCGACTCGACCAACCGCGCACAAAGCGGCACGCCCGATACGCGCGGCATGGGCTTGAAAGAAATCGGCGGGGTCATTTTACTATTGGTGATTGTGTTGATTGCCTATAGTTTGTATAAAGTGTTTTTCGGGTGAGCAGGTGGATTGGCGAAAGGAATTGGGGAAAGTGAACAAGAAGATCTTGATCGTGGTGTTAAGTTTAATGGTATTTGTCACTATAGTCGGCGGGACGTTTATTTTATTGAAGAACAACCCGCCTCTCGAAGCGACCGCGGTCGCTTCAGATGAGAATCAGCATTTCGTTATTGTCGGATTTGGCAATAACGGCTGGGGAGATATCCAATTGACGAATGTGGCAATTAATGATTTTGAGCAGCCAATCGCAAGTAAAATTCAAATGAGCAATCCCGAGCTAGGGTTCGTTATGACCGACGATTTCGAGTCTGAAGAGGCGCAGCCTTACCGCTTCACCGATATCGACGAGGCTACCATTAAAACCGGAACCTCCCCTACTGAAACCCTGGAAAAGCAGAACAACGGGACCGCTTCTGAAGACGATGAGACTTACGGGCTTACGCTCAAGCACGACGAAGCCATTCAAACCGTCCACATCAAATACAGCTATTTTGGCATTAGCTTGTTTGAAGAAGTGGAGATATCTTTCTAATATGGAGTAAAAAAATCGGCGCAGCTTTTTTCAATAAGCTGCGCCGTTCTTATGTATTTCCTAATCTTCTCTCTGCTCAAACCGCCAAGCAATGTACCGCCCAATTTCACCGACAAAAAATGCGCCGAGCACCCAAGGGACTAAACTGTACCCGGCCCCGTCGGCATAAACACCCGCTATCACCAAGGCGATAATGGCGCCGATGAGGAATGACAGATGGTATGCCTTGTTTTCTTTCAAATATTCTCTCATCCCTGCCACTCCCTTTCACCGTGCACTTATTTTAAAATCGGCAAGTTCGTCTTGTTCACCCAATCCACGATAAAACGCTCTTGGTGCGGATTGATTTTTGGCAATTCGCCTGGGCTAAAGAAGCGGTGGTCATGGCTTTCTGCCCCTTCTTGGATCAGCTCGCCTGAAAACTGCTGCGAGTGAAAAATAATTTGCACGCTATAGACCTGGTCGCCGTTTTGGTATTCGGCATAGCCTTCCGTCCCTGAATACAGGCCGAACAGTTGCAAATTCTCAGCTTGGAGGCCGGTTTCTTCATGTGTTTCCCGGATGGCTGTCTCGAGAAAAGTTTCGCCAGGCTCCATAACGCCGCCAGGAATCCCCCAGACGTCTCGGTCTTTTCGATGCTGAAGCAAAATTTGGCCGTCCTGTTCCAGAATGATTCCGCAGCCGACCGTCATCAATAAATTCGAGCCGATCAGTTGCCGCATATCTTGAATATAATTCATTGCCATTCCTCCGCTAGTTATAGTTTCTCTTTATTGATGGTGTCCCCTTTAATTTTCGAAGTTGTTGCCTTGCTGGTGGCAGTTTCCTTATTCATTTCCAGCATCCATTTCATAAGCACCACACGGTCCACTAATTTCACTCCGTTGGAAGCTGCCAACTTTTTTGCCGGTTCTGTGTAGCCGCTATTAGTAACCACCCAACATTCATCCACTTTGTAATGCAGTTTCGCCGTGGAAACTTCTTGTACGGCTTTCAATCCGACATTCTTTTTCCAGCGTTTCGCTTGAACTGCGATTCTCCGCCCAGCTTTCGACAAAATGAGGTCAGCGCCGTAATCTCCGTTGGCCGGCGTCATTTGTACGTGATAGCCCCGCTCTCCAAATATTACGCGGAGATAGTCTTCGAATTCCTTACCCTGCATCTGGTCTACTTGCAGCATGCCAGACCGCTTTAATTTTCGGTCTTTTAAAATGTTGGTAATCAACGCAAGCGAAAATGCACCTAAAATAAAGACGACCAGAAACCCAGTCAATTGCGGTTCCGCTGTGGCGATGTTCCACATTAATTCCAACCCTAATTGAAATCCACCCATAAATCCCTCCATAAGATACTCCTCCATTTCTCAGTTTAATCCTTTACTACTTTAAATATACCAAAAAAATCCAAAAATAAAATAAAAAAATAGAGAAGAATTTAGGTTCTCCTCTTACATCTCTTGCTCTCTATTATTCATTAAGTCGTTGATTTTAATATCATGGCGTGAGCGGTCGTTTCGGCAGCAACACACGATCCAAAGTCTTCGCCGTCACAGGCATAATGGCGTTCAAGATAAGCCCGCCGAAACAGACGGTCAATACGGTTCCGATGCCGATCGGACCACCGAAAACAAGGGCCAGAGCCAGGAACATCAAATAAATAGCGGTTCTGGAGAAAAACAGATTGGTCTTTGCCAGTTCTTTTACGAGAAGTGTCAGGCGGTCAACCGGAATCGGCGCGAAATTCGTATGGAGATAAATGGCCGTGCCTACGCCTACTGCGATGAGACCCGCTGTAAAGTAGAGCACCTGGCTCGTGATGCTCACCGGCACAATCGCCTCACTCAATGCATGAAGCCAAAAATCGATGCCGATCCCGACGATGACCGCGGTCATGATGCCGAGAAGTTCGGGTTTTTGCCGGCCGAGCATGGCGTTGCCGACGATCATGATGGCGGCGATGATGATTTCCCAGCTGCCAACTGTGAGTCCGACATTGAAGCTAAGCCCGACCAATAAAGCGTCGAACGGCGAGGTGCCGAGGTCTGACAGAATGGTCAGCGCGATTCCAAGTGACAACAATAGCAAGCCTGCGACATAAAAGAAATATTTCATTTTTTTCGCTCCCCCTTCTTGCATTGCCGGAATGGTTCTTGTACACTCAATATAATCCATTATTGTTGCATTTGCAACATAAATTAAGGAGTTCTATTATGGCAGAAATCCTGCGTGAAATCGGCATGATTGCCCGTGCCCTTGATTCCATCAGTAACATCGAATTCAAAGAGCTCGAGCTGACGAAAGGGCAATATCTCTACCTCGTCCGCATCTGCGAAAACCCCGGCATCATCCAGGAGCAATTGCTCGAGCTCATCAAAGTCGACCGCTCCACCGCGACCCGGGCGATCCAAAAATTGGAGCGCAACGGCTTTATTGAAAAACAGAATGACCCGGACAATAAGAAAATCAAAAAGATCTACCCGACCGAAAAAGCACGCCAGGCCTACCCCTTCATCATCCGGGAAAACGAGCATTCGAATGCAGTCGCACTCGATGGCTTTACGGAACAAGAAGCGGCTGAGATCGAACGCTATTTGCGCCGCATCCGAAAGAACGTCGAAGTCGATTTCGAATCGGTCAAAAAAGGCCAGAAGCGCGATTATTAACGAGCAAAAGGAGCGAATCCACGTGGCAAGCTTACGAAACTGCACAGCAAATGACCTTCAACAACTGCAAGACATCAGCATTCTCACCTATAAGGAAACTTTCGACGAGCACAATAGCGAAGAAAACATGAACGCCTATCTTGAAGCGGCCTATAATTTACCGAAGCTCGAGAAAGAGCTCGCGACTCGCGATTCCCATTTCTATTTCGCGATGGTCGACGGTGAAGTGGCGGGCTATTTGAAAATCAATACAGGCGAAGCGCAAACGGAGCCGATGGGCAGCGACGCATTGGAAGTGGAACGCATCTACATCAAGAAGAAATTCCAGAAAAACGGCGCCGGAAAAGTGTTGATGAACCAGGCATTCGAGATGGCACATGAACTCGGCAAAGAAAAAATCTGGCTCGGCGTCTGGGAGCATAACGATAACGCCCGCGCGTTCTACGAGAAAAAAGGCTTTGTCGAAACCGGCAGCCATTCATTCTTCATGGGCGATGACGAGCAGACGGATTTGATTTTGACGAAGACACTATAAAGAGGCGAACCATTAACGTTTATAGAGGAAGTTACGTAAAACTGCTGCGAAAAGCTTTGCTCAACTCTCACTTTGTTCGAGCATCGCAAGAACATCGTTGCTCAACTCTCACTTCGATCGAGCATCGCAAATGAACAAGCTCAGCTCCCCTTCGCTTATTCATTTCCCGCGGGAGTCTGCGCAATTTTACTCCATTTTTTGAAGATGTATTAATTCGTACCTCGAGGCTGTCGAGAAAGGTAAGAAGTCGTATTTTCCGAAGCTTATCGCTCGCTTTCCGTGGGGCGGGAATCGAGCCTCCTCGTCACTCCGTTCCTGCGGGGTCTCTCAAACCCGTCGCTTCGCTGCTCCCACAGGAGTCGAGCAAACGCTTCTCCAAATACTAGGCTAGATTATTGATTTTTTTAAATGTCAAAACGCAGTCACTTTTTTAAAGTTTAGTAGATTTTAGACTTATTCAACACTCTGTGTACCTATCAGCTTTTTATTGAATAGAGTATTAAAGAGATAAGGAGGCATACCATGTACATTCCAAAACACTATAAAGTGAATGACCCGGAAGAGATTCGTGAATTCATTGAAGCCCATTCATTCGGTACGATCATCACTGCTGGAAAAGGCCGTCCGCTTGCGACGCATTTGCCTTTCCAGGTAAAAAAAGAACAAGATGGATATGTATTGCGCGGCCATTTTGCACGCGGCAATCCCCAGTGGAAAACGATCGAAGAAGCGGATGAAGTGTTGGTGACCTTCCAAGGCCCGCATTCCTACGTCACGTCTTCCTGGTACGAGGAAAAAGACATCCCGACGTGGAATTATCAGTCGGCGCATGTGTACGGCACCGGCCGATTGCTGTCGGAAGATGAACTGCGTGAAGACTTGGTGACCTTGCTCGAGAAGCACGAACAGCACCGCGACGAGCCGGTTTTGTGGGACACCCTCCCGACCGATTTGCTCGAAAAAGACATCAAAGGCATCGTCGGCTTCAAGCTCCACATCACCGATATCCAAGCTGCATTCAAGCTGAGCCAGAACCAAGCGCCTGAAGACTATCAACATGTCATCGACGGGTTGCGGCAAGAAAAAGACCCGTTGTCACACGAAGTTGCAGACGTCATGGACAAAAGGCGGCCTTAGCCTGTGAACCCTTATCGCTTGAAGTTCAGCGCCGTTTCTTATATAACTAAGGTAATTGAATTACAAAAAAAGTTTTCTAGGGTTCCGCAGCACGGCTGGCCTGGTCCGAGAGAAAACACACAGCACTCGCTGTGACACGGAGGGACAAAAGCCTGGGAGAAACTGTTTTTACAGTTCTCCCGGGCTTTTTATTTTTGAACAGTATTTTATGAAGTTTAAGTTGTAACAGCAGACTTTTCACAAAAACATCGTGAACCCTTTGCTTAGAGTCAAATTACTTTCATTCAAATTACTTTTATTTTCATGATCTTTATTAACCAAGATGAAAAGCGGAGGGCGGCGACTCCAGCGGGAACAGCGCGAGCTGAAGACCCTGGACTGAGCGCAGCGAGGGAAGCGGCTGAAGCCGTGCCCGCGGAAAGCGTCCGCCCGCAGCGATTTCAGTAGCTCTCTATTTTCTATCTTAATTTACAGGAGGAATTCCAATGAATCTACAATGGGGAAAAGTATTGATCGCGGCGTTGTTTGAAGTGGCGTGGGTGGTCGGATTAAAGCACTCGGATTCACTCGGCGACTGGCTCATTACAATCGTCGCGATCGCTGTCAGCTTCACCTTGCTGATCGATGCCGGAAACAAATTGCCGGTCGGCACCGTCTATGCGGTGTTCGTCGGGCTCGGGACGGCGGGAACAGTCTTGTCGGAGATTGTGTTCTTCAATGAACCCATCAATGCCGCAAAACTGGTACTTGTCGGCGTGCTGCTGCTCGGCGTCATCGGCTTGAAACTCGTGACACCGGACTCTACACCTGAAAGGAGTGAAGCGTGATGGCTTGGGTTTCGTTGATATTCGCAGGGATTTTCGAAATGGTCGGTGTCGCGATGATCAATAAATGGCATCACGACCGCAAATGGCAATCACTCGCCATGCTCATCGGCAGCTTTGTCGCGAGCTTCTTGTTTCTGTCGATTGCGATGGAAACACTTCCGATGGGAACGGCATACGCCATCTGGACCGGCATCGGGGCATCGGGTGGTGCGATCATCGGCATGCTGTTCTATAACGAATCAAAAGACTGGCGGCGCATTCTATTTATCGCGATGGTGCTTGGCTCTGCCGTCGGGTTGAAATTGGTTTCCTGAGTAAATGTTCGCAATACGCCCTTCAGTCCCCTACTATGGAATTAGAGATTGTTGGCAGAAACATCCTTTTTTGCCAATACACCAAGACTTGCATCATCTATTCAAAGGGAGTGGGATGGAATGGATTTCAAGAATGTTACGGTTGCAGGAAGCGGCGTGTTGGGGAGCCAAATCGCTTTTCAATCTGCGTATCATGGATTCGATGTTGCGGTATACGATATTAACGAAGAAGCGTTGACGCGCGCAAAAGAACGCTTCGAAGTGCTCAAAAAACATTTCAAAAAGGATTTGAAAGCGACAGATGAACAATTGGACGCGGCGTATGACCGCCTGTCGTTTCATACTGATTTAGGGGAATCGGTGAAGGATGCCGATTTGATGATCGAAGCGGTGCCTGAAGTGCTCGATATCAAACAGGATTTCTACACGAACTTGGCGAAAGTCGCACCGGAACAGACCGTCTTTGCGACGAATACGTCGACGATGCTGCCGAGCACTTTCGCGGACTACACGGGACGGCCCGAGAAATTCTTGGCGCTCCATTTCGCCAACGACATCTGGCGCAGCAATACCGCAGAGATCATGGGACATGGCGGCACGGACGAGTCGGTCTTTAACGATGTCGTCGCGTTTTCCCAAGCGATCGGCATGGTTGCCCTGCCGCTCCAGAAAGAACAGCCGGGCTATATTTTGAATACCTTGCTCGTGCCGTTTTTGAATTCCGCGCAGTATTTGGTCGTCAACGGCATCTCGGATCCGCATACCGTCGATAAGACGTGGATGATCGCAACCGGCGCACCAAGAGGGCCATTCGCGATTTTGGACGTCATCGGCATCAACACGCCGTATCATTTGTCCGTCGCCAAGGCGAACGCCGGCGACGCAGAAGCGGCAAAAGTCGCGGACTATTTGAAAACGGAATTCCTCGACAAAGGCCGCATGGGCATCCAGAACGGCAAAGGCTTCTATGATTACCCGAACCCTCGTTATTTGGATAAGGATTTCTTAAAAGAATAAGATAAGAAAACCCGCAAATCTCTGTGTGAACAAACACAGGTTTGCGGGTTTTTTGCGTCTTCGTTTTCGTATCTTCGTTATTATCTGGAGATGAAAGAACGAACTCAACTGAATCTCTTTCCTCGTTCTTGATTCTCGCCAAATTTAAATATTTCCTTGGTAGACGCGTTTGCCGCTATCCAAGTCGATGATTTCCAATTCTTGATTATGCTTTAGAAAAATGGTCTTGAACTGCTTGTCACCGGCTTCATTCACCAGAAATAAGATCCGGTTTCCTGGATTGTCTGTGGCCAAATGGTACGTAAGTGAATCCGTATCGACTTTCTTTTCAATCATCGCGTATTCTGCGTAGTTGGTGGCATCTACCGGCCGGTTAATTTCATGACCAGTAGAAGCTTCTTCATCAGGAGCTTGCTGCAAAAATTCACCGGAAGCGGCGTCGATCATGAACTCATATTCACGGCTTGAACTTTCCACTTCGACTTCATAAAAGCGATTGTCTTCTAACGACAACTCCACTTCCTGTACCGTTCCCTCCACTTGAGTGAACACTTCCTGCAAAGCTTCCTCAGCACTTACTTTTGGCGTACCGGCCATGTTTAATGCAGATGCCCCGACAACAGACGCTCCGCCAATGCCACCCACGATGGCAGTTCCTGCAATGGCTTTCATCCATGAATCCTTCAAAACGATTCCTCCTTTTTGTTATTACAAAATAATAATAACGAACTGAAATGAGCTTCAACTGAGGAAAAGATTAGAATTCGATGAGAAAGTTTTTGCTCCCCTCCATTCCCCTATCACGTGATTAATTGCTTTTACTGTTCACTATTTCGTTGTTGGTTGCACAACTAAAACAACAGAAGAAAGGCGACGCCGAACATTCATTTACTATAGCTTTTTTTAGTGGACGAGAAAAATTCTCTAGCCTGATTATCCAAACTACAGTACAGTGTTGTGCAGCCATAGGAACAATATTGGGACTGAGAAACGATAGATTTCAGCAAATATATCGAATATTGTAGAGACAAGGGAGGCGCATAAGGATGTTTCTAGACGAAAGAAGTGCTAGTTTACTAAAGCTCCTGCAGCATTCATCGATTCTTTCGATGAGTGAAATTGAAAGTCAAACAGGACTGACACGCAGACAGATTCAATACAGTTTGGGCAAGGTCAATGATTGGCTCCAATTCAATAATTACGCCCCTGTGCAGTACAAAAGAGAACTCGGTTATTTTTTGCCCGACAAGATTGCAGATGATGAAATCAGCGTCAAGCTGACAAAACGGAGTTATGTATTTTCGGAAAAGGACCGGGAGCAAGTCATTTACTTAATGATCCTGCTGAGCCAAGAACCGCTCTCCGTCTTTCATTTTCAATCGGCCACAGGCGTTTCACGAAATACCGTACTACATGACCTCCAGCGCTTGAAAGACATGGCCAAGGAGATGGGACTGTCCATCCAGTATTCCAAACAATCCGGTTACATCATCACGGGCGACAGCCGGACGAAACGATTCGTGATCGAGCAGTTGCTGCATGAAGTGTTGAATGGCCCAAACAGCCAAATGATTACACAGTGCATCTGGAGTGGGTTTGAAGAACGCATCTCTGCTGTGCACCACCAGCTGGAACACATTGAAGAGCAATTGGGCATCACTTTCACTGATGACCGGCTCCATGAACTCGCCTACCTGTTCTTTTCGACCGACCAACTGATCGGCAAAGGAGAAGAATTGGCACAGGACCCGAGTTGGCTGCCATTTGCTGAAACAAAAGAATATGCGCTGATCGACGCCATGGCCAGCACGTCTGCTTTCCAGTCCAGCTGGAGCCAGACGGAAAAACTCTATGCCACTTTGCATCTGGTCAGCATGAACCGGACAAAAGACCGCTCGCCCCTGCGGGATGACCAGGTGTTCCGTGAGCTTTTGCAGCAGGTCACGGAAGAGTTTGAACGGCTGACGTTTGTCCACCTTCAAGACAAAGACCAGCTGTGCGAGCAATTGTATGTCCATTTCAAACCGGCTTTTTACCGCATCAAATACGGGTTTCCCCATGTGAATCCGATGATGGAACGGGTTTCCAAGATTTATCCGGAACTTCATCATTTGACGCGTAAATCCCTCAAGATCCTGGAAAAAGGATTGGATTTGCAGCTGCCGGAAGACGAAGCTGCCTATTTCACCATCTATTTCGGCGGCTGGCTTCAGCGGCAAGGAACCCGTTTGGACGACCGGAAAAAAGCGATTGTCGTGTGCCCCCACGGCATCGGCGTCAGCAATATCCTCAACTATACGCTGCGGGAATTGTTTCCGACCATCCTGTTTTTGGATGTGTTATCTGTCCGGGACACAGCGGAGTATCCACTGGACTATGATTTGGTATTTTCCTCGGTCTTCCTGAATACCGAGGCCACTTTATTTGTGGTTCCCCCCATTCTTGAAGAGCGGGACAAGCAGAAATTGAACAAGCAAGTGATGCAGGAACTCTACGGTTACGCAGTTCCGGACTCGGATGTTGATGGATTGATGAAGCTCATTTCCCAATACGCAACAATCCACGACCCGAAGCAATTGGAAAAGGAACTGCAGGCCGCTTTGTATTCGCAAGCATCCGGGACACACAGATATGCAGTAAAGGAGGCAGAAAAACCCGTGTTAGGAGAATTACTGACGACTCAAACACTTCAATTAAAACAACAGGTTGCCACTTGGCAAGAAGCGATTCAACTGGCTGCCAGCCCGCTTGTGGAATTAGGGACAGTGAAAGAACAATATGTCAGCGCGATGATCGAATCCATTGAGAAGAACGGCCCGTATGTGGTCATCACCCCACTGGTCGCCATCCCGCACGCACGCCCTGAAGAAGGCGTGCTGTCCTTATCGATGAGCTTGTTGAAGCTCGATCAGACAGTGGATTTTGCCCCGGACAAGCCCGTTCAATTGATTATCGTCCTGGCGGCAGCGGACAGCGACTCACATCTGCGTGCCTTGATCCAACTGACCAGTTTACTGAACGATCCAGCCAATATCGACCGAATGCTCGAAGCCACGGACAAAGAACAATTATTGGAGATCATCCAAACATATTCTAAGGAGGAAACAGAATGAAAATCATGGTAGTGTGCGGAAACGGATTAGGAAGCAGCTTTATTATGGAATTGAATGTCAAGAAAGCGCTGAACGAATTGGGGAAAACAGCGGAAGTGGACCATACCGACCTGACTTCAGCCAAATCGGTGCAAGCGGATATCTTTATCGGGGCTGCCGATATCATGAGCCAATTGGAAGACGGAAACAGAACCATCATTAACTTAGAGAACATGATGAGCATTCCGGAAATCAAATCCAAACTAGAGCCTCATTTAGCATAAGTCTGGCGTAAAGGGGGAAATGCTATGTTACAAATAATCATGAACGACATCTTGGGTGAACCGGCCATTCTCATCGGCGTGTTTGCGCTCGTGGGCTTATTGCTGCAGCGCAAAAGCAGTGCGGACGTCGTATCGGGCACATTAAAGACAATAATGGGCTTTCTAATTATCGGAGCCGGCGCGACCGTCTTGATCGGCTCGCTGGACATCTTCGGGAAAATGTTCGACTATGCATTCAACGTGCAAGGCGTCATCCCGAACAATGAAGCGATTGTCGCTGCTGCACAAAGCGAGTTCGGCACGTCGACTGCCTTGATCATGGTATTCGGAATGATCACCAATATTGTTTTGGCACGCATTACGCCGTTTAAATTCATTTTCCTGACAGGCCACCATACCTTGTTTATGGCCTGCCTGCTCGCCGTCACTTTGTCAGTCGGCGGACTCGAAGGCGCTTCATTGATCATTGTCGGATCTATTATCCTGGGGCTTTGCATGGTGCTGTTTCCAGCACTGTTGCAGCCGTATGTGCGTCAAATTACGGGCAGCGACGATTTTGCTGTCGGGCATTTCGGCTCGATTGGCTATTTCGTTTCTGCCAATGTCGGCAAATGGGTCGGCAATAAAGAAAAAACGACGGAAGAGATCAAAGTCCCTAAATCACTGGGCTTTTTGAGAGACACGTCTGTAGCCGTTTCGTTGACGATGGTGTTGTTCTTCCTCGTTGTCGCTTTGTTTGCCGGACAGGACTATATTGAAACGACCCTATCAGGCGGTTCGAATTTCTTGGTCTTCTCGTTCATCCAAGCGATCACGTTTGCAGCAGGCGTCTTTATCATCCTGGCGGGTGTTCGAATGCTGATTGCTGAAATCGTGCCTGCTTTCCAGGGAATCGCTGATAAATTGGTGCCCAATACCAAACCGGCATTGGATGTTCCAACGGTCTTCCCCTTTGCGCCAAATGCCGTCATCATCGGTTTCCTGTTCAGCTTCTTCGCTGGATTGTTGGCGATGTTCATCCTTCCCGTTCTCGGATTGAGCGTGATCGTTCCTGGCCTGGTCCCGCATTTCTTCACGGGAGCCGCAGCCGGCGTCTTCGGCAACATCACAGGCGGAAGGCGCGGTGCCATGGCGGGCGCATTTGCCAACGGATTGATCATCAGCTTTATCCCGGCCATCCTATTGGTGTTGATGGGCGATATCGGATTTACCGGAACGACCTTTGGCGACTCAGACTTTGGCGTAATCGGCATCCTGATTTTGAGCATCATGAAGTTGTTAGGCTTCGCATAATCAATTAAAAAAACCATTCCAAAATCGACTGATTTTGGAATGGTTTTTTTGCTTGCGGTACTTATAAGGTTGTTTGCAGTTCTTATAAGGTTGTTTGCGGTATTTATAAGGTTGTTTGCAGTATTTATAAAGTTGTTTGCTAAAACGTATGGACATTTGGCGGTTTTAATTCATTAACTCCAAGACTTGTTCTTTCGTCGGAAGCGAAGAAATGGCTCCTTTTCCAGTAGTGGACAGCGCCCCGCTGGCGTTTGCAAAAGCCAGCAGCTGCTCGTGATGCTCACTTAATAGCGCTTCCAGATTGTCTTGCCCCGTGCCCAAATTCAATAATTGGTACAGGAAAGCGCCGGTGAACGCATCGCCCGCTCCCGTCGTATCTTCGACTTTTACCGAATATCCCGGCGATGAATATTTTTCGTTTTGCACGTACAGATCGGCACCCTTTGCGCCTTTTGTCAACACCACTGCCAATACATCCCCTGTAAACAAAGAGGCAATGGCGATGGACTGGTCCGCTATGCCGGTGATGAATTCCAGTTCGTCATCGGAAACTTTGAGGAGATGCGCCGTCGGAATGAATTCCTGAATGGTCTCCCGGCATTGCTTCGGATTGTCCCAAAGCGGCAAGCGCACATTGGGATCAAAACTGATGATCGCGCCGTGCCTCTTGGCAGCCCCGATCGCTTTTACGTGTGCTTTTTTCATCGGGCTGTCGACTAAATCGACCGAACCGAAATGCAGCACATCGCCTTGCCCGAACCAGCCGGCATCGACTTCTGAGGGTTCGAGAAGCAAATCCGCAGAAGGGTTCCGGTAAAACGAAAAGTCCCGCTCCCCGTCTTCGCGCAACGAGACGAAAGCAAGCCCGGTATTCGCTTCTTTTGTGCGCGGAATCTTATCGATTTTCACGCCCGCCTCGGCCAGCCGTTCCAGCAGAAAATCACCAAAGGCATCTTGCCCCACTTTGGTGATGAGTGAAGCGGTGCCCCCAAACTTCGCAACCGCCGCTGCCACGTTCGCAGGCGCACCGCCAGGCACTCGTGTAAACGAATCCACATCTTTTAAGGCGATGCCTTTTTGATGGGGAATAAAATCGATCAGTATTTCGCCAATCGAGAACAAGTTTCCCATTCGGCACCTCTCCCTTTTCCTGCTTTCGGTCATCAATAATCCCACTTCACCGCTTTGAACGCAGCGCGGCCGCCTGTCGCAAAAAACCGGATTTCCTGGCTTCTAATATCCGGGAAGATCCGTGCGGTAAACACTTCTTCCCCGTCGTTGACGAAGATCTCCACGGACGATGAATCGACGAACAGATGAAACTTATATACATCCCCGTCAATCCGGCATTTCCGTTCGGTGCCATGCTTGCTGCCGATCACCTTGCCCGATGCCGCACGGTCCATGATCACTTTTCCTTCGGCGGCATCAAATTTGATCACCGTTTTTTCTGTATCGCTCGCGCGGAATTCGATGCCGTATTCCACGGTGTCCCCTTGTTCAAACTCACAAATAAGCTCGTACGTAACACCGGAGAATCCCTCCACCACTTTTGTTTCGTCCATAAGTTCACCTTGTGCTTCGGTTTTGTTCTTGCGGAGTGTTTGCAGTTCCGCAATCGGCGTCTGGATGATTTTCCCGTCCCGAAGCGATAATTCCCGGAGGATGGTCAAGCAATTGGCCCATCCGTTGATGTCGGTCGGGTACTCGATTTCCGGCAGGCCCATCCAGGCGACCATGAGCCGTCTGCCGCTCGGATCCTTCATCGTATGCGGGGCATAAAAATCAAATCCGCGGTCGAGTTCGATAAAATCCCCGTGAATCAATTCCCGCCGCTCCAAATCGATTTTCTCGCCCAGCACATAACCGGCCTGGTAAATATTCTGGTAAAGATCCCCCTCTGCCTCCAGCCCTTGCGGTGAGAAAATCAGGATGCCCCGATCGCCCATCTCGAAATAATCCGGGCATTCCCACATAAAACCGAAATTGTCCAAGTTGGTGGCCAGCTCGCCTTCAAACTTCCATTCCACTAAATCGGATGAACTCAATAAACAGACAGCCCCCGTTTCATCGGTTCGCTGCGCGCCGATGACCGCATAATACCGGTCGTCCACTTTCCATAATTTCGGATCGCGGAAATGCTCGGTATAGCCCTCCGGCACTTTATCGAGCACGGATTTTTTCGATTTGATGATGTTTCCTTCATCATCCATGAGCGCGATGCAGAGATAAGGGCGTCTCACGAGATTCTCATCCCGCGTATTGCCGGTATATAACAAGTATAATTGCCCGTCATGTTCCACCGCGCTTCCCGAATAGGCACCATGGCTGTCAAAATACTCGTCCGGCTTGATGGCAATCCCGACATTCTCCCAGTTTACGAGGTCTGTCGATTTGGTGTGATACCAATACTTCAGGCCATGGAACGGGCCTAGCGGGTGCCATTGATAATACAAGTGGAACTCGCCGTTGTAAAAACAGAAACCGTTCGGGTCATTGAGCAGCCCAGACACCGGTTGGATGTGAAAGGTTTGCCGCCACGTACAGCTGTTGACCCTTAAAATCAAGTTGTCGATATCTTCCTGGCTGATCTGGTCGAGCCGAATGTAACTTTTCCCCCGCGGTAACTCCATCTTTGTCATTTCTCTCATTCTCCTTTTGGTAAAAGCAGAATTTTATATTGCCGCATCACCATAACTATTTCCCCCGCAACCCCTTCCATCATCTAAATCATTGAATGGCACCTTCTATTTCACATTAAATGGAAGCGTTTACTTATAAGAATTATAATATTTTTAGGATGTTTTATCAATGCTAGGCACTCATTAAGTCTGATATTTCTGTAAATTTGTGATAGGAGTGTGTCTAGTGTTTTATGAGAAGATGAGATCCTAAAACCCCTTAGGTTTAAGTTCAACTTTCACATAAAATAGAAGATTCTATCTTATTGAGTTTGAAGCTTCAAAGCCTTACTGAACAAGGTGTTGAATGTATTTTTTCTAAGGAATTGAATGTAACTTACTTGCTATTAAACTGCATTTGAATCAATAAAAGAACCGCCTTTTTCAAGACCGTCCTTTTCCTTCAATCAATTTTCAGTTGCTTTTTTCTTCTTCCAGGCATCCCAACGATAAAGACGAAAGCGACCCAAATCATGATAATGGCCATCACAATGACCCATGGCCAGTTGAACTCTTCAGCAAGTAAATTGTAAACGAGTGAGTAGACAAAGAGAACAACTACTAACCCAAAAGCGATGCGTCTAGCGTATTTCATAAATGCACTCCTGACTGTCCCGTGTTTCTATTCTTCTTCCCTCATGATGAGCCCGTTACACGTGATTGGCTTCGAATTTCATGCAACTGGTATCGGCGGAGCAGAAAGTAACATATCCCTCTTAAACATGGAATACATTTATGGCAGCAATAAACTGGATACGACTTAATTTGCAATAAGTTACATTCAAAAACTAGGTTGCTTTTTCTTTATTAAGAATCCCTTTTACCAAGTGCCAAATTCCAATGAGGCCTATCACAGGAAAAATAAACAGTGGATAGACGACCTCTGCCCATCCGGTAGTTTCAACAGATCCAAATGTTGCATAAACCCCTCCAACAAGCCAAGAAAAAAACGGTGCAACCACAACTATCAAAGTAATCCCCCATGCAATCTGCTTCTTTTTCTGTGACTTGTCTCTACTCCAAATGTAAGCCGCGGCCAAACCTATACTTAAAATTAGCAGAGGCAAAACAACTTTTAACATGATTATGGCTCACTTCCTCCACTTCTGATCTTCGCCAAATTTTCGGGTACATATTTATATGAATTACCCCTCTTTTCACAAGTTCCAATAACCGAATGCAACTCAATTACTAGCAAGTTACATTCACATTCACTTGGATTCTTTAAAGCTTTTATAAAGTAAACTGGATAAAACAAAGGAAAGAATAACAATAGCAGGCAGAATAATAATGCCAGAGATCAATTGAGTTTGAGTATTCAATGGGATATACGCATTCTCTAACCAGGCAACAATTTTAAAAAGTAAAAAGAAAATAAACAGGGTTATTAAATAAAAAATAAATTTTTCAGAGAGAGTTTTCAATGTCCATCTCCTTTTAAATTTATTGAATAAACAGTGGGTTTAACACTGGATTTGAATGTAGCTTACTTCATATTAAGTTACATTCAATTTCAAAATAAAAGACCAGCTTTTTAAAGTTGGTCTAAACAAGAAATTCGATTCTTACGATAGTTTGGTCGCTTTCTTTTGATCGCAGCGTGGTATTTCGATGATTTTCAACGAACGGTCTCTGGGGTGTTGGACAATTTTATAAGATAAATAATCGCAATCACTAACACACCGACTATGGGCATTGCCAAGAGCAATGAAGTGCTGACATCTTGATTGAGCAAAGGACGAATCAAGACTACAGCTAGGAAAGCAATTATTGCTAAAATCCCTGTTTGGTTTCTTGATTTTTTTGAGACGTATTGTGTTTCCCCGCAATGAGCACATTTTTGTCCGGTATTACCGTTGAATTTAAACGCGGCTTTAAAAGTGTCTTTCAAACTCCATCTATTGCCACAATTTTGGCAGGTGGGCATTTTCTTCCCTCCTTTTTTCACGTTACTCTAAATTTATTCCCTAAAATGTTGATTCAAACCTTTTATTAAGACTAAGCGAATGCAACTTAACTGTACTTAGGTTATATTCACTTTCCTTACTCGACTGAACAATGCTTCGGGATTTCTCGAGTCTTCAATGCTCAAAATGCCGATAAACGGAGAGAAGACCAGTCCGCCAATAGAAGCTAAACAAGTCGCCTCATCCCTATGCAGTGAGTATCCAGAGCAGCTTATTCCAGCTTGAAATCCAAGCTGCTGTGGCCGAGCGGTTCTTCCCCGTCCCGCCATAAGTATTGAATTGAATATTGTTTTCCAAGCTCCTGTTCATTCACTTCAATGGTTACTGTAGAACTGTCTGCCGCGACGGCCTGTTCGCTTACTTCTTCTCCGTCACTGTTTATCTCGATCACCTTCACTTCACTCGGACTTGGATCCATCATTCCCCAGTCAACCACAATTCTATCCCCCGCTTCTGCATTTCCGGAATGAACGTCTGGAACCTCATAGCTGCTGTCAGCACCACAATTGTTCCAGCATACTTGGGAATAGCTATGGTCGAATATCTCGCCATTTTGTTCGGTGGAATCTGTCTTTGTAATCAAAGGCATTTCCATATAGCTGTACTTTGGCAGCTGTCCGGCCTT
Source organism: Planococcus sp. SSTMD024 (assembly GCF_041320495.1). Lineage (NCBI taxonomy): Bacteria > Bacillati > Bacillota > Bacilli > Caryophanales > Caryophanaceae > Planococcus > Planococcus sp. SSTMD024. Next base: position 861,468 of record NZ_JBGGNS010000022.1, on the reverse strand, counting down.
CTGCCCCGGTGTTTCTTCGATGACGATATTTCCTGCATATTGGGCTTCATTATCCCGATCAATAAATTCCACTGCTAAAGCATAATTCCCTTCGGTTTGCGGAAAGCGGAATTCTCTCGACTCGTTTAATTCAAGCTTCGTTTCCTCGCCATCTTGCCACAAAGAAGCCGTGATTGTCGGATCTGTCCAAATGTCCCCGCCGTTTTCTTCATTCTCCTTGAAATCCAAAGAAGCCGGCTGGTTTGGGGAGACTGCGGTAGTCTCTTGCGATAAGCCGAATTCTTCGATGTCCTCGATCGTTTCCGTTACTTCCCCACTCGACGAACTCCAACTGAGATTGGCTTCTGTTAATTGCACAGGTTGGCCCCGCAAGCCATCATCTGCCAGTAAATACGCTCTCGGCACACCGACATCGTAATCTTCTGCAAAGCAGCCTGACATGGCGAAAATCAATAGAAGTACGAAAATGAACTTCAGGCTTTTCCTCACACAAATCCACCCCTTGCAAAGTTTAAACTGATATTCTTTCATTCGGCATCCGCTTACTTAGGCGTAAACCTCATCACCGCGTTGAACAGGTCGGAAGTCGATTCCTGGAACCCCCGCTCTTCGCTCTTGAAGCTGTCGAGTAATGTATAGCCGAAGACGAGACCCGCGATTGTTTGTGCTGTAGTGCTGCTAAAAAGAAGCATGTCAATTTGAACATAGATTTCATCAGAAAAAATCAGATTTCCAATAGGCAATAAAGGCAAAATAGATAAAGCTAGTACGATGAATGCCGGCACGCCGACCGCTAAGAATTTACTCCAATCGAAACCGCCGATCCGGCTTTCTTTTCTTTCCAGCATGAATTTGGGCGTCCGCAATAACAGGCCGATGATAACAGGAAAAATAACGACATAAATCCAAAGTGGAGTAGGGTTAAATGCTGCAGCTGCCCTCTCATCCAATACTTGTTGAAGCTGTAACCCTGCATACACAATAAAGATGATGGCGATGCTCCAGATGAAGTAATAGAAAAATCTTTTCATTTTCTTTTCCTCCTTATTTTTGATGGGTAATTATATATACTGTTGCAAATGTAAAAGCGTTTCGTTTTTATTTGTAGTCAGCTCAATGAAGCAGGAGTTATAAATTCGCTTCATTTTGAAACAAATAGATAAATGTATTTATCTTTACGGAATTTCCATATTTTCACTCTAACACACTAAGCTTTTGCAGCGGTTCGTTTTTTACAGAGAAAAACAGCGGGTATCCCTAGGGATTATCCGCTGTTTGGCTTTTAATTCTTCAATTGCTGGTCCAATTGTTCCCGTACAATCTCGCCGACTGCACCGGTGCCGCCGAAAATTGAGTACGCTTCATAAGCATTCAATTGTTCGGCTGTCGCATCTGGAATCACTTGTTCTTTTACCAACAAAATCGGCGCGTCGTATTTCGCTGCAAGAACCGATCCTGCCAGCGCATCCGGGAAGTTTAATCCCGTTGCGATAAAGGCTTTTTCTGTGCCCATTTTAAGCTTATTGTTTACTTCAAACCCTGTGTCGTAACGGCTCTTGCCGCCGTAGCGAGTTGGGTTCGGCAGCGTGTTGAACACCGCTTCTCCTACTGCACCGGTGCTGCCGATGACATGGGTTTTCGAAGCTGCTTCCAGTGCTGCTGCCGTTTCAACCGGCAGTTTGTTTGTACGTGTCAATAAAATTGGAATGCCGTTTTTCGCTGCATATGCCGATACGGACAACACGTCGGGAAAGTTAAAACCATAGGCCACTACTGCTTCTTCAGAATCCAGGCGGTCTGCAATCAACGCAGCAGTATCAAAACGGTTTTTGCCGCCGATTCGCTCAGTGGTGATGCCCATTTGTTTCACTTCTTCTTCAACCTCTAAAGAAACCGCGCCTTTGCTGCCAAGGATAATTACCTTTTCAGCGCCAAGCCGTTCAATTTCTGCTTTGGTTTCATCTGTTAAATTCCCTGTCCGCGTCAATAGGATCGGGGCATCTTCTTGGAATGCCAATGGACCGCCTGCTAGTGCATCGGGGAAATCACCCGCAGTTGCAAGTACGACGGTATCAGCGGTTTCCCAACCTTCTTTGGAAATGGCGATGGCTGTGCCGTAACGGCTCGTTCCGGAAATTCGCGTCGTTTCTTCCGGTGCAGCTTTCTCTACCAGTACGCTCGCTTTTCCACTTACGTTTCCTGCTTGATCTGCCACGGTCACTTCTAGTTTTGTATCGACTGGTTGTGGATCGATCGTGATTCGGTAACTTCCATCTTCCGCTGTTGTTCCGCTCGCAATGACTTTTGAATCTTTGAATACTGACACTTTGCCGAGTGCTTCTGCGGAACCTGTAATTTCAGTTGTCTTATGCGTCACTGGGTTTACAGATGGGATTTCAGGAGCGGTTACGTCTGAAATTGTAATTTCTGTCGCTTCACTCGTATTTCCGGCTGTATCAGTCGCCGTGATGATCAATTTAGTTCCTGCTTTTTGTTTTGCAATGCTTACTTTGAAATTACCTTCTTTATCTGCAGTTGTCTTGGCAAGTTCATTTGATCCAGTCTTCACCGAAACACTCGAGCTTGCTTCTGCAGTTCCAGATACTATAGTCGATTTATCAGTGACTTCTTCTACTGAAGGGGCAGATGGAGCAGTGCCATCCAGAACTGTTGCCATTGCTGCTTCGCTTACATTCCCTGCTTTATCAGTAGCGGTTACGTTCAACTCTGTTCCAGCCGTCTGTTTAGCAATGGAGACCACATAATTTCCTTGTGCATCTGCTGCAGCTGTTCCGATTTTCACTGATCCTTGTTTTACGCTAATTGAAGAGCCTGCTTCTGCAGTTCCTTTTACTGAAACCATTTTATCCGTTACTTTTTCTACAGTCGGCACTTTTGGAGCAGTCATATCAGCTACAGAAATGTTGAGTGCTTCACTGGCGTTCCCAGCTGCATCTGTTGCAATGGCCGTTAGCTTATCGCCTGCTTGCTGTTTCGGTATCGCTATGGAGAAGTTTCCTGATTCATCAGCTGAGCCCTCTCCAATTGTGTTGTCCCCGAGTTTAATTGCGATTGCAGCACCCGCTTCCGCTGTTCCGTTAATGACCGTGTCTTTATCGGAAACAGTTCCCACTTTTGGAGCTGCAGGAGCGATTTTGTCTTCGACTGTAATTATGGTCTTTTCGCTGACAACCCCTGCTCCATTGCTTGCTGAGATCGATAGTTCAGTGCCCGCTTGTTGAGCTGGGATTTCAATCGCAAATTTTCCATCTGAACTCACTTTACCTGAAGCGATTTCTTCTTCGCCTGCGGCAATCAAAATAGTAGTGCCCGCAGCCGCTTGTCCGGTTACAGAAATCGTTTTGTCACTGATCGGCTCTACTACCGGTTTCGAAAGCAAAGTCGTGCCGTTCGCTGTAACGGTTTCGCCGACATTGTCATTGAAATCAGCTGCTGCGATGGCAGCATCATATGACGTACCTTCTTCAAGACTGCCGAACGTATAGTCAAGCGTATCGGCAGAGACTGCTTCTACGAATTCACCGTTCAAATAGAGCTCATATCCGTTAAGGTCTTGCTCGGAATTCGCATCCCATGATACTTGGAGTTCAGTCGCTGTTGTTTTTGAAACGGAGAAGTTTTGAACTTTCGCTGGTGCCACAACATCTGTCACTGAGATTTCTTTTTTCATATTATTTCCGAAAACATCACGTAAATTGAAGCTGATCCCATCGGAAGTTACCGGATCTGCAGTGGCCGTGAACGATCCATCCGCTTCAAGTGAAACAGGATTCCCTTGCATCGTCATGTCCAAAAATGGCAGAGTTTTCCCTTCAATTACGGCCGTGTCCATATCATTCGTCAGATTTTCGCTGTAGATATTGAATGGAACCGGATACGCTTGATTCGACACACTAGTCGAGCGAATCGAGTTCACTCCGCCGACAACTCGCACTGCTCCAGGAGCTGCATATGAAGTCGAACCATACGTCACAGTTTTCGCATTCAATGTGCCGCCGATTGTAAGACCGCCGTGCGTGATAAGTGTCCCGTAAACATACACATCTCCTGTGATGGTCACGTTACCTTCAATATGAACAGTAGAATTAGGACCAATATAGATATCTTTTTCAATTTTCTTATTCTCCCATGATTCACTCTTTGAGGTAAAAGCATATGAAAGTTTAGGGTCATTAAGAATTGGATTATTTATGTCACTAGGCTTTCGCTCTATAATAAAAGAATCCTTATTAAGTTTTCCTGTTAAACTATTTGAGTAATAAATTTTAGAATTGGAAATATTATCAATCACGTAAAAGTAATCGAACTTCCACACTCCTTCTTCATCAGAAGATAATACTCGATAAGTTCCTTCATATAATCCACTTGCATTATTGTAATCTAGAGGAACTGTTATAGAGCGATTACCTGAAGGTGAATCAAAGATAGCTCTAGCATATTTCACTCCAGATAAATCATCTGAAACTTCTGCCTTTATTACCACATTTTCCCCTGCATCAATCGTCGAAGACGGGCTAATTTTAACTTCCTGAACTTCAGGAGGTGACCCATCTCCATTTGGATTAATAACTTCAAAGTCTAGAGAATTCACCGAGTTGATATTATAATATATTTTGGAATTTGAAGCATTATCAATAACATAAACATAGTTAAATCGCCAAATTCCACCTTCATCTTCGGGAGTGACTAAATACTCCCCTGTATACTGTCCTGTAGATTTATTAATAGCTAAATTAACAGTGAGTGAACGTGCTCCTGACGGTGAATCAAAAATAGCTCTAGCATATCTTACTCCGGACAAATCATCTTGCACTTCACCGTTAATTATTAATGTGTCCCCCGGTTTTAATTCATTCGTATTAAGATTCAAATTCAAAACTTCAGGTGGAGTTCCGTCTCCATTTTTATTATTGATGAAGAAATCCAAAGAACTTGAAGAATTAACTTGGTAATATATCTTTGAATTTGAAGCATTATCAATAACATAAACATAATCAAATCGCCAAGTTCCACCTTCATCTTCAGGTACAATTAAATAGTCTCCTTCGTACAGACCAGTAGAATCGTTAAAAGCTAAATTAACAGTAAGTGAGCGTTCGCCTGATGGAGAATCAAAAATAACTCTTGCATATTTTACTCCAGTTAATTCATCTTCGATTTTCCCTGATATTTTGACTAGATCTCCAACCGAATCCCCAATTTGACTTACTTTCAATTCATGAACTTTAGGAGGCGTCCCGTCCCCTCCTTCCGCAAACACCGGCACCATCCCAGTAACTAACTGGAACATCATTAAAAATACTGTAAATATTACTGCTCTTTTCATCAAATTAGACCTTCTTACCATTAATTGTTGACCACCAATCCTATGTATTTAGATATGTACCATATTCCATTATATAATGTTTAGAGTGAGTGTATACAAAAAGTCACTAATTATGTAAATTTTTTATATATAATTTTCATTCTTTTTCAAACTTTAATGATCCAGATTACACAACAGAATTTTTTTTATTAACAAACAAAACGAACCCCAACCGCGTGCCGTCATTCTGGCACTCAGTTGGGGTTCGCTGCATTTCTCTATTCTCAGCCTTCAAACAAAGGACTGACGGGCTTTTCGTTGTGCACGTGCTCGATCGCTTCTGCGAGCAATGGCGCAACAGAGAGAATGGTGATTTTCGGGATGCGTTTTTCTTTCGGCACGTGGATCGTGTTGGTGACGACCAGTTCCGTCAACGCGGAGTCTTGGATGCGTTGAATGGAATCGCCGGACAATACGGCATGCGTACAGCAAGCGTAGACCGCTTTCGCGCCATTTTCCACGAGCAAGTTCGCTGCATCGGAAACGGTCTTCGCCGTATCGACGATGTCGACGATGATGACCGCGTTTTTGCCTTTGATATCGCCGACGATATTCATCGTCTCGGATTCGCCCGGCATTTTGCGCTTGTCGATAAAGCCGATCGGGACGTCCAAGCGATCCGCGAGTCTGCGGGCTCTGCTCAACCCGCCATTATCCGGTGCAACGACGATGGCGTCTTCGAGTTTTTTGTTGATGAAATGCTCGGACAGTTCGGTGATGCCGAGCAATTGGTCGACCGGGATGTTGAAAAAGCCCTGTACTTGCGGTGCGTGGAAATCCATCGTGATGATGTGGTCCACACCTGCTTTCACCAGCATATTCGCCACAAGCTTCGCCGTGATCGGTTCACGTGAACTGGCTTTGCGGTCTTGGCGAGCGTATCCGTAATACGGAATGACCGCTGTGATGGAGTCTGCCGATGCCCGCTTCAACGCGTCGATCATGATCAATAGTTCCATGACGTGTTCGTGGCCTGGCTGAGACGTCGATTGGACGACGTAAACTTCCGCCCCGCGTACGCTTTCTTCGATATGGATCTGGATTTCCCCATCGCTAAAATGGGTGATGGAGTTTTTGCCCAGCTCACAGCCGAGATGATCCGCGATCTCCTGAGCTAGTTCCTGATTTGAATTCAACGAAAATAGCTTGAAGTTGTCTCTTAATTGATAAGCCACCGTTCAACTCCCCTTTCAGCAAATTGTAAGTTCATAACTTGATAGCTGACTATTCCCATGAAATTTCTGTTCATGCGGCTTGTATCAGTTGATTTTATGATAGCTGTTTCGGGGCGCAAATGCCACCAAAGATGGACAATCGCGCCCTTGTTCACAGGCTTAGTAGAAAATCTGCCACAATATCGATGTCGGCAACCGCTCTCTTTCTATATTACCGAAACCATCTCCTTATTGTCCCGTACAGTAAGGTATAGCTTTTATGATTTTCTTAAAGAAGCTAATCAGGCTGGTATGAAAAACGAATGACAAGCCTTTATTTCAGGGTTCGCACTTGGCGAATAGTTTGCTGTCTGTTTGCATTACCCGGATTTTTGAATGCCATCGAAAAGGAGAATTGGATGCTATTTTCAAAATGGACTATTTATCAAGCGGCGGCTTTGGCCGGCTTGATCGCACTGGCTGTTCTAGCCGAGTATTATTCATTCAATATCGGAAACGCGCTCACGTTAGGGCCCATCAGCTCGATGCTGATTGTGCTGACGTTCATCTTGCTGAGTACGAGCTTGATCCATTTGTTTTTCGTCTTCCACAGTAATAAAAGCGAGCGCTTCTTGTCGCATCCTTTATGGAACAAGATGAACGTGTTGTCTGGACTCTTGCTCACGCTCTCCGTCGTTGTGTTCATTTCAGCGGCGGTGTTCACGCCTCTGAACGATTGGATCACGGACAGCAGCTGGATTTTATACGCAATCCTCTATTTCTTCTTGTTTCTCTACAGCCTGTTTGTCCTGTCGGTCGTGCACAAGGTAAAACGCGAAAGCGCGAAAGAAACGAAAATCGAAATCTCTTTCGGCGCCACTGTCGTGAGCTTGTGCTTATTGCTATTCCTTCTTTAATTCCAAACCAGCCTCCGGTTGAGACCATTCTATGGTTTGAACCGGAGGCTGTTTTTTTTTGATTGAAGGTAATTTTTTAGGCCCTTGCCGTTTTGGCATTCGTCGGATTCCATTGCACTGACTTTGCGATGAAGAAGGATTGTTTGATTTGCCCAAATGCGCCGTAGGCAATCCCTGCGATAATGAGAATTGGAACGAGTCTCACCAACCATTCCATTTGAACACCTCCAAATTAAGAATTCTCAGTTTGTCCGGTCGGCTGTCCTGCGCAGCCATTTTTGGTTGTTGCGGTACAGGATCAGCAGTAGCGTCATAAGCCCTGACAGTCCGAAGAAACCAGAGAACAAAGTGAGCCCGACTGTCGGGGAGTTGAGCAATATCGCGCTCATCAAGAGCAAGCCCACCGCCATCAGCGACAGGAAAATGATGTGCGTCGTTTTGCGGTCTTTCAATAGCCATGCCGATAGCTGGAAGATGATGAATAAGAATGACGCCGCCATCAATAAAGGAAAAAGCGGCTCGAATTTTGCGGCGTAGACGAAATGGTCGATCCCCAAGATGTCGCTCGCCTCGTTCACGGGCCCGTTCAGCCAAGTGGAAAACACAGCCGAGTACTTCCATTCCCAAGAGATATCGCGCAGCTGTCCGCCTTCATACCAACTGGCGAGCGTCGAAAAGACAAATACGAGAAATGCGCCGGTCAAGTAAATGATGTGTCTGAATTTCATGCAATTCCCCTTTCGTTTACTAGGTCCCAATACCGTTAAACTCTGTGCTTTTACTATACTAATAAGCCTCTGGAATTTCTACATAATATTGGAAGCAACATAGTTAGTTATTTTAATTCATCTATCTAAAAGAGCATTAACGAATTGGATAAGGTACATAAATTTTCACCTATAGTGACATATGTCCTTCCATCCGTTTACCATGCCCATTATCCTTAAGTTAACGAAAGGTGGGGGACCGGATGAAAGGCATTCTATTTGCACTGGCGGGCGGGTTTTTCCTGACCTTCCAGAGTGTGGCGAACGCGACGATCAGCGACCAGATCGGCACGTGGCAAGCGGCGGCGATGACTCAGCTGACCGGATTTGTGCTGGCGATCTTGATCGTTCTGGCGCTAAAAGACCCCTCGATCAAACAGTTGAAAAAAGTTTCCCCGCTATATGCCTCGGGCGGCTTGCTTGCGGCGTTCATCTTGTTCAGCAATATGACCGCCATCCATCGCATGGGCGTGACACTGACGATTAGCCTGTTCCTGATCGCGCAGCTGATCGCGGCGATTGTCATCGATGGCAAAGGCTGGTTCCATATGGCGAAGAAGAATGTCGGAAAGACGCAAATTGTCGGCGTGGTGCTGATGATTGCGGGCATTCTCGTCTTGAAATGGTAAGGAGGAAAAACGATGCAGGCGATTAACGAGTATCTTCACCAATATGGATTGGCCGATTTATTCCCTGCTGCCGTCATCGATTCAATGCAGATCGAGCGTTTTGCGGCAGGGCATAGATTGTTCTCCCAAGGCGATTCAGCGGAAACTTTATACTTGCTTGTCGAAGGCAAATTGAAGATTTCCATGTTGTCGCCGGAAGGCAAGCGGCTGATCCTGGCATTCAAGACGCCTTTTGACATTGTCGGCGATATTGAATACGTGCAGAAATGCCCGTTCATCAATACGGTGGAAGCCGTGACGGATTTGGTGCTGTTGCGCATTCCCCATCACGCCCTGGATCATGAAATGAGCGGCAATGCCTCCTTCCAACAGTTTTTATTGGAGACGATTACGCGCAAGTTCGTGACGAAAGCGCAGGAATTGAACTTCAATTTGCTCTACGCCGTCGATGTGCGCGTGGCGAGTTATTTGCTGTCGATGACGCCGGACAAGCCGCGGCTTGATTCGCCTTCGCTTGTCGATATGGCGGACTTGATCGGCACGAGCTACCGCCATTTAAACCGGGTGCTCCAAAAGTTTGAGCAGTCCGGCTGGATCAAACGCAATAACGGCAAAATCGATTTGCTCGACCGGGACGCCTTGTTGGATCAGGCGGGACATAATATTTACGAATAGGAGGAACTCCCATGGTTCTTGGCATCATACTGGCCCTCTCAGGCGGCGTCTTTGTCTGCCTGCAAAATATATTCAATGCGAACGTGAAACAACACGTCAGCGTCTGGTCGACGACCGCACTTGTGTTGTTTCTTGGATTTGTCGGTTCGTTTATCGCGGGCCTCTCATTTAACGGCATGGGCTTATTCCGTTTCGAGGCAGAGCCGTGGTTTTGGTTCAGCGGCGTGCTCGGTGTCGGAGTCGTCGTCTGCGTCACGCAAGGCGTCCAGGCACTGGGCCCGAGCCGCGCGATCTCGATTGTCATGGTGTCGCAGATTTTCTTCGGCTTGATGTGGGACACGGCGGGCTGGTTCGGGCTCGAGCAAGTTCCGTTCACGTGGCAATCGCTGCTCGGGGTCGTACTGATCAGCACAGGCATCTTGTTGTTCCAACTCGGCCCCGTCTTGGAGCGAAAACCGTTTTTCCAAAAACAGAAAGCGCAGCACGAGGCGTAATTTCAAGAAAAATTTCCACTCTTATAGGATTTGTCCGCTATCCCAGCATAAGACTTCGTGCATATTTTTTTCATCTGCTATAGTATGTATATATAATACTGATAGTTTGAAATCATACTATTTATTTCATGCATGATTCTTCACCAAAGAATGATTGTGCAATTGAGGAGAAGAAGCGGATGTTCAAAAATATTGAATTACAGGATTTTTTGCTGGAGAAAACCAAAGGATTGACTGAGCAATGGTACAAAACACTCGATAAAACCGCGGGTGGCGTCTACGCTGAAACCGAACCACAGGCCATCGAGAAGCTGAAGCAGCAGAACTATGAGTTCCATGAGCTGTTCTGTTCCGCGTTCAGCAAGGACAAGGAAGATTGCGTTGAAATTTTTCATGAGTGGATCATGCGCGTTGCCAATGACGAAGCGCATTTGTCGACGCCGTTCAACTCGGTCATCAAGGAATTTTTCCGTACGCAAAAGCAATATTTGGAGCTGATCGAAGAATTTGCGGTATTACAGGAAGAAACCATTTCACATGCCCAGTTGAATGCCTGGAACCAGGCCGTGGTCGACACGACGAATGCCATTATCCTGGAGTTCATCGACCAGAATACGAAAGCGGCCGAACGCCGTTTGAATGCCCAGCAGGAAATGATTGTCGAAATGAGCGCACCGGTCATCCTGCTTTCAGAAGACAGTGGATTGCTTCCGTTGATCGGCGAGATCAATACGTACCGTGCAAAAATCGTCTTCGAGAAAGTCTTGCAGCAATGCCATGAGAAATCGATCGAGCGTTTGTTCATCGACCTTTCCGGCGTGCCGATCATCGATACGATGGTCGCCCACCAGATCTTCCAGCTGATCGAAGGCTTGAAAATCATCGGCGTGCGCACGGCACTCGCCGGCATCAGCCCGGAAATCGCCCAGACCGCAATCCAATTAGGCGTCAACTTCGGCGAAATCGATGTCTACAATAAATTGGACCAGGCCTTGCGTTATCACAAATTGGAATTTACGGATAACTAAAATCCCTACAAGAAAACCCATCCGCTGCGACTATGTGGATAGGTTTTCTACGTGCTTATCGGTTTTCCGCGATGCGCTTCAGTTCGGCGGCGCGCGTCGATAGGAATTTTTCCATATGGCGTTCGAGAAATAATTTATCGGCCAGTTTTCCGATGGCCCCAAACGGCGCCCGGTAGACGAACCAGTCTTTCATCAGCGTGCCGCTTCCGCTTTCGGTAAATTCATGTGTGTGGTGAAAGGAATGAAAAGCGCCTTTTACCATGGCGTCGCTGAAGCGGTACGGGCGCTCCATATCGGTGATTTTCGATGTGAGCTTTTGGCGGACGCCGAGATGCGTCGCTTTCCACGTCACCCAGTCGCCCAGTTTCATCAGGCCGCTTGTCGTGCCGGCAATGGCGCGTTCGTTGGTGTTCGAGACCGTTTCGATGTGCACTTCGATGCTTCTGGCCAAATCAAATACGCGCTCGATCGGTGCTTCAATATACGTTTCGTGATAGATCATGGGCATGTGATTCCCCTCATTTCTCGTGTTGGCTGTCTGCCTTTCTTTACCCTTAACGTGCCCGGGTTATTCGCTGCTCCTTTGTCCAGCAAGCAGGAGATTCTTTAGCTTCCCGAGAATGATTAAAGGACAGGAGGAATTTACGTGAACACAGACATTTTGAAACAAAACCGCACGAGCTGGAATACGGTCGCCGGCCATTTTAACGGCGTCGATGCACTGCCTGGCTATGGGCCCTTTTCGCAAAGCGAAGAAGAATTGCGCTTATTTGATCCGATTGAAGGCAAAAACGTGCTCGATATCGGCTGTGGCAGCGGCCATTCCTTGCTTTACATGAACCGCCAAGGGGCAAAGGACATATGGGGCGTCGATTTGTCCGATAAGCAAATCGAACAGGCAACAGAGATGTTAGAGGGTTTGGATGCCCAGCTCTATTGCGCCGCGATGGAAGAAGACATCGGGCTGCCGGAACAATATTTCGATATTGTCTATTCGATCTATGCGATCGGCTGGACGGTGGACCTCGACCGGACCTTCGAATTGATTTATTCCTATTTGCGGCCTGGCGGGACCTTCATCTTCAGTTGGGATCATCCGCTCTATGTCCACTTGAAAAGTGAAGATGGGCTCGTTTCATTGAACGGCTCCTATCAGGATGAAGGCAGCGTACATTACGCCAATTTTAAAGGCGAGAATGCGCCGATGACCATTCCAAAGCGCAAGTTCAGCACGTATTTAAACGCCTTGGTGAACGCTGGGTTCAAGATCGAGCAAGTGGTCGAGCCGGATGTTCCGCATGAGTTGAAGGATACAGAAGCGGAAGTATCGGACCGCTATTACTCGCTGTACAAAGCGCAGAAATTCCCGACAAGCTTTATCATCAAAGCAAGGAAATAACGAAAGACCGTGTCTGCGCCCAAGCGTAAACACGGTCTTTTATTATGATCCTATGATTAGCGGATCCGCCCCATCATTACGGTATCGTAATAGTTGCCATCTGCTAAGCGCTTGTCCATCTTCAGCACGCCTTCCACTTCGAAGCCGCACTGTGCATACAACTCGATGGCTTTTTCATTGCGTTCGAGCACTTTCAAGTTCATCTTTTTGATCGCTTGTGCATCCGCCCAGTGGATCGATGACTCCAACAGCTTGCGGCCGATGCGATAGCCCCAGAATTGCTGGAGCACTCCGACACCGAACTCCACTTGATGCTTCGTGCGGTTCAGCGCGTTTCCTTCGCATCTGGAAAACCCGGCGATGTGCCCGTCCACTTCGGCCACAAGAAATAAATTCCGTAGGCTTTTCGCATCTTCTTCGATGAGGCGCTCGAAAGCTTCTCGATCCAAATAAGCTTCTCCCCGCTCGCGGTCCATATTTTCCGTCTCGCCGTCGATCTGCAAACGGACTTTCGCCAACTGCGCTGCATCTTGGATCTCCGCACTTCGAATGCAATAATCCAAGCCTTTTACTTGAAACGATTGTTTCGCTAGTTGCATCTCCTCATCCCCCTCAGCTGTTGAAATGGTTTATTTGTATTGCGCCGTCATATCTGCAGTGAACTGTGTTTTCTTTTTCTGCCTCATTTGATAGTAAACGATTGTCAGCAAAACAATCAATTCCGATAAGGGAATCGCAAGCCATGCACCCGTGACGCCAAAAAACACTGGCAGGATGCTTAGCAAGATCAACAGCACGACAATTTCACGCGCCGCAGTAATCCATGTCGCCATGCGGATTTCGCCGGTTGATTGATAATAAGTCATCATGACGAAATTGGCTCCCATGAACAGGTACGCGATAAAGAACAGCTGGATGCCGGACGTCGCGAGTTCCATGACAGCGTCCGGGAAATCGCCGAATACGCTGGCGATGGCGGCTGCGAAAAATTGCCCGAAGAGGAAGAACAGCAAGCCTGCCGTAAATGCCGTTCCAATCGCCAATTGCAGCGTCTTCTTGATCTTCGCCTGGTCCTTCGCCCCGCTGTAAAAGCTGACCAGCGGCTGGATGGCCGAACCCATTCCAAGGAATGCGAGCAGCATGACGCTGTGGACGTAGTTGAGAATCGCGAATGCCGCAACACCTTCCGTTCCTGCCAGGCGTTCAAAGACATTATTATGCGAAATGGTGAACACCGACATGCCCACTTCCGCCAAGAAACTCGGGAAGCCGATGACGAGTATCAACAGAAGCAATTTGCGGTTCGGCTTGAACCGGACAAAGCGCAATTGATTGCCTTTTTTAAAGAAATGCGTGCACAAGACGAGCATGCCGACAAATGCAGCGAGCAAGGTGGCAGCGGCCGCGCCTTTGACGCCGAAATCCAACACGAACAAGAACACGTAATTCAAGCCGATGTTCAAAAGAGACGTCGTGATGAGCGACACCATCGCGAGGTTCGGGCTGCCGTCATTGCGCACCATGATGCTGAGGGCATTTTCCATTGTGAAGACGAAGCCGAACAGCAGCATCAAGTACAAATAATCGGAGACAAATGGATAGGTTTCCGCATTGGCCCCGAGCAAATAAGCGAGCTCCGTGCGAAACGGAAATGCCACGAGGCCGATGAGAAGCGTCACCGCAAAAATCGAAGCCATCGCATGTGAAAAGACGACACGTGCCTCCTCTGTCCGCTTCGCTCCCATGAGGGCAGAGAATCTCGTGGCGCCGCCGATGCCGATCCATAAGGACATCGCGACAAATAAGGTATAGACCGGTGCCGCGATGCCGACGCCGCCGAGTGCGACCGGGCCAAGGCGGTTGCCGACCATGATGCCGTCCGCGACGATATTGATGGCCATCAGCAGCATGCCGATGGTCGAGGGTACTAAATAACGGACGAATGCCTTGCCGACCGACTCGTTATCCAAACGATGTATAGATTGTTGTGCCATGTTAAATTGCCTCCTAGCTCTTTAAAACACTGAAAACTATATTTGTTTTTTTAGTTTTTTCAGTCCGAAGAAATACTGGCCTTAGTTAGCCAGTATTTTTCCTATTCTTTTTTGACGAAGCCGTCCAATAATAATTCACTCATCGTTTCAACGGCTTCCTTGATGGAAATGCTTTGTTCCGAGAAGAACTGTTGGTCCAAGGTAATATTGACGACGTTCAAAATCATTTTCATCAACAAGTCGATGTTCTGTTGTTTGATCAGGCCGGTTTCCATGCCTTCTTCAAGCAATTGCTTCAAGTCGTCCCATTGATTCATTTCCCGGTCGACGCGCTGCCATTGTTCCGGATAATAGCGTTTCAACTGCTCCAAAACGCGCAAATCGAAAAAGTCATTGTGGTTCGGGATGAGGACGATCAGTTGATGGATTTTTTCCTGCAAGCCGAGGGTATCGTCTTCACGGATGGCGTGCGCTCGCTGTTCATATTCCGAAAAGGCCTGGTCGATGATCGTTTCCAGGATTTCCAGTTTGGATGAAAAGTTCTCGTACAAGGTGCGCTTGCTGATGCCCAGCCGTTTTGCCAAATCATCCATCGTAAATTTGATGCCGTTATTTCTCGTTTCTTCGATAAACGCCTGTATAATCCGATTTTTCACAGCCGAACCCCCTTTATGAAAACTAATAATACTATAATCGTTTTCTTAGTTCAAGTAGAAGGATTTATAGACATAAATAAGGATCGGCTTTGTAAGCCAATCCTTATTAGAGTGTTGAATAAGTTCATGAATTAGAATGGGATCATCTTCTCGACATTCAAAAATCAATGATCTATCTAAGTATTTGGAGAAGCGTTCGCTCGTAAACCCTTCTGCTCAATAATGCTGCGCATTACTTTCGCAAAGATAATGTCTCCCATAGGTCGACCTTATCTTTCCAGTGGATCAGCGAGACGACCGAGACCCCGCAAGGAATGAATGGGCGAAGCTTAGCTGAGAACATTCATTTGCGACGCATCTGCTACGCAGATGTGGGAGCACAAGGGTTTCAAAGCGACTGAGGAGGCTTGGGCGCGAGCCCACGGAAAGCGAGCGATAAGCTTCGGAAAATGCGGTTTTCTAACTCTTTCTTTTACGCCAATAATTTACTGCTTTTCGTTTTCTCCAAACGGTACATCAATATGACGCCAAGCACTGCCCCGCTGATGCTCGATACGAGAAATGGCGGCATGAAGAACAAAGCGCCGACTTCGGTTCCCATCAGAACGCGTGCATAAGGCACCGCGACGAGCGAGGCGATGATGCCGGTGCCAAGAATCTCACCAGCTGCCGCAAACCCGAGACGTCCGCTGTAGCGGTAAAAGACACCGGCAAGCAACGCGCCGACCATGCCTCCCGGAAACGCGAGCAGCGAGCCGGTCCCCGTCAAGACGCGAACGGCGCCGGTCAATAAGGCAATGACCACCGCAGGCCCTGGCCCGAAGACGACCGCCGCGATAACATTGATCGCATGCTGCACCGGATATGCACGCGCAATGCCTGCCGGGAACCAGACGAACGCGGAGCCGGCGACGGCAAGTGCGACGAACATCGCCATAAGGACGAGTTTTCTCGTGTTCATCCGACACGCCTCCCCGGAATCGATTGTTTGAAGCGTTCGATTTGCCCTGCCACATCCTGGGCCTGTGCGATGGAAGAAATGACGGCGATGCCCGACACGCCTGCCCGCCAGACCATTTCGGCGTTGCCCGGTTCGATGCCGCCGATGCCGATGACCGGCACATTCGGGTATTGAGCTTTCACTCGAACAATTTCTGCGACACCCGCAGGCGGTTTTGCATCGCTTTTCGTGCGCGTTCCGAACACCGGCCCCATCCCGAGATAGGTGGCGCCGCATGTCAGCGCTTCGTTCGCTTCCTTGACCGAATGCACCGAAACACCGAGCGCCATCGATGCGCCGATCCGCTTCCTCACTGCCCCGCAATCCATATCGTCCTGCCCGATATGGATGCCGTCCGCTTCGATTGCGCAAGCCAAGTCGACATCGTCATTGACGAACATCGGCACAGCGTATTCACGGCATAAGCTCTTGCACTTGGCGGCGAACTCCACGAGCGCGTCATCCGTCAACGCCCCGCGCCCTTTTTCGCGCAGCTGGAAATGGGTGATGCCCCCTTGAAGCGCTTCTTCAAGCAGCGCGAGCGGCTCTTTAGTACCGGCGTTTGTCGTACCCATTAGAAAATAAATCGCTGGATTCCCGAACAAGATGAACAACCTCCTTTACTGATGATTCCTTATAGGCTGCATGGTGCGTCGGGCCGTGGCCATGGCCGATGTGAAGCGGATACGCTAGAGCTGCCTGGATGAATTCTTTTGCGGTGAATAAGGCTTCTTCTACCGATTTGCCTTTGCCGAGTTCGGCTGTCAGCGCCGCTGAAAAAGTGCAGCCCGTCCCGTGCGTCTGTTGGGTCTGGAGACGTTCTGAGCGCAGCAAGATCACCGTGCCTTGACGATCCAAATAAAAGTCTTCCGCAACGTCAGGGTCACTGCTGTGGCCACCTTTGATGATGACGGCTTTAGCACCGATCGATAAAATCGCTTCCGCTGCCTGTCTGCGTGAGGCATCGTCTGTGATGTCCATGCCGCTTAACACTTCTGCTTCCGGGATATTCGGCGTGATGATGGCAGCGAGCGGCACAAGCATCGTTTTGATTGCTTCGACCGCTTCCTGCTGCAATAAAGAAGCGCCGCCTTTGGCGATCATGACGGGATCGATGACGAGGTTTTCCCAGCCGTGGCGCTGGATGCCTTGTGCCGTTTCTTCGATGATGCCGGCGTCAAACAGCATGCCGGTCTTGAGCGCGCGGATGTCGAAGTCCGTCCCGATGGCATCGAGCTGTTCTTTGACCGCTTTTCGGTCCATCGGGTAAATGCCGTGAACGCCCAATGTGTTTTGGGCGGTCACCGCCGTTACCGCCGAGCAGCCGAATGCGCCGAGTTCCTGGAAGGTTTTCAAATCTGCTTGTATGCCCGCTCCTCCGCCCGAATCGGATCCCGCGATTGTCAGTACTTGCGCTTTAGCGTCCATAAAGTGCCGCCTCCTGTCGTTTCGATAGTTCGTCCAAAAAGGCCATTTGGAATGTTCCCGGGTTCAAGGCGACTTTCGACGCGCGGCTTCCTGCATTCGCATACATCTGCAAGCCATACGCAAGCGCATCAAGCGGGGCAGATTCTTCGTCGGTCAAGAATGCGGCAAGCACCGCACTGAGCAAACAACCCATTCCAGTGACCGACGCCATCATCGGGTCTCCGCCTGTAATGTGCTCGGTGCGTTCACCGTCCGTCACCAAATCACGGCTCCCCGTCACCGCGACCAGCGTTTGATGTTCATCGGCCACTTGTTTGGCGATTGTTTCCAAATCCACTTGGCCTTCCCCGGCATCGACGCCGCGCGCTTGCCAGTCCGCTCCCGCAATGGCCGCGAGTTCACCGGCATTGCAGCGGAGCAGTGTGATGTCGAGTTCCGCAAGCAATCGCTTCACTGCCTGCAACCGGTAGCTCGTCGCGCCGGCACCGACCGGATCGAGCACGACCGGGATGCCTTTTTCCATCGCCGCGCGTCCTGCGATGAGCATGCTTTCAAATGAGCGTTCCGTAATCGTTCCGATATTGAGCGATAGGGCATCGGCGTGTCCCGTGAGTTCGGCCACTTCCTGCTGTTCGTCGCCCATGACCGGCGAGACGCCGAGTGCGAGTAGGCCGTTTGCCTGAAAGTTCGAGACGACGTGATTGGTGATGCAATGAATCAATGGTTTTTTTGCGCGCAATTCCCTAATCATGGCGAACACTCTCCTTTTGAGCCGGCAGCTCCCAAGTTTCCATTGTCCACGCCTGCTGCCAGAACTGCCATTCATAATAACTGCTTCTTCTGAAGCGCGTTTTCAATTCCTTACGCCGCTCTTCCGGCAATCCTTCTGCCAATCGGTCCATCCGTTCGATTTGTTCATTCACCAGTTCCCCGAACCATTCGGAGCCGTATGTGCCGATCCATTTCTGGAAAATCGGTTCCTCGGGCGTTGCGGTCTTCAAGCGTTCGCCGATTTCGTAGTAAAGCCAGTAACACGGAAGCAAGGCTGCGAGCACGTCGGCCAGATCGCCTTCTGCCGAACGGTACATATGCGAGACATATGCATAAGCGTGCGGCGAGGGTTCGAATAGTCTCCAATCTTCCTCGGTCACCCCGAGCAATTCCATAAACGATTCATGAAGCGCGAGTTCCGCGGCGCAGGTCTGTTCCGCGTGATGCGCAAATGACTGTGTGGTCTTAAGGTCTTTGGCTTTGGCCGCACCGATCGCCTGTACTTTTGCAAAATGCGTCAGGTAATACGCGTCTTGCATAACATAGAATTTGAAAACGTCGAGCGGCAAATCGCCTTTCGCGATGCCTTTGACGAACGGGTGTTCAAAACTGGCGTCCCATAAATCTGCACATTCCAACCGGACTTCTTTACAAAATGTCATGTCGCTCTCTCCTTTTTTGGGCAAAATAAAACACCGCTTCCCAGGTGAGGAAGCGGCGATAAAGGTCAGCTGTAGAAATTGGAAAAAGGCTCACAATTCGCCCACTTCCCTACGCTGGTATGATCCAGATCAGGTTCAAAGGGTCCGGACTCTTGTCCGTCTCAGCCAACATGGCTCCCCTAGTGGAATAGCGATATTTTTTTATTGTCGGCAATAGAATACCATAGCTGGCCTGCGAATTCAAAACTTTTCGAAATTAAGGGTTTGGTTGGAATCAAGATTGCGGGAGATTGATCGTCTGGTCGGTGTCGGGTTAATCATATTATTGGCGGCTAGCCGAAGCCTCCCTTGGGGTTGAGTTTTTGCAATGGGCCACTGAATTGGCGAAAGGCAGTTGAACCGATTCATTTGCGACGCATCAGCTTCCGCATTCCCTTGCAATTTCGAGGGAAGAAGTGAGTGACTTTGTTGCTTCATTCGCATGGATTCGCCCGCTTAGCTGCAGTGGTGGGTGGGAGTAAGATTTCGGTCGGCTTGTTTCCCGCTGCATTTTTTTCTACCCTTTCACCGCATCGACGGATAACGCAAACGGAGCAGGCGGTAGAGGTTTTGAACGACGGCTTTGCCTAAAGCGTACGTCGGAATCACCAGGATCATTCCGACGAGCCCTGCCAGGTTGCCTCCGATGTATAGGAGGAAAATGATGGTTACGGGATGGACCGATAATTTTTTACCCATGACATTCGGTGAAATGAAATTGCTTTCAATCTGCTGGATGATTACGATGGCGATCAATACCCACAACGCGAGAATCGGGTCCTGGAAGAAGGCCACGATGATCGCCGGAATCGCTCCGAGGACAGGGCCTAAAAAAGGGATGACGTTCGTGAATGTCGCAACGAGCGCCAAAATGATGGCATAGTCTACCCCGAGTATTAGATAGGCGATATAACAAAACACCCCAACAAACAAACTGACAATCGCCTGGCCCTGGATATAAGCACTGAGGTTTTCATCCATGTCGTGAAGGATTTTGGCCCCT
Source organism: Planococcus sp. SSTMD024 (assembly GCF_041320495.1). Lineage (NCBI taxonomy): Bacteria > Bacillati > Bacillota > Bacilli > Caryophanales > Caryophanaceae > Planococcus > Planococcus sp. SSTMD024. The sequence continues at coordinate 841,466 of NZ_JBGGNS010000022.1, read as the reverse complement.
TCTTCCCTCGAATCTTGCGGCAAAAGCTTCAGGAAGCTAACCGGCAATTTTTCGCCGTCCTTCAGTAAAAAGAACAGCACAAAAGGAACGACGATAAGGGAAGTCAATGCACTGATCAGCACGCCCGTGAAACTGAGGATGTTTGAACCTAGGCCCGTCAGCATTTCCCGGAAGTTGTCGGCGATGACAGCAGGGTTTAAATCAGGCAAAAAATCCTGTTCTTGGATGTAACTCCACCATTGACTCGACAAGGCGGCATTTGCCTGATTCTGGACTCCCCGGACGATAGCTGGAAAGTTCTCCACTAGTGACTGGATTTGGCGGAAAATGAGCGGGCCGACCCATAGCGAAAAGCCGATGAGCAGACCGATGAACGCCGCGAAAATCATCAGGATCGCGACGACCCGCGGCATCTTTCTTGATAATAGCTTGACGAGAGGCCTGAAGATATAAAACAAGATGCCCCCGATGATGATGATCGGCATCAAGGTGGAAAATGCCACACCGATCGGGTAGAAAACAAACGGCACCCGGGCGGCCAGATTGATGATGGCGAAAATCACAAGAATGTACATTAGAAAGCGAAACGATTTTGTCTTGGGCATTTCGATTCTCCTTTCCTCTGATTCCATTTCTTTGACTGGTCCGGCGGCGGCCTTGTCATCTACAGTCGGCCATCAGCTGAAAGTCGCTTCCTTGTTCAATGCTCAGTTACACTATTTTTAAAATTTGTTTCGCGGAAAATGGCAAGCCGGCTTATCTGTTTCAATTACTATAATATTAATTACACTTCAACACATCAAACACCTTTAAACTTGTGGGCGCTTGGAACTCTTTATCATTTTTACCCAATAAAAAAACAGCCTGGCCGATTAGCCAAGCTGTCTGTTCATTCATTTCCAAGGTTTCTTATAATATGATGCCATCAAATGAAAGCACTTTAAATTTCCTCCACACGCTCGATCTGATAATCCCCGTACTCATCAATCACGATGGTGTAGCGGCGGCGATGGTCGATCGTCCCGGTCTCGCCGTTTGCTTCGTGGTAATTGAACACAGCGCCTGCCTCCACATATGCGGCATCTCCTTCAATCTCGACGGAAGTTACTTCCGGCACGACTGAATCGAATACGCGGCCCGCTGCTGAATACTCCTGCACAACACTGTCGACTGCTTCAACTGCCTGGCTTCCCGGTACCAAGTAAGAAGAATAATAATTCAGTTTCTCGTCATTCATCGAATACGGCAACAAGTCATAATAAGCCTCGATGAAACTCGACAACAGCGCCTCGTCAAAATACGCATCCTTCACGGACGGTTCGACCAATTGCGAATCGGGAAACGGTTCCGGGTTATTCGCCCAGCTGTCCAATAATTCCTTTTTCAAATAAAGCGGAATCGCATAGCCGATTTCGGGATTGTCCTCGAGCATGACCGAATTGATGCCGAGCACTTTTCCGGTGCTTGCATCGAGTAATGGCCCGCCGCTTGAGCCTTGCTTGATCGGGGCATTCATTTCGTACAAATCCGTATAGACAAAGACTTCCGAGAAATCGACGCCGGTATCGGTAATTTCCCCTTCGGTCGCAGTGTTCGCCGCGTTTTCAGGACTCCCGATGGTGATGACCGGTGTCCCGATATCCACCGCTTCCATCTCCTGCTCAAGCGGCTCTTTTCCTGCGAGGTCCTCGACACGCACAAGCGCCAGATCTTCATCGAGCGATATGCCGATCACTTTGCCCGCAAACTCCTGCCCGTCGCTATTGACGAGCGCGATAAACGTCGCATCGCGCACGACATGGGCGTTCGTCAAGATATCGCCTCGGTCGTTGTATAAAAAGCCGGAGCCTTGCTCGAAATCGGTATAGATCGTGTAGACATGCGTCTTGGCATTCGCGATCATCACCGCTTTTTCCTGAGCCGCCGTATCGACCGGCGAATCCGCCTGCCCGGTTTCAGTTGCGGGCGGTGCTTCCGTATCTGTCCCTCCGCAAGCCGCGAGAATCATCGCTGACAGGAAAACCATCAGCCAGTGCATCATCCGTTTGTCCATAATCTCAACCCGCTTCCGTTAATGTGAGTTCATTATAGCAAGCCATAATTGAAAAAGGAACGGGAAAGGACATTGAATGGGTGGGAATGTAATTTCCGTTGCACGCCCGGCATTGAACGGCGGGAATCAGAAAAGCTGCCTTGGCACTCTGCTTTCGCAGCGGCCAAGGCAGCTTTTACCCCGTTATTTTTCTTGAGCTTCCAATGCTTCCAGCAACGGCTTTTCGAAAACCGGCGCAAACGTTCTGGAAAACGTCGCCGTCAGATGGTTGCTGTCGAAATGCGTAACGATGTTTCCGACGACATAATAACAGGAATCCTGGTCACAAAAATAATCGGTCAGGTCGATCGTGGTGGCAGTTTCCGGCATATAGTCCACTTCTTCTAAAGGACTCGGGTCACGGATGACTTCCTCCCGGTCGGATTTGCAGTTTTCCGGGTTGTCCGGATTCTCACTTAAGCACGTCAAAACGTTTTGGTCGTACCAAGGCGTATCGCGTACGAGGAATAGCGGCACTTCATGCTGCTCGAAAAACTTCCACGCTTCAATAAACCCATCCGAAACTTCATCGAAATCTTCTTTCGAACTGCCTACATTCCCTACCGTGAAAATCAGGTCAGGTTTCTCCGATACTAATGCCTCTTTTACATTTTGGAACCAGACATTGCATTCTTCAAATCCTTTTCTGCTGTCTTCCGTAAATCGGCAATTGCCTTTTAAATACGTGACAACTTTTAGGTTATGGGCCTCGGCCAATTCCGCAAGCATCGGCTGCCAGTGGGCGGCATGCGACCCTCCGACCAACGCGATCGTATGGTCGTAATCGGTCAATGCCCCGTACTCACATGGCTCGGCTTCTGTAGTTCCCTTGCCGGACAAGCAGCCATCTTCATAGATTTCAGATCGATCCTGCTTCACGAAGTCCAGGCTCGGCAGGAAAGGTTCCTCAAATTCCGCAGGAGGCGTTAGGCGGCCGTCTTCCAGATAAGTGACAGCTCCGGGATGCGTCTCGAAACTTTCGCTGAGCAACTCGGAACTGACGGGCGGTCCCGCCAAGTAAGCTTCTTGATAAGCGATGGTCGAGGCCCAGATGGCGGCGGAGAAAACTGCGATAATGCTGGCGGTTTTCCAGACCGGGAACTGGATTTTCCGGATCGGCAACTCGAAACCGTAAATCGTGAAATAGGCAAAAATCGTCGCTGCAGCGATAATCGCTAATCCGCCTGTGAGCGAAACCGATTCGACGCCAAATAACGCATAGTAGAAAATCAGCAATGGCCAATGCCATAGATAGAAAGCATAGGAAATGCTTCCGAACTTGACGAGCGGCTTCCAGCTAAGCAGTTGGAAAGCTGAATAGTTCGTCGAATAGTTCCCCGCGATGATGATCAGAACGGCTGAAAGCACCGGCCACAGCGCAGCATAGCCCGGGAACAGCTCTGATACTTGAAGGATGATCCCGCAGCTGATGAGTCCGATTAAGCCGACCCAGCCGAAGAGCCAGGCCACGCGGCTCGAGACGACAAGCTTGTGGATGGTCAGTGCGACCAAGCCGCCAATCCCGAACTCCCAGACCCGGGTGAACGTATGGTAATAGGCCACCGGCTGGTTTGCTGCGGTCAAATAAACCGAATAGCTGAATGATGCCAAAGCAAGAATGGCAATCAATACTGCCAGCATGCGTTTCATGTTATTTCCTGAAATCAGCTTCAGCACCGAAATGGCCACAAAGAAAACGACAAGCCATACCAGATAAAATTGGAACTGGATGCTCAGCGCCCAGAAATGCTGAAACGGCGAAGCGCTATTGTTCTGCGCTAAATAATCCACCGAATCCATCGCCAGCCGCCAATTCTGGAAATAGGACACTGATGCTAGAAATTCATTGATGTTCTGCTGTTTCGTAAACGGGGGCAATATGTACAGGCTGGCGATCAAGACGGTAATCCCAATCAGCCAAGCCGTCGGCAATAAACGTTTTAATAGTTTTACAATATAGGAAAAGTATAAAATCCGGCCGTTCTTTCGATACATCGAAAGCAATGAGGTCGTGATCAAAAATCCCGATACGACAAAAAACACATCGACTCCACCCGATACACGGTTAAACCATATATGATAGATTGCGACCAATAACGCAGCGATGGTCCGTATTCCTTCTAATTCCGGCCGGATACGTCTTTCAGTTTCCATAATTTTTTACAGCTCCTTGCATTTTCGTAAACCACACAAATTTCATATTAGCATATTTTTCCTTGCACATGACAAGCCTTGACAAATATTTTCACTATTTCATGATAAGGCAATCAAGTAATTCTTCTTTCAAGGCGCGTTTCTAGTTCTTCCTACGGAAAAAACTGCCGAACCCCCAACAATTGCTGGGTTTTCGGCAGTTTTCCTTGTTACTTTTTGCTCTTCTTCAATTGCCCCTTGTTCGTGATGACTGTATAGTTGCCGAATTCGTTCACTTCAAGCGTGAATGTTTCGCCGTTCAAGTCGCCTTGGATGATTTTCCATTTGCCTTTTTCATCCTGGCGTGCGCCAAACTGGACTTTGACATCCGGGTTCGTCAGGAAGTTCAATTCCATCGGTTCGCCGAGCGTCAAGCCGAGTTCTTCGCCGTCCGCTCCAAGTACAGCGATATCAAGCTGAGCGCTGAGTGCGGGGCGCTTGTCGACTTGCTCCGCGTCATCGATTGCCAGTGCAAGCGTCATTTCTGCGCCTGCCGCTTCAGCCAATTGCTGGAGGTTGGCTGCCGTGAACGTGAAGTTCGCTTGTTCCAATTGAACCGTCAAATCCTTGCCGCTTTCAAGAAGTGCATCGATCGTGCCTTCCGTGAATGTGATGTCGAGCGTGCCGTCTTCATCGAATTCACCGGCTGTGATGACTGCTACTTCACCTGTCAAATCAGGGTCAGCTTGCTGCTCGCCTGGCACTTGCGGTTTGTCGAACGTGATTTGGGCAAGCAGCGGGTCATGGTCGGATGCACGCCCGTGCTCTTCCATGAACATCGAGTTGATGTGGACCATATCCAGTTCTGTGTTGTCCGCCAAGTTGTTCGTCACCAATAAGTGATCGAGCACTTGCGAGTTGCCTTGGTAATAATAAGAGAAACGGTCTTCTTCCGGGACATCGTTGACTTTGTTCGACAAGATGTCGCCTTCTAGTGCATCAAGGGCTGGCGTGAATTCGAAATCGTTCATATCGCCCGTGACGACGACATTGAGATCCGGATTGATTTCCAAACCTTCTGCAATAAATCCGTTGATGGCTTTCGCCAATTCAATACGTTCCACTTCAGATCTGAATTCCGGCGGCTGGTTTTGCCCGAACAAGCCTTGGTCTCCGCCTTTGGAGTTCAAGTGCGTGGCGATGACGACGATTTCTTCGCCTTGGAATTCAAATTGCGCCGCGAGCGGCTTGCGCGTGTTTGGCATTGCAATCGGTTGGACGCGTCCAGGGTTCAATTCAAGATCGCCTTCTGGTGTCCACGAGTTGTTCTGTGTCGCAGTTCCTTTTTCGCCTTCAGACAAATCAACGCGGTCCGGGTTGTACAGGAAGCCGACGCGGATGTTGCCGCCTGGCTGTCCGCCGTCCTGGTTGTATTCCGGTGCGATGTCCGTCCAAGCATATTCAGGCCCGCCTGCTGCCTGGATGTCCTCGATGAGGCGCTCATAAGAAGCGGTCGCATCGGAGTTACCCGATTCTTCAGGCCCGTCGCTGTCCTGTACTTCGACCATCGCGATGATGTCCGGTGAGTTCAAGTCATTGACGAATGATTCTGCGATGCGTTGTGCTTTTTCATCTGAAGTGTGGCTCGGGTCCGCTGAGAAATTCTCGACGTTATAAGTAGAAACCGTCAATTTATCTTCTGCGTTTTCGATCCACGTTTGTTCTGGCTGTACTCCGCCGTCTACGATTTCCGGCAGTTCGTCCGTCTCTGTCCAGATCTGGTAGTTGCCGAATCCGTATCCGAGAACGCCGACTGGCGCTTCAGCGAATGTATCGCCGGCTTTTGCGATTGTGTCTTCTGTTGTCGATACTGTAATGCGTTCCGGGTTGAAGTCATCTTCAGATAGAAGAATCCCGTCTTGCTTGTGGAACTCGTTGTTAGTTGCGTTTTTCGATACGACGAACACTTCACCGTATTTCTGCGGGCCGACGATTTGTGCATCGGCTACGCCGACACGCATCAATTCAAGCGCTTCCCAGAAATCGATGCCGTCTTCTTCAGGCTGGAATTCCGTCAAGCCGTCATTTTCGATGTTTTGCGTTGGCGGGAACACATCTTCGCCGATAACAATCGGTTCAGGAAGTTCCGCTGTGCCTGATTTCACGACGTCCGTCGAACGGATGCGCGTGAGCGGCAAATCGTTGTCGCGCATATCGGAATAGCCTTTATAGAACCATTCTTCGACCATTCCTGCGACCGTTACGACATCCCCAACCGCAAAGCTGCTGGATGCGGATGAACGGTTGACGATAATCGCTTCTGAAGTTTTCCAGTCGCCATCACCTTCTGTATCTTGGATGACGAAGTTTGCGCCGTTATAGAAATGCGTGATGACGCCTGTTATTTCATTGACAGCCACATCTTCATATTTCGAATAATGGCCTTGTCCTTGGATGTCGCGGATTTTCAAGTCCTCTGATTTCAGGACCGTGTATGCAAATGAAAATACTTCCGATGTTTCGTCCGTGACAGCGATCGCTTTGATCAAGGTATCTTGTGTCAGGACGATCGGTCCAGTGTAAACTTCACTTTCTGCAGTCGGCGTTGAACCGTCTGTTGTGTAATGGATGGTCGCGTTATCCCATCCGCTTGCAAGCGAGATTTCAGCGCCTTCCGAGACAATGCCCGGGAAGATGTCTGTGTAGACTGCCGGCTTGTTGACGAGCTCGAAGCTCTCGAAGCCAAGCGTTTTTACTTGATAAGTCGAGTTGAATTTCGAAGCGATGCCTGAAAGGTAGATCAAGTCGCCTTCTTTGTATTGTTTCGTGAAGTCTTCGAACGTCAAGCCGTTGCGGTTATCGTTGCGGACGACGACTTGCTCGCCGTTTTCCGCGACTGCTGTGAACTCAAACGTCCCAAAATTATTAACGGCTTTCAAGTTTGTGATTTCGACGCGTTCGATCGAAATGCGTTCGCCTTGAGTCTCTTCATTAACACCTGCTGGCGAGATCACTTGTGTTTCCGGCAATTCATTTCCGGAAGACACGACTTCTACTGTGTTCGGCTGCAATTGAAGCTCCCCGCTATATTCGGAAACCTTGCCTTCCAGACGGACGATATCACCTGCCGTGACAGTTGCGCTCGATGTATAGACATAAATGCCCGCGGTTTCATCCTGCACATAGAAAGCGTTGCCGCCCCAGAAACCTGTTTCGGTTGTCACAGTCGCTTCAACGGAAATCAATTCTCCAGCTGAGTCGCGTGCCGCTTGGACATTTTCGACCGGTTCCGCTTCAGGTGGCGCTTCGCCTTCAGAAAGGATTGTGTAAGCTGAAGCTGAACGCAAACCAGGAACGGAGAAATAAGCCCCAAGCGTTCCGGTGATCGTTACTTCCGCTTTAAAGTTGCCCGGGTTGTCGGCCAGGTTCAAGCCAGTTCGGACCGAAGTGTTCGGCAATTGAACCGGCAAAATGTTTGCAGGGTCGGTTTCATCCGGGGAATCCGCCAATCCCACGTTAGTTGCCCCCGTGAAAGGTGGTTCCTGATCGTAGCTTGTTCCACTATTTGCGACCCCAACGATAAACCCTTTCACCGTTGCTGCTCCTGTGTTATTTTCAATGGCTTCTGCAACTGAAATGGTTTCCGCCGCATCGGCTGACGCCATGTATGGCAATGCAGCTGATAAAGCCAATAAGAGACTCAAAAAGATCTTGCTGAACGCGCTTTTTGTCACAAACCTTCACTCCTCTGATAAATTATTGTCATACGAATTTAGTATACTAGACATATATAAATGCTTTATTGAATATTTGTAAATTTCTTTTATTTTTGACCAAATTATTTATAATATTACCTTTTTTATCCTGTATATTAGGAGTAAGAAAGAGTTATTTTCTAATTTTGTAAATTGATTAATCCATTAGTCCTGCAAGCTTGTCATATGTGAATTTTTCCGCAACATAATCACCCGAGAGACGTCTAAACTAGAGATTTCGTGATAAGATAGGAAAATGGAATTGGGAGATTATTGCTCCTATATATATAAGGAAAGAATTTGGTTTCGTTTCACCGCTTAACCATTTGAAGAAAGTAGGATTTTGTTTTGGGCAGAAAACTCGCTATTACCGGCATTTTGTTTGTCATTGCGTCACTGTTTTTGAAAGTTTCCGGGCTTCTCCGAGATATGGTGATTGCCTATCAATTTGGGGATTCCTATCAATCAGCCGCGTATTTCGCTGCATTCGCTTTGGCAAATACCTTTATTTTATTTTTCACTACCGGCATGAAGAACGCTTTTGTGCCAAGCTTCATCCATGCAAACGCGGATGGCAAAGGCCATCACCATTTTTCCCAGATTATCCGCGGGACGATGGTACTCGGATTGATTGTTTCAGCGATCGGTGCATTCGCATCGCCGCTGCTAGTGCCTTTGCTATTTAAATTCCCCAACCTTCAGCCCGGCGTTCGAGCTGAAGCGATTGAGTTGAGTGTCGCTTTAGCTATTATTTTCTTTATAGCGGTATTCCTCGTGTCATTGAACTCAGTCTATGAGGCCTATCTTGACGCAGAAAACAAGTTTTCATTGTCGGTCATTTCACAGATCATCGTCATTGGCAGCACCATTCTTAGCACCTTGTTGTTTGCAGATCAAATCGGCGCCTACTCGATGGCGTTTGGCTATTTGGCCGGTGCACTGTTATCGTATATCGCCAAACGGCTCTGGTTCGTCCCTAAAGGCAGCCATAAAGTGATCGGCAAACTCGATTGGCAAGAAATCAAGCCCTTCTCAATCATTTTCATCCCGGTTGCCATTACGGTGATGGTCGGCCAAGTGAATCTGACAATCGATAATATCTTTGCCAGCTCATTCAGCGATTCAGCGGTCAACTACGTTAACTACGCAAAAAATATCGTTCACTTTCCGCAAGCGATTATCGGCGTGACCATCGGGACAATCATTTTCCCGATTTTGGCGAAAGCCATTGCGAATGCTAATGAAAAAAGCTTCAAACAAGGCATCGAATACGGCTTGATGTTGACGCTTTTGGTTTTGCTTCCTGCTGTTGCGGGAATGATGTGGCTGATGCAAGATCTCATCACGATCGTCTACGAGCGCGGCGCTTTTACGGCGGACGCGACAGCAGCCACTGCAAATGTCGGCTATCTGTACATGGGATCGGTATTGTTCTTCAGTTTGCAGAATATCTTAAACAAAGCTTTCTATTCGAAAAAGCAAGGCCATGTCATTTTGCGCATTTCCTTGTTCTCCATCGCGCTCAACGTCGCATTGAACATCCTGTTCATTGCATTGCTCGATTCATATTTGGCGATTCCGCTCGCTTCGTCCGTCATGGCCCTGGTCTATTTTGCGCTCAACTGGATCGTCTTTAACCGGACGCAAGGCAAGCTCGACTCGCGCTTTATCGTGAAAGACGCGGCCAAGATTTTTGCGGCGACCGCTGCGATGCTATTGGCCTTATGGCTCGCTTCCGGAATTCTTGAAGATCTTCATATCTATATCCGCTTCGGCCTGACCGCAATAGTCGGCGCCGTCGTCTACGTTATCGCGGCACTCGCCTTGAAAACGGAAATCGCGCGTTTCCTCATCAGCAAGCTTAGAAAATCATAAGGAGTTTTTCGCATTATGAAACAGGCAATCATGAAAAACGCTGCGCCGGTTTTGAATCCGGCGATCAAAGCGTCCTTAAAACGCTTTTACAAAGCGAATAAACCGCTCACTCCGCTTGAACCGGCAGAGCGCGTGCTTGTATTTGCGCCGCATATCGACGACGAAACGATCGGGCTCGGCGGGATCATCCGGCGCTATGCCGATGCCGGCGCGCAAGTCACCATCGCCATCATCACCGACGGCAAAAACAGCAACGCCGCTCCGGTTGAAGCCGATGCTTTAGCTGAAACCCGTAAACAAGAGTTGCGGTCGATCCAGGACCTGCTAGGCTTTACCGATGTCCGTTATCTGGATTATCCCGACAGCGAGATCAATCAGGTCGCTTCGAGTGAACGCTTTGGGGAGCTGATCGACGAGATCCGACCTGACACCATTTATACGACAAGCTTAATTGACGCCCATCCGGATCACGTATATAGTGCCCACCTGGTGGCCGATGCGTTGAAGCACACTGCCCATCAGCCAAAAATCGTCCGTGAATATGAGATCAATTGCCCTGTACCGCCGGAGGAAATCAATTGTATTATGGACATTACCGGTCAGTTTCAGCTCAAACTACGCGCGACTGAAGCATTCAAAAGCCAAGTAATCGCATTCGATGGATTTTTGGCGCTCGCTGAAATCAAAGCTGCCCAGACAAACGATGCACACGCACGCTACGTAGAAACCTTCATCGAAAACACGCCACAGCAATTTATCCAGGCAGCCAATCATTTGAAGGCGCAAGACCGCCAGTACGAAAAGCATTTCAAGCAAGCAAACCGCACCGTCACATTGTGGTGGGCGATTTTCAAGAACTTGAAGTTGAAAAAGGCGATTTATCAAAGCCGCTAATTATTAATGCATTTGGAGGAAATTATGAACTTTTTTAAGAACGATAACGAAAAATGGTTTTGGCTCATCGCCTTGATTGCCATCATGCTAATAGGTTACACAGAGCTCGCCCTCATCGCCTATGCCCTGACAGCGGTGTTGTTCGCCTATTCATTCATCAATCCGAAACACGGCATCCTGCTGCTGTTCGTCTACATACCTGTCCGTGAATTTATTACGCAATACAATCCGGGGCTCAGTTATCTGACCGAAGCGCTCGTATTCGGTGCATTGTTCAAGGTATTCTGGATGAACCGCAAAACGATCGGGAATTTATTCCGCTTCAAGAATTTCGAATATGCCTATTTCGCTTTTCTGGCTATCGGTTCGATATCCGCACTCATCACGGGCATTAGCCCGGTCCTGATTGCGATGACGTTGCGCCAGTTCCTGCTCTTCTACCTTGTCTATTACGTCGTCTACAGACTCGGGATCACCCGCAAAGACTTGGTCAACCTTGTCTGGATTTTCATCTGGACGGCGATTCTCGTCATCATTCAGGCAATCACCGAGAAACTCTCCATCCGCAATATGTTCTTGCCGGAATCATGGGAAGCCATGGCACTGTCGGCGAAAAACCGCGTGCGCATCTACGGCATGCTCGGCAACCCGAACGTGCTCGGCATCTACTTGATGTTCGCGTTCATCGCATTCTATTATGCAAAACATAAATTGAAAGAGTTCAATCCGCGTTATATGGATATCCTGAATGTCCTGTTGGTCGGCATCCTTGTTCTGACGTATTCACGCGGCACGTGGTTAGGTTTCTTGATCGCTGCCGTCGCATTCTTGATCATGACGCGTAAAATGAGCGTACTCATCGACTTCGTGAAATATACAGCGATTGCACTCGTCCTTGTAGTGCTGCCATTGAATCTATTGACCAATTTCATTGAAAGCACCGACGTCGGCACCGAGAAAGTCACCAATATCCAGCAATTCGATGTCGGCGGGCAGTCCGGTTTCCGTGACCGCATCGGCAGCACGTTCAGTGAAGATACCGTCACCGGCAGCCAAAGTTCGGGCCGTTTGTTCATTGTCAAAACGGGCTTTGAAGTATTCAAAGACCACCCGATCATCGGGACAGGCTTTGCCACGTTCGGCGATTCCACCACCTTATCGAACGGTTCGCCAATCTATGATGAATACGAAATCGGGCATAAGTTCTACTCCGATAACCAATACATCCAAATCATCGTCCAAACCGGCGTGCTCGGCGTCATCGCCTTTGCCGCTTTCCTGTTGTTGATGCTTTGGCGCTACGGCAAAAAGCATAAAGAAAGCTATCTGTATTCCCTCACTGCCAGCATCTTGCTCGGCGCTTACTTCATGGGCCTTGTCTACAACTTATGGGAATCCGATATTTTCGGCCTGGCGTTCTTCGCGCTTCTCGCGGCTGCATCACGCCGGGAAGATTTCGGCCTGCGGGACGACGGTGAAACATTATGATCCGCCTGTACCAGCCGGGGGATGAAACCGGCATCAACGCCCTTTATGAAAAAGTGTTCGAAAAAAAACGGTCGCTTGCTGAATGGCAGTGGAAATTCGAGACCTTTCCGGAAAGCGCCACGATCGTCGTTTCCGAAGAAGACGGCCAGATCAACGGACACGCCGCTTTCTTGAAGCTCACGGCGCGCCAGCAAGGCAAAGAGCTGATGCTTGGTGAACGGGTTGACATCATGGTCGACCCGGAAGCGCAGGGCCGCGGCATTTACAAACAGATCGTTTCTCGCATGATCCAGGAATGTGAAGCCGAAGGGCTCGACATCCTATACGGCTTCCCTGCAGAAACGGCGAAACAAGTGTTCATGAAAGCGGCTGGCGGAAAAGACCTCGGGAACGTTCCACGCTTCCTCGCAGTCAATAAGCCAGGAGCATTGCTTGCAGCTAAAGTCGGCAAGTTAAAAGCGATCCAGTCGCCGATCGACAAAGCGTTTTCTGTCAGCGTCCCGAAAAAGAGCACGCATCATTTACGCGAACTCGGCGATCGCCTCGCAGTGGCGGAAATGTTATACGGCCGCTTTGAAAACCAGTACCCGCTTCATGCCAAGCGCAACGGCGGCTATATCCAACGCCGCTTTCTTGACCATCCGACGAAGGAGTACCAAGTGTATACCTTGGAGCAGAATGGCTATGCAGAAGGCTACTGCGTATTGCACGAGGAAACGAAAGATAACGGCGTCACGTTCGCGACGATTGTCGATTTGTTCGGACCGAACGATGAAGCCATCATTGCAGATCAATTGAAGGCCATCCGCCGCCATACAAAAGCGGATGCGCTCAATTGCTGGGCCGTGCCGGACAGCCCGCGCTACCGTGCACTGAAGAAAGCCGGCTTTTTCCATATCAATAGCCCGATGCCGTTTGTTATCAAGGATTTCACCGGCACGGGTTCTTATGACGAGCTGGCGGACTGGCATTTGTCGCAGTCGGATGTTGATTCATATTAATGCTTGCCCTTCTTCCGGAATTCCGTGAGGAGGGTTTTTTTATGGGTTGGTAATTTGGCGTGAAGATGCACAAGGAGATAGTGAGACGTTGTTTGTGGAATTATTACGAGGTTCTATTTTTTCTTCTTGGTAATATTCGCTGCCTTGCTTTGGATTGGCCTCTTGCCATAAGCCAATGAAATGGCGAAAGGAAGTTGAGCCATTTCATTTGCGACGCATCTGCGTAGCAGATGTGGGAGCAAGGTTTTTGATGTGATGCTTGAATAAAATTTGTATCTTCGGCGGCGGCTCACCCTTGGCGCCGGCCGGCTGAGAGATTTCGTTGCGTGTAGATTGTTTAGTTGGATCTGCTTCTTTAGCTAGTTCCCGGCTAGTGGGGGGAATCGCTTCCCGGGAGTTATGTGGATGAGATAGCGAGGGTTTGGTTGTGGAATTGTTGCGATGTTCTGTTGGTTCTTCATGTTAGTAGTCGCCGCCTTGCTTTGGGTTGGCCTCTTGCCATAAGCCAGGAAGAGCGCCTGTCTTATGGCGTCGGCTCACCCTTAACGCCGGCCGGCTTGAAGATTTCATTGTGTGAAGAGTGTTTAAGCAGTTCTGCTTCTGTATACGTTGCCGTCTAGTGGGGGAATCGCTTCCCGGAACGAAGATAAAGAGGGTTTGTTTGCGCCATTGTTGCGATGTTCTATTGGTTCTTCATGTTAGTAGTCGCCGCCTTGCTTTGGGTTGGCCTTTGGCACTAAGCCAGGAAGAGCACCTGTCTTACTGCGTCGGCTCACCCTTGGCGCCGGCCGGCTTAAAGACTTCATGGTTTCAGATGTGTTTAATCAAATCTGCTTCTTTAGCTAGTTGCCGGCTAGCGGGGGAATCGCTTCCCGCGATGCGGCGTCTGGTACCTAAGGGATCACTTCTAAATGATGCAAGTTAATTAACATGATGCATTTTCACATATAGAAATAAGTGGACAGAAGAAATTCTCTTCCACTCTAAAACTAGAGACGGAGTGGAAGGGGGCTGACGCCTGTGGGACCGCGCGGGCTGGCGAGCCAAGGTGGCGCGCTTTTTGCCACCTTGGCTCAACACCCGCCCCATACCCGGGCAGCTGAAGGCGCGACGTCCTGTCGCATCAGCTGCATGACCCGCATCCTGCGAGCCCCAAGCAGCCCCCTGCAACGCAGTCGAAAAGCGGAAGCTTTTCCAATCTATTCTTTCTCCTCGTTTCATTCCACACTTCCCACCCACCAAAAAAACAGGCACCCATTCACAATGAATGAGTGCCTGTTCTATATTTACTCGATAAACGCTTCATATGTATCCAGTTCGCCGGCTCCGATGACATGGCCGATAAAGTCTTCGTAACTGACGATGCCGAGTGCTGTGGCTTCATCGAACAGCTCCTGCACGCGCGTGGTGTCTGGATGGATTTCTGCGTTTTTGGTCGGGTGCAGTTTGCCTGAATGGTCGATGATCTTGCCTTCTTCATCGAAGACGACGTTCAGTTCACCGAGGTTGGTATCGTATTCGCCGGTCTGGACGACGAGTGTGTCGCCGATTTGGTTCGGCGGGTTGGTTGTGACATGCGAGTGGCCGCCGATGATGACGTCGATGCCTGGTACTTCTTCGGCCAATGTGCGGTCGTGCCCGATCCCGATATGGGTCAGTGCCACGATTTTATCGATGCCAATCGATTCGAAATGGGCGACCGCTTGTTTGGCCGCTTCCGTGTAATCGGAGAATGAAACATCTCCTGGGACCGTTACTACTTCTTTGTACTGAGTGATGCCGAATATGCCAATCTGCTCGTCCCCCACAGTTTGCACAAATCCTTTATTGATGCGGCCGTCTACAGGCTCATCTGTGTAACTATAGTCTGCAAAGGGCTCGAGGAATTGATCTTGGGAGAAGTCGACGTTGGCACCGAGCACCGGATGCGCCGCGTTTTTCACGTATGTGCTGAGCGGGCCGTGGTCGACCACTCCTTCGCCTAGGTCGAACTCATGATTACCGAGCACCATCCCATCATAATCGAGGTGGTTCATGAACACGGCATTGGCGAGTGAATCCTGCGCTTTTCGGCCGATTTCCCAGGAGGTTACATCCCCGGCCGATAGCAAAAGAGCATGCGTATGCGCTCCACGAATTTCCTCGATCAACGAAGCGCGCCGTGCGATATTGTCCATGACGGTATGGGTGTCATTCGTATGAATCATTGTCAGTTCGAACGGTTCCGGCGCTTCTTCCACCGTGGAGTCTGACGAAGCTGTTTCGTTCCGGTCAGGGGCTTCCGCGTCCCCGACCCCTTCACTTTGGTCTTTTTGCGGCCAAATCAGGAAGGCGGTGAATGCGACCATGATCGCCGCTAAAAATGTCACGATTTTTTGCATAGTTGTCACGTCCGTTTCCATAGAAGATCTCTATGCACAGTCTACTATAAAATATGGGAAAAATACGGAATCTCATGGATTTTTAACCATTTCTTCACTTTTCCTTAACATTGGTCAATGGTAGATGATGATTTTGCATTTCATGCTTCGAAACTAAAACCTAAATTATTCCATTCATTATTAAGTCCAAGCGCTTAAGGGTGGCAGCGTGAAATGACTTGCAATGCTAAATCATATGCTGCTCATTCTATATATGAGTTTTGGAAATTAATTACTTGATTTTCATTTATTTATTTTATTTTCTATTTTAGTTTATAATAGAGATATGATTGAAATGGAAAGGATTTTTTTATTGAAGCTTAAAAAGCGAGCGATTTGGTTCAGTCTTTTCGTATGTATAGGTTTGGTACTTATTGCGTATGCTCCCTTTACTTCAGGGAGTGAATTCCAAGTTACTGCAGGTGAAGAAGCCCTTCCCAGCACCGATACTGAGCAATCGCAAATAGAAGATATTAATCAAGAAGTGACTTCATATAATGTATCGGACCGAGAACAAAATGAGGCCAAGATCACCTTAACAACCCGGGAATTCCCAAATGGGGATCAGATGGTGTACCTTGAAGCGGAAACGGATGGATATCTGGAACCGATCGACTTCCAGCTCCCCCTTAGCGGCGAAAGTGATTTAGAGTATGTAGCGGATCAGACGGTTCCCGAATTGTATCCGCACCGGAAAGAGCGGAAACTTGAAGATCCCCTTTCGACGACACTTAAATACATCGAAAACGAAACGAATAGTGCGCTCCTTGGCACATCCGTTTATTTTAATGATATTTCCCACACTTATGAAAATGGCCAATTAAGCCGCGTCGTTGAATTCCAGCGGGAAGCGGATACCTTGGATATCAGTGAAGAGGGATGGAAAGTGACGATTGAGTTCGCTCCGGGTGAAGAAAAATTTTCAACCTGGCTGATGATATCAGAAGAGCCATTGATCACAAGCAAAAAACAATTTAAACAAGTCCACAAAATCGCTGCAGATGAATTCCGTTGGGTTACACCGGATACATTGTGGTCACATGGATTGAATGCCATCTTCCCTAAAACCGATCATGCCTTCGTCCGTTCCCTCGTCAGGCAAAGCGGAAGGGCCAGCGCGGTCATGTTGGAGACAAACCCTTCCCGCATTTGGGAAAATATCAATCGCCACCAATTCGCGACATTGGAAACCTCGCGGAACGAAGACGGCTTGTGGCATAGCGACTACACCAGCACTTGGCTTGAACGGGCTTATGATATTGGCCCTGAATACATCGATACGAGGCATAACGACAATATTTTCCGAGCCCAATTAAAACGCGCTGAACAATTGGGCTATGAGGCTTATGGACAAGAGCGCGCTGTTTACGCCGATTTTCTGATCGAGATGACTGAAGCGGGCTATACGATTCCACAAGGCCCCGGCTATTACCTGATGGATTATTTCGATATGCAGCATGATACCCACAGTTCCTTGAACCATGCACTTAGTTTGATGAATTACCAATACGATGCCTATCTCCATCTTGGGGATGAAAAATATCTTGAAAGTGCCGAGGATCAATTCGCCGCTCTTCTCCACACCGGAACGGATTGGGTGGATGAGGAAAACACGATCATTTACCAGATGCGGCCGGATGGCACGATGAGCGGCCAGGATTATAACCTGGTTACTTATTACGATTTGCTGTACACCAAAAAGCTGCGAAGCGAACTCGAGCTTGCCTCTTCGGAAACACTCGATTATTTGATTGAAGTAAAAGAACAAAACTTGCGCAATAAAGCGATTGCCATTGAAGGCACGCTTGAAAACGCCGAAGAGTTCGTGGGCTTAATTGAATAAATATAAAAAACGGAGCTTCCATTTTAGATGGCAGCTCCGTTTTTGTGATTTCAGTTAGAAAAAAGAATGCCGCTGGAGAACCGTATCGTTCCCAGCGGCATTCGGTTAAAGCATGGCAATACAGCTCAATTTACTCTTGGTGCAAAGCTTTGACAACTTCTGGTGACACTGCCAAAGTTCCGCCTGTCGTGAACACTGTGCCGTAGTAATGGGCTCTTGTTTCAACGGCTTCGTTTACGCTGTCTTGTTTCACAAGAAGCATCGGCGCATCATAAGCTGCTGCGAGGACGTTTCCAGTCAAGGCATCCGGGAAGTTCTGGCCGTTTGCAGCCAAGCCTTCTACAGCATCTTCAAATAATTGCTCCGCTACAGCTAGTGAAGTCAGGTAACGGTTTGCCCCGCTGACACGTGTGGCCGCTGGCAAAGCATCGGCTACGTTTTCAGATACGGCTAGAGATCCACCGATTACAGTAGTCGTTTCGTATCCTTCAAGCTCTTCTTCAATGACAGCCGGGATGCTGTCAGGGCGCGTCAACAAGATTGGCTTGTCGTTGATCGCTGCATAAGATCCAGCTGACAAGGCATCCGGGAAGTCTGTGCCGCTAACCACTACTGCATCAGTAGCATCAGTTTCCAATTCATTGGCGATCGCTACAGCTGTATCATAGCGCGTTTTTCCACCAACGCGTTCTACTTCCAAACCTAAATCGTCCAGTTGCTCAGCAACATCGTCTGACACCGCCAGGCCACCGCCCAAGACGATCGCTTTAGATGCGCCCAAACGTTCGATTTCTTCCGCTACCGCGCTTGGCAATGAACCAGAACGAGTCAATAGCACCGGTGCGTCTTCCTGGTCAGCCAAAGGTGCTGCCGTCAATGCATCTGCATACTGGTCGCCGCGAGCGATGACAACAGTATCCGCAGAATCCCATCCTTGTTTCGAAACGGCAATCGCTGTGTCATAACGGCTTTCGCCTGACAAGCGCACTTGGTTGATGCGGCGCTCTTCGTAAGGCTCTACGCCTTCGTCAGCGAAGGATTGTGCGTGCTCTTCGAACATTTCCCAGTCCGTGAATCCTGGCTCAGTCACACGGCCATCTTCGTAAGCTGCACCGAACATATCGTAGCCGTCGCCGCCTTTAGCCGTGAAGGAGTTCGTTGCGACTGTGTAAGTTTCTTCAAGATCCAACTCGTCGTAATATTCTCCGTTGTCCACGAAAACAGACAAGACGCGGTCGCCAACTGGCGCTTTGCCGTCATAGTTGAAGAACATGCCGGATACGTGAAGGAATCCGCCGTTCTCTTTCGGGTATTCACGGACGCTGTGCTCGAGTGCGTCTTTGATTTCCTGGCCCGTCACTTCCATGATGGCCAAAGCGTTACCAAATGGCATCACTGTCAAAATTTCTCCGTAAGTGATCGGCCCTTCGTCGATGGACTCACGAATGCCGCCGCCGTTTTGAAGGGCGATTGTCGTGTCAGGGTTGATTTGCTTCGCTTTTTCGAGCATGCCATCCGTGATGAAGTTCCCAAGGTTCGTTTCACTTGCCCGGACTCCGAACTCGCCACGTGTACCGTTGAGGAAAACATTCGCTTCAACGCCGATTTCCGTATCCTTCAATTCATCCACTTCTTCTTTATATGGCGCAAGGATTTCTGCCGCTTCAGCGTCTGCTTCTGCAGCTGCGACTTCATGGTGTTCGCCGACAAAGTTTGTGACGTTTCCATCTGCATCAAACGTAACATCCAATTGGCCAAGGAATTTATTGTACTCATTCGCTTGGACAATGACTGTATCTTCCACTTGTACCGGTGGCAATAATTTCGTATGTGTATGCCCTCCGACGATAACATCGATGCCTTCCACTTCAGCAGCAAGCGTACGGTCGTTGTCGACTGCCGCATTGTCATCGTAGCCGATATGTGTCAATGCAACGATTTTGTTGACGCCTTGCTCATCAAACCAAGCCACAGCTTCTTCAGCTGCTTCGAGATAGTTAGAGAATTCTATATCTCCTGGGCTTGAAATATCGGCAGTTTCAGCAGTCGTCAAACCAAAGATCCCGACTTCCTCGCCGTTCACTTCCTGTACGACACCGCTGTAAACTTGCCCATTCTCAGCTGTTTTCGTAAATGCCTCGCCTGCTACAAGCGGTGACATATTAGCATCGGCTGAGAAATCGACGTTTGCGCCAAGCAGCGGGAAGTCTGCCCCACCGACAAATTCAGCAAGCGCCTGGTGCCCTTCGTCACTTGAACCAAGGTCGAATTCGTGGTTGCCGAATACCATCGCGTCGTATTCCATATAGTTCATCAATGCCAAGTCTGCTTGCCCTTGGAATGTGTTGAAATACAAGGAACCTGAGAAGACGTCGCCTGCATCAAGCAATAGGCTGTTGTCGTTCTCCGCACGGAGCTGCTTGACCAATGTGGCGCGTTTCGGCGCATTGTCCAGGTTCGCGTGCGTGTCATTCGTGTGCATGATCGTTAACTCGAAATCGCCTTCAGCTGCATTCGCTTTTTGCGAATCGTAAATCCCGACGACTGTCAAAGCCAATGTTGTCGCCATTACAGAAGTGAAAATCTTTTTCGGCATTTCTACACCATCCTATCAATTTTTTTTGACGAACGTCTCTCAGGGCTGTATCTTTCCGACTATGTATGAAGACGTTTGTCCCTATTACCCATGATACTACAAAAGATTTCGAAGGTAAGTAAAATTTTGATAAATATTTCGAAAACGTTTACATTTTTTCTACTTTGAATAAATAATTTGAATTAATTCCATATAAAGGGAAAAAAGTTTAGTTCTTTTCGTACCTGCAATTGGTTAACTTCTTTTTATTCCTTATCCAGCTGATGAGTTTCTACTATTATAATAGTGATTTCATATAGCCTCCCTATAAAGCAAAACAAAAGCGGAGCGCCCTCAGGCACTCCGCTTTCAAAGGTCTTACTTATTGTTCAAGTATTCATCCAATTGCTTCAGGATTTCGTCGGATACGGCTTGTGATCCACCGATCACTTTCGCGTATTCAACGCCATTCTTCTGCAAGTGTTCGCCAAGTTCTGCTGGTACAGATTTTCCTACCAAGTAAACGCCAGTGTCATGTTTCGCTGCCAGAGCGCCGCCTGCTAGAGCATCCGCAAACGCTGTGCCTGTCGCGATGTACACTGTATCAGTAGGGCTGCCGAAGTATTTCGCCACTTCAAGGGACGTTTCATAGCGGTTAGAGCCCTTGATGCGGAACGAATTCGGAAGTTCAGCTGCAGCTTTTTCGCTGATGGCTTGAGTACCACCGATGATCAAGCTGTTTTCCGCGCCCATTTTCACCAATGCCGCTTTTGTAGCGTTCGGAACAGATCCTTCTCGTGCCAATAGGATTGGCGTGCCTTCAGAACCTGCATAGCTTGCTACGCTAAGTGCATCTGGGAAGTTCTCGCCACTTACGACGATCGCAGATTCAGATTTGCCAAATTTCTCAGCAATCTTAGCTGCAGTCTCATAACGGCTTGCCCCGCTGATACGTTCCACTTCAATGCCGTCAGATTTCAATTGCTTCACGACATCGTCAGAAATAGCGATTGTTCCACCTAAGACTTGAACTTTCTTCGCGCCTAGACGCTTGATTTCTTCATATGTTTCAGATGGCAATTTCGCTGTGCGAGTCAGAAGAAGCGGTGCATCCTGTTTCTTCGCAAGCGGTACGCCCGCTAGTGCATCAGCATAGCTATCTCCACGTGCAAGGACGACTGTGTCTGAAGAATCCCATCCTTCTTTGCTCAATTCCACTGCTGTGTCATAACGGCTTACGCCGGAAATGCGCTCAGCGCGAAGTTCAGAATCAGAACGGTCGATCTTCACTTCTTTTTCGATCTTGTTGCCAGCTGCGTCTTCTGCAACAACCGTGAACGTGTTAACACCAGGTGCCAAGTCGACTTTCGCTGTTACTGTTTTGCTGATTGGATCAGCCACCTTCAGTTCATCGTAGACATCTTGTGAATACAATACGTCGCCATCAAGTGACAGTTTCACCATATTGAAGTTATCTTTCACCGTAATGTCGAATTCCACTGATTCCTCATCTTGGTCAACAACGCCAGGAGCGTCGATGGCAAGTGTCGGATTCACTGTATCCACAAAAATTGGACGGATGATCGAAGACGTGTTGCCGTTGTAATCCGTCGCTTCGAACTTCACATCGTGGCGGCCAGTTTCAAGTTCGATTGTTGTATCGAAATCATAGCCTTTTTCACCTTTAGTGACTTCCACTTCTTTGCCGTTCACTTTCAATGTCTTCAAGTTTTCTTCTACTACATAACCTTTGACCGGTACAGTATTCGTTCCGTAAATGTTAAGAGCAGCTGGACCATCATTCGCTACGTAGATAACTGGTTTTACAGTATCATCTGCGTTCGAGATG
The DNA here is from genome assembly GCF_041320495.1 of Planococcus sp. SSTMD024. Taxonomy (NCBI): domain Bacteria; kingdom Bacillati; phylum Bacillota; class Bacilli; order Caryophanales; family Caryophanaceae; genus Planococcus; species Planococcus sp. SSTMD024. The sequence continues at coordinate 819,541 of NZ_JBGGNS010000022.1, read as the reverse complement.
GCATAGCCACCGTTGAATGCATGGTCGTAAACGTTCACTTGAATCAAGTCAGCTTCTGAAGCATCCAAGCCGAACTCATCAAGATCAATAACTGTTTCATCTGCATCGAAGTAGCCTTCAGCAGGCAAGCGTTTGCCGTCAACATGTACAGAGAAGAATGCAACGCCTACTCCTTCATCAGACAAAGAAACTTCCAATGTATTGTCGTCTTCATTCACCGTGACAGAAGCTTCCGGTGCAGTTGTATCGATGTAAACCGGCAATGATTTGCTCTGCCATTCTGCATCTTCGTAGTCAACTTTCGCTTTGTACTCATATTCATACAAACCGTCTGCTGCTACTTTACCTTTCACTTTACCGTCCCAAGCGCGTGCTTGAACGTAGCTTAGGAATGTACCAGATCCGCCGTTAAAGAAGTTCTTGCGGAGGTCTTTCTCGATATTGACCGTACGGACCTTCTCGCCTTCTGCATTCAAAATGTTTGTTTGCAATTCATCCGCGTTACGGAGCAGCGTGATGTTTCCGTTGATCTTATCGTTCAAGCCATCGCCGTTTGGAGATACCGGGTAAACCCATTCGCCGTCAACTTCCACTAGGTCGTAATAGTGTTTTTCACCCTCTTTATCGACTGTCGTATCGTCAGCGTCTTTAATTTTGTAGAAGTCATAATAATCCTGGTAGAAATGCGGCTCGTCTTTTTCTTCGACTCCGAAGGAATCAATGATGTCCGGACGGTCCCATTCACCGTAGAAGCTGATATATGGCAAGACCAAATCAGGGTTCGATGATCCTTCTTCAGCTGTCAATTTCACGAAACCTTCTACGAAGACATCTTCTTCAAGCGCTTTTGTGATGGCATTTCCGTCTTTATCAAGCCCTGGCACTTTGCCTTCGCTGATATCGACTGTCACTTTCACATCGACTGAGCCGTTAGCCGGTACAGTTACTGTTTCAGGAGCCGTGACTTTTGCTCCTTCAAGTGCGCCCGATTGGAGCAAGTTGGACGTGACAGCGCCATCTTCCTGGAACATATCGACTAGCACTGAAGTGTCGACTGCATACGTTGCTGCTTCATCGGACAAGTTTTCAGCTTTCAATGTGAACGAGAAGGAATCGCCAGTGAAGTCTTTGACATTCACTTTCGCTTCGTTCGTCGCTTTCTCAGTCACAACGACTGGCGTAGTGACAGCGCCGTTAAGCTGCATCATCCCTGCGCCTTGGCGGCGAGGAGAGATCGTGTCGCCAGATTTTCCGTGCGTGATATCAGCTGTGTTTAGTAGCAATACTTTTGCCAGGCGAGTACGTTCTTCCATTGAAAGGTTCTTGAACTCATCATGGTTTTTCAAGTATTGCTGGACCAGTGCCGCGCCGCCCGCAACGTGTGGAGCTGCCATTGACGTTCCGCTCATCACACCGTATTTGTCATTTTCAAGCGTAGATAGGATGTTTCCGCCTGGTGCAGACAATTCAGGTTTGAACTCAAGGTCCGGCGTTACGCCCCATGATGTGAAGTCCGTTGCACGGCCCACTTCAGGTCCAAGTTCTTCGCCTGTTTGTTCAACATCTGCGCCAAGTTCGCCTTCTTCAGCGAGTGCCGCTTCAAGCTCTAGACCGTCTTCACGGGTAATCTTCATGAACGGGATATCCCAGCCGCCTTGATCTTTATAGAATACCGGGCTGTCTGAGTTGTAAACGATGATGCCGATTGCGCCAGCTGCAGCTGCCCAGTTTGTTTTATCAACAAACGTATGTGCTCCGCGTTCAACGACAACCACTTTGCCTTCCACATCGATGTCTTTGTAATCTTCAGCAGATCCCAGTGCTTTCTCGTTTCCAGTCAATTCTTTCAATGAAACGACTTCGAAGTCATCGCCAGCAGTTTCAAAATCAGTCCAGTCATCCACGCCGAATCCTTCGACTATAAACTCATCGAATTCCACTTCGTGTGTGTAGTGGTTAACAACATTTCCAGTAGCTGCGACTTGGATTGTATCTTTGTTAAGCCCAGGAGAGCCAACCAAACCATAATCCGGGTTGTCATAATGCGGGTTATCGTAGCCGTAACCGATATGCCCTGAGTTACCAGCAGATACAGATGAAACAATGCCATTGTTTACAGCATTTGTGATGGCTTTGTCCTCTGCACTATCAGCATCATAGAATGAAGAAGTTGAACCTAAGCTCATGTTCAATACATCAGCGCCAAGTTTCACTGCATCATCAATCGCTGCCAAATAAATATCAGAGAAAGTCGACGGGAAGTTGACATCATTCGAGAATACTTTCATGCCGAGGAGTTGGGATTCAGGGGCTACGCCTTTCAAGCCGCCTTCTTCTTCGTCTCCGTTAGCGCCAACTGTTCCCGCTACGTGCATACCGTGCATGGAAGCACCTGGGCCATCGTCTTGAATTTCAGCGTTTTTATCATAATAGTTATAAGCATAAGGGACTTTGACGTTTTGATAAGCGCCTTTCAAGCCGTCTTTCGAGATTAGCCCGTCAACCTCAGATTTCGTCAAATCAACTTTTGACTCATCGGTGATGTTGAAATCTTTGTGGTCAGGATCGATTCCTGAATCGATGACAGCCACAACCATGCCTTCACCTTGGAATTTGCTGTCTGCCCATACTTGGCGCGACTGGATGAAATCGTGGCTCGTTGTCATTTCCGGGGTTGCTTCCGGTCTTTCGTATTCGTTAGCAATATATACGTTCTTAACGTTCGGCAAGTCTTTGATTTTCTCAACATCGCTGAATTTCACAACACCGCTGAAGCCGTTGAATGCCGTCGTATATTCGTATTGGGAATTAAGTTCGACGCCTTTGGAAGAAATGGAGTTCTTCACGCTTGAATGCGTTTTCACTAATTGAGTTTCAATCTGCTCTTTTTCTGCTTTAGCGAGCGTTTTGTATTGGACGCCTTTTGCAGATGCCACTTCAACTGCTGACTGGCCTTCAATTTCAACAATGACGCGAACTTCTTCGTTCGGGTCCAATGCATCTTTTTGAACCATATCAGGACTTTCTTGTCTCTTAAGCTGCTTGATCAGCTCTGCTTTTTCGTTGGATAGAACGTTGATTGCCTGCAGATCTTGCTCACTGGCTTTCTCTTTTTCACCAGATGTAGCACTTGCAGTCATCACACCGTTACTTGCAACCAAACCTGCGATCATAGCAACAGATACAAACTTTTTCCAAGTCTTTGAACCGTTTTGCACAATGTAGCCTCCCCTAGTGTTTTTTCGAGGAAATTCACCCTATGTATGTTTCCCACTTATGTACGTATTTCCTCACAGCTAAAATAGTAACAATAGTCATACAATTATGTCAATATGTTATTCGAATATTCTTGTGAATTGAATTAATGGAATTTAATAGAAATCATGTAAGCCTAAAAGATGATTGATAGAACAATATATTCCTGCAAATCGCATGTGCTGAAGGAACCTTTTCGCAAGATAAAATTTTCGAGTTACGAATTATAAGAGGTATTTATACCTAATATTATTGCATTCCTTCTTATCGATTTGTTTTTTCTAAAAACACTGGGTATAAATAACATGTTTTCTGTTAAAACTGATTATCAAAAAAAATATATTGTTTTTTTCTTGTATTTTTTTATTTTTTCCCCGTTTTCTTGCAATGCTCTTCATTCAAGGAGCTTATTTATGAGAGTTCAAGAGTGGTAATTCGGAAATGAAGATTTGGTCAAAGATTAGATGGTGAGTGTTTTAGTGTGGATATGTTCCAATGTTTTATTTATGTTTCTTGTTAGTATTCGCCACCCGGCTTTGGGTTGGCCTCTTGCAGTAAGCCAGGAAGAGCACCTGTCTTACTGCGTCGGCTCACCCTTGGCGCCGGCTGGCTGAGAGATTTCTTTGGGCGTTGATTGTTTAAGTTGTTCTGCTTCTTTATTCAATTGCCGGCTAGTGGGGGAATCGCTTCCCGGGACAAGTTTGAAACAGATAGTGAGGGTTTGCGTGTTAAACAGTTTCGATATTCGATTCGATCTTCATATTGCTTTTCGCCACTTTGCTTTGGATTGGCCTTTGACATTAAGCCAGGAAGAGCACCTGTCTTATTGCGTCGGCTCACCCTTGGCGCCGGCCGGCTTAAAGATTTCATTGTGTGAAGAGCGTTTAAGCAGTTCTGCTTCTGTATACGTTACCGGCTAGCGGGAGAATCGCTTCCCGATACTTGGCGTCCGGTACACAGGTGCTTACTTATAAATTTTCATCCCTCTTTTTCATTCAGTCTTCATGCCGCCAAAACTGAATAGCCTCTTCTCTTTCATCCTCACAAAAAAACCATCCACCAAGAGAGGCGGATGGTTCTTCGTTATTATTTGTAGCTCACCAATTCAACAACAGATTCCTGTTTGTCATCTCCGTTAGCGACTACTGTTTTTTCCTGGATGAATCCTAGGCCCGGCGCGAAATAACGCGTCATTGTCGTTACTTGGTCGGACGATTCGGATTTCAGGACTTGCTCGACGACTAATACGTCTTCAAATGTACCGGCTTCAGTTTCAAGCGTTTCGCCGTTTGATGTAATTACCCATTCGCCTTCTGCGCTGTTGGCTTCATCGATCATGGTAACCGGTGCGCTCATCGGCTCCAGGCCATTGATTGAAATGTTGCGCTCGCCTTCGAGTTCAGATGTTTCGATCAGCATGTTCATGGACGACTCTGTCCATTCCGTCACTTCGATCGTCGCAGCTTCGCCGAATGTGATTTCCTCGAGCACTTGGTTGCCGGACACTTCGAGCACTTCACGCGTCAAATCGAATTCTTCCACTTGGAACTTCTTGACGAGGCCAAGTTCAGGCATATAGAGCTGGATGCCTGTCGGGTCTGTCACTTCGACAGGTGCATCTTCAGGTGCGTCTTCAGTTGCTTCCACTTCTGTTTCAGTTGTTTCTGTTTCCGTGGCTTCGGTTTCGGTTGTTTCTGTGCCGCCTGTGCCGTTGTTAGCGTCTTCCGCAGAATCGGTCACAGCGGTGCCGCAGCCGCCAAGCAGGACGGCTGAGAGCAAAAGACCACTGAATTTCTTCATGTATATAACCACCTTATCATTTTTGCATTGCGTTAATCGTTGTTTTAATCGACGGGTTGACAGCGCCGCCAATGTAATATGTGCGGTTGATCAGTTTCTCTGTGCTGTGTTGTGTCAATGAATCCGTCAGGGTAGATGGCAATGATTTATCCGGCACCAGGAAGAGCGGTGCATTGTAACGTGCAGAGACTGCAGATGAGACAAGGGCATCTGGATAGTTCGTGCCGGTTGAGACGATCAAGCGGTTTGAGAGGAATTCATCTGCGAAGTAATCGATCGCAGCCGTCCCTGTTTCGTAACGCGTTTTGCCTGATAGGCGGCGAACGGCGTCAGAACCGATCTCACGTTTTACGGCTGTTTCCAATGAAGCTGAAACCGCAGTTGTCCCACCGACGATGACGACTTCATCACCGAAAGCTGTCTTCAAGCTGTTCGGCACGGCCTGTCCATTGCCCACAAGAACAATCGGCCATTTCTTGACTACTGCTATGCTGGCAGCAGTTAATGCATCGGGATAGTTATTGCCCGCGGTAACAAATACACCATCTGTAGCAGGCAATTTTTCATTGATTTTCTCATTTGTGTCATAGCGGGTTTGGCCAGATAAGCGTTCAACCGATAACCCCATGTTCTTCAGCTTGCTTTCTACGGAACTAGAAAGCGCAATCGTACCGCCCACGATAACCACTTTATTCGCCTTTAAGCGTTTTAGTTCTTGTTCCACGGCCGGAGTTAGAGCATCCGTTCTGCTCAGAAGTATAGGAGCATTGCCGTAATGCGCGGCCAATGGACCTGCTGATAATGCATCAGCATATTGGTTCGATGTAGCCAAAACTACTGTTTTCTGGCTCTTCGTGGACGCAAATCCGTTAGGGTAAAGCAACTTGGATACGGCAACGGCTGTATCGATGCGGCTCTTGCCTTGTACATCTTGCGGAGTATACGAATACTTGGTTTTATCGGTGTTCGTATAGATTACTTTCTTAGCCCATACGTCATACAATTCCGAGTTCGGCCAGTTGCGGGCGTAGTTGCGGGCTTCTTCGCGGTTGTAAAGATGGATCATTTCGCCTTTGTCTTTCGAACGGACGATGAAGTTTTTGCGCTTGAAGTTCGACCAGACAATATCGTTTTCTGCGGTCGACTCATCGATCACGGATCTCTGCGGTGTTTTTCCTGCATGCGCAATCGCTGCTTCTTCTTGGTAGAAGCGCGCCACTTCTTTATCGCTGCCGTCTAGGACAACAAATTTCTTCGGCAAATAATTCGACCAATGGATGATGCCGGTTGTCGTATGGACAACGCGTGTATTTTTCCATTTTTTCGCTTCGTTGATCGCTTCTTGTTCTGTTGCGAATAGATTATTGCTCATTTTTACGGATGGATGGTAAATGCCATAAACTAACGGGCGGTCAACCGGTTCAGGATCTGGTTTTGTGGCGCCGTCCACTTTTCCGGTTTTCTTATGGGTTACATAACTGCCTGAAACAGTTTTCGAATAATTCAAAGCATCCGTTTTCGACGTATAATGTTTGATCGCTTTGCCGTTTTTGTCGTTGACGACATACACGTTGAAGAAATCATCTACGCCTTTTGCAACATTCGCTGCAACTTTCTGTTGGAACCAAGCTTGCTTGATCATCGCTTCTTCTGTCGGGTTGGACATATAGCCTACTTCAAGAAGGACAGCAGGCATGTTTGCCGTACGCGTTACGTAAAGGCTGTTCGCGACGATGCCGCGGCCTTCCTTGACGCCTGAATTGATGACTGCGCGGTGCGTGTTCGTTGCCAAACGGCCGCTTTCCGGCGAGTAATGGCGCTGCAGTACTGATGGTGGATATGACGAACTCGCATATCGATTGTCGAAGTAATACGTTTCGTATCCACCGTATGTAGGTGAACTTGTCGCATTATGGTGCACGGACATGAAAACGGTATTGTCATTATTTCCGCTCGCAATCATGCCGTTTGCGACTTTCATCCGCTCGACGAGATCCGCACTGGATGAAATGCGTGAAAACTGGACATCGGATGTTCTGGTCATGTGAACGACAAATCCTCTTTTCTCTAGTTCGGATTTCAGTCGTTTCGACACTTCCATATTGGCGTGTTTTTCGTAATAGCCGGTCCGGTTTCCTGAGTAACCGGCCGTTCCGCCATAAGCTCCGCCGTGTCCCGGGTCTAAAATAACAGTTGGTTTACCGGCTGCCGAAGCAGTCCCGGTTCCCATTCCAATGGCTAGCAGCAGCAACAGCACGAACAAAAGTTTCTTTTTCAATGCTACATTCCCCTCTTTCTGACCTAATAGTACGGGGGAAAATTAGGAGAAACAAGAGAATTTTACAATATTTTCATAAAATGATTCTTTATACAGAGTTTAAAAGTGAATTTTTCAGACTTAAAGATAAAAGTCTTATATAAAATACGAAAAACCACTAAATTGTATACATAATTTAAATCTATTTACCCACTATCTTTTTATTGATTATGCAATAAATTTGCATTATCATTCGTAATTTTGAATTAAAAAAACCGGAGAAGAGTTAACTCTCTTCCACGGTTTCCACTTCCTCTTCGCCTTCGTCTAGGAAATTACTCAGCAAGGCATCGGAATGATTTAAGATTTTCAAGGCATTTTCTTGTTGCTGTTCAATGATTTCTGCTTCCGGTTCGATCCGCTCCATCGTATCGAAGTCGTAATAACGTTCCGGATATCTGGCATTTTGCCCCAAATACATATGATCGCCCGTGATATAAGAACCCCCCGGCAAATAATAACGCACTGCGAGCAAGTTATTCTCATACTGCAGCATATTGTGCCCGACCAATGGAGATTGAGGTTCGAATCCCATCAAATTCATGATGGTCGGCATCATGTCCACTTGCCCGCCGAAATTCGAATTCACTTCCGATTCGAATATTCCTGGCGCAGCAACGATGAATGGCAAAAGGAACCGATCTTTCAAGGAGTAAGTATGTCCGAGCAAGTCGGCCATTAGTTCATTATCCGTTTTTGTCATCGGCCGGCCGTGAAGTCCTGAATGGTCGCCGTTAACAACGATCAGCGATTCTTCGTAAATGCCTTCTGTTTTCAGGAAATCGATAAACTCCCCCACCGCTTCATCTGCGTAGCGAATGGATTGCAAGTAATTGCCTGTGTAAGTGTCCACGTATTCTTCCGGCAACTCCAAATACTTGTCTTGTTCACGTACTTCAAATGGCGTATGGCTCGTGACCGTCATCAAGTTAGCATAGATTTTTTGGCCAGATGCAATCTGTTCGCGTACTTCATCTTCTGCAAACTCAAACATTGTCCGGTCAGATGGCCATAAGCCAATCATGTCTTCATTCGGGATTTCATCACTCGTATACGCATGATCAAATCCAAGCGATGGATATAATTCCGCGCGATTCCAATATTCCAGCTTGTCCGCATGGTAAGTTGTCGTGTAATAATCACGGTCATTAAGCATGTTGACAAGCGATGGCAACGGGCTGCCGTTCAAGTAATTGACTGTCGGATCCAAGCCTCTCGGCAATAGCGACATATGCAAAAGCCACTCGGCATCGGACGTATTTCCTGCGCCGATCTGTTGGAACATGCGGTCGAAATACAGGCTGTCCCCCAGCAATTCATTGAGGTTCGGCGTCAATTCCTGGCCATTGATCGTTTGGTTAATGGCGAAGTTCTGCAAAGATTCCACTTGGATGACGAATAAATGGCGATCTTCAGCAACGCCGAAGCGATCGTGTTCGGTATAAGGCACAAATTCGTTACCTTTCAGCTTGGCCAATTCTTCGTCCGATAACAGATGCATTTGGGCCGAGGCACTGTTTTGCTGTGCCGCTTGAACCAACTGCGTCTGGACAAAGCCTTGTTCCTTGGCGAATAAAGTCATATCCAAAATCGGCTTTTGGAGCGCCACCACTGTCGTCACCACGCTCAGCACCAATAGCACAAAAGCAGCTACACTGATTTTCTTGCGGTTTTTCATTGCCAGCGGCCGGTTCCAATACACAATGAACAAAGCTATGTATACGATGACATCTGCAAAGAACAGGAAGTCGAGCGGCGCATACAGTAAGCTGACCGTTTCCATGACCGACCCGGCTTGATCGCCTTGCTGCAAGTCAAAATAGCTTGGCACGGTCTGGAAATAGCGCTCATACCAGACGATCGACACAAGAAGCGCCGACACAAACAAATTATAGACTAACGCCACAAGCGGACTGACCCGCCGCAGCACGACAAACAATAGCACCGGCAAGAGCATAAATACCGGAAAATCGATGGCCACCAAGCGCAGCCAGGAGACTTCACCATAGACCAGGGTACGGAATACCCCCAGCTTGATGAGCAGAATGACGGATAGAATCACTAATACAAGCAACGGGGAATTAAGTTTTTTTGTCTTTTTCATAATAAACACCTCATAATCAATAAATCCATCATAGCATTTTTATTACAATTATTACAATAGAGCTAATATTAGGTAAAGACGTCAGACCACTGGGAAAGGTTCCCCCATTCCCTCCCGCTCCTTGAGGGGCATGGGATCGCTAGTTTTTTTAGATATGTTGATTTTACATGAAATTAATATGGGAAGGCGAGGGCTGAATTCTTTATTGAATGCCGGCTAGTGGGGGAATCGCTTCCCGGGACTTATGTGGATGAGATAGCGAGGGTTTGGTTGTGGAATTGTTGCGATGTTCTATTGGTTCTTCATGTTAAGTTTCGCCGCCTTGCTTTGGGTTGGCCTCCCGCAGCAAGCCAGGAAGAGCACCTGTCTTACTGCGTCGGCTCACCCTTGACGCCGGCCGGCTTGAAGATTTCATTGTGTGAAGAGTGTTTAAGCAGTTCTGCTTCTAGATACGTTGCCGGCTAGTGGGGGAATCGCTTCCCGGGATGCGGCGTCTGGTACCTAGGGGATCACTTCTAAATATTGTAGAAGGGTAAAATTAATTAGCACATTCTTGCGATTAATCTGACTCAGGCTAATATGCATGACACACTTTCACGTAAAAAAACTAAGTGGGCAGAAGAAATTTTCTCCCACCCTAAAACTAGCGATGGAGTGGAAGAGGGCTGACACCTGTGGGACCGCGCGGGCTGGCGAGACAAAGGTGGCGCGCTTTTTGCTACCTTGGCTCAACACCCGCCTCATACCCGGGCAGCTGAAAGCGCGACGTCCTGTCGCATCAGCTGCATGACCTGCATCCTGTGAGCCCCAAGCAGCACCGCAGTCGAAATGCAGAAGCTTGTCTCCACTTCTTTTTTATTCCAAAGAAAAAGCCGCCCTATAAAGGACGGCTTTTGTTTATCCCAGAATCTATTTGTGCGAAGGAGATTATTTCACAAATTGGGATGTGTGTTCGATCGAGACGTTCTGGTAATAGAAATTCAAGATTTGCTCGGCGCTGTGGCCAGCTTGCGAGCGGTAATAGGATCCCCACTGGCTCATGCCAATGCCATGGCCGAAGCCTGTGCCATCCATGACAAAACGGTCTGATTCATCCACGATGTCAAAGTCGACGCTCTTCAAGTTCGCTGCGCCCATCAATGTGCGGAAAGTGGTCATGCTCGGTGTCTTGCCGGCAGTGTATGTGACGATGGCCTGATGCTTTTTCAAAGAGGAGCCGATGTATTCGTTGCTTGCCGTTTTCAAGGCGCTTGGAATGACCGACTCGCCCCCGAGATAATAAGCCTGGTCTTTTGTCAGTTTGCTGATCCGCGCCATATGTTCAGCCGGCAAGCGTTTTGGATCTGGGTGCAGCATAAGGATTGGTGAATTCGTTTTCGCGGCTAACACAGATCCTGCGAGCGCATCGACAAACGAATGGGCATTGCCAACCACAAGGTTTTTGCCGTTCATTGGCAATAGGCGGTTGATTTCGAGGCTGGTTTCCACGCGTGTTTTCCCGCTGATCCGGTCACTGTGGATATTGAGCGCCCCCAAAGCGCCTGCCATATTTTCAGGAATCGCTTCGTTTCCCCCGATGATCAGCGCTTTCTCGGTCGCCCCGCGTTCCATGAATGAGGCGGTATTATCCGAAAGATTCTTGCCTGTATGAATCAGGATCGGCAGCTGGTGTACAGCCGCATAAGCCGAAGCCGATAATGCATCAGATGAATTATCATTTCCTGTAGCCATCAGCACGGTTTGCGTCTGGCCGATTTCTTGTGCAATCAGCAATGACGTATCGGTCCGGCTTTTGCCTGCCAATCGCTTAATGTTAAAGCCTTTATCAACCAAAGCTTCTTCCACATTTTCCGAAATAGCCAAAGTGCCTCCCAACAGGTAGATAGTCGCCCCTTGGACGGTTTGTTTTTCCAAAAATTCCTCTACAGATGGTGGCAAAGCGTTGCTCTTGGTCAGCAGTATCGGCGCACCGTATTTATGCGCCAGAACCGTACCGGCCAATGCATCTGCAGGCACATCCCCACGGCCCAATACAATAGCAGGCGCTTTTTCAGTACCTAATAATTCTTTTGCAATTTCAATAGCTGTGTCATAGCGGCTTTTGCCGGCCAATGTCTTGGAGGCTGCGCCGGCTGCCATGTCGAAGCTCAATGCCCCGTTTTTGCTGTTGCGGATATAATAATCCATTTCAAGTGTGATGGATTGGACTTTTCCGGTGTTCGCGAAGTCTTCGGTCTGGATTTTATTGATCGAAGCAATTTTGATCGATTCGACAGTCGAATCCTGGGCTTTTGCTTTATTCAACAAGTCTTTCTTGAAATTGGTGAACGCTGCTTTGCTTGGTTCACCGACAAGTGAGCCATTCAGGTTCAATTCACCTGTCGTATTCCACCAAATGGCCGGAGCCATCAAATCGGCCGTTGCCGGCAGCTGCTGCTTAAGCCAGTTGAGTTTCCATGGCGTTTTGGGATCGAATTCATCTTTTTGCGTAGTAGAGAGATATGGCAATTTGCTCGACCAATGTTGTTCAGGAAGCTCTGTCTGCCCTCCATTGCTTGATGAGAAATATGCGGTGACAAACCCTTTTTGGCCGTCCGCCTTTTTATAAGTGAGAATTTGTCCTTCTGTTTCATCGACTGCGCGGTTTGTGTACTCGTAAACCGGATTGTAATGCGGGGATAGTGAATCCCACATAAAGCCTTTATATACTTGGAAAGTCGTTGTATCGTCTATTTCCAATGTACTTTGGCTCATTTTAGAGAAGATATAGGAACGGGCGACAATGGCTTGGGCTTTCAGTGATTCCATGCCCCTGTTTGCCCCCCAGCTGGCCGGGCTTTCCGATGGCACGACGCCTTTGAGGTAATCTTCAAATGGCAAGGAGTTAACCGGTTGGATTTTCGTTGTACCGGACATGCGGAATAGGATCGTCCCGAGATACGGATGGATGGCCTGCGATCCAGGCTTGTATAGATGGATGTTGTTGGCCTTAGAATAGACGGACGGTTCGATCGTCACCGTATTCAAGCCGCTTTTCAAGGTTTGGCTGCCTTTTTTCAACACCAATTTACCGGACGACACTTGCACCTGGTAACGGGTTCCTGCCGTTAACTTCACGGTTTTGTCTTCTTTTAATTGTGAACTGCCTCGTGGAACGAAATCGTAGCTGCTGTTTGTCCCCAAACTATTCGTCAAGCGGACTTTGACTGTAAAATCGTCAGCTGCCGAGACGTTTGCCGCCCCTCCTGCCAGAACGCCGATGAACAAAAGCATGGCCAACCCCTTCAGTAACATTCTCAATGCTTTTCCCCCTAATGATGATTTTTTAGATGAACTCTCTCTTTTTTAACAGTATATTCTAGAATTTTATTAAAAGGTACATAAATTTTCTAAATATTTGTAAATAATACCACCTGCGAACTTCATTGTTGTTGAGTATTCCTCGATTCTTTGTCCACACGCGAAAAAAAAATGGCCGAAGCCATTTCTTTAATCTGTATAGGAGCGGATTGTGACGATTTTCTTGTCCCAATGGCCCCAAGATGTAGCAAGTGGCGTGATCGTGACGCCTGTGCTAGTGCCGGCATGGATGATTTTTCCATCACCGATGTAAATTCCGGCGTGTGTCGGATGCGTTGGTGTACTTCTCGCCAAATCCAATAGTACGATATCGCCGACTTTGACATTCGAATAGCTCACCGGTTTGCCCGACTGAGCCATTAAAGCAGTCGTTCTCGGGATCGAGATTCCGTTTTTATTGAAGACATACATCAAGTAACCGGAGCAATCGAACCCTGCAGTCGTTGTGCCGCCCCAGCGATACGGTGTGCCGATATGTTTTTTCGCTTCATCGATAATATTGGAACGGATATCCACTGATGGTTTGACGACCGGTATCGGGGCCGGCTTTGGATTCGGGTTCAATGCTTCTTTTGAAACCGCCACTTCCCCGCCAATGACTGTCAGTTTCTTCACGTTTTTATTATTGATGATATCTTTTGTTTGCGAAGGCAACGCTGACTGTTTGACAAGTAAAATAGGCTTGCTCTGTTTCCCGCCAAGCGCAGAACCTGTGAGCGCATCGGCAAATTGTTGGCCAGAAGCTACGAGGGAATCGTCAATGGTTTTTGGATACAGTTTCGCAACGACCGCTGCCGCCGTAGCGTATCGGTCTTTCCCTGAAATACGCTGCACTTTGGCTGATTGGCCAATTTTGTTGTAGACCGCTGAACTGACAGCGACTTCTCCGCCTACGACGGTTACATCTTTATAATTTTTCAATGCCTGCTCAACTTCTTTAGATAATTCTTTTCCGGACGTAAGAAGAATCGGCTTTCCTGTTTCTGCAGCATGAGAAGCAATAGACAAAGAATCGGCATAGCCTGACCCGCTCGCCACGATAGCAGAAGTCCCCCCGACTTCTTTAGCAATCAAGGCCGATGTTTCTGATCTGCTGCTTCCCGCAATTCGATCAACATTAATGCCTTTTGACTTCAATTGCTGGACCACTTTGTCGGAAATCGCAATTTCACCGCCGAGGATGGTTGCGTTCTTAGCCCCGAGACGGCCAATTTCGGACATGATCGATGCCGGTACCGCATCTTTTTTCACCAACAGGATCGGCGCGTTTAACTTTTTGGCAAGCGGTGCGCCTGCCAGAGCATCCGGATAATTATCTGCAATGACAAGCACGACGTTATCGGTACTATTGGCCTTCCAGCCTTCACGCGATACCTGGATCGCCGTTTCATAACGATCTGATCCGGAGATGCGGTCGAATTTTTCAAAGACGCTTGCTTCTGAACTGGAAGCGAAAGCAGTCACTGATAAAGCAGTTGCGGCGATCATTGTTCCAAACCATTTTGTCATTTTCATATGCTTCTTCTTCCCCCTGAGTTCTATAGTCTGTTTTTCTGTATTTATTAGGCAATTATTTGTTCTGAATAATTCAGAGTTTATCACTGAATTTATGAGATGAATATTACATTTATATTACAGCCACGACAAAAAACCCTTTGAGACAGTGCTCAAAGGGCTCTAGAAACCGCGTCCTGTATAGGCTGAACGGTATATTTCATAATATTAACATTTTAAAATAAACAGGAGTAATTACCTAGTTTAACTTCAAAACTGCTCGATAAACTCGTTGGATCTCCCGTTGCAGCTTTTCATTGGAAAAATTTTCTTTTGCAAAGATGCGAAGCATGCTTCCCATCTCTTGGGTATCCGCATCGAGCGCTTTTTCCATGACGTGTTTGAGTGCATCAGAACGCCCCGGTTCAACGATCCATCCGGTTTTCCCGGGATCAACAAGCGCTGGCACGCCGCCGACATTGGTCGCGATTACTGGCGTTGCCATATCCGCGGATTCCAACAGCACGAGTGGAAAGCTTTCGCTATGCGAAGTCAGTAACGACACATCCGCTGCATACAATAATTGATCCACGTCATTCCGCGCTCCCAAAAATTGAACTCGCTCCGAGACGCCGAGTGCCGCTGCCTGTTCTGTTAATTTTTCGCGCAGGCTGCCTTCACCAATGACCCAAAGTTTACAAGGCCGGTCAATCTGGGCGAAAGCGTCAAGCAAGATATCATGCCCTTTGACAGGATGGAGCCGGGCGACAATTGCAAAGACGAATTCATCTTCTCCAGTATCAAGTGACTGGCGGATGGCGTGCTTATCGAAGTCCGGCAAGGTGTCATGGAAATTGATGCCGTTGAACACCGGGGTGATTTTCTTCCGTTCGACACCCATTTTGACGAGCATATCCTTGAAATTCTCCGAGACGGCAAACAAATGGTCCGCACGGCGCATCGCCCGCTGGTTCAAAATGGTGAATACTTTGGCAAGCGGCTTCGGCTGATGGAGAAAATCGAGTGTCGGATCGCTGTGAACCGTGATGAACCACGGCATCCCCAGTTTTTTGTAGACCGAATCGATCAGAAAATTGGCACGTGCCCCGTGGGAATGAACGATAGTGAATCCGCCCTTTTTCAAGACCATCAAAATTTTTCTGGGAGCCGACCGGTCGAGACGGCTGTTTTGTTGGACGACCGTCACTGGAATCCCGGCTTTTCTCGCATCTTCCGCAAACGCGCCTTCTGTCAACAACAGCAACTCTGCTTCTACGGGAGAGTTGGTCAATAGCTGCAATAGATGCTTTTTCGAGCCGCCCGTCTCTCCCCCGCTGATCACATGAAGTACTTTCATCATTGTTTTCCGCCCTTATCGCGCACGGCTTTGATGAGAAATTGCGGAAGCGCCATTTGGCGTTTGATGCGCGAAGGCTGGCTGGCAAGACGGTAGAGCCATTCGGTCCCGGTGTTCAAGAACAATTTTGGCGCACGTTTGACATTGCCGCTGTAGACGTCGAAACTGCCGCCGACACCCTGGAAGATGTTGACGTCCAACCGCTCCATGTTTTCGCGGATGAACAGTTCCTGTTTCGGGCTGCCGAGCGCGACAAATAAGATCTGGGGTTTTGCTTCATTGATGGCCTGGATGATTCTTTCGGGATCTTTTTCATAGCCGTCGAGCGTCCCGGCAACGATGAGATTCGGGTATTTCGCTTGGATGTTTTGGGCCGCCAGTTCCACCGTCGCTTTTTTCGCCCCGTACATGAAAATGCGGTGGCCGTGTTTATTCGCGAGCTGAAGCAGCGCATCCATCATGCCGATTCCCGTGACCCGTTCACGGATTTCGCCGCCGCGCATGCGGGATGCGATTTTAATGCCGACTCCGTCCGGAATCTGGTAGGTCGATTCATTCAACAAGGTCCGGAGCGCAGGGTCTTTTGAAGCCATCATCACTTTTTCAGGATTGATGGCGACGATGCGCGATTTACGTCCCACTTCGATATCGGTTTGGATTTTATCCAGCAATTGCTGTTCGGTCTCTTTATTGACCGTGACGCCTAAGATTTCTTCTTTCATGTAGTTCGTGCCTCCATGCAAAACCGCATTTCCAATAGCTTGAAAATGCGGCCGTTTATTTTATTTCTTGGGATTGCCTTTGCCGTCGCCGAGACGGTAAACCGTGAATCCAGCCTCTTCGTAGGCTTCACGGCTGATGGCATTTTTCGTGTCGAAAATAGCTTTATGGCGCATCGTACCGCCAAGGTTTTTCGGATTGTATTCCTTGAATGCTTTATGGTCGGTCAAGATGACGATCAAGTCTGCGCCTTCGACCGCTTCATCGTAGGATTGCGTCTGGAACGGCGCTTTGTTTTCTTTGACATGCGGGTCAAAGGAAGAAATGCGCAGGTTTTTCGCTTTCAAGCGCTCCAGCACTTCCATCGACGGGCTCTCGCGGATATCGTCGATATTGCCTTTAAAGGCCAAACCGAAGACAGCGACTTTCGCATCGGCCACGTCTTTCAGGATGTCGTCGATTTTGTCTGCCGTGTACTGCGGCATGCCGTCGTTCGTATTGCGCGACAGGTGGATGATCTGCGAAAGATCCTTCTCTTTTTCAACCAAGAACCATGGATCGACTGCGATGCAATGCCCGCCAACACCTGGCCCTGGCAAGTGGATATTGACCCGCGGGTGGTGGTTGGCGAGACGGATGGCTTCCCAAGCATCGACACCGACGTTATCGGAGATTTTCGCGATTTCATTGGCGAATGCGATGTTGACGTCGCGGTATGTGTTTTCCATGACTTTGACCATTTCAGCAGTGGTTGCATCTGTCAAAATGAATTCGCCTTTAACGAATGATTCGTAATAAACTTGCGTGCGCTTTGAAGATTCCTCGTTGATGCCGCCGATGATGCGGTCATTTTTCACGAGTTCTTCGAAGACTTTCCCTGGAATGACGCGCTCCGGGGAATGCGAAACAAACAGTTCTGTCCCGATTTCCAAATTGCTTTTCACGAGGATCGGCATCATGACATCAAGTACAGTACGCGGTGGTACGGTCGATTCCAAGACGACCAAATCGCCCTTTTTCAGGAATGGCACGATCGATTCTGTCGCTGCACGGATGTAGTCCATGTTGGCAGTTTTGTCTTCCGCAATCGGAGACGGCACGGCGATGATAAACATGTCTGCTTCTGCAGGTTTTGTCGAAACCGAGAAAGTGCCTTTTTCCAATGCTTTGTTCAAATAATCTTGAAGAAACGGTTCTTCAATGTGGATTTGGCCGCTAGACAGCATGTCCACCGCTCTTTGATTGACGTCCACGCCATGAACCTCATAACCATGGTTTGCGAACATGACCGCTGTCGGCAAGCCGATATATCCTAATCCAACTACACAGATTTTTTCCATTTCGTTAATTCTCCTCAATCGCCAGTAATTTTTTATCTCCTGCTTTGCAAGCAGAGATTTGGTTCAATAGTTTTGCTAAATAAGTTGAACTAATACGTTGTCTTTAAGACTTCATTGCATACGATATTCCGCAAAACAGCTGAAAAGCTTTGCTCAACTCTCACGCTGTTCGAGCATCGCAAACGAATTAATTTAGCTACGCTTCACTAATTCGCTTCCTGGGGGCTTACGCTGAACTAATTCGGGCTTACTGCCCGAATGGATTTCAGCACTTCGTCGAAACGGAGTTGGAAAGCCCCCTCCGTTTCTGCTCCCCAAGGAGTCTGCGCTATTTTGCTCCATATCTATTGATATAATCCAGATATTAAGAGTGCAAGGCAGCGAAGGGCAAAGATGTGCTCCCACATCGCTGCGCTACTGCGTCGCAAACGAATCGTGTCAAGCACGATTCGCTTCCTGCGGGAGCAGTGACGGAGCATCGCGACGGAGCGACATGAGTCTTGAGACCCCACAGGAAGCGCAGCGACCGAGGAGGCTCAAGCCATGCCCGCGGAAAGCGTCTGCCTGTAACGATTGCATCGCTCTCTTTGACTGATTCATTTTTTGTTCAACTCACATATTATCAATAGTTCATTCTACCATAGCATGGCCTTAGGCAGAAATCGTTTTGGTGTATTTTTCATTACGGTTTCGTTACAGGACGCAAGGCAGCCCGGCGGGGTTCCCAAAGAAAAACCTCTTCCGCTGATGCGGAAGAGGCTAGAAGTTATTCGTCGTGACGATGTGCTTCTTCTCCCCAGCATTCCGTGTTTTTCAGGCCAGGTAAATTTTTCGCATAGAACACGGGATTCTTGCCGGCTTTCCTTTGCCCCATATAATCGTCGAGGACGCGGAAGGCAATCTTCCCGAGCAATGCGATGACGACCAGGTTGATGACCGCCATCATGCCCATGAACAAATCAGCCATGTTCCA
Source organism: Planococcus sp. SSTMD024 (assembly GCF_041320495.1). Taxonomy (NCBI): domain Bacteria; kingdom Bacillati; phylum Bacillota; class Bacilli; order Caryophanales; family Caryophanaceae; genus Planococcus; species Planococcus sp. SSTMD024. The sequence continues at coordinate 800,821 of NZ_JBGGNS010000022.1, read as the reverse complement.
GACGAGCTGGACTTGCGCGATCGAACCGAACATGACCATTGCAAGCACGCCGAAACGGTAAGCCGTCAGCCACATGCTGTGGGCATTGATGAACTCGATATTCGTTTCGCCGTAATAATAGTTCCCGACGATCGAACTGAAAGCGAAGAATGTGATCGCCACTGCCAGGAAATACGGTGCCCATGCGCCAACGTGCATATCGAGCGATGCCTGTGTCAGAAGGATCCCTTCCTGTTCGCTTGTGCGGTACAAGTCCGCCAGAATGATGACGAACGCAGTCGCCGAACAGATGATGATGGTGTCAAAAAACACCCCAAGGCTTTGGACAAGCCCTTGCTTTGCGGGATGCGATACGTTCGCAGAAGCGGCAGCGTTCGGAACAGAACCCATGCCGGCTTCGTTCGAGAACAAGCCCCGGCGTATCCCTTGCATGATAGCTGCGCCAATACCGCCGCCGACAACTTCCTCAAGCCCAAATGCATTTTGGATGATCAGGGTGAAGACCGCCGGGATTTCGGTAAAGTTCAAAATGGATATGTACAGCACGACGAGTAAATAGGCAGTCGCCATGACCGGCACGACCACTTGCGTCACGTGTGCAATGCGGCGAACGCCGCCGAAGATGACGATTGCTGCCAATACGACCAAGCTTGCGCCAACGACCCAGTTCGGGATATTAAAAACATCGCCGACCGATTGGGCAATCGTGTTTGATTGCACCGAGTTGAAGATGAAGCCGAATGCGAGTGTTAGGAGAATGGCGAAAATGATCCCAAGTTTCCGTGTGCCGAGCGCTTTCTCCATGTAATACGCCGGCCCGCCTCGGAATTGCTCACCGTCTTTGATTTTGTAGACTTGGGCGAGCGTGCTTTCGATGAATGCCGTCGCCATCCCGATGAGGGCAACGACCCACATCCAGAACACGGCGCCCGGCCCGCCGATGGCAATCGCCAAGGCAACGCCGGTAATATTTCCGGTCCCGACGCGTGATGCGGTCGAGATCGTGAATGCCTGGAACGCCGAGACCCCGCCTGTGCCGTCTTTCTTTTCCGCGATGACACGGAACATTTCACCAAATAAACGCACTTGCACAAAGCGTGTGCGGATGGTGAAGTAAAGCCCTAAACCGAGCAGGAGCCCGATCAATATGTATGTCCAAAGTAAGTTATTGCCTTCGTCGACGATCCACGTCAACCCATTAAAAATCGCATCCATCTTGATGACCCCTTTGAAATTCTATTGTATAAACCATTGTTCCATACCCTTAAACATGGGTATGGAAACAAAAAGATTCAGCTGTGGCAAGGCATTCATGCCAGTCGCAGCGTTTCCGCCAACACGCGTGCACCGATGTCGAGCGCTTCCCGGTTGAACTTCATGTCCGGATGATGCAGCCCCGGCGTTAAGTCAGCTCCAATCCCGACCATCGCCGCTTTCAGGCTCGGCTGCTTGATTGTGTAGAAATGGAAATCATCCGCACCGGTCGTCTGGATCGGATCCGCGAAAGCTTCTTCTCCGAGTACATTGCGGATTGCCCGCGCGGCAATTTCCATCGCCTCGTCCGATACTTCAGCAGCCGGCGTGTAATCGTCCCATTTCAAGTCGATTTTGACGCCGTGAAGCGCGGCGATCGCCCGCAAGCCTTCTTCGAGGCGAACTTTCATCGTGTCCATCAAGGCATTGGACTGTGAGCGTACATCCAGCGCGAATGTGGCGCTTCCCGGAATGATGTTCAAGCTTTCCCCGCCGGTCTGGATATTCGTCAGTTTAGCCGAATAGGATTCGAATGGCGAGAAATAAATCGTTTTCACGAATTGATGGATCGCCGCGATGACATCGATGGCATTTTTCCCTTGATGCGGCCGCGCACCGTGCGCATCTTCCCCTGTGATCTTGCCTTTCAGGAAAATGCCTGACCCGTGATGAAGCGCCGGCGTCACCTTGCCGAACGGCAGCTCTTCTTGTGGGCGCAAATGGACACCGAACAGATGCGTCACGCCTTCTAACGCACCACGTTCAATCATTGCAAGCGACCCGTTGCCCTGCTCCTCGGCCGGCTGGAAAATAAAGCGGATGCGCTTATTCAAGGATTCGTCTTTCAAGCGCAGGAGCGCTCCGAGCACCATTGACATATTGGCATCGTGGCCGCAGGAATGATTGGCTTGTACTTTGCCGTTCACTTCCTGCCATAAGGCATCGATATCCGCACGGACGGCGATCACTTCTTCCCCTTTGCCGATCTCTGCGAACAAGCCCGTGACATCATCGAATGTCCGGTACTTCACCCCGAGCTCTTCCATGATTTGCGCGAGCTTCTTCGTCGTCTCGACTTCCTTGAAGCTGACTTCTGGATGCGCATGGAAATGATCAAAATAAGTTTCGGCCTGTTGCTTGAATTCCATAAAAGATCCGCTCCTTTACATTTTTCATCTTGTTGAATTGTACCTTTCTTCTCCATCCAAAACAAACCGGATTGTGAGAAGCGATTTCATTTCACAATACTAATCCGCTTGTTTTGCGATGTGCAAAATCAAGCTTGCGATGATTTCCGGAATTTCCTCGAATGCATTTTTGATATGGAGCCGTTCGGTGCGTTTATGCGGATCTTTGCCAAAGGGACCGATGTTCAAAACAGGCGCCTGGAGCTGCTGCATGGCTTGGAACGGTATGCTGTAGGGATCGCCGTAAACCGGCGTGTTGTCCTCGTAGCTGACCCAGCCGCTCGAGGTGTCCTGGTAATTGACATAGCTGAGATCAGAAATGCCGTTGAAGAAATGGACTTGCTCGAGCTCCAAACCGAAACGGTCGAAGGCATTTTGCGTGACGTGTGCCACACACTCTTCGATGAACGGGTCTTCGCTTGAATTGACCGCCGGGTAATAAGGCGGCGCAAATAACAAGACGATGCCCGGCGTCAACTCCTGGCAATTGAGCAGCAGGATGTCCGCAATATGGAATGATTTATCGCGGACGTCGCGTTCCGGGTCCATCAAGGTGTCGCGAATCAATTGATTGATATAATCGATCCCGAATTTCTTTTTGGCGTATTCCACCAATTCTTCGTAACGGATGACGCGGATCTCATCAAACCGCGGTGCCATGCCGACATTTTCGCACAATGCATGGTAATCTTTCATGCATTCCGCAGCGGACTCCTTCGCCAAGCCCTCAAAAATATCCATGATGTCTTCTGCATTTCTATCCATGGTGAAGACGTTGTAGAGCGCTTTGGTGCGATAAGGCGTCTGGACCGAGTATTCCGCTTTCATATCCCCTTGCGTCAGGGTTACCGGAAGCGGTGTCTCTTCTCCGTGAACGGTCTCGGAAAATGCCGGATTCCATTCCATTTTCCGCGTCAAATACGTGGAGAGGTAGCTTGAGGTCATGCCGGCAAGCGGCTCGCCTGCATGCGTTTCCTTTCCGTAGAACAAGGCGCTTGGCATGATTTTCCCGATCGACCCGGTGTAGATGTAGTGTGATTCATCGCCTGGCGATTTTGCGAATACCGGCTCGCCGTTCAAAAACAATACATACTCCAAGCCGTATTGGCGTTCGAGATCGAGCAGCTTCGATACGCCGTAGCGCATGCCTGCCGAGTTGATTTCCTCGTCCGGCACTGACATCAACAGGATGTTGATCGGCCAATCTTCAAGACTTGCCCGTTCGATCAGCGCCATATGGATCGCCAGCCCCGACTTCATGTCCATGATGCCGCGGCCGAATAAATAGTCGCCCGACGCAAGATCGGCCTGCACCTCCGGCTTGAATTCGCTTTTGATATTTTGGAAAGCCTTCTCCAGTTCCGCCGGTTGATAGGCGAGCGGCGCCAAATCCCCGTATTCATGCACGGCCACCGTATCGAAATGGCTGAGCAGCACAACGGTTCGAGAGGCTTGTTCATGCTTGTACAAAGCCGTCAAATAACGCCGCTCCCAATTGACTTCTCCCAATGACACAAGTTCCGGGTGATTGCGGAAATATGCCATTTCCATTAACTTGGCTTTTAATCGTTCAGGGAACTTCACTTCCCCTTCTGTCAGCCCTTGTGATTCCCAGCCGACCAATTGTTCCGTCAACTGGCGCAATTGTTCGGGTGTACCCCATAAACCTGTCATCATATATTCTCCTTTCGCTATTCCACTATAGAAAAAAACGGCTCATACGGGGAGCCGTTTCTTGCGTTTCCGGAGCAAATCCTCCGCTGCCCCTGATCCGAAGATCACGCCGATGACAATGAGCACCAGGCCGACCAAATGACCCGGCGTAATCGTTTCACCGAGAATGAGGCTTGCTGCCACGAGCGAAAACAGCGTATTCAAATTCATGAAAATTGCCGCTTTCGTCGGTCCCGCTTGGCCGATCGAGTAATTGTAAAGCATATGCCCCACCGCTGTCCCGAGCATGCCCGAAAAGAAGAAGGCGAGCCAGAACGATGACGGAACATCCCGAAATGCTGCGATTTCTCCCGGTTCCTGGATGAGCGCGATGATGAATAACACGGTCGCCCCCGTCACGAGCATATACCCGGTCAGCAGGCGCGGATCGAGTGAACGCGCCGCATTTGCTATGACGATATAACTGAAGACTTGTGCCAGAATGGAGATGAAAACCAACACATCCCCGATGCTCATGCCAGCCGCCGAGTCGCCTCCGACCATTACCGTGGTGGCGACGCCGGCAAAACCGATGAATACCCCGAGCCATTGCAGCCTAGACGGTACATTGCGCATGATCAGCGAGACGAGAACCGCCGTCAGCATCGGCCCGGTCCCGAGAATCAACCCGGCGTTCGTCCCAGAAGTGATCGCCAAGCCTTGTGACAGGAAATAATGATGCGCCACTACATTCAGCAAAGCCCCGAGCAATATGTATTTCCAATCGCTGCGCTTTGGCCAGCGCATCATGCCGAGCGATGCCAAAATGATTAATACCGTGACGCCCGCAAGCAAGATCCGAAACGCCGTCAGCGTGACCGGATCGACAAATTCCAATAAATACTTGACCGCCGCGAGGTTGAATCCCCAAACGACCATGACCGATGTTAAGATGCCGTAAACTTTCCATGGAGTCAAAAGTGCAGCCCTTCTTTCCCTTATTCCAGATATAACCCTTTATTTTACGCTTGTTTTTCGTTTCTGTATAGAACGGCGTGATAATCATACGCCTTTCTTTTGATCAGCAAGCTGAAGGCGATATAGGCGATGAGCGACAGGACGACCGGCAAAGTAACCGTATGGACGCCAAATAAATTGCCGTTTTCGATGTTGTAGAAATGAAGTGCGATATAGCTCGCGATCCCTGTCGCCATGCTCGCGACCGCCCCGTATTTATTGCCCCATTTCCAGTAAAGCCCGAGGACGATGGGCCAGATAAACGCCGCTTCCAGGCCGCCGAACGCGAATAAATTCAGGAAAATCAGCAATTCGGGCGGGTCGAGCGCCAGCAAGAAGACGATGATGCCGAGAATTCCGGTAACACCGAATGACATGCGCTTGACCGTTTTGAGGCTGGCATCCGGTTTCACGTAATTCAAATAGACATCTTTGACAATCGATGAACTGACAAGGAGCAAAAGTGAATCGACCGTCGACATGATCGCCGCCATCGGAGCTGCCAGGACAATTCCCGCCACCCAAGGCGGCAAGGTTTCCAGTGCGATGAGCGGGATGACTTTGTCGCCGACTTCGATTCCTGGAAGGATTGGGCGCGCGAACACGCCGATCAAATGCATATTGAGCATGATGAAGCCTGTGACCACCGTTCCGATGATAAGCGCACGGTGCATCGAGCGTGCATTCTTATAGGACATCGCACGTACCGCGATTTGCGGCAAACCGACGACGCCGACACCGACCAGAATCCAGAACGACGATACGTAAGCGGCGCTGAGATTGCCTTCCGCTCCGTACGGCGTGACCAAATTCGGGTTTTCATTGATGAGATCCTGCATAATGTTCGAGATTCCGCCGCCCGAAATGATGACGGCAATGAGCAGGACGAGTGTGCCGATGAGCATGACCGCCCCCTGGACCGCATCGGTCAAAGCGACAGCGCGGAAACCGCCGATCGTCACATAGACGAGTACGCTTATGGCAAACAGGAACAGCGCCGATTGATAGCTGAGCCCGGTCAAGGACTCGATGAGCCGCGCGCCGCCGATCCACTGGGCCGCCATTGCGGAAAACAGGAAGATGATGATGCTAAGCGCGGACAAAAGGACAACGGCTGTGCTATTGTAGCGGGCTTTCAGAAAATCGATCATCGTCACCGCGTTATAGCGCCGCGCCATGATGGCATATTTCTTCCCGAGAATCATCAAGACGAAATAACCGGTGACCACTTGTGTCATCGCAAGCAACACCCAGCCGAAGCCCATCGTATACGCTGTCCCGGGCCCTCCGAGAAAACTGGAGGCGCTGCCGTATGTCGCGACCATGGTCATCGCCAGGACAAAACCGCCAAGCTCACGCCCCCCCAGAAAATAATCGCTGATAAAGTTCGAAGAGCCGGCCAGCTTCTTGCTTGACCAATAGCCGATGAAAAAAATGATGATCAAAAATGCGATCATGGGAATGAGGACTGAATAGTTCATCGGCTGTCCTCCTGTTGTTCATCAAATGGCACATCGACGAAGAAAAATTTGACGACGACCGTGACGAGCACAACCATGACCAGGAAACCGACGATGCAGCTATAGAAAAACCAATCGGGCAATCCGAGTATGTATGTGTATTCTGTGACCGGGCGATTGCCGAGCCCGTAGGCGAAAGCGAACCACCAGATGAAATTGAAGAGCGCAAGGCCAAGGCCGATCCAGGCTTCCCGATGCGCGACGCGGAAGCGCCAGTCTGTTTCTTTCATGGATATCCCACTCCGATCAATGGCTGTAATGTGTTGTGTCTATCGTACACCAATGGCGTTTGTAAATTAAGGGGCAGTTTCGGTGCGTCCAGGGACATAGTGAATGCTTGGGGGGTCAGTGTTTGATTCCAAAAAAAACCTCCGGAAATTCCCGGAGGTTTTACTCAGCGTGCCAATAGATATTCGACATAGGCACGCCAGTCCGTATTCTTCGCGTAATTAAAGTCTGGAGTACGGCTAGGGAACGGCATGAAGAGCTTCGGCCTTCCCGGATAGTCGTGAAGCTTTTCTTCATTGATGGTGATGTCCCCTGCCTCCAGGCCGCTTGCGAGAACGACACGGCCTTGTTGGGTGAAGGCGATTTCGACAGGGACAGCATTCGGGCGGCCGTCAATATTCAAAGTATAGGCAGTGCCCGTCGTGTCATCATCGTCATAAACCCAAGCGTCGCGCAAAGCGATTGCGTCTTGCGCTTCATCCAAGGTGATTTCAGCATTGACGTTGCTGCCATAAGGCATCGTGTCCTGCAACGGCGTTTCAGGCGCAATGCGCACTTCGTAAAAGGCGATTGGGTTGTTCTGTTCGATGCGGCCGAGATCCCGGTATGCTTCGAACCACTTGGATTTTTCTGCCGGAATTTCAGAAACGCTGCGGACCGTTCCAGGAATCGCGCCTTCAATGCCCGGCGCCTGGATGAATACGCGGTCTGCTTGTTCGACTTCGTGCCATTCGTCTTCCAATAGATACGTAACGAATTCGCGTTCATTATTGTAAATCTCGATGCTGAGCGGAGCGGTGTCGCGGTTGATGCTTGCGACCGTTCCTTCGACCGGGCTGATGAGCGCCGGATTTTCCTGGCTTTGCGCGAGCTGTGCTTCCACGACCGCCAGTTCAGAATCGATGGCTGCCAGACGTTGCTGGGCTTGCGCGATGCCGGAAGCATACGAGCCGTCTTCCGGCACTTCCACGCCGACCGAGACGTTGACGTCCATGCGCAGTTCCTGTTCCATATCTTCTCCAAGTCCTGGATAGCTGGAGCTGTTATTGGAGTCTTCGGATACACTGCTGTCTTGTGATGCGCGCGCTTGCGTCAACTCCTGCAACGTGGACTGGACTTCACTGCGTTCTGTTTGAAGCGCACTTTGTTCCGACTGCCAAATGGCGCGCTGGTCTTCCGATTCGCTTTCGTTCAAACGCGCCAGTTCAGCGCCTGCCGTTACGGCATCGCCTTCTTTGACGAGCCATTGCTCAAGCGCTTCATGGTCCTGGACGTAGATTTCCATCGTATCCTGCGGCGCGGTCAATGCTTCTTTCGGCAAAGTTTCGGTGTATGTATGGGTGTACGCCTGTTCATATTCGCTGACATACAGTTCTTTTGAAATGATGCTCTTCTCACCGAACAGCAACAGGAAGTTCGAGGTCAAAAAGGCAACGATGGCAATGGATAAGCCGATAAAGAAAAAGCGGTTCATAGGATCGGCCCCCCTTGCATAAAGTCACGGATCATTTCGTTGACCGGAATCTGGCTGAACAACGCAACGAACAATGCCGAAATCACATGGATAACGATCAGCGAAAGCAGGATGATTTTGGGCGAGACACGCGAAAAACTTTTGATGAAACGGTATTGAATCGCGATGATCAATGATGTGAATAAAGTCAATTGGTTAAAGAAATAAATCAAGTAGCTGTTTTCCAAAAATGTCGCGGCGATCGGCCCTAATGAAAACGGCGAAAAAGCCATCGTGTAGCCGTTCCAGGCGAATATGCCGAAAATCAAGCCTTTTTCCAGCACCAACAATGCCGTTACGTAAGCTTGCATGACGATCATCGCTTTCCACGGGATGCCGATGATCCGGCCGTACAGATATGCGGCGATGTAGAGATGGAAGCTTAAATACAGGCCGCCCCACAGCAAGGTGCCGACAAGCGAAGTCCAACGCGCGAGTGTATAGCCGTCAAACATGCCTGCCGCAAGGAGCGGCGTCAAGGATCCCGTGTTCATGCCCCATATTTCCGGCAAGGCAAACACGATCAGGCCGAGCACAAGAATAACGGCCAGCCGCTTATTGATTTGCCTCATTTCGGTGTGTCGCAAATTATGTATGAGTTGGCCTTGGTTCAGGAAGAAATGCCAAAATTTAAAATCAGATATCATGCGTCTAAGTCCTTTCAGGCAAATGGCGTTCTGCTTAGTTTTACTTTACCAAAAAACCATACGCTTTGAAACGAATTCCCTGCCACAATTTTCAATATTTGGTGGCTTTGAGACGAATGGCATAGGATTGTGGTGAATTTCAAATTAGTAAAGGGCGAAGTAATGAAAAAGAAGTGATTGGAAAAGAAGTGATTGGAAAAGCTTCCGCTTTTCGACTGCGTTGCAGGGGGCTGCTTGGGGCTCGCAGGATGCGAGTCATGCAGCTGATGCGACAGGACGTCGCGTTTTCAGCTGCCCGGGTATAGGGCGGGTGCCCGGCCAACGTGCCAAAGAGCGCGGCACGTTTGTCTCGCCAGCCCGCGCGGTCCCACAGGCGTCAGCCCCCTTCCACTCCGTCTCTAGTTTTAGAGGAGAAGAAAACTTCTTCTTTCCCCTCATTATTATATGTGAAATTGCGTCCTGTATTATAGCCTGTATCTTTTTGAACAAAGACAATGCGATGGTGTGTGCTAATTCACCACAAGCTTTTCGAATCAAACAGTACAGCACCAGACGTTGCGTTCCAGGAAGCGATTCCCCCACTAGCCGGCAACTAGTTACAGAAGCGGATTCAACTAATCACACCTCTCTCAATGAAATCTCACAGCCGCCGGCGCCAAGGGTGAGCCGACGCAGTAAGACAGGTGCTCTTCCTGGCTTACTGCCAAAGGCCAACCCAAGCAAGGCAGCGAATATTACCAAGAAGAACAAATAGAACATCGCAACAATTCCACAAGCAAACCCTCGCTATCTCATTGCACACTAGACTCGGGAAGCGATTCCCCCGCTAGCCGGCAACTAGTTACAGAAGTTGAACAACTTTAACAGTTATCGTCCAACGAAATCTCCCAGCCGCCCAGCGCCAAGGGTGAGCCGATGCCGAGGATAAAAAGTTAATTCGAGCATCACATTAAGCACTTTGCTCCCACATCTGCTATGCAGATGCGTCGCAAATGAAATGACTCAACTTCCTTTCGCCATTTCATTGGCTTATGGCAAGAGGCCAACCTAAAGCATGGCGGCGACTATTGATGTGAAAAATAATGAGAACATCGAAATGATTACACACCTAAACTCTCACTAATATTTCCACATACAAACACTCACTAACTATGTAATTTCTACAAAATGAAAAAACCTCCGCGGCTGCGGAGGTTTCGTTTTATTGATCTGCGACAATCTTGTATTTCTTATGTGAAATTACGGTCATGTTGGAAGCAGCGCCGATTTCCTTGGCGTCTTCTGGCGAGATCTCGACGATCACCGAGTTGTCCATAATTTTGAAGATGGTTCCGTTAACGTCGACGCCGTTGCGGGTGAATGAAATCCATTCGCCGATTTTGCGGGCCGCTACAAATTCAGATACTTCTTTTTCATGGGGTTGAAATGCCATAGTTATCCACGCCTCTCTATAATGAAAACATTATCTTTTTATTATAGCATAAATTTATGGTAATTTCACCTGTTTCACTTACTCATACAAATGACAGGCGACGTAATGGCCGGGCTCTTTTTCCTGCCACGCCGGCTTTTTCTCCGCGCAGATACTCATCGCATGCGGGCAGCGCGTCCGGAACACACAGCCGCTCGGCGGATCGATCGGGCTTGGCAATTCGCCTTCCAAAATGACGCGTTCGCGGGCTTCTTCGATATCCGGGTCCGGGATCGGAATCGCAGACAGCAGCGCTTCCGTATAAGGATGAAGCGGCTTCTCATACAGCTGGTCGGCCGTCGTCAATTCCACCATATGCCCGAGGTACATGACGCCGATGCGGTCTGATATGTATTTGACCATGCTTAGGTCATGGGCGATGAACAAATACGTCAAGCCCTTTTCCTTCTGCAGTTTCTGCAGGAGCATGACGACTTGCGCTTGGACCGATACATCGAGTGCCGAGATCGGTTCATCCGCAATGATGAAATCCGGGTCGAGCGACAAGGCGCGCGCGATGCCGATGCGCTGTCTTTGCCCGCCGGAGAATTCATGCGGATAGCGGTTGGCATGGTCGCGGTTCAACCCGACATCTTCCAGCAATTGATGAACACGCGCCTGCAATTCCTTTTTATTCTTATAAAGCCCGTGGACTTGCATCGGCTCGGCGATGATCTCGAAAACAGTCGAACGCGGGTTGAGCGACGCGTACGGGTCCTGGAAAATCATTTGCATATTGCGCAAATAATCGAAGCGGTCCTTATCGGACATTTTGTGGATATCGACGCCATCGTATTCGACTTTTCCGTCGGTCGAACTGTATAAGCCCATGATGGTGCGCCCGGCTGTCGATTTGCCGCAGCCCGACTCTCCCACGAGCCCAAAGGTTTCGCCGCGCTTGATATCAAATGAAATGCCGTCGACGGCTTTTAGAGTCGTGTCTTTGCCGAGATCGAAATGGCGCTTGAGTTCCTGTACGGACAATAAAGTTTCGTTCGTCATGTTGTTTCCTCCTGTGTAAATCTGCGGACGGCACACAATTCCTTGTCATAGACCGTGCCTTCGAGACGGGTGATTTCAATGGCTTTGCCGGATGTCGGCGAATGGATCATCATGCCATTGCCGTAGTAGATGCCGACGTGATGAAGTTTACCCAATCCTTCTTCGTAGGCGAAAAACAATAGATCGCCTACTTGCCAGGCATCGGGATCGAGGCGGTCGACTTCCGCTCCTTCTGTCGACTGGTCCCCTGCGTCGCGTGATATGTAGTGGCCGTTCGCTTTCAGCATATGATGGGAAAATCCCGAACAGTCATATCCGAAGCTCGACATGCCGCCCCAGAAATACTGCAATCCCAAAAATCGTTCTGCCGCGTTTGCGATCGACTGGCCGTTCCCGAGTGGAATCTGTTCAGGCGCCGGGATGAGCTGCACGTGTTCTGCTTTGAGATAAGCATCGCCGTCTGGTGTGTGGACGTGGACATGGGTTTCGTCTGCATCTGTGACCGGCAGCAAACTGTTGAATGGCAGCTGGGCGACCGGCCGGTGGTCTGGTGTCCATAATTGCGCTTTATCGTGGGATACTCGCGCATAGCTTCGATCCGCAAAAGAGTCGATTTCTTTCAGATGTGCTAACGGCAACCATCCGGGATAGCCGCGCTCATCTTTATGGGACGGCTGCCAAAGTGCAATGATTTTTGCCCACGTGCCGTCGATTTCTTCTATTAGAACAGGCTCCCCGTAAAGCAGCTGCGTTTGAAGGCGGTTGCTTAAAGTGAGGTCCTTCGTTTGTTGCTGATCCATCGCTTCACGCCATTTATTGATGTCCGGCGTGTCTGCGACGCCGTGTGCGTCCACTTCCCGTACTTTTTCGGGATGGGTCCAGACGCTCGTCACCGGAACGCGGCAAACCCATGTCGTCGATTGTGTCTGTGCCATATTATCCTCTCCGTTCACGTAAAGTTTCCAGGAAACGCCCTGCATCGATGCCAAGTCCCGGCTGATCTGAAAAGCGGATGGCGTTGCCGCTGTACTGGATGCCGCCTGGCAAGAGGTCCTCTTTCAGCATAAGCGGCGCATCAAAATCAAAACGCGTCACATTCGGCTGGCTCGCCGCAAAATGAGCTGCCGCAGACAGGCCGAGTTTCGTTTCGATCATGCTGCCCGTCATGCACGGCACACCGAAAGTCTCGGCAAGTGCATTGATTTTCAATGCGCGGTGAATGCCGCCCGCTTTCATCAATTTGATATTGATCAAGTCTGCTGCGCGCAATTCCAACACGCGTCTCGCGTCAACCGGTGAAAAGACGCTCTCATCCGCCATGATTGGCGTCAAGGTGCGGTCGGTAACGAATTTCAAGCCTTCGATGTCATTTGCCGGCACTGGCTGCTCGATCAACTCGATACCAAATCCGGCGTCTTCCATCTGATTGATGATGCGCACCGCCGCTTTTGGGTCCCATCCTTGATTGGCGTCCAGGCGCAGCGTGACTTTATCGCCAACTCGCTTGCGGATCGCCTGGATTCTTTTGAAATCGTTCTCTGCCTGGTCGATGCCGACTTTTATTTTCAGGACCGTAAAGCCATCTTGTTCGTAGTCTTCGGCATCTTGTGCCATCTCTTCCGGGGAATTTACCGAAACCGTGTAATCGGTCTCGATCGATTCACGGTAGCCGCCGAGAAACTGGGTCAAGGGCAGCCCGGCTTGCTGGGCGATCAATTCATAGAGCGCCATATCGACCGCCGCTTTGGCACTGGTATTGCCGACGAGCGTTTTGTGAAGCTTATTGAAAAGCTGTTCACCGCGCCTCACGTCCATCCCGATTAAGCCGGCGCCAATCAACTGAATTGCCTTTTCAATCCCGTCCAGCGTATCGCCCGTAATGACATGTGTCGGCGGCGCTTCGCCAAAACCGGAGCGGCCGTCTTGTGTCGTCAAATGGACAATGATGGCTTCGGCAGCTTCCACGGTCCGGAGCGCTGTCTTGAACGGCTTTTTTAAAGGAACGGCTATCCGGTATGTCTCGATAGACGCTAAAACGGGCATCTTACTCGACCCCCGGCAAGATGGTCAAAGTTTTCGCGTTGGCATCGAGACGGGCTTTCACGCCGAGCGGCACAGAAAAATGCGGTTCGCAATGGCCGATTTTGAAACCTTTGACGACTGGCACGTCCATGTCTTTGAAATAATCATCCAATACTTGTGCGAGCGTCCATGATTGTTCCGGCTTTTTCGGCTCAGCATTTTTGAAATCCCCGACCACGATACCGGCCACTTGCTCGAACTTGCGTGCCATTTTCAGCTGATTCAGCATTTCATCCACTTGATACGGCTCTTCTCCCGTGTCTTCGATCAGCAAAATCTTATCTTTCGTGTCGATTTCGAACTTCGTCCCAAGCGTCCCGCGGATCAAGGATAGATTGCCCCCTACCAGTTCGCCGTCTGCCATGCCGCCGGCTAAGGTTTCCAGTTCAGAAATGGTTTCGTCGTAATGCAATTCGAAGGGCTGGAACATCTGGCCGAACATCCGGCCGCTGCGTTCATGGAATTCCGGTTTTCCGACATCCGATGCCAGCATCGGCCCGTGGAAAGTCACTAGTTCTGCATACATGCCAATCGCATTATGTAAAAATGTCACATCTGAGTAGCCCCAGAAAATCTTCGGGTTTTCTTTGATCATCGCGTAGTCGATTCGGTCCGCATAGCGTGCGGCGCCGTATCCTCCACCAGCGCAAATGATGCCTTTTACTTCCGGGTCTTCGAACATGGCATGCAAATCCGCCAAACGTTCGTCATCCGTTCCCGCAAGATAGCCGTTTTTTGCTTCGACCGATTTGCCCATTTTTACTTTTAATCCTAATTCTTCTAAGAAAGGCAAAGCCTTTTTTAAATTTTCCAAGTTCGGCGGGCTGGATGGCGAGATGATGCCCACCGTATCCCCTTTTTGCAATCGTTTTGGCATTGTGCGCATATTGCTCACTCCTCTAGTTTTCTGTTCTTCACTCATTAAAACTACCAGTTTTCCTCAGTGAAAAACAGAAAAGCGCGGCGCCTGGCCGCGCTTCTGTTTTTTCATGTGATCATGTCCATTGAATGGGCGTGATCGCTTTTAGTTTTTATCCGCTGCTTTGAGGTCTAGGTATCCTACCGGATGACGGAGGATGCCTTCGACGCCTTCTTTTTGCAGCTGGACTTGGTTATAGAAATGGATCGGGAAGATCGGCATTTCGTCCATTAGGATTTTTTCTGCTTCGATGAGCATTTCCCAGCGTGCTGCAGAGTCTGTTTCTGCTTTTGCGTCAGCGATGAGCTTATCGAATTCTTCGTTAGACCATTGTGTGCGGTTCATGGACGAATCCGTGACGAAGCTTTCGAGTGCGTTGACTGGGTCCGCATAGTCGTGCAGGAATGAACTGCGTGACAATTGGTATTTGAATTCTTTTTGCTCTGTCAAGAACACGCTCGCTTCGACGTTTTGAAGTTCAACGTCTACATCCAAAGCGGTCTTGAATTGATCCTGCAATGTTTCAGCAATGTTCTGGTGCGATTCGCTTGTTGAGTAAGTAATGGTGACTGGCGGCAATTCATCCCAGCCTTCTTCTTCCATGCCTTCTTCAAGCAATTGCTTCGCTTTGTCCGCGTCGAATTTCACCAATTCGCCCGCTTCATCGCGGAATTCCTGGCCATTCGGCCCTTCAAATCCGTAAGATACGAAACCGTATGCCGGTTTTTCATCATTTTTAGTAACGTACTGGACGATATCGTCCTGGTTTACCGCATAAGCGAATGCTTGGCGGACTTTTTTATTCGTGAATGGCTCTTCTTCTACATTGTAACGGTAGAAATAAGTACCAGCCTGATCAATTACACTAAGTTCCGGAGAATCCTGCAATTGTTCGGACATTTCAGCTGGCACGCTCGATACGTCCAGTTCACCTGCTTCATACATTTGGTATTCTGTATTCGGGTCATTGACCATTGCCCAGTGGACTTTATCCAATTTCACGTTTTCAGCATCCCAATACTCTTCGTTCTTCTCAAAGACGAACTCTTCGTCATGGCTCCAAGAAGCCAATTTGAACGGCCCGTTGCCAACGAAGCTATCTGCTTCTGTGTGCCAGTCCGGGTTTTCTGTAGCTGTCGCTTCGTGAATTGGGAAGAAGCTTGGGTTTGTGATGATGTTCAAGAATGCTTCTGTCGGTTCTGTCAATTTCACTACAAACGTCTTGTCGTCTTCTGCAGAAATCGCCACATCTTCTACAGCGCCTTCTCCGTTGTTATACGCTTCCGCTCCTTCGATGAAGTAAGCAAGGAAAGCTGCCGGTGAAGCTGTTTCTGGATCTAGCATGTGCTGCCAAGCGAAAACGAAGTCGCCGGCTGTGACCGGTTCGCCGTTCGACCAGTTGGCGTCTTCACGGATATTGAATGTGTACGTCAAACCATCTTCTGAGATGTCGATCGATTCAGCTGTCGCTTCGGCCGGCTGAGATGATTCATCCAAACGTGTCAAACCTTCCATTAAGTTGTTCAACGCGCTCCATGATACGGCGTTAAAGCCGATTGATGGGTCGAATGAAGTCGGTTCTTCCGCGTTATTCATAAACAATGTTTTTTCCCCGCCGGAATCAGCAGTGCCTTCTTCGCCTGAATCGCTGCTTGTGTCTTCTCCCGCGTCTTCGCTTGCTGTACAAGCTGCGAGAACGAACACGAACATCGCCATCAGAAACAATACGAGCCATTTCTTCATGTGTTTTCCCCCTAGTGTTTTCTTTTTATGTGAATGCGCAAATGCGCCCCCAGCCAAAATTATCTTGCAAAAGCCTGTTCTTCGATCAATTTTTGAGCCCTAGGATCCTGCAGCCAGCAATCCACTTTATGGGTCTCGGATAAAGTGGTCACTTCCGGATAGACATTCGTACAGACGTCCATCGAAAACGGGCAGCGCGCGGCGAATGGGCAGCCGGTCGGCGGTGCGAATAGATCGGGCGGCGTGCCGTCGATTGGCTTGAGTTCTCCTCCAGCCAAGTCGAGCCGTGGTACTGAATTCAATAAGCCCTTTGTGTACGGATGCTGCGGATCATAGAAAATCTCGCGCTTGTCACCGGTTTCAATCACTTTGCCGGCGTACATGACGGCGATGCGGTCGGCGATTTTTGCGACAACGCCGAGGTCGTGCGTGATCAAGATGATCGATACGCCGGTTTTCGCTTGGATCTCTTCGAATAATTCCAGAATCTGCGCTTGGATCGTCACATCGAGCGCGGTCGTCGGTTCATCGGCAATCAATAATTCCGGCTCGCAGATCAAGGCGATCGCGATGACGATGCGCTGGCGCATGCCTCCCGAGAATTGGTGCGGGTATTGTTTGAGCCGCTCATCCGGATTCGGGATGCCGACCAGCTTGAGCATATCGATGGCCCGTTCTTTCGCTTGTGACTTGCTCAAGTTCTTGTGCTGCTTAACGCCTTCTGTCAATTGCTCGCCGATGGTCAAAGTCGGATTGAGCGCCGTCATCGGATCCTGGAAAATCATCGAGATATCAACGCCTTGAATTTTGCGCATTTCTTTCTTCGATAGTTTGGTGAGGTCCTGTGTTTTGAAATGAACGCCCTTGGAGCTGATTTTGCCTGGTGGCTGCTGGATCAAGCCCATGATGGCGTTGGAGGTCACTGATTTACCACAGCCTGACTCCCCGACAATCGCCAAAGTTTCCCCTTTATACAAATCGAAGTTGACGCCGCGCACGGCCTGTACCGTTCCGCCGTATGTATTGAAGGTCACGTGCAGGTCCTGTACGGAGAGGATTTTCTCGTCAGTGACGGTCTTGCGCTTTTTCGGTTTTACAATCTTGCCGCGTTTGCCGGTATGGTCGAGCGCGTCTATTTCCGCCCCGTCTTCCAGGCGGGTCCGCGCCAACTCTTCAGCTATCTGCTTTCCAGTCATTTCTTCACTTCCTCATCTTCGGATCGAGTGCATCCTGCAGCCCGTCTCCAAGTACGTTAAATGCGAACATCGTCAATGAAATAAATAATGCCGGGAAGAACAAGCGCCACCAGTCCCCGGTAATGATGACCGGCAATGCATCGTTCGCCATGACGCCCCAACTCGCAAACGGCGCCTGAATCCCAAGGCCGAGGAAGCTCAAGAACGCTTCTGCGAAAATCGCACTCGGCACCGTCAAAGTCATTTGCACGATGATCGGCCCCATCGAGTTCGGGATCAAGTTCTTGCGGATAATGCGCGGCGTCTTCGCCCCGAACGATTTCGAAGCCGTGACGAATTCATAATTTTTCACTTGCAGCACCTGTCCCCGGACAATTCGGGCCATGCCGACCCAGCCGGTGATGGTGAGCGCGAGGATGATCGTCCATAAAGACGGCCCCATCACGACGAGCAGCAAGATCACGACGAGCAAATATGGCAAGCCGTAAAGGATTTCGATAATGCGCATCATGATGCCGTCGGTTTTGCCGCCTTTGTAGCCGGCGATGCCGCCGTAGACGATGCCGATGACAAAATCGATCAATGCGGCCATCAAGCCGACAAACAAGGAAATGCGTGCGCCGTACCACGTGCGGGTAAAGACGTCGCGCCCTGCTTCATCGGTGCCGAACCAATGCGTCGCGCTCGGCGGCTGGTTTTGGTTCGGCAAGTCTTGTGTGGTGACGGAATGCGGCGAGAAAACTGGGCCGAATACCGCCATCACAGCGAGCAGTGCCAGGAAGATCAACCCAAGCATCGCCAGTTTGTTTTGTTTCAGCCTGCGCCAGGCGTCTTTCCAATAGGAAAGCGACGGGCGCACGACGGCTTCTTTTTCATCCCCACTGTTTTCAGTTGGGCGGAACCATTCATCACGGACCTGCGTCATCACACGTCACCTTCTTTCTTGTGGAGCTTGATGCGCGGATCTAAAATGCCATAGACGATGTCGACCAAAAACAGCATGAAAATCAAGAACGCACTATAGAACACCGTGGTGCCCATGATGACTGGATAATCGCGGTTGTTGATCGAATCGACAAAGTATTTGCCCATTCCGGGAATCGCGAAAATCTTCTCGATTACAAAAGTCCCGGTCAAAATGCCGGCAAGCAAAGTGCCCATGATCGTCACGACCGGCATCAAGGCATTGCGGAGCGCATGCCGCAAAACGATGCGCATCGGCTTGATGCCTTTTGCGCGCGCCATCTTAATGTAATCCTGCGTCAACACTTCGAGCATGCTCGAGCGCGTCAAGCGGGCAATGATTGCCATCGGGCCCGTTGCCAAAGCCAGCACCGGCAGCACCATATGCATCGGGCTGGTCCAAGTCGCCGGCGGGAACAGGTTCCAGTTGACCGCGAGCTGCTGGATCAGCACCGTGGCGAGCACAAAGTTCGGGATCGAGATCCCGACGACCGCAAAGGCCATCGCTGCGTAATCGATCATTTTATTGTGCCGCAGCGCAGCCATCGTCCCGAGTATGATTCCGGAGACGACCGCCACGAGAATGGTGATGATCCCAAGTTCGAAGGAAATCGGGAAGCCCCTCGCCAACAATTCGTTAACGGTGCGGTTCGGGTCTTTGATCGACGGCCCGAAATCGAACGTGACGATCGATTGCATATAACTCAAGTATTGGATATGTAGAGGCTGGTCGAGCTTGTAGAAACGCTCCAGATTCGCCTGCACCGTCTCGTTCGTATTGCGGTCGCTTTCAAGCGGCGAACCCGGAACGGCGTGCATGAGGAAAAACGTCAATGTCGCGATAATGAAAATTGTCACGAGCATCATCAAAAATCGTTTGAATATGTATTTGCCCATTGTTTCTTCCCCCTAACAGAACTTCGCTTGCATCGCCAGTTCTGTCATGACCAGCATGGCGCGATAAGCTTCGAGTATAGTTTGTGCTTCGTAGCGGACGATTGTCGTGCCTTCTTCAATGCGTGTGCCGGGCATCATCGCTGCCAGCTCCGCTTCTCCGTAATTGGTGAATTCCATGCGAAGTGTCGGTTGCTCCGGTGGCACGAGCGGTTTTACGCGCTCTTTGTGGTGGATCGCTTCCTGCGTTTTCTCGCGCAGCAGCCGCTGCGCTTTTTTTGGATGCAGTGTTTTCACTGCAGAACGCGTCAAGGTCTCTTTGACCGCGACAGTCGTCACGCCCGGGATGAGTGCTTCCGCTTCCCTGCACGCGCAGTCATCTCCCGCGACCAGCAGGACAGGGACGCCGTGATAACCTGCGACGTACGCATTGAAGCCAAGTTCACCGACTTCGACATCGTCAATCCACATCGACCGGACGCCGAAAATCATGGCATGCGACATGACGCCTTTCTGGCCCGCGCGCGCATGATAACCTACGAAAAAGGCACCCGCAAAGCTATCGTCCAGGCCTTCGACCATCGAAAAGGCCTTGACGCCCCCCGTGATGAGTTCCGCTTCTTCGTGAAGGTCCTCGGCAATCAAATTGTTCATCTTGGAATGGGAATCGTTGACGAGAAACGCTTCCGCGCCAGCATCGAACGCCCCGTGGATGATGGCATTGGCGTCGCCTGTCATAAGGCGGCGTCCCCTTTCATAATTCGCTTCTTTTGAATCCACATATGTATAATCCGGAAGTGCCGTCACGCCTTCCATGTCCATCGATAAGTAAAATTTCATGCTGCGTATTTCCCCTTTGTTTGTCTAATTCGGAATATTTTTGAAACTTTATATGTACTAATGTAGCAATATTGTAAGAATATTTCAATATAATTTTTTATTCGTAATGCTTTATTTCTTATGCAATTGTTTATCGAGCGAACACCCGAATTCCTTGTTTTCATGCTTCTTCGCCCGTTTTCATGCATATGCATCGCATGAAATTGGTTTTGAATTTTTTCTAGCAGATAGGTAATTCCACGCCAAGCGATTTTTCTTCCGATACCCATTCATCCTCTCCTCAGAAATAGGGTGTTAATTCTGCAGAAAAGGAAAGGTCTTTTTCTATTTATTTTAATTTTTAGAATATTTGGTAATTTAGTCTCATGCATTTTCTTCCAGCCCCTTATACACTGTAAACAAGTTATAAATAGTTCAACCGAACACTATAACTGGCAAACAGGGTTTCCCAACAATCAGAGAAGGAGCGGATCATCATGAATAATTTTGACAAAGTACTGGAGATGCAATGGGGAGATCTTGCGCTGGGCGTGACGGGTTCTGCAGTTGTAATTTTGGCGCTCAATTATTTCATGCTCATGTAGAAAGGAGCACCATATGATATCCGGACATACGTAAAAGCCCTTTTCCGATAGGCGGAAAAGGGCTTTTTGCATGTTTCTTTCCATATAAAAACGCCTGCTCTCAAATTCCCGGGCAGACGTTTCTTATCCATAGGCTGTTGTATGCTTCATCATAGACCTCCATCGAGTAATTGTTTTTGCTGGGACAGCAGCTTCTCAAACAGTTCCTTATCCCCCGCGGCTAATGCCTGGTCGATCATGCGGTTGAAGTTTTCCTGTTCAAGGAACTGGATTGCTTCGGTCGCTTCTTTCTTTGTTTGTTCATTCACTTCGATCAATTCCGCCCTTTCTTCCTTCAATATGCTCTGAAGGTGTGTATGGATATCCGAGACCAGCAGCAATTGGTAGAGCGGCAAACGGATAAAGCGGTTTCCTTTTTGGAATACAAAGACCTCGGACAGGTTTTCCACTTGGAACGTATTCAAGTTGACGATGATTTCCTTTCCTTCGACAGGGATGAAATGAAACACTTCATCATCCTTCAGGATTGAAAAGTATTGATAAGCGAACACAAACTTGATGCGGTGCCCTTCTCTCTTTGTATAAAACGGCTTCATCAATTTGACATGCAACATCTGACTCCCCTCCTTATATTTCAGAATATTCTGCTTACAAGAATCATACCATAAATTGGTCGAAACGAATAGAAATAAGTATGGATAAACAATCGCATTTCCGCTTCTTTTTCCTTCTTCGTTTACTGTATTGCCACAAATGCGTATAATAGAAGGAAATGTTTTTATTTGGGGCGATGCAGATGGCTACAGTTTTATCCTTAGCGAAACAATACGAAGACACGATCCACAATTATATGGCTGCTATCGATAAGTCGCTTCACCCTACGCGTGCGCTGGATGAGGAAATGGTTCGAAAAGCAGTCTTTTTAGTGCGCCACGACGGCGTGCAGATCCATTCCTTCAATGAAGAACGGCTGTTGCTCGAAGCGAGCGTAAAAGATGCCCATACGGTGAAAGTGGTGCTCAATTTCGGGAAACTCACCGCTGTATGCGCTTGCCCGCAGGAAAAAAACTGCCGCCACCGTTTGGCGGTCATTTTTTCGCTCTACCAGAAAATCGACTCACTTTCCGAATGGGTCGCGAAATGGCGTGATAAGGAGAATGAGAAATTGTCGACATTGACGAACAAACGCTCACCCGATCAATGGGAAGCACTGATCCGCAGCACGTGGCGCGAACCGATCAACGATTACGTCACGCGCAATTATTTCTATTTTGAGCAATTATACGAAGGGCGCTTAAAAAACGCCTTGTCCTTCATGCCAATCGAGCGTGAATGGAAAACTTTATATAAAACCTATGCCCATTTGATTTCATTGACAGAAGTATGGGAGACGTTCAGCGCCGGGACAAAAGAAGTGCATCACTCTTTCTTTAAAACCTGGTTTGCGGACGAATTGCATGCACTCCGTGATATGCTGGGCCAATTGCGCGGCTTGCACCGCACGTTCGAATCGGACGCTTTCTTCACCCATTTGCGTGAATTGGTCCGTGAATTCGCGGAAACGAACGATGATTCGTTTTCGGAACGCTTTGAAATCTACCAGCTGTTCTGGACCGAATTGTTCATCAGCAGGCGCGAACGGTTGAGCGGGCTCGAGGAATTCCGCCGCCCAGACGAACGGGTCAAGGCATTTTTCGCCTTGCTCCTTGAAAACGAGGTCTCTCCTGGGGATATTTCGCCAGGCGCTGCAGCAGACTGGGTGAAACTTGCCGTACTCGCTGAAGAAGAAGGGCATCAGCAAGGGCTTTCTGCGATATTGATGGCCATCAAGCCGCATGTCCGGACATTCCTGTTTGACGGATTGTTTACGCAGTACCGCCACCATTATGTCCGCGTATTGAGCCGCTTGTATTCACTCATCGATTTGACCGAAAAAGATTGGGAAGATCTGTTTACGCAGTTCGGCCATTACGGCTTGCCTGCCTATTCCGCTTACCTTGTCGAAAAAGGCATGTACAAGCAATGGGCAGAGCTTCACCAACTGCACAATTCCCCTTTGTATTTTGCGGAAGAATGCGGGTTGAAGGAAGTGCATAACGCCGCCCCTGATTTCGCGCTGCCGCTGTACCACCGCTATGCATTGCAGCATCTCGAGGAACGCAGCCGGACCAGCTATAAACAGGCAGTCCGTGTTTGGAAGAAAATGAAAGCCGCATGCAAAAAAAGCGGGCAGATGCCATTTTGGAACGATTACATGAATGAAATCCAACAGCGCTACAAACGCTTGCGCGCACTCCAGGAAGAGATCGAGAAAGGAAAGCTGTTATGAATCAATTCCAAACCGAAGGAAGCCGTACGTATTATTTAAAAATAGACCAGTCGGACGTGTTCCGGCTTCAGGCTTATAACGACAGCGGCAACCGGATCCCTCCGGAAATCTGGTCGCCATTCCTGTTTTTCGCAGACAAGGACAGCTTTTTCGGCATGAACGTTCAAACGGATGGCTTGGACCTGTTATTGACCCCCGCCGATTTTGTCCGTTTGTTCCAGCAGGCCCCCCATCATTACGTTCAGTTTTCAGGGCGCCGCCTGCAAGACGAAGCTTGGCTGAAACTTGCGCGACGCGTCGCCGATTCCTTAAACGATTCGGCCTTGTGGCAACATGTCCAAGTCGACGACGGCGTCATTTCCATCGATTCGGCATATGGCGACGCGGAAATCCGCTCGTTCTTGACCGATACGATTCAGCATCAGCTGCGCCAAAAAGGGCTCACTTCCGCCCAGCTGCCCTATATTTTGCATTTCGTTGAACATGCCGGCTGGGACGGGCTCGAACCCGCGGATGATTATGTGCTCGCGATGCAATTGACCGAACCGGACGATAGCGGCTTGTGGGCTTTCCGGACAGCGCTTCGCACTAAACGCGGCAGCGCGTATTGGACGCCTTCGAAACGCCGTGAAGACGAAGTGATCGAAAAAGTGCTGCCTGAAAAATGGCGCGCCCATGCGCGTGACATCCAGGAGCGCCAAAGCTTGATTCTCAGCTTATGCCCTTCTGTCGACCGCTATGAAGCGGACCGGATGTATATCGCCCGCTGGACCGACGCGGAAGTGTTGAACTTCCTCCGCAACGATGCCGACTTGTTGCAGGCGTTCGGCGTGGAAGTGTCGATTCCTTCCTGGCTGCAAGCCGTCCAGGAATCGAAAGTGCGCGTTAAAGCAAACGTCACTTCGCCGGCGAAAAAAGCATCGGTCGTCGGCTTGGACCAAATCATCAGCTTTGACTGGAAGTTCTCGCTCAATGGCGTTGAGTTGAGCATGCAGGATTTCGAGCAGCTGGTGACGGAAAACCGCGAGTTCATCCGCGTCGGCAACGAATGGGTGCGCGTTGACTCGAATCTGTTGATGCAGCTGCGCCAGATGATCGAGGAAGCGGAAGACGCCGATTGGACGCTGAAAGACATGCTGTTCCATAATGTGCCGGACGTCATGCTTGAAGAACCGGGCGAAGAAGACGATCCGCTCGTCGAGTTCCATTTGAATAAGTCCTTGAAAATCCTGCTCGATAAATTGCTCGATAAACGCGACTTGCCGGAAACGCCATTGCCCGAGAACTTAATGACCGAATTGCGCCCTTACCAGAAGACCGGCTTTGATTATTTAACCTTCATGCGCGAAGAAGGCTTCGGTTTGTGCCTGGCGGATGATATGGGGCTCGGCAAGACGGTGCAATTGATTGCTTATTTGCTTCACGTGCACAGCGAAAAGCCGAAACAGCCCTCGCTCATCATTTGCCCGACCTCGGTCCTCGGCAACTGGCAAAAGGAATTGGAGCGTTTCGCGCCTGATTTAAAAGTGGCGACGCATTACGGAAGCAGCCGCCCGAAAGGCCAGGCCTTTTTGGACTCGCTAGCGGTTGAACAGCCGGACGTCGTGCTGTCGACGTACGGCATCGCTTCGTCCGACAGCGTAGAAATCCAATCCATCACGTGGACGAGCATCACGCTCGACGAAGCACAAAACATCAAGAATATGTATACGAAACAATCACGGACCATCCGCAAGTTCAAAGGGCAGCATCACATCGCGCTGACTGGGACGCCGATCGAGAACCGCTTGTCTGAACTGTGGTCGATCTTCGATTTCATCAATAAAGGCTACCTGTACCGCATCAAGCAGTTCCAGGAAGCCTTTATGGTGCCGATTGAGCGGGATGATTCCGAACAGGCGAAAGAAAAGCTGCGGCAGCGCATTCAGCCATTCTTGCTTCGCCGGACGAAAAAAGATCCCGAACTTCAGCTCAACTTACCGGAAAAGCTGGAGCAATTGGAATATTGCCCACTTACGCCGGAGCAAGCCGCGCTGTACGAGGGGCTTGTCCAGGATACGGTGCAGAAGATGGGGACGCTCACAGGCTTCGAGAAAAAAGGCCTCGTCCTGAAAATGCTCAGCAAGCTGAAACAGCTGTGCAATCACCCGTCCCTTTATTTGAAAGAGCCGTATACGACCGCAGACGAGTTATTGCCCCGCTCCCAGAAACTTGAGCGTATCGTGACACTTGCGGGGGAAATCGCGGAACGCGGGGAGCAGTGCTTGATCTTTACGCAGTACATCGGGATGGGCCATCTGCTGCAGCAGGCGCTGAATGAATTATACGGGCATGAAGTGCCGTTCTTGACCGGCCATATGCCGAAACATCAGCGTGATTCACTTGTCGCTGCATTCCAGAATGGCGAATTCCCGATATTCATCCTATCCTTGAAAGCCGGTGGGACCGGGCTCAACTTGACGGCCGCTACGCATGTGTTGCATGCGGACCGCTGGTGGAACCCGGCTGTGGAAAACCAGGCGACCGACCGGGCATACCGCATCGGCCAGACGCAGTTCGTCCACGTCCATAAATTTGTGACGATCGGGACGATCGAGGAAAAAATCGATTCACTGCTTACACAGAAGCAGTCGATGTCGGACCAGTTTATCCAATCCAGCCAATGGATGACGGACCTGTCCGATGACGAACTGAAAGAATTGTTCACTTATAGCTTCTAAAAAATCCGGCCAGGACCCCACCTGGACGGATTTTTTCTTTTGGACAGCGACGATCAGTTTTTCTCGCCTGTGGCGAAGACCCGTTTCAGTTCTGACAGCTCCCGCTCCGCTTCAATCATGCGCTGATGAAGCGAAGCGGTCAGTTTGATCAATTGCTCCATATGGACTTCCAATTGGAGCTGAAGTTCTTTCGGCATTCTACTTGCCTCCTTATGCATCAACTGTTCACCTGCTCAGTTTCGGGCGGCTGGAAATCGAATTCCGCATTAAGGTCCGTTTCCGTCCGCTTGGGGATGAGATCATCTGAGGGCTTTCGTTTATCGAGGAAACGTACTTGGTCGCCGATCACTTCCGTTACATAGACACGGGTGCCATCTTCCTTATCGTAGTGGCGGGATTGAATTCTTCCCGTAATGGCGACTTGCGAGCCTTTCATGCAATACTTGGCGACGTTTTGGGCTGTCCGGCCCCAAGTGGAGCAAAGGACATAATCGCTTTCGATTTCACCACGCTGATTCCTGTAGTTGCGGGAAATGGCCACGACGAAGGTAGTATGTACGCGCCCTTCCCCGAGTACCCGCATCGACGGGTCTTTCGTTAATCGTCCTACAATGCCTACTTGATTCATTGATTTCACCCCTTGCCGTACAGGCCGATTCAGCTGCTGGCATATTCGCCGGGTTGCTGTCCTGCCGGTAATGAAAGCATACTAAGACCGCCATTTCCTTGGCAATGTGGGAAATTGCGAATTTGAAAGGATTTCGGGCATCATTTGCCGGATTCCGGAAAAAGCGAAAAAAATTTTCAGCCTTTCCGTTTCGTGAAATCTAGCATTCCTCCAACAGCTGGCTTTTATGCAAAATCGCATTTTGTTGCAATGCATTTTTTTCCATAGACATTCGCCCGGCATTTTTCACTATGCTATACTGAAACAAAGCTTTATCTGGAGGGAATTGCATGAAAACCTTTAAAATGCTGTCGCTCGCCGTTGTAGACGGGGACCAACTCGTAGATTACCCACTCCATGACGGCCTGATCATCAACCAGGAAAATTCACAGCGTTCCTGGGTGCTCGAGATGCTGGTGGACCAAAAGCACGAAGCGATTTTTCTCGACATGAAACAACAGGGCAAGGTATACGATGTCAAAGTCGTCATTTCCTATCCAGGCAATGAACCGGCCACTTTCGAAGTGATCATCCATGCCGTCAAACCGATCGGCGATCACGTCTCTGTGCTGATGAAAGGCACCTTGAAACGAGCACGCCGCAAATACGCCGAGACTTTACTGTCAGAGCTGTTAGAAGACGGGCTTGAAGGACAGGAATTGCTCGACCGTTTTGAAACGGACATGCGGGAACGCCCCGTATTGCGCAAAGACGAAAGCAAATCCACATAATAAAACAGCCTCCCGCGGCCGAATCGGCTGCAGGAGGCTGTTTTGTTTTTTCATGTTATTTTTCCTGGACCGGCCCAAGCGCGAACAGGATATCGCATTCACAAGCGATTTCGCCGTCTACTGTCGCAATGGCATGGCCTTTGCCCATGGAACCGCGCAGGCGCGTCAATTCCACTTCCAGGCGCAATTGATCACCTGGCGTGACTTGTCGCTTAAAGCGGCAGTTATCGATGCCTGTGAAAAAGGCTAGGCGGCCTTTGTTTTCTTCCATCTGAAGAACAGCGGCTGCACCGACCTGTGCCAGTGCTTCAACGATCAAGACGCCCGGCATGACCGGGTACCCCGGAAAATGGCCGTTAAAGAAATCCTCATTGGCGGTGACGTTTTTCAGCCCGACCGCTTTTTTCCCCGCTTCGATTTCAACGATCCGATCGACCATCAAAAATGGATAACGGTGAGGCAAGATTGCCTGTACTTGTTCTGTCGTCAACATAATTTCCATTCCCTTCTGCACTTTCTGCATGTGTCCATCAGGCTTTATCGCTTCCTGATCAAGTGACACCGCGCATGATATCAAAGATGTGCTGCCACGTTTCCCATTTCAATGCATCTCCTGCATTGCCGTCTCCAATGACGCCGTATCCAACCATGGCGCCCAGTGCTGCCATCACAACAAGGAGCGCGACAACAAGAAGGATGCGCAGCCAGATTGGAAACAGGCGGATTTGCACCCAGCGTGTTTTCTTTTCCGGCTTGCCGTTTTGCGTATTCGCTTTATCCGGCTCGGTGAAGCCGCTTTTTCGTGATTGTGCCATTGCTATGTCAACCTTTCTTCTTTAAATGCCCAATGCCCTGCAAGATTCTTCACTAACTGCCATTATACTAAAAAGCCTGGGCTGTGGAACAAAAAATTGAATTTTATCTCCTCGAACGGAAAATATCCTGTTTCGCTTCAAGCATCGTTCCGGTTCCAAGAACGACGCATTCTTTCGGATGTTCCGCAATGGCGACCGGGATGCCGAGACGTTCCGATAGCAGACGGTCCAATCCACCAAGCAATGCGCCTCCGCCGGTCAACACGCCGCCACGGTCGATGATATCCGCTGCGAGTTCGGGAGGCGTTTGTTCAAGCACCGTCCGCACGCCTTCTGCCACCAGCTCGACAGATTCGCGCAAGGCTTCCGTGATTTCCTGGGCTTTCAATGTGATTGTCCGTGGATAGCCTGTCAGCATATCCCGTCCCCGGATATCCATCGTGGCTTCCTGGTCGCCGCTGAGCGTCCCGAATTCCACTTTCAGCTTTTCAGCTGTCCGTTCCCCGATCAGCAATTTGTATTTCCTCTTGATGTAATGGAGGATGTCCAAGTCGAAATGATCGCCGGCCACTTTCAAAGTTTCGCTTTTGACGATTTCGCCCATCGACAAAACCGCAATATCGGAAGTCCCGCCCCCGATATCGATGACGAGGCTCGCATCCGCTTGGTAAATATCAAGTCCAGCTCCGATAGCGGCCACTTTCGGCTCCACTTCAACATAAACTTTCCTTGCACCCGCTTTTTCCGCCACTTCACGAATCGCTTTTTGTTCGATGCTCGTGATATTCGCTGGGCAGCAGATGAGGATGCGCGGCTTCATCATGAACCCTTTCAGTTTCAATACTTGGATAAAGTGCTTGAGCATCAGTTCCGTAATATCGAAATCATGGATGACGCCGTCTTTTAAGGGGCGGACCACCACAATATGCTGGGGTGTGCGCCCCATCATCTTTTGCGCTTCCACTCCGGCGGCGATCAGTTCATTGGATTTTTTGTCGACTGCGACAACCGACGGCTCATTTAAAATGATGCCTTTGCCTTTTACATAGATCAGCACATTGGCTGTACCGAGATCGATGCCTATATCTTTCGAAAACATTGCGCCGTCCCCTTTCTCTGTTCTGCGATGTTGAGTGGAATTCAGTTTTTTAAACAACACAATAATACAAATATTGTGTATCAGATGGATAGCCATGAATGAAAGAGTGGAAGGCGGCGAAGGGCAAAGATGTGCTCCCACATCGCTGCGCTACTGCGTCGCAAACGAATCGTGTCAGGCACGATTCACTTCCTGCGGGAGCAGTGACGGAGCGACGCGAGCTGAAGACCCTGGACTGAGCGCAAGGAGGGAAGCGGCTGAAGCCGTGCCCTGGCAGCTGGCAACAAGACGTCCTGTCGCGCCAGCTGCATGACCCACATCATGTGGGCCCGAAAGCGTCCGCCTGGAGCGATTTCACCACTCTACTTCACTCTTTCTAATACTTTAATTCAATTCGTCTAGTTAAAATCTTATCATAATCCTGCAACGGCTGACAAAATTCTCCGAAAATACTTTCAGCTCGTTTTTCTACAAAAAAAGCCTACCGCTCAATTGTGCGGCAGGCTTTTGATCTTATGAAGTATGAGTCCTGATGAATTTAAACCATTTGCTCTTCTTTTACTTCGCTTGTTTCAGTCGATACGCGCTCAATGTCGGCACCGAGAGCTTCTAGCTTCAAGTGGAAATCAACATATCCGCGGTCTAGATGGTACAGTTCATGTACGCGTGTGATCCCTTCAGCAGCCAGTCCAGCCAAGATCAACGCAGCAGCTGCGCGAAGGTCTGTTGCTGATACTTGCGCGCCCTGTAATTTAGAAGGGCCTTCCATGATGACTGAACGGCCTTCAATCTTGACGGATGCATTCATGCGGCGGAATTCTTCCACGTGCATAAAGCGGTTTTCAAAAACCGTTTCAGTCAAGATGCCGCTGCCTTGTGCCGTCAGCATCAATGACATCATCTGCGATTGCATATCTGTCGGGAAACCTGGGTGTGGCATGGTCTTGATATCAATTGAACGGAGCGGACGTGTCGAACGAACCCGCAAGCCTTCATCCGTTTCTTGAATGTCGACGCCCATTTCACCCATTTTCGAGATCAATGCAGCCATATGTTCCGGCACTGCGTTTTCAATGATAACATCGCCTTCTGTGATGGCAGCTGCCACCATGAATGTCCCAGCTTCTACACGGTCCGGAATGATTGAGTGATGCGATCCGTGAAGTGTTTCGACACCTTCGATACGCATTGTGTCAGTACCGGCACCTTTGACGTTTCCGCCCATTTCGTTAATATAGTTCGCGAGGTCCACGATTTCCGGTTCTTTTGCTGCGTTTTCGATAATCGTTACCCCGTCTGCAAGAGCTGCGGCTGACATGATGTTCTCTGTCGCACCGACACTTGGGAAGTCGAGGTAGATTTTAGCGCCGCGTAAACGGCCATCCGTTTTCGCTTCGACGAAGCCGTTTCCGAACGTGATGTTCGCTCCCATTGCTTCAAAGCCTTTTAGGTGCTGGTCAATCGGACGGGATCCGATGGCACAGCCGCCTGGCAAAGCGACACGGGCAAATCCGTTGCGCGCAAGTACCGGCCCCATGACCAGGATCGACGCACGCATTTTGCGGACGTATTCGAACTGTGCTTCACTTGATAATGTTGAAGATGCGTCGATGTGCATCTCGTTTTTCTCCGGGAAATACTCGACTTCAACATTCAAGCTTCTCAATACTTCCTGAATAGTGTAGACGTCCGCAAGATTTGGCACTTCCGTAATGAAGCTTTTGCCTTCACTTGCAAGAAGTGCGCCTGCCAATACCGGAAGTACTGCATTCTTCGCTCCTTCTACTCGTACTTTCCCTGTTAATTTTTTTCCGCCTTTAACGATGATATGATCCAAAGCAAAGCCCTCCATATGTTTAATAGTCCCTAATTTATACAGCTCTCATGTATATTTTCTCATTTAATAATCTCTGTAGTTTATGGTAAAAAAAAATGAAAACCTTATCTATAGTACCTTGTTTTTTGATAAGAAACAAGCATTATAAGGTTTTCCTATCAAAAACTCAATATGCCCCAAATTGTTCGTATGCATAGGTATTTTTATGTCCGTCGCGAAAAAAGAAATATTACAAAATGATTACAGTTAATTGTTTCCCCACTTCAATAGAAATAAACCCCTAAACAGTGGATATTTCCCGGGAAATAGTAAATCATTGCCGATTTGCCATAGGAACGGCATGCGCCAGCATTACCATGGCAAATCGGCAATGCTAAAATAAGTAGGGCAATTGTCTGGACCATGCCGAGATTTCCAAAAAGAAGTTGGAAACGGCCGTCCCGATTACAATACTTAAGAATATGTATAGGATCTGCGCCTGCAGTACATGGTGTTTAGCTATCCATTTATCGAACATCACAGCCCGCAATGCATAAAATGAAACGCCGGTAAAAAAGATGTGGCTAATGATTGAAATCAATGCTTGCTGCCCGATGTATAATTCCACTCCGTACTCTCCTTTCATCTCATATCTTATTTGTTGAAACCCCTGCTGTTAGTATAGCTGAAAACTTTTCAAATGGCATAAAACTTCATGAGTTTTTCGTGAAATTTTCCCCATTATCCAATAAAAAAACGGACAGAAGCGAATTGCTTCCGTCCGTCCCGTGTTATTAAATGTTACCCTCATAAACGTTGATACGATTCATCGCACGTTTTAACGCCAATTCCGCGCGTTTGTAGTCGATCTCATCTTTTCTTGCCTGAAGAAGTGCTTCGGCACGTTTTGCAGATTCCTGCGCACGCGCCAAGTCGATCTCAGTCGCACGTTCTGCTGATTGAGCGAGAATCGTCACTTTTTCAGGGCGGATTTCAAGGAACCCACCGCTTACAGCGACCAATTCCGTCGAGTTTTCTTTCTTTAACCGGACTGCGCCGATTCCAAGAGGAGCTACTGTCGGAATGTGACCAGGCAAAACGCCCATCTCACCGGTTGCTGTAACTGCAATCACCATAGAAACTTCTGAATCGTATACTGGGCCGTCGGGAGTGACAATATTGACTGTAATGGTCTTCATTTTTTTCCCTCCTGGTCCCTGATTTTAGACTTGTACGCCCATGCCTTTGGCTTTTTCGATAACTTCTTCGATGCGGCCGACTAGGCGGAAAGCATCTTCCGGAAGGTGATCGTATTTGCCTGCAAGGATTTCCTGGAAGCCTTTGATCGTTTCCTGAACTGGAACATACGAGCCTTTTTGGCCAGTGAACTGTTCAGCAACGTGGAAGTTTTGAGACAAGAAGTTTTGGACACGGCGTGCACGGTTAACCGTCAGCTTGTCCTCATCGCTCAATTCGTCCATACCAAGGATCGCAATGATATCCTGAAGCTCTCTGTAACGCTGCAAAGTTTCTTGAACCTGACGTGACACACCGTAGTGTTCTGCGCCAACGATTTCAGGAGACAATGCGCGGGAAGTAGAAGCCAGTGGATCCACCGCTGGGTAAATACCCATTTCAGAAAGTTTACGCTCAAGGTTAGTTGTTGCATCAAGGTGGGCAAACGTTGTTGCGGGAGCCGGATCCGTATAGTCATCGGCTGGAACATAGATTGCCTGGATCGATGTTACAGAACCAGCGCTTGTTGTTGTGATACGCTCTTGCAATTGACCCATTTCAGTCGCAAGTGTCGGCTGGTAACCAACCGCTGAAGGCATACGGCCAAGAAGGGCGGATACTTCAGAACCTGCTTGCGTGAAGCGGAAAATGTTGTCGATGAACAAAAGAACGTCTGCGCCTTGCTCATCACGGAAGTATTCAGCCATTGTCAAACCAGTCAGAGCGACACGCATAC
The DNA here is from genome assembly GCF_041320495.1 of Planococcus sp. SSTMD024. Classification (NCBI taxonomy): domain Bacteria; kingdom Bacillati; phylum Bacillota; class Bacilli; order Caryophanales; family Caryophanaceae; genus Planococcus; species Planococcus sp. SSTMD024. The sequence goes on along the minus strand of NZ_JBGGNS010000022.1, from coordinate 767,959 downwards.
GTGCGCCAGGCGGCTCGTTCATCTGGCCGAAGACCATTGAAGTTTTCTTGATAACGCCGGATTCGCTCATCTCGTGGAACAAGTCGTTTCCTTCGCGTGTACGCTCACCAACACCGGCGAATACGGAAAGACCGCCGTGCTCTTGTGCGATGTTGTTGATCAATTCCTGGATCAAAACAGTTTTACCTACACCGGCACCACCGAAGAGGCCGATTTTACCGCCTTTGATGTAAGGGGCAAGCAAGTCAACAACTTTGATACCAGTTTCAAGAATTTCAACTTCTGTGGAAAGGTGCTCAAACGTAGGAGCCGAACGGTGAATCGGGTCGCGGCGTTCTGTTGTTGGGATTTCCTCACCCAAGTCGATTACTTCCCCAAGTACGTTGAATACCCGGCCAAGTGTAACATCTCCGACAGGAACAGAAATTGCTCTGCCCAAGTCGGTTACTGCTGAACCGCGCTGCAATCCGTCAGTGGATTCCATTGCGATGGTACGAACTGTGTCGTCGCCAAGGTGCAAAGCTACTTCAAGAGTCAAAGTAGTTTGAGCTTGATTGGGACGATCAATATTAACGGTTAGGGCGTTGTAGATCGCTGGAAGCTGTCCGTTGGAAAACTTAACGTCTACAACCGGACCCATAACCTGAAGAACGTGTCCTGTGTTCATGCTGTTCCCTCCTGTCTTACTTTTATTGAACCTATTTAAAGCTCGAGCGGCTTTATCGGCCGCTTCCGCTTTTCTTATTGTCTAGTTGCAGCGGCCTGCCTCTCGGGTCGTAAGCCAATTTCCCTGTGCGGCTGAAAAGCGCCGCTTCGGGAACTCGTCTTACGCCTGTCGAGGCATAACGGCCGCTTCCGCTTTTCTACTCTAAAGCCGCAGCTCCGCCGACGATCTCAGTGATTTCCTGAGTGATCGCAGCTTGGCGTGCACGGTTGTAGACAAGCGTCAGATCGTCGATCAATTCTGATGCGTTGTCGGTTGCGCTCTTCATTGCTGTCATGGAAGCAGCATGCTCACTTGCTTTGCCGTCCAGCAAGGCTCCAAAGATCAAGCTTTCCGCGTATTGTGGAAGAAGAACTTCCAGAATCGCTTCCGCTGATGGGTCGAACTCGTAAGAAGCAGTCGATCCTGTTGGCTGAATGTCAGTCAACGGCAGCACTTTCTTTTCGGTAACCTCCTGGGAGATGGCAGAAACATAATGGTTATAGTACATATAAACTTCGTCATACGTACCATCTGCGAACATACCAACAGCTTTGCGCGTTATTTCCTTGATATCCGCAAACGCTGGGTGGTCCGGAAGCCCGATTGAGCTTTCGATGATGTTATAGCCTTTCTTCGCGAAGAAGTCACGGCCTTTCCGCCCGACGCTGAGGATAACAAATTCGTCGCTTGACGCATGGCGCTCGTTGATTTTAGCCATCACAGTACGCAAGATGTTACTGTTATAGCCCCCAACAAGTCCACGGTCAGAGGTAATTACCAAATATGCCGTTTTCTTAACAGGGCGTGCCATCATCATAGGATTGGACACGTCGCTGGAACCGGCTGCGATCGAAGCGACCACATCCTGGATCTTTTCCATATATGGAACGAAAGCTTTCGCGCTCGTTTCTGCTTTGTTCAATTTAGAAGCGGAAACCATCTGCATCGCTTTCGTGATTTGGCTTGTTTTCTTGGTTGACGTAATTCGTGTTTTTATATCGCGTAAAGATGCCACTGGTATTTCACCACCTTGTTATTTTTTCTTCCGATCCTGCCAGGGAGCTTATTCTGATTTCGCGAATGTGTGCTTGAATTCGTTGATTGCTGCGCCGAATTCGTCGTCAGATGGCAATCCCTGAGTTGAGCGGATGGTATCCAAAACATTTGTGTGGTTTGTATCCAACCAGCTAGTCAATTCAGCTTCGAAACGAGTGATGTCTTGTACAGGGATATCGTCGAGGAATCCACGAGTCAATGCGTAGAAGATAACTACTTGTTTTTCAACTTTAATCGGGCTGTTCAAGTCCTGCTTGAGAACTTCAACTGTGCGTTTACCGCGCTCAAGTTTTGCAGCTGTCGCTGGGTCAAGGTCGGAGCCGAATTGTGAGAATGACTCCAATTCACGGTAAGCTGCCAAGTCAAGACGCAATGTACCGGCTACTTTCTTCATCGCTTTGATCTGTGCTGAACCACCTACACGGGATACAGAAAGACCGGCGTTGATCGCTGGGCGAACACCCGCGAAGAAGAGATCCGATTGAAGGAAGATCTGGCCATCCGTAATCGAGATTACGTTTGTCGGAATGTATGAAGAAATATCGCCTGCTTGCGTTTCAACGAACGGCAAAGCAGTGATTGAACCTGCACCAAGTGTTTCGTTCAATTTCGCTGCGCGCTCAAGAAGGCGTGAGTGAAGGTAGAATACGTCACCTGGGTAAGCTTCACGGCCTGGAGGACGACGAAGCAAGAGTGAAAGTTCACGGTAAGCGGAAGCTTGTTTTGTCAAATCATCGTAGACGATCAAAACGTGCTTGCCGTCGAACATGAAGTCTTCAGCCATTGAAATACCGGCATAAGGAGCCAAGTATAGAAGTGGGGCTGGTTGTGAAGCAGATGCTGTAACGACGATCGTGTAGTCAAGCGCTCCGTTTTTGCGGAACGTTTCAACAACGTTACGTACAGTCGATTCTTTTTGGCCGATTGCTACGTAAATACAGATCATGTCTTGGTCAGCTTGGTTCAAGATTGTATCGATTGCGACAGATGTTTTACCAGTCTGGCGGTCACCGATGATCAATTCGCGCTGCCCACGGCCGATCGGCACAAGAGCATCGATTGCTTTAATACCCGTTTGAAGCGGTTCGTGCACGGATTTACGTGCCATAACGCCTTGTGCTGGGCTTTCGATAGGACGGGATTTAGTCGTGTTGATCGGTCCAAGACCATCAACCGGCTGTCCCAGTGGATTGACTACGCGTCCGATAAGTTCTTCCCCTACCGGTACTTCCATAATACGGCCAGTTCGACGTACTTCATCGCCTTCTTTGATGTCTGCGAATGGCCCAAGGATGATGATACCAACGTTGTTGGCTTCCAAGTTTTGTGCCATACCCATTACACCATTAGAGAATTCTACAAGTTCTCCAGCCATGATGTTGTCGAGGCCATGAGCGCGAGCGATACCGTCACCAATCGTGATGACTGTACCGACTTCGTCAACTTTCATCTCTGATTGATAGTTTTCAATCTGTTGCTTAATCAGATTGCTGATTTCTTCAGCTTTGATGCTCATGTATTTCACCCTCTCATAATTTCATAAATTAGCCGATCAATTGACGCTGCAGGCGTGCAAGTTTCGTGCTGACGCTGCTGTCAAAGATGCGGTTTCCGATTTGAAGGCGCAATCCACCGATCAATGATGGGTCGATTACGTTCTCAATCCGTAAAGAATTCTTGCCGATGCTTTTCGCGAAAGCCGTCGAAAGCGATGCCGTTTCTTCTTCCGTCAATGGACGAGTCGAATAAACGGTTGCATCTTCAATTCCCTGCTCTTCGTTCGAAAGCTTGATATAGCTTTGAGTCATATCACTGACTTCGTTCATGCGTCTGCGCTCACCCAACATTTGAAGTGTATTCAAGACGTATGTGTTAACGCCTTGGAACACTTCGTTGATGAGGTTTGTGCGCTTTTCAGCTGACAGTTTCGGTGAAACGATCAATTGGTAAAGTTCAGGAGTCAACTTGAAAACTTTACGTACTTCACGGAGATCCTGTTCGATTTCCAAAGTCACATTGTGTTCTTTGGCTACCTGGAATAATGCCGATGCGTAGCGCTCAGCGACTTGGCTCATTGCACTTCGCCTGCCTTCGCAATCGTTTCGTTAATCAACTGACGGTTGTCTTCCTCAGAGATTTCCTTATCCAATACTCTAGTAGCTGCCAACAAGGACAGAGCGACAACTTCTTCGCGAACTGCTGCGATCGCTTTTTCGCGTTCGTTAGCAATTTCTGCCACTGCGGATTCTTTCATGCGGGCAGATTCTGCACGCGCTGTCGTAATGATTTCCTCACGAGAAACTTCGCCTTGTTTCTTGGCATTTTCAACGATTTCCTGCGCTTGGTTGCGGGCATCCTTCAAGAGGTTGCGCTGCTCATCAAGCATTTGCTGTGATTCCTGACGGCTTTTTTCAGCAGTTTCGATCTCACTTGCGATCAGATCTTCACGCTGCTGCATAACGCCCATCAATGGACCCCAAGCAAATTTCTTCAACAGGGCCATTAGGAGCAAAAAGATGACCAATGTTGCGATGATGTCTCCAATATTCAAAAACTCCCCGGTTGCACCGAGTACGAGGTGATCAAAAAACACGATTGTTTCACTCCCTTCAAGAGCCTAAAATACTTTTTCTTCTATTATATATACTGCTTAAAATCGTTAGATGTGCTGTCGAAATCCAAAATGCATCATACAAGCATAAATGGCGAAAAACATGCCGGAGCACTCTCGCCATTTAGCTTTTCAGTAATAAGTTGCTGTGCCTAGCTCTTCGGGACATAAGTCAAGCCAACTGTGGGGCAAAGAACGCCACTTCGCTGGTTCGCCTTATGCCTGTCGGAGCTGAACAGGCATTTTCGCTTTTCTTTATTAACGGTTCATTACGATGAACGCGATAACTACGGCGATGATCGGCAATGCCTCGACCAAAGCTACACCGATGAACATTGTTGTTTGAAGAACGCCGCGTGCTTCTGGCTGGCGAGCGATACCTTCAACTGTTTTTGAAACGATAAGTCCGTTACCGATACCTGCACCTAGTGCTGCTAATCCTACTGCAATTGCTGCTGCTAATAAACCCATTTTAAAATGTCCTCCTCAGGATGATTGTTTTTTTGTTTTGCCCGAAGGCAGTTTATACTCAATGGTCTTCGCTGACTTTATGCGATAAATAAACCATCGTTAACATAACGAAAATGAACGCCTGGATAGCCCCGATAAAGATCGAGAACCCTTGCCATGCCATCATCGGCAAGATCGCGCTTGCGAATCCAAGAATACTTGCTGAAGCAAGCCCTGCCAACAACGTAAGCAAGATCTCACCAGCGTAGATGTTACCGTAAAGACGCAGACCGAGTGTCAGCGTATTTGCGAATTCCTCAATGATTTTAAGCGGGAACAAGAACGGCATCGGTTTCAGGAAATCTGAACTGTAGCCTTTCAAGCCTTTCAGCTTAATACCATAATAATGGCTCAAGATGATGATTGTTGCAGCCAATGTCATTGTCACGACTGGATCCGCTGTTGGTGATTTCCACCAAAGGTCTCCGTTGACGACAACAGCAAATGGGAGCCCGAGCATGTTCGAAACGAAGATGAACATGATCAGCGTAATTCCAAGAACATGGAATCGTCCGCCATCCCGCCAGTCCATATTGCTTTTAATGATTCCTTTGACAAAGTCCATGACCCATTCCATGAAGTTCTGCATGCCTGTCGGCTTCAGCTTCAAGTTGCGGGTAGCGAAGAACGCGATAAGGAAAACAATAAGAGCGGCTACAAGCAGCATCATAACGTTCGATAGGTTGAACCAAATTCCGAACACCTCGAGCATTGGAGCGCCATGATCCACGATAAATTCACCTCTCTTTCCACTTTCTTTAATGGTGTTTCATGTGATAAACGATCCGCTCCACCAAAAGGAGACCATAAGGGATCATCAACCCGATTACCGCACTGACCAAGTGTATATGCTCAGCGAACAAAATAGCGATCGCCACAACGGCTACACCTGATGCGAACCGTAATGCCGTTCCGAGAGAACGGACTTTTGAGCCTTCTGCCACCGCCCGGTCAAATTTTTCCATTCTCCGGACCAGGATCCACATATTATAAATGCCGAACAGAGATCCGACGATTAAGCCAGCGAACACTTCCGGATAAGGAGTGACTCCCCACCCTAAAACGAACACGGCGAGGATGAAATACATCAGCCTCTTCAATCTTTTATAGATCTCTTGAAGTCCATCCATTTTTTACATGTCTCCTGATTCGAATTTTCGGACGGTCTGAAGCATCGCCCAAACCCCGGCACTCAGGCCAACGAGCAGGCAGATGATCAAAAAGAGCGGGGCGGTTCCGAATTGCTCATCAAGCCACATCCCTGTAAAGACTCCGATTAGTACGGACCCGACAAGTTGCGAGAGAATGACGGAATAAATCGCCATTGCTTGTAAGGGACTTTTTTTCGGGTGCATGATAAACCCCTCGAAATTCATAATGATTTGACATTCACGCCCATAAAAAGAGCAGTCGCATCCGGCTTTCAATAGCACATCCATTATGTATGAAAACCCTCTCATGCAGACCCTTTGTAAGCATACAATAGGGGTAAAATCATGTCAATTACATGTAGTGAAAAACTTCACAAGCAAAAACCCGCCGACATATGATTGACAAATTTGTTACAAGAAAAGCGAGAGCGGCCGTTCTGGCTCGACAGGCGCAAGACGAGTTCCCGAAGCGGCGCTTTTCAGCCGCACAGGGAAATTGGCTTGCGACCCGAGAGCCAGGCCGCTCGAGCTAGACACCAAGAAAAGCGGAGACAGCCGAATGGAGGCTAAGCTAAGTGCGCGACGTCCTGTCGCAACGCTTAGCTGACTCACATCCTGTGAGCCCTCGACAGGCGCAAGACGAGTTCCCGAAGCGGCGCTTTTCAGCCGTACAGGGAAATTGGCTTGCGACCCGAGAGCCAGGCCGCTCGAGCTAGACACCAAGAAAAGCGGAGGCAGCCGAGTGGAAGCTAAGCTAAGAACGCGACGTCCTGTCGCAACGCTTAGCTAACCCACATCCTGCGTGCTCTCTCCTCCCCTGTCTCCTTACAGCTCGCCGAAATACTTGTGCAAAGCTTCCACGATCCGCTGGGATGCTTTTCCGTCGCCGTATGGGTTCGATGCTTGAGACATCGCTTCATAGGCAGATGCATCCGTCAGCAATTCCTTACCGAGGCGGTAAATCGTTTCTTCGTCCGTGCCGGCAAGTTTCAACGTACCGGCATCGATCCCTTCTGGGCGCTCCGTCGTATCGCGCAACACCAAAACAGGCTTTCCGAGAGACGGTGCTTCTTCTTGCACCCCGCCTGAATCAGTCAAGATGAAATAAGATTGTGCAGCGAAGTTATGGAAATCCAATACTTCGAGCGGCTCGATCAAATGGATGCGCGGGTCGCGCCCGAGCACTTCATCTGCCACTTCCCGTACAGCTGGATTCATGTGGACCGGATAGACCACCTGGATATCCTCATGCTCTTCGGTCAAGCGCTTGATCGCACGGAACATATTGCGCATCGGTTCGCCGAGGTTTTCACGGCGATGGGCGGTCAATAGAATCATGCGGTCGCTGCCGATTTTATCGAGCACCGGATGATGGTAATTTTCGCGTACCGTCGTCTGTAAGGCATCGATTGCCGTATTGCCCGTAATATAGATGGTTTCTTCTTTTTTATTCTCATCACGCAAGTTCTGCGCGGACTTCTCGGTCGGCGCAAAATGGATGTCCGCCATGACACCCGTCAATTGACGGTTCATCTCTTCCGGGAAAGGAGAGTACTTATTGTGGGTCCGGAGCCCAGCTTCTACGTGACCAATCGAAATCTGGTTATACAAAGCAGCTAAACTGGCCGCGAATGTCGTGGTCGTATCCCCGTGGACCAGCACGATATCGGGTTTCGCTTCTTTCATCACATCATCCAAGCCTTGCATGGCCCGCACGGTGACATCGCTCAAGCTTTGGCGGTTTTTCATGATGTTCAAATCAAAATCGGGGGTGATGCCGAATGTTTCGAGCACTTGGTCAAGCATTTGGCGATGCTGTGCGGTCACAGTCACAAGCGGTTCGATTGTCTCTGGATGCTTCTGCAATTCCAGCACAAGAGGCGCCATTTTAATCGCTTCCGGCCGTGTACCGAAAATCGTCATCACTTTCCATTTTTTCGTCACTTCTGATCAACCCGCTTTCTTATTTTGTTCCGAACAAGCGATCTCCGGCATCGCCGAGGCCAGGCACGATATAGCCTTTCTCGTTGAGCTTCTCATCGAGTGCCGCGATATAGATATCGACATCCGGATGTGCTTTTTGCAAAGCTTCCACACCTTCTGGAGCTGCGATAATGCACATGAACTTGATTTTCGTTGCGCCGCGCTTTTTCAACGAGTTGACCGCTTCAATCGCGGAGCCGCCTGTTGCGAGCATCGGATCGACCACGATCAATTCACGTTCAGAGACATCTGAAGGCATTTTGAAATAATATTCCACTGGCTGCAAAGTTTCCGGGTCGCGGTACAAGCCGATATGGCCGACCTTTGCCGCTGGAATCAATTTCAAGACGCCATCAACCATTCCGATTCCTGCACGCAAAATTGGCACGATGCCCAATTTCTTCCCAGCCAATACGTTTGATTTGGCGACTTGCACCGGCGTTTCCACGTCGATTTCCTGAAGCGGAAGCTCGCGTGTAATTTCAAAGGCCATTAGAGTTGAAATCTCGTCAACCAATTCACGGAATTCTTTTGTTCCAGTCGATTTGTCGCGGATATACGTCAGTTTGTGCTGAATAAGCGGATGATCAAAAACGAATACTTTTCCCACAGTGTATCTCTCCTTTTTCATACATTTTCCTAAACAGTATAACAGAAAACGAAAGGGATTAGAGCTTCACCCCCGCATTAGGATTATTCAGTCAACTTCCACACGCAAAATAAAAACCAGGGCAACCGCCCCGGTTAAAGTAGATGCGCTTCATCGATCGGCATCGGCCGATGGAACAAAAAGCCTTGTGCAATGGTGCAGCCCATCTCAAGCAATTGGGTCCTGTCCTCTTCTGTCTCGACGCCTTCGGCAACTGCCCGCAGCCCTAAATTGTCCGCCAGTTGGATGATGGTCCGGATGACGGCGCGCGTTCCGTGTTCATCCATATTGGACACGAAGGAACGGTCGATTTTAATTTCTTCGACAGGCAGCTTTTGGAGATAGCTGAGCGACGAATAACCTGTCCCGAAATCATCGATGGAAGTCGCAAAACCGTATTTTTTCAGCTGATCGAACACCGTGCCGGCCGTATCGATATCGACGACGCCGATGCGCTCGGTGATCTCGAGCTGAATCCATTTCGGATCCACGCCGAATTTGTTCGTTTCATCCACCAAATGCGGCACGAAGGAATGATGGAAGAAATGCTCAGCCGAAATATTGATCGCCACTTGGCGCAGCTTCAGATCCTGCTCCTGTCGTTTTTTCAGCCAAGCCAGCACTTGCTCGATGACATGTTGCTCCAGCTGGCGGATCTTGCCGTTCTTTTCTGCGGCCGGAATGAAGGTGGCAGGCGAAATATCCCCGAGCTCCGGTGATTTCCAGCGGGCCAGCGCCTCAAACCCGAGAATGTCCCGGCTTTCGAGCGACACTTTCGGCTGCAGGAAGACACTGATTTCTTTTCGTTTGAGTGCAGCAGTCAATGCATTGGCGACGCGCAAATCGCGCATCATTACTTCGTCTTGTTCATTTTCAAAATAACAGACCGCCTCGCCCACGCGCTCTTTCGCTTTCGATAACGCGCTGTCAGCACAGCGGACCAATTCTTCGGCGTTCTGCTGTGCCGGCGTGACAATCGCCACACCGACTTTGACAGTCAAAAACAAATCCATTTCGCCGATCGACACCGGCTCCCGCAGGCTGCTCAGAATATCCTCCAGAAATTCAGGCGCCCGCGTCAGGGGAATGGTGCTGTAGAGCGACAGTCTCGAATCGGAAAAACGCGCGACCAGTTTTTCCCGGGCGCCTCCTGCCAGCACGAGACGGCGGCCAAGCTCCCGGCACAAATCATTGCCTGCCCGGTGTCCATACTGGTCGCTGATTTTGATGAATTCGTCTGTCGAGATGAACGCGACAAACCCTTCTTTCCCGTCCTTCAACAGCTCTTTCAGCTCGGTGCGGAAATAGTGGCGGTTCGGCAGCCCTGATTCTTCATCAATATACGCAAGGCGAAGGATTTCTTCCTGCTGTCGTGAAAACTTCACTGCCAGTGACACGATCGAGGCGATTTCCTCCATAAAGACCAGGTCTTTTTCCGACGGTTTGTAGATGGCTGGGAAATAAATGCCGAATGTGCCGATTGCTTCTTCCTTGCCGTTAAAAATCGGCACGGACCAGATCGCTTTTATTCCAAACCGGTCGAGAACGTCTTGTTGGCCGCTTATAAGCGCATCCTGTGCTGCATTCTCCACTATGACCGGCTGCTGGCGCAAGTATGCCGCGCCGCAAGGGCTCGAATCAGCTGATACTTCCAAGCCGCGCATCCCTAAGGTGAATTCATCCGGCATCGATTTCGCCGCCCCCACCTGGAAACGCTTCGCCTCGTCCACCAATAGAACGGTGCAGCGTACACCGTCGAGGAAAAACGATTCGGCCGTTTCGCAAATGTTCTGCAGCAGCACCCCAAGCACATGCCCTTTTTCAATGCCCTTATACGTTTCTTTCTGCAAATCGATCAAAGTTTCCGCACGCCGGCGGTCGCTGATGTCCCGTTGCAGCATCAGCACATAGCGTAATGATTTTTCCGGAAACGCCAGTGGCTGGACCGTGATTTCGTTCCAGAAAGGCGTGCCGTCTTTTCGATAATTGACGATTTCAAAAACGCCGGGCTGTGCAGATGCCGTCGCCTCACGGATTTGCCTGCCAGTAGCGGCATCGGTTTTCGTTCCGTGGAGAAATTTACCGTTTCTGCCGATAACTTCCTCTTCGTTATAGCCGGTCATTTCAAAAAATGCTTCATTGGCATAAGCGATGGGATGTTCGGAAATTTCCGGGTTCACGACGACAAAACTCGTGTGGAATTCAAGCCCGAGACGGCGCAGCCAATCTATGATCACTTTTCGGTCTTCCTGGATTTCATATTGATGCATACGCGTCCCTCCCGATTTTTCTCGTTATGTATGGTGAAAAAAAGCCGCCAATGCATGCGGCGGCTTTATTCATTTCAATATTCATCTAAATAATCAACAACTTCTTATTTATACAAAGCGTGTGCAGCTGTCAACTTTGCTGTACGCTCAGCGGCTTCTTTCTTCACAGCTTCGTCTTCCGGGTTTTTCAATAGAAGCGCCATGATCGAAGCGATTTCCTTCATTTCTTCTTCTTTGAAGCCACGGGATGTGACAGCTGCTGTTCCGAGACGGATGCCGGATGTGACGAATGGGCTTTCCGGGTCGAACGGGATGGTGTTTTTATTGGTCGTGATGCCGACTTCATCCAACACATGTTCCGCGACTTTCCCCGTCAAGTTAAGTGAACGGAGATCGAGCAGCAATAAATGGTTGTCTGTTCCGCCGGAAACGATGTTGACGCCTTCAGCCGTTAAGCTATCGGCCAAGACATTTGCATTTTTGACGACTTGGTCGATGTAATCTTTGAATTCTGGCTGCTGGGCTTCGCCGAAAGCGACGGCTTTTGCCGCAATGACGTGCATCAACGGTCCGCCCTGGATGCCAGGAAAAATGATTTTGTCGATTTTCTTCGCAAATTCCTCTTTGCAAAGAATCAAGCCGCCGCGAGGGCCGCGCAATGTTTTATGGGTAGTGGAAGTAACAAAATGTGCATGAGGCACTGGGTTCGGATGCGCGCCTGTTGCGACAAGCCCTGCAATATGCGCCATGTCGACCATCAAGAGTGCACCGACTTCATCGGCGATTTCACGGAATTTCGCAAAATCCAATGTGCGGGAATAGGCACTGGCGCCGGCAACGATCATTTTCGGCTTGTGCTCAAGAGCTGCCTGGCGAACTGCTTCGTAATCAAGCAATTGCGTATCTTTATCGACGCCGTATTCAACGAAATTATACTGCATGCCGCTGAAGTTGACTTTGCTGCCGTGCGTCAAATGTCCGCCATGGTTCAAGTTCATGCCAAGGACAGTGTCGCCTTGTTCAAGCATCGCTGTATACACAGCCATGTTCGCCTGCGAACCGGAGTGCGGCTGGACGTTTGCATGCTCTGCGCCGAAAATCTCTTTCAAGCGGTCGCGTGCGATATTTTCCACTACATCTACAAATTCACAACCGCCGTAATAGCGTTTGCCCGGATAGCCTTCTGCGTATTTGTTGGTCAACACGGATCCTTGTGCATCCATAACTGCCTGGGATACAAAGTTTTCCGATGCGATCAACTCAATATTCGCTTCTTGACGTTCTTTTTCCGCGTTCATTGCTTCATATACTGCCTGATCCTGCGCCTTAATCAATTCCATCTGTCTTTCCCTCCCGTGATTGAAGTACCTGGCGATCATAGCTCGCACGGACACCGCCGATCAATTTCGGACGTGTCGTCGCACTTGATACAATCGCTTCCCCTATTAGTTTAACAGAAGTCCGCACCGGAACGGCGACTCTTTTTAAATGCATGCCGATCATCGTCTGCCCGATGTCCACTCCGGCGTGGGCAGCAATTTCCTCGACGACGACCGGGTCAGTCATATTCATGAAGGCGTAAGCACTCATCGACCCGCCAGCTTTTGCTACCGGCACCACCGATACCGGCTCGAGGCCGTAGCGTTCGGCAGCTGCCCGCTCAATCGTCAGCGCGCGGTTAATATGCTCACAGCCTTGAAATGCCAGAAACACCCCGTGCCGTTCCGCAAACAAGCGCAGCGGTTCGAACAGGCTTTCTGCAATATCAAGCCCGCCGCCTGTGCCGATGCGCTCGCCGGCCACTTCAGAAGTCGAACAGCCGACGACAAATAGTTGGCCTTCCTTGAATGCAATTTGTTGCTCCAATTCGCTGAGAACCTCTTCAAGCTGCAACTGCCATAAGCTTTGCATGCTTACTCCTCCTTAGTTTTCGAGTGCGCTGATTTTCTGGACGCGGTTTTCATGGCGGCCGCCTTCAAAATCAGTCGTCAGCCATGTTTTCGCAATTTCTCTCGCTAACCCTGGCCCGATGACACGCTCGCCCATTGCCAAGACATTCGAATCGTTATGCTCACGCGTCGCTTTCGCACTGAATACATCGTGTACGAGTGCGCAGCGGATGCCTTTTACTTTGTTCGCGGAAATCGACATGCCGATTCCAGTCCCGCAGATCAAGATGCCTTTATCGAATTCTCCGCTTGCCACACCTTCCGCTACCGGCTGTGCATAATCCGGATAGTCGACAGAGTCATCCGTTTGCGGCCCAAAGTCATTGTATTCAATCCCCATCTCATTCAATAGGTTGACAATCTCCTTGCGCAGATTATTCCCGCCGTGGTCTGATGAAATTGCTATTCTCATAATTAACCCTCTTTTCGTTTTCGTTTAGCGGACAGTTCTCGAATCAGCTCCGCCGCTTTTATTTAATTCTAACATTTTTGAACAGTTTCATGTTACTTCCTCAAGCTCGGTTTCTGCAACTGAAACCTTCGCGTCCGGCAATCGAAAAGAGCTGCACCAAAGCACATGCGCGTTATGCTTTTGGTCAGCTCTTTCCATTTACGTAATGCCTAATTGCTTTGCCACCTTGTCGATCAATTGCTCCAGCTCTTGATACGTCTTGCGGTAATCCGCCAAGGAACCGCCGTAAGGATCGCTGACATCTTCAGTCGTCCCTTCCGCAAATTCTTTCACCGTGTGCAGTTTCGTCGCTACTTCTGGATAGTATTGCATGAGCGTCATCTTATGCGAATACGTCATCGTCAAAATCAGCTCCGCCCATTCCACATCACGCGGGTCCAGCGGCTTTGAAATATGGTCGAATTCGATGGATTGCTCGCTCAATACTTTTTGCGCATTGGCTGACAGCGGTGCTTGCCCTGCATAGATCCCTGCTGAGCGGGCTTCCAGTCCCTCGATGTTACGGGTATGCACAATCGCTTCCGCCATCGGGCTGCGGCACGTATTTCCCGTGCAGACGAATAAAATCTTCATCCAATCCCCCCTTATCCAAGCTTCTGTGTCGCCATCTTTTGCGTTCAGTGAACTCCTAAGATAGCGTGTGTCTACCTATTATTATACCGCATTTTATCAAGCTATTGTATGGATGCGGATTGGACTGGAAGGTGTAACAGTCATTGCGGAGAACTGGTCTTGAGAGTGAGATGGATTGTTCATTGATTTTTTCTTCGTGAAGCAACCGCCTCCCGCTTGGGGCGGGCCTCCCGCAATGAGCCAAGAAAAACGCTTGTCTCATGGCTTCGGCTCGCCCCTGTGCGCGGTTCGGCTTTTCGATTTCATTGGATGTTGCATGCGAAGAAGTGCCACTGTTGAGTATCTTCATCCGCTGGTTGTCGCTTCTTAGCTGGACTGGAGAGTGAAATGGATTGTTCGTTGATTATTTCATCGTGAAGCAGCCGCCTCCCGCTTGGGGCTGGCCTCCCGCAATGAGCCAAGAAGAACGCTTGTCTCATGGCTTCGGCTCGCCCTTGTGCGCGGTTCGGCTTTTAGATTTCATTGGATGTTGCGTCCGAAGACGTGTCACTATATTAGTTGTTTTCATCCGCTGGTGGGGACGCCTAGCTAGACTTGATAGTTATGAAGTTGCTGTGGCTATTCAATTTGAACTTACAAAGCTGAACAAAACTATTCAAACTAATTCCAGTGCCAAATGCATTTGATTTACTTTCTAAAACTAGAGATGAAGCGGAAAGGAGCCGACGCCTGAGGGACCGCGCGGGCTGGCGTGCCCTTGCAGCGCAATCTCCCCCCCTCTCCCTTATTTAAAACACCAAAAAAGCCACTGGAAAATTCCCAGTGGCTTGCATGCTGTCATTTAATTCACTTGCTTAAATCAGCTGAACCATTTATGGTCCGCTGCTTTTTCCAGGCGGTTCATCAGCGCAGCGTCTTCATTTTCCGGCAACACGCATGCCAGGATCAAATCGGCATCCGTCTGGTCGCATCTGCGCAGGCTATCGTATAACTTATCCACAGCGAGCGGGAAGCAATAATCCGCCGTCTCGAAATCTTCGCGGCTCAACACCGCAATTTTTTTCTTCTTGCCGTGGATATGATCGATCGCCTTTTCGATGAGCTTGCTGTTGTGCTCGATCAAATAAAGCGGCGCTTGTGGTGCATAATGGGCATATTTCATGCCGGGCGATTTCGGCGTATTGCCTTTTGTCTCGGAAGACAAACGGACCGTGCCGATCACTTCTTCCAATTGTTCTTTCGTCACTTGTCCAGGGCGCAGGATAACAGGCGGTGCACTCGTCATGTCGAGCACGGTCGATTCGATACCGACTTGAGTCGGGCCGCCGTCCAAAATGAGCGGAATCTTGCCCTTCATATCGAAATAGACATGCTCAGCCAAAGTCGGGCTCGGCTTTCCGCTCGTATTGGCGCTTGGTGCTGCGACCGGCTGTTTCAAGCGTTTCAACAGGTTCAATGCTGCGGGATGATTTGGGACACGGATGCCTACCGTCGGCAATCCAGCGGTTACATTAGAAGCAAAAGTATCCGGTTTCGCCTGCATGATCAAAGTCAGTGCCCCTGGCCAAAAAGCATCCATGCATTGCAAAGCTTTTTCCGGAACCTCTTCGACATACTCCAAGGCGGTCTCTTTGGAATCCACGTGAACGATCAAGGGATTGTCGGTTGGGCGGCCTTTCGCTGCGAAGATTTTATCGACAGCGGTCGCGTTCATCGCATCCGCGCCGAGGCCATAAACGGTTTCGGTCGGAAATGCAACGACTTCTCCCCCGCGAATATAATCCACAGCTTGTGCATAACTTTCATCGTTATTCACATGTTCATCCACAAGAATTGTTTTTGTTTCCACCTAAACATCTCCAGTACAATAAGGTTTTGGCGACAATATCCACATTTTGTGGATAACACCCCTTAACATCAGGTGATTTGTGCACAAATTACTCTAAAATACAAAATACCATGCGGTCGTGTTTGTTGATATCTTTTTTGCAATAGACGCGTGCTTCAGGCAAGGCTTTTTGGAACATTTGCGTTACGGCGGCGCCTTGGCTGCTGCCGATTTCAAGCCCGATGATGCCTGGGCGGCTGACCAATTCCGGCACTTGCTCTGCCAATGTTTCGTAAGCCGCAAGCCCGTCACGGTCAGCGAATAACGCTCCATGCGGCTCGAATTCACGAACGGTATCAGACAAGCCCGGTGCTTCGTGATGCGCGATGTACGGCGGGTTGGACAAGATGATATCCCATTTTCTCCCCGCAAGCGGCGCTGCCAAGTCCCCTTTTGTGAAATGGACATCCGCGCTCAAAGATTCAGCATTGCGTTCCGCCATGAACAAGGCTTCTTCGGAAATATCCGTCGCCATCACTTCCGCTTCCGGCAATTCGCATTTCAATGTGACCGCAATGACTCCGCTGCCTGTGCCGATATCCGCTGCCTGCACTTCTTTCGCGCCGAATAGCTCACGCTTCAGCTTCAAAGTTTCTTCAATCAGCTCTTCTGTTTCCGGACGCGGGATTAGAACGGCTGGCGATACTTGGAAGGTTCTGCCGTAAAATTGTTCAACGCCAGTCAAATGCTGGACTGGCACGCCTTCGACCAATTCTTCGACATTGGCCCAATAGGCTTCAAATTGGCGATCTTCGATTTTATCGCGCATTGCCGCGACCAAACCGGAGTAATCAACTCCGAGTTCATGCTGCAACAGAATGCGGGCCGGTGTTTCTTCACGGCCGTATTGCTTTAAATAGCTTGTCGCTTGCTCCAAGGCTTCATAGACAAATTCGACTGTCGTTAAGGTTTCAACTTTGTTCATTGTTCAAACTCTCCATCCTCGTTGATTGTTCATCGATCACCAGGGCGTCAACAATTTCATCCATCTTGCCTTGCAGGATTTGGTCCAGCTTCTGGATGGTCAATCCGATGCGATGGTCCGTCACTCGGTTTTGTGGGAAGTTGTAAGTGCGGATGCGCTCTGAACGGTCACCTGTACCGACAGCGGATTTGCGTACGGAATCATACTCAGCTTGTGCTTCTTGCTGGAACTTTTCATAGACGCGGGCACGCAGGACTTTCATGGCACTCGCTTTATTCTTGATCTGGGATTTCTCGTCTTGGCAGGTGACGACAATATTCGTCGGTAAATGCGTCAAGCGCACCGCCGACATCGTCGTATTGACCGATTGGCCCCCTGCACCGGATGATGCATAGGTATCGACGCGGATGTCGTTATCGTGGATATCGACTTCGACTTCTTCCACTTCCGGCAAACATGCGACCGTCGCTGTCGAAGTATGGATGCGTCCCCCGGACTCGGTTTCAGGGACACGTTGTACGCGATGGGCGCCGTTCTCGTATTTCAGCTTGGAATAAGCACCTTTACCGGTCACCATAAAGACCAATTCTTTAAAGCCGCCGATTTCCGTCGGGTTCGAGTCCAAGATCTGGACTTTCCATCCATTGGCTTCGGCAAAACGGGAATACATCTTGAACAGGTCGCCCGCGAACAAGGCTGCTTCATCGCCGCCTGCTGCACCGCGGATTTCCATGATGACGTTTTTGTCGTCGTTCGGGTCTTTTGGAATCAACAGAATGTGGAGGCGCTCTTCCAGTTCTTTTGAACGCCCTTCGAGTTCTGCGACTTCTTCTTTGACCATTTCACGCATATCCGCATCCATTTTTTCTTCAAACATGGCTTTTGAATCGGCCAGTTGCGTCTGGACGTCTTTGTATTCGCGGTAGGTTTCCACAGTTTCCTGCAGATCGGATTGTTCTTTGGAATAATCGCGCAGCTTATTGGTATCTTTGACAATATCCGGGTCACTCAACATTTCGTTGAGACGGTCGTATCTGTCTTCGACAGACTGTAAACGGTCAAACATTGTTTTCACCTCTAGTTTCTTCTATATAAAATCTATAATTATGTGCATAGGATTTCATTGTGCACGATATTCCGCGAAACAGCTGGCTTTCCGGGGGGCTTGCACTGAACTAATTCGGGCTAGCCGCCCGAATGGATTTCAGTACTTCGCTGCTCCCCCAGGAGTCTGCGCTATTTCGCTCCATATCTTTCCTCAAAAAAACACAACAAAAATTTAAGCGCATTGACTTCTCAAGGTCTGTGATTTGTTTATATAAACGCTTCTTCAAACTAATTGATGCTTATTCTGTAACCGTAACGCCGGCTGGGACTTCGTGGTGATGGCGGCAGCGCGGTTCGTAGGCTTCGGAAGCACCGACCAGGATGATCGGGTCATCCGAACCGGCAGGCTTGCCGTCGATCAGGCGCTGTGTGCGGCTTGCGGGAGATCCGCAGACCGTGCAGACAGCCTGCAATTTCGTCACTTGTTCCGCGATTGACAATAGGGACGGCATCGGACCGAACGGCTCGCCGCGGAAATCCTGGTCAAGTCCTGCGACAATTACACGGAAGCCGTGATCGGCCAGCTTTTGTACATGGTCGACGATTTCCATATCGAAGAATTGCGCTTCGTCGATGGCGATAATATCGAATTCATCCGTTATATATTCTTTCATTTCGCCCGAATGCCCGATCGGCAGCGCGATGACGGTGGTTCCGTTATGTGAGACGACCGCTTCCTCGCTGTAGCGGTTATCCAATTTCGGCTTGAATACCGCGATTTTTTGTTTGGCAAATTGTGCGCGGCGGATGCGGCGGATCAGCTCTTCCGATTTTCCGGAAAACATGCTGCCGCAAATCAACTCGACCCATCCGGTCTGTTTCATGACGTACATAGTGGAGACCCCTTTCAAACATTTACTGTTAATATCATACCAAAAACGATGGGTATGCCTATCATTTTTCTGCTATGTAATTGATTTTTTCCGTTCCTTGACGAAAAAAAATACCCATCCGGCGTTTTCGCGACGGACGGGTATAATAGTGACTTAGTTGTTGATTTCTTCTTTGAGGCCGTATTTTTTGTTGAAACGGTCTACGCGGCCATCTGCAGCTGCGAATTTTTGGCGTCCAGTATAGAATGGATGACATTCTGAGCAAAGCTCAACGTTGATGTTTTCCTTTACTGAACCTGTTTCGAATGAGTTGCCGCATGAGCAAGTCACTGTTGCTTTTTTGTACTCTGGGTGAATACCTGTTTTCATAATATTTTCTCCTCCCGCCCTGAACCATCTGGAACAGAGTTTAATCTATTTTGCCTATTGCCTTACACGGCTCGTTAGGCCGTATATGCAATAGTACTGTTTTGTTTCACTTTTATAATCATATCAAAATTTATAGGCTTTTGCAAGCAATCAAATCGTCTTTCGCGGAATGCGCGATGACTTGCCGTCTCTTGGCAATTGTCCGAAAAACTCTTCATTGGTTTTTGAGTGGCTGAGCTTTTTCATGAAGCGTTCGGTAAAGTCCGGCGAATCCGAGAACGTTTTGCGGATTGTCCATAGTTTATCAAGTTGTGCCGGATCCATCAACAATTCTTCCTTGCGTGTGCCCGACCGGCGGATGTCGAGCGCCGGGAAAATGCGGCGTTCGGCCAAGCTGCGGTCGAGGTGCAGTTCCATATTGCCAGTCCCCTTGAACTCTTCGTAGATCACTTCATCCATACGCGATCCCGTATCGACAAGTGCTGTCGCAAGAATCGTCAAGCTGCCGCCTTCTTCGATATTGCGCGCCGCCCCGAAAAAGCGTTTCGGGCGATGGAATGCGGCAGGGTCAATCCCGCCGGAAAGGGTGCGTCCGCTTGGCGGGATGACCAGATTATAAGCACGTGCAAGTCGCGTGATCGAATCCATCAAAATGACGACATCGCGCTTGTGTTCGACAAGGCGCATGGCGCGTTCGAGAACCAGCTCGGCTACTTTGACGTGGTTTTCAGGAACTTCATCGAAAGTCGAAGACACCACATCGGCGTCGACCGAGCGTTCGATATCCGTCACTTCTTCCGGCCGCTCATCGATCAATAGCACGATCAGTTCCGCTTCCGGATGATTGGTCGTCACGGCATTGGCGATTTCCTTCAACAGCATCGTCTTTCCGGCTTTTGGCGGTGCGACGATCAAGCCGCGCTGGCCGAAGCCGACCGGGGATACGAGATCCATGATGCGCGTCGATAAATGTTCAGGGCCGGTTTCAAGGCGGATATGGCGATCCGGATACAGCGGCGTCAGGCCTGGGAAATGGACACGTTCTTTTGCGACTTCCGGGTCTTCGCCGTTGACGGCCTCTACTTGGAGCAGCCCGAAATAACGTTCGTTTTCCTTTGGCGGGCGGACTTTTCCGGATACTTTATCACCGTTTCTCAGGTCGAATCGGCGAATCTGGGAAGCAGAAATATAGATGTCTTGTGAACTCGGGGAATAATTGATCGGGCGGAGAAACCCGAATCCTTCCGATTGGATGATTTCAAGGACGCCTTCCATGAAAAAGAAGCCTTCCTGTTCCGCACGGGTTTTCAGAATGGCGAAAATCAATTCTTTTTTCGTCAGTTTGCTGTAATTGTTCAGCTTGTATTCTTTTGCCAGGTTATAAAGCTCTTTGAGCGTCATATTTTCCAATGCGGAAATTGTCATCGTTGCCATCTAGTTGGACACCACACTTATCATTAGTTTCAAGATTTCTGGGGAATTTCTCTTGTTCTGGAGTCATTAAAGAAGGAGCCCGGCATAAAGCCGGACTCGGGTTTGGAGTATGGAAATCAATCTTTCATGACGAGATCCGGTTTTTTCTTGAGGCTGTGGCGCCCTTCGACAAAACGAACCGTGCCGGATTTCGCACGCATGACCAAGGTATGGCTTTCTGCGAAAGAACCTTTCAGCTGGACGCCGCGAAGAAGTTCTCCGTCAGTAATCCCTGTCGCTGCAAAGATGGCATCGTCGCCTTTGACCAAGTCATCCATCATCAACACTTTGTCGACTTCAAGGCCCATATCCAGGCAGCGCTGTCTTTCCTCGTCATCCTGGGGAACGAGCTTGCCTTGAAATTCCCCACCGAGGCATTTCAATCCGACTGCAGAAATGACCCCTTCCGGAGCTCCGCCTGTACCAAATAGGATGTCGACGCCCGTTTGGTCGAACGCTGTGTTGATGGCGCCGGCAATATCGCCGTCGTTGATCAATTTGATACGCGCTCCCGCTTCACGGATTTCCTTTATGATCTGTGCATGGCGCGGGCGGTCAAGGATCGTTGCAACTACGTCTTCGATGTCCTTGTTTTTCGCTTTGGCAACGGCACGCAAATTCTCGACGACCGGTGCATTGATGTCAATTTTGCCAACCGACTCGGGGCCGACCGCAATTTTGTCCATGTACATATCCGGTGCATTGAGTAGATTTCCGCGGTCTGCAATGGCCAATACGGCAATCGCATTCCAGCCACCGGCAGCGACAATGTTCGTGCCTTCCACCGGATCGACTGCAACGTCCACTTCAGGGCCGTCTCCTGAACCAAGCTCTTCACCAATGTAGAGCATCGGCGCTTCGTCCATTTCGCCTTCGCCGATGACGACCGTTCCGCGCATCGGAATCGTATCAAATACGGTGCGCATCGCTTCCGTTGCCGCATCGTCCGCTTCATTTTTCAAGCCGCGGCCCATCCATTTTGAAGAGGCGATTGCTGCCGCTTCTGTAATCCGCACTAATTCCATCGAAAGACTTCGTTCCATAATTCATTTTCCTCCGTTCAATCTTTGTATATGCCATCTATATTGTAGCATATATCTAAACGCCTTTAGCGAGTCAATTCACGTCAGAACTGAGGTCGGACTTCCCGCTGGCCACCGGGTCGATCGTTTCGCGGCGAATATCAGCGCCAAGGCCCCGCAGCTTTTCGATGATGTTCGAGTAGCCGCGTTCGATGTGATAGATCTCCCGCACTTCCGTTTCGCCTTCTGCAAGCAATCCGGCGATCACAAGTGCCGCGCCTGCACGCAGGTCAGATGCCACAACGGTCGCCGCATTCAACGGCGTCGGCCCGGTAATGATCGCGGCACGCCCTTCGACGCGCCCGACCGCGTTCATGCGGCGCAGCTCATCGATGTG
Source organism: Planococcus sp. SSTMD024 (assembly GCF_041320495.1). Lineage (NCBI taxonomy): Bacteria > Bacillati > Bacillota > Bacilli > Caryophanales > Caryophanaceae > Planococcus > Planococcus sp. SSTMD024. Next base: position 746,015 of record NZ_JBGGNS010000022.1, on the reverse strand, counting down.
CTTGAAGCGCGCCGAATAAATGGTATCGGTGATCATCGACGATCCATGCGCTTGCGTCATCAAGACCGAGAACGGCTGCTGCAGATCGGTCGCAAACCCTGGATAGACCAAAGTTTTCACGTCAATCGGCTGCAAGTTTTCGGTTTTCGGGATATGGATCGATTCTTCATCTTCCTGAACTTCGACGCCCATTTCACGGAGCTTCGCAGTCAAGGCTTCCATATGGAAGGGAATGACGTTATCGATCGTCACGCCGTCACCCGCAGCGGCAGCCATGATCATGAACGTGCCCGCTTCGATGCGGTCAGGAATGATTGTATGGTTGGTGCCGTGCAATTCATCCACGCCTTCGATGCGGATGACATTGGTGCCGGCGCCTTTGATTTTCGCACCCATATTGGTCAAAAGCGTCGCGACGTCGATGATTTCCGGCTCTTTCGCCGCGTTCTCGATGACCGTCTGCCCTTTCGCGCGCACGGCAGCGAGCATGATATTGATTGTTGCACCCACGCTGACGACATCGAGGTAGATTTTCGCACCGCGCAGTTCGTCGGCACGCAAATAAATCGCACCGTGCTCATTGGTCACTTTTGCACCAAGCGCTTCGAAGCCTTTAATATGTTGGTCGATCGGGCGCGGCCCGAGGAAACAGCCTCCCGGAAGGCCGATCGCAGCGTGCTTGAAGCGTCCTAGCATCGCGCCCATCATATAGTAGGAAGCCCGTAATTTCTTGACGTTGCCGTTTGGCAGCGGCATGTCGACCATTTCAGTCGGGTCGATTTGCATGACGCCATCTTCGAACGTAACGGAACCTCCAATTTCTTCCAAAATACTTTTCAATGTCCAAACATCGGAAATTTCCGGCAAACCTTCAATCGATACCGGCGAATTCGCCAAAATCGAAGCCGGAATCAGTGCCACGGCGCTGTTTTTAGCGCCGTTGACTTTAATTGTTCCGGATAGGCGGTTGCCGCCTTTTATTTTATAAACGTCCATTGTATTTCTCCTTTTCCCTGTCAGCCTTATTTCACAGAGCGGGTTTCCCAATCGGATAGGAATGCTTCGATGCCTTTATCCGTCAACGGATGCTTGAACATCATTTCAAGCACTTTCATCGGCATTGTGCCGATATGCGCGCCGTTAAGCGCCGCTTCCGTCACGTGCTGCGGATGGCGGATCGAAGCGGCAATGATTTCTGAATCGATGTCGTGGATTGCGAAAATCTCAGCAATCTGCGCAATCAAATCCATGCCGTTGTGCCCGATATCATCAAGGCGTCCAAGGAATGGGGAAACGTAAGCTGCTCCAGCACGTGCTGCCAGAAGCGCTTGGTTGGCGCTGAAGATCAATGTAACATTGACTTTTTTGCCTTCGCCGGCAAGAACCGCACATGCTTTCAAGCCTTCTGGTGTCATCGGCAACTTCACTGTGATGTTTGGCGCCAAGTCAGCTAGTTCACGGCCTTCTTTGATCATGCCTTCTGAATCCAGTGCGATGACTTCTCCGCTGATCGACCCGTCGACAAGGTCGGCGATTTCTTTCAAGCGGTCGTGGAACGAGACATCTTTCTCTTTTGCCACAAGCGATGGGTTCGTTGTGACGCCTGAGAGAATGCCCCAGGAATGTGCTTCTTTAATTTCGTCGAAGTTTGCTGTATCAATGAAAAATTTCATGTATGGTTTCCTCCTGTATGTGGAAAAAGAGACGGATTCGCCTCTCTTCCCATGTTTTTATGAATTTGCTTGTTGTGAACTTCCGAAATCGCGCATTTTGCCGATAACGGTCGCTTTAATGGCATCGCGTGCCGGCGTCAAGTATTTACGTGGATCGTAGACGTCTGGATCAGAGGCCAATTTTTCGCGGATTGCTTTCGATGCGGCAATTTGGCTTTCCGTGTTGACGTTGATCTTTGATGTGCCGAGGGATACAGCACGTTTGATATCTTTCACCGGAATGCCCGTTCCGCCGTGCAAGACAAGCGGCACGTCGCAAAGCTGTGAGATTTCTTCCATTTCAGCGAATCCGAGGTTCGGTTCGCCTTTATATGGCCCGTGGACCGAGCCGAGCGCTGGCGCCAGGCAATCGATGCCTGTCTGCTCGACAAGTGCTTGGCATTCTTTCGGGTCAGCATAGATGACGCCTTCTGCGATGACGTCATCTTCCTGGCCGCCGACTATGCCCAGTTCCGCTTCCACGGAAACGCCTTTAGCGTGAGCGTATTCAACCACTTTGCGCGTAATTTCAATGTTTTCTTCGAATGGGTGATGCGATGCATCGATCATCACTGACGTGAAACCTGCATCGATTGCTTCTTTGCATTTTTCAAAACTGGAACCATGATCTAGATGGATAGCGACCGGAACTGTAATATTGTAATCATGCATCAGGCCTTTCACCATATGTACAACAGTCGTGAATCCGCCCATATAGCGTGCTGCACCTTCTGAGACGCCGCAGATGACCGGGGATTTTTCTTCCTCCGCCGCTTGCAGGATCGCTTGCGTAAATTCCAGGTTGTTCAGGTTAAATTGCCCGATGGCATAACCTTCCTTCTTACCTTTTATCATCATATCTTTCATCGAAACCAATGGCATTACAATTCTTCCTCCTCAGCGTAGGCACAAGCCCAATATCTTTTTCACTATATCAAAAATGGCGCTGTTTCGCCACTCGGTGCCTGTTTAATCGTCAATCAGCTCGCGAACGGCATCGCGCAGTTCAAAAACATCGAAGGGTTTGGTGAAATAACGCATGACGCCCCAATTCATCGACTCTTCGATAACCCCCATTTCTCCGTAAGCTGTCATCATGATCACTTTACAATCGTGCTTGCGGCTCTTCAGCCGTTTCAATAGTTCAATGCCGTCCATCCCCGGCATCTTCATGTCCATCAGCATCATGTCGGGACATGTGTTTTCAGTGAGTTCCAACGCTTCTTTTCCGCTGCCCGCAATCAAGGTCTCGTACCCTTCCCTCTCGAATACTTCTTTCAATAACAGGCGGATGCCTTGTTGATCATCTACTATTAGAATCCTTTTCACATCAGCCACTCCTTCCCACCTTTTTCGAAGAGCAGCCCATCTGCTATACTCGATTTGAGGTGAACCCATTTGAAAATATTGACGACACAATTGACCGGCCTGTTCCAGCGCATCGGCAAAGAAGAGGAAGCGATCGAAGATACGGCACGTCTTCTCGCGCAAGCCGTCATCGGCGAAGGGCGCATCCATCTGGCGGCTTTCGGCGAACTCGAGGCTGTCGCTGCCGCCGCTTTGAACGGTCCAGAAACCCTTGAGTCGGCGGTTCGCTATGATCCATCTGCTGAACTGTCTACTGCTGACCGGGTGTGGATCCTAGCCCGCAAAGACGAAGGCGATTCCTTGGCCCAGGAATTGGGCGGACGCGCCATCCCGTTTGCGATGCTGACAGCGGAAAGCCATGGCAACGAAACGGCGGATGCCTTTCTCTCCATGAACATCGACAAGGGCTTGCTGCCGGACGAAGACGGCGGGCGCATCATGATTCCCCACGGGCTCGGCGCTTTGTATGTCTACCATGCGGTTAAGTTAACAATTGATGAAATGCTCTCGGATTGAAAAGCCACAAAAAAGCCTTCCCTAATGGGGAAGGCTTTTTCATCTGATCGATGCCTGCCTTCCAGGAAATGAAGCGGCTTTTCACAAGTTGATTACTGGTTGTCCAAAGAGGCGCGAACGAACTCGCGGAACAATGGCTGCGGACGGTTCGGGCGCGAGATGAATTCCGGGTGGAACTGGCAAGCGACGAACCAAGGATGGTCAGCGACTTCGATGATTTCAACAAGGCGGCCATCCGGGCTTGTGCCTGTGAATTTGAAGCCAGCTTTTTCGAACTGCTCGCGGTATTCATTGTTGAACTCGTAACGATGGCGGTGTCTTTCGTAAACGAGTTCTTCCCCGTATGCTTCATACGCTTTCGAAGTCTTATCGAGCTTCGCTGGGTACAAGCCAAGGCGCAATGTGCCGCCCAAATCTTCGATGTCTTTTTGCTCCGGCAGCAAGTCGATGACCGGGTACAAAGTTTTCGGGTCAAGTTCAGAAGAATGTGCGCCGTCCAAGTTCATGATGTTGCGTGCGAACTCTACAGAAGCAAGTTGCATGCCGAGGCAGATGCCGAAGAACGGCACTTGGTTTTCGCGCGCGTATTGCGTCGCAAGGACTTTACCTTCCACGCCACGATCGCCGAACCCGCCCGGCACTAAGATCCCGTCGCAATCCTTGAGCGTTTCCGCTACGTTTTCTGCGTTGACGTGCTCTGCGTTGATCCAGTCGACTTCAATATCTGAATCGAATGCGAAGCCGGCGTGCTTTAATGATTCCACAACAGAAATATAAGCATCCTGAAGTTCCACGTATTTGCCGACAAGGCCGATCTTCACGGATTTCTTCAAGGATTTCACTTTCTCGACGAGTTCGTTCCATTCGGTCATGTCAGCTTCTGGTGCTTCGATGCCGAAATGATCCAGGACGATTTGGTCCATGTGCTGCTCCTGCAAACGAAGCGGCATTTCATAAATGACGTCGACGTCGCGGGATTCGATGACTTCTTCGGATTTGATATCGCAGAACAACGCGATTTTATCTTTCATGTCCTGAGGCACTGGATATTCCGTGCGCACGACGATCAAGTTTGGCTGGATGCCGAGGCTGCGCAATTCTTTTACGCTGTGCTGCGTCGGTTTTGTTTTCATTTCTTTTGCAGCGCCGAGATAAGGAATCAATGTACAGTGGATGTACATAACTTCTTCGCGGCCGAGGTCCGAACGCATTTGGCGGATCGCTTCTAGGAATGGCAGCGATTCGATATCGCCGACCGTTCCGCCGATTTCCGTGATGACAACATCCGCTTGAGCTGTTTTCGCTGCACGCAGCAGGCGGTCTTTGATTTCATTTGTGATGTGCGGGATAACTTGAACCGTTCCGCCCAAATAATCGCCGCGGCGTTCTTTTTGGATGACCGTCGAGTAGACTTTCCCCGTCGTCACGTTCGAATACTTGTTCAAGTTAATGTCGATGAAGCGCTCATAATGGCCCAAGTCCAAATCCGTTTCCGCACCGTCATCGGTAACGAACACTTCGCCGTGCTGGTAAGGGCTCATCGTACCCGGGTCAATATTGATGTATGGGTCGAATTTTTGGATTGTGACGCTAAGTCCGCGGTTTTTCAGCAAGCGGCCAAGAGAAGCGGCTGTGATTCCTTTTCCTAACGATGAAACCACTCCACCTGTTACGAATATATACTTTGTCATGCTCTGTTTCCTCCTCGAGTAATGAAATAAAATGTGATTGTTCTACAACTTGCAGTCCCGAATCGTGTTCAGCAAGAAAAAGCTTCGGCCATCCATTAAAGCGGATGGCACGGGTCTTTGCCGCCAGGTCGGCAGCACTAAAAAAAATAAAAAGCGCCCCTCCTGCAAAGCGTGCAGGGGGAGCGCGTTAGCTATACGAATCATCTCTCCTATTTTAAGGAGCCCAGTAAAATCTTATCCTGTACAGCTGTTTCCGTCAAGGTGAAAAAAAGTTCAGACTACTTCAGCCCATCCTCTTCATCTTCCTCTTCGTCATCTTCCTCTTCGTCGATGATGTTGCCATCGAGGTCTTCTACGAGCACGCCGACATCTTCCACTTCGTCGACATCGTCATCATCATCTGTCGAATCGAAATCCAGATCAACGACCGGTGCTTTGACAGCCACTTCGTCATCATCGTCATCGTCGTCATCATCTGAAGAAACATCGCCATCGTCTTCGCCGAAATCTTCGAAGTCCAGTTCATCTTCCAACTCGAGATCCATATCGTCGAAGTCATCATCCGTTGATTTCGATTTCTTCTTCTTGCGTGCTTTGACCGTCGGTGCAGATTCTTCTTCAATCTGCTCAACCGGATACCATTCGCGAAGGCCCCAGCGGTTTTCGCCAAGGATCAAGAAGCGGCCATCAATGTTCATGTCAGTGTAATACTGCGCAAGATGAGACTTCATCTCTTCTTCGGAAAGCCCGATCAATCGTTGCAATTCCGCAACAAGCTCTAAAAAGGTTTTCGTTTCTTTGGTTTCTTCCAAAATGGCATATGTTAAGTCGACGAACGACTCTTCTAGCAATTCTTCTTTCGTTAATTCACGGATGTTCATTCGTGCACGTCCCTTCTTGTATCGTAACTCTATCCATTATATACAAAGTCCTTGCTGTCCGCTACCGGGATTTCTTTTTTCTGCGCATAAGCTGGTCCCACCCGAAGTAGAAAAAGTAGGCGGACAGGATTAAAAACGGTATTGAGCCGAGCGCTCTATTGTACAGTACAACAAGCAACACGACCGCTGCAATGATGATGGCGTAATGGGCAGCTTTGGGCATGGTGTCATCCATCTCTTTTCCTTAGAGTTTCAACTTCTTCCATTATACCGGACTTGCATCGCCAAATCGACCGAAGTGCCGGATGATTCCATTTGTTGCTATTGTGATGAATGAAATATGTCGAGCAGTGGAATGGTGGAGGAGATTTCGCTACAAGGGGCACGCTTGCCGAGGGGCGGGTGTTGAGCCAACGTGCTGTGCACGTTTGTCTCGCCAGCCCGCGCGGTCCCTCGGGCGTCGGCCCCTTTCCGCTACATCTCTATATGTAGAGTGGAAATGGAATTCATCTGTCATTGAAATTAGAATGAACAGTTTCGGACAGCTTTGTAATTGCATAAAGAATAACTAGTGAACCATCTTTTCCGCTATCAACTCTAACTAGGCGTCTTCACCAGCAGGCGAATACAATAAAAAAAGACGCGTCCTCGCATGCAACATCCAATGAAATCTAAAAGCCGAACCGCGTAAACGGGCGAGCCGGAGCAATGAGACGAACGTTCTTCTCGGCTCATTGCGGGAGGCCAGCCCCAAGCGGGAGGCGGTGATTTAATGATGAAATGAACAACGATCGACACATCTCGCTATCAAGTCCAACTAAGCGTCGCCACCAGCGGATGAAGACAATTAACAGCGACACTTCCTCGCATGCAAAGTATAGTGAAATCTATCAGCCGAACCGCGCACAAGGGTGAGCCGAAGCAATGAGGCAAGTGTCTTTCTTGGCTTATTGCGGGAGGCATGCCCCAAGCGGGAGGCGGCTATTTAAAGATGAAACAAACAGCGATCGACACATCTCGCTATCAAGTCCAATTAAGCAGTCGCCTTCAGTAGAATTAATGGATGACTATTTGCGCTAAAGCATCACAAAAAAATCCCCTCACCTGTTTCCAGGCAAGGGGATAGAGCTTACATATTTCTGCGATACTGGCCGCCTACTTCGTAAAGAGCTGAAGTGATCTGGCCAAGGCTTGCAACTTTGACGGTCTCCATCAGTTCCTCGAAGATATTGCCGCCTTCTTTCGCCACTTTCTTCAAGCGCTGCAACGCCTCGTCTGAAGGATTGCGTTCCTGGAACGCGCGCAAATTGTTAATTTGCGTTTCTTTTTCTTCTTTCGTGGCACGGGCGATTTCCATCGCGTTGATGTCATCGTCCGATTGCGGGTTCGGGTTCAAATAAGTGTTGACCCCGATGATCGGCAATTCGCCGGTATGCTTCTTCATTTCGTAATGCATGGACTCTTCCTGGATTTTGCCGCGCTGGTATTGCGTCTCCATCGCGCCAAGAACGCCGCCGCGGTCGTTGATGCGGTCGAATTCCGTCATGACGGCTTCTTCTACCAATTGCGTCAACTCTTCCACAACGAATGCACCTTGCAGCGGGTTTTCGTTTTTCGACAATCCATGCTCTTTCGTGATGATCATCTGGATGGCCATCGCGCGGCGCACCGATTCTTCTGTCGGCGTCGTGATCGCTTCATCGTATGCGTTCGTGTGGAGCGAGTTGCAGTTGTCCTGAAGCGCCATCAATGCCTGCAGAGTCGTACGGATATCGTTAAAGTCGATCTCCTGTGCGTGGAGGCTGCGGCCGGACGTTTGGACGTGGTATTTCAGTTTCTGGCTGCGTTCGTTCGCGCCGTATTTATCGCGCATGACGATTGCCCAAATGCGGCGTGCGACGCGCCCGATGACCGTGTATTCCGGGTCCAAACCGTTCGAGAAGAAGAACGACAAGTTCGGCGCGAAATCATCGATGTTCATGCCGCGGCTCAAATAATACTCGACGTAAGTGAAGCCGTTCGACAAAGTGAACGCCAATTGTGAAATCGGGTTCGCGCCCGCTTCCGCGATATGGTATCCCGAAATCGATACCGAGTAGTAATTGCGCACTTTGTGGTCGATAAAGTATTGCTGGATATCGCCCATCATGCGCAGCGCGAATTCCGTCGAGAAGATGCATGTGTTCTGCCCTTGGTCTTCTTTCAGGATATCCGCTTGAACCGTTCCGCGCACGACTTGCAAAGTGCCTTCACGCACTTCGGTGAATTCTTCGACCGTCAATGTGCGGCCGAGCTCTTCTTCACGTTTTTTCACTTGCTGGTCGATGGCCGTGTTCATGAACATTGCCAAAATGATCGGCGCCGGGCCGTTGATCGTCATCGAAACGGAAGTCGACGGCGCACACAAGTCAAATCCGTCATACAGTTTCTTCATATCTTCCAGTGTGCAGATGGAAACGCCCGATTCGCCGACCTTCCCGTAGATATCCGGACGGTGGTCTGGGTCTTCCCCGTACAATGTTACCGAGTCGAATGCAGTGGACAGGCGTTTCGCGTCGTCACCTTTTGACAAATAATGGAACCTTCTATTTGTGCGTTCCGGCGTGCCTTCTCCTGCAAACTGGCGTTTTGGGTCTTCACCTGCGCGTTTGAATGGGAACACGCCTGCCGTATACGGGAATGAACCCGGCACGTTTTCGGCATAGACCCAGCGCAAGATTTCCCCGTAATCCTTGAATTTCGGCAATGCGACTCTTGGCACTTTGATGCCGGACAAACTTTCTGTGCGCAGCAATGTGCGAAGTTCCTTGTCGCGGACTTTTGTGACCAACTCATCGCCTGCGTAATCTTCCTGAAGGGAATTCCAGTTATCGAGAATGCGTTTCGATTCAGCCGTCAACTCATCACGCACGCCTTGTGCGAGTGATTCCAAGGACTGGACGAGTGCATCGTCTGGCGCATTTTTTTGGACTTCTTCGATTGCGCCTTCGAGCTGGAACAAACGGCGCGCAAATCCGGCCTGCTCTGCGCTTCTCGCATGGTAGCCGCGGACCGCATCCGTGATTTCACGCAAATAATAGCGGCGGTCATTCGGGATGATGAGGTTTTCTTTTTGCGTTTTGGCAAATGCTTCATAGCTCGTTTCCCAGTCCATGCCGCATTTCTTATTGACAGTCGCGACGAGTGCAGCGAACAAGGCATTGGTGCCTTTGTCGTTGAACTGGCTTGCGATCGTCCCGTAAACCGGCATGTCGTCAAGGTCGTTCTCCCAGAGCAGATGGCTGCGCTGGTATTGTTTTTGAACTTGGCGCAATGCATCTTCCGATCCTTTGCGTTCGAATTTATTGATGACAATCAAATCGGCGTAATCGATCATGTCGATTTTTTCAAGCTGTGTCGGCGCACCGAATTCACTCGTCATGACATACATCGACACATCGGAAATACCGGCGATTTCAGCATCGCCTTGCCCGATGCCGCTCGTTTCCACAACGATTAGATCGAATCCTGCCGCTTTCACGACATCGAGGACATCGCCGATCGCTGCCGACAATTCTGTTCTGGACCCGCGCGTAGCGAGGCTTCTCATGAATACGCGTTTATTGAAAATGGCGTTCATGCGGATGCGGTCGCCAAGCAGCGCCCCGCCCGTTTTTTGTTTCGTTGGGTCGATCGACAGGATGGCGATTTTCTTGTCCGGAAGTTCAGTGAGGAAGCGGCGGATCAATTCATCCGTCAAGGAGCTTTTGCCGGCTCCGCCCGTTCCGGTAATCCCAAGAACCGGCGTGTTTTTCGTTTTTTCGCGGACCGCTTTCATCAAGTCGCCGGTATCGAGATTTCGTGTGTGCGCTTCTTCTGCCGTTGTGATGACGTTGGCAAGCGCTACCGGGTTTTCAGCAGTCAAATTCTCTAAGGAAACGTCTTCTTTTGCTGTGGAAAAATCGCATTCCTCAACGATTTCCGCAATCATGCCCTGCAAGCCCTTCTTGCGGCCGTCTTCTGGAGAGAAGATGCCGGCGATGCCGTAATCTTCGAGTTCACGGATTTCACGCGGCAAAATGACTCCGCCGCCGCCTCCGTAAATATGGATATGCCCTGCTCCGCGTTCTTGGAGCAAATCATGCATGTATTTGAAATATTCCACGTGGCCGCCTTGGTAAGAAGAAATGGCAATCCCTTGGACGTCTTCCTGGATCGCCGCATTGACGACTTCTTCAACCGAACGGTTATGGCCGAGGTGGATTACTTCGACGCCATTTGCCTGCAAAATCCGGCGCATGATATTGATCGATGCGTCGTGGCCATCGAACAGACTCGATGCCGTGACAAACCGGATATGGTGCTTTGGCTGATAAGTGGTGTTTTCTTGTATAGTAGCCATTATGGTCAAGCCCCCTGTATGGTGATTTTTTCCCCTGCCATCCCCTGCAGCAGAAACTTCGTTTGCATTTCGATAAATTCCCCAATGGTGTACTCATCCAGCGCCCAGCGCCTGAACGCCCACATTTGCCCTTGCACGAACAAATGATGGGAAGCCAGGACGATTTCTTTTTGCGACAGGGACAATTGCCCTGACGCGGCGCATTTCGATAGAAGCCGTTCGAACAAAGCCGTCATTTCGAGTTCTTTGTTCAGTACGTAACGCAGCGCGTCTTTCGGCAAGGATTTGGATTCCTGGTACATGACGACGAATTCGTCTTGCATATCGTCGATCAATGTATAGTATTGCTCGAGTGCTTTCACTAGTGTCTCAAGCGATCCTTCCTCCAAATCCAGCCGGTCGAGCCGGGCGTTGACTTCGTCGTAAATTGAGTCGCACACAAGATAAAGCACGTCTTCTTTCGTGCGGATGTATTCATACAATGTGCCGATGCTGAAGCCGGCTGCTTTTGCAATTTCTCTCGTCGTCGTCCGGTGAAAGCCCTTTTCCTTAAAAAGCGTGACAGCGCCGCGGATCATCTGTTCACGGCGCTTTTCAATCAGGCTTTCGTCTTTCACGGAGGACTGAATTTCACGCTTTTTCGTCATGGGCCGACCCTCCGTTTATTTCGTGACCATACGGGAAATGACCAAACGCTGGACTTCCTGTGTGCCTTCGTAGATTTGCGTGATTTTCGCATCGCGCATGAAACGCTCAACCGGGTAGTCTTTCGTATAGCCATAGCCACCGAAAACTTGAACCGCTTCTGTCGTCACTTTCATCGCTGTATCGCCAGCCATCAACTTCGCCATGGCGGATTCTTTGCTGTAGGACAATTTGTTCGACTCGAGCCATGCCGCCTGGTACGTCAACAGGCGTGACGCTTCGATCGACGTCGCCATGTCCGCAAGCTTGAAGGAAATCCCTTGGTTCGCTGCGATCGGCTTGCCGAATTGTTCGCGCTCTTTTGCGTAGTCGACTGCTGCGTCCATCGCGCCTTGTGCGATGCCGACAGCTTGTGCTGCGATGCCGTTGCGTCCGCCGTCAAGCGTCTGCATAGCGATCTTAAAGCCTTGGCCCAGTTCCCCAAGAACGTTTTCTTTCGGTACGCGGCAATTGTCGAAGATGATTTCAGTCGTCGGGCTTGAGCGGATCCCAAGTTTTTTCTCTTTCTTGCCGACTGAGAAGCCTTCGAAATCTTTCTCGACGATGAAGGCTGTCGTGCCTTTATGCTTCGAGTCTGGGTCTGTCACAGCGAAAACGACATAGATATCGGCAATGCCGCCGTTTGTAATGAAGATTTTCGACCCGTTCAAAATGTAATGGTCGCCGTCTTCTTTTGCGCTGGTTTTCATGCTTCCTGCATCTGACCCTGCAGATGGTTCAGTGAGTCCGTAAGCGCCGACTTTTGTGCCTTCAGCCATCGGGCGCAAGTATTTCTGCTTTTGCTCTTCGGTTCCGAATGTATAGACCGGCCATCCGGCAAGTGAGGTGTGGGCGGACAAGATAACGCCGACCGACCCGTCGACGCGGGACAACTCTTCAACCGCGATGCAGTAAGCCAAGTAGTCTGAACCGATGCCGCCGTACTCTTCTGGCCACGGAATGCCTGTCAGGCCGAGTTCCGCCATTTGATGGAAAATTTTCATATCGAAGCTTTCTTCTTCGTCGCGCTGTTCTGCTGTCGGCGCCACTTCGTTTTTCGCGAAGTCGCGGACCATTTTACGGATCATTTTATGTTCTTCGGATAGTTGAAAGTTCATTGTGTCATTTCCCCCAATTATTTTAGTAGTTGTTTGCTGATGACGATGCGCTGGATTTCACTCGTGCCTTCGTAAATTTCCGTGACTTTGGCGTCGCGGAACAAGCGTTCGACCGGGTAATCTTTCGTGTAGCCATAGCCGCCGTAAACTTGGATGGCTTCGGTCGTGATGTCCATCGCCGCTTTTGAAGCGAACAGCTTCGCCATCGACGATTCCTTATTGCACTCGATTCCTTTTGCGTACATATCCGCTGCATTGTAAACCAAAAGTTTAGCGGCTTCGACTTGAGTCGCCATATCGGCCAGTTTGAATCCGATGCCTTGCTGCTGGGCGATCGGTTTGCCGAATTGTTCGCGCTCTTTTGCATAAGCTACTGCGTAATCATAGGCAGCTTCTGCAATGCCTAAAGCTTGCGCTGCGATGCCGATGCGTCCGGCGTTCAAGTTCGCCATGGCGATCGAAAAGCCTTTGCCTTCTTCGCCGAGCAGGTTTTCAGCCGGTACTTCCATGTTCTCGAAGGTCAATTGCACGGTCCGTGAACCGTGAAGCCCCATTTTTCTTTCATCTTTCCCGACCACAAACCCGGGGAAATCTTTTTCCACGATAAAGGCGGAAATTCCGCGAGGGCCTGCTTCCGGATTGGTCGATGCGAACACGATGTATGTATCGGCTTCGCCACCATTGGTGATATAGACTTTCGAACCGTTCAAGATATACTGGCCGTCTTTTTTTACAGCACGCGTTTTCAGCGCTGCGGCATCAGATCCGGCAGATGGCTCCGTCAAACAGAAAGCGCCCAAATATTCGCCCGTCGCCAGTTTCGGCACGTATTTTGCGATTTGCTGTTCTGTCCCGAAGTTGATGATCGGGTTTGTGCCGACCGATGTATGAACCGACAGAATGACGCCTATGACGCCGCTCGCTTTGGACAGTTCATGTATGGCCGTGATGTAAGAAGTGAAATCCATTTCCGAACCGCCGTATTTTTCAGGTGCGGTGATGCCCATCAATCCGAGCCCGCCCATTTTCTTGATGATGTCCGTCGGGAATTCGCCTTCTTCCATGCGTTCGATAAAAGGCATGATTTCTTCTTTTGCAAAATCGCGCACCATATTGCGCATCATTAATTGTTCATCTGTAAAATGCAGGTCCATTACGGCTCCCCCTAAATCTTAGTTGTATTCGTAGAAACCGCGTCCGGTCTTTTTGCCGAGCCAGCCGGCTTTTACGTATTGTCGCAGGAGCGGGCTTGGACGGTATTTGCTGTCGCCGAATCCGTCGTGCAGCACTTCCATGATGTAGAGGCAGGTATCCAGGCCGATGAAATCAGCCAATTGAAGCGGCCCCATCGGATGGTTCATGCCGAGCTTCATCACTTCATCGATCGCTTCTTTTGTCGCGACGCCTTCTTGCAGCGTGAAAATCGCTTCATTGATCATCGGCATCAAAATGCGGTTCGAAACGAATCCAGGGAAATCGTTCACTTCGACAGGCGTTTTCGATAATTTCACCGTCATGTCTTCAACTGCCTGATACACTTCATCCGTTGTTGCAAGGCCGCGGATGATCTCGACCAATTTCATCACCGGTACCGGGTTCATGAAATGCATGCCGATGACTTGTTCCGGGCGGTTTGTCGCTGCCGCGATTTCCGTGATCGGAAGTGAAGATGTGTTCGATGCGAGAATGGCATGCTTTGGCGCCACTTCGTCCAAAGTCTTGAAAATCGTCGATTTGATCTCCATGTTTTCAACAGCGGCTTCAATGACGATGTCGACATCGTGCGCATCTTTCAAATCCAAAGAAGATTGGATGCGTCCGAGCACTTGTGATTTTTCGTCTTCGGTCATGCGCCCTTTTTCGACGTTGCGCGACAAGTTTTTTGTGATATTGGCGATGCCGCGTTCGTAGGCTTCTTGTTTCATATCGTTCAGTTTTACGTTAAATCCAGCTTGCGCGCAGACTTGCGCGATACCGGAGCCCATTTGGCCGGCTCCGATGACCATGACGTTTTGGATAGACATGTTTAATTTTCCCCTTTCGGTACTTCAATCATTACAGCGTCGCCTTGCCCGCCGCCTGAGCAGATGGCGGCAATCCCGATGCCGCCTCCGCGGCGTTTCAATTCGTAAGCTAGCGTCAAGATAATGCGTGCCCCGCTTGCGCCGATTGGGTGGCCAAGTGCGACGGATCCGCCGTTGACGTTGACTTTCTCTTCATCGAGCCCTGCAATTTTTGAACTTGCGAGCGCCACGGCAGCAAATGCCTCGTTGATTTCGAACAAGTCGATTTCTTCCAAAGACTTGCCGGTTTTCTTGAGTAATTCGTTGATGACGATTCCTGGCGTTTCCGGGAAGCGATGCGGCTCGACCGCGACTTCGGTGTGGGCGACTACATGAGCCAATACGGATTTCCCGTCTTTTTGGGCGCGTTCCTCGCTCATCAACACGAGTGCTGCCGCTCCGTCATTGATCCCTGGTGCGTTACCAGCCGTAATTGTGCCGTCTTTTCCGAATGCCGGGCGCAGTTTCGCCAACACTTCCGACGTTGTGCCTTCACGCGGCGCTTCATCCTGGTCGACAGTAATTGGATCGCCTTTTCGTTGAGGCACTTCCATTGCCGTGATTTCTCCTGAGAAATGATCGCGCGCTTTGATTGCGCGTTCATGGGAACGGGCTGCCCATTCGTCTTGACGTTCACGCGTCAATTCGAATTCTTCTGCCGTTGAGTTGCCGTATGTGCCCATATGCACTTTATCTGGGTGGAATGAACACGACAAGCCGTCATGGACCATGCCATCCACAACTTGCGAATCGCCCATGCGAAGGCCAAAACGTGCTTTCGGCAAATAATAAGGCGCATTCGACATCGATTCCATGCCGCCTGCGACGATTAATTCCTCGTCTCCCAAGCGGATGATTTGGTCGGCTAGTGTGACAGAACGCAAACCGGATGCACATACTTTATTAATCGTTTCAGATTTTACGTGATAGGGGATGCCGGCTTTTTTGGCTGCCTGGCGGGATGGGATTTGACCTTGCCCTGCCTGCAAGACATTGCCCATGATGACTTCTTGCACCTCTTCTGGATTTACTTCTGCACGCTTCAGTGCTTCTTTGATCGCCGCTGCCCCAAGGTCGCTTGCGGTGAATGAACTGAGTGCCCCGCCGAATTTCCCGAATGCTGTACGTGCCCCATCGATGATGACCGTTTTTGCCATTTACAATTCCTCCTCATATTTTGGAAACGTTTTCATAATAGCTAAAATTTTTTCAGCCTCATTCGGCTGGTTTTGCTTTTCTTGGTTGACTGAACGCTCGCTCGACTTGTTTACATAAGAAAAGGGAGTGTAGCACTCCCTTCTTTTTTCTCTATGCTGTTATTCTACTCAATTTTCTGTCAGTTGGCAAATCTATTATTATTGAACGATTTCCTCAACTGGCGGTGCGTCTTTTCCGAGAACTGCCATCTCAAGAAGCTCAGCGACATCGTATGTGCCGACTTGTTCTTCGACTTCTTTTGCTTTCGTTCCGTCTGACAGCATCGTCAAGCAGTACGGGCAGCCGGATGAAATCATGGTCGGGCTCACTTCAAGCGCCTGCTCAGTGCGGGCAACGTTGACGCGGTGTCCGGCATCTTCTTCCATCCACATCAAGCCGCCGCCGGCTCCACAGCACATGCCATCCTGGCGATTGCGGACCATTTCGACAAGTTCAACACCTTCGATCGCTTTCAGGATCTCACGCGGTGCATCGTAGACATCGTTGTAACGGCCGAGGTAGCAGGAATCGTGGAAAGTGATTTTCTCGTTCACCGCATGCTGCGGTTTCAATTTGCCTTGCTGGACAAGGTCAAAGAGCATTTCGGTGTGGTGATAGACTTCTGCTTCAAAGCCGAAATCCGGGTATTCATTTTTAAAGATATTGTAAGCATGCGGATCGATCGTCACAATTTTCGTCACGCCTGCTTTTTCAAATTCCTTAATATTGGCAGTCGCGAGTTCCTGGAACAGGAATTCGTTCCCGAGACGGCGCGGCGTATCGCCGGAGTTCTTTTCTTTATTGCCGAGAATCGCGAATTTGACGCCTGCTTCGTTCATCAAGCGCGCAAAGGAAAGCGCGATTTTTTGTGAACGGTTGTCGAATGAGCCCATTGAACCAACCCAGAACAAGTACTCGAACTCTTCGCCAGCTTTGCTGACTTCTTTTACCGTTGGAATTGAAATATCCGGTCGAGCGTCTCTCCAGTTTTCTTTTTCCTTGCGGTTCAAGCCCCATGGATTGCCTTGTTTTTCAATGTTGGTCATCGCGCGTTGTGCATCTTTATCCATCTTGCCTTCCGTCATGACAAGATAACGTCGAAGGTCGATGATTTTATCAACGTGTTCGTTCATGACCGGACATTGGTCTTCACAGTTGCGGCAAGTTGTACAAGCCCAGATTTCTTCTTCCGTGATGACGTCGCCGATCAAGCTCGGGCTGTAAAGTTCATCGATAGAGATGCCTTCAGCGCCGGCAGCCATCGCCAACTGGTTGCCTTGCGTATTGCTGAATGCCATCGCCGGCACCCACGGTTTTTTCTGGGTCATGACAGCACCCGTGTTTGTCAGGTTGTCGCGAAGTTTCGTGATCAGGTCCATCGGTGACAGCATTTTGCCGGTTCCGGTGGCCGGGCACATGTTCGTGCAGCGCCCACATTCTACACAAGCGTAGAAATCGATCATCTGGGCTTGCGTGAAATCGGTGATTTTCCCGACGCCGAATGTCGGCATGGCGTCTGGATCTTCTTCGTTTTCTTCTTCCATATCCTCAAAATTGATTGGCTTCAAGCGGCCGACATGATCCAAACGGTGGAACCATGTGTTGACCGGCCCGAAGATCAAGTGGGCATGCTTTGATTGCGGGACGTAGACTAAGAACGTCAACAAGAACAATAGATGCGCCCACCACATAATATAGAAGATGGTCGCTGCAGCAGTTTCCGGCAGCCAAGCGAATCCAGCTGCGATAACGCTTGCGACAGGTTCTGTCCAAGCACCTTCGTGGCCGTGCCAGATCATGCTCATGCCGTTCCCGACAAGAACCGTCACCATCAAGCCGCCGATGAAGATCAAGACAAGCCCTGATTTCCAGCCGCGCTTCAAACGGACCAGCTTTTCAATGTAGCGTCTATAGAACGCCCATACAACAGCGACCAGGATCGTCAAGGTCACGAATTCCTGGAACAATGTGAATGCCGGATACAATGGGCCAAGCGGTAAATGCGAATCCGGCGATAAGCCTTTGATGATGAAATCGATGGCACTTGCCTGAACAAGCAGGAAGCCATAGAAGAACATCACGTGTATGATGCCGCTCTTTTTATCTTTCAATAATTTCTTCTGGCCAAACACGTTGACCATTACTTTGCGGACCCGTTCATTGAAGTTTTCTTCGAAATCCACTTTTTTGCCGAGCTTGATGTAATCATAGCGCGACTTCAGCAAGTAGATGAACAAGTAAACAGCGTAAGCGGTTACAAGTATAAATAAAACCCAGTTAGCGATGAGCAAAAACTCCATCGTGTAGTCCCCCCTTGTTGAATGTGTAAATCCCCGATTCTTATCTAAAGTTTACGTGAACTGCGGCAGAATGTCGATACTATGTTCTAGTTTAAAAGTGAATGAGCATTCAGTCAATAGAAATCTACAGCACCGCCGAAATATAATTTCCAATTACTGATATTCCACGCGCCCTCACTGTATTCCTGCACGCCAAAACAATTGAAGTAACTATTTCCGGCATCGGCATAACTTTCATTATTCCCTTTACCAGCTGTTTTTCTCCAAAAAAAAATAGCCGCTGGATAGGCGGCTCATGAGCTATTCAATCAATTTGCGAAAATATTCTCCGAACAGGCGCTTTGCTTCCTGGACTTTGCTTGTTTGAACACCGACCAACAAGCAAGTCGCAGGGCCGCCTGATGCTTCTTCAGAAATCCCTTTAGCTAGCGGCACCTTGCGGCCAAACAGCTTTTCCGCTTCCTGTCCGATACCTTGGGATCCGATCGGCCAGATGCGTTCGATTTGATTGCGGTCGAGTGCGTTCTTTACGATCCGCAAATCGGCGATCCGCTCCGGATGATTGATGACCGCTTTTCCGACGATCGGTTCTCCGTAAATGAACCATTCAAGCTCATGCGGATCAGCAAGCTCGCGAAGCTTGCGCCCGATGATCGTCACCGCCAGCGCCGATTGCAGCGTCTCCATATTGCTCTCCGTGCTTCCTGACACCGGCGGCACCGGCACGTCGAGCTCGGAAAATAATTGCGTAATCCCCGAGACGTAGCGCGGCCAATGCATCTCCCCGCTGAAATTGTGGAGCAGGATGGCAGTTGCTTCTCCTCCAGCCGCCCATTGTTCCGCCAGTGCGACACGCGCGGCGAACTTTGCGGCGACTTCATCCAGGGCGTTTACGATGTCGTGCGGCTTCTCCCCGATTGCCGCGGAATTGTCCGTTGTGATGACCAGCCCGTCAACCATCAATTCGTTGCGCCTCAAGCCAATCTCCTCGCAGCTTCTGTAACAAATGGGGCGACAAGTGCAGCGGCTGCGGCGTTAATCGTTGCGGCCAGCAGCAATCCCGGGACGGAAGCATAGAAAAATGCAGGGGATAACAGGAAATAAAACGGCACGGCCGCCAACACGCCGTTTCCGATAATGAATGCGCCCCATTTCCACCCCGTCTTGCCGTTTCGATGCAGTTTCGCGAATAGCCAGACGACGGCAAACATTTCCAGCGCGATCAATAGATGAAACGGTCCGAGCGGCATGCCGCCGAACAAAGCCGATAACAGGTGGCCCGCCGCTGCGACAAAGCCGGCAAGCGGTGCTGTAAGGAACAGCGCGGCAACGAGCGCCG
Organism: Planococcus sp. SSTMD024; assembly: GCF_041320495.1. Taxonomy (NCBI): domain Bacteria; kingdom Bacillati; phylum Bacillota; class Bacilli; order Caryophanales; family Caryophanaceae; genus Planococcus; species Planococcus sp. SSTMD024. Next base: position 726,765 of record NZ_JBGGNS010000022.1, on the reverse strand, counting down.
GCATGGCATCAAGTGCAATCGACGCAATGCCGAGCGGGATTTTTACCATGCCGCCAATTGCGGACAAGCTGATAAAAACAGCTGCCAGGGCAATCGTTTGCGTTTTCATTGTCATTCCTCCCGCTTTTTCGAACGCCCACCGTTCTTGAAAACTTTGGCGCTGCGCACATATTCATTGTCTGCTACATCCATGCGTGAATTGGCAACGCGCGCTGCCGCAAAAAGATAGTCGGACAACCGGTTCAAATAGCGCTGGATAACCGCTGGGAATTCTTCGCCAGCTTTCGCCAGGCTTACGGTCTGGCGCTCCGCACGCCGTGTGATTGTGCGTGCGATATGCAAAGTCGCTGCAGCGGGCGTGCCTCCCGGAAGGATGAAACGCTCGAGAAGCGGCGGCTCGTCCATCAACACATCGATGCGCCGTTCCAGCTGTTCGACCGATTCGTCATTGGTCTTGTATTGCGGCGTATTGCGGACATCCGCTAAATCGCCGCCGCAATCGAACAGTTCGTTTTGGATCGTCTGCAAATCTTCCAATAGATCGGCAAACACAGCACGATCAAGTTCTGTCATCGCTTTTCCGATAAATGAATTCACCTCATCGATCGTGCCGTATGCTTCCACGCGCGGATTGTCTTTATCCGTCCGCCCCCCGATCAACCCCGTCTGCCCTTTATCCCCGGTTTTCGTGTAAATATTCATCTCGACCATCTCCTTTGATTGTTTGTGGAATGCCGTACCAAATGCGTGTGATGTGCTGCGCTTTGCCGAATAAATATTGATAACTCCGGCCGGTGACATCGCGCCACTCGCGCTCAAGCGGATCGATTGGCACAATGCCGCGGCTGATGTCAGTCAAAATCCAGATGCGTTCACCCCCGCTTTCCGCAAGTTCGCGGATCGCCGCTAATATGTCCTGTTCTGGGCGCTTTTGTTCCAGCTGCTTGCGGATCCATCGCTCCAATCCCGCGATCACTGCGGGCTCACCCATCCCTGGAAGTTCGCCTTCGAGCCAAACACTTGATTCAAGCTTCATATTTTCTTTTACATACGCGCGTTTGCCGTTAAAGGCTCCGCCGAATACGATATGCATGGCTGGCCCTCCTTGTACGCCGACTTGCTCGCCCATGTGATGGTATAGCAATGCGCATGCGCTGCTTGCTGGGAAAAGAATTGCTGTCCGTTTGCTTTGGACAAAATGTAGCGGATTGGCCCGCCGTGAGTGACGACCGTAAAGTCTCCAGTTTCGGGAAAAGCTTTGATTGCCCGGTCGACCCGTTCGGCCAGTTGCTGAAAACTTTCCCCGTTTGGCGGCTGTATCGTCTCGGGGTCATCAATCCAATTGCGGTAGCGTTCATTGGATTGCAAATCGTCATACGTCCTTTTTTCCCAATCTCCAAAATTTAATTCCCGCCAATCGGCATTCGCTTTATAGTGGGCGTTCGGAAACAGGAGACGCGCCGTTTGCCGGCAGCGCAGCAAATCGCTGCCCCACACGAGACGGGTATTATGATCCACTTTTGCTTCGAACGGCAACACCGATTCATCGGTCCAGCCAATATACGCTTTTCCCACATTGCCGGCGGTCGGCGCGTGGCGGATCAGATGAAGAACAAAAGCATTCCCCATAACAACAGCTCCATTCCTTCCGCGTATGCCCCGAGCAAATCGCCCGTAACACCACCGAAATTCTTGTCACACCATTTCTTATAGGCAAATGTCGCAATGATTGCAGCTACCGAAAAGGAGAGTGCCACGGCCCATCCACAGAATATGAACAGCACGGCGAGAACAACCAGCGACCAGGCGGCCATTGCGGCCATAAGCGTTCTATAGTCGATCAAGCGCTGGAAATAAGCCGCTAACCCTTCTGTTTTTGCCGGCTTTGCAATGATCGATAAAACTGAGAGCCCCATCCGACTGACAACCGGGACAGCGGCCAGGGCAATCAGTGAAACAGACGGAATCAGTTCCGCAAGCACTATAATCTTTCCGACAATCGCAAAAACCAGCACCATTGCCCCGAATGCGCCAATCCGCGGGTCTCCCATGATTTCCAGGCGCTTGTCCTTGTTCTGGTATGAAAAATAAGCATCTCCGGTATCCGCCAGCCCATCCAGGTGCAGCCCCCCGGTTATTGCCCAAAATAATGAAGCCAGCAAAAACGCAATCATTAACGGGCCGATATCAGTGGTTTCTTGCATTAGCCAGATCACGGCTGAAGCCACTGCCGCCATCACTAATCCGACCACAGGCAACAAGCTGTACATGGCCGTCACTTGCGGCTTTTTCATCGGGATCTCTTTATGTACCGGAATGGATGAAAAGAATTGGAATGCGAGCAGCAAGCCCCCAAGCGTTTGATTCGCCATCCGCATCACCTTCACTTTCTTCGAATTGCAAGACCATTCTCCATTTCAATCGCATGGTCTGCACGGCTTGCGAGCCATTGGTGAATTTTTCCGAGCCATTCCTGATAGGTTTCATCGACAAGCGGTTCATCAAGCAATTCGTTGGAAACGACGGCAAAGTAAACGGCTTTCGCACAGATCGACTCAATGGTGTCTTTTAGCCCCTGCCATTTCTGCTCCATGCAGCCAGGCGTGTTGGCGCATAAACTGCCTTGTTCAAACCCTTCATAGAGTTCATTTGCTAGCCAAGTGGTGACGCAATCCCATAACACCGCGTCATTTTGTCGGATGAACGGCAACGCTTCGGATAATTGCTGGGGCTGTTCGATGGTCCACCAGCCGTCTTGTGCACGGTCTTTGCGGTGGCGTGCGATGCGTTCAGCCATTTCCGGGTCACGCGCGATACCGCTGGCAATATATACATTGCGCTCACCGTTCGCTTGGCGGACAAGCGTTTCGGCATAAGCGCTTTTGCCGCTGCGCACACCTCCAGATATGAACATTAATTTTCCTGGAACCATCGATCCATCTCCTTTCTCAGCCGTTCCATTGCTGAGGCGCTTTTCATGCCGATGCGAAACCATTTGCCGTCCATCCCTTTAAATGAATAGGTATGGCGCAAGACGATCCCCGCGTCTAGCATTGCACGGAAAAACGGTTCCGAACGCTCCGGATCGGGCAATTGAAAACAAAGAAAGTTGGCAGCTGAGGGCACGACTGGGCAGCCTATCGTCTCCAGAAAATCTTCCATTTTCGCGCGTTCACCAGAAGCCGCAGCAATTACGTGCTCCCGGTACAGCTCTTCGGAAAAACAGCGGGCACCGGCTGCGGCCGCTAAACCGTTGACATTCCAATGGGCCGACTCCCCTGTCAATTCCCGGATGACACCAGGCTCGGCAATGACGTAGCCGAGCCGAAGACCCGCAAGCGCATACATTTTGGTCATCGAACGGACGATGATTACATGCGCATACTGTTTCAACAGCGGAATGAACGAAGCACGTTCCCCGATAAAATCAATAAACGCTTCATCGATGACCAGCTCACACTTTCCTTTGCACAACGCGGCGATTTCTTCGAGTTCCGCCAAGCCCAACAAGCGCCCGGTCGGATTATGCGGATTGCACAAATAAAATGCATCGCAATTTGCCACCTGTTCTTTTACGTCTTCCAGTTGCAATTGCCAAGCGTTTCCTTTATTTAATTTTATTTCCAATATATGGATTAACTCGGATTCCAAGGTGCTCCGGTATTCAGAAAACGCCGGTTCCACCAGCATCACCCGTTTGCCTCGGTAGCGCTTTGCGAGCCACGTAAAAATTTCGGCTGCGCCGTTTCCAGCAGCAACCCGTTCTTTTTCGACACCGTGGTAGTCGGCCGCCGCTGTACGGAACGGTTCCGCTTGCGGGTCCGGGTACGAAGACAGCAAATCGAAAAAATCTGCCCAGTGCTCTCGCAAAAATTGTGGCGGGCCGAATGGATGGACATTTTCACTGAAATCGATCACTTCCGGAGGTGGCTTATGCCCCGCTTGTTCATAGAGGCGGTGTGGATTGGCTCCGTGTTCAGGCAATTTCAAGCACGATTCCCCCTATTGCAATCAGTGCGAAAAAACTGATTGCGGCAATATTCATCTGGCTGACTGCGCTTTTGATGTGTTTCGCTTCAAGTTTGACTAGCGGTTCGCCCATTTTAGCGCGGATCGATCGGACGCCGCCATAGGAATTGACGCCCCCAAGTTCGATGCCAAGCTGCACGGCCGTTGCCGCTTCCAGCCAGCCGCTGTTTGGGCTCGGATGTTTCCTGGCATCGCGCAGCCAGATCGACAGGCGTTGTTTCAAGGGCATGCCGCTTTCGTTTCGGGTGAATAATACGATCAACAAGCCGGTCACGCGGCTCGGCACGTAATTCAACACATCGTCGAATTTGGCAGAAGCAAAACCGAAATCACGGAATTCTTCGTTCTTGTAGCCGACCATCGAATCGCATGTATTGACCGCTTTGTAGATCCAAAGCCCCGGCGCGCCGAACACTAGCGCCCAAAACATCGGAGCGGTGATGCCATCGCTTGTATTTTCAGAAACCGTTTCGACAACGCCGCGGGTAATTTCGCTTTCTCCCAAAGTTTCCGTGTCGCGCCCGACAATCCACGACAGCTTGTTCCGGGCGAGCGCAAAATCGCCTTGGAGGAGCGGCGTATAGACATCTTCCGCTGCCTGCTTCAAGCTTTTCTGCGACAAGCCAGAAGCGATCAACAGCGCTTCGGCTAAAATTCCGATCGCCGGATGGATCGCATAGCCAACAGCAACGATAGCGATCGTAGCGGTTGCGACTATCGCCAATACAATCAAAAGCATGACAAAGCCGTTGCGAAACGCATGCCGTGGTACATTCATCCGTTTTTTTAACCCATCGACCAAGGTGCCGATCCAGCGAACAGGATGCGGCCATTCGGGCGGATCGCCGATTAGGCGGTCAAGCAATAGGCCGATGCCGATGGCCAGCACATGGTGGATCATGCTTTTTTCGCCTCGCGGTACAGGTGGATCGCTTCCACGGTACATTCGAAAACGCCCGTGCCGATCAGCTTCCCGACTTCCGTGATCGGGCCTGCATACGGCAGCGCTTCTCCTTGCTGCGTAGCGGCGACCAGGCAGCTATCGGTTGAGGTGCCCGTCGCGATCGTTCCGGTCAAGGGATCGATGACTTCTTCATGCTGCAAGGCTTTCGTTTTCGCTTCGGTCGCCGTGATCATCGCTTGGATGAAAGCTTCATCCGACAGAATGCCGTTGACCATGATCCACGTGTTGATCGTGCCGACGCGCTGTTCACGCGCCACTGCCTGCGACACATCGACGCCGTTTCCGACACCGGCCGTCACCGCTACGACGATGTTGCCGAAATCTGCTTTATATTCACGGACAATGGCATGCTCTGTTCGGACAGCGGTCATCATTGCCACGGTATCCGTCGCTTTCAACCCGCTGTCTTCGATATAATCGACCATTTCCTCGTAGCTATTGTCGATATTATAGCTGGCATCGACACGTCGATTGAGGAAATTGCGGAACCAGCCTGACCCCGCATTGACGACGGCAGACGAAACAGTTTTCAGCGGAAGCTGGCTTTGGTAAGCGACAAATTCCGGCGTCACGAGAAAATCTTCGGCTCTCACTTTCAGTCCCGCCGGTTTTCTGCGCACGCCCGGCAACAGTGTGATCTGCGGCTTCGGCAGCTCCGGATGAGGATGGTTGCTGACGCGTGTCTGATAGACAGACTCGACGTCATGCGTCCGGACGACTTCGTGAGGCTCCCCTTTTCGGACGATGCTTCCTTCGTCCATCAATAACAATTCGTCGCAATACATCGATGCCAGATTGATGTCATGGAAGATGGAGATGATCGTCAATTCTTTTTCGATTGCTTGTTTTTTGATGGTATCCAGCAATTCTTTCTGATGGTTGATGTCGAGATGATTGGTCGGCTCGTCCAGAAGCAGGACTGCTGCGTTTTGTGCTAGTGCCTGCGCCACGAAGACGCGCTGCTGCTCGCCGCCTGACATTTCCTCAAGCAATGTCGATTCGTAGTGGCTGATGTCCATGAGCTGCATCGCTTCCTGGACGGCCGCTTCATCTTCCGCGGACCAAGAGGAAAACCAGCCGCTTTGATGCGGATACCTGCCGAGAGAAACCGTTTCACGGACAGTGTGCGAAAAAGCATGCGCGTGAAGCTGCGGCAAGACTGCCATCTTGCGGGCAAGTTCCTTAGCGGGGAAATCGCCGACCGGCCGGCCGTCAACCCGCACAACGCCGGATGTCGGCTCCAAGACGCCGCTGATCAATTTCATCAAGGTGGATTTGCCGCTGCCATTCGGCCCGAGTATGCCGAGCATACGGCCTTTCTCAACACCAAATGATATGCGGTCGACGATTTTCTTGTCGCCGTAGCCGCCTGACAGGTTTTCAATTTGCAACATTTAAAGCCCTCCTCTGCGTTGCCGGAAAAAGATGAATGCAAAGACCGGCGCCCCGATAAACGCGGTGATAACGCCAATCGGCAATTCGGTCGGTGAAATGATCGTCCGTGCCACCAGGTCGCAAACGATCAAAAGTGCAGCTCCGTTGATGAACGATAAGGGCAGCACATGGCGGTGGTCAGAGCCCCAGACAAGGCGCGTCATATGCGGGACGACCAAGCCGACAAAACCGATTGTCCCGGAAACGGCAACTGCCGATCCGGTCAGGACCGATCCGCCGATCAAAATCGCCAGCTTGCTCCTTTTGACGTCCACGCCCAGATGCTGTGCACGTTCTTCCCCGAACAGCATCGCATTTAATTCCCGGCGGTAAAGCCATAAGACGAAGGAACCGACAAGCACAAACGGCAGCGCCATCTGGACATAGGGCCAACCGCGCATCGACACGCTGCCAAGCAGCCAGCCGATGATCTGCCGCAGTTCTTCCCCGGTCAATGCGATCATCAAAGACATGATCGACCCCAGGAATGAACTGAAGATGATGCCGGTCAAAATAACCGTTTCCATCTTCATCGAGCGGTCGACAAGCCGTGCAAAGCCCATGACGGCGAGCATCGTGATCAAAGCGCCGATCATGCTGATGACCGGCAATGTGAACAGACCGAGAAATGGGATGGAGATGCCGAAAAAAAGCGTCATCACGGCACCGACAGCGGCACCGGACGACACTCCCAAAGTATATGGATCAGCGAGCGGGTTTTTCAGCAAGCCTTGAAAAGCTGCGCCCGCAATCGCAAGTGCCGCACCGACCAGTCCCGCAAGCACCACACGCGGCATGCGGATATTCCATAAAATATTCGCCGCCGCTTCGTCCGAAGAAGGATTCCAGATAACCGCCGGTGAAATCGGCACCGTTCCGACCGTTACGCCAAGCACTACTGCCCCGCCCAATAACACCAGGGAGACCACGTAGGCGAGTACAGATTTACTCACCGAAGGTCTCCGGATAAATCACTTCTGCCAACGTCATCAAGCCTTCCGTCAAACGCGGGCCTGGGCGAGTGACGGTATCGGGATTCAGTTCATGAATGGCATCTTCCTGAACAGCCGTCACATCGGCATAACCGCTGCGCTCTTTAATCAGTTCAGCAGCATTTTCGATATAACCGCCTTCTGTCGTGATGATGATGTCAGGGTTTGCCGCAACGACTGCTTCCGAATCCATGCTGATCCAGCCTTCCTGCCCCCCTGCGACATTTTCCGCTTGAATCATTGTCAGCATTTCGTGGATGAACGTACCCGTGCCGGCTGTATAGAGTTCCGGTTCGCTGCCGATCTCCACGAAGACCGATTTGGATTCATCGACACCAGCCGCCAGTTCTTCAACTTCCGCGACTTGCGTTTCCATTTCCTCGATTAACCCGTCTGCTGCCTCCACTGCGCCTGACACTTGGCCGATAACGGAAATCGTTTCATATACTTCGTCAAATGTTTCTGCATTTTCCACGACAAAGACATTCAATCCGGCATCACGCAGCTGCTGATATCCTTCAGTTCCCATGCCGAGCCCTGATTCATGGGCCAAAACGACATCCGGCTGCAGGCTGATGATTTTTTCTACATTGAATTCCTGGCCGCCGATCTTTTCAAGATCCGCTGCTTCTTCCGGGTAATTGTCGAAATCCGAAACGCCAACCATTTTTTCGCCCAGCCCAAGTTCATAAGCGATTTCCGTATTGGAAGGAATCATCGAAACGAAAGATTCCGGTTCTTCTTCAATGACCACTTCATCGCCCATGGCGTCGACTAAGGTGACCGGAAATTCCGCTTCCGCTACTTCCGAAGGCGGTTCAGCCGGTGTTTCTACATCTTGATCTTCGACAGGCGCCGCACCGTCGCCGCATCCAGCCAGTACAATGGCGGCCATTCCTGCAGCTGTCCCAAATTTCCATCTATTTTTCATGTTTATTCCTCCTGATGTTTTGTATTTTCCCTACCAAGCGCTCGCTCGGGTCATAAGCAACACTCAGGCTGGGCGGCAAAGAGCGCCACTTCGCCGGATCGTCTTATGCCTGTCGGGGGCTCATAGGATGTGAGTCAGCTAAGCGTTGCGACAGGACGTCGCGCACTTAGCTTAGCTTCCGCTCTTAGATGCTTTCGCTTTTCTTATTGTCTAGCTCCAGCGGCCTGCCTCTCGGGTCGTAAGCCGACTGCCCTGTGCGGCTGAAAAACGCCACTTCGGGTATCCGTCTTACGCCTGTCGAGGCATAACGGCCGCTTCCACATTTCTTCTTGTCTAGTTCCAGTGCCCAACTCCTCGGGGTCATAAGCCATTCCGGCTGTGCGGCAAAGAGCGCCGCTTCGCCGGATCGTCTTATGCCTGTCGAATCTACACGGGCGCTTGCACATTTCATTAAAAAAATCCCCTGCAGTGAAACTGCGGGGGATTTACAGGACGGTTCGCAAAAAAGCTTGCGCGTCCGGCCTGTCCTCGCAAGCTTTCGGTTCGGTGTTCATGAAGGCAGGTCTCCTGGCTTGTGATCATCGCTCGCTGCGCCTTCCCGGAATTTCCAGTGGCTTTGTTGCAGTTCGCTCTCACATACAGTGGCGGGACCGCGCCGGAATCGCACCGGCTTCCCTTTTAACTCATGTTCTTAGACATAAGCACCTTCATGATTGCTATTCAGTTTATTTGATGACTCCATTATACACCGAAAGTTCTAATTGTCTTCTACATTTTTTCAGGTGCTTGGACGCCGACTGTCTTCAAGGCGTTTGCGAGTGTCGTCTTAACCCCTTCGATCAGGGCAAGGCGTGCACGCGTCAATTCTTCATTGCTGGCATCGAGTACTTTGTTGGCGTTATAGAAACTGTGGAAGTTCGAGGCCAATTCATGGATATACGTCGTGACGCGGTGAGGCGCACGGAGTTTTGCAGCGTCAGCAATCACTTGCGGGAAATCGCCGATTTTCTTCAGTACTTCGATTTCCTTTTCGTCCGTCAACAGCTCCAGATGGTCAATTGAAGCGGTGAAGTTTTGCTCCGCTGCCTGGCGCAAGATCGAGCAGATGCGCGCATGTGCGTACTGGGAATAATAAACAGGGTTTTCGTTGGACTGGGAAACGGCCAAGTCCAGGTCGAAATCCATATGCGAATCACCCGAGCGCATCGCAAAGAAATAACGGACAGCGTCAAGCCCTACCAATTCAACCAATTCGCGCATCGTGACGGCTTTGCCGGTACGTTTGCTCATTTTCATCTTTTCGCCGTCTTTATACAATTGCACCATTTGAATAATGCTCACTTCAAGCGTATCGCGGTCATAACCGAGCGCTTCGATCGCCGCTTTCATGCGCGGGATGTAGCCGTGATGGTCAGCTCCCCAAATATTGATGAGTTTGTCGAAGCCGCGCTGGATTTTATCTTCATGGTAAGCGATATCCGGCGTCAAATATGTGTACGTGCCGTCGTTTTTAATGAGCACGCGGTCTTTATCGTCGCCGAATGTCGTCGAGCGGAACCAAGTCGCGCCGTCTTCTTCGTAAATATGGCCGTTGTCCCGCAGTTTTTTCAAGGCTGCGTCGATCTTGCCGTTTTCGTAAAGGGAGGTTTCCGAATACCACACATCGAAATGGACACGGAAATCGGCCAAGTCTTTCTGCAGTTTCGCCAGCTCCACTTTCAAGCCGTGCTCACGGAATGCTTTATAACGCTCTTCTTTCGTCATGTGAAGGAATTTATCGCCGTGTTCTTTAACAAGATCAGCCGCGATATCGATAATATCTTGGCCGCGGTAGCCGTCTTCCGGCATGCTTTCGCCTTTGCCTAAAGCTTCAAAATAGCGCCCTTCAATCGACAAGGCCAAATTATTGATCTGGTTGCCGGCGTCATTGATGTAATATTCACGGGATACGTCATAGCCGGCCAGATCCAAAATATTGCACATGGAATCGCCGACAGAAGACCCGCGGGCATGCCCTAAGTGAAGATCACCAGTCGGGTTCGCGGAAACGAACTCAACTTGGATGCGCTGGCTGTTGCCCGAATTCGAGCGGCCATATTCCGCGCCTTGCTCAAGTACCGTCTTGATGACATCGTTCAAATAATCTTTTTTGATGATGATATTAATGAAGCCAGGGCCCGCGATATCGACTTTTTCGATATTCGCTGACTGTGTGTCCAAGTTTTCAACGATGGCTTCTGCGATTGCGCGCGGCGGCTTTTTCGCGAGGCGCGTCAGTTGCATCGCCACGTTTGTCGCATAGTCGCCGTTCGCTTTATCTCTCGGCGATTCCAATTGGACCTGGACCGTTTCTTCTGTGAGTCCCGCTTTTTGAACCGCTTCGGCAATCGCCTGTTTAATATTTTGCTGTACTTGTTCTACTGCGTTCATTTGGTTCCCTCCGTAAACTGTATTTCCATTTCGTATTCGCCGGCAAAATCGTTTCCGAGCGCTAAGTCATAGCGCACTTTGAAACGGCTTTCCGTCATGATCAGTTCATGCGCTTTGGTCGTCAGCATGAACGATTCTTCCCCATGGCGCAAATTGCCGGTCTGTTCCTTATCCAACAGGAACGGCAGGCGCATCTGCAAGCCTCCGCTGCGCATCACGACGGCATCTATTTCACCGAGTTTGACCGTTGTCCGGATATCGAGCTCGTCCTGCCGCTCCTCGTATTGCAGATAGCGGCGTCCGTTTTTCTCGGTCAAAACGCCTTCTGAACGCAGTTCCATCACTTGATCTTCGGCACCCGGCTGGCGGATGATCGTCGTCAATTTGATTTTCACCGATTTTTTCATATGCATCCGCCTTTCCGATTAATAATAACCTTTTCATTATAGCCCGACTGATGCCGTTTTTTCAATCTAATCCGAGCCGGCTCCTTCGATGCCCCTGCAAATAAAAAAAGGCTCTCTGTTGCCGCAATTTAGTTTTAGGCAAAAACAAAGCCGGCCTGTTAAATTCAGGCCGGCCTTGTTTTCGTTTATGGAACTGCCCTGTGCGGCAAAGGGCGCCGCTTCGGCCATCCGTCTTACGCCTGTCGAGGGCTCACAGGATGTGAGTCAGCTAAGCGTTGCGACAGGACGTCGCGCATTTAGCTTAGCTTCCGCTCTTAGACGCTTTCGCTTTTCTTATTGTCTAGCTGCAGCGCCCAGATTCTCGGGGTCATAAGCCATTCTGGCTGTGCGGCTGAAAAGCGCCGCTTCGCCAGACCGTCTTATGCCCGTCGAATCTACATGGGCGCTTGCGCTTTTCTTATTTAACCCACCCGAGGATCATTTCGCGGATGAGTTTGCTTGCTGTGTTGGCAGTTTGATCGGAATGATCGTACACCGGCGCGAGTTCGACGAGATCGAAGCCGACGACGTTGACGCCCGATGCGGCGATGGCATGGATCGATGCGAGCAGTTCACGCGATGTGATGCCGCCTGCGTCGACCGTTCCCGTACCCGGTGCATGTGCCGGGTCGAGTACGTCCAGATCAATTGTGATATAAACCGGACGTCCATCGAGTGTCGGCAGTACTTGTTTCAACGGCTCGAGCACTTCGAATTTGTATAGGTGCATGCCTTGCTCTTTCGCCCATTCGAATTCTTCTTTCATGCCTGAACGGATGCCGAACGAATAAACATTCTTCGGTCCGATGTGATCGGCAATTTTACGGATCGGCGTTGAGTGCGAATATTCTTCGCCTTCGTAGTTTTCACGAAGATCCGTATGCGCATCAAAATGGATGATGGCAAGGTCGTCATAGTGGCTCGCGACCGCTTTCATGACCGGCAAAGAGACCAAATGCTCGCCGCCCATGCCCATTGGGATTTTTCCATCCGCCAAAAGTGTGTGCACATACGTCTCGATTTCGAGAAGGGATTTTTCCGGATTGCCGAATGGCAACGGGATATCGCCTGCATCAAAGAATTTCACGTCTTCAAGTTCGCGGTCCAGGTACGGGCTGTATTCTTCCAGCCCGATCGACACTTCGCGGATTTTGTTCGGGCCAAAACGGGATCCCGGGCGGTAGCTGACGGTCCAGTCCATCGGCATGCCGTAAAGGACTGCTTTGGACTCTTCATAATTCGGGTGGCTTTTGATGAATACTTTTCCTGAATAAGTTTCGTCAAAACGCATCTTATTCACCCGTCAAATCTTTCACGAATTTCGGCAACACGAATGCCGCGTTGTGCAATTCCGGCGTGTAGTATTTTGTTTCGATGTCGTGGAAACGCTCAGCCGGCACTTCCAGTGGGTTGTATTTTTTTGAACCGATCGTGAACGACCACAACCCGCTTGGGTATGTCGGGATGTTTGCAAGGTATAATTTCGTGATCGGGAAAATTTCTTTAACGTCGCTTTGCACTTGCTTGATCAAGTCCGGCGTGAACCATGGGTTATCGGATTGTGCCACAAAGATGCCGTCTTCTTTCAAGGCTTTCGAGATGCCTGCATAGAAGCCTTTCGAGAACAAGTTCACTGCCGGACCGACCGGTTCAGTGGAATCGACCATGATGACGTCGAATTCGTTTTCCGATTCCGCGATGTGCATGAAGCCGTCGCCGACAATTACTTCAACACGCGCATCTTCCAAACCGGATGCGATCGATGGCAAAAATTTCTTCGAGTACTCGATGACTTTGCCGTCGATATCGACAAGCGTCGCTTTTTTCACGGACGGGTGCTTGAGGATTTCACGGATGACGCCGCCGTCTCCTCCGCCGACAACCAAGACGTTCTCCGGGTTCGGGTGAGTGAATAGCGGGACGTGCGCGACCATTTCGTGGTAGACAAATTCATCTTTTTCAGAGGTCATGACCATGCCGTCCAAGAACAGCATATTGCCCCATTCAGCTGTTTCAGCCATTTCTAAGTATTGGAAATCAGTTTGTTCTGTATGAAGCGTTTTATTGATTTTCATTGTAATGCCGAAGTTTTCGGTTTGTTTTTCGGTATACCAGAATCCTGCCATGTATAATCAAACTCCTTTATTTAATAGATTGAAATCACTTTACAAAGTATAAGTGTTTTCCGCAAAAGTGCAATACTCTTTTCCACCACTGTTCTTTACCCGATTTGGCGTGGACTATGCACGGCGAATGTGACCGACGCAGTGGTAAGACTTAGTCGAGATTGTGTTTCAATGCATACAAAAAAGGCTTTCTGCAAAGGGAATCGATTCCCTGCACAGAAAACCTTTTTGGCCTGATGGGCGCGGAGAAAGTGACATGAGGCATTGGGCTTGGGTTTGTCGCAATGGCTCATAGCACTTGCCCGCTATCAGGTGTCCTAGCTTTCTAGATGAAAAGCTGTACTCTCAGTTTACTTTCTTTTCGGCTTAACTTCAACTGCCTGAAGCACCGAATTTCAGGTTTCACATTTCGTTCAAGAATCCACTTTTATTGTGACAAGTCATTGTGCAATTGTTCGAGGCTGCGTTCCCACATTTCAGGATTATGGGTCTTCAAATAATCGGCGAGCACTTTTTTCGACGGTGCGTCCATATGGTCGACGATGATTTTCCGTTTCATCGACTTGTCCATCAAATTGACGTGGTCCGCCAAGATCTTATAGCCGCGGCGCTTTTCTCGGTTGACGACCATTTCACAAGCCGTGACGCCTGCATAATAAGGGCCCGCCGGATTGAAGTCGATGGTGATCCACACAAGCCAATAATCTTTTCCGCCCTCGGAGTCTTCGCGGTTGGTCGTGAATTTGATGCCGCGCTCCGTTTGGCTTCTTGCGTGCATCGCGCCGATATCGAGCACCGCGTCTTGTTCTTCGACGTCGATGATGAGCGGCGAGACGTTCTCAAGTGACAAGGATCCGATGCCATAGCCTTTATGCCCGTCTGTCGGGTCGTCTTTTATGATGGTGAATCCCAATTTCTTTTTGGGCTTTTCTTCATTTGCCATTTGTACAATTCCTCCATTCTGATATGATTAGCATAACATCCAATGAAAAGGAGCTGCATCCATTATGCCATACGTAACTGTCAAAATGCTCGAAGGCCGCACAGAAGAGCAAAAACGCGCACTCGTCGAAAAAGTAACAGCCGCTGTATCCGAAACAATCGATGCCCCGCCGGAGAAGGTCTTTGTGTTCCTTGAAGACTTGAAGAAAAGCGAATACGCGGTCAACGGCAAGCTATTGAACGACGAGTAGACAAAAACTCCCCGAGGGGAGTTTTTTTATGCTCAAATAAATGAGCTCAGTTTATGAAAGTTTCAATTGCTCGAGTTCGTCAAGAAAGCGATAGGCTTCTTCGACTTCAGTTTCGGTGAAGTTGAGCTTGCCTTTGACGCTATGTAATTTGGCAATTTGTTTGCCGCGCTCTAGATGGCCGAAATATAGAAGCGTTGAGGCCAGTTCCAGGAAACGCGCGCTTTTGGCATTGAGTAAAGCCGCCGCTTCGGGATTTTTCGGGATGGAAGCGCCAACAGCATTGCAAAATTCCATGCCTTCGTCCGTTACGGCGTATTTATACTGTACATAAGAACCTTTGTCTTCAAGCGATTCCGATAAAAAGCCCATATCGCATAATTCCTCGATACGCGCTGTCAATTCTTCCGAGTACGGCCCATAAATATGGAATTCGTATTTCTCCTTGAACGGGACATTGAGCTTTTTCATGATATAGACCATTTTCTGCAGTTTCTTGCGGCCGGTTACTCCTTCGGCCGTCGCGATAAAATCGACGATTCTTGCATGTTCTTGGAGCAACTAGATCCCTCCTTCTCTGAGCATCTCCAGGATTTGCTGCTTGATGGCTTTTTTCTTGCCATCGATGAGCAGTTCCGCTGGAAAATATAATTTATAGTCGGTTCGGCGTTTGCCGGAAATGGCATCGACAATCTGGGACAGCCTCGACAATTCCTTGATATCGCCGTTTGGCATCAATAACTGGATCGGCAGGCGCTCTTCCTCTTCCCCCGGGCGGTAGAAATCGTAAGGCAAATCGGAAGTCGAGTCGTCGATCAAATAATATTCCGGATCGATGCCCGCTTTCTTGAACAAAGCCGAAAGCTCCCCAAGCTTTTTATAATCTGTTCCGGGATCGAAATCGACATATTGGAATAGGCGGCGATTGACGAAACGGTCGCACAGGTCGGCGAGGACCGGGTCGCGTTCGTTTATCCACAACTGGAAGTAGGTCATCAAAACACCTTCATCGAGCGCCAAATAATCGGCAAGCGTGAAGCTGCGGTCGAAAAAGGCGAGAAAATGGGTCGGCGGCTGCTGGAATTCGTAGCCGCTTTCGCTCAATTCCTTGGCACGCTGCAAGATTTTCCGCAAGATGACTTCAGCGCTTCTCGCGACCGGATGGAAATACACTTGCCAGTACATCTGGTAGCGGCTCATGATATAGTCTTCGACCGCATGCATGCCGCTCGATTTGATGACGACTTGGTCATCGAGCGGCCGCATGACGCGCAAGATGCGCTCCATATCGAAATGGCCGTAGGAAACGCCTGTATAATACGCATCGCGCTGCAAATAATCCATCCGGTCGGCATCGATTTGGCTGGAAATGAGCGACACGACTTGTTTATTCGAATAGGTTTTGGCGATGACTTCCGCTACATGCGCCGGAAAATCAGCGGATACTTTACTCAAAATGCCATTAACTTCCGTATCGCCAGTCAATATCGCACGGGTGAATTCCTCGTGGTCAACATTGAATACTTTTTCAAATGAATGCGAAAACGGGCCATGCCCGAGATCATGAAGAAGCGCTGCACATAAGACCGTCAAGCGCTCGCTTTCGTCCCATTCCGGCCGGCCGTGGAAGACATCGTCCGAGATGCGCCGGACGATTTCATAGACGCCGAGCGAATGGCTGAAGCGGCTATGCTCCGCGCCGTGGAAGACGAGGTAGGATGTCCCGAGTTGTTTGATGCGGCGCAGGCGTTGGAATTCCTTCGAATTGACGAGGTCCCAAATCACCTGGTCGCGTACGTGGATATACCGGTGAACCGGATCTTTAAACACTTTTTCTTCAGCTAATTTCTGTGTCGCGTAGCTCACGGGCACTCCTCCTCGAATCGTACTGGTTATTTTACAGGAATCAAACGCTCATTCAAGCGTCCGTTCGAGCATTTTTTCATTGCGTTCAAGCACCCGTTTCAAATAAAACGAATACAACTCAAATTCATCTTCCTGAAGCGGCATCGGCGACGGCGAGCCGAGCAGCGCATGCAAATCGAGCACAACTTCAGGAACTGTGATGTCGCGGCCGAGCAGTTCGCTAAGCGACGCCATCACTTCCGGTTGGATCTCGGGATAGCTGAATTTCGTCTCTTCCCCTTGCTTGCCCGCTTCGTAAAACTCTCGGATCACTTCCGCCCGT
Source organism: Planococcus sp. SSTMD024 (assembly GCF_041320495.1). Lineage (NCBI taxonomy): Bacteria > Bacillati > Bacillota > Bacilli > Caryophanales > Caryophanaceae > Planococcus > Planococcus sp. SSTMD024. Next base: position 710,035 of record NZ_JBGGNS010000022.1, on the reverse strand, counting down.
TCCGCACCGCTTCCCTCGATGCACAAATATACTTGCACCGCGATACCGCGGCGGATGCGGCGCTGGGAGATGCCGGCGAATTTCTTGCCGCCGATACTCAGGTCATAGCTTCCGGGGCAATACGAACCGACGATTTCGTAGGCGTCAATCTCCGCTTCCGGGAACAACGCTTCGACGAGTTCGACCATCATATCGTAGCCTTGCGGAATGTCGATGGCGCCTTCTTTTTCCGACAGGACGATGGAAATGTTCAACACGCCAGAATCAAGAACAACGGCTAGGCCGCCGGAATTCCGGACGATTGCCTGGTAGCCATTGTCTTCTAGGACCGCCATCGCTTGTTCGATATGAGGCAAGCGATGGTCTTGGATGCCAAGGACGACCGTGTTGTCGTGTACCCAGGTCCGGACGGTCGGCGGGCTTTTTTGCGAGCCGACCAGTTCACATAGCGTGTCGTCCGCCGCAAACGATTCGAGCGCCGACCGTTTGCGCGCGCTCAAGGATTGGTCCCAAAAGCGCCATTTCTTGTCTTCCATAAATAAAGCCATGCTGTCATTCTCCTCTGTTAAGTTCACTCTTTTCAGTTTACCCTTTTCGGTGCAGGCTGAAAAGGCACTATGCCCATGTCGAATTGGTGACAGGCCGCATTCGGATAGGAACTTACGTCTTGCATATGATAAACTATGGAAGACAGATTCACATAAAAGGAGTGTTCTACTGATGAATGAAGCAGCAATCACATTAGACGGCTGGTACGTGCTCCACGATTTCCGTTCAATGGACTGGGTCGCGTGGAAAATGCTCGACGACAAAGAGCGCCAATTCGCAATCGACGAGTTCAATAATTTCATGGAAAAAGTTAACCAAGCGGACGAAAACAAAACGGGTGCCCACGCCCTTTATTCCATCATCGGCCAAAAAGCCGACCTCATGCTCATGCTGTTGCGTGAAACGATGGATGAATTGCGTGAGCTCGAAACCGAATACAATAAATTGACTTTGATCGCTTACACAGTCCCGACTTATTCTTACGTTTCTGTCGTGGAATTGTCGAACTACCTGTCAGGCGAAAGCAATGAAGACCCTTACCAAAACCCGCATGTCCGTTCGCGCCTGTACCCAGAGCTTCAACGCTCGCAGTACATCTGCTTCTACCCGATGGACAAGCGCCGCGAAGGCAACGACAACTGGTACATGCTGCCGATGCAGGAACGCAAAGACTTGATGCTGTCACACGGCAAAATCGGCCGCAGCTACGCAGGCAAAGTCAAACAGATCATTTCCGGCTCTGTCGGATTCGATGATTACGAATGGGGCGTTACGCTGTTTGCAGAAGACGTTCTCCAATTCAAGAAGCTTGTTTACGAAATGCGTTTCGATGAAGTCTCCGCACGCTACGGCGAATTCGGTTCGTTCTACGTCGGCACGATTCTCGACAAAGAAAAAACCGTGAAATTCCTCGAAGTCTAAATACAGCCATCATGCCGCTCCCCTTTACTGGGGAGCGGCATTTTTTCGTCTATGGAACCTCATTGGCAGTTCTTAAAAAAACTCTCATTTTTCTTGTTTTCGCCATACTTTCTGCGGCACTTTCAGCATCGATTGGGGTATATTAAAAGAAAAACGAGGTGTTTGTATGTTCGTGATGCGCCAGGCAAACTATGCAAAATGGGCTTTCGCTTTATTGCTTCTCGTGCTCCTCAGCAATTTCATGGTCTATCGTTCCCCTTTTTCCGCTGCCGTTATTCCCGATGACACATTTTGGCTCGTTGCCGGCTCTTTGTTCGATTTCGCTATCGTCGTGCCATTATTGCTGCTCGCTTCTTTTCGCCTGAACGCCAAACAATTGATCGGTTTCATCGCGGCCGGGCTGATTACGGCGCGCCTCATCATTCCTGCTCTTTATTTCGAACCGTTTGCCTTGCTGTTCTATTTCGGCGTCGCAATTGAAGTGCTCGTATTGGTAGCGGAATTGGCCTTGCTCGCCTTGTTGCTCATCCACATCCCTGGAATCCGGCGGTCCATGGCCGAACAAGCAGGCAGCCCGCTTTTCACCTTGTTTCCAGCCGTACACCGGAAAATCAAACCGAATCCATTCATTAACGTCCTGCTATCCGAAGCGCTCGCTTTCTACTACGCTTTCTTCACTTGGAAAAAACAGCCGATAGATGATCCGGCTGCCATCACACTTCATAAAAACACTAGCTCCATCGCATTCAACATCATGCTCATCCACGCCATCGTCATCGAAACCATCGGCATCCATTGGTGGTTCCATGATAAATCCGCTGTACTGTCGCTCGTCCTGCTCGCCTTGAATGTCTATAGCGTCATTTATTTCATTGGCGATATCCAAGCCACCCGCTTGAACCCCTTAACCGTTAAAAACGAAAACTTGCATGTATCGTTAGGGTTGAACAAAAGAATCAGCGTGCCGATCGACTCGATTAAGGCGGTGCGCTGGGGCGCAACACCCGAGGCCGACGCGCTGGCATTCGTCGCCAAAGATTTCGAGGAGCCTCATCCCGAAGTGGTAATCGACTTTAAAAGTCCCCAGCAAGCGGTACTGTTTTTCGGAAAGACACGGGCAGTCTCACAAATTGCGCTTAAAGTGGACGAGCCTGAAAAATTAAAGCAATTATTATCCTCAATAAAATGAACACAAAAAGTTGCCTGCATGATGCTGCAGGCAACTTTTTTAAGTAATTCACTTTTCTTAAAAAGGCGTGGGTCAAACTTCCGTCAAGCCTTTATTCCCACTCTCCGTGACCGGTTTGACCTTCTTGGCAGAAGGCACCGTCAAAACGACGCGGCCCAACGGCAACTTCTGGACGAGCATGATGATCCCGACCGTAATGGCCATCACCACTACATACCACACCGGAAACATCGAAAGCGTCCATGCGCCTTCCGGCAAATTGCGCTGGAGCATATTGATGACGAACGGGTGAATCAAGTAAACGCCCATCGACATCGCGCCAAGCTTTGAGGCTAGTGTATGAAGCAATGGGTTTCGTGCGACTTTCTCGGAAATCGACATGATGAACAAAATGAGGATCGGCAAATTGATGATATTGGAAACCCGGTTGGACCCTATGTAACGTCCCCATTCATATTCAACTGCCGCGAAATAGAGAATCAGCAGCACGCCGACGAATAAACCGACTCGCCATTTAAAGGCCCATTGCTTGGCTGTTTCCCAGTTATAAGCGAGAAAACCGCCGAAGATAAAGAAGAAAATCCATTTCGGCAAAAAGGCGCGCTGCTCCATAATCATCCCGATCAGGCCGTCAAATTGCGACGGGTCCATGTACTTCATCGCATACACGTGAACGATAGCCGATGCAGCCAGCGCGATAATCCAAGCCGCCTTGCCCTTGATCCATTGCAGCAAAGGGAAAACCAGATAGAATTGCAGCACAATGGAAATGAAATAAAGATGGGAATACGTCTCCCCAAACGCCACTTCAAACAAAAAGCGCTTAATCCCCGCATCCAACGGGTTTGCCCCGAAGACGATCCACAAATAAAACAAGTAAAAGGCCGTCCAGAACAGGAAGGGAACGACGATTTTCTGCAAACGCGAGGTGAAGAAGCGCTGGAAGAAAAATCCTCTGTTTTTCACTTGCAAAAACAACAGCAGCCCGCTGACGATAGCGAAAATCGGTGTGCCGAAACGGCTCGCCTGGTTGAGGAATAAAATGACGTCTTCCCACTCACCACGTTGGACATAATATAGTGCTGATACATGGACGAGCACGACCATCAGGCAGCCCACTGCCCGCATCACATGTATATCAAAAATATGCGCTTGCTGTTTCATCTATATCTACATCCTTGTCCGTTAATCAAACCTTATCCATTGTATGACTAGGCGTGATAGGGATACAACATATTTACAAAAACTTAACCTAATCCACTAAAATTTCCATTCTTCTGAGCAATGGAAATGTTCTCGCCCATATAAAAAGCTGCCTGCACGCCATGTGCAGGCAGCTTTACGTTTCTTTTATAGAGCTTTCACGGCAGCAAGGATGAGCATAACCCATCCCGCGATGAACGCGACGCCGCCGATTGGCGTAATGGCGCCAAGCACGCTGATGCCCGTCAAACTCAGGACATACAAGCTGCCTGAGAAAATCACGATGCCGGCAAGCATCAAATACCCGGCCCAATTCAGTGAACCGAGCGGGCCGATGAGCGCGGAGCTCATCAAAATGGCGACAGCGATCAAGCCGATTGAATGGAACATTTGGTATTGCACTGCTGTCTGCCAAGTATCCAAATATTTATCCGCTACGCGGCCTTCGAGCATGTGCGCCCCGAAAGCGCCTAAAGCGACGGCCAGCAGCCCATTGACCGCTCCCGCTATTAAGAAAAATTTCATTTGTGTCGTCCTCTTTCCATTTAGAATTCAAAAAGCGAATCGCCATTCGCCCCTTCTTCCTGAAGCCTCGTGGCGGCGGGAACCGATTGTGGCCGGTTTACCGTTTCCGTAGCGGCAAGCGGCATAGCGCGCGGTTTTTTCGGCGCTTTTATGTCGTCTTCGAGAAGCAGGTCGCACAAAGCGCGGATAGCGGCAAGGGATTCCCGGATCTTTTCGGGTTCGCCTTCCCGTGCGCGGGCTGTATGCTTATCGATTTCGTCCAAAATGCGTGTCGTTTCGATGCCCATGTGTCATGGCCCCTCTCGCTATTAGTCCCATCCAGTTTACCACGCGCCTGCCCGATTCGTCAGTCCAGGCAAAAATCAATCGGTTCTTCGCCGCGTGATTGTAACAGCTTGTTCACTTTTGAGAACGGCTTGCTGCCGAAAAATCCGCGATGTGCACTGAGTGGGCTTGGATGGGGCGCTTCGATGATGTCATGGCGTTCGGTGTCGATCAAACGTTTTTTCATCTGCGCCGGTTTGCCCCATAAAATGAAAATAACCGGCTCTTTCCGTGCCGACAATTTCCGGATCACTTCGTCCGTGAACCGCTCCCAGCCTTTTTTCTGATGCGAATGCGCTTGCCCTTTCCTTACCGTCAGGACGGTGTTGAGCATGAGCACGCCTTGGTCGGACCATTTCGTCAAAGTACCGTCCACCGGTTTCTTACAACCGATGTCGTCTTCAAGCTCTTTGAAGATATTGCGCAAGCTTGGCGGATGGGCGATGCCCGGCTGGACGGAAAAGCTCAAGCCATGCGCTTGATTCGGCCCGTGATAGGGGTCTTGCCCGAGGATGACCGCTTTGACGTCTCCGTACGCCGTATGCTCGAAAGCATTCCAAATATTTTCCTTTACCGGATAGATGGTTTCATGTGCGTATTGTTCTTTTAAGAACTCCCTCAATTCCCGGTAATAGCTTTTTTCAAATTCTTCTTCCAAAATTTCTTGCCAGTCATTGCTAAAAATTTGCTTCGTCATGGTATCTACTCCTTCGATGATTCACGTTTCTTTTCAATACCCGATCTTTCCCCCCCTAGTCGTCTCTGCCTGCAAGCGCTTCAATTCGCCACGCAGCCGTGTTACGATGGAGCAAAGGGGCGGTATACACATGGCAGACTGGCGGCAAAGAATTTCCGATATTTCCAGAACGAAAGGCGACAGTGCACCCGAAAGCGCCAAACGCGCCGGCATGGGCTGTCTGATCGGCTTGATTGTTCTAGCAGCCATTTTAACATTGGTGATGGCGGTTGGCCTATTCACAAGCGGCCATTGGGTCATTGGAGGCATTACGCTGTTGTTTTCTCTTGCTTCCATTGCGACAGTGCTGGCTTTGGCTTGGCCACACAGGCCCAAACCTTTGTAAATGACGCAAAATTTCTATAAAATTAGCTCAATGACTAAATAGCTTAAAGGAGATTGACTTATGACACTCAAAAAGACACTCACCATTGCAGGATCCGATACGTCCGGCGGCGCTGGCATCCAGGCCGACTTGAAGACGTTCCAGGAACATGGCACGTACGGCATGAACGCACTTACGGTCATCGTCACGATGGACCCGGACAACCATTGGAGCCACGGCATCCACCCGATTGCGCTCGATACGCTTGATGCCCAATTGAAAACAGCCTTCTCCACTGGAATCGACTCTTTGAAAACAGGCATGCTGCCGACTGTCGACATCATCGAAATGGCTGGCAAAGCCATCGAAGCATCCGGCATTACGGATGTGGTCATCGACCCAGTCATGGCTTGTAAAGGCGAAGACGAAGTGCTGTTCCCTGAAAACGTCGATGCCATGGTCAAATACTTGCTGCCGCACGCAAAAGTCGTGACACCGAACCTTGTGGAAGCTGGCCAATTATCAGGGCTCGGCACACTGCACACGGTTGAAGACCTGCAAAAAGCGGCGGAAAAGATCCATGCTCACGGAGCGAAATTCGTCGTCATCAAGGGCGGCAAGCAATTGAAGCACGAAAAAGCAGCCGACCTCCTGTATGACGGGGAAAAACATTACCTGTTGACGGCTGAGAAAACCGATACGACTTATAACCACGGCGCGGGCTGTACCTTCGCTGCGGCGATCACGGCTAATCTTGCTAACGGCCAATCGGTCAAAGATGCAGTCTACAACGCCAAAATCTTTGTCTCTACAGCGATTGCGCACGGCTGGAAGCTGAACGAATACGTTGGCCCTGTCATGCACGGGGCTGCGAATAAATTCCACAAAGCCGAAGTGGACGTTGTTGAACTGTAACTCAATAAGACACAAAAGGAGGGCGCCTGGGCGCCCTCCTTTTTATATTTTCGTGTTTCTGCCTTCATTGCTCCGGCCGAAACACTGCCCGTTGGTTATTGTTTAGGCATGCCGCTTCAGTCAGGGAAATCTTCATTTTTCAACCGCACCATTTTCTCCCGCAGCTGTTGCCGGTTCCATTCGACAAGCGGATCGTCTTGTGCGGATTGGCGGTTTTTTTCGATTTTCGGTTTTTTCGAACGCAGGTAGCCTTCCATCATCAACGATACCGAGAAAATGGCCAGCCCGATAAAGAGCACCGGCATAAGCGGCAGCCACGGCGCCCCTTGCAAATAGCGGAAAGTCGAACCGAATAGCCCTGCCCATTCATAGGAAATCGACATCGGCGGGTCTCCAAAAAGCGGGTCATAGCTAACTTTAGTGCCGCCGAGGAATAGATTCAGCAACCCGAGATGCGCAAGGATGATGAAAGTTTCCATCACTTGCTGGCCGTATAGAACAGCGATTTTCTCGCGCATTTGAGGATAGAGATGTTTGCGGATGATGCGAAAACGCCCGGCGCCGAGTGTCTTGGCGGCGAGTATGTATTCTTTGTCCCTGAGCAATGCCGCTTCATTGGCGACGAGGATCGACACAACCGGCACAGTCAATAGCGCCATCATCACCACTTGAATCGCGATGCGTTCCCACAGCGTGGTCGAAAACCCTTCCTCCGGCATCCACAATACCGGCGTCAGCACATAAGCCGCGAACAAGGTCAACGGAATATAATGCATCGAGTCCGCAAAACTTGATAGCCATTTGCGGTGCTTGTTCAAGTAAATTCCGAGTATATAACCGGCCGGCACAGCGATCAGCATGCGCAGAGCAGCCACGGCCAACGCGGCCAGAATGGTATATTTGGCGCCGAGCATCAATTTGCCGAGTAAATCATAGCCGTATTGGTCTGTCCCGAGCGGGTATTGCCAGCTTGGTGAAATAGGGGCCCCTTCCACCGCACGGCCGTTTTCCATCACATAATAGATTTGCCGCGGGACATTTCCCCAGATCCATTCATAGACAAAACTGCCGACGAGAAAAAAGGCCAATATGCTGAAGCCAATCACAAAATAAGGCTGTTTCCACATTTACGCCACCGCCTTTTTATGGCGGCGGGTAACGAAAAACCATTCGCCAAAGCTATACAGCAGGAACATCGGCAGGAAAAAGCTGAAAATCATGACCAAAAAGCCCATCGGATGCATATTGCTGCTGAGAAACAGCATGATGCCCGGAAGGTTGAACATCAATTCCAATACAAACAAGTTCGATAGCATAAACCACATCGTCTTTTTGGATTGGAAGAACACGCTGATGATCGCGTTGCGGAACATATGGACGAGCACGATGTACAGTTTCGAAAACCCGAGTGCGCGTGCCAACTCAACATACATTTGCCGCTCTTCTTCCTGGAACGTCAGCATCGACAGGCGGTATAGTTGAATCGTTGGCAGTACGGCGAGGCACAAGACCGGCAGCCAGTAGATGCGGTCATCCCCAACCACGGCGATTTTCGAAACCAAGAAGCCCGTCTGTTTGAAAAACACGATGACCAGTAGCTGCGCCAGCATGATGATCAGGAGATCCGGAATGGATTCCAAAAAATAAAGCGCCATCTTCACCCGTTCGCGCACTTTTTCAGGCAGCAGCATCGTCACGACCGTCAATGCCAACGAGATGGCAACCGCAGCGATCAAGGCCATAAATAAAATTTCAAGCGAATAGACGATATAAGCGAAGACATTCGGGAATAACGCCATCTCCTGCCCTGCCCTGAAATTGAAGAAAGTGATATCGCCGATCGGCCAAAGCCCTTCCAAAGTCGTTTGGATGGATTCGAAGTATGCTTGCCATCTCCACTCGCCCAAAAGCCATCCCGCAATCAGGATCGGCAAGCTGCCGGCCAAAATGATTCCGGCAATGGCCATCAAAATATTCAATAAAGCTTTCATGTTCCCCATCCTTTTTTGGAAAATTCTCTCTTTCCCATTCTATCATTATTCCGTATGCCTTAGAGCGTACTAATCGCATTCATCCGCAGAGTTCCTTATACTGATAGAATACCGATTTAATTAGGAGGAACACCATGGAACTAGTAGAAGTCAACCAACTCCAAGCGGCGATCGATTCATTCGTCGGCAAGGACGTCTACCTTCATCTGGAAACGACGAATGGCAGCTACGCAAGCCATTTCAATGAAGGCTTTTTCAATGCCGGGGCATTCATCCGCAATGTCGTCATCAACTTCGAACTGGGAAAAGTCGTCGGCGACAGCCCGCACCGTGTCGGGCTGAAACTCCCGCATGGCTGGGTCTACGCACAAGGCATCACCCATTTCGAAATCGATGAAGAAGGCCGCTTGCTGCTCGCCGGCCACGACGGAACCGGAAAATTGGCGGTGGCGCTGCAACTCAGCGAAACACCGTTCAGCTATTAAGGAGGAATTTTAATGACCATCCCGAATGAACGACATGTACTGGTCATCTTCCCCCACCCCGACGACGAAGCGTTCGGAGTGTCGGGAACGATCACGACCCATATCCAACAAGGAACGCCCGTTACATACGCCTGCTTGACGCTTGGCGAAATGGGCCGCAATCTCGGCAACCCGCCGTTTGCGACACGTGAATCCCTGCCTGCGATCCGCAAGAAAGAACTTCTTGCCTCCGCCGAAGCGATGGGCTTGACGGATCTTCGCATGATGGGCCTACGCGACAAGACTTTGGAATTTGAAGACGACGAAAAAATGGTGCGCATGATGGAAGAGTTGATCGAAGAAACCAATCCTTCCTTGATTATCACCTTCTATCCCGACTTCGCGGTGCACCCTGACCATGAGGCAACGGCGCGCGCTGTCGTTCGCGCTGTGCGGCGCATGGAAGACCGCCCGAAACTCCATTGCGTGGCATTTGCCAACAATACGCTGGATGTGCTCGGCGAGCCTGATATTGTCTACGATATCAAGCCTGTTCGCGAACATAAGATGAATTCGATGAAAGCCCACATCTCGCAAACTGCCTGGATGCTCGAGGAAATGGAGCATAAGCTGCAAAATGGCGATACTGAAACCGAGAACTGGCTAACCCTCGAACGCTTCTACGCTTACCGTTGGGACCAGGATTTCGAATAAGCCCTTGAATTGAATCCCGCCTCGCATGTCTCTTAGACACGCGGGCGGGATTTTCTCATTATGGAGCGTTGAAGAAGGTCGGGGGTCGGGGTCTATGATAGTCACCAATATTATCCATATGCAGCAATAAGATTTCTTTTTTAAAACTACTGTTATTTTCTGTTGTTTTCAGATAATATAAACATTACTAATGACAGCGGTTCCAAAGGGGAAAGTGTTGTATAATTAGTATACATTTCGTTTATTCATACATTAAAAAGAAAAGGGGAATACTATTTTGAAAAAGTTTTCAACTTCTACTTGGTTATTATTCTTGATTCCGTCTTTGTTGGGAATCCTTTTGTTCCTTATCCCCATCCCGACTGATGAAGGATGGAAAGTCACAATCGCTGTACTTGCGGACCTCATGGCTGGACAGATCGAATCGTTTGTCCCTTGGGTCGTCCTCGTCATTTTAGTGATTGCCGCAGCCGGCTCCTTGGCTTTTATCGGCAAAAAGGAAAACACTTCCGATACCGTCCCATTTTTCGAGAAATTATTCAACGTCAATTTATTTTGGACATTGACACGGGTTGTCGCTGCAGTTTTTGCTTTCATGGTGTTATTCCAAATCGGTCCTGAGCCTGTTTGGAATGAAAATACAGGCGGCTTGTTGTTATCAGGTAGCGGATTGCTTTCGTTCCTATTCACAATCTTCCTGTTTGCTGGACTGTTCTTGCCGCTGTTGATGAACTTTGGCTTGCTCGAATTTTTCGGCACCATGATGGTCAAGATCATGCGCCCGCTGTTCCGTCTTCCCGGCCGCTCTTCCATTGATGCGTTGGCCTCATGGGTCGGCGACGGCACAATCGGCGTCCTGCTCACGAGCAAGCAATACGAAGACAATAAGTATACGCAACGTGAAGCCGCGATTATCGGAACAACATTCTCTGTCGTTTCCATCACCTTTGCCATTGTCGTCATTGAAGAAATTGGCCTTGGTGCATATTTCCTTCCATATTACGGCACTGTTATTCTTGCTGGCGTTATCTTGGCACTCATCATGCCCCGCATCTACCCGCTTGCTCAGAAAAAGACGGAATTCATGGACGGCTCGCCGCAGGAATCCGTTTCTGAAGATGTACCGAATGGACAAGGCCTGGCATCACACGGTCTTGAAAAAGCACTCGAAAAGGCGAACCGCAACCGCTCTGTCGCCAACTTCTTCACGGATGGCATGAAGAATGTACTCGATATGTGGATCGGCGTAGCCCCTGTCGTCATGGCTTTTGGTACAATCGCGCTGATCCTCGCGGAATACACGTCCACCTTCGTCATTCTCGGCGCTCCGTTCGAACCGTACTTAAACCTTCTCGGCGTACCTGAAGCAGCAGAGGCTGCACAATTGATGGTCGTCGGTTTTGCGGATATGTTCTTGCCGGCCATTCTCGGTGCGGGCATCGAATCCGAAATGACACGTTTTGTTGTCGCGACCATGTCTGTGACGCAATTGATCTATATGTCTGAAGTCGGGGGCTTGTTGCTCGGCTCCAAGATCCCGGTCAATATTTTCGATTTGATTGTCGTCTTCCTTTTGCGCACAGTGATTGCTTTGCCAATCGTCGTCGGCGTCGCACATCTCTTGTTTTAATCCACCTATAACAAAAGGCGCTTTTTCCGGAATCCGGAAAAAGCGCCTTTTTATTATGCTTGCTGTAATTTTTGTTTCAGTTTTTCCAGCATGTCTGCCGTCATGGCATCCAAGTCATACTCTGTTTTAAAATTCCATTCGTCTTTTGCGGCACTGGCATCGATATTGTCCGGCCAGCTCGCTGCGATTGCCTGACGCGCAGGATCTACATCATAATTCAACTTGAAATCCGGGATATGCTTGCGAATCGATGCCGCAATCTCTTCAGGTTCAAAGCTCATCGCCGTGACATTGAATGCATTGCGGTGGACGAGCTTATCCGCATCGGCTTCCATCAAGTCGACAATCGCCTGAAGCGCATCCGGCATGTACATCATGTCCATACGGGTGCCTTGCGCAATATAGGAAGTGTAGCTGCCTTTCTCGATTGCCTGGTAATAGATATCCACAGCGTAGTCGGTCGTTCCGCCGCCTGGAGGCGCAACGTTGGAGATCAAGCCAGGGAAACGGAGGCCGCGCGTATCGACCCCGAATTTCGTAAAGTAATAATCACATAGCAATTCCCCTGCTACTTTATTGACGCCGTACATCGTCGTCGGGCGTTGAAGGGTGTCTTGTGGAGTGTCGTTTTTCGGCGTCGAGGGGCCAAACGCACCGATGGAACTCGGCGTGAAAAATTGCATATCGAGTTCACGGGCTGCTTCAAGGGCATTGACCAAGCCGCCCATATTCAAGTTCCATGCCAGCAGCGGCTTTTCTTCCGCAGTCGCAGACAATAAAGCGGCCATGTGGATCATCGTGTCGGCATTGAAGTCACGCGCTAACGTGAGCATGCGTTCTGCGTCCGTCACGTCCAAGATTTCGAAAGGCCCGTCCTGGTTATCCGATGGCCGGATATCAGTTGCCAATACATTTTCCGCACCATATGTTTCGCGCAATTTACCTACCAGTTCTGAGCCGATTTGCCCTAAAGCTCCTGTCACCATGATTCGTTTCATTTTTCAAGCACTCCTTTTCTACAAAACATTTGTCCGCTCTAAAAAAACATTTTTATCTTTCAAAATGCTTTCATATCAAGCTTTTCGTTAGAGTCATTATAAATTGTTCTCTTTAAAAAAACAATGGCTTTCACTTATTTTAACCAGCCGATTAAACCTACTATACAGGTAAGCTTTATTGTGCTTAAATAGAACCACAACGCCATGAAGGCAATAATTTAACGAAATGGGGAACCATCAATGAAGAAACAATGGGCATTTCTGCCGATCGGTGCAGCGGCATTATTCCTTGCAGCTTGCGGATCTTCCGACAACGCAGACAACACAGAATCAGGCAGCAGCACAGAAGGCGAAACGGACTTGCTCGCTGAAATCCAGGAAGAAGGAACTTTGGTCATCGGCACGGAAGGAACATACCCTCCCTTCACGTTCCATGACGATAGCGGAGAATTGACAGGATTTGACGTGGAAATCGCACGCGAAGTCGCGGAACGCCTCGGCGTCGAAGCTGAATTCCTCGAAACGCAATGGGACGCCATGTTTGCCGGGCTCGACGCTGAGCGTTTTGATATGGTCGCCAACCAAGTCGGCATTAATGAAGAGCGCCAGGAAAGCTACGACTTCTCGGATCCATACATCACTTCGACGGCAGTTCTCGTCGTGGCTGAGGGCAACGACGAAATCCAAAGTTTCGATGATTTGGAAGGCAAGCTCTCGGCGCAGTCATTGACCAGCAACTATGCCGAAACGGCGACTTCTTACGGGGCAGAACTCGAAGGCGTCGAAGGCTTTAACCAGGCAATCGAGTTACTGGTATCAGGACGCGTCGATGCAACAGTCAATGACAATTTGACAGTCCTTGATTTCCAGAACCAGCGTCCGGATGCGGGCATTAAAGTCGTCGATGAATCCGGCGATGCGGCGCAAAGCGCGTTATTGTTCAGAAAAGGCAATGACACGCTCGTCGAAGCAGCAAATGAGGCACTTGCTGGAATGATCGAAGACGGCACATACGAAGAAATCTCCAATAAGTGGTTCGGCGAAAATGTACTTGAATAGTATTTTCTCAAACCCTGAACGGTTGGAGCGGCTCGGCGACATCGCCCAGTCCTCCTTCCTGCCTTTGATCGAAGCGGCTGTGCAATTCACCTTGCCGCTTTCGGTCATTTCTTTTATCCTCGGGCTATTCCTGGCAGTGATCACGGCGCTTGCCCGCATCTCCACCGTCCGGATTCTGCAATGGATTGCGCGCGTCTACGTCTCGATCATCCGGGGAACGCCGCTGCTTGTCCAATTGTTCATCCTGTTTTACGGCTTGCCGACGGTCGGCGTTACCATCGACCCCTTCCCGGCCGCTGTCATCGGATTTTCCTTGAATGTCGGTGCCTATGCTTCGGAAGTCATCCGTGCAGCGATCTTGTCGATTCCCAAAGGCCAATGGGAAGCAGCCGATACCATCGGCATGTCCTATTCCCAAACTCTGCGCCGCGTGATCTTGCCTCAAGCATCGCGCGTCTCGGTGCCGCCGCTCTCCAATACCTTTATCAGCCTGGTCAAGGATACGTCTCTTGCCGCGTTGATCCTGGTGACGGAAATGTTCCGTGTCGCCCAGCAAATCGCTGCGACCAATTACGAATTCCTGCTTCTTTACGGACAGGCGGCATTGATCTATTGGATTATTTGTTTCTTGCTGTCACTCGTCCAAGGGCGCTTGGAAAACCGCTTTGACCGTTATGTATCCCGTTAAATCCAGATCGATCCATAGATAGGAGTTTATTATGATTTCAATTAAAAATTTGCATAAGAGCTTCGGCGAGCTGGAAGTGCTGAAAGGCATCGATCTCGACGTCGAAAAAGGGCAAACGATCGTCGTCATCGGCCCTTCCGGTTCAGGAAAGACCACCTTTCTCCGCTGCCTCAATATTCTGGAGAAGCCTAGCGATGGGACTGTGGAAATCGGCGGGCTTGTGGCTGATTTTTCGAAACCGATGTCCAAAAAACAGATCATGGCCTTCCGCAAGCAATCAGCGATGGTGTTTCAGCATTACAACCTGTTTCCCCACATGACGGCGCTTGAAAATATTTTGGAAGGGCCTGTGACCGTCCAGAAAAAAGACAAAGCGCAGGCGAAAGAAAAAGCCCTGGCATTGCTTGAGAAAGTCGGGCTGTCGGACAAAGCCGATTCGTATCCGCACCAGCTGTCAGGCGGCCAGCAACAGCGCGTTGGCATCGCCCGCGCGCTCGCGCTCGAACCAAAAGTCATGCTGTTCGATGAACCAACTTCCGCACTCGACCCGGAACTTGTCGGGGAAGTGCTGCAAGTCATGAAAGACTTGGCGCAAGAAGGCATGACGATGGTCGTTGTCACCCATGAAATGCGTTTTGCAAAAGGCGCTGCTGATGAAGTCTTGTTCATGGACAGCGGACGCGTTGTCGAACGCGGGACACCGGACGAGGTGTTCAATCGGCCTCAGGAAGAACGCACGAAACGCTTCTTGAATTTAATTCAAGACACGGATGTCATTTAAACCAAGAAAATCCCCAGTGCATTTAGCACCGGGGATTTTTTGTATTCATGAAACGCCGATTAAGACAGCGATGACGAGTGCGACGAGCGCAATCACCAACCAGCCGACAACCAGTTTCCAGACAAATTTCACCCATTTCTCATAAGGGATTCCGGCTACCGCCAAATAACCCATTAACGCAGCGGATGTCGGGATGATGGAATTGGTGATGCCGTCTCCGTATTGATATGCGAGCACTGCGACTTGGCGCTCGATGGATAATAGATCCGACAGGGGTGTCATGATCGGCATCGTCGTTGCCGCCTGGCCGCTTCCAGAAGGGATGAAGAAGTTGATGACGACTTGTGTGAAGAACATGCCAATGACGGTCAAAGCATTCGGCAAGCCGCTGATGACGCTCGACAAGCCGTGGATCATCGTATCCATAATGACGCCTTGCTCCATGATGACCAGAATCGCGCGGGCAAACCCGACGATCAAGGCACCGAAGACGACCAGTTTCATGCCATCGACAAAGGCGTCGAACATACGGTTGACACCCAAGTTCCCGACGAGCCCTGCCGCAAAGCCGATGATGACGAACGAGGCCGCAAGTTCCGTCAAATACCAGCCCCATTCAAATACACCGTACACATTGATTCCAAGGCCGACTGCAAGAAACACGAAGACCATGCCGTGGCGCCAGTTGAACGCACCGAGGGCGTCCGCCTGGTCTTTTGTCGAGGATTTCTGGGCGCGTTTCTCAATTTCATAGATAACGCTTTGCGTCGGGTCTTTTTTCACTTTCGCCGCATAGCGCATGACGTACCAGATGGCGAAACTGAGGAAGAAGATATATGCACCGAAGCGGAAGCCAATCCCTGAGAAAATCTGCAATTCCGCAATGCCTTGTGCAATCCCGACAGTGAACGGATTGAGCATGCCGCCGATAAAGCCGGATGCCGCACCGAGTGACACCATCGCGGTTCCCGTCATAGCGTCAAAACCGATTGCCCGTGCGACCGCAATGCCGATCGGCACGAAAATGATGACTTCCTCCGCCATTCCGATTGTGGCACCGAGTACCGAAAACAGGATCATGATGATCGGGATGAGCAGCTTTTCACGCTTCTCGAGCCGATCGACTACTTTGGCGATTCCGGATTCGATCGCCCCTGTTGCCCGGATGATGCCGAATGCGCCGCCGACCAGGAAAATGTAGAAGATGATGCTGGAAGCTTCGGACATCCCTGTTGGAATCGCTTTGAACAATTCGAAGAATCCGACCGGACTCTGCTCCACTTCCGCAAAGGAGTTGTCGATGACGACCGTGCGCCCGTCCACTTCCTCCCGCTCGTATTGACCTGCGGGAATCAAATATGATGCGACCATCGCCGCGATCATGATCAAAAATAAAATTGCGTATGTATGCGGAATCCTGCCTCCGCTTTTTTTAAGCTTTTCGGGTTTTGCGGTCATGCACGATCGCCTCCCACCGTACAAGATGTGACCGTCAATTTCTTCAGCTTCTCCGGATCGACTTCAATACCGAGCCCCGGCTTGCCGCTCAAGAGTACATGCGGATGCTCGTACTTCAAGTCGCCGATTTCTTCACTGAATAATAGCGGCCCTGTCAATTCCGTGCTTTCGATATTGATCCGCGACATTGCGGCATGATAGCCGGCGCTTGATGCAACCGACGATTCGACCATCGAGCCGATTTGGCACAGCATGCCCGCGGCTTCTGCGGTTTTCGCCATTTGCACCGCATGGAAAATCCCGCCGCATTTCATCAACTTGATGTTGATGACATCGGCTGCATCAAGACGGATGATCTCGAGTAAATCTTCCATCGATTGCACCGTCTCGTCCGCCATGATCGGCACCGCAGTTTTTTGGCGCACTTCCGCCAAGCCGCGAATGTCGCCCATGCGGATCGGCTGTTCGACCCAGCTGAGCCCAGCCGATTCCAGCTGACGGATCGCCGAAACAGCGGTCCCGACCGATTTCCAGCCCTGGTTGACATCCACACGGATCGGGACAGTAGCCCCCACTTCCTTGCGCACAGCCAGAATCCGTTCCACGTCCAATTGGGCATTGTCTGCCCCGACTTTCAATTTCAACGACCCGTATCCTGCTTCAACGGCATGTTTCGCTTTTTGTGCCATGATTTCAGGCGATTCGATGCTCAAGACGCGCGGATAGGATAAATGCTCTTTTGATTGCCCGCCAAGCAGGTTATAGACCGGCTGACCGGAAGCTTTGCCCATCAAGTCGTAGCAAGCGATATCAACCGCCGCTTTCGCTGCCGGGTTGCCCGCCAAAATCCCGTTCATCTTATGATGGATTGCTTCAATATCGAACGGGTTCATGCCGATTACGGCCGGCAGGAATAATTCCTTCAGCACTTCGTAGCTCGCCGTGAAATATTCGCCCGTTACATGCTCATCCGGCACCGCCTCTCCGTAACCGACCAAACCGTTATCCGTTTCCAATTCGAGAATCAAAGACGGCATATCCGGATAAGTCGCATAAGAGATAATGAATGGTTCGTGCAAAGGAAAGCGCACTGCATGCAATCGTGCTTGAGTGATTTTCATAATGAAGCCCCCATTTATAAGTAGTATTGTATGATTATACTACAAAAACTTTTGCAATAGCGTAATAATTTTGATGCTTCCTCGAATTCAGCGTATAATGGCGTCAGTGTGTTTGTAAAAATTATTAAGGATGAAGGAGTTTATTATTGATGAGCTTATTAAAACAAACCGATACATTGATCGATTCATTGCAAACGGAAATGGTGGATGTCCGCCGCCATCTCCATATGCACCCCGAGCTGTCCCATCAGGAAGTGGAAACGCCCGCTTATATCGCAGAGCGCTTAGAGGAAATGGGTGTCGAAGTGCGCCGCGGTGTTGGCGGGCGAGGTGTCGTCGGAACGATCCGCGGCGGCAAACCCGGCAAGACGATCGCGTTCCGCGCTGACTTTGACGCGCTTCCGATCGACGACCAAAAGGGCGTTTCCTACAAATCAACGATTCCAGGCGTCATGCACGCCTGTGGCCATGATGGCCATACCGCCGGATTGATCGGCTTCGCGAAAGCGATGACGGCGATTAAAGAGGACCTGCCCGGCACGATTGTGCTGATTCACCAATTCGGTGAAGAATTGTCCCCAGGCGGCGCGCGCTCGATGATCGAAGACGGCTGCCTCGACGGCGTCGACCTCGTATTCGGCGCGCATCTCCAAAGCAAGATGGAATCCGGCAAAGTGTATCTTCGCGATGGCTACCTGCAAGCTTCTGAAGACGCCATCAAAATCAATGTCTACGGCTCCGGTACCCACGGCGCCGAACCGCATACCGGCATCGACCCAATCCTTGCCGCGAGCCACATCATGGTTGCCCTGCAATCGGTCGTCAGCCGCAATGCCGACCCGCTGAAAGAACTCGTCGTGTCGATCGGGAAATTCCATGCGGGTGATGCCGACAACGTCATCCCGAGCAAAGCCGTCATGGAAGGCACCATCCGCGTATTCGATCCGGAACTGCGCAAGCTCGCCAGCGAACGCGTGCGCGGAGTCGCTGAAAATGTCGCCGCTGCCATGGGCGCACGTGCTGAAGTGATTGTCGAAACCGGCTATGATTCGCTGTGGAACCACCCGGAAGCGGCAGAAATCGTCCGCACGTCCGCACGCCCTGTCGTCGGCGAAGACAATGTCATCGACATCGACCCAATCATGCCGGTCGAGGATTTTGCGTACTACACACAAGTGAAACCGGGCGCGTACTTCTTTATCGGTGCCAAAATGGCAGACGAAACGCTCGTCTATCCGCACCATCACGAAAATTTCGATTTCAATGAAGACGCGATGAATACGGCCGCAAAAGTGTTTGCCTCTATCTATTTCAACGCCCAGCAAGCAGAAACCGATTCTGCCGAATAATAAAGCAAATCCCCCTTCATGAACGCTGGAGGGGGATTTTATTGTAAGCTAACCGAAACAAACTGCTAGTGAGACAAGTGAGCGAGATGGATTGTTCATTGTTTATTTCATCTTTTGGCAACCGCCTCCCGCTTGGGGCTGGCCTCCCGCAATGAGCCAAAAAGAGCAATTGTCTCATTGTTCCGGCTCGCCCATGTGCGCGGTTCGGCTTTTCGATTTCATTGGATGTTGTGTGCAAAGAAGTGTCGCTGTTAATTGTCTTCATCCGATTGTGGGGGGCGCTTAGCTGGACTTGAGAGCGAGATGTCTTGTTCATTGTTTGTTGTTTCATCTTTTGGCAACCGCCTCCCGCTTGGGACTGGCCACCCGCCAGGAGCCAAGAAGAGCACTTGTCTCATTGCTTCGGCTCGCCCTTGTGCGCGGTTCGGTTTTTCGATTTCATTGGATGTTGTGTGCAAAGAAGTGTCGCTGTTAATTGTTTTCTTCCGATTGTGGGGGGGCGCTTAGCTGGACTTGAGAGCGAGATGTGTTGTTCATTGTTTGTTGTTTCATCTTGTGGTAACCGCCTCCCGCTTTGGGCAGGCCTTCCGCAATGAGCCAAGAAGAACGCTTGTCTCATTGCTTCGGCTCGCCCGTGAGCGCGGTTCGGCTTTTAGATTTCATTGAAGATTATGTGCGAAGAATTGTCACTGTTAATTGTCTTCATCCGCTCGTGGGGACGCTTAGCTAGACTTGATGGTTATGAAACTATCCAATTTGGACTTGCGAAGCAGAACAAAATTATTTGCACTAAGTCCAGTGCCAAATGTATTTCATTTCCTCTCTCAAATTAGAGATGGAGCGGAAAGGGGCGAATGGATGGCGAGGGGAAGCCGAGTCCATTCATTTGCGACGCATCTGCTTGCAACTGTTTTTTTGCTATGCTCGAACGCAGTGAGAGTTGAGTACTAACATTTAGCCCTCCGGAAAGCGTCCCCTTGCAGCGCAATCTCCACTCCTCGCATTTCCTATTCATAAGCGCAAAGAAAAAACCCGCACAACTCAATGAGCTGTGCGGGTGTCGTATTACTTGATGACATTCAGTTCTTTGCCGACTTTTGCGTAGATTTCGATCGCTTCGTCGAGCATTTCTTTCGTATGTGCCGCTGTTGGCATATTGCGCACACGGCCCGTGCCGCGTGGGACCGTCGGGAAGACGATCGATTTCGCGTAGACGCCTTCTTCGAACAAGCGTTTCGAGAACTGCTGCGTCAATTTCTCGTCGCCGATGATGCACGGCGTGATCGGTGTGGCAGAATCGCCGATATCGAAGCCAAGCTCTTTCAAGCCTTTTTTCAAATAATCGCCGTTATCCCAAAGCTTGTCGTGAAGTTCTGTCGAATCGATGATCTTTTGGACAGCAGCCGTGGTTGCTGCGACGTCCCCTGGCGTTACCGCTGTCGAGAACAAGAACGGACGGGAGCGCACGCGCAGCCAGTCGATCAGGTTTTTCTTACCGGCCACATAGCCGCCGACAACGCCGACTGCTTTCGAGAGCGTCCCCATCTGCATATCCACTTCTTTTTCCAAACCGAAATGCTTCACAGTGCCTTTGCCTTTGCCCGTGACGCCTGAACCGTGGGCGTCATCGACATAGGTGATCAAGTCGAATTCTTTTGCGATTTCCACGATTTCCGGAAGCTTCGCGATATCGCCGTCCATCGAGAAGACGCCGTCCGTGATGACCATTACTTTATTGTACTGGCCGGATTCAGTCGCTTCTTTCGCTTTCTGGCGAAGGTCTTCCATATCAGAGTGTTTGAACGCGATGATTTTCGCTTTTGACAAGCGGCAGCCATCGATGATCGAGGCGTGGTTCAATTGATCGGACAAGATCGCGTCATTTTTGTCCATGACAGCGGAAATCGCCGCCATATTGCAGTTGAAACCGGATTGGAATGAAATCGCCGCTTCCGTTCCTTTGAACTCAGCCAACTTCTCTTCCAGTTCCACGTGCAAGTCGAGCGTCCCGTTGATGGTGCGGACGGCACCAGCGCCGACTCCGTATTTTTCGATCGCTTGAATCGCCACTTTCTTCAAGTCTTCATCTGTTGCAAGCCCCAAGTAGTTGTTTGATGACAAGTTGATCAGGTCCTTGCCGCCGATTTTAATAATCGCTCCGTTCGGGCCTTCTACCGGGTCGATCTCATTATATAGGCCTTGCTCTTTCAATTCCGTTAAGTTTTCTTCCAAAAACGCATCTAATTTTTTCGACACAGTCCTCTTCCTTTCAAAAAACAAATTCTGACTCCATCTTATCACACCGCCATTTTTTCCAAAAGAAAAAGCGGGCCGCGGCCCGCTCATTCCCGATTATTGCTTTTTGCTATTGCTTTTTGCTATTGCCTTTTCCTTTGCCCTTGCCTTTGCTTTTATCTTCTTTGTACAGCACTTCGTACGTGAATTCTTTTGCCTCTTTCTGGTCTGGCGCCGCTGCATAAGAAGTGATCATTTTCAAATTGCCTTCACGCAGTACTTGCTGCAAGTCGAGCGCTTCTTTATCCGTCACATTGTACGGATCGACATTGAATACGCGCTGCTTTCCATTTTTCTTCGTTTGGATGAACGTGGTCGTAAAGTCGACATACTCGCCTTTCAACTGTCCGAGCGACTGGAACGGCTCTGTAGACGTTCCATCTGCCGAGAAATCACCCAGTTGGATATCTTTGATGAACCAGCCGGCTTCGTTGGAACCCCAGTCCGTCAAGTTGCGGAACGATACCAATACGTCTTGTCCTGCGTAGTCAGCCAAGTCGAAAGTTTCAGTAGACCAATTCGTTTTCTCGCCCGTGAAGCCAGGCAAATTCTCTTTGATTGTCGGGTAACCTTCTTCCACTACATCTGAGCGCGTGTTTTCGTTCGCGAGGGATGTCCACGTTTCGCCATTATCCGTAGACACTTGGACTGCCGCGAAATCCCATTGCTCTTCGATATTGTAATAATGCTCGAAGCTCAAAGTCGGATTGTCAGCTGGAACCGTCGCCCCGAAGATCAAGGCTTGGTCTGCTTCGTCGCCGTTGTTCGCATGAAGCACTTGCTCGGAAGCGTCAAGCGGATTGGCGACCGTGTCCCATTGCAATGGCAGGAAGTCCACGCCGTCAAACTTCATGCCGCGGACAGTGCGGTCCAAGTCGAATTCCTTAAAGTCACCGCCCCATGCCGGAACGCCTTCTTTTTCAAAGGTTTTCGCTTTCTCGAAATCGACGGTCTTGCCGCGTACGCCGTCACCGACTGGCAGTTCACGCAAATCAATGCTATCGAAGTTATAATCCGGGCTGACCGTGCCGTCATCCAGCGTCAAAGCTGTCATGAAGTCTTGGTATAGCTCAGTGAATGTTTTGTTTGTGCCGTAGTCTTCCAATACTTTATCGATGCTTGCGATGCCTTGAGTGTTTCCGTCAGTAGCGATTTCACGGATGAACTCCTTGCCGAATTTATCGTACATATAAAGCGTGAACAAATAGACTTGTCCATAATCCGCGATCGTTTCAGGGCCGGTTGCTGCTGTTCCGTGCTCATCCCAGTTGACGAGCGAATTTTCCGGGTGGTCCAAATAGAAGTTGATCGATCCTTCCCCGTGGCCATAGCCGCCGAGGAATTCAGAGAATGTCGACATCCCTTCGTTGACCCATGTTTCTTCTGCACCGTCGTTATCGGCTTGAATCAAATGCTGAAGTTCGTGGATTGTCGTGCCGAAGAACGTGCTCTCCAAACGCGTTTCCCATGAATTCGTATCAATCGTGATGATGTTGCGGTCCGTGTAGTTTTCAAGCGTCTGCCAGAAGAAACCGGCTACGAAGAACGGGTAAGACGGATTGTTCCACCCTTCATCCTGTACGTTATCGACGAGCATGATCACTTTATCGGAACCATCTTCGTTTTCGTAATAACCTTCAGGAAGGCCGACCATGCCAGGAAGCGGTGATTTCGAGCCGTCGTGTGAATTCGGTGTGCCAAAGAAGTCGGTCGCTACCGGATAGATATTGCTGTCGAATTCGGCTTTCAATTTATTCACTTGCGCTTGCGTGACGATGTCAGCCGGTTTCGGATTGTCCGGGCCATAGGCTAAATCATTGGCAACCCAGATTTCCACATTGTCGCCTACGCTGCGAAGTGTAAATTCTTTGAATGCCAGGTTGCGGTCCAAGAATAGCTTCGTTCCGAAATCTTCAGTGAAATGCTCGCTTGCCGCATTTCCTTCTGAACTGTCTGCTGCTTCATCGCTCAACGACCCGGCTTGGTCCTTGATGCGCTGCTCGGCTTCTTTTTGGAATGACTCGTCATTTGCCAGTCGATTCAGTTCTTGGTCGATATCGATGCGTTCGCCGTAGCGATCTTCGTCCCAAGCGCCGAGTGACGGCAACTCCTCAACCGGTGCAGCACTTGCTGCTGGGGAATAAAGTGAAAGCGCCAGTGCGCTCGCTGATAAAATCGGAAACCATTTGCTTTTTTTCATGAATATGTATCTCCTTCCAGAAATATCTGAATATTTTTTCTTTCTAAAGATTACCACTTCTTTCTGTCTTACTGAATAGGTTAAACTATTTATTTCGTTACCCGAAATACAGGATATTGGTTGTGTCCGATGTGGACATTCAGTAGGTCAATTACATTAATATTCTGATTTGACAGTGTTTTCTTTTTAATAAAATCTATAGAACTCCATTAAAAAAAGCGGGCAGCTGCCCGCTTCTCCATAACTTATGCTAATGCTGACTGTAAGTCTTCAATTAAATCTTCGACATCTTCAATTCCGACAGAAATTCGCACTAAGCCTTCAGTGATGCCGAGTTCAGCACGGCGGTCTTCAGGAATGGAAGCATGCGTCATCTGCGCCGGAACCGAGATCAAACTTTCCACTGCACCCAGGCTTTCCGCCAAAGTGAAGTATTTCAGCTTGGCAAGCAGCTCATCCGCCTTTTCCTTGCTGCCGACATCAAACGATATCATCCCGCCGAAGCCGCGTGCTTGTTTTTCCATCAAGGCTTTGCCGGAATGGCTGTTGAGCCCAGGATAAATGACCGCTTCGACCGCCTCATGCCCATCCAGGAACTCTGCGATTTGCTGGGCGTTGCCATTGGTCTCTTCCATGCGGATGCCGAGCGTTTTCAACCCGCGCATCAACAGCCACGAATCTTGCGGTCCAAGAATGGCGCCAACGGAATTCTGGATAAAATGCAACTCTTCCGCGAGTTGTGCCGTATTGACAACGACAAGTCCCGCGACGACATCGCTATGGCCGCCGATGTACTTCGTCGCGCTATGCAAGACGATATCCGCCCCAAGCGAGATCGGGTTTTGGAAATAAGGTGTCATGAATGTATTGTCGACGACCGTCAACAGCCCGTTTCCTTTGGCGAACGTCGCTACGGCTTCAATATCCGTCACTTTCAACAACGGATTGGTCGGTGTTTCAATGAAGATCGCTTTCGTATTTTCCTGAACGGCAGCTTTCACTTGCTCCAAATCACCCGTATCAACGAATGTGAATTCGAGCCCGAAGCGGTTCAGCACTTTATTCATGACGCGATACGTTCCGCCGTATACATCGTCCGTCAAAATGACGTGGTCGCCGGATGAAAACAGCATCATGACAGAAGAGATGGCCGCCATGCCGGATCCGAATGCAAATCCGGCGTGCCCGTATTCCACATCCGCAATCAGCTCTTCCAGCGCATGGCGCGTCGGATTTCCGGTCCGTGAATATTCATAGCCTTTGAACTTGCCCACAGCTTCCTGCTTGTAGGTGCTCACTTGGTAAATCGGCGTCGAGACAGCGCCGGTCGCTTCGTCTCCGAAGATTCCGCCGTGAATCAATCTGGTTTTCGGTTTCATTGCTTTTCCTCCTTAAAAAGGGCTCCGTAAATATTTTGGCTCAAATAGCGCTCGCTTGAATCTGCAAAGACCGTGCAGATATGGCTGCCTGGTTTTGCAGATTGCGCTTCACGCAAAGCCGCAACAAATGCAGCACCCGATGAACTGCCGACGAGGAGCCCTTCATTTTGCGCAAGCTCACTCACGGCTGCAAACGCCTCTTTATCTGTAATCGTATGGATGGCATCAAAATACTGCGTGTCCATAAACGGCGGCATCAACTCCATCCCGATGCCTTCCGTCTTATGCGGGCCGGATTCCCCGCCGTTTAGTATCGAGCCTTCCGGTTCTACGATGACGGTCTTGATCGCCTGATTTTGCACTTTCAAATAACGGGAAGTTCCCATAAACGTGCCGCCGGATCCTGCTCCCGCAACAAAGACGTCGATCTTGCCGCCCATCTGCTCCCAAAATTCCGGGGCCAGTGTCTGGACATAGGTATCCGGGTTGGCGGCGTTTGCGAATTGCGCCGGCATGAACGCGCCTTCTTGCTGCGCGATTTCCTCCGCTTTTTTGATGGCACCCGTTATGCCTTCAGCGGTCGGCGTGTTGATTACCTCAGCACCTAATGCGCGCATGAGCGTTTGTTTTTCCATGCTGAACTTTTGCGGGACGACCAGCTTCAGGCGATAGCCTTTTCCGATTGCGGCAATGGCGAGCCCGATACCCGTATTGCCGGCAGTTGGCTCAACAATCGTGCCGCCTGGCTTGAGCAGTCCGCGCCTTTCCGCGTCGGCAATCAACGCCACGCCAAGGCGGTCTTTGACGCTGCCGCCCGGATTGAAAAATTCCAGCTTGGCAAAAATCCGGCAGCCGTTCGGAATCGTGCTATGCGTCAATTCCAATACCGGCGTACGGCCAATCAATTGCTGAATCTCTGTTGCGTAATCCATGCTGATTCCCCTTATGCCGTTTCTTCTTTGAATACTTGGCGCCATTCGTCTTTTTTCGCGAGCATTTCACGCGCCAGTTCATGTGCGCCTTCTAGGCTATGGCTTGCCGCCCAACCGCATTGAACTTCGTTGCATGCCGGAACTTCATCTGCCGCAACAACATCTGTCAATGTCGCTTCGAGAATGCGCAAAATGTCTTCGTAATCATCATGGTTGATGACCGACAAATAAAAGCCCGTTTGGCAGCCCATTGGCCCTATGTCGATGATCTGGTCTGAATGGTTGCGGCTGTGCTCCGCCATCATGTGCTCAAGCGAGTGAAGGCCCGGCATGTCCATATGCTCTTTGTTCGGCTGCTTGAAGCGGATATCGTATTTTTTGATGGTGTCTCCGTTAGCGCCTGTTTTTTCACCGGCCAGGCGGACATATGGTGCCGCTACTTTTGTATGATCTAGGTTAAAGCTTTCTACATTCATTTTTTTCATTGGAATCTCCCTCTCATCGTTTAGTTGCATCCATTAAGAATACATAATCGTTTAATCGCGTGAACGCTACATCAAATCCATTTTCCCGGAATATCGCTTCCAGGACAGGCACGGTCGTATAATGTTCACGCTTCAAGTCTTCCACCAGGTTTGCATGGCCTTCGCCTTCCTCATAGACGATGCGCCCAAGCTTCGCTTCTTCCGATTCAAAAACCGTATCGGCAAAAACGATTTTTCCGCCGCTCGGCAAGATCGACGCGTACAGTTTGATCGCTTGTGCTTTTTCTTCATCCGTCAAATGATGGAAAGCATAGCTGCTGACAAAGCTTTTCGGCTGCTGCGGAAGGCTAAAATCCAAGAAATCCCCATCCCACAGCTCGAGGTCCGGAAATTTATCCCCTGCCGCTTTACGCATCGCGGCATTCGGTTCGATGCCCGCAACTTCGAACCCTTTTTTCAAGAGAACTGCTGTCAGATTGCCTGTACCTGTGCCAAATTCTGCGACTGGGCTTACCGCTTTCTTCGCGACCGCCTGCAAAATATCCTCGTAGTTTTCGAAAACTGCTGCATATTCCGGATCTTCGCCACCGACTGAGTCATCGTAGGTATGCACCCACTCATCAAAGATCTCGACAAATTCTCTCCCCATAATTGCACTCCCGCTCTCTTAGATGTTATTATACACAAAACCAATAGTCTTACTTGGTTTTATTTATAACATATGCGTTTCCCCAGTTCAACTGCCAGGAATTAAAGCAGAAGAATTTTTGCATAAAAAAAGACCCGGCCTGGGCCGGATCTTCTGTCATCATATTTTTAAAATCGGCGGCAGTTCCGCTTGGTGCTTCAAAATCAACCGTTTCAACAAGGCTTCGCTTTGCAAGAGTGACACCTGGACCACCCGCCCTACCAATAAAGCGATGACGATGGTCCCGATGCCGACCGGGCCACCGAGCATCCAGCCGAGCAATGCTACCACGACTTCAATGGATGTACGGATCGTACTGACGCTGAAGCCGGTTCTTTGGACCAAGATCAACATCAAATCATCCCGTGGGCCCGCCCCCATTTTCGGCGCAACATACACACCGACGCCATAACCCATTACGATGATTCCAGCTGTAAAGATCAAGATCTGCCCAGCCAGGGAATGGATATCCGGAATGAGGAAATTGAACAAATCAATAAACAAGCCGATCAGCAGCATATTGAGCCAGGTCCCGAATTGCGGCCATTTCCTGCGCACAAGCGAAGTGGTGCTGATCAACGTGAAGCCTGCGATGATCGACCAGGAACCGATTGTCAGCCCGAAATTCTGGTACAGGCCGACATGCAGAACATCCCAGGGGCCGATTCCGAGACGGTCGCCTTTGATGGTCATTGAAATGCCTAGGCCCAGCAGCATCATGCCGAACAGGAAAAACAGCCACCGATAATACATAGAAACTTTCATCCTTTATCCTTCTTTCTTCTGAATCCCTCACGCCAAAGCAGCGGACAGGAAACAATTACGGCTTCGCCGTCAATTCCGCAAACTTACCTTGTGTCGCTTTCAGTAAATCTTGCGGTGCCAACTTCAACTGTGCACCGACCTTTCCGGCGGAAACGATGATTTCATTCAACTGGGAGGCTTGCCCGTCAACGAATGTCCGGAACGGCTTTTTCATGCCGACCGGGGAGCAGCCTCCGCGCACATAACCCGTGAGCGGCAATATCTCTTTGACCGGCACCATCTCGATCTTCTTTTCGCCGCAGGCTTTTGCGGCCAGTTTTAAATCCAGCTCTTCGGCGACCGGCACGAGAAATACATAATGATCCTTGGAAGCCCCCCCTGCCACGAGCGTCTTATAAACAGTCTCTACAGGTGCGCCGATTTTCGCCGCTACTGACACGCCATCGATTTTTCCGTCATCGGTGCTGTACTGCAGCGGCTCATACTTGATTTGTTCACGGTCCAAAATGCGTGCGGCATTGGTTTTCGCTGCTTTTTTCGCCACCTTGCCCCCTCCTGTCAGTCGTTCTGCTCGAGCAGTTTCTTCAAAGCATCCGCCATTGCCGTATTTTGCGGCGGCTCATCCTGTTTCTTCAAATACTTATTAACATCTTTCTTGTTCGCTTTCGATTGTCCTGCTTTTTTGCGTTTTTCAAACGCTGATAGTTTTTCACGGTGACCGCATTTGCAGACAAACATTTTATTGTCGCCATCGCCGACCATGTCCATGCGTTTGTGGCAATTCGGGCAGCGGGCGTTGGTCTGCATCGAGACGTTTTTCTTGAAGCCGCATTCGCGGTCCTGGCACACATGCATCTTGCCGCGTTTGCCGTTCACTTCAAGCAGCGGCTTGCCGCAGTCCGGGCACATTTTGCCGGTGATGTTATCGTGCTTGAATTTTTTGTCGCTCGATTTAATTTCCGCGACCGACTTTTTCGAGAACGCGACCATTTCTTTCATGAACTGCTCTTTCTTCAGCTGGCCTTTGGCAATTTTCGTCAATTGCGTTTCCCAATCCGCGGTCAATTTTGGTGATTTCAAATCTTCCGGGACGAGTTCCAAAAGCTGGCGGCCTTTCGACGTAATCGTCAAATCCTTCCCTTTTTTCTCGATCAGGAAGCTATTGAATAATTTATCGATAATGTCGGCACGTGTAGCGACCGTACCGAGTCCGCCGGTTTCACCGAGCGTCTGGATGAGCGCTTTCGATTCCCCTGCCATGAACTGCGCCGGGTTTTCCATCGCCCCAAGCAATGTTCCTTCATTGAAGAATGCAGGCGGCTTGGTTTTGCCTTCGGTCAAGGTAATGCCTTTCAATTCGACGGCCTGTCCCTGCTCGAATGGCGGCAAAGTCGATTCGCCTTCCTCGTCGGCATCTTTATAGACACGTTTCCATCCTTCGTTGCGGATCGTATTGCCTTTAGCCTGGAATGTCTCACCAGAGACGTCCAAAGTGACGGTCGTCCGGTCGTATTCGTGCTGCGGCAGGAAGACGGCCAGGAAGCGGCGGACGATCATATCATATAGTTTGTATTCCTTGTCGCTGAGCTCGTGAAGCATCGGTGTTTCCTCAGTCGGGATGATGGCGTGGTGGTCCGACACTTTCGAATCGTCGATGACGCCCTTTTGCGGAACGCCTGCACTTTTCAATGCCGTGTTCGCAAGCGAACGGTATTCCCCGACCTGTACCGCTTTGATATGCTCTTTTAAAGTGCCTTTCATATCGCTCGTCAAATGCTTCGAGTCTGTCCGCGGATAAGTGACGATTTTGTAGCGCTCGTACAGGTTCTGCAAAGTATTGAGCGTTTCTTTGGCGGACCAGCTATAGCGTTTATAGGCTTCTTTTTGCAATTCCGTCAAATCGAATAATGGCGGCGCCGGTTGTTTTTTCGGCGTGATTTTCACGTCCGTCACCGTGCCTTTAGTCGCCGTATCGAGCTTGGCGAATAACCGGTCGATTCGCTCTTTGTCGAAGCTTTGCGCCGTTTTCCCGTCTGTCCAAGTGAACGATGCGTTGTCGCTGATTGCCTGAAGGCCGTAAAATGGCTTCGGCTGGAAATTGCGGATATCCTGTTCGCGCTGCGCAATCATCGCCAAAGTCGGCGTCTGCACGCGCCCTGTCGATAGCTGGGCATTATGCTTCACGGTCAGTGCACGCGTCGCATTGATGCCGACGACCCAATCAGCTTCCGCGCGGGCGACCGCTGCCTGGAACAAGCTTTCATACGCTTTGCCGTCTTTGAGGTTTTGGAAGCCGTCTTTGATCGCTTTATCAGTGACGGAGGAAATCCATAGCCGCTTCACCGGCTTTTTGACTTTGGCTTGTTCCAAAATCCAGCGCGCGACCAGTTCCCCTTCCCGCCCTGCATCGGTCGCGATGATGACTTCTTTTACATCGCTGCGGTTCAGCTGCGCTTTGACTGCATTGTATTGCTTCATGGTCTGTTTGATCGGGACCAATTTGAACGGCTCCGGAAGAATCGGCAGGCTTTCCATCTTCCATTCTTTCAAGTCGTTATTGTATTGTTCCGGTTGTGCATGCGTCACCAAATGGCCAAGTGCCCACGTGACGATGTATTGTTTGCCTTCTAGAAAGCCGTTTCCCTTTTGGGAGCATCCGAGCACTCGCGCAATATCGCGCGCAACGGATGGCTTTTCTGCAAGAACTACTGATTTCATAAGCTAAAACCCCTTTTCTACAGCGTCTAGTATAGCATCTTCTCTCCGTTCTTGTGGAGGAAGCCTACTTGATTGGCCTTATGCTTTGTTCAATTAAGTTTAGTGTTCAGGCCGAAAAAAACCTCCCGAGGGAGGTTTTTTTAATGGTCGTCGATATCGAGTGTTTCTTTTGAAAGGTGGGTGCTCATCTCTGCATATTGCACAAATACGCGGGCGAGTTCGCGCAGGCGGTCATGGACATCGTCATTGATGATGGCGTTCGTGTCATCGAAATGGCTTGTGTGCGTGTAGACGTAGTTCGGCGTCACGAGGCAGCGGAAATAATCAAGAATCGGTTTCAGCTGATTCTCGATGACCAAGTGATGCTGATACGTGCCGCCATTTGCGACGATCGACACCGGTTTGTAGCGCATCGTCCGTGGGTGCAGCATGTCGAATGCGTTTTTCAAGACACCTGGAATCGAGCCTTGGAAAATCGGCGAGGCAATGATATAGCCGTCCGCTTCTTCAAAACGCTGCACCATTTCACGCATGCTGTCATTGTATTCCGCGTTTGGGCGGCCATCTACAAATTGATGCTCATATTCGCTCATATTCAAAATGCTTAATTCCATCTCCGGATTCTCCCGCTCGAGATAGACTTTGACCTGTTCCAATACAGCGCCGGTCTTGCGCCCCAGTATTGTTCCATCCACTAATAAAATCTTCATGATCCTGAATCCTCCTTGACTACGTGTAAGCGGGCAGCGGGTTCCACTGCCTTTTCCCATTGATTATCTGGTGCAGTGTATGCTGCAGCTATTGTTTATCATAGCAAAAACGCATTTCCCGTGCGTATCGATAGGGCTTATAATGAAAGATTTCATTCTTTAGTCTGAGAATCCTTTTTGATGCGTTTATTCTCCAAACGTTCTTGGATGCGGTCGGAATCGCGCTCTGGGCCTGTGAAGCTGACAATGGTATCGCCTTGCTTCGGCTCCAATACTTTATCGGAAGTGAAGAATTCGATGTTTCCTTGTGCCGTTTCGATGAATAACGGAATCGTATTGGCCGACCATTTCTTATTGAATTCCTCATAAGTGAAACGTTCCGTCAGTTTCGTGGAGCGGATGGCATATCCTTGCTCCCCTTTTTCATCGAGTGCATGGATATTCCAGTCTTCCGTGAAGAGGATCCTGCCGCTCAGTGACGAATGGAAATCGGCCGGGTCGCCTTGATGAAGTGCCGTCTGGAACAAATTGATGCGGCCCATTTCCGGAACGAAGTTATTGACGACAAGCGCGTTGAAGGAATCCGTCTCCGATGCCACAAGCATCTTCTCGTAAGGCGTGAATTCCACTTCATACTCAGTGTGCTCCGATAAAATATTCCCGACGTATGTTTTAATCCCATACTGACGCGCTTTTTGCAGGCGGCCCCAGGAATCATCGATGAGCAGCACATTTTTGCCCATATCATAGAGGGCTTTCGCCAGCGCAATAGTGAACTTGCTGGCGCCAACGATAATGATCCCAGGCTCTTCTGAGGAAGCGAGCCCCAATTTGCGTCCGACCCAGGTAATGGAAAAGCCGTGCGCAACTACTGTGGAGAACACGAGCGCAAACGTCAGTGCCGTCAAAAGTTCTGCGTCTTCAAATCCGGCATCCAATAAGACGCTTGCGAAATAACCGGACACGGTCAATGCGACGATGCCCCGGGGAGCGATCCATCCGACCAAGGCTTTTTCCTGCCAGCTCAAGTCGGTGCCGATTGTCGACACCCAGATAGACAAGGGCCGGACGATAAATAGCATGACCAACACAAAGGAAATGATGGACCAATTGAAGATTTCAAACAGTACTTCCATGCTGAGTGAAGCTGTCAGCATCAAAAACACGCTGGAAATCAATAGAATGGACATCGTCTCTTTGAAATGGCGCATCTCATTGATCGATGTGATATTCATATTGGCCATCACCATTCCCATCGCCGTTACCGCAAGCAAACCAGTTTCATGCATCACGATGTCTGACATAACAAAGGTCAATAACACCACGCCGAACACCATCGGCGATTTTAAGAATTCCGGAATTTGGCCGCGCTCGAACATCCAGCCCATTCCGAGCCCTGCCCCCGCACCGATCACAGTGGCGAACAGCGAAGCCAGGAAGAACAGGCCGAATGCAGCTGCCGTCACATCCCCTTCTGCGAATAATACGAATTGGAATGCAAACAAAGCCAATAATGCACCGAACGGGTCAACGATGATGCCTTCCCATTTCAATAAGGCTGCAGGGCGGGATTTCAGCTTGGCTTGGCGAAGCAGCGGCATGATGACGGTCGGCCCTGTCACGATGAACAAGCCGCCGATCACAAACGACACTGCCCATGAAAGGCCGGCGACATAATGGGAAGCCAAGGTGCCTCCCGCCCAGGCAAGTAAAGCACCGAATGTGACGATTCGCCACACCGGCTTATTGAATCCGCGAATCTCCTTGAAATTCAAGTTCAAGCTGCCTTCGAATAAGATAATGGCAACGGCAAGCGACACAAGCGGCCGGAATAAATCGCCGAAACTTTCTTCCGGGGAAATCACGGCGAATATCGGGCCAATCAGCAACCCGGCAATCGACATCAACACAATTGCTGGAAGGCGGAGACGCCAGGCGATCCATTGCGACAGAACGCCGAGGAAAATAATTAACATAAGATCAAACAATAAACTGTCGATGGCATCTCACTTCCTTTTTCATTTTTTTGTTATTATAAAGGAGTTGCCGTGCGCAATGAAAGCGAGAAGCCAAGCGTATCGATTTAAATTTTCTCTACTTGTGGTACAATACAGAGAAAAACTAGGGTGATTTTGTTGAACAAGCAGGAAATCGAATACGCCATCGCCGAACTGAAGAGCGATTATGTACGCCAACAGGGCGATATTGAAAAACTGGAAACAACCGGCCACACTAAAATGGTCGACAAAGCCGAAGAACGGCTTGAAAAAATGGAACAGCGTCTTGCGGAATTAAACAAAAAACTCGCGGAACTTTAACCGCGGTTTTTTTTATGGAAAGTGGAGGAACATATACATGAGTTTATTGACAGTAGAAAACCTGAGCCACACATTCGGTGACCGTACCTTATTCAACGACATTTCTTTTCGTTTAGTCGAAGGGGAACATGTCGGGCTGGTCGGGGCGAACGGTGTCGGAAAATCGACACTGATGAATATTTTGACAGGCAAGCAAATCCATGACGGAGGAAAAGTCGAATGGCAGCCGAAGACCCATTACGGATATTTGGACCAGCACACACAGTTGGCGCCAGGACGCACCATCCGCCAAACTTTGCAGGATGCCTTCTTGCCGCTTTATGAAAAAGAAAAAGAATTGAACGATATCGCCATGCAAATGGGCGAAGCCGACCCGGAACAGCTCGAAACTTTGCTCGAGCAGATGGCTGAAGTGCAGGATGCACTGGATGCCGGCGATTTCTATACTTTGGATGTCAAAGTGGAAGAAATCGCTCGCGGGCTTGGGCTCGACGCCATCGGGCTTGAACGCAGCGTCGAATCGCTTTCCGGCGGACAACGGACCAAACTTTTATTGGCGAAACTATTGCTGGAAAAACCGAAAGTGCTATTGCTAGATGAGCCAACCAACTATCTGGATGAAGAACATATCCAGTGGCTCGTCAATTACTTGAAAAACTATCCGCACGCGTTTCTGCTCATTTCGCATGATACGGAATTCATGAGTTCGGTGACCGGAGTGATTTTCCACTTGGAGTTCTCCCGTTTGAACCGCTATACCGCCTCTTATGAGAAGTTCATCGAGCTTGCGGAATTGGCGAAAAAACAGCATCTCGAAGCTTACGAAAAACAAGAAGACATGATCAAGAAAACCGAGACCTTCATCGCGAAAAACAAAGCGCGCGCTTCAACTACCGGACGCGCGAAATCCCGCCAGAAGCAATTGGATCGCATGGACCGCATCGAGAAACCGGAAATGGCAGCCAAGCCGCAATTCGCCTTCAAGGAAACGCGCAGCCCAAGCCGCTATGTCGTCGAAGCGGAAGCGCTCCGCATCGGCTACGACAAGCCATTGCTACCGCCATTGTCGTTCATGATCGAACGCGGCGAAAAAATCGCGCTTGTCGGCATGAACGGTGTCGGGAAATCGACCTTGCTCAAGACGATGCTCGGCAAGATCAAGCCGCTTGATGGGGACGTCATCCGCGGGGAATACTTGACGCCTAGTTATTTCGAACAGGAAGTCAAAGCACCGACGCATCGCCCGATTGACGAGATCTGGGATGCCTATCCTTCAATGGACCAGGGCCAAGTGCGCGGCGCCCTTGCCCGCACCGGATTGAAGAGCGAACACATCGGCCGCCCGATGAACCAATTGAGCGGCGGCGAGCAAGCGAAAGTGCGCTTGTGCAAATTGATGCTTGAAGAAAGCAATTGGCTGATCTTTGATGAACCGACGAACCACTTGGACATCGATGCGAAAGCCGAACTGAAGCGCGCGATGCAAGCCTATAAAGGCACAATCGTCCTCGTCAGCCACGAACCGGATTTCTACGACGGCCTTGCCACGAAAGTCTGGAACGTCGAGGAATGGATCGAAGCCGGCAAGCAGAACGAAGAATAAATTTAAAAACCGCTGCACACGTGAAATTTCGTGTGCAGCGGTTTTTTGATGCGGAATTTTGTGTGTGGAATCGTTCCTAAATTCTATTTTTGCTTCACCTCGCTAGTCGCCGCCTGGCTTTGGGTTGGCCTCTTGCCGCAAGCCAGGAATAACACCTGTCTTACAGCATCGGCTCACCCTTTTACGCTGGCCGGCATGAAGATTTCATTGATTCCGGTGCGTTTAAATAGATCTGCTTCTTTAGGTAGTTGCCGGCTAGTGGGGAAATCGCTTCCCTGGTCTAGTTTCGACTGAGATATTAGAGTTTGTTTGTGGAATCGTTCCCAACCTCCATTTTGCTTCAGCTCACTAGTCGCCGCCCTGCTTTGGGTTGGCCTCTGGCAGTAATGAATTGGCGAAAGGAAGTTGAGCCAATTCATCTGTGATGCTTGAGCGTAGCGAAAGTTGAGCAAGCCGTTTTATATGATGATTGGATGCAGCTTTCACTTACTGCTTCGGCTCACCCTTTTACGCTGGGCGGCTTGAAGACCTTATTGATGGGGGTGCGTTTAATCAGATCTGCTTCTGTACGAGTTGCCGGCTAGTGGGGGAATCGCTTCCCGGGATGCAGCGTCTGGCACGTTGGTGCTTCAGCCAAAAATTTTATTGGTGGATCGGAACTAACTAGCCTCTCCAGACTATAGATAACTTGAGCTACAAAACATGAAGCATTTCCTCATTTTCTATCGAGTGGACAGAAGAAGTTTTCTTCCCCTCTAAAACTAGAGACGAAGTGGAAGGGGGCTGACGCCTGTGGGACCGCGCGGGCTGGCGAGACAATCGTGTCGCGTCCTTTGCGGCACGTTGGCTCAATACCCGCCCCACGGCAAGCAGCCTCCTGCAACGTAGTCGAAAAGCGGAAGCTTTTCCACTCACTTCTTTTTATTTCTCTGGTATCCTGCTGGCCACAAGTAGCCATTGAAGCACAGTCGAATAGCACAAGCTATTCATACTTACTCTGTTTCTCATATTACTTACTTATTTATTTTCAATAAGTCGTCAGCTTGAAGAGTTTTTGGAAGTTATAGATGCCGCGCTGCCAGAAGGTGAAGTCGTCTTGATATTCTTCCACATCCAGCGTATAAAGAGCATCTTCATTATCCCAAAGCCGGTCGAAATAAGTGTCGAGATCCCCGACCAGTTCGCTGTCGGTCGGCGCTTTGATCAGGATATCCGCTTCCAGGTTATAATCCCTTAAGGCCCTTTCTGTCAGATTGGCTGCTCCGCTGACAATGACCGTTTCTTCCTGTTTCTTGATCATTGTCGCTTTTGTATGGAATTGCCCGATCACAGCGTTGTACCAGCGCACTTGCATTTCATCATCGGTTGCGGCGCGCATTTCGTGGACTGCGGGGCGGTTAGGCAACCCGGTCTTTTCGTTTCCGAATGCGTTCGCATTGGGGTCCAGCACGAGCCGGACATCCACCCCCCGGTTGGTAGCCTCGACCAAGCTGTCCATAATATCGCTTTCGGACAAATAAAACATGGCCATGCGGATGCTGTCGCCCGGCTCGGTATCATTGATATGCTCCAGCAAAGCTTTTTGCACTTGGCGTTCGGTGACGTATTGAACACCGTACTCTCCCTCCTGTTCAGGCGCCTGTGCCCGTGGGAAATCGGCGCCTCCAGACATGTGGGAGACCGCTTCTTCAGCTTCGAGCATATCGTCTAATACAGGCCCGCTCACCCGAAACGCCATATTGCCGTGGAAGCCACTTACGTTATGTGGATTGGCGGAGCTGACAATCGCCTCTTTTTCAGAAATGATGGTTTTGCGATGATTCGCCTTAACATTCATCAACTTCATATAGGACGAGAGTGTCATATCGGGAGCATCGCTCGACATCCCATTTTTTATCCAGCCTTTTCCGTCGTTATCGAACCACTGGAAAATCACCCGGTACAGCCCTGAATATAAAGGCATCGAATCGCGCAATTTGTCAAGGTCTGTCAGGATGACTTCTATCCCTTCCGCTTCAAGTGCAGAAAGAAGGAGGCTGTCGTACGACCCATAACCCGTGTTCAACGGGTCCGAAATAAAATAAATTTGAAAATCCGGATTTTCCTGCTTTTTTGCTATCAAGTGATCGGCCAAACGTTCCGCAATGGCAGGAAACTCTTCGTCCTGGTCATTGAAATTATCGAATAAGAAAAAATCGAGGACTAAAAATTCGTCCGCCCGATCGATCAAACCGTTAATTTCATCAAAAATCCTCATTTCATGTTGCAAGCCCTTGCCGTTTTTATCCTGCGCAAAACTGAGGTCATAAATCATCTCCACTTGCTCGGCACTGTGCAGCTCGCCTGCGAATGAAACGCCTTCCGGCAAGGGTTTAAACGTTTGCCAAATAATGACAATTATATACATCGCAGCAAGCACTCCCACGACGCCCATGATAATGCGTCGACGCTTGCTGTAACTCTTGATTTTTTTCATTAAGTTCCCGCCCCTTTGCTTCATTATAAGCGGAAGGGCCACAGAAAAATATCAGTTATTATTTTCCATATAAAAACCCCAGCCACTCTTCAGCTGGGATTTCGGCAATATTAAGCAATTACTACATATTCGCGGGTTCTTACATCTTCCATAAGCATGTCTTTCAAGCGCTGTTTGCCGCGGTGCAGGCGGGATTTCACCGTGCCGATCGACACTTTCATCGTCTCAGCGATTTCCACGAGTGAATATTGATGGACGTAAAAGTAAACGATCGTCGTCCGGTAAATCGCATCCAGTTCCGAAATCTTGTGGCGGATCATGACAGAGACATCTTGTTTTTCCAGTAATTCAGCAGTCCCGGTCTCATCAGTTGGGATCAAATCCAGCAGCGAGACGTCGAGCCCTTCCGGCTGATTGGCGATGTGTTTGCTGCGGCGCACGTTTTTGCGGTAGCGGTCACGGAATGTATTCATGCAAATGGTCGTCAGCCAGGCTTTGGCATGGTCGACTTCGGCGATTGAGGATTCATAGCGTACTACTTTCAGCCATACTTCCTGCATCAAGTCTTCAGCTTCGGCTTTGTTGCGGGTAAGTTTCAGGCATAAATGATAGATATAGCGGTTATATTCGGCATATAGCTCTTCCATCGGTGTTACCTCCGTCCGGTGATCTTATGCCCTTATTGTGCCTGAGTTTCGGCTTACGCTCTATCGTTCCCTCTTTCAGTCTCCTTACAATGTTGTAAGAAATAAAAAAGCCGCCCCACATTCGGGACGACTTTTGCTTATTGTCTTTTGGCTGCGTTTTCGCTGATTGTTTCCCGTTCTTCAGGTTCAGCGAGTTTTGTGATCGTCAGCCGCTCGATGCGGTTTCTGTCCATTTCATTGACGACTACGTGCAAGTTTTCGTAAGTGAATTCTTCGCCGACTTCCGGCACATGGCCAAGCTGCTGCATGACAAAGCCAGCAATCGTGTCATGGTCTTCCGGCACTTCGACTCCGAACATTTCATTGACATCTTCAATTTCCAGGCGGCCATGGCATGACAATTGGCTGTCGTTGATTTCAAAGACCAGTTCATCGTCTTCGTCGTCCGTCTCGTCTTCAATGTCCTGCCCGATCATTTCCTCGATAATGTCCTCGTGTGTCACGATCCCGAGCGTTCCACCGTATTCGTCCAAGATGACGGCCATATGCTTTTTCTTCGCCATCATCAATTTGAATACTTTCTCGACGCTCACCGATTGCACGACGAATAATGGATTGTCATCCATCAGTTCCGTCAAGGTCAAGTTCGGGTTCATCGACCATTCGATGAGCTTTTTGGAATAGAACAAACCGACAACATTGTCCATGCTTTCTTCGTACACGGGATAACGCGTGTACGAGGAATCCAAGATTAAATCACGGACTTCTTCATAAGTCAGGTCAATCGAAATGCCGACCGTGTCCGTGCGGTGTGTCGACATGACATCCGACACGTCCTTATGTGGAAAATCGAGCACGCCTTTAATGCGCTCCGATTCGTCCGCTTCAAACGTTCCTTCAGTCGACGCGATATCGACCATCGTCCGCAGCTCTTCTTTGGTCATCGTCGCTTCTTTGACGCTGCCTTTGGAGATGATGCGGATAAAGATATTCGTGAACTGGGCGAGCAGCCACGTCAATGGTTTAAAGATCACTACCAGAAATCCGATGACCGGCGCTACGATATATGCGATTTTATCCGCAAACGTTGCAGCAATGGTCTTCGGCAGCACTTCACCGAAGATGATCAGGACAACCGTCAAGATGGCTGTCGCCAACCCGACTTCCCATCCTTCCGTGATGGCGATCGTCGTGACGAGTGTAGGCAGCATGATATTGGAAATATTATTACCGATCAAAATAGTCGTAATCATCCGGTCCGGCTTCGCGATCAATTTTTCGAGCTTTTGGGCTTTGACGTCCCCCTGCTCCGCGCGAAGATGGACCTTCATCCTATTAACTGCCGTGAGTGCCGTTTCGCTTCCCGACAGGAAAAACGACATGATCAGAAATAAAGCCAATGCTATAAACAAATTTACTTCCTCCAGTAACATACATATCAAATTTTTTCGATCTGTTTCCGTATTATCCATAATACCACAGCAATTTTCCTCTTGTCGAAAAGGACAACTTAGCTATGCTATAATTTCCACATACTAAAAATACTGGAAAGCAGGGATTTTATGAACGCCACTCAAATCGATAAGTACTTCAAAGATCACCGCCAGGCCCATCTCGAAGAATTGAAAAGTTTTTTGCGCATTCCATCGGTCAGCTCCCTTTCCGAACATAAAGCCGATATGCAAAAAGGCGCGGAATGGCTTATCAAATCGTTGACTAAAGCCGGGCTTGAAAATGCCAGCATCGATGAAACCGACGGCCATCCCGTGGTCTACGCAGACTGGCTCCATGCCGAGGGCAAACCGACAATTCTTGTGTACGGCCATTACGATGTCCAGCCGGTCGACCCGCTTCACTTGTGGGAAACGCCGCCGTTCGATCCGCATGTGCGCGACAACAAATTGTATGCACGCGGTGCGAGCGACGATAAGGGCCAAGTATTCATGCATATGAAAGCAGTTGAAGCGCTTCTTCATTTAAACGGCGAACTTCCCGTTAATATCAAGTTCATCCTGGAAGGCGAAGAAGAGATTGGCAGCCCGAGCTTGCCGAAATACGTCGAAGACAATAAAGAAAAACTCGCGGCTGATGTCATCGTCATTTCCGACACCGGCATGCAAGGGCCAGGGCGCCCGGCTGTCTGTTACGGGCTGCGCGGGCTTGCGGGCATCCAGATCGACGTCAAAGGCCCTAAAGGCGATTTGCACTCCGGCCTTTACGGCGGCGCTGTCCAGAACCCGCTCCACGCCATCGTGGAAATTCTCGAATCGTTCCGCGACAAAGAAGGCGTCATCCAAGTTGAAGGCTTCTATGACGATGTCCGTCCCGTCTCGGACGAGGAACGCGCGGAATTCGCCGTACTGGATTTCGATCTGGAAAATGAAAAGCAGGCAATCGGCATCACGGAAGATTTCGGGGAGACAGGCTACTCATTCGTCGAGCGCACATGGATCCGCCCGACGCTCGAAGTCAACGGCATCACCGGAGGATTTTCAGGCGAAGGCATCAAGACCGTCCTGCCGGCAGAAGCCAGCTCGAAAATCACTTGCCGCCTTGTTCCAGACCAGGACCCGGATGACATCATCGCCAAACTGAAAGCGCATGTTGAAGCGCATAAGCCCGCGGGTGTCACAGTCGACATCATGGAATTCGATAAAGGCAAACCGTTCCTGACGCCATATAACCATCCCGCCATCCAGGCAGCGGGCCGCTCTTATGAAAAGATCTACCAAGTGCCGACCGCCTTCACGCGCATGGGCGGATCGATCCCGATCGTCGCTGCGTTCGATGAAATTCTCGGATTTCCTGTCGTCT
Source organism: Planococcus sp. SSTMD024 (assembly GCF_041320495.1). NCBI lineage: Bacteria > Bacillati > Bacillota > Bacilli > Caryophanales > Caryophanaceae > Planococcus > Planococcus sp. SSTMD024. The sequence goes on along the minus strand of NZ_JBGGNS010000022.1, from coordinate 669,065 downwards.
TGATGGGCTTCGGCCTTGCGTCAGAAAATTTCCATGCCCCAAATGAACATTTTCATTTGGAGAACTTCGACAAAGGGCTCCGCGTCATCAGCGATTACTTGTTTGAAGCATCCACACTAAGCCAATAATCTTTATAGCCTCCCCCGGTTTGGGGAGGCTATTATTTTTATGAAATTGCATTTATTTGCTGGAGGGATACGATGGTTATTTTGTATTGGATAGGCAGTTATTTACTTGGCACTGTTTTGACCGCCCTGTGGATAGGGAAATGGAAAGGTGTAGACCTGACTGCTTCAGGCAGTGGAAATCCCGGCGCCCGCAACGCCTTGGCCGTACTTGGGCGCAGAGCCTCCCTATTGGTGTTTCTCGGCGATTTCCTGAAAGGTTCAGCCGTCGTATGGGCTGGCCTGTGGCTTGATTTTCCTTTGTGGTCCGTTGCCGTCGCCGGGTTGCTTTCAGTCATCGGGCATATTTATCCGCTATGGCGAAAAGGCCGCGGCGGAAAAGGCATCTCGACATTTGCCGGCGTCGCATTTTGGCTGACGCCCGATTTATTTTTGGCGATGCTCGTCTTGTCATTCGCGTTCTATCCGTGGCTGAAAAGCGCCACTTTATCGATGCTCGCAGGATTCAGCGCGTTTTTCGCCGTCGCTTTTGCGTTTCAGGTACAATCAGTCGTTTGGCCGCTGTTTCTCGCCATTATTATTATTGTGATTCGCCACAAAGCAGACATTAAAGTTTCGGTGGAAACAAGGTTTCCTTCGAATAAAGCCTGACTGTCCTGTAATTGCAGATTTTTTATTCAACAAAGCTAGGACCATATTATTATCCGTGTTATAGTTTTATTATTCAAAATACTCAATAGATAGGGGTTTTACGATGAAAAAGCCAATTGCATGGATCATGGATACGACCGGATACGTCACAGAACAATTCAAATCGCACCCCGATGTTTATATTGTGCCGCTGAATATCCATTTCGGCTCGGAGGAATTTATCGACGATGGCATCGACTTATCGAATGACGAGCTCTATGCACGCATGAAAAGTTCGAAGGATTTCCCGAAGACCTCCCAGCCTTCTGCAGGAAAGTTTGCGGAACTTTATGAAAAGCTGAAAGAGGAATACGAATGCGCCATCGCTGTCCATGCCTCGGCCAAACTGAGCGGCACGATCGCTTCTTCCATGACCGGTGCCGAAATGACCGACTTCAAGGTTTATACCGTCGATTCACTCGCTTTGTCATACGGGCTATCCGGGCTTCTTGAACGCGGCTTGGCGCTTCAGGAACAAGGGCTTTCTGCAGAAGAAATCACCCAGCGCCTCGAGAAGGAAACAACAGATTTCCGCAATTTTATCCTGATCGGCAATTTGAGCCAATTGTACAAAGGCGGCCGGATGAGCGGCGCCCAGTATTATATCGGGAGTGTCTTGAAGATCAAGCCGATCGTCCAGCTCACCGAAAAAGGCGAGCTGGAGCCGATCGACAAGGTACGTTCCCATAAGAAAGCGCTAGCGTATTTGCTCGAACGCGCCAAGGCGGACCACGAACAATACGGCATCAATTACTTCCAAATCATGCATGGCCATATCCCTGAACAGGCCGAAGAATTAAAAACGGAACTTTTGAAGTTCGCGCCTGAAGCGGAAGTGCTAATCGGCAACTTGAGTTCATCATTGGCCGTTCATGCTGGAGAAGGCACCTTAGCCTTTATGTGGAGACGTCCGCCTGCAAACCTATAAGAAAAAGCTAGTCTTTGTGCCCATCTTCCGGCATTTTTCCGGTAAAATCCGGAAATTCCTGATACAATAAGGGCATATAAAGACAGTGAGGTGGATTCGATGCAACATGTGGAACGGGAACTTACAGAACACGTTAAATTATGTGATGCCAAAGGCCAATTGAATCCTAACGCCATCGGCTACGCCAAGAAACCGCTCGTGGAGTGCAATTTGAAAGGCAATTTCCTGCGCAAGAAAAAATGGAATTATTGGTGTGTATTCGGTGATGAGATCGTTTTTTCGGCCACCATCTGCCATCTGGATTATGCCGCTGTCTGCTTTGTTTATTTCCTGAATTATGAAACGCAGCGCTTTTTCGAGAAAACGGTCATGGTGCCGTATTCCAGGAACTTGCGTCTATCTGACAGTGTGTTGGATAACTCGCTTTTCCACAACTCCGAGATGTCAGTCCATTCGATCTACGAAGATGGCAAGACGCGGTTAGCGGTAACCGTCCCCGACTTTGAAGGGGAGAAACTGCATGCTTCGCTGACGATTACGCATCCGCAGGAAATGGAATCATTGAACGTCGTCATTCCCTGGAACCGCCAGACCTTCCAATTCACTGCAAAACATCACGCCTTGCCGACAACCGGCATTGTCCAAATCGGGTCAAAACGCTATGATTTTGATGAATTGGATAGCTTCTCGGTATTGGACTACGGCCGGGGCATCTGGCCGCGTGAAGCGACATGGAACTGGGGGATGGCTTCCCAGCGCTCGCTCGGCAAAGTCATCGGCTTGAATTTTGGCGGCAAATGGACCGACGGCACAGGCATGACGGAAAATGCTTTTTTCGTCAATGGCCGCATGACCAAAATCAGCGAAGACGTCATTTTCCGCTACGATGCCGATGATTTCAAAAAGCCTTGGCTGATCCATACAAAGTTGACCGATGACGTCAAATTGACGTTCACCCCTTTTTACGAGCGGGTTTCGAAATCGAATGCGCGTCTTGTGAAATCGGAAGTCCATCAATTGTTCGGGTATTACAATGGCTATGTCCGCTACGCAGACGGCAAGAAGCTCAAAATCCACCAATTGCTCGGCTCTGCAGAAGAACATTACGCCAAATGGTAATTACTTCAAATGAAAAATCGCCTGATGGATGTCGGATTGACATCCATCAGGCGGTTTTCTATTTGTGTTCAGCTGTTTTCTTCGTATAGCTCGTATACCATGGCTTTCCGATGAAAAAGACAGGCAGCAGGATTAATCCTGTGACGAGCGGCCAGCCTGCAGTACCGGTGACTCCCAAAGTCAGTGCTGCAAGCAGCCAGATGCTCCATGCAGCTCGTTTCATGTCAATTCCTCCAGCATTTTTTGCGGATAATCCGTGAAGATGCCCGAAGCGCCGATCTGCCGCAATTGCTCGGCATAATCCAGCCGGTTTACTGTATAGACATAGACTGCCAAGCCTTTTTCAACCAATTCGGCACCGTGGCGAAGCGCATACGGCAAGGACAAGTGAAGCCGCTCTGTCCCGACCGTCTCCGCGTAAGCGGCCATATCCACCAAAATATTGGAAGCCAAAATCGCTCCCGGCACATGATGGCGATCCACTGCCAATTTTACATCCGGATGATTGAATGAAGAAATGACGAGCTGATGTTCCATCCCCTGCTCAGCGGCAAGCCTTGCCACTTTTTCCACGGCACCCGGGTACGGAAATACATCCGTTTTAAGCTCGACATTCAGCACATGACGGGTGTCTTTAAACACATCGAAAACTTCCGCCAATGTCGGAATCGCCGTTCCAGCCCATTCGCCGGCTTTCCAGTTGCCGGCATCCAGTTGTTTCAATTCGGCAAGTGGCATGTCTTTTACATAGCCTTTGCCATTGGTGGTGCGGTTCACTTTTTCATCATGGATGACGACAAGCTCCCCGTCTTTCGATAAATGAACATCCAGTTCCACCCCGTGAACCGGCAAGGCCGCCGCTTCCACAAAAGCAGGCAGCGTATTTTCGGGATGTGTGCCCGAACTTCCGCGATGCGCAAAAATCTCCATAAGCCAGCCTCCTCTATTAGACGTCTGTCCGGATTTGCCAAAGTTCCGGGAAGAAATATTGATCCAATACTTTTTTCAAATAATTGACGCCAGACGACCCGCCTGTCCCCTGTTTGAAGCCGATAATCCGTTCTACGGTCTTCATGTGGCGGAAACGCCATTGCTGCAGCCAATCTTCGATATCGACCAATTTCTCAGCCAATTGATACAACTCCCAATGCTCGTCGACATTGCGGTAAATTTCCTTCCACGCTTCACGGACGCTGTCATTCGGTTCATATACTGTGCTGACATCCCGCGAAAGCACACTTTCGTCAATCTCAAATCCGCTGCGCGCCAATTTTTGGATGGCGGCATCATATAAGCCCGGTGCATGGAATGCTTCTGTTAACTGCTCGTGCAAGACTGGGTCTTTTTCGTAAATGCTCAAGACATGCTTCGTTTTATAGCCGAGCGCAAATTCAATCATGCGGTACTGGTAGGACTGAAAGCCGCTCGCATTGCCGAGGTCATCCCGGAACTCCAAGTATTCGGCAGGCGTTAAGGTCGACAGCACATCCCAGCCTTGGATGATCTGCGATTGGATGCGCGATACTCGTGCCAATTGCTTGAACGCCGGCTGCAGATCGTCTGCTTCGATGTGGCGGATGGCCGCTGACAACTCATGCAGGATCAGCTTCATCCACAGTTCCGATACTTGATGGATGATGATGAAAAGCGATTCATCGTGATGCCCGCTGACGCCGTCCTGTGCTGATAATAGCTTGTCGAGATGCAAATAATCGCCGTAGGTCATGCTTTCCTTGAAATCCGTGCGGATATTCTGTTCGTTAGCAGCGGCGATATTCTGCCCGTTTTTGTATTTGTCCATTTCAATGGCTCCATTCAAGCTCGGCTTGTGCTCGACTCTGCTCTTGATTACTATTGTGCGATACCTTTTCCATATTTCCATTGCTTATCTTCCATAAATTCGGGAATAGAGCTGTAAACACTTAAAATTGAGAGGGAGTTTGTATACTATGATAAAAAACAAAAAATTGATCTTCCCAGCTCTTATCATGTCCGCTGCACTTGCCCTAACTGCTTGCGGCGATGACGAGGAAGTCACGCAGCCTGTAACAGATGAGGCACCTGAAGAAACGACAGCGCCAGAGGCCGAATCAACTGAAGATGCTTCGCCAAGCGGCGGAACTGAAGGAACTACGGACGGCGAAACTTACGGATTTACTGACTTGTCCGTTGATGTCGATATGCCAGACCAGGATGATGCCCTAGATCTTAGCTACGAAGAAGAGCGCGGTCAGGTAGAGGCCGAATATGAGAATAAAATCGACGGTGTTGACCTGACAGGCGATGACGCTTTCAATGAAATGGAACAAGGCTTATCCCAGTTGAACTTAACCCCTGATACGCCGGATGATGAAGTCATCAGCCAAATCGTCGAAGCGTTCGGCATCGACCCCGGCTTCAAGAAAATCGAAATTGAAATAGACTATGCAGACGGCTCCGATAAAAATTACGAACAAACAAATCAATAAGCCCCAAAAATAACTGTCCGGCGGGTTACCGCTGGACGTTTTTTTATTGCAGCACGCGCTGCCAATAGGAAATGGTCGATAACTTTGCAAAGCCCGCCTTCTCGTAAACCGGCCACGCCGCATTTTCGGTTTCCACTTCGACCAGCACGCGCGCCAGTTTTTTCTGATGCGCCAAATGCCGTGCCCACTTCAAGAATGCCTGGCCATAGCCTGAGCGCTGGATGTCCGGCGCGACCGCAAGCGCAGTCACCCACAACGCCTGATCTTCACTGCTCAATGTAGCCGTCGCCACGAGCTTGCCTTCCTGCCGCATCAAATAAACGTGGCGCTCCGGGTCTTCCAAATTGTGCTCGAGCACCGGAAGGACCGATTCATCAAATGCCTCGCGCAGAAGATCCGCCAACTCGCCCGCATATTGATCTTCGTAGGGGATGATATCAACCGCCTCAGCAAATTGGTACGCTGAAAGCGGCTGCGCTTCAAACTGCAATTCCTGAAAAGAACATTGATAGCCAAGACTTTTCAACCAGCTATCCGATGCACTCTGTTCCGTGAATGCCGCGAGTTCGCTTTCCGCCCCCCGCTGTTCGAGTGAATGCTGCACGCCGTCAGCCAAGGCCGTCGCCAGCCCAAGCCGGCGGTAATCCGGTGAGACAAACGCCGACCATTCGTAATGATGCAAACCGACCAGATCCGCCGCCGCCGCACAGGCCACCAGCTCCCCGCTATTGGTATAGGCCAGCACCGCGAACCCTTTCGCAAACGGTTTTTGCCATAGTTCATTCTGCAGCAGGGTCCGGCATTCTTCCGGCTCGCCGTCAATCAACCGCTCCATTTCCCCGGCAGTCTCCGCATCAAGCGGAAACGACGCAATCGACAGGGACAATTCCATTTCCATCCCGCCTTCCTTTTTCTTCTTATCATAACCGCCCAAAGCGCTTGCCGCCACCTGATTCCTGAAATTAAGAATTCTTCCGCTGCCTCGTCATTTCCATTAAAAAAGCAGAAGGCGGGAAAGATCCCGACTTCTGCTTAGGTTTCGCTATAGTTTGGCGTCTGCCAGCATGGTGGCATACAAGCCGCCTTTTTCCAGCAATTCGGCCTGGCTGCCCGCTTCGACCAGTTTGCCGAGCTCCATGACATAGACGAAATCCGCCTTTCTCACCGTATTCAAACGGTGGGCGATGACGAAACTTGTGCGCCCTTCCATAAGGCGTTCGAGCGCTTCCTGGATCTTCAGCTCTGTCACGGTGTCGATCGAACTTGTCGCCTCATCCAGCAACAAAATGACCGGATCGGCGATAAGCGCCCGGGCGATCGACAGCAGTTGCTTCTGCCCTTGGCTGATCATCGAACCGTCACCAGATAGCACGGTGTCATAGCCTTCCGGGAGTTTGGAGATAAAGTCATGGGCATTGGCTTGTTTCGCCGCTTCCACCACTTCTTCGTCGCTCGCATCAAGTTTGCCGTAGCGGATGTTGTCGCTGACTGAAGCTTCGAACAGGAAAGGATCCTGCAAGACGAACGCAATCTGCTTGCGCAAAGTTTCGCGCGGCATTTCACCAATCGGTGTGCCATCGATGCGGATCTCGCCTTCATCGACATCGTAAAACCTGGCCAAAAGCTGCATGACCGTCGTTTTGCCGGCACCCGTCGCGCCGACGAATGCCGCCGTCTGCCCGGTTTCCACCGTAAAGCTCAAATTGCGGATGGTCCATTCTTCCTCCGCGCCTTCGTATTTGAACGATACATTATCGAATTCAACTTTTCCTTCAAGCCGCTTCTCGGTATTGTTTTTCGTATCGTCCGCTTCTTCCGCTTCGTCCATAATGGCGAAGACGCGTTCCGCTCCCGCAATGGCCGAGAGCACCGTATTGAATTGGTTTGCCAAATCGTTCAATGGCCGCGTAAACTGGCGGGAATATTCGGTGAAAATGACGATTACGCCGATTGTGACCGAACCGTTCAAAGCAAGCAAGCCACCGATGCCTGCAACAAGAGCGAAGCTGCCGTTGTTCAGGAAGTTCATCACTTTCGGAATGAACCCGGCGTATGTCCAAGCCCAGAAACCGGTGCGGCGAAGGCGTTCGCTTTTGACAAGAAACTCATCCATGACGCGGTCTTCCTGGGAAAAGGCTTTGACGATCTTTTGCCCGGAAATGGTTTCTTCGATCATGCCGTTCAGATCACCGACCGCCTTTTGCTGTTCTTTATACAAACGGCCCGTGCGCTTGGTAATCCACCGAATCGACCAGTACATAAGGGGGATGATGATGAATGTCAGGACGGTGAGAATCGGGCTGAGCATCACCATCACCACTGCCGTCCCGACCAGCGTCAAGATACTCGAGAACACCTGGATGAACGACGTATTGAGCGTCGATGAAACGTTTTCGATATCGTTGGTCACACGGCTCATCAATTCGCCGTGCTGGCGCTTATCGAAAAACGATACCGGCAAGCGCTGCAAATGGCCAAACAGCCCCGCGCGCATTTGATAGATGACTTGTTGGGCGATGCCGACCATCCAATAGTTCTGCAAGTAGAGAGAAACCGAATGGAGCACATAGACCATGATGAGCCAGCCGATGATCAAACCCATGCCTTCGAATGCCCCTGGCACAATATACGTATCGATGATATAACCGATCAAAAACGGACCGAGCAGTGCCATCGCGGAACTGATGAACACAAGCGCAAGGACCACGATCAATAGCGTACGCTGTTCGTCCACCAGCTTCCAGATCCGCAGTAAGGTGGATTTCCAGTTTTTTGCGCGTTCGTTCTTCTTATCCGGTGATTTCTTTAAATCTTCTTTCGTCAATACCGGCTCATAGCCAAAAGGCCGGCGAATTGCATCAAACATATTCATCCACCTCCTCTGCTTGCTGGGACTGTGCGATTTCACGATACAAAGGAGACATATTCAATAGTTCGTCGTGTGTACCATAAGCCGATGCGACGCCGTCTTCCAATAGCAGGATGCGGTCTGCGCGCATCGCCGTCCGCACTTTCTGCGTGACCAGCAGCGTCGTCGCTTGTTCTTTGTCGAGCTCCGCCCACAGCGCAGATTCAGTCTTCACATCAAGCGCACTTGTGCTGTCATCAAGAATTAAAATCGACGGTTTGCGGACCAATGCCCTGGCGATCGACAAGCGCTGCTTCTGGCCGCCGGATAAATTGACGCCTTTTTGGCCAACGCGCGTTTCGTAGCCTTTCGGGAAGCGCTGGATCGTCTCGTCAATCTGGGCTTTTTCCGCGGCTTCCGTAAGTTCCGGAAGCTCCGCCTGTTCTTTGCCCCACGACAGGTTATCGGAAATGCTGCCGGTAAAGAGCATCGATTGTTGGGGCACGAGCCCGATCGTCTTGCGCAGTTCTTGAAGATTCCACTCGCGAACATCTCGGCCGTGCACCGATACGCTTCCTTCTGTCGCTTCGTAGAATCTCGGAATCAGCTGCAACAGCGAGGTTTTGCCGGATCCCGTCGCCCCCATAATGGCGAGCTTCTCACGAGGCGCCAGCTCAAAGCTGATGTGTTGAAGCACTCTTCTCGAAGTACCCGGATACGTAAAGGAAACATCATCAAAACGGACGGTCCCTTCTTCGACCGGCACAGTCGCACCATCCAATTCCTCGCCGCCATCCTCTGCCAAAAGGATTTCCTCGATGCGGTCAGAGGATGCCTTGGCGCGCGCAAAGGCCATGATGATAAATGAAAACATCGAAAATGCGCCCGTCATGCGCATCGCGTAATTGACGATGGCGACCAATTCACCGATTTGTGCATCGCCGCCCTGGATCTCAAAAGCCCCGAACCAGATAACCGCCAGAAGCGACACGTTCATGCCGAAAAGCAGGATCGGCAAAATGATTTCCATGATCCGGAACGCTTTGACCGTATCGGTCTTAAGCGCACCCGCCACTTCCGAGAAGCGGTTCGCTTCATACTTGCCGCGCAAATATGCTTTGATCAGCCTGACCGCCTGCAGGTTTTCCTGCACCATGCGGTTGACCTTATCAAGCCGCTGCTGCACAAAACTGAAATAGACGACGCCTTTTCTCACCATGACGTATAAAAACGCCAGCAAAATCGGGAAGACAATGATCAAATAAATCGCCAATTGCGCATTGACGACAAACGCCATGACCATGCTGCCGATGACGAGCAGCGGCGCGCGCAGCATGATGCGCAAGCTCATGTACAGCACTTGCTGGATCAATTGAACATCGCTCGTCAGCCGCGTGATGAGGCCTGATGCCGGAAATTTATTGAACATCGCGAGCGAGAACGACTGGACGCGCCCGTAAACTTCCCGCCTGACATCAAATGAAAAGCTATGGGAGACATGGGAAGCGAAATACGAATTGACGACACCCGATAAAAAAGCGATCAATGACAAGCCCATGAGCACAAGCCCTAGGCGAATGATCGTGTCCTGGTCCCCTGCCACGATGCCGTCATCGATGATGCTCGCTATGACCAATGGCTGCAAAAGCTCCACGGCCAGCTCCAGGAGCATCAGGAACAAGGCGACGCCGATCAAAAATGAATAGGGTTTGGTATAAGAAAAAACAGTTTTCATAAAGGTGCCTCCTGAACATTTCGAAACTCGAACCTTATTTAAAACTAGTATGCCATAATTTTCAGATATCAGGTAGGGATATCCCTTTTTTTGTCATGCATTAAAACAGGATGATGTTGAGCTTAAAATAAAAAAAGCACGCAGCGTTTTGCTGCATGCCCCCTATAAAGAACCTTGATCACGAGCTTGCTTCCCCTGTTTTTTTGTTGCCGGCAAACGATAGCCAAGTAACGAATACCAACATTAGAAAAGCACCACCGATTTGCAGCGGGGAAAGAAAATGGCCGAACCAGACAAGCGAGATGACCATCGCCGTCAATGGCTCCATCGCAGACAAAATACTCGTCTCCACCGGCGAGATGAATCGCATGCTGCTAAGGAACAGAACAAACGCCATCGTGCCGACCAGGATAATCGCAATGATCGCCAAAATGAGCGTCGGGTCTGCCAACAGCCCCCATTCATCCGACAGGAAAATTGGGTTGATGAGCCCGAGAAAGATCCCGCCGAACAGCATCGACCAGCCGACGACTAACAAGACGCCCCATTCCTGCATCAGCCGTGCAGGATACAGCGTGTAGAACGTGAACGCCAAGCCGACAAGAACTCCCCAGAACAGCGCTTCCCCGCTGATAACCAGGGAATCCAAGCGCCCATCCGTCAATAATAAAAACAAGCCGGCGAGTGTGCCGAGCATGCCGAGCACTTGATAGACAGGCGGCCATTTGCGAAGGCGCAGCGAAATGAAGACGATGACATAGACGGGTGCAAGAAACTGCATCAATGTGGCAAAGACGGCATTGCTTGTATCGATTGCCGCAACGAAACTATATTGGACGCCGAGCATGCCGGCCACTGAAAAGATCAATAAAGGACGCGTCCATATCTTTTGCCGGAAAATCGACGTCACTTTCACCTTCTTCATTTTCAAGAACAACAACAGCACGATGCCCGCGACAATGAGCCGGATGGTCAATAGAAATGGCACAGTGATCGGGTAGACATCGAGCGTCCATTCCATGAGCGGCCCGGTCGCTCCCCACAACATCGCTCCTATCAGTATCATGGACACTCCCTTTAGCCGTTCCATTCGCCAGCACTCCTTCCATATGAAAAAACCAACCCGTGACGAATTGGCCTATTCCAACTCTTTTTATCGTTTGAAGCCTTTGTAATCGGGACAAATTAGTCGTTTCCCTCTATTTTCAACCGAATCATGCCTATTCTCTCATGTGAGGGTGAAAAAGGATAGTATGATTTATGTGCTAAAATTCCCGAGTTATATTTTTGTAAAGTAGTGACGAAAGACCTTTTCTTCTTTATAATGAAAGTACAAAACGGTTAAGGAGCGTCAGTTAATGAGTGAAAAGCAGGATTTTTTGGCACAAACCCTAGCATATAACCATATTCCCTTCCCCATCATCATTTTTGATCATGAAGGACTCATCACTTGGTTCAACGGGCACGCCGAACGCATCTTTCAACTAAATACGGAAACCGCTAAAGGCCAACCCTTTTCCTATATGAATCCAGAACAAGCCGCACTCCATAAGCAGCCTTGGGAAATGCTATTGGAAAGCACAAACCCGGTACGGTTCGAAAACATGGAAATTGGCCTTGGAAGCGGCGGGCAAAGCTATTCCACGATCGTCACGAAAGCATTCACATCGCACGGCGAGCGTTTTCTTCTGACCATCTATGAAATCGATGATAGCGTAAGCGCCGGCTCGGCCGCAAGGGAACTAAGCCACCTTCGCCACGGGCTGGATGATTCGTTCATGATGACGTATTTCGACCAAGAGTTCCTGGTCACTTACGCAAACCCCCATTTCCTGAAGCTCAGCAAGTGGACACCAAAACGCGTACTCGGCAAACCTGTATGGCAGATGTTCCATGACAGCGAAGAAGACCTCGAGTTTGTCGATTCGATCCTGGAAAGCTTAAAAAATGGGCATGTATGGAACGGCGAAGCGAAAAAAGCAACAAAAGACGGCGATACTTATTGGGTCGACTTGACGGCGATTCCGATGCAATTATCGGCGGAAGATGCATATTACATTTTCCTTGAAAAAGACATCACCGAAACGAAGCATGCCCAAAAGCACCTCGAGGAAATCGCATTTATCGACCCGATTACAGGGCTTGAAAACCGCCACCGCCTTGAACAGGCTGTCGCGGAACATATCAAGGAAGGCCGCCATTTTTCTTTCCTGTTCCTCGACATCGACCGGTTCTACACCTTGCGTGACGTATCGGATACGGATACGGAAAATGAACTGCTCATCGAATTCACGAAACGCTTGCGCATGTATTTCTCGGATTCATTGATTACACGCGCAGGGCTTCATGAATTTGCGTTGATCACGCCCTTGCCAAACTGGTTCATCGAAGGGTTCCTGCCCTATTTGCAGCAGCACCCAATCTATATCGGCGGCACGGCAGTTCCCTTGACCGTCAGCGGGGCTATCACGAAATATCCGGAAGACCAGCAAAGCTTCGTCCACTTGATCAAAGCTTCCTATGCGACGATCAAGAAAGTCAAAGAACGCGGCGGCAGTGCCATTTCCACGTTGACGGCCGACGACCACGAACGCCTGAACCGGAAAGCGCTCATTGAAAAACGCCTTGTCCATGCACTGGACCGAAAAAACCTGCAATTGCTGTACCAGCCGCAAGTCAACCTTTCGACCGGCAATGTTGAAAGCGTGGAAGCGCTCGTCCGTTGGAATGATGATGAAATTGGCGTTGTAACGCCTGATGAACTCATTCCGATTGCGGAAGAAAATGGCATGATCCATGAAATCGGCAGTTTCGTATTGGAGACCGCCTGCATGCAGCTGAAAGAGTGGAAAGCAAAAGGCATTAATTTGCGCATCAGCATCAACTCCTCCATCCGCGAATTCCGTGATAAGGACATGGCGAGCATGCTGATCGAGCAAATAAAAGCGAATAATTGCGATCCCCATTCCCTCATGATCGAGATCACGGAGAAGTTTGCCCTTGAAGCGGAAGCGGAACGGCCGATCATGCAGCAAATGAACCGCCTGAACCAGCAAGGGGTGCAATTTGCACTCGATGATTTCGGGACAGGCTATGCATCTTTCCGTTATATGCTGCTATTGCCAATTTCTTCTTTGAAGATCGACCGGACCATCATCCAATCGATTACGAAGCAGGAAAAAATGCAGAAAATGATCAACGGCATGATCCAGTTCGGCAAATCGCTCGATTTCCAAGTGATCGCTGAAGGCGTCGAAACGAACGAGCAACTGGAATTGCTTCGGGTGATGGATTGCAATAGCATCCAAGGCTATATCATCAGCCGTCCGATGAACGCCCAGGAACTCGAAAAATGGATAAAATAATCTCTCTCCCCAGACTGTGGACAATCCGCGGTTTGGGGATTTTTTATGTGCTAGGACTGGAGATTTGGTAGAAAGATTTGAAATCATCGGAGATAGCATCACTCAGGTATTCGCTGCCCTGCTTTGGGTTGGCCTTTGGCCGCAAGCCAATGAATTGGCGATGCTTGAGCGTAGCGAAAGTTGAGCAAGGCTGCGTACACGATGTTTTTATTAAGCTTTCTATCGATGGCGTCGGCTCACCCGTGGCGCTGGACGGCTGAGAAACTTCAATGTGTCGAGCATGATTAGATAGATCTGCTTCTATAGTCAGTTGCCGGCTAGCTGGGGAATCGCTTCCCGGGGTTAACGTCGGATTGAGGCGTTCGTTCAAGGTTCTTCGTACATTATTTTTCACAAAAAAAGACCGCCCGCAAAGCTGGCAGCCCGTTGTTTTATGAATTATTCCTGGGTGAAGCCCATTTTTTTCTGAGTCCGTCGTGCCTGATACTTGAAATACAATTGCATGAGCACTTCTGCGAATACCAACCCCATGGCGATGGCGCCCGAAATCATCAACGCCTGCACAGCGAAGTCGACCGCTTCCATGTAATCGTTCTCCACGATATTGCGCATCGCATTGTATGCCCGGCTTCCGGGAACGAGCGGAATGATGCCGGCGACACTGAAAATGATCATCGGCATTTTAAAGATTTTTGCCAAGATGTGCGCAACGATTGCAACAATGAAAGCACCGATGAATGTCGCTTGGATCGGATCATCGAACATGAGGAAATAGCTCCGGTAGAAAAGCCAGCCGCTCATCCCGACAAGGCCGCAACTGATCAGTGTCTTCTTTGGGATATTGAAAATGATGCCGAATGCGCCGGCTGCCAAAAAACTTAGAAATGCCTCCAAAGGCCAGTTCATTCGATCTCCTCCTTAAAATGACAATACGATGGCGATGCCGGCCCCGATGGCGAATGCCGTCAGAAAAGCTTCTGCACCCATCGATAGCCCGGACACAAAATGACCGGCCATCATGTCGCGCACTGCGTTGGTGATCAGCAAACCGGGCACGAGCGGCATGACCGAACCGATGATGATCGTATCGGGATCGTTTCCGAAGCCGCTGTATACTACGAGCACCGCCAAAGTACCGATGGCGACCGCTCCAATGAATTCCGCGAAAAACTTGACCCTCGTTTTTACAAGCACCATTTCCACAATGTAAAAGCCGATTCCACCGATCAGGAACGCGAACGGAATGTCCGCCCAGCCCCCGCCCATCAAAATCAGGAAGCAGGCACTGGCAACCGCAGCTGCAAGGACTTGCAGCCATAAAGGGAACAGGTAATGGTTTTTTTCGATTTCCGTCATTTCTTCATACGCCTGCTGCAAAGTCAGCTGGCCTGCAACGAGACGCCTCGAGACGGCATTGACGCGTGCTACCCGTTCGAGGTCGGTACGCCGCCCATGGATGCGGACAAAGCGCGTCGGTAAATCATTGCTCGGGGAAAACATGATGCCCGCTGGAGTCACAAAGCAATGGGAGTCCATCATATTTTGCGAAACCGCCATCCGGATCATCGTATCTTCCACCCGGTAAGTCTCCGCGCCGCTCTCCATCATGACTTTTCCGGCCAAGAGAAAACAATCCAGCGCAAGTTCTCTTCTGACTTCCGATATTTCGGCCATCTGGTCTTCCCCCTTTTTCTTCTGTACCATCATACCGCAGGCAAGGCAAAATTAAAACGCTCCGGTTACCGGAGCGTTTCATCGGCATCTTTATGGTTTTAAAATGACTTTGGTGCATTCGTCTTCGTGGTCGTTGAATATCCGGTACGCTTCACTCGCTTGTTCGAGCGGCACGATGTGGGAGATGATCTCGCGCGGATCGAACTCGCCTTTTTCGATCTTGTCGAGGAGCATCGGCATCAGATGGATGACCGGCGCTTGCCCCATCTTCATCGTCACGTTGCGCTCGAACAGGTTGCCGAGCGGGAATTGGTTGTAAGTCAATCCGTAGACGCCCGTCAATTGGATGGTCCCGAATTTGCTGACGGCATCTTTCGCGATATCGATTGCACTTAGCGTCCCGCCTTGCAGCATCAATTTCTGCTGAACAGCTTCGGCAGTCGATTTTTTCCCGTCCATCCCTACACAATCAATGACGACACGCGCGCCGCCTTTAGTGATTTCATGGATCAGCGCCCCTGTATTGTCATGCTGGCTGAAGTCGACGATTTCCACATTATTCATTTTTCTCGCTTTTTCCATGCGGTATGGCAATTCATCTACCGCAATGACGCGTGCTGCCCCTTTCATCCAGGCAAACTTCTGGGTCATGAGCCCAATCGGCCCACAGCCGAGTACGACGACCGTGTCGCCTTCTTTTACGCCTGCGTTCTCGACGCTCCACCAAGCTGTCGGCAGTACATCTGACAAGAACAAGACCTGCTCGTCTTCGAGCTCCGAAGACTCCGGGATAACCAATGGCATGAAATTAGCATACGGTACGCGCAAATATTCAGCCTGCCCTCCTGAATAATCGCCATAACGCTCCGTCAAACCGAAATAGGCGCCCGTATCGAAATGGGGGTTGCCATTTGAGTTGTCGCATTGGCTTTCCATTTCATGTGAGCAATAAAAGCAATGGCCACAACTCACATTAAATGGGAGTACGATGCGGTCGCCTTTTTTCACTTTGGTGACATCCGGACCCGCTTCTTCTACGATGCCCATCGGTTCATGGCCGATGACGGTATTCTTGGTAGTGGGCAATGCCCCTTGATAAATGTGCAAATCTGTTCCGCAAATAGCGGTGGAAGTTATTTTTACGATGATGTCGTCACGTTTCTGGAGTTCCGGGTCTTTGACTTCTTTGACTTGCATGTCTTTCGTTCCTTGAAACGTTACTGCCTTCATATTTTTCCCTCCTATGTTACTGATGTCAGAATACTTTTGTTATTCCCTCTTTCTGTAAGTACAAACGTACATTTTAAATACTGCTCAGGCCGGAAACGACAAAGAGCGGATCTCTTTAAAAGAGATTCGCTCCTGTCCATCATGTTTATTGCAGCGGCAAAATGCCTAGTGGTTCAAAATCGGACAAGCGGTAGCTTCGGACTTCTGCATTCGCCACTGTATACATAGCGTCTTTTGCATAAGCCAGGCGCTGGACCGATGCATTCCAGTCTTCATAAGGCTGGCCTGAGGGACGGGTCAAATCGGCTGATAGCTCGATGCCTTCAGGCGTGATCGAGTAAATCAACGCCCCCTCTGCCTGAAATTCAATGTACTCAGTTCCGTCTCCAGTGTAAATCGATACCGGAAAGCCGAATAAGCTTTGTGCTTCATGACGGAACAAAGCCTTGTGGTCGTACTGCAAAGCGGAATAAGTGCCCGGGCCGCCAATGATTTCCGTATCGGTTTCTTTCGGGTCACTCATATCGCTGACATCAAATAATGAAATCTTCATCCCGCCGGTCACGATGCGCGGCTCACCGCCCCCCTTGACTGGTTCGATTTTTGTGTCGTAGCCGAAACCGATTAAATGCTTGTCATCAAGCGGATGCAAGTAATTGGAGAATCCTGGAATCTTTAATTCCCCCAATATTTCTGGCGCGGCAGGATCTGAGACATCGATCGCAAACAGCGGATCGGTCTCACGGAACGTCACCATATAGGCTTTGCTGCCGATAAAGCGGACCGAATAAATGCGTTCACTCGGCGCCAAGTTTTCCACCGAACCGACCTGCTCCAATTGTTCGTTTAAAATGAATAGATGGTTTTTCGGTTCGGAAGCCGGTGCCCAAGCGACGCCTTCTGTTGTCGCCAAACGGAAATGGCCTTCGAATTCATCCATCGAAAACTGGTTCAACAGGGAGCCTTGCACGCGAGCCGAAGCGATAAACTCCACCGCGACTCCGTCCAAGCCGAATTTGAAGATTTCCGTATCCGCTTGTTGCGGGACCCAAAGCGCCGTGTCTTCAAACTCCCCTTCAGCCGTCTCGAAAGCGGAAGCAGTCAAATAAAGATGCTGCTCGTTCATGTACAGCTGTTCATTGCCGCCCAAAAAGCCTTTTGTGGAAATTTCATTGGACTCAGGGGCTTCTAAGCTGATGGAGGCGATGACGCTGTAGCTCCCTTCCATCGTCCCGGGCAAGATGGTCAAGTCTTCGTAAGGCAAGGGTTCAAGCTCTCCGCCTTGTGCGGAATCGAATAGCCTTGGCCGCAGCTCAACATCCGGCTGCTCCTCCAATATCCAGTAATTCGGAAACACATTGCTGACATAATGCAAGATGCCGCCTGATAGCCTTGCATTATTGAATGTGCCTTCGTTGCCGAATTCGCGGATCAGCTCCGGATTGTCGGGCGAAGCTATATCATAAAGCGAGACGACGGTCATTCCTGAATAAGGCATGAAACTCCCCATTTCCGCTTCTCCTTCGGTTTCCATGAGCGAAAAGCGGCTTGAAATGACAATAAGCGTGTCGTCCGATAAAAATAATTCCTCTGGATACGTCTCTCCGTCAAACTCCAGTACTGTCGCAAGAGCCATATTTTCGGGATCCCTGACATCCGAGATCATAACGCGCGACTCGTTGACAGAATAAAGATAGTCACCATCCGTTTGCACAATATCCCCTTCATCGATGCCTTCGACTTGGTTATTGGTTGTCGAATGGTCTCCGCCTCCCATTCCGCCCGCTTCGCCCGAGGCGCTGTCTTCCGCTTCATCCACCCCTTCGCCGAAGCCGCGATAGAACGGGTTATCTTTTTGGAGCTTCAGCAAGCGGGCGAAATAAGTGCGCAGCTCTTCTTCCCCAGCCAGATTCTGGACTTCGTCTTGTATCGTGAACTCGAGCTGGTTTGTCGACAGGGTTTTCAAGAAGCTGCTCGATAAGGCGGATTTGGTAACATGAAGCGTGTAATCTCCGCTAGCGATGTCCGGAACTTCAAGCGTCCGGCCGCCATTCGCAAGGCGCATATCCAGATCAAGCTTTCGGCCATCTGCGTCCGTGAGATAAACGGCTCCTTTCTCAATCGCATTGGGATCCAGCGGCGCTGAAAAATTCGCCCGCCACCCTGATTCCGATAGGGCTGTGGACGAACCGCTGATGGCCACATTTTCCGTCAGCACCACAAACGCTGCGCCGGAAAACACCAAGAGAATCACCGCTATCCACCAAGCTCTGCTCCATTTCACGAAAACCACGACCTTTCCCATGCCATTTATCCATTAGACCCTTCCCCCCTCTAAAAAGTTACAAGATAGGTTCAGCCAGTCGCATGAATTTCGTTGAAGATTTCCTGGAAGCGTTCGAACGGCGCTTCTGTACTGCCGCCCCCTTGCGCAAGTGCAGCGGTACCGCCGCCTTTACCGTCTGTCTCAGCCAGCAAGCGCTTCAAGGTATCCCGCATGTCGGCAGAAGATTCATCGCCCCGGGCACATACCAATCGAATCCGGCTTTCTGTCTCTGCCGCAAGCAATACACAGGCAGACGGGTATTCTTCAGTTGCCAGTCGGGCCAGTTGCTGCAATTCCTTGACTGGCCGGTCGCCGAAATTCCGGACTAGGACGCCCTCTTCCGGGGACAGGGCTTTTGCTTCAACTAGCAGAAGTTGTTTTTTCAATTCCACAATTTCCTTGTCGGCTGCAATTTTTTCTGACAGCAAAACATCTGCAGCCTGCACCAGTTCTGCAAGCGGGGCATTCAGTTTTCCGATTAACGCATCGCCTGTGTCGCTCAACTTGCCGAAATATTCAAGGGCGCGCTCACCGCATAGAAAATAGAGCCGCGTGCCGCCTTTCGCTTTTTCCGTGCCGATAATTTTCAACAGCCCGATGCCCGCCGTATTGTCAGGATGTGTGCCGCCGCAGGCATTCAAATCGATGCCTTCCATTTCCACCAGGCGGATGTCGCCCATGACAGCGGGCGGCTTGCGGAGATCCAATGTCTCAAGTTGCTGTTCATTTACGAAACGCGTGCGGATCGGCAAATGCCGGCTAATGATCCGATTGGCTTCTAGTTCCACTTGCCGCAAAGTTTCTCGGCCAATGGATGCTTGATGCAAATCGATCGACACCCGCTCTTGCCCGAGATGGAAACTGGTAGTTCGGTAACCATGGCGATCTTCTAACAACGCGCTCAAAAGATGCTGCCCGGCATGCTGTTGCATATGATCCCACCTTCTGTGCCAATCGAGCACCGCTTCGTATTCGCCAGGCTCCAGCTTGCAGTCCAGGTAATGGCGCACTTCCCCGTCATGATTCTGCACATCTTGCACTGCGGCCGCTCCGATCATTCCGTGGTCTGCTGGCTGTCCGCCCCCTTCCGGATAAAAGCAGGTCTGGTCGAGAACTACATAGTACCCTCTTTCATCACTTGCCGATTCGGCCACTTGAACCATTATTTCCTTTATATAGGGATCGTCGTAATATAATTTTTTTGTCATATGAGCACTCCTTTTTACGGAATTCCCCGGATGCGTTTACTCGCCCTCCATTAGTGGAATGGTTGAGTAATGATAAAGAATGGAGGACTTACGCATGGCCGGATTCACGCATTCCGTATTATTGTATAATGCAGAGGCAGGTGCGTCCACGCTAGATGCGGTTATGGGCTTGGCCGTTCCGCAACTCGCCGCAGCGTCGAAGACACTGGAACTGATCAAGACCGATTCCCCGGAAGAACTGGAATCGGTCTGCCGTTCTGCCGCAGGGCGCGCCGACGCGTTATTTGTCGCAGGCGGCGACGGTACAGTCCATCTGGCTGCACATGCACTCAGCTCAATCGACAATCCGCCGCCACTCGGAATTTTGCCGAGCGGAACGTGCAACGATTTTGCGCGCACGATGAATATCCCCCTGTACCTGGACGAGGCAGCGAAAAGCTTGAGCCAAGGCAATCTGCAGCAAGTCGACACGGCCACCATCAACGAGGGAACGTTTTTGAACTTTGCAGGCATTGGCTTAATTACAGACGCTTCCTTCAATATCGATCCCGATCTGAAGGAACGCTATGGAAAGCTGAGCTATTTCATGAGTGCAATGCAGACGATGAGGCAAGCAGAACCATTTAATGTAGCGATATCGATTGACGGACAGGAATATGAAGAACAAGCCGTTTTGGTTTTGGCCATGAACGGCAAGTCCATCGGCACGCATCTGTTTCCGATGCAAAGCATCGACCCGGCCGATGGGCTATTGGATATCTTCATCATCCAAAGCTCCTCATTCGCCGCCATCCGGGAATGGTTTTCATTATCCAAACCAAACCTGACTGCAGAGGACCTCGAGCACATCATTCACCTGCAGGGCCGCGAAATCGACATTCGCACAGACGCCCCGATGGATATCGACACCGACGGCGAAATCTACATGAAGACGCCGGCCTCGATCCGTGTTCAACCGGGAAAGCTCAATTTGCTTGTGCCGAACGAAGAAGATATTTTCACGTAAAAAAACTGCCGGCTGCTAACCGGCAGGCGAAGGAGCGGGCGCTGTGCCCGCTCTTTTTTAGTTGTGCCGAAAAAAGCCGATTTTCTAGGCGCGGCAACCCGCTTTACTCGAATGGCCAGGCAGGCAGCATGCGATTCAATTCTTTGTCTTGCCGCTTGCCGAGTACATAATCTGCCTGCATGATCGTATGGATCTCCCGTGTGCCTTCATAAATGACCGGCGCTTTGGAATTGCGCAAGTAGCGGGCAACCGGATAATCATCGGAATAGCCGTAAGCGCCGTGGATTTGCACCGCGTCGTCCGCCGCTTTATTCGCAAAATTGCAAGCCTGCCATTTGGCGAGCGAAGTTTCGCGCGTATTGCGCTTGCCGCTATTCTTCAATTCGCCCGCCCGGTAGACGAGCAAACGGCTCATTTGATAGCCCGCTTCCATATTGGCGAGCATTTGCTGCACCAGCTGATGTTCGCCGATCGGTTTGCCGAAAGTCGTGCGCGTTTTGCAGTAATCCAGGCTCGCTTCCAGACAAGCCATCATCAAGCCACACGCCCCGGCAGCGACCGTGAAACGCCCATTATCGAGCGAAGCCATCGCAATCTTGAACCCTTCGCCTTCTTCCCCGAGCCGATTGCTTGCTGGAATGCGCACTTCTTCCATGAACAATTCACCCGTATTGCCGGCGCGTATGCCGTATTTCCCTTTGATTGCTTTGGAAGAAAAGCCTTCACGGTCACGTTCCACGATAAAAGCGCTGATCCCTTTATGCGATTGCTCTTTATCGACATAGGCAAAGACAAGGAAATGGTCGGCCTGATCGCATAGTGAAATCCACGTTTTCTGCCCATTCAGCACATAATCGTCCCCATCGCGTTTAGCGGTCGTCGAAAGCGCCGCCACGTCCGAGCCGGCTCCTGGCTCCGTCAAACCGAACGCGCCGATTTTCTCGCCTTTTGCCTGAGGGATTAAAAACTGTTGCTTTTGCTCTTCTGTGCCCCATTGCAGAAGCGATAGTGAATTCAGTCCGGTATGGACAGAGACAGCCGTGCGGAACGTGGTGTCGCCCCGCTCCAGCTCTTCGCAGACGATGGCCAGTGAATTATAATCCATGCCGCTGCCGCCGTAAGCTTCCGGAATGCACACGCCCATCAGCCCGAGATCGGCTAAGCGCTGCCAAATCTCTTTCGGGAAGCTTCCTTCTGTGTCCCAGTCTTTTACATAGGGGATGATTTCTTCATCGACAAACTTCCGGACGGTTTTGCGCAGCATTTCTTGTTCTTCGCTGTATTCAAAATCCATGCCGTTTTCCTCCTTGCTAGTTGTGATGCGCTGCCCGCTGCACTGTTTCTATAATGTTTACCCCTCGTTTTTTCATTTCCGCAATGTATTCCGCTCCCGGCACGATTTGTTCCGGCGGGTAGACGCCGCGCTTTTGGATGCGCCCATCGGCGATCATCTGCGCCACTACAGAAATGCTGTAGGCCGTGGCCTGCGCCATGGCCGTCACTCCCGTCGACTCATCGCGGATCGTCACCATTTCATATTGGTATGTGCACTCCTCCTGCTGTTTCATGCCAGAAACCGTGACACGCAAAAGCACGGCATCTTTCTCGTCCCCGAGTTCAGTGATCGGTTCCAGCACTTTCAGCAACACTTCACGGAGCGATACTTCATGTCCGCCGGCCGTCACTTTCCCGTCACGGCTCGTCAAGCCCAATTCGACGAGCAAACGGAACTTATCGGCATGCCCCCGGTAACGGATCGTTTTGTATTCCAGCGAATCCACATCCTGGAACGTCTTCGTCAAGGTCGAAGTGCCGCCTGATGTATGGAAAGCTTCCAATTCATTAAAGCCTTCGAACGTGATTGGCTCGATTTCCGATAGCGATTCGACTTCTTGTAATTCACCACTGCGGATGACGTGCGAAGGATCGGTGTAATGGTCGAAAACGCCTTCGAGCGAGAAAACATGTTTGTATTCAAGCGGCGGTTCCGGATGGAGCGGAATGCCCCCGACATAGATGCGAATCGATTCGACTTCGTCCAACTGGCTCGCCCCATAGCCCGTTAGAATATTGATCATTCCCGGCGCAACGCCGAGATCGGGAATAATGGTGACGCCTCGGCTGGACGCTTGCTCATGCATGGCGAGCACTTTATCCGTGGCGCCGCCGATATGCCCGCCGAGGTCGACGGAATGAACACCGCATTCGATCGCAATTTTCGCCACTTTTTCATTGAAGGTATAAAATAGCGCGTTGATCGCGACATCTGCCTGCGCGATGATTTGCTTTAGTTCATCGTCATGGCTTGCATCCATCTTCATGATGTCTAGCCGTGGATCGTTCATTTGCCGGCGGAACGCTTCCGCTTTTTCCGTCGTCCGGTCCGCCAGAATCACTTTCTCCACTTGTTCATTGCGAAGTAAATCGCGCGCCGCTTGTTTCCCCATCAATCCTGCTCCGAGTACCGCAAATTTCATCTTCGCCGCCCCCTTTATGCTTCGTTGTCAATCTGTGCACGCTGCAGTTTGCCGCTGAAATCCACATAGACACTCTTCCATTCGGTGAAGACGTCAAGCGCCGCGACGCCTGAATCGCGGTGGCCATTGCCGGTGCCTTTTGTGCCGCCAAACGGCAAATGGATTTCAGCCCCTGTTGTCCCGGCGTTGATGTAAACGATGCCGGTATCCAAATCGCGCTGCGCTTTGAATGCCCGGTTGACATCCGCTGTGAATATGGAGCTCGATAAACCGTAAATGACGCCGTTATTCACTTCAATCGCTTCTTCGAAACTAGCAACTTCAATCAAGGAAATGACCGGGCCGAAAATTTCCTCCTGGGCGATACGCATATCCGGAGTGACGCCCGCAAACAATGTCGGTGCGTAATAGTTGCCTTTATCGTAATGGCCACCCGTTAAAATTTCACCGCCCCTGACGAGTTCTGCGCCTTCTCCTTTGCCGATTTCAATATAGGAATGGATTTTCTCCAGCGCTTTCTTGTTGATGACCGGGCCGACTTTGACCGATTCGTCCATGCCGTCGCCGATTGTCAATTTGTCCATCTTTTCGAGCAAGCGCTGTTGCAGCTGCTCTTTCACACCCTTGTGGACAATGACGCGGCTGCAGGCCGTGCAGCGCTGGCCGGCGGTTCCGAACGCACTCCAAAGAATGCCATCCACTGCAAGGTCGAGATCCGCATCGTCCATGACGATGACTGCGTTTTTTCCGCCCATCTCAAGCGACACTTTCTTTAAATGGCGGCCGCCGAGTTCTGCCACTTTGCGTCCTGTATCGGTCGAGC
Organism: Planococcus sp. SSTMD024; assembly: GCF_041320495.1. Classification (NCBI taxonomy): domain Bacteria; kingdom Bacillati; phylum Bacillota; class Bacilli; order Caryophanales; family Caryophanaceae; genus Planococcus; species Planococcus sp. SSTMD024. The sequence continues at coordinate 645,043 of NZ_JBGGNS010000022.1, read as the reverse complement.
CGGTAAACGAAATGACCCGGACATCGGGGTGTTCGATCATCGCCGTCCCGACTTCTGAGCCGGAACCGAATACAATATTTGCCACCCCATCCGGCAAGCCGGCCTCCTTGAAGATCGTTGCCATTTCATAAGCCATCATCGGCGTTTCCGTGGCCGGCTTCCAAATGAATGTATTTCCCGCCACGATAGCCGGGAATGATTTCCACGTAGCGATCGCTACCGGGAAGTTCCACGGCGTGATGAGCCCGACAACCCCGATTGGTGCACGGATACTCATCGCAAATTTATCCGCCAGTTCCGAAGGCGTCGTTTCGCCAAACAACCTTCTGCCCTCGCCCGCCATATAGAACGCCATGTCGATGCCTTCCTGGACTTCGCCGCGCCCTTCTTCGATCACTTTTCCCATTTCCTTCGTCAGCACCGACGCGAGGTGCTCTTTCCGCTCTTTCATCAAGCGCCCGATTTCATAAAGATAATCGGCACGTTTCGGTGCCGGGACAAGCGCCCATTTCCTCTGGGCTTCTTTCGCTGCTTTTACTGCTTTTCCTACATCTGCAGCAGTTGAACGCCGGACGGCTGCCAACTCTTCGCCTGTTGCCGGATTGACGACAGGCACAAAATCAGCGCCCGCCTCTTGTCCAAACTTCCCATTTACATAATTCGTCAGTTTCATCAAATTACCCCTTTCCGTAATAAATGTAAACGCTTTCACTATTTACTCTATTCCCTACAAAACAGAAAACTCCTACATGCTTTTACAACTTCCTTCCATAACTTTGTAAAGCCGGCCACATTCGGTCGACTTTGCGAGAAAATTGCCAGGAAACGGTTGACACTGACCATTCGTCATAGTCTAATCAAGAGTAGAGGTGATTGAAATGTACAAAGTACAAGAAGTAGCAAAAATCGCAGGCGTCAGTGTACGGACGCTGCACCATTACGACAGCATCGATCTAATGAAACCGAGCAATAAAGGATCGAACCGATACCGCTATTACAGCGACGAAGATTTGAAATTGCTGCAGCAAATTTTATTCCTTAAAGAACTGGGATTCTCATTGAAGAAAATCCAGGAAATCATAAAAAATGGCTACGATGCAGAATATGCCATGGCGCGCCATATCGAACTGCTTGAACAAAAGAAATTCCGCATCGAGCAATTGATCGATAGCGCACGCATGACGCAAGATGAGTTTTCATCCGGTAACCCCCTCAGCAATGAACAGCGGTTTTCTGCATTTTCCATTCGCCATACACCGGATCGCATCGATCTGTACCAGAAACCCGAAATTGAAGTATCCGTTAAGGACGACCTTGAAAACATCAAGGAAGAAACTTCTGTTCTGGAGGCTTCAGAACCCGAGGCAGCAAAGCCGCAGAAAGAAGCCGAGAACTTGGAAGAAATCGACCGGGAAGCCAACCGCATCTACAGTGCTGTAGCAGGGCTTATGCATTTACCGGCCGAGGCACAGGAAGTCCAGAAAGAAATGGCCGCCTATTACCATCTGCTTGACCGCTTCTACGAATGCACACCGAAGATGTTCCGCAACTTGGCCAATCTTTACGCGAACGACAGCCGGTTCTCCCGGACCATTGACCAGCACGGAGACGGCTTATCCGATTATTTGAAAGACGCGATGCATGTGCACGCGAATGCCTTGCACCATGCGTGAACTCATCGGCCCTTGCAGCAATTGCGGCAAAGATGTCTATTGCCGTGACGGATTCCTGGACGGTGTCTACATCGACGGCGAATTGATTTGCCACGAGTGTGCAGAAGAACTCGAAAATTAATCCATAAAGAAAAGCCTGAACGGAGATTGCCGTTCAGGCTTTTTCGATCGCTTATGATTGTGCAGTTTCTTTTAAAGCCTCAAGGCGCTGACGTACTTCTTCGCCTGTCAAGCCATGCTCGAAAGCATAGCGGTTGCGTGGATGCTCGCGGCATTCATCTGAGCACGAACGCATATATTTGTGTTCGTTTTCTTCTGAAGATAAAATCTTCGCGTTGCACTCAGGGTTGGCGCAGTTCACGTAGCGCTCGCAAGGCTCTCCCGTAAAATGGTCTTTCCCGACAATGGTATGTTCGACGCGATTGACCGGCACAGCGATGCGCTCATCAAAGACGTACAATTGCCCGTCCCAGAGCTTGCCTTGTACTTCCGGATCTTTGCCGTAGGTGACGATCCCTCCGTGAAGTTGGTTGACGTCATCAAAGCCTTCGCGTTTCATCCAGCCTGAGAATTTTTCACAGCGGATGCCGCCTGTGCAATACGTCAGGATTTTCTTGCCTTCGAACTGCTCTTTGTTTTCACGGATCCATTCCGGCAAATCACGGAAGGTCTCAACGTCTGGACGCACTGCGCCGCGGAAATGGCCCAAGTCGTACTCGTAGTCATTTCGTGCATCGATGACCACCGTATCCTGGTCTTGCATCAATTTATAAAATTCTTCCGGCTCTAAATAATTGCCGGTCAATTCATTTGGGTTGATATCTTCTTCAAGTCCAAGGTGGACGATCTCTTTTTTCGCACGGACGTGCATTTTTTTGAACGCATGGCCATCCGCTTCGTCGATTTTAAAGACGATGTCAGCAAAGCGCGGATCGCTCTTTACCATCTCCATGTATTGTTCCGTTTGCTCGATCGTGCCGGAGCATGTGCCGTTGATTCCTTCGTCAGATACGAGAATGCGGCCTTTCAATCCGATTTCCTTGCAGGCTGCCAAATGCTCGGCTGCAAACTCTTCCGGATTTTCGAGTGGGGTGTATAGATAGTACAATAAGACATTATGTGTATGATTTTGCATGAATCATACCTCCTGATTTTCGATTTGGCCCATTCCTTTGACACAGGAAAAACCTAGCCTATTTTACCTCACCGCGCGAAAAAATTCAACTTCCCTTGCCGCTTCACCCCTGGAGTCAATCCAAAAAACAGCCCCGGTTTTCGGGGCCGTTTGCCTTAACATACCCGGTTCTTAACGGGTTTTTTGTTTGCGCACGCTTGCAGCGCTTCTTTGTTCAGTTGCATCATCGCATAGCGCGTCTGCACCGTTGCGCTTCCAATATGCGGCGTGACCGTCAAATTATCGAGCGTTTGAAGCGGATGGTCCAGCGGCAGCGGCTCTTGTTCGAACACATCAAGCCCCGCTCCCCAAATGGACTTATTCTTCAACGCTTCATACAGGGCCTGTTCATCGACAATCCCGCCTCTGCCGCAATTGATAAGAATCGCAGTGTCTTTCATCAAGGATAGCTCGCGTTCGCCGATCATGCCTTTTGTTTGTTCGGTTAATGGGGCAAGGATCACCACGAAATCGGAGCGCTTCAACAGATCATCAAGTTCCGCATATTTCGCTTCTTCCAGGCTTTTGCGCGTCCGGTTGTGATAGATGACTTCCATGTTGAAACCTTGTGCACGCATGCACACCGCTTCCCCGATGCGTCCCATGCCAACGATTCCAACAGTGGTGCCGTGCACGTTCTGGCCGGTCAATCCCATCGGTGTCCAAGCCTGCCATTCACCGTTTCTGACCGTTTTTTCCGCTTCGATCAGACGGCGGGCCGTCGCCAGCATGAGCGCAAATGTTAAATCAGCCGTCGTTTCGGTCAAGACATCCGGCGTATTCGTGACGATCACTTTATGTTCTCTCGCTGCATCAAGATCGATATTATTATAGCCGACCGCCAGATTCACAACGATTTTCAAGTTGGGCGCCGCCTCGAACAGCTCACGGTCGATCTGGTCGCCGAGCATCGTCCAGAGCGCCTGCGCTTCCTTCGCTTCCTCAAGCAATTTTTCACGCGGCGCATTGCGTTCTTCTTCAGGCCACATGCGCACATCGTAGACATCGTGTAGATCCGCCACTGCCTGTTCCGGCAATTGCTGGGTAATGAATAAAATCGGTTTCATGAAATTCCTCCACCCTTCTCCTGATTAACTTGCCTATCGCATAAGATTCACTGCCCTGCGCCGCGCCGTTTTTTTAACAGCCACCACAAACCGGCAATGGCACCGGCAATGAGTACGGTATAGACGATATTCGAATAAACGCCCAATTGTTGCAGGATTTCATCCCTGTTTTCACCAACAGCCCGTCCAGCGTAGACAAGCACCGTGTTCCAAATCAAGGTGCCGGCTGTCGTAAATGCCAGGAATAAAATGAACTTCATATTGGACATGCCTGCTGGAATCGATATGAGGCTGCGGACAAGCGGAATCAGCCGACCGATGAATACAGCAAAAACACCAAAGCGGTCAAACCAGCGATCTGCGTTGTAAAGGTCTGCTTTTTTGAGGCGCAGCCAATTGCCGTGTTTGTCGATGATTTGCTCCAGCCGTTCAACGTCCAACAAAAGCCCGAGCCCATATAGCATGACAGCACCGGCAACCGACCCTGCCGTCGCCGACAGGATGACTCCCCACACAGTGAGGCTGGTCGTCGATGTCATAAATCCCCCGGCTGTCAAAACCACTTCAGAAGGCACCGGCGGAAAGACATTCTCCAGCAAAATAAGCAGGAAAATCCCGAAGTAGCCGTAATTTTCCATGACCGATGTAATCCATTGTTCCATAGGTGCCCCCCTCTAAACAGCCGGACTCCCGATTTCCATCATGTCCGTCTACCTATATATATTGACGAAAGCCGGGCATCTTAAACAGCATTGAAAAAGCCGCGCTTGTTTCAGCGCGGCTTGCTTTTATTAAGCGTTCATCTTACGCAATTCCACGCGGCGGATTTTTCCGGAAGTCGTTTTCGGAAGCTCCGTCAAAAATTCGATGACACGTGGGTATTTATAAGGTGCGGTAATTCCTTTGACATGATCTTGCAATTCCTTGATCATCTCTTCGTCCTGCTTGCCTCCGTCTCTCAAAACGACAAACGCCTTGACGATATTGCCGCGAATTTCATCCGGGGCTGCTACGACTGCGCATTCCTGTACGGATGGATGTTTCATCAACGCATCTTCCACCTCGAACGGGCCGATTGTATAGCCAGAAGAAATGATGATGTCGTCGCTGCGGCCTTCGAACCAGAAATAGCCGTCTTCATCGCGTGAAGCCTGGTCGCCCGTCAAATACCAATCGCCGCGGAATGAAGCTTGCGTCCGTTCCGGGTCCCGGTAATATTCACGGAACAGCGCGGGACAACTTTTGTGTACGGCAATATCGCCAACTTCCCCGGGCGCCGCGGGCTGCCCGTCTTCATTGATGATATCAACCCGATTTCCTGGCGTCGGTTTGCCCATCGAACCGGGTTTCATGTCCATGTCCTGCAAGATGCATACGAGCAAGGTATTTTCCGTCTGCCCGTAACCATCGCGAACATTCAATTGGAATGCTTCCTGGAAAGCGTCGATCACTTGGCGGTTGAGTGGCTCACCAGCAGAAACGGCACTGCGCAGATGAGGCAATTTGTATTCATTCAAGTTTTCGACTTTTGCCATGATGCGGTATTCAGTCGGCGTGCAGCATAGCACATTGACTTTCTCTTCTTTCAGTATATCCAAATACTTCAGCGCATCGAACCCGCCGTTATAGACGAGTGCCGTCGCCCCGAGCGTGATCGTCGAAAGGAATGGGCTCCAAATCCATTTTTGCCAACCGGGAGCCGCGGTCGCCCAGACGATATCGCCGCTTTTCACCCCGAGCCACTCAGTCGCAGCCGTCCGGACGTGCGCGTAGCCCCATCCATGGACGTGCACGACACCTTTCGGATTGCCGGTTGTTCCGGATGTATACGATAGAAACGCCATGTCTTCACGGTTCGTCTCGACTGCTTCAAATTCTTCTGATTCTGCAGAAGCCAATTCTTCCAGCGACTGCCATCCCTCTTCTTTTCCGCCGACAATCAATTTATTGTCGAGCGCAGCGTACTTCTCTTCAATAGAGTTCGTTTCAGCCGTCGTTTTATAATGTGCGATAATCGCTTTTGCGCCGGAATGCTCCATGCGGTAGCTCAAATCTTTTTTGCGCAGCATTTCGGAACATGGAATCGCGACCACCCCGGCACGCAAACACGCCAAGTACGTAATGTATGCTTCCGGAATCCGCGGCAGAATGATCAAGACGCGGTCCCCCTTTTCGAGCCCTAATTTCAAGAAGGCTTGCGCATACTGGTTCATTTTGGAGAAAAGCTCCTGATAAGAAAGTTCGATTCGGTTGTTCCCCGCATCAAACCAGCGTACTGCAATCCGTTCGGCATTATTTTTGTATGCTTCCAACTCAGAAGTAATATTGTATTGTTCAGGTGCAATCAATTGTTCAACATTCATCTCATTTCCTCCTCTTCATGTTTAGCTCGCAGGGATAACCAAATAATAGATACTTGCCAGGAACAGGAAGGCCATTCCAGCAGACATATACGCTTTCGTTGCCCCGAACCCTTGTACGGATTGGATGATCTTCACGCTGACCAAATACATCCAAACCACCCCGGCGACAAGAAACGGAATTACCCATAATGCGCCCTCGCCAAGACCGGCCAAATACGGCGCCCCGAGCAGGCCTGGCAATAACGCAACCGGAGTTACCAAGCTGATGGCGCTGTACTTCGCAGTTCCCCCTAAGGCTTTGGATCCCGCCCACAGCAATGCCGCCATTCCGACTTTCGTAATGAACGCTGTCAAGATCCCGAAAATGATGAAGATGGCAGGAACGAGAAAATTCTGCAGTAAGGCGGAATCGAAACTGCTTATGTATGAGGCTTGCGACGCAATCGAAATCGCGCCGTAGCCTATTCCCACGATGAGCAGCAAAATGCGGCTCACCGTTTCGGTTTTTGGTAATTCCAGGAATGACCGGTAAGATGGATCATCCAGGCTTATCATTTTTCCAACCAACTTTGCCACTCCCTTTACCATTTACATTCCCCAAGGCATTAACGCCCAGATTGCTACTGCCGCAGAAACAACGACTGTGATTCCTGCACCAAGCGTACTGTTGTAACGATACGCTTTGATATCTTTCCAGCCATGGATGCGCTCGATCAATTCGATATCGGCTTGTTTCGTCAATTTCCCGGAAAGCGCCGGAATGCGGTTCGTTATATAAGAAACGACAATCAGCAAGATAAAGCTGATCGGTACCGCAAGCATCGCACCGGAAAGTCCCATGCCATCGGTTACGCCGTGCCCCGTCAATACGATGCTCGGGAAGACGAACGGAGACACGATAATATAGATAGCGCCGCCGACGACAGAAGCCACAATGGCACCGAATTTATTTGCCTCTTTCCACCAAACGCCGACAATGATCAGCGGCGCATTGGTGACCCCTGCCAAACCGAACGCCCAGAGGATACTGACGACAAGGAAAGCGGGCGGGTTAATTGCAAGCAGGATACTCGCGATACCACCTGCAAAAATCGCGATAAAGCCGATGCGCAAGTTCAAGCGCTGTGAGATATTCGGTTTCAATGTAGAGATGATGTCTTGTGAGATCAAAGCGCCGATTGCCAGCAAGTTCCCGCTCAATGTCGAAAGACCAGCAGAAATTGCACCGGCAATGACAAGCGCCGTGACCCATTCAGGGTTATAGACCATATTCAAAATAATTGTCAATTTGTCTGCGTCCCCCTCGGAAATCGTGACGCCTTGCGTAGTCGTTGCAAAGACGCCGACAAAGCCCATGGCATATGTCGCAGAAAAAACCAAGCCGAGAATGAACGCGAACCAAACCATCGCTGAACGCGCACTTTTCAATGAAGAAGCCGTATAGACGCGCATCGCCAAGTGAGGCAAACCGAGTGCCCCGACTGTCAGCGCCGGGATGATGGAGAAATACCATTTTGGCGAGAATTGGTAATCAAAGAACGATGGCAATGCATCCATCATTGCCGGAACCATGTCGGAATAAAGCAATGGCGGGAAATACCAGCCCGATGCACCAATCGCTTTCATGATCGCTGCAAGCGGCACGATGAACATCAAGGCGATGATGACCATCTGGATGGCGGCATTATTCGTCGCCCCAGCCATTCCCCCGATCGTGATGTATCCGACAATCAAAATGCCGAAGATGAACAACCCGGTAATATAAGGAATGCCGAGCAATGTCTCAAATGTAATCGCGATGCCGATCATCTGGCCGAGCGCATACATGATCGAAACGAGGATCATGAACAATGCAGCAATGATTGAAGCCGTCGTGCCGTAACGGTCACGGATGAAATGGGTCGGCGAAAATGCCCCCATGCGGCGTAAACTTGTTCCATAAATAATCGTGATCAACGGAATCGCCAATATCAATTGAATCCATAGCATGATAAAAGGAACCTGCAATTGTAAAATAAGAGCGGTAATGCCTAAAAAAGTTGCCAAACTCATGTATGTAGCGGCCATCGCCAAACCATTCGTGATTGCTCCCACGTTCGACCCGCCTACATATAATTCTTTAGCTGATTTGCTTTGGCGGTTCGAAATAAAACCAACGATGTAAAACAACACGAAAGTCGCACCTACGACCACAAGTCCAAGTATTGGATTATCCAGTTGCCAGCTCTGCTCCATCGCTTACACTTCCTTTGCTTCGTCGGCATGGCCGAGCGTATCGTTTTCTCTTTCAATCTCATCATCAATCCGGTTGCCGATTTTCCCAGCCACAAGCGTCAACAGGAAAACGCCGAACCACCCCATCAAAATAGGAACGATGTACATGACGGGAAAGCCGAATAACATGGCATCGACCGGAAAAATAGAAAAAATCAAGCCGACATTCCCCACCAGAATAAACGCTGCCGTCATCCAAATCGTAAACTGGACTTCTTTTTTGTAAGCTTTCATGATTTCCCCTCCATTTTGCGTAATTTTTCTCTCCAATACACCCCAGACTGAGCGTTCGCTCAGATTTAGTTCGCACGATCCCCCTTCAAAAATTATTATCGTAATAACTCTCTTGATTGTAACCGCTTGCATAAATGATAGTCAACTGAATTTTTATAAAATTTAAACAACTATATTAGTAATCTTTTAAGACTATTTTATTTGCAATCAGACCTCAAAAATAAGCTTTTCATCCCTTTGTTGCTTTTACCAAGCTTCCTGCCACGTGTTTTATTCAATGAACGAGATACTATATCAGTATATATTTCATTCGAAATAAAAAAGGGTTTTTCTGACAACCAGCATGTATACTGATGTTTAATTATTCATCCTTCTGACGTTTCCATCGCTTTCCCTCCTACGAGCATATGCTTGCATGAAAAAACTGCGCCTTGGCATATGCCAGGCGCAGCGGAGGATAGCTTACATATTCGGTTTATTGTCTTCTTCTTTCATTTTCTTCTCCATTTTAGCCAACTGGTTTTTTGCGAAGTCGCGTCCGCCAATTCCGAATGCAATGGCGAATGCAACTGCAAGTCCTGCAATGATGAACAGGAAGGCCAGGTTAACGATATTGGAAGCGAAGTTCAATTGGTCGAGCGTCATGAAAATCGCGACGATGAAAATCGCATATTTCACGATGCCGCCAAACAACCGGTTGCCCGAAGCACGTGTGATGTAATTCCCGAGCATGCTGCCCCCGATGAGCCCAAGCCCCAGGATGATCAATGAGCTAATCAATAGCGGCAAGTACGCGATGATCGCGCTGCCGATGGAATTCAATACATCCAGCTGCAGGACATTCATGGCTTCAACCACGAAGAAGATGATGATGATTGCCTGCACGACTTTCCCGATGATCTGGGCAATGTCGAATGACGGCTCCTTGTTTTTGTCCGGGCTCAAATAGGAAGAGAAGCGATTGATCCCTGTGCCATTCAATAGGCCGATCAATAGATCCGCAACGAATTTCGCGATGAAGACACCCGCAAGGATAAGGATGATGCCGACAAAGATATTCGGGATCATTCCAAGCACTTGGTTGAGCATCGATACGATCGGTTGTGAAATCGATTGGATGTTCAAGGTTTCAAGCGCGACCGTTACAATCGGGATCAGCACGATGACAAAGACCACATTCGCCAAAACTTTAGCGAGCGTGTTTTGGTCGCTTGGCGCCACCCGCTCGTTTGTTCCGGATTTATTGGTCATTTTATTGAACCATTTGTCGATATTCATCGTGGCCAATAGGCTCTCTACCAACTTCTTGACGAACTTCGCGATAAAGTAGCCAATCACCAGGATCAGGATCGCCATGAACAGGTTCGGCAGGAATGCCAGGAACTTGTCCATCATGTTCGAAATCGGCTGGGCGACATTATGCATATCGAGCGCTTGCAATACACTTGGAATGAACAGGATGAAAATCAAATAATAAAGAATTTTTCCGATAGAGTCCAGTTTATCATCCGCGTCTTCCTTCGTTTTAGCCATATGGCCTTTGACCATGGCGTTGTCAGCACCGACTTTTTTCAGCCCTTTCGAGAAAATCGCTCTGACGATCGTAGCGACGAGCCAAGCAACGACAAGCAACAATAGGGCGCCGAGAATGTTCGGAATGTAATTGATGATGGTGTTTCCGACATTCTGGAATGAATTGGTTACGTCATTCAAATGTGTCATCTCCTTTACAATTTACTGGTTCATTTTTAGTATCCCCACTTATATTTTTCCTAAACGCACCCTGGTGCTATTCCAGCCCCAATCCCACCTTAATTTTATGGTGACACAGGGCTTCTCCCCAGCTCAGCAAAAAAAACGCCGGCGGGAATCCCATCGGCGGTTTCTTGCGTTCATTCAATTATTGTTGATTTGGCAACAGGACGGTTACCTTGAACAGATCCCCGTCCACTTCCAGTTTCATCTGGCCTCCGTGAAGATCCACGATGGACTGGGCGATAGCGAGCCCGAGTCCTGAGCCCTTCGTCTGCCGCGAGGTGTCGCCACGTTTGAAACGCTCGAGCAATTCCTCTGTATTGTCACCCAATTCGTAGCGCGTAACGTTTTTCATCGTCATGGCCAGTTCCCCGGCTCGTTCTGTCAGCGCAATATAGACACGGCTCCCCGGCAATGAATATTTGGTGGCGTTCAGGATCAAATTATCGAGAAGCCGCCACCACTTCTGGCCATCGACCGAAGCATATACGGGTTGTTCCGGCGCTGCGATGCGGACATCGAGTCCCGCTTCTTGCACTGCTTCTTCATGTTCTGCCAATGCCTGCATTAACAATTGTTTCATATCCAGGCGTTGTTTTGAGATGTCTGCGTTTCCACTCGCCATTTTCGATACCTCGAATAAATCTTCAATCAATACCTTCAACCGCTCTGATTTCCGGTCAAGAATTTCGACATATTTCCGCCGTTCTTCGTTTCCGAGATCCTCATTCTTCAATAGATCCGTATAGGTGATGATCGAGGTGAGCGGCGTGCGCAGGTCGTGGCTGACATTGGTGATCAGTTCCGTCTTCAAGCGCTCGCTTTTTGCCCGTTCAGACACCGACTCCTTGTAACCTTCCCGCAACACATTCAAATGTTCGGCATGTCTACTGAGCGGGGACTTGCCTTTAACTTTCAGTTCCGCTCCCAATCCGCCGGCAGCCAGTTGTTCCGCCCCTTGAAGCAGCCGGTTCAAATATCCAAAACGCGACATCAAGAACAGCAGCGACGGCAGCCCGATCAATAAGGTAGCCGGCAGCCAGACAACGACTGCGACTGGTTGAAATGCCATGAGCGCAGTCCCTGCTCCCCAAAAGAACACCACAGCGAGCACCCAGGCCATCTGGAAACCGATGGTGCGGTTGAGAAAAGCATCTTTCGCCCAGTGGACCTGAGAGACGGTGAAACTTTGCAGAACTTCTTCTTTAAAGCAACTCCATTTGCCAAAATGCCGCCATAGCCAGATTCCCTGCAACATACTTAGCGACAAGAACAGCACCGCGAATGCCAGCGCGATGAAGACTTCCAGGAAAGAGCCATTCCCAGCTTCCCACGGCCTTGTCAACACCGCCGCGAAATGGTTCGCAGCAGCCAAGGCGAGCGTCGCCGATACAGCGAACCCACTAAGCTTCCACTCAACGGCAAGTTTTTGCCATTTGCGATAGCTGGTTAATTCCGTATACCAGGCTGTCCGGACCGGGCGCTTTTTGAATAGCCACCATGCACCGGCCGCTACTGCTGCCAACAAAAAATACAGGAAGAATTTGAGCAGCTGGAACTGGTTTATTCCACTGAGTACCGCAGCCCCGGCCAATCCTTTTTCCGGTATTTGGATGACACCTGAAAACCGGTTGTCGGCCAGCGTGCTGTTGGCATCGTCGTACGGAAAGTCAAAGCTCCAATAACCATTGCCGAAATAAAGCGGCTCTTGTGCAGAATATACCTGTTCGAAAAAAGGTTCATCGTTGATTGTGCCGTTGGTGAATACTTCACCGCTATCCAAATCCCTTAACTGATAGACATAGCCAGAAGCTTGGCCTTCAAATTGCCCTTTCTGCGCTGCCAATTGCTGGAGCGCTTCTTCATAATCCGCTTCGCGTTGCTCGATAATGGCTTTTTTCACAGATTCGTCGTCTGAAAAGTTTTCCCGTACAGCCGAAATTTCCTCCGCGCGCTGCGCTTCCAATTCTTCCGCTAAAGAACTATCGCCTTCTTCCTCAGCAGCTGCAACAGCATCAGCATATCGATCCCGGACCGCCTGAATCTGGTCAGTCAGGGAATTGTTATCCATGCGGTATTGTTCGATTTCCCAGGAAGCGACCGATTGATCGACAGTGGATTTCGGCGGGGCCAGCTCGAACAGCAACAGCCCTTCCGTAAACCTGGCAAAATCATATTGGAAAGCTTCAGTGTCCGTATAAACTTTGCCGAAATAACCCGACCCTTTTTCCATGACCGTCCAAAGGCATAGCATCAACACGGAAAGGCCGGCAAGCCACATCCATTTCTTCATATCATATGTCTCCTTTTGTTAAGTGGCGGAGCGTGGCGAGCAAATCTTCCGGCGATTTAAGCACAAAGTCTAAAATGAAAGAAGAACAGTAGACGAGGCATATCACAGCCACGGCAATCGCAGCGACAGACCAAAGATCATTTTTCCATTTTGTAGCCAATGCCCCACACCACCTTCACATACCTTGGATTTTTCGGATCCGCTTCGATTTTCTCCCGGATTTTGCGGATATGTACAGCGACGATATTCTCTGCATTATATGCCGGCTCCCGCCAGACCCGCTCGTAGATCTCGCTGATGGAAAAGACACGTCCCGGATGTTGCATCAACAACTCGGTTATATTAAATTCCGTTGGGGTCATGCGGATTTCTGCGCCGTCAACTCTCACTGTTTTCGACTCTGAATCCAGCACCAACCCATCGATTTCAAGCGTATGGCCGGACTGCCCATAATCCCCGAGCGCCACGTAACGCCTGAGTTGGGATTTCACCCGCGCCATCAATTCCATTGGATGGAAAGGCTTCGTCACATAATCGTCCGCTCCGATCGACAATCCATGGATTTTATCGGAATTCTCGCTTCTGGCACTCAGCATGATAATCGGGATGTTTCGTTTTTCGCGAATCTTGAAGGTTGAATGAATGCCGTCAAGCTTCGGCATCATAATATCCATGATGACCAGATGCACTTGCGTCGTTTCCAGCAAATCGAGCGCTTCCTGGCCATCTGCAGCCCCTACTACTAAAAAGCCTTCGTTTTTCAAATAGATGCTGATGCCTTCCCGGATTTCCCGGTCATCATCTGCCACCATGACTGTCAGCTGTCCCACACCTTCCACCTCTTTTCATTTCTGGCTTAAGTATAAAATGAAATTCTTAAGGGAAGCCTACCCGAATTCTGAAGAAATTCTTAAGCTTTGCCGTTTTTGCCCAATGCAAGCAGGGCAATACCGCCAATCAATAATGCGACCCCGGCCCAAGACTGACCGCTGAGCGCTTCACCGACTACAGCTACCCCCAATATAGAAGCCGTCAGCGGTTCTGCAAGCGATAAAGTGACCGCTGACGATGAAGGAATGGCCTTCAACCCGCTCGAAAATAATAGATAGGCAAGACTCGTCGCGGCAAGGCCCAGATATGCAACGATCATCAAGTTTTGCGGTTCCGCTAAATAGCCGATGTCCAAGAAAAACAAGAACGGCAACAAGCCGATGCCGCTCAAAGAAAAGATCACAGCCACCGCCGGCACCACATCCATGAGGGCCAATACATTTTTGCTGAACATGGCGTATCCTGCAAAGGCCAATCCTGCTAGCAAGCCGAGAATCACACCGAATGGGTCGACGACATAACTGTCGCGGTTCGCAAAAAGCAAGATACAGCCTGCGACGGATAAGACGCTCGAAAACACCCAGACACGCTCAGGCTTGCGCTTCAACACGAGCGCTTCCAAGATTCCCGAAAAAGCCGGCGCGCTGCCGATCGCCACGACCGTCCCGATTGCGACGCCCGTCAATTGCACGGCTGAAAAAAAGAAAGGTTGGAACAAGGCCATGCATAATGCCGAAAGCGCGACCCAAAGCCACGGAATCCCTACACCTTTCAGCTTCCCTGAAATCCACACAAATGCCAGCAGGCCAAAACCGCCAATTGCGAGGCGCGCTGCCCCAATCGTCAATGGATGGGCCTCTCCCATCAGAAAAGTCTGGGCTGTCCCTGTCGTTCCCCAAAGCATCGCCGCAAATAACACCCATATGTACGCCTTGATTTGCATCAGCTTCCACCACTTTCTCTCTATAATTCACATTGTTTTTTAGCATGGTTGTAAATTGGCCATTCTTGTACTAGATTATGGAAATTCACACATACCCCATAAAGATAACACGGCGCGGATGGTTTGAGATAGGCTGTAAATAAGATTATAATAGAAGAAAAGAGGAGGCGATCGCATGTATATGACAGTCCCGGAAACTGCCGCTTTTTTGTCGATGCCGGAAGAGCAAGTCAACCGTTATGTACTTGAAGGCCGGATTCGTGCAGTCCACGACGGAGAACAATACTTGATCAACACCTCCCAATTCGAAAGCCATTTCCAACAGCTCGAAATCGCCAAACTTGAGCTGGAAGAGTGGCGCGCCACGCCAATCCCCGATGATATCGATATTAAGGACGAGGATTGACGAAACGAAAAAAAAGATCGGAGCCATTTAGGCTTCGATCTTTTTTTACGGCTTGGCGAGAAAGTTATAAAATCGTGTTTTACGAAGCTTACCGAAGTAATGCGTAGCATTATTGAGCAGATTTTTTTCGAGTGAACACTTCTCCAAATACTTATAGAGCTCACTGATTTTAGAATGCAGAAAAGGTCATCAACTTTTTTAATTTATTGCTAACCATGGACTTCTCCAATACTTTTGATGAACAGGTTTATGCTAGTACATGGCTTTTGGCACTCACCGTTTTCTGTAATTGAGCCTGTATATGATGTGCCCACTTTTCAAACTCCACCAAAAATCCGTCGTGGCCAAAATCCGTTTCGATTTTCTCCCACTTGGCATTGGGCTGATTTTCGACCCAAGGAATCATCAATTCTCCCGGATACAATAAATCGTGGCTATAAGAAATCGATAGCAGTTCAGGGGCTAGTTCCGCCTCTTCCACATCGTGGGTATTCATGGCTTTCAGCAAAACGAGGTAGCTATTCGGATCAAAACGCCCTGCCAATTTGCGCCCCTGATAATCCAAATAGGATTGAACTTCGAATTGCTCTCCGCAACGCGCCCGGGCAAAACGGCCGTTGAATAGCCTCCCGCTCCGGTACGTCACCATGCCGGCCATGCGCGCGATTTCAAACCCTTTCAGCCTGGCTTCCGGATGATACTCACCTGACTGGAACTCGGGATCGTTTTCGATTGCCTGAATGCCGATATGATTGAATGCGACGCCATAATCCCCGTAGTAAGGCGTCACGGCGAGTGCAATGGCCGTATCCAGAAACTCAGGGTACAGGCTTGCCCATTCCAAGGTTTTCATGCCGCCGAGAGAACCGCCGATTACTGCAGCGAGGTGGTCGATTCCTAACGCTTCCAATGCTTTGCGCTCCGCTTTCACCATATCCCGGATGGTCAGTTCAGGAAAAGACGCCCGGTAAGGCTTTCCGGTTTCCGGATTGACTGAAAGCGGACCGGTCGAACCGCTGCAGCCGCCCAGTACATTGAACGTGATGACTTGGAATTGCCCGGTATCCACCGCTTTGCCCGGGCCGATCAGCCCGGCCCACCAGCCCGGCTGATCTGCAGTGCCTACTGCAAATTGATCGCCCGTCAATGCGTGGCAAACCAGAATCGCTGGCGCAGAACTGTCTCCGACGCGTTCATACGCCAATTCCACTTCAGGCAATAGTTGATCTGATTCAAGTGTCAGCTGGCCGATGGATACTGTCGTCATCCGAATCCCTCCTTACGCGTTCTCGAGTACTGCTGCTTGGATTGCTTGCTCCAAATCAGCGATTAAATCTTCATGGTTTTCCAATCCTACAGACAAACGGATCAATTCTTCCGTGACACCTGATTTTTTCAGTTCTTCCGTTGTCAGTTGCTGGTGCGTTGTCGATGCCGGATGGATGATCAATGATTTCGCATCGCCGACATTCGCCACGTGCGACCATAGATTGACGCCGTCGATTACTTTGCGGCCGGCTTCCCGCCCGCCTTTAATGCCGAAGTTGACGATCGAACCGTAGCTGTCTTTCAAATATTTATCAGCAAGTGCCTTAGATGGATGCCCTTCAAGGCCAAGGTAATTGACCCACTCGATTTGCGGATGGTCTTTCAAATATTCAGCGACTTTTTGTGCGTTCGTCGCGTGGCGCGGAATCCGGAGATGCAAAGTTTCAAGTCCTTGCAGCAATGCGTGAGCGCTGTCCGCACTGAGCGACGGGCCGAAATCGCGCAACAGCTGAACGCGTAATTTCGTCGCGAATGCGGCTTCCGGCACATCAATTCCGAAGCGGATGCCGTGGTAGGTTTCATCCGGTTCCGTATAATTCGGGAATCGCGGATTGTCCCAGTTGAAACGTCCAGCATCAACTGCTACGCCGCCGATTGTCGTACCGTGCCCGCCGATCCATTTCGTGGCGGAATGTATGACGACGTCTGCACCGAATTCGATTGGGTTGCTGACAAAAGGCGATGCGAATGTATTATCGATCAACAGCGGTACGCCATTTTCATGTGCGATGTCCGCCACACGCTCCACATCGAACACGTTCAAGCTTGGATTTCCGATGATCTCGCCGAACAAGGCTTTCGTTTTGTCTGTGATCGCTGCACGGAAATTCTCAGGATCGGTTGCATCGACGAATTTAACGTTAATGCCATAGCGCGGCAATGTGTTGGCGAATAGATTATAAGTTCCGCCATACAGGTTGCTATCGGCAATAATTTCGTCTCCCGCTTCAGCTATATTCAACACCGAGAATGCAATGGCTGCCATTCCTGACGACAAAGCCACTGCAGCAGTCCCGCCTTCAAGAAGTGCGACGCGCTGTTCGAATACATCGACTGTCGGGTTCATGATGCGCGAATAGATATTGCCTGTCTCTTTCAAGCCGAATAAGTTTTGTGCGTGCTCGGTATCTTTGAATACATAGGAAGTTGTTTTATGGACCGGAACGCCGCGCGCGCCTGTCACTGGATCCGGTTCTTGGCCGCCGTGTAATAGAAGAGTTTCTGGTTTGAAGTTTGTCATTGTCAATTCCTCCTGTTTTCTGATAGTTTGTTCGGTTTGAGGAGGACACAAAAAGGCCCTCTTCAGAAAGAAGAGGGCCGTTATATACGGATTTGCCTCCTCTTATCTTTCAGCGACGCAAATGCGCACTGTAGGATTTAGCACCTTTCCAGACATGAGCCTGTCGGTTGCCGGGCATCGTAGGGCCTATTCCCTCCGCCTCTCGTGATAAGAGTATTCAGTTATTTTTTTGCTTGAGGAAAAGTATAGAGGACAGCGCTGGCTAAAGTCAAGCGTATTTTTCTAAAAATTTTTACTTCTATAACTGTGCGAACTCCCATAAAAAAAATTCATGAAAGCTGTTGACTTTTTCGCTATTTCGAAATAGAGTAGGAATCACGAATTGAATAGCTTACATCACTTTCTTATCCAGAGAAACCGAGGGACAGGCCCTACGACGTTTCGGCAGCAGATTCGCAAATCAGCGAAAACTGTGCTAATTCCTGCAAATGCTTCGGCATTTGGAAGATGAGAATGAGATGGTTTCATATTTTGGAGCCCTCTTTTTTCTTGCGTATAAGAAAAAGGAGGGCTTTTTGTTGTTATTTCAAGAAAGTGTTCGTTCGCACTCATTCGAATCGTTATTTGCAGCCACAGGAGGGACACCATGATTCAATTTGAAGCAGTCAAGAAAACTTATGTATCCGGCAAGCAGCAAGTCCATGCGCTCAATGGCATCGATTTGACCGTCGAGACCGGCGAAATTTACGGCGTCATCGGATTTAGCGGCGCAGGGAAAAGCTCGTTGATCCGCACGGTGAATTTGCTCGAGCGCCCGTCGAAAGGCCGCGTGCTTATCCACGGAGAAGATATTTCCACTTTAAGCGCACGCAAAATCCGCGATACGCGAAAAGACATCGGCATGATCTTCCAGCATTTCAATTTGCTGAACTCGAAAACAGTGCACCATAATATCGCGATGCCGCTGCTTCTGGCCAAGACCCCGAAAACGGAAGTCGACCGGAAAGTCGCAGAACTACTGGAGTTTGTCGGGCTTGCTGACCAAGCTAAGAAATACCCCGACCAACTATCCGGCGGGCAAAAGCAGCGCATCGGCATTGCGCGAGCACTCGCCACAAACCCGTCAATACTGCTTTGCGATGAAGCGACATCAGCACTCGACCCCCAGACGACCCAGTCCATTCTGGATCTGTTGCGCCGCATCAACCAGGAGTACAATATCACCATTTTGCTCATCACCCACGAAATGGGTGTTATCCGGGAGATCTGCGACAAAGTGGCCGTGCTTGAAGAAGGACGCGTCATCGAACAAGGCAGCGTGTTTGAAGTGTTCACCAATCCCCAGCATGCGACGACGAAGCGTTTCGTCCGTTCCGTCATGAACGATGAATTGCCGGACTCGCTGCTTGAGCAGATCCGCCTCAACGATGGCACACGCCCCATCTACCGGGTGCAGTTTACCGGAAATTCAGTCGGCCAGCCGTTCATGTCACGGGTATCGCGTGAATTCCAGCTTGATTTGAACGTGCTGTTCGGCAACATCACAGAACTTCAAGGCATTCCATACGGCAACTTGATTGTAGAGTTCGACGGCGCACCCGCAGAAATCGACCGCGCACTCGCCTCGATCCGAAACGGCAACATCCAAGTAGAGGAGGTGCAGCAACATGCAGGTTGATCAATCACAAATTTTAGAAGCTTTATGGGAGACGCTTTACATGACCGGCGCTTCTTTCGTTTTCTCGCTCTTCATCGGCCTTCCACTTGGCATCTTACTGGTCGTCACGAGAAAAGGCCACCTGCTTGAAAATGAAGCGGTCTTTAACGTATTGAACATCGTCATCAATATATTCCGTTCGGTTCCGTTCATCATCTTGATGGTCGCCATCATTCCATTGACGCGCATCATTGTCGGTACATCGATCGGCACAGCCGCAGCCATCGTCCCATTGGTATTTTACGCAGGGCCCTACATCGCCCGCCTTATTGAAAACTCTTTGCTTGAAGTAGATAAAGGCGTCATCGAAGCTGCCCAGGCGATGGGCGCTTCTCCCGGCCAAATCATTTTCCGCTTCCTTATCCCGGAAGCGCTCAGCTCCCTAGTCCTTGCCTTAACAATCGCCATCGTCGGCTTGATTGGCGCATCCGCCATGGCCGGTGCGATCGGTGGAGGCGGGCTCGGCGACTTGGCCATCACTTACGGCTATCAGCGCTTCGACACAGTGATCATGCTCTTGACTGTCGCCATTCTCGTCGTCCTTGTCCAAGGCGTCCAATCGCTCGGCAACCTCATGTCCAGAAGAGTGCGCCGCAGTTAATCATTCGCATCAATAACCCTGTTCATCAATCAAATCAATTACTTTAAAAACCCATTGGAGGATTTCATCATGAAAAAACTGACAGCACTTTTAGCAACAGCAGGACTAGCTACACTTCTTACCGCATGCGGAGACGACAGCTCGGCCGGAGACACCACGAAAGTGACACTCGGCATCAGCGGGTCGGACACGACGATCTGGGATTATGTCGGCGACAAAGCGGCTGAAGAAGGCATCGAACTTGATATCATCACCTTCTCGGATTATGTCGCGCCGAACCTGGCACTCGCTGAAGGCGAACTCGACTTGAACGCTTTCCAGACCATTTCGTATTTCGATGAATTTGTCGAAGAGCACAATGTCGACATCGTGCCGATCGGTTCTACCGTCATCGCGCCGATGGGCTTGTATTCCGATAAATACGAATCGATTGAAGAACTTCCCGAAGGCGCCCAAATCGCTATGCCAAATGAAGCGACCAATATGGGCCGCGCACTCCTCTTGCTACATGAATCCGGGCTCATCACTTTATCCGACGACGCCGGTTTAACTGGAACAGCAGAAGACATCATCGACAACCCGAAAAACATCGAAGTCGTCCCGATGACTTCCGCCCATACGCCGCGCGCTATGGCTGACGTCGCGGCTTCCATCGTCAATAACGGCATCGCAGTGGATGCCGGCTTGAATCCGACAGAAGATCCGATTGCCCGTGAAAGCGATACGGCCAAACCTTATATCAACTTGATTGCCGCACAAGCTGGCCAGGAGGATAACGAAGCGTATCAGCGCATCGTCGAATTGTATCAGGAAGAAGACACAGCTGAATTTGTTATCGAGCACACTGAAGGCGCCCAAATCCCGACTTTCGTTTCGGTTGAAGAATTAGTCGATTACCAATAAGAAAACAAGCGAATTGAAGTTGCATGCCGTAAAAAAAATGAAATTCCATTCGAGGGGGACGATTACATGACCATCATTAGCGAAGCGCGCGAGACAATTACCGAATCGATCGACAAGAACCGTGCACAATATTTACGCATCAGCCATGCCATCCATGAAAATCCAGAAATCGGCAACGAAGAAGTATTTGCAAGCGGGCTCTTGACCGGATTGCTCGAAGAAGCCGGATTCCAGGTTGAAGACGGTGTCGCTGGCCACCATACCGCTTTTTACGCAGTCCGCGACAGCCAAAAGCCCGGGCCGACCATCGCTTTTCTCGCTGAATATGATGCCCTGCCAGGAATTGGGCATGCATGCGGACACAATATCATCGGCACGACCAGTGTCGCAGCGGCGATTGCACTCAGTAAAACAGTGGAATTGACCGGCGGACGTGTCGTCGTCCTTGGCACCCCAGCGGAAGAAGGCGGGCCGAACGGCAGTGCCAAGGGAAGCTTCGTTAAACACGGTCTGCTCGAAAAAATCGATGCCGCATTGATGCTCCACCCGTCTGGAAACTCAGCGGTTACAGGCCCCTCACTTGCCGTCGACCCATTGAGTTTCCATTTCTACGGCAAGCCAGCCCATGCTGCGGGGTCTCCTGAAAAAGGCATCAATGCACTCGATGCCGTGCTTCAATTGTTCAATGGCATCAACGCCCTTCGCCAACAATTGCCGGATGACGCACGGGTCCATGGCATCATCACGCACGGAGGCGACGCGCCGAATATCATTCCGGAATACGCGTCTGCCCGCTTCTACATTCGCGGCGATTCTTGGAAAAAAACTGCCGAGACGGCGAAAAAAGTACGGGCGATCGCTGAAGGCGCTGCCCTTGCAACAGGCGCCCGTGTCGAAATCGAACGTTTCCAGAATGAAGTGAAAGACCTGGTCGTCACGCCTGAGCTCGATGAAATCCTCAAGGCCGAACTTGAAACATTGGGCGATCAAGTAGCCGACTCGCGCATTTCCGGCCTCGGTTCGACCGATGCCGGCAACATCAGCTATGAAGTGCCGACTGCCCACGGCTATATCAAAATCGGCCCCGAAAGCCTCATTGCCCATACCGAAGAATTCCGTGAAGCCGCCCGCTCGAAAGCAGGCGACGAAGCCTTGATCAAAGGCGCAAAAGCATTGGCCCAAACAGGATACCGTTTGCTCACTGAACACGCTTTATTGGCGCAAGTCAAACAAGCCCACATCCGCTCACTCGCCGCCAAACAGCAAGATTAAAAACCAGCGCCCAGGCGCTGGTTTTTCTATGTATTTCGAATTTCGTGTTAAAATGGAGTCATTACATACATAGGAGGCTCTACCATGATCGAAAACTTGATCGAACGCCTGATTCGCTACGCCAAAATCGACACACAATCCGATTTTGAAAATGACGCAACTCCCTCTACACCTGGGCAATGGGATTTACTCGCTGAATTGGAAAAAGAAATGAAGAGCATCGGCTTAGAGGAAGTTGAAGTGGACGAGCACGGCTATTTATTCGGCACATTGCCGGCGAACACCGAAGAACAGCGCCCCGTTATCGGTTTCCTGGCACATGTCGATACCGCGACCGACTTCACTGGAAAGGGCGTCAACCCACAGCGCATCGAAAATTATGACGGGAAAGACATCCCATTGAACGACAAAGTGACGATGAAAACGGCTGATTTCCCGGCACTGCAAAACTACGTCGGGCATACTTTGATCACGACAGACGGCACGACTTTGCTCGGGGCCGACAATAAAGCGGGAATTGCCGAAATCATGACGGCAATGGAATATTTGATCGAACATCCTGAAATCGAACACGGCAAAATCCGCGTCGGCTTCACGCCGGATGAAGAAATTGGCCGCGGCCCGCATAAATTCGATGTCGCCCGTTTCGGCGCAGATTATGCGTATACAATGGATGGCGGGCCGCTTGGCGAGCTTCAATACGAGAGCTTCAATGCCGCGAGCGCGAAATTGACTGTCCACGGAACAAGCGTCCACCCCGGTTCCGCGAAAGACAAGATGGTCAACGCCATTACGGTCGCGACGCGCTTCCAGGCAGAAATGCCATCAAATGAAGTGCCTGAGAAAACGGAAGGCTACGAAGGCTTTATCCATTTGAACAACTTCAATGGTTCCGTGGAACAAGCAGTGCTTCAGTACATTGTGCGTGATTTCGATAAAGACAAATTCGAAGCGAAAAAGCGCCATATGGAACAAGTGGCTGCTGCATTGCAAAAGGAATTCGGGGAAGAAGCGATCGAACTCGAGCTCGAAGACCAATATTACAATATGCGCGAGAAAATCGAACCGGTGATGGAAATCGTCGACCAAGCCGAACAAGCGATGAAAACATTGGGCCTGTCCCCCGATATCATCCCTGTACGCGGTGGGACGGACGGATCCCAATTATCCTATATGGGCTTGCCGACACCCAATATCTTCACAGGCGGCGAAAACTATCACGGCAAATTCGAGTTCATCTCCGCTGAAAATATGGAAAAAGCGACTCAAGTGATTGTGGAAGTCGCAAAAACCGCAAAATAACTGATTTGCCCTGTTCATTTCCCGGGAAATCTTTTCAGCACAAAAAGCAGCGGCTCAATGCCGCTGCTTTATTTGTTTCATGCAGTTTTTAGGACTCTGTTAATAGCGCGTCGATTTTTTGGTCTTCAGCCAAATACTGGTCGAGCAACTCTTCCAGTTCCTTTTGCTTATCAACACTGGTCAAATCCACACCATACCAAGCTTGCAATCGCTCTCTCGTCAACCGGTACTGTTCCACGCCTGCTCCTGTGTCGAAATCAAATTGGATCCACTCTGCATTGTCGATCAGCGCAAACAAATAAGTCGCATTATGAGCCGCCGTTTCCTTATCGGATGAGGAAGTCTCCGTCCAATCGTAGAAAACGTTGATACCGTATGGCTGTTCTTTAGTCTCGAGTTTTATTCCTGTGAAATTTTCCGCAGCCGGCAGTTGGATAATGGTGTTGACGACGGCACTGTTATTCCCCACTGCGGCCCCTTCGTACTCGAAGAGATCCGGTTCCTCAGCCGCAGGTGAAGGGCTGCATGCGCTGATAAGAAATAGCGGAGCGGAAAACAGAATAGCCGCGGCAAGCATTCTCCCCAATTCAAGCCCTCCTCTCCACCATGTGTATATGCCGCATTCTTCCTCTTAAAATTCGATGCGGTCGATTTTTGCGCCAGTCGATTCGACGCCTTTCATGTATTTGATGCGTTTCTGCACAGCCGTTTCGTTTACTTGTTCATCCGCGTGGTAGGAAGAACGTACCATCGGGCCGGCCTCGCAATGCTTGAAACCTTTCGCCAATGCGATTTCCTTCAATTCCTTGAATTCATCCGGATGGTAATAACGGACAACGTCCAGATGCTTCAACGTCGGCTGTAGATACTGGCCGATCGTCATGATGTCGACTTTGTGTGCCAACAGGTCATCCATCGCTTCGATAATCTCTTCTTTCGTTTCCCCGAGCCCGACCATGATGCTCGACTTGGTCGGCACATGAGGCGCGATTTCCTTGACCCGCAGCAGCAATTCCAGCGAACGGTCGTATGTCGCTCTCGCACGGACACGTTTGGTCAGGCGGCGCACCGTTTCGATATTATGGTTGAAAATATCGGGCTCGCTGCTCATCAACATGTGTAAGCTTTCGTAATCGCCTTTCATATCAGACGGCAAGATTTCGACGGTGGTTTCCGGCATTTTCCGGTGAATCGCACGGACGGTTTCCGCAAAGACTGCAGCCCCGCCGTCTTTCAGATCGTCCCGGGCGACTGCTGTGACGACGACATGCTTCAAGTTCATGATTTCCGTCGACTCCGCTACACGCTCCGGCTCGCCCCAATCCAATTCGTTCGGCAATCCGGTTTTGACGGCACAGAACCGGCACGCTCTTGTGCACGTATCCCCCAGGATCATGAAAGTCGCAGTGCGGCGTTCGCTCCAGCATTCATGGATATTCGGACACTTCGCTTCTTCGCATACCGTGTTCAATTTTTTCTCGCGCATCAATTTCTTCAAGTCATTATACGTTTCGTTCGTGTTCAGTTTCACTTTCAACCATTCGGGTTTACGTTCACGCTGCTTTGTTTTAGTCATCGCATAAGTTCCCCTTTCTCTTCTCGTCTGTGGTTCCATTCTTCGCTTGCATATTTGGCTTCGAGCATGCGCACCTCTTCCAGCAGCTCGGCTGGTGGCTCGAATTTTTCCAAACGAATGCCGAGCCCTGTTTCAAATCCCTCTTTGAATGCCTTTTGCGCTTCATCGAAGCTTGCCGGTTGTTGCATGAGCTCGTTGATCGCTACGGCGCGTGTGCGGAAAGCTTGACGCGCTCTTTCCTTTACCGCTTCACTCGGGTAGACGAACAGTTCAAACAAGCGGTCCTCATTAAGCTCCAACGGAATTGAACCGTGCTGTAAAATGATGCCTTGTTTCCGTGTCTGCGCGCTTCCTGCCGCTTTTCTACCCTCAACAGTCAATTCATGCCAAGACGGTTCTTCAAAACATACCGCCGAAGATTCTTTCGGCCGCTTGGCTTCAGCGGCCAGCTGTGCTTGAATCCCCAAATTGCGGTAGCCTTCAAGCAGGCCGCGGGAAATGACCAAATATGCTTCTTTCACTGATTTCGGCATAAACGGATGGTGCTCTGGAATCACCACACTATAAGTCAATTCCTGTTCATGAAGTACGGCTTTGCCGCCGGTTTGCCTTCTAACCAAGGGAATGCCCATTTGCGCGGCTTTTTCGAGATCGATGCTGCCATTCAATTTCTGAAAAAATCCCACGGAAATCCCAGCCGGCACCCAGCCGTAAAACCTCAGGATAGGCCTCATGCCCGTCTCGCGCTGCCAATTCATCAACGCTTCGTCCATTGCCATATTATAAGCCGGCGTGCAAAATCCCGACTCCATGTACCCCCATGTTTCCTCCAAAAAACTCAACTCCTCTCAGCTTCTGCGCGACTTCCAAATTCCATAAAAAAACACCGCTTTCCCATGGGAAAGCGGTGTATGCAGACAAAGGAAGCATACGTACCACTTCCCTACGCTGGCATGGTCCAGATCAGGTTCAAGGAGTCCAAGCATTCGCTCATCTCAGCCAGTCAATTCCGGCTCCCCCAGTGGTCAGCTATGTATAGTTCTTCTAGAGCTTAACATCCATTTCAAGAAATCACAATATACTAAATAGTATTTTCTTTATCTTTTTATCCAATTTATTCAAAAATATCCAAAAAAAGCTTTCCCTATGCGCTTCTGCGGTTTCGGGAAAGCTTCGCTATTAAATAATGGTCTTGCCATTCTGCGCCAAAGCAAAGTGAATGCTATGTTGAAGCGTCCGGAAGCATTCATAGCCCGAGAGGTCTACGCCCGCTTCGGTAATTGTCATGCTGGTGGACGGCGAAATCCCCGCCAGCACTGTTTTCGTACCGATCAAACCGGCTGCAGAGCCCAACTTTTCGATCAGCATCGCCGCATGCTGGTTGAAGCTTTCGTTCAACCCCGTTAAATCAAGCAGCAAGTAATGCGCTTTGTATTTCGGCAAATTTTCAAGCGTTTTGATCAATAATTCTTCGGCACGCGCTTCATCGTAGCGTCCGAGAAGTGGAACGACCACAATATCTTCCAGCACTGGAATAAGCGGAGAAGAAATGTCCCGGATCATATCATGAAGATCCGCCGTTTTTTCATCCACCAACTGTTCGAGTTCACGGATTTTCTCCGATTCCTTGCGGCGTGCCAGCGTATGAATGTTCTTTTCGATCGTTTCGTCCGATGGGAAATAGCGAATCAAGCATTCATCATGACCTTCAATCTGCGAGTGGATCACTTCATACCAAATGCTGCGGTTCAATAGCGAGCTGAAGATTCCCGCATAATGGGCCGGCAGAAAACTGCCGCCGGTCTGTTTCCCCTGTGCCAGATTGATCTGATATTCCCAACTATTTTTCAGCGTCACTTCCAAGGTGCCGGCTTCCACATCCAAATCGCGGATTGACGCCACTCCCCAGCCAGCTGATGCGTATGTATTGGTAATGAGGTCGGATGCTTTCATCACCGAAATCCCGCCCATTCCATGGAAATAATCTCCGACTACCTGGCCTTGGCGAAACCCAGTCGACTCCAACACGACAGCTGCCGCTTCTTCCCCCGAAATTTCCTCGATGGAATCGAAAAACATTTTCATCGCTGTGGACGTCCAAAACAGCACAGAATTTTGCCCTTCGAACAGGAAGCGCCCTTGCGAAAGGTCCCATTCAAAATCCAAGCCGCCCACGTTTACACTCGTTTGTTGCGTCATTGTACAGCCATCCTCCCTATTTAGTCCTATTGATTAATCATACGCCAGCCCAGTATCTCCAGCAAGTTCAAATGTTTTAAAGCACGCTGATTAAGGAATAGATAGAGAAGAACGCTAAAGGAGAGGTGCTAACGATGGCAGAAAAAGACCGTTTCAATGAAAAAAAACGAAAAACAAGCGACGGAGCTCCAATGGACAATCCTGAGCAAGTGAAGACAGATAAAGAAACCATGACAGAAATGCACGAAGAAGAAATGAACGTAGATTCGATTCCTTTGGAAGACTTGAAGCAGGACATGAAAGACGAAAAGAATCCCCGCGGTACAAAAGACGATTCAGCCAGCGAGGAAAAACATCCCGAATGACCTCTTCTGCGGGCAACACGCCCGCAGTTTTCCTGATAGACGATATTACTGCAAAGGAGAGAGTTGAATGGCACAACAAGAACTGAAACAGCAAGCATTGAAAATCTTGGAAGACAGCATGATCGGGACTTTGGCGACGATCAAAGACAATAAGCCGCATTCCCGTTACATGACCTTCTTCAACGACGAGTTTACTTTGTATACGGCGACAAGCAAGCAGACGCAGAAAGTGGATGAGCTGGAGAAGAACCCGAACGCCCATATCCTGCTCGGCTACGAGGGAGAAGGCGTCGGTGATAGCTTCCTTGAAATCGAAGGGCAAATGTCATTGCGGGATGACCGCGAGATGATCGACAAAGTATGGAATGAACACTTGACCGGCTGGTTTGACGGTCCGGAAGACCCGAACTTGATCATCCTGGCCATTACGCCAACGCGTGTCCGTTTGATGAACCGCAAAGGCAAAGATCCCCAAACAATCGAACTATAAAAAAAAGCCTCCGGCAACGGAGGCTTTTTACAGAGTGTTGAAGAAGTCCATAATCCGCTATGAATGAAAAAGAGAATCACCTTTTCTACATTCAAAAATCAATGTTCTATCTGAGTATTTGGAGAAGCATTCGCTCGACTCCTGTGGGACTAGCGGGTTTGAGAGACCCCGCAGGAACGCAGTGACGAGGAGGCTCGATTCCCGCCCCACGGAAAGCGAGCGATAAGCTTCGGAAAATACGGTTTCCTGAGTTTCTCAACAGCCTGAAAAAAGCCTCCGGCAACGGAGGCTTTTTACAGAGTGTTGAATAAGTCTAAAATCTACTAAACTTTTAAAAAAGTGACTGCGTTTTGACAGTTAAAAATCAAAAATCTAGTTTAGTATTTGGAGAAGCGTTTGCTCGACTCCTGTGGGACTAGCGGGTTTGAGAGACCCCGCAGGTCGCGATAGCGGCTGAGGAGGCTCGATTCCCGCCCCACGGAAAGCGAGCGATAAGCTTCGGAAAATACGGGTTCTTACCTTTCTCGACAGCCTGAAAAAAGCCTCCGGCAACGGAGGCTTTTTTACGTGCGCAATAAATCGCGCAATCCTTCTTTATTAAATAGAAGATCTTGCAGATTGTATTCATCTAAAACCGATAAATAAGCATGCAGCGCTTTTCCGAGAACGCCCCGAAGCCCGCAGATCGGGGAGATCGGGCAAGTGTTGGTCTCTGAACTGAAACACTCCACCAAGTGGAAGTCTTCTTCCATTTGGCGGACGACTGTTCCTACATTTATGTTCTCAGGGCGGTCCGCCAAACGAATGCCGCCTCCCCTGCCCCTGACCGTTTCGATGAATCCCGCTTTGCCGAGTTCGAACGTCACTTTCATCAAATGGTTTTTGGATATATGATAAGCATCGGAAATTTCCTGTATGGTTGTCAGCTTGCCGTCTTCTTTCGTTCCCAAATAGATGAGTACGCGCAATGAATAATCCGTATACATCGTCAACCTCATTGGTTTCACCTTCCCTGCACATTCATTATACGCGCCGCCATAATTTCTGGAAAGGAAACGCATCTGCAGTATTCAGGCTTTTTCAGGTTCATATTCCATGTGTGACTTTTCTGTGAAATGAATTGTGTCTAAATTTTAAAGATGTATTTTAAATATATCTTTTAAATTTCTTTCGGTTTATAGTGGGATTATAGAAAACAAAAGGAGAGATTGACTATGTTATCCGAACAAACAAAAACCATCGTCAAATCCACTGCCCCCGTATTAGCTGAACACGGAAAAACCATCACAACCGTTTTTTACAGCAATATGTTCGAAGCGCATCCGGAACTCTTAAATATTTTTAACCAAGCCAACCAAAAACAAGGCCGCCAACAAACTGCGCTTGCCAATACCGTGTATGCCGCTGCTGTGCACATCGACAATTTGGAAGCAATTCTTCCCGCCGTTGAACAAATCGCCCATAAACACGTGAGCCTCGGTGTCAAAGCAGAACATTATCCGATTGTCGGGGAATACCTTTTGAAAGCAATCAAAGAAGTGCTCGGCGATGCAGCGACAGATGACATCATCAACGCTTGGGCAGAAGCATACGGCGTCATCGCCGATGTTTTCATCAGCATCGAAAACGGCATGTACGAAAAAGCGGAAACCCAGGAGAACGGCTGGAGCTTCTTCAAAGACTTCACCATCGCACGTAAAGTCACAGAAAGTGAAAACATCACTTCCTTCTATTTAAAACCGGCTGATGGCAAGAATGTGCCAAGCTACGAAGCTGGCCAATACATTACGGTCCGCCTGGCCATCCCTGGAGAAGAGTTCCTTTTCAATCGCCAATACAGCTTATCCCAAGCGTCGCGTCCGGATGAATTCCGCATTTCCGTCAAACGCGAAGCCGATAATGACCCGAACGGCCTGGTATCCGTCTATTTGCACGAAAACATGGATGAAGGCGACCGCATCGAAGTGAGTGCACCTGCCGGCGAATTCGTGCTCGATACGAAACGCGATACGCCTGTTGCTTTCGTCAGCGGCGGTGTGGGCATCACCCCGATGATGAGCATGTTCGAAACGGTGGCGACACAAACACCGGAA
The DNA here is from genome assembly GCF_041320495.1 of Planococcus sp. SSTMD024. Taxonomy (NCBI): domain Bacteria; kingdom Bacillati; phylum Bacillota; class Bacilli; order Caryophanales; family Caryophanaceae; genus Planococcus; species Planococcus sp. SSTMD024. The sequence goes on along the minus strand of NZ_JBGGNS010000022.1, from coordinate 614,943 downwards.
CGCCCAGTTTCATTCCTTCATGCAGCACGCAACGAAACTTTGCATGCTTTCGACAAAGACGTCCAAAAATACGTCGCGACGATGGACAATGCCAAATACAAAACTTTGTATTCCGATGAACCGCAAGGCTATATTACTCGTGAAATCCTCGAAGACATGGTCGATGCAAGCGGTGAAGTCTACGTTTGTGGACCGGTTCCATTCATGGAGAAAATGATCAGCGAATTGCGCGCACTCGGCATGTCCGATGAGCAGATCCACTACGAATTCTTCGGGCCTGCTGTAGCCCTGCAATTCGTGTAAATAGTAAAAACCGCTTCCCAATTCCGGGAAGCGGTTTTTTGTCGCTTGGCAGCCCCATTTCATTCCGGTAGCATGGAGATAAAGGGGGAATCGAGATGCACTTGCCTATCGCTGCCAAACAAGCACTTCAAATGCAATCGGTCATCGTCGACCGTCGTTCTGCCCATCCCTTTTCTTCTAATCCCGAAATATTGATTGAAGAGCTAAAGGATTGGTGCGGGACGGAAAACAACGGGGTCGCAGTTTCTTATTTTTTCCGCCAAATCGCCTTGTTCGTAACAGCCCAATTCACCTTAATCCATCAGCATGGCGGTTATTTTAAAACCCCGCCTGAAAATCTGGGCTTTGGTCATATGCAGAATTACGGCTTGCCGTTGATCTCTTTCCACGTCGAATCCGCTGATTTCATTGAAATATCTGCCGCGCATAGAAGCGAAGCTTTCCGCTATGTATTGATCGGTCAAACTGGCGCGCTGCTCGAGCAGCTGCGCCGCCACGCCAAGATTTCACCGATTACGTGCTGGGAAAACGTGCTCGGTTCACTTGTTTGGTATTACGCAAACCTTCAGCGGCAATATCCACGGATTGCCGCTGAAGATATCGACTGGCTGATGGATGACCGGAATTGGGAACCGCTGCGCAAATCCCCGTGGCGAAATTTCATTGGCACCACGCCGCTTGAACGGGCTGTTTCCGAGCCGATGCGGAAAACCTGCTGCTTGTATAAAGAATTGCCTGTGTTCGGCACTTGCACGTTCTGCCCGCAGCCCAATTAAAAAAGCTCCGGCATCGGGTAGTGCACCCCAAAAGTTAGATTTGAACTCTAACTTTAAGGAGTCACTACCTCGCCGGAGCTTTTTATTATTTCTCGAATACTTCATGCAAGATCTTATCTGCACTATTATTGATCAGGTTTTTATGGATGCAGCTATTGGGCTTTTTGTGGAGCACTTTGGAAAATGACTGGGCATGTTCAGCTTCACCGATGACGTGGATTTCTTCCCAGCGCCGCTCTTTTTTCAGCTTCTCGATTTTCGAGCCCATGTCTTTATAGAAACGGTCCAAGTTTTCCTTTAGGCGATGGTCCAGTTCGTCGGTCGGGCTTCCGCCTCCGCTGCCTCCGATGACCGGGCTGTTTCCGCCGGCAGCCCCGCCCCCAGTCGACCCGGCGCCGCTGCGCCCTTGAATGCGCCCGGAACTTCTGACGCCTTTTTGCTCTGTCCATACTTCGAGGCCTGCATCGAACTCATAATACACTTCTTCATTGACGATGCCGACAGAGGTATCGAGCACGCGAATGCCTTTAAAGCTTGGCAGCACCACACCTGCATATGGATACGCTTTGTAAATATAACGCAATTGGTCAAGCGCCGGTTTGTTTTCCCATTGGAAATCGGTTTTGACGGAAATCTGCAAATGCTTGACCCAAAACAAATCGTCTTGAGTGGATGCAAAAATAACGACACCCTTCTGGAGGTCGCCTTGATTATCCGTTATTTCCTTTTCTACTTTTTTGCGTAATTCTTTGTAGGCTTTCAACTCTTTTTCATCTTTTGAGGCGGTCAAGTATTCATCGAGGCGCTTCAGGCCATTCTTCAGCTGGATCTTCCAGGCCCCATTCTGCGCTTCGCGGTCTGCTGGATTCGTATTGAGATATACACTCAGCACACAGCGGTCTTCACACTCAAATTGTTTCAGCTCTTGGATTTCGTCGTATAATGTCATTCACCCATCATCCTCCTTTAATCCTTACTTGTTATCTGAATACCCCAACCGCTTCTGCTTAAACGGCAGCCGCCCTTTTCTTTTTCAATATTCTAACGTTTAAATTTTCCAGGCAGTGGTAAACACTAACTAGCAACAAAAAATGACGAGGAGTGAATTATACATGGAAAACGTTGATAAAAAAGTAGAAGAAAAATTGAGCAACACGGATAATAAAAAGAAAGAACAGATTCTGGCTGAGTTCTCGACTTTCATCGATTACTTAGGCGATAAAGTACAGATGGGTGAAAAAATGGGCTTAAGCGAAGAGCGCATTGCACAACTGGCATCTAAAGTAGCTGACTACTTGGCGAAAAAAGAAGATCCGAAAAATAGCGAAGAGTATCTATTGCAGCGCTTATGGCAAGTTGGCGACAAAGAAGAGCAGCACATGCTCGCACATATGCTAGTCAAATTGGCAAAAGAACAAAACTAATCATCCAAAAAAGCCTGAGCTTAACCGCTCAGGCTTTTTTCTGCTTAGCTATACATTCGCAACGGCCCTTTTTTCATACAAATGGAACATCCACAAATAAACGAAGCCGCTCAACACCGCAAATGTACCGAGGATAATAAAGGTCCAGCCAAACCCGAACCAAGCGGTCATCGGGATCGAAATCGGCGCAATCATCCGCCCGATTGTATAGCGCAGGCTTGCTGCTGCGAAATACTGGCCGCGCATCGACTCGGGCGCCAGTTTGGAAATAAAGCTTTGCTGCAGCCCGACAATCATCAATTCAGCGAATGTGAAGACCGCCATCGCCACAAAGAATATCCAAAACCACGAAGTCATTGGGAAAATTGCCATCGATAAGCCGAATAACATGGCCGAGAAAAAGAACACCCATTTCTCCGGGAATTTGGTCATCCAACGCGTAATGACTACTGTCAGAAGTGCTACAATCAAGCCATTTTCCGCAAGCAAAATGCCAAAAGACGTTTCTCCAGTCACCGACCACTCACGACCGAGAAAATCGAGAATCGTTTGGCGGTCGATCGTCTCTTTCAAATAAACCGGAATAACCAGGTCCAACTGCATGAAGGTTTGCGCCCCCATGACACCCGCAACGACAAACAGTAAAAAGACACGGTCTTTTAAGATGATGCCGTAGTCTTTTACTTGGGTCAGCACTGCGCCTCTCCAGCCAGTCGTATTTCCCTCTTTCCATTTATCCATCACTGCAGCCGATAGGGTCTCCTCTGTGTAAAGGCGCAATAACAACCCGAGCAGCATCGAAATGACAGCAACTGCCAACAGCAATTCGAAACGGTAAGAAAAGAACAACACCGCGCCGAACAAAGGGCCGATCACGACGGCAATATTCAAGGTCGTGTAAAATACCGCAAATACATCGCTCCGGTATTTTTCCGGAATGACATCCGCAATCATCGCCTGGCTTGCTGGCCAGTACAAGGAGCCGCACATGCCGGCTAAAGTGAAGGCTATAAAACTGAGCTCGGGCGAACTGAGCCACGGCGAGTTTGCCATAGCGAACAGCAAGAAGGCAAAGCCTTGCGCTACTGCTGCCGACACGAGCATGCGCTTGCGCCCGAAACGGTCAGCAAAATAGCCGCCAAATAAATTGGCAGCCACAGAAAACATTTGGGAGACGATCAGCAATAGCCCCGCCATCCCTTTCCCGAACTCTTCCGCGAAATAAATCGCCAAGAATGGGAACACCATCCAAAAACTTGTATTCATGAAAAACTCGCCCACCAGCCTGACTTTCAAGCTGCGATTCCAATCCTTGATCTTCATCTATAATGCCTCGCTTCTGCGTTTGCTTTCTTATACCAGTTCGAGCAATTGATATTGCAGGCAAATTTCCAATAGAAATTCTTTATGCTCTTTGGCAAACTGGATGCCGACTTTCTCATCATCCAAATCCGTAATCCGGCCATTTCCGAAGACGCGGTGACGTATATTCGCCCCCACCCGCAATTCCTCGACGGAACGGACTGCATCAGGATTATCCGGCACAGTAATTTTAGCTTTCGGAGCTTTGGGCGTGGACGGTTTGGCGATTGCTGCTTGCTTCATTTTCGGCAAGGCGATGCGCCGCACTTCTTCCACGAAACGTGATTCCTTGTCGTAGCTGAGCAATTCCAGATGGCGCTTCGCCCGTGTCATGCCGACATAGAACAAACGCCTCGCTTCCTCCAGCAAAGCAGGGTCGTCGGCGTCTTCCTCTGTTGGCACAATCCCTTCGACCAAATCAATCAAATAGACCCGGTCAAACTCCAAGCCTTTTGAGCTGTGCATCGTGGACAAGGTCAACATATCGTCGGTCTTTTCGGTTTTTGCCTGCTTTGTCACTTCCTCCAGCTGTTTCAAACGTTTCGCGAAGTCCATCATTGTCGGAAGCGGTTCAGCGATTTGTTCAAGCGTGCTGAGGATCTGCTGCAAATAATCTAGCTTCATGCCGAATTTCTCCGCACGGCTTTTGAGCATCTGGTCATAGCCCATATCACGGCGGATGGTCTGGATCACTTTCAAAGGCGGCATATCCTTCAACGCGTCCACCGATCTCCGTTGTTCCGCGATGATCCGAAGCTGGTAGTCCTTCATAGTGACAGCCAAGGTGATCTCTTCGAACGCATGCTGCTTCGTCGGCTGCATCCGACCCAATTGCTTAAGCTGCGTGGCCGACCAGTAGGCGTTTGTCTTCGAAGCGACCTTGGAATACAAATCCACCCGTTCCGGACGCAAGCTGAAACGCATGAAGTTCAAAATGTCCTGGACAATCCAATGGCTGAAAAAGCGGTTGTCTGCATCTTTCATATAGAAAGGAATGCCGAGACGGTCCAACTCATCCATCAATAAAGTTGAAGAAGAATTATTGCGGTACAAAATGGCGGCGTTTCCGTATTCCTCGAGGGCGGAAAGTTCTTTCAACAAATACTTCAGCTGCGCTTCTTGCGAGGCGAGGCGCCGGATGACGATCGGTCCGCCTTCCGGACGGTCAGTGAACATATTTTTATCATGGCGCAATTTATTCGCTTTGATGAATTGATTGGCCGTACTGACGATGGTTCCCGATGAGCGGTAATTGCGCTCCATTTTCATGATGTAGGCGTCCGGGTACACTTGGCGGAACTTCAGCAAGTAGCTCGGTTCCGCTGCCCGCCACGTGTAAATCGACTGGTCGTCATCCGCCACGACGCATAAATTGCGATGACTTTCGACCAGCTTCTCAACGATGGCGTGCTGAACCATCGAAGTGTCCTGGCTTTCATCGGTCATGACGTAATCCCAGCGCTGCTGGTATTTCGGCAGTAGCTTACGGTCTGTAGTCAGCGCCTCAAAAGCGATTGTCAGCATATCATCGAAATCCACAAGCCGCGGCTCATGATTTTCTTTGAATTCTTCGTAAATTGTCAAAATATCGATGGCGCTTGGGAATGGTTCGTCGAGTGTCTTCCATTTTCTCTTCGGCACCATTTTGTTTTTCACAAAGCTGATGAACGACAGCAATTCTTCCAATTGATCATCGGTAATGGGCTCGTTATTCTCACGGGCGTAAATGTCTTTCAGCAGGCGTTTTTTATTGAGGCGGTTCGAATCGCCCCCTTCGATCATTACATAGTCGTCTGCCGACAAATAGTCCCTCGTAATCTGAAAAGCCAAACTATGTATCGTGGAAAAATCCACCGGCGCAAGTCCGGGAAAGAACCGCGCGTAGCGTTCTAGCATATCGGTCGCCGATGCCTTGCTGAAAGTGATCGCTTTGATGCGCTTCGGCTGGACGGATTTTTCCTCGATCAAATAACCGATTCTCATGATCATGGTCGTCGTTTTGCCGGAACCCGGGCATGCAAGAAGCAATAGCGGACCTTCTGTCTTCGTTACGGCTTTTTTCTGTATTTTATTTAGCTCGACACCGAGCTCTTGTTTTTTTCGTTCAAAAAAATCACTCATGATGGACTCCTTTTATGCGTTGGCAATCTCTTTCATAATAGCACAAAAGCAGGCCCATTTATGTGGCCTGCTTTCCATTCAAATAAAATTGCGTTTCTGTGGTTTAGCGGGGTCGCCTGTTGGGCGCTTGTCTTTTCTCGTTTCCAAATCTTCATGCACACGCTCTTTTTCGTCCTGCTCCTTGCTCGTGCGGTTCGCCCCGATCCTTCTCGGGTCCGATGATTGCAAGTCGTCTTGGTTGTGCTGATCGCTCATGCAAATCCCGTCCTTTCACTTGCTGTTTAGAATTTCACAAACACGGCCGACCTGCCCGTCCTCTAGGCGTACTTTAATGCCGTGAGGATGCGTCGCAGAGTTCGTCAATAAATCCTTAACGACGCCTTTTGTTTTCTTGCCGGTTCGCTGGTCTTTTTTTAAGATCACATTCACTTCAAGCCCTGGCTTTACATCGCTTCTTTTTTTCCCGTCCATTTTCATCCCTCCAAGCTTGCTTCCATTATAATCGATTTGCCTTAGCCATACAAAAAAGCGGAGGGAAATCCCTCCGCTTTTCATTCAATCTGCTTATAATCTGTCGCGGTCAGTCCGGTCTTTGCGGTCAAACTCGTCTTCTTCGACCAAGTCGCCGTCTTTGTGGATGTCTGCTTCTTCTTTGCGGACTGTTTCGCTGACATGCTCTGTATCCTGTACTTTGTTTTTACCGATGGAGATTTCTTCAGACACTACGTCTTTTTTCGTTACATCAACGCGTTCTTCAGAAACCGGCACGTGAATATCTTCGCCTTCCGTATAATTATGCGTGCCAGTAGTTTCTTCTTCGTTCACTGGGCGGCGCTCAACATATACTTCCTCACGTTCAACCGGTACTTCAAGCGATTGCTCTTCCTCGACGACGTGTTTGTCAACGTGGACTTCGCCCGTTTGGACGCGTTCTTTATTGACTTGTAAGCGTTCTTCGTGCAAACGCAGGCGCTCTTCTTCAGATCCTGCACGGTCTAGGTCGCGGTCGATGTCTTCGACTGTGCGGTTGCGGTTTGTCGTTTCGTCGTTGAAATCAGAAGTCGCACGATGAGTGCCTGTCGCATGGGCATCATCTGTCGTACGGTCTTCGGCGCCAAGGCCGAATCCAGTGCCGCGTTCTCTGTCGACACCTGCTGTCTCAGAGCCCAATGCGTCGCGTTCTGTATTATACGCTACGTCGTTTTCGTCGTTGGTATCGACTGTCAGTCCGTCTCGAGCCACAGCCGAGTTATCGACTTTTGTAGTACTTGTCGTGCTATCGACAGTTCCTGAGTTTGTTGTGCTGTCGACATTGCCGTAGCCAGTGTTGTCGTATGGCGCTGCCCCTTCATAGTTTGCGCCGAATTCGCGGTCGACGAACAAGAGGATTTTGCCGTTTTGTACATCGTTGTAGTAGCGGTCTGCTTCCGCTTCGTCTACACCCATATTGGAGAAGGCTTCGCGCGTCGGTTCATTGCCGGATAGGAAGCCCATGAATTTATCCATCCAATTGCCTTCAGATGATTTGTAATCCACATCTGTGCGTCCGCGTACCATTGAAATCTGGTCTTCGTTGCGGGCCATCACATACATGTCTTCTTCACGTGAGCCTTGCGCTTTCATGTCTTCGATCTTTTTCAATACTTCTGTTTCTGTGTCGAATGTTCCCATGAATTTATTGTTAGCCATTTCAAATTCCTCCATTTTTTTGAGAAGTTTTTTGCTTTCTAGTCTTGAAATTACCCCTCAGTTATGCTATTAAACATTTTCAGGTTGAAATGTGCCAAAATACTACTTTACCACCATATTTTATCAAACTTCACGATTCCAATGGCGGTGCGCAGCAATCGCGTCGATAAAGCTGTCTGCGAAGCCTTTCATCGAATCGCCGGTAACGACGCCCGGCTCTCCTGTGTAGCCATTGGCATCCAGCCACTTCTTGCCTTCATGCGTCGCGCCGATCGGTTTGAAATGGCCGAATGCTTCCGTTACATAGTAAGCGGCGTTGCGTGCGAATTTCTTGCTGACATCCGGCCCGCCGACTGCATAGATGGCATCAAACAAGACGGGGTCCGCAGTGGTGAACGTATGGTCGATTTTTATTTGCTTGCCGTTTCCTGCATCCAGCTTTCCTTGTTTTTCGCTGATGATCTCGTACTGCAAGCCTTTGGATTCGAGCTGGTCAAGCACTTCCATGACTTCCTTGCCGTTAAAATCAGGTGCCACGATAACGCCCACTTTGCGCGTCTTCGCGGATTTCACCGTATTTTCCTGACTCAACGCCGGTGATTGTTTGCTCGTATCGGTATTTCCTGTCTCAGGAGCTTTGACGCCGATATTGGCGGCAATTTCCTGTGCCAGCTTGAGGTTGACATTCGCATACATATCCACGACTTGTTGGCGGATATCGATGCTGTCGCATTTGCCCAGCTCGAAGCTGAACGCTTCGATAATGTGCTGTTGTTCAGCATCGCTCATGCTGTTCCAGAACATCGTCGCTTGCGAGAAGTGATCCTTGAAGCTATCGCTGCGCTTGCGCACCTTGCGGCCTTCCACCTTTTCCTGGTAATGAACATATCCGCCGTCCTCTTCGCTGACCGGTGCCGGCGTATGGTTGGTGAAGGAGCTTTTCTGGTAAGATACTTTTCCTTTATTGATCGTCTGGCGGCCGTAGCCATCGCGCTGGTTGTTATGGAATGGGCAAACGGCGCGGTTGATCGGCAGCTCATGGAAATTCGGCCCGCCCAGGCGGATCAATTGCGTATCTGTATAGGAAAACAAACGGCCTTGGAGAAGCGGGTCATTCGAAAAATCGATTCCCGGCACTACATGGCCTGGATGAAATGCCACTTGCTCGGTTTCCGCAAAGACATTGTCGACGTTGCGGTTCAAGGTCATCTTGCCGACGATGTGGATCGGAATCTCTTCTTGCGGCCACATTTTTGTCGCATCGAGCAAATCAAAATCGAATTTGTGCTCGTCTTCTTCCGGGACAATCTGGACACCCAGTTCATATTCCGGATAGTCGCCGCTTTCAATGGCTTCATGCAGATCCGCCCGGTGGAAGTCAGGGTTTTTCCCGTTGATTTTCTGGGCTTCATCCCATACGAGGGAATGGACGCCGAGCGTCGATTTCCAATTGAATTTCACGAAATGGGATTTTCCTTCCGCGTTGACGAAACGGAATGCGTGAACACCGAATCCATCCATTGTCCGGAAGCTTCTTGGAATGGCACGGTCAGACATCGTCCACATGACCATATGGGCTGATTCCTGGTTGTTTGCGACAAAATCCCAGAACGTATCGTGGGCTGTTGCGGCTTGCGGAATCTCGTTATGCGGCTCCGGTTTGATCGCATGGACCAAATCAGGAAACTTGATGGCATCCTGGATAAAGAAGACCGGAATGTTGTTTCCGACCAAATCGTAATTGCCTTCTTCTGTATAGAACTTCGTCGAAAAGCCGCGTGCGTCGCGCACTGTCTCTGCAGAACCGCGAGAGCCAGCTACTGTGGAAAAACGGACGAAAACGGGTGTCTTCTTGCCTTTTTTCGAAAGGAATTTTGCTTTCGTCAGATGTTCAAGCGAATCATAAGCTTCAAATTCACCGTGTGCTGCAAATCCACGTGCATGGACCACGCGCTCTGGAATGCGCTCATGGTCGAAATGGGTCATTTTTTCACGGAAATGAAAATCTTCCATCAAAGTCGGCCCGCGCTCACCCGCTTTTAAGGAAAATTCGTCCTCCGATAGTTTCAAGCCTTGGTTCGTCGTCAAGTCCTTGCCGCTGTCGTCTGAACGGAATTGCTCCAACTGTTCGTTCTTGCTGTTTTCATCGACTTTCTTCGGATCTTGTGCCATTTTTCCACTCCTCATCCATTTATATATTGCCTAGTCTTTCTGTACCCCCTCACCATAACCGGAAACAAATATATAGAAAAATCGAAAAAAACTATGAAAAAAGGCCTTGCAGTAGAGTGATTTCACTGCAAGGCCTTTCTTCATTTTGGTATTTTATCAAAAAATGCTTAAATCCCACTCTTTTGAAATTTGCCGAAGCATCATCGTTCCGGCAGCGCTGTTCCCTTGCACGTCAATTGCCGGCCCGTAAACGCCGATGCCCGCTCCTGCACGGAATTCATAGGTTTGCGAATGGAGCTTCGGCGGAACGGCTGCCATAATGCCGCCTGAAACGCCACTTTTCGCCGGAATGCCGACATGCGCCGCGAAATTCCCGGATGAATTGTACATGCCGCAAGTAACCATCAACACTTTTGTCACTTGCGCGATTTCTTCGGAAAAATGCTTCACTTTCGTGATCGGGTTGTAGCCGTCGTAGGCGAGGATCAAGCCGAGAAGTGCCAAGTCCTTCACCGATACTTTGATGGCGCATTGGCTGATGTAGATATCGAGCGCTTCTTCCACTTCAAGTTCCAGGAAATTGGCTTCCTTCAAATAATAAGCGAGTGCCCGGTTGCGGTGTGAGGTGGCCCATTCCGACTCGTAAACTTCCTTGTCGATTTCGATCGGATGGCCAAGCAATTCTTCCAGAAACCCCTTCAAAAATTCAAATTTCTTTTGCGCATTCCGTCCCGGCAGCAACGAGGAGATCGTGATGGCCCCTGCATTGATGAACGGGTTGAACGGCTTATTCGGCCGGTGGATTTCAAATGGCACGATGGAATTGAACGCTTCGCCCGTCGGCTCCACGTCCACCCGCTCCAATACGAAGTCCAAACCGTAGTGGCAACTGAGCGCGACAAATGTCAGCGCTTTGGATATGCTCTGCAAGGTGAACTCGGTATCGGTGTCCCCTGCGCAATAATAATGGCCGTCTTCATCGATCATGCAGATTCCGAGTTTGCCTGGGTCGACTTTGCCCAAGGCCGGTATGTACTGGGCTGTGGTGCCGAGGACAGCATGCCCTTTGTTTTCTTTCACCCAAGCTTCAAGCTGCTCGGTGATGCGCGGATTGTTTTGCACCGCCATCCCTCCTTTAGTTCGTTTTCATTAATCATGACCGAAGCATATCATGATTGTCAAAGCTTGCGGAACGGAATCGGGCGAAAGAAAAAACTCCCCCTTAGTCGGAGGAGCTTTGTTCACCCTTTTTCATACCAAGCTTTGGCCGCGGCCAATTCGTCCATTGTCAGCTGGTGGCCCTGGTTTTCCCAGTGCAGGTCGACGTCGGCCCCCGCTGCGCTTAAAAGCTTTTCCAGGTCTTCCGATTCTTCTTTCGGGCAGATCGGGTCGTTGGTGCCAGCAGCGATGAAAACGCGCGTGCCTTCCAAGTTCGGCAATTTTTTAGTGCGGTCCGGCACCATTGGATGGTGCAAGATCGCCGCTTTCAATGAATCATTGTACGAGAACAATAGGTTTGCGGCAATATTCGCACCGTTTGAATAACCAAGTGCGATGACGTTATTGCGGTCAAAGCCGTATTCATCAGCTGCCTGGCCGATAAATGCATGCAGCTCTTCTGTCCGTTCACGCAAATCTTCCATGTCGAAGACGCCTTCAGACAATCGTTTGAAAAACCTCGGCATGCCGTTTTCCGAAACATTTCCTCGAACGCTTAGCACGCCCGCTTCCGGATCGATGTGCCCTGCTGCCGGCAACAAGTCTGTTTCTGTGCCACCGGTCCCGTGCAATAGAAGGAATGTCGGCTTGGACGTATCCGCGGGCGGGTTGTAAATATGTTTCATCATGTGAAAACCTCCCATTTATAATATCTTTAATTCGAGATAACGATATCATATCATAACTGCCTAACGCTTCCAAATCAAAAAGCCTGCGGAATATTCCGCAGGCTTTATATAGCGTTAATTAAGAAAGCATATCCTGCAATTGATCTTTCGTGAACAGATAAGTTTCGTTGCAGAAATGGCATTGCGCTTCCGCCTGGCCATCTGTCACGATCATATCTTCGATTTCCGCGGACCCAAGGCCTTGGATCGCGTTATGGATGCGTTCACGCGAACATTGGCATTGGAAATTCACCGGCATCGTATCGAGCGCTTTGACATTTTCTTTCCCCAATACTTCATCGAGAATATCCTCGGGCGTCAAGCCGGCACGGACCATATTGGAGATGGTCGGGATTTCGGTCAGGCGCTGTTCGAGCTGGCTGATCACTTTTTCATCAGTCCCCGGCATCAATTGGATCATGAAGCCGCCTGAAGCCAGGATGGTATTGTCGGGATTGACGATAACGCCGACGCCGACAGAGGAAGGCGTCTGTTCAGAAGTCACGATGTAATGGGTAAAGTCATCTCCAAGCTCACCGGAGACGATCGGCACTTGCCCGACGTACGGATGCTGCAAACCGATATCTTTGGAGACAGTCAGTGTCCCTTCTGTCCCGACTGCCCGGCGGACATCAAGTTTGCCTTGCTCATTCAAATCAAAGTGGGTCTGCGGATTGGAAACATAGCCACGCACTTCACCCTTTGCGTTGGCATCCACGAGAATCGTGCCAAGCGGGCCGCCCCCATTGATTTTAATCGTCAATTTTTCTTCGCCTTTCAGCATCGCGCCGAGCATGACACTCGCTGTCATCGAACGGCCAAGTGCCGCGGACGCTGTTGGCCATGTATAATGGCGGCGCTGCGCCTCGTTCACCGTTTCTGTCGTGCGCGTTGCAAAGGCACGAATTTGGCCATCGTAGGCCAAGGCTTTCACTAAATAATCGTTCATCTATTTTCTTCCTCTCTGAAATCGTCTGGTTTTTTTCATTTATCTCAAGTCTTTGACTTTGCTCGGTGTAACATCTGCGCCAAGCGGGTCGATAACCGTCATATTCGTTACTGTCGTCTCGACTTGCCCACGGATTTCCTGGAGATACTCGCGGCGGAGCACTTGCTGTTCCCGGATTTCCGCATAGTCCAATCCGTAGCTGCGCTCTTTTTGCGCCAATTCGTTAATGCGCGGCAAAATTTTAATCATCTGAATCGCACTCCTTTCTGTGCGGACAGGGACATATCCACTTCCTCCATTTTATATTATCTCGAATTAAAAATAAATAAATGTGCCTGTATCTCCTGAAAGCATAAAAAACCGCCTGCAGTTTTAGGGGAACTGCGGCGGCAGGCGGTCAATTGGCGAGACGGAATTGAGTGCATGTGATGCCTGGTGCAACCTCGAAAGTTTCTTCCTCACGGAAGCCGAACGATTCATACAGCATGCGGGCCGGCGTATTTGCCGTGCCTGTGCTGACGATTAACTCTTTTTCTTTATTGTGCTCCAGCAGATGACCGACCAGGCTGCGGGCGATGCCTTGCCGAAACTGAAGCGGGTCCACGACGAGCCGGTAAATGTCGATGACCTCGCCTTCTTCTTTATAGGAAATGAAGCCCTTCAGATACTCTTCCTGATAGCCGAGGAATGTCTCGTCGCTTCGCTGGATTTCTTCGATTGTTTCGGAAATGTGGGGGATGTCATGAAACCCCATCAATTCCGCTTCAATCCGGTAAGCCGGCCGCTGGATCGATTGGATGTCACGTGCAGTTTTCTCGTCTGTCTGATCTATTTGGGCAATCATCACAAACTCCTTTCCAAACTTAAAGTATTTTGTTCCTGGATGAATTTCCGGGCCCGTGGCACCATCAACTCTGCATCCCGGTAGCCTTGGACATACAAAGCCGCAAGCCGCTCCTGATCCCGCTCGATGCCGCGCAGCTTATGCAAATTGCGGGGACGGATGATCATGGCTTTTTCCTGCGCTTCAAGCTCCTCTATATGCGCCAATGATTCATTATAAACCCGCTGCCGTTCTTCCAATGCCCGCGCAAGGCCGGGGTACTGGCGGGCAAATGTCGGCGCTAGCCGCATCAAAGGCGTATGGCGCTTCCGGTAGCTCTTTTCTCTAGTCATCACGATGATCGGCTTGGTCACGCCGTCCGACAAGGCTTGTTTGATTGGCAGCGGGTCGGCGAGGCTGCCGTCCATGAGAAGGCGTCCGCCGAATTCCACGGGGCGCGACATGAACGGCAGCGAACTCGACGCCCGCACAACCGCGAGCAATTCTTCCGGGGGCAGCGGCTTGCGGTAATAAATTGCTTCCCCTGTCATGCAGTCTGTAGTGCCGACGACGAATTCTTCCGCGGCTGCACCGAATCCGCCATAATCGAATGGCACCAGCCGGTTCGGGATATCATCGAAAATCAAGTTCATGCCGAACAGTTCCCGTTTCTTCAGAAAATTCTTCATGGAAATATAATCGGGATGCGTGACATAATCGATCATCACCGTCCGGTTCCTGCCGCTTTGCCGGGAAAGATACGAGACGGCATTGCATGCTCCGGCCGACACCCCAATGACGTAATCCGTAAACACATTCTCTTCCATGAGCTTCTGCAGCACGCCCGCCGTATACACGCCCCGCATGCCGCCGCCTTCCAAGATCAATCCGCTTTTCACCATGACCCTCCCCTTTGCCTGAAAGTGTGATCATCCGATTTTCCGAATCAATTCCTGCCCTTTATTCTTTGGCGAGTTGACTGCGCTGGATACTTCGTATGCTTCCAACTCTTTCGCTGCGTAAGGTTGGATAAGTTGCTGCAACAACTCGGGATCCTGGACATCCGGATCCAGCCAAGCCTTCTCAGCGTCCTTTGATAGAATCACCGGCATGCGGTCATGGATATCCGCCATCAAGGCATTCGCCTGCGTTGTCAAAATCGTGCAGCTATGGATCACTTCCCCGTCCGGCGATTTCCATGATTCCCATAGCCCTGCAAACGCGAATAATTCATCGTCCTTCAAATGGATGAGCATCGGCGTTTTGCCATCCTGCCCTTTTTTCCATTCATAGAATGCATTCGCCGGGATCAGGCAGCGTTTTTTCTTGAAAGCATGGCGGAAACTCGGTTTTTCCGCAGCGGTTTCCGCCCGGGCATTGATCATCTTGTAACCGATTTTCTCGTCTTTCGCCCACGATGGGATAAGCCCCCAGCGCAAAGTCCCAAGCCGGTTATGCTCGCCGTCATTGATGACCGCCACGACCTGCTGGGAAGGCGCCACATTATAATTCTCTTCGTAGGAAGCTTGATCGAGCGCGGCTTCTTTTATGTCAAAACGCTCGAGCAAGGCTCCGTAATCTGCATATAATGCAAATCTTCCGCACATTGAAATCCTCCCCTTCTTTTAAGTGGATTCGCTTACCTCCAATATAACAGATTTTTCAAACTTCTCTAGCAATGTGCTGTCCATCCCTTTAAGGGCGCCCTTTCAGCGTTCAAGCCAAAAGAATGTTATAATGGAGAGACTATATGGAAATGAGGAGGAATTGCATGGCTACTGCGCGCGAAATGAATTTGGTCAATAAGGATCTTTTGGTTGAGGAATTGGGCCTCAAGCAATTCGGCAACTCGAATGTGTTTTACAATGAGGACTTTTTTGTCCTTTCTCCGTCTGTGCAACGTTACGAAAAAGGCTTTGATGTAAGTGAGTACAACCTATCGAAATATGACCCTGAGAAGCATCAAGGGTTTGTCATTGTTCGTTACATGGATACGTTCCTGATGGCTAAACTTGAAAGCTTCACTGACAAGATGATGCCGCCTGAACTGCAATTGAAGAAAAAGAACGTGAAACCGCATTGGAAGTTTACAGTTGTCGAAAACCCGGCCTATCATCTCGTGAATACTCAAAACAAGGAATTGCGCTATCGCCTGCAAGAACCTACCCGCAAACAAATTCTTGCGTATTTCAATAAGCTTTAACGACCGGCCCGCACTTTTCATGCGGGCTTTTTTACACCCTTTTGGCCGCTCCCACTTATTTGCCAATGAGTGATAGAATGGAGGGCAGAAGCTCTGACGAAATGGAAGTGATTGTCTCCATGGAAAAACACAAGTACACAGTACGCGACCGCGAATTCTGGAAAATCATTGCGAGCCTGCTTTTGGCTTCGTTATTTATTTTTGCCAATATGTATGCTGTCCAGCCTTTGCTGCCGGTTTTCGTTTCGGATTTCGGTGTGTCGGTCTCGACTTCCAGCTTATCCCTTTCCCTGACCATCCTCGGGTTGATTGCGGGATTGATCATTCTCGGGTTTTTCTCTGACCGCAACGGGCGCCGCTCCTATATCATCTGGTCGCTGCTCGGCTCCGCCATCCCGTTTTTCATCCTGCCGTTCGTCGAATCGTTTACCGTGTTTCTCGCGCTGCGCTTGATCCAGGGCTTCGCGCTTGCCGGGGTCCCGGCTGCGGCGCTCGCCTACATCAGCGAAGAGATCGACCGGAAAAACATTGCCTATGCCACCGCTTTATACATATCGAGCAACGCACTCGGCGGCATGCTTGGGCGCGTCCTGACCGGATTCTTGACCGATGCGTTTTCCTGGCAGGTAACGTTTTTTGCATTCGGCGCCACCGGCATCGCCTTATTTATCGCCGTCTTTCTCCTGTTGCCGCCTTCGCACCATTTTGAACCGAGTCAACTGAGTTTTTCAAAAGACATCGAAGGCTTCCTGTTCCATTTGAAAAATCCGGCATTGCTCGTTGTGTTCGGCCTCGGGGCAATTCTCCAGGTCGCTTTCACCGGCGTTTGGACCTATTTGCCGTTCCATCTCGAAGCACCGCCATTCTCCATGTCGCTGCAGGCGATTTCCTATCTGTTCTTCGCCTACGGCATCGGCGTCATCGGCTCCCCTATGGCCGGACGCGCTGCCGAAGCATTCGGCTTGAGGCGCGTACGCATTATCGGCGTGTTCATTTTTTCGGGTGGCGTATTGATGACGCTAGGCCCGGAACTGTGGATGGTCGCAGTCGGCTTATGCATTACTTGCCTCGGGTTTTTCACGGCCCATTCACTGACCGCCGCTTCTGTCGGCCAGCAAGCGACACATCATAAAGGCAGCGCATCAAGCCTGTATCTCGTCTCGTATTATATCGGTGTCGCTGCAGGAAGTTCCCTGCTCAGCCCCATCTGGACCCGTTTTGGCTGGAACGTGCTGATCCTGCTTTGCGCAGCGATGCCGGCGCTTTACGTAATGATGGTTACGTGGTACAGAAAAAGAGCCGCCTCGATTGCATGAGGCGGCTCTTTTAGTTTATTCCAGGAACCGTGCCGGGGTGCTCAATAAATCGATGCCCCAAACGAGCGGCAGGAAGTAGTAAACAGCGAGACCGACAAAGACGATCCCGAAGACGTTCAATATGAACCCTGCACGGGCCATATCGATGATTTTCAAATAACCGGAACCAAAGACAACGGCATTTGGCGGTGTCGCCACCGGCAGCATGAATGCGCAAGAAGCCGTGACAGCAGCCGTCACCATCAACGCATACGGATGTATGCCGAGTGCGACTGCCAAGGAAGCCATGATCGGGAACATCATCGACGCCGTGGCGGTATTGGACGTGATTTCTGTCAGGAACAGAACAAACGCCGCAACGACAAGAACGATGATCAGGACATTGATTCCTTGCAAGCCGATCAATTGGCCGCCTACCCATTCAGAGAGCCCTGATTGGGTGAAGCCTGCGGCAATCGCCAAGCCGCCCCCGAAGAGCAGCAGGATGCCCCATGGCAATTTAACAGCTGTCGCCCAGTCCAGCAAATGATCGCCTCTGCGGTTTTTCGATGGAATTGCGAACAAGATCAAGGCCGCGATCAACCCGACCATTGCATCGTTCAGGCCAGGCAAGAATTCCACCAGCAAGAACGAGCGGGTGATCCAAGCAAAAGCTGCCAGCAGGAAGATCGCAAAAACGACTTTTTCTTCGTAGGAAGCGTTGCCGAGCTCCGTCTTCTGTTCTTTAATGACGGCGCTGCCCCCCGGCAATTCTTTCAGTTTCAACGGAAAAGCGATTTTGATCAGATAAAACCAGGCCACGAAGATAAAAATCCAGGCAAGCGGCACGCCGAACAGCATCCATTCGGCAAAAGTGATTTCAATGCCGTAGATTTCATTGACCGCACCGGCAAGCAAGGTATTCGGCGGCGTCCCAATCAAAGTCGCGATTCCGCCAAGAGATGCGGAATAGGCGATGCCGAGCATGAGCGCTTTGCCGAACCCGAAGTTTTCCTGCGACGTATCGATCGAGTCGTCATGTTTCAACGCCTCCGATACTTGGTAAATGATCGCGAGGCCGATCGGCACCATCATCATGGCCGTGGCCGTATTGGAAATCCACATCGACAAGAACCCGGTCGCCACCATGAACCCAAGAATGATGCGTTCTGTGTTTGTGCCGATCAAGGAAATGATGGTCAAGGCAATGCGTTTATGCAGATTCCATTTTTCCATCGTCAGGGCGATCATAAAGCCGCCCATGAACAGGAAAATCGTGTCGTTTCCATAAGCGGACGTGGTCTCTCCTATGTCCAATCCCCCGGTTAAAGGAAACAAGACAATCGGCAAGAGCGAAGTCGCCGGAATCGGGATCGCTTCCGTGATCCACCAAGTGGCAATCCAAATGGTACTCGCCAGGATCGCTTTCGCTTCCGGCGTCAGCCCTTCCGGATTCACGAACAGCATCGTCAAGATGAACAGCAAAGGGCCGAGGAACAGCCCAATCAGCTGCGGCGTATTGTAGCTTTTCTTTTTGAAGCGTTCATCGTATGTACCTGCATCTTCTGCCCGGTCGCGGTCATCGGGCTGAGAAGTTGAGCCGGGCTTGGCGAAAAAGCGCAGCATATCTTTTGCCTGATGGTGCTTTTCCCACATCCAATTCCACGTTGTCGAAATCATCTTATCCCTCCATTTTCCAAATGATAAAAATTGTTTAATTATTCCACCTGTTTAAGTGTAGCCGTTTTCATTTTTCAGAACAAGTACTGCAATAGCATCTAGAGAGTGAATCTCCCGTTTTTTGAAAACCACAATCTCAGTTTATCAGTATTTTTTTGCATCCGTTTTTGCCAGGCTTAATCAGGGATTAGTCCAAAAAAGAAGCTGCCGGTCAATTTCCGGCAGCTTCTCCTCATGCTATTATTTATTTTCCGATTCGCCGATCGGATTTCGTTCATGGCCAACGCCTGTGTTGCTGTGGGCGCCTTCTTTTCTCATCTTCTCTCCATCTTCCTGCGACTCGCGGTCGATTCCTTCAAACTCTTCACGTTTTCTACGGTCAGTATTTCGTGATGGGTTGGCATCTTTAGAAAATTCGTCTCTAGGCATTGAGTTTCCTCCTCATTGGACTGCTTTCTCCTCCTATTCCCTAAGAACACTGCTTGAAACGTATTATGAAAAGTTGAACAGGTTATAGCCGAAATAAACCGACAGGACCGACAAGGCAGCGAACACCAGATGTTCCGTAAAACTGCCAGTGGACGTCGTAAGTGGCAAACGTAGCGTCATGCGCAGCGGGAATAAAAGCTTCACTCCCCGTTTCGTCGCCATATCAAGCAGAAGATGGCTGGCCATCCCGACGATGATGCCTGCCGAAAGTGCTTCATTCAATCCGACCGCTTCGAACAAAGCAACCGCCAACAGCAAAAACAATAAACTGTGCGTAAAAGTCCGGTGGCCGAACAGAGCGTTGATGATTTTCGATAAGAATGGCAATTTCCTGCCGATGGTGCTCGAGCCGTGGCAAATATCCGGGATCAACGCCCCGGCCACACCGCCGATCAATAAGATGGCGGGCTCGTAATGGGAAACTTGCGCAAATGCCAGGCTTGCTGCGATGCCGCCTGTGATGTGTGTTTTTCCTGTCATAGCCGATTGCGCTCCTTTTCCGCGTGAATCACTCTTCAATTTCTATTATAGCGTTTTTCGGTTATGCTAAAGACATCGAAATCAGCAAAAAGGAGTCGTTTTTCATGGGAATTCATCGTTTTTTCACCTCATTAAATGATTTGGAGCGAATCATCCGTGCGCCCGGCAGGTTCAAGTTTGAAGAGCATAATGTTGCTGCGCATTCCTGGAAAGTCAGCCAGTATGCGATGTTCTTCGCTACGATCGAAGAACGCGAAGGACGCCCTGTCGACTGGAAATCCCTTTATGAGCGGACCATTAACCATGACTTTGCCGAAGTGTTTATCGGGGATATCAAAACCCCGGTAAAATACGCATCCCCCGAACTCAAGGAAATTCTCGCAAAAGTCGAGGAAGGAATGATGGAGAAATTCATCCTGAAAGAAATTCCGGAAGAATTCCAGCAAGTGTTTTTCGACCGGATGAAAGAAGGCAAGGACGAGTCACTCGAAGGCCGGCTATTGGAATTCGCCGATAAGCTCGACCAATTCTACGAAGCGTTCGCGGAACTGAAGCGTGGCAATACCGATAAGGAATTCCTGAAAATGTACCGCATTGCGCTCAGCAAGATCCTCGACCTCCCGCTTACCGCGAGTGTCACTTATTTCCGCGATATCATACTCGATGACATCATGACGGAAGATACAGCGATCGATATCCGCAAGATCACAAAGCGCGTGCTCGAGGCCCATTGATGCAATTCCTCAGCACTATGAAGTAAATTGTGATAAATTAGAAGAAACTATCCCGGAGGTGAATCCCTTATTTAAGGGAATTTATTGGACCCCATACTTTTACTGAATTTAGCCCTTCTTGTCTTACTCATTGCATTAACCGCATTTTTCGTCGGTACGGAATTCGCTGTCGTCAAGGTCCGCATGTCGCGCATCGAACAGCTGATCGAAGAAGGAAATAAAAAAGCCGTCACCGTCAAGAAAGTCGTCAGTGACCTGGATTATTATCTATCCGCCTGCCAGCTTGGCATCACCGTGACCGCCCTTGGCCTCGGCTGGCTCGGGGAACCGACGGTCGAACGCCTTATGCATCCGCTATTCGACTGGCTCGGGGTGCCTTCAGCCGTGTCGACAATCGTTTCATTCGCCTTTGCCTTTGCGCTGGTGACATTTTTACACGTCGTCATCGGGGAATTGGCGCCAAAATCGCTGGCATTGCAATTTGCGGAGCGGATGACTTTGTCGCTGGCCCCTGCGCTTTATATCTTCGGGAAGATCATGTACCCGTTCATTTTCGTCTTGAACGGTTCTGCCCGTTTGCTGCTTCGCATGTTCGGCGTCGAACCTGCCGGCGAACAGCAAGCCCATTCTGAGGAAGAACTGAAGATCATCATGGCGCAGAGTTTCCAGAGCGGCGAAATCAACCAGACGGAGCTTTCCTATATGCAGAACATTTTTGCATTCGATGAGCGCAGCGCCAAAGATGTCATGATCCCGCGCACGCAGATGGTCGCTTTTCCCGACGATTTGTCGACTGATGAATTGCTCGCTGAACTTCGGGAGCACCGCTTTACGCGCTACCCGATTGCACGCGATGGCGATAAAGATGATTTGATCGGCTTCATCAATGCCAAGGAAGTGCTGACCCATTATGCGATCAATAACGATGTCCAAATGACGGAACTCATCCATGACCTTCCGTATTTCCACGAAACGACACCGCTGCAGATGGCGCTCGTGAAAATGCAGAAAGACCGCACCCATATCGCACTTGTCATCGACGAATACGGCGGAACGTCCGGCCTGATCACAATGGAAGATATTCTCGAGGAAATTGTCGGGGAAATACGGGATGAGTTTGATGAAGAAGAGGAAGCTGAAATCGTGAAAGAAAGTGACACCCGTTATGTCGTGAATGGCCGCGTCCTGTTGAAAGACCTGGAAGAACGATTCAGCCTGAAATTTGCAGACAGCGACGAAATCGATACCATCGCCGGCTGGATGCAGCATCAGCTCATCGAAGCCGAAGCTGGGGATTCATTCGAAAAAGGCGGCTACCAATGGGAAATCATTGCAATGGAAAACCACCATATCCTCAAAATCGCTTTCGAGAAACTCGAAGAACCGGAAATCAACGCGTAAACAGGGCTGCCTATAGGCAGCCCTGTTTTTTTGGGGGGAAAAGAAGTGATTGACCATTCTCCATTATTTCTTTACGATAAGAACAAATGTTCTTATTTTTTTAGAAAGGAGTGGTGAAAATGAAAAAGAATCAGCATTTGACGGTAAAAGGGGATGTGTTGGACAGGGGGCAACTGAAATGGGGGGCGCTGATGCTGCCCGAACATGTCCGGATGCTGCGGGAATGGCGGGCCGATGAACCTTCCAGACATAAGCCGCACCTCAATGAAGAAGAACTCAGTTTATTGCAGGAGGAAATCGGCATTGCCCACCAGCGGCAATGCCTGGCGGAACTTCGCTATTGGAACGGCGGGCAGACAGCCGTATCCGGAATCATCGTGTCTGTCGACTTGCACAACCAAAGCATAAAGATCACTTCCGGGGCTGATGTTGCCCGTATCGCTTTTGCCGACCTTCTTGGCATTCGAATGATCGATTAAAGCTCTTCACAATGGAGTAAAAACGGATATTTTCCTTTTTTAAGGTTATTTCCTGGCTGCAGCGGGCATATACTTAATAACTTTACAAAACAAATGGAGGTATAAAGTGATGAGCAAAGTGACGTCCTACGCCAAAGAACTTGGCCAAGAATTCAAAAAAGATAATGCGACGACACTTGCGGCAGCCCAGGCCTATTACTACCTATTGGCAATTGTCCCCTTATTGATTTTGCTATTGGCCATCCTGCCGTATTTGCAGCTTGACCCACAGCGGGTAGTCGATTTCATCGGCACCATCCTGCCAGGTGAAGTCGCAGCTACATTCGAAGAAAACATTATCAGCGTCGTGACGACACCCTCCGGCGGTCTCCTGACTTTCGGTATTTTGGGTACGCTTTGGTCGGCATCCAATGCCATGACCGCATTTATAGATGCGACAAACCAAGCATACGACGTAGAAGAAACCCGTTCATTCATCAAGAAGAAGGGCATGGCCATCGTGTTGACGATTTTTATGCTAATTGCTGTCATCGTCGCGCTGGTCCTACCGATTTTTGGCGGTGCCATCATCAATATGGTCACCGAGTTCCTGAGCTTGCCTCAACAAACAGAAATCATTTTCCAAGTATTGCGCTGGGTCATCTCAATTGTGGTCATGAGCCTTGTATTGGCCATCCTTTACAAATTCGCGCCGAATAAGCATTTCCCATTTAAGGAAGTCCTTATCGGCGCAGTCATTGCCACGATTCTCTGGCAGCTTGTTTCGCTTGGATTTTCTTTCTACGTCTCAAACTTCGGAAATTTTTCCGCTACTTATGGTAGCCTCGGTGGTTTGATTATTTTGATTCTTTGGTTCTTCCTGACAGGATTGATCTTGGTCGTCGGAGCTGAAATCAATGCAATCCTGCACCGCCGGAAACATGCCAAGAGCGATTCGGAAGAAAGCAAATTGCAAACTGCCGAATCAGGCGAAACAGAGTCTTCCATGAATAAGTATTAATGTTAAAAGCCATCCGCTGGCCAATCAGCGGATGGCTTTCTACGTTCTCCTGTTCGCCTCCCCTATACCCGGGCGATGCGCCAGGAAATTCCGGAACGCAAACCCTTCCACTTGGCTTTCCGAATAGCGCTTTTGCAAAGCCTCGATTAAATTCGGGTAAGCCGAAGCGTTTTCAAGCCACGTGACATGATCGAAAATGCCGTCAAAATCAGACCCCAAGCCGATGTGCCGTTCTCCTCCGAGCGCACAAAGATGATCGATGTGGCGCAGCAAATCATCGATCGTCGCCTGCTGGCTCCCGGGGTTGATGAACTCAGGACAGAACACGACATCAATCAAGCCATTGCGGGAAAACATGGCTTCGATTTGCCCATCGTCCAAATTCCGCGGATGATCGCATAATTTGCGTGCATTGGAATGGCTCGCAATCGGATACTCAGCAAGTTCCATCACTTCCCAAAATCCTGCGATCGACAAATGGGAGACGTCCGTAAAAACACCATGGTCATTATTCAACTGCACAACTTGCTTGCCGAGCAGTGTCAACCCGCCGCCTCTAGTTTCCCCGACCCCATCCGCGCAAAGGTTGGCGAAATTCCACGTCAATCCGAGCGACAGCACACCGAGCCTGTAGAGATGGCGAAGTTTTGCAAGGTCGTTCCCGAAAACATCCGCCCCTTCAAGCGCGAGCACCGCCCCGATTTCATCCGGGCCCAGCGTATCAATATCTTCCCAGCTGCGGATGTGTTTGACGAGCGGCTGCGCGAGCACTTCGCTGTAGAACAAATCGACCTGCTCTAATGCATGCTGCCATTTTTCATTGTCCGGCAGCTCTGGATGCACGAACACCGCGAAAAACTGGACTCTCACGCCGCCTTGCTGCAAACGCAGGAAGTTGGCGTCAAGCTCTTCCGCGTCGAAAAAGCGCACCGGCTTTCCACGAAATAATTCGTTGCGCTTCGCCACCTGCAATTTCAATAGCGCGTCGCAGTGCGTATCGATAATCTGCACTCATTCATCCCCCTCTTCTGTACAGGCACTGACAAAGCCTTCAAAGATGCGCAAAGACGCGGCATCCCCCGCACGCGCCATATTTTCCGGATGCCATTGCAATCCAAGCGCAAAACCATGCCCTTTGCTCTCGATCGCTTCTATGACCCCGTCGCTTGCAATGCCGGAAACGAGATAATGCTCCGGCACGTGGCGGTTTGACTGGTGGTGCCGGCTATTGACCTTGAGTTTCAGGGTATCCGTCAGCCGGTGCAAGAGCGAACCTTCCGCGACTTCGACAAAATGCGAGCCATGCTCTTTCGGCGCCCGCTGTTGATGCTGCAGCAAATTTCCAGCCAGTTGCGATGGTGTATCCTGATACATGTCCCCGCCGGCTGCGATATTTAAAATCTGGGCGCCCCGGCAAATCGCCAGCACCGGCTTGTTTTTCTCCAGCGCTTTTTCCAATAGCTCCAGCTCAAAACGGTCTCGTGAGGGGATGATGACGCCAAGGCCCGGATGCGGCTCTTCGCCGAATAAAGTCGGGTCAATATCCCAGCCTCCGGCAAGGAACAGACCGTCGATATGCTCGGCAAGTTCTTCGAGTTCCGCTTGCCCTTCAATATGCGGCAGCATAATCGGCAAACCGCCCGCCCGGACGATCGCTTCTGTATCCGCAAGCTCCACATTGTATTCGTCTTTCCCCAATTCCTTTGACGCGGTAATGCCAATGATCGGTCTCATTTTCACCACTCCTAATTTGTTTGAATTCTTGATATATTCACCATACAGAACTTTTTTCAGGATGGAAAGAACAATCCAATCTTTCCCATAAAAAAGAAACAGCCGGCGAAAGACCCAAAGCTTTCCGCCGCTGTTTCTGTCAGAACAGCCCTTTTATGACCTTTCGAAGGTTCTGCCTGTCATTTGGCTTGGTATTCAGCAATCGCCTCCGCAATTGCATTTTCAACCGGCGTGACGT
Source organism: Planococcus sp. SSTMD024 (assembly GCF_041320495.1). Classification (NCBI taxonomy): domain Bacteria; kingdom Bacillati; phylum Bacillota; class Bacilli; order Caryophanales; family Caryophanaceae; genus Planococcus; species Planococcus sp. SSTMD024. Next base: position 589,705 of record NZ_JBGGNS010000022.1, on the reverse strand, counting down.
TCGCCAGGTCATTATTCAGGATAATCGCGAAGATCAGCCGCTCGCCGTCTTGTGTCGTCGCGTAGCCCGCCAAAGAAGAAACCGAAGACAAGCTGCCGGTTTTTGCCTGGACATTGCCTTCTGCCGCTGTGCCTTTCATGCGATTGCGCAGCGTGCCGCCGACAAAGCGTTCTGTGGCCCCTGCTACCGGCAAGGAGTCCAGGAATGTATCGAACCATGGCTCGTCTTGCGCTCCGGCCAATAACTGAGAAATCTCATTCGCTGGAATCAAGTTGACGTGGGACATACCCGAAGCGTCGCGCAGATGGATCGTATCGACATTGACGCCAAGCTTTTCGGCGGTTGCCTCCATCACTTCAAGCCCGGCATCCCAGCTGCCTTCTCCTTTCAAGACGCGCCCCATCTCTTTCGCCAACGCTTCGCCGTGCCCATTATTGCTCAGTTTCATGAACGGAATCGACAGTTCCGCAAGCGTCATCGAGTGGTGCTGCACAAGCGTGTGGCTGCCTTCAGGCGTCACGCCCATTGTGGTTTCGGACTTCCCGATCAGCTCGATGCCTTCCTTGCCGAGCGCTTTTTCAAATAAGCTGAGCGCGTATCCGGACGGTTCATCAACTGCGATCCACTCGCGCGTCCGGCTTCCTTGTTCCGGGATATTGCCTTCGATGATGATTTCATTCGTGCCATGGTCTCTCGTGATGTTCAGTGTTTTCGGTTCGCCCGCTGCCACCGTTTTGGCATTGTTGGTGATTGTCACGTAATCCGTTTCAGGCGACAAACTCACCCGCACCTCATCTCCTGCCGCATCTCCGGCGTTCGCTTCCACGATGATCGACCCGGCGTCGTAGTCTTTATTCGGGGAGGCGGTCAATGCGGATACTTGCGCCCCGACATACGACACTTCATTTTTCCACGTCATGTCTTCAGACAAGCGCTCATCGTCAAACCAGCTGTCGTCGCCGACGAGCTTGCCTTTCACTTTATGTATGCCCTGTGCTTTCAATTCTTGTGCAAAGCGTTCGAAATCCTCCTCGAGCAATGTCGGGTCGCCTTTGCCTTTCAAATAAAGGTTTCCGTGCAGCACTTTGCCTTTCAGTTCCCCGTCGGTAAGCAGTTCTGTCGAGAATCGGTGATCTTCTCCCAATGTCTCAAGTGCCGCCGCTAAAGTGAAGAGTTTCATATTGGATGCCGGTTTCAAGCGGATGTCGCCAAAATGATCGTATATCTTCTCCCCACTGTCCGCCTTCCGGATGCTGACACCTGCTAGGGCACCGTCCAAGCTTTCGTCCTGTAAAATTTCATTCACTTCAGCAGTCAATGCTGCATATTCCCCGTCTGCCCCTGCCATTTTTCCGTCACTTCCCATCTGTAGCGGGGATGCCGCCAGAGCCCCTGCCAGCACGAGCAATCCCGCGGCTCTCCATCGATTTAATTTCGCCATTTCGCTTCCTCCTCCAAGTGGTTTATAAAAAATGTACCATACTTGAAGTAAGAATTTTCTGATACCTGAATAATCAGAACTAATGGCTTACTACTATTTTATATTAATAGTAAAAAAATCCAAATGAAATCTCTCTATTTTCTTGAAATCTTTTTCGCTAAGTTCTTTCAGCCTAGCTGCATAAAAAAACCGCACCGGCAAATGGCCGATGCGGTTTCTTCTTCCTTATTCCTGGATCAATTCCAATTCTACTGGAATCGATGCTTCCACTTCTTCGCCATCCAAATGCTGGATTGCCGTTTCGAGAGCCATTTCACCGATCATTTCCGGTTTTTGGGCAATCGTTCCGGCAAGACGCCCTTCTTCTACTGCGGCGACCGCGTCATCTGTCGCGTCGAACCCGACCACTGTAACATCTTTGCCCGAAGCTTCGATCGCTTCAAGCGCGCCAAGCGCCATTTCGTCGTTGTGCGCAAACACTCCGGTTACATCAGGGTTTGCTTGCAGGATGTTTTCCATGACCGACAAACCTTCTGCACGGTTGAAGTTCGCTGTTTGCTTGGCGACTACATCCAAGTTGTCTGCTGCGATATTATTGAAACCTTCTCCGCGTTCACGTGCTGCAGAAGATCCTGGAACACCTTCCAATTCCGCTACTTTCGCGCCGTCACCGACCAGCGACAACAAATGTTCAGCTGCCATTTCACCGCCCGCTACGTTATCCGAAGCGATGTGGGACACGACTTCTCCGCTTTCTGCGCTGCGGTCTACAGTGATGACCGGGATGTCGGCATTGTTGGCAGAAGCCACGGCTGAAGCCACTGCCTCAGAATCGACGGGGTTGATGAGAATCATGTCTACGCCTTGCTGGATCAAGTCTTCTACATCACTTGCCTGTTTCGATGCATCGTCTTGTGCATCCACTACGGAAAGAGTCGCGCCAAGTTCAGAAGCTTTGGCTTCCGCCCCTTCACTCAATGTCACGAAGAACGGGTTATTCAATGTCGAGATCGAGAAGCCGATTGTGTAATCTCCGCTTGCTTCTTCTCCGCCTGTCGTTTCTTCTGAATCCGAACCTGGTGCTTCCATGGAACATGCGGCCAAAACCATCATTGCCAAAAGGACGAACATCAATAGCATTTTCTTCATTTCTACCACTCCTTATGCTGTTTTTTTACGGTCTAGCAATACTGCAAGCAATATAACTGCACCCTTCACCACTTGCTGGAAGAAGGAGGAAACCCCGATTAAATTCAATCCGTTGTTCAAGACGCCGATGATCAGCGCACCGATCAAAGTGCCGACAATCCACCCGCGGCCGCCTGTCAAACTCGTTCCGCCGAGCACCACGGCTGCGATGGCATCAAGTTCAAACATCTGGCCGGCTGTCGGCTGCGCTGAATTCAAACGCGAAGTCAAGATCAAAGAAGCCAAACCGGCAAGCGCGCCGACCAAGGAATATACATAAATCTTGATGCGGTCGGCATTGATTCCGGAAAGCACAGAAGCTTCCTCGTTGCCGCCCACTGCGTAGACGCGGCGGCCGAATGTCGTTTTCTTCAAAATGAAATAAAGGATCCCGAAACTGATGAGCATCGTGACGACTGGAACCGGGATGCCGAGGAAATAGCCTTTTCCAAGCATCTGGAAAGCCATGCTGTCGCCAAGCCCTGAAATTGGCCGGCCTTCTGTGTAGACAAGCGTCAAGCCCCTGTAGATGGTCATCGTCGCCAGTGTCGCGATGAACGGCGCTACTTTCCCTTTCGCGATGATGACGCCGTTGATGGCTCCGAGAACTGCCCCGAGGAACAGCCCTAACAGCATCGCCAAGATCGGGTCAACTCCTGAAGCCATCATGCCGGCTGTCACAGCACCCGTAAGCGCCAAGATCGAACCGACCGATAAGTCGATGCCGCCGGTCAAGATGACGAAGGTCATGCCGAATGCGATCAACGCATTAATCGACACTTGCCGGAGGACGTTCAAGATATTGCTCATGGATAGAAAACTCGGGTTAATTGCGGTAATGATGATGATGATTAAAATCAAACCGATGAACGGCGCGATTTTTTGGAACAAGCTTGTATTAGCGGACTTCAGCTTCAAGTTTCCCACCTCCTGTTGCATAATGCATAATCGTTTCCTGCGTCATTTCCTGCTTCGGCAGATCTGCCGTCAGCTTGCCTTCGTGCATGACGAGCACACGGTCGGCCATGCCGATCACTTCCGGAAGTTCGGAAGAGATCATCAAGATGGCGACGCCACGAGCGGCCAATTCGTTGATGATCGAATAAATCTCTTTCTTCGCACCGACATCGACGCCGCGCGTCGGCTCATCGAGTATGAGTACATCCGGTTCGATGCCGAGCCATTTCGCGATGACGACTTTTTGCTGGTTGCCTCCGCTGAGCGATTTGGCAGCCTGGTCTGGCCCTGATGTCCGGATGCCAAGGCGTTTCACCATCCGGTCGTACAGGCTGCGTTCTTTGTCTTTCGACAGCAAACCTTTTTTGGAAATGGATTCAAAGTTTGCCATGCTGATGTTTTCTTCGACTGTAAAATCGACGATCAGCCCTTCGGATTTTCGGTCTTCGGTCACGTAGCCGATGCCGAGTTCTTTCGCTTTTTGCGGATTGTCGATTTTCGCAGGCTTGCCATCGAGTTCCACCGTTCCTGAATCCGCTTTCTTATAACCGAATAGAGACTGTGCCACTTCTGTGCGCCCGGCCCCCATGAGCCCGGCAATCGAAACGATTTCCCCTTTATGGATATCGAAGGAAATGTCTTCAAAGCAATCTTTCCGTGATAAGCCTTTAACCGACAGCTTCACGTCGCCAATCGCCGAGCTTCGTTCCGGGAAACGGTCGCCGAGTTCACGGCCGACCATCAACTGGACTATTTCTTCGAAGCTAGTGTCGCTGATTTTCCGTTCGCCGACAAATTCACCGTCGCGCAAGATGGTGATCCGGTCGCATAGCGAAAAGATTTCTTCCATGCGGTGTGAGATATAGACGAAAGAGACGCCGCGCTTTTGAAGATCCCGGATGGTCACGAATAAAGTTTCGATTTCCCGGTCCGTCAATGCTGCTGTCGGTTCGTCCATAATGATCATTTCTGCATCCATCGACAAAGCTTTGCCGATTTCCACCAATTGCTGCTGGCCGACAGACAATGTGCTTGCGGGAAGCGACGGGTCGATATCGAGCCCCAAATCCCCCAGGATCTTTTTCGTTTTGCGTTCCATGTCTTTCGTCTTCAGTATGCCTGTGCGCCCAACGGTTTCCTCACGGCCAAGAAAAAGATTGTCCGCAATTGACAGGTGCGGCAGGATATTCAATTCCTGGTGGATGACGGCGATGCCTTCCGCTTCTGCCTGCTTCGGTGAAGTGAACTCGACTTCTTTGCCTTTCACTTCCACCGTTCCGGAGTCGCGGGTATAGATGCCGGACATGATTTTCATCAAGGTCGATTTGCCGGCCCCGTTCTCGCCCATCAAGGCGTGAATTTCGCCTTTTTGTAGAGAGAAATGGACGTTTTTTAAGACAGCGTTGCCGCTGAACGATTTGCAAATATCGGTCATGTTGATCATTTCGGTCATTTCGTTCACCTGCCTCATTAAAAGATGACGCCCGACTGGAGAATGACATTCGCATAAGGGCTTGCTTCCCCTGTGCGGATGATCAGTTTGGCGTTATGGCTCATCGCCTTTAATTCCTCGTGGCTGAGATAGCGGCAATCCAATTGCTGTTGCATGCCGGCTTCCAAACCTTTATTGTGATCGCTTATTTCCCGGGCAATATAAGCCGCTTCCGCCTCAAAATCCTCAAGCACTGCTTCCAGCACCGTTTCAAATGACGGTTCCCCGATGCGGTATGATAAATCGACGCACGGTACATGTTGCGGCACCGGCAGCCCGCAATCGGCAATGACAAGCAAATCCGTATGCCCGAACCTTGCCAAATGGCCGGCGATGTCACGATTGATGATGCCTTGTTTTTTCATTTTGCCGCCTCCATCCGGGAAACGACTTCCGGACGGTTCGGCATGCCGCCTTGCGCCCCGAATTTTTCCACCGATAAGGAGGCAGCGGCGTTGGCGAAGCGCACAGCTTCCTTGAACTCGCTGCCTTCCACTAAGGCAACTGCCAACGCGCCGTTAAAAGTGTCCCCCGCACCCGTCGTATCGACCGCTTGTGTCGGATAGCCTTCGACCGTTACGTGCTGTTCGCCGTCAAAATAGCGGGCACCGTTTTTTCCAAGCGTCACGACCATGCGGTTCGGGTAGCGTTCCAATTCCAATTCCCAGTTTTCGCCGAACAGCTCTTGTGCTTCGGTTTCATTTGGCGTCAAAAAGTCCGCTTGTTTCATCGCCCCCGTGAATCCACCAGCTGGAGCTGGATTCAGGATGGTCGGCACGCCGAGTTCTCTGGCAAGTTGCAGCGTGTATTCCACGACTGCAATCGGCAGTTCCAGCTGCAAAATGACCATTGAGCTTTTCTCGATTACCGTTTTCTGTGCATCGATATCAGCTGTTGTCAGTTCATGGTTGGCACCTGGGACGACGATAATGCGGTTGTCGCCTTCTGACAGCAAGATATTGGCGATTCCGCTGGCGCCGTCCGTTTTTTTGACGCCTTGTGTATCGATCTGTTCTGCTTCCAGCCCTTTGAGGAGCTGTGTGCCGAATGCGTCGCTGCCGACTGCACCGACCATATGGACTTGATCGCCGAGCCTCGCTGCGGCGACTGCCTGATTGGCGCCTTTTCCGCCAGGGACGGTCGTATATAAATTGCCGAGCACGGTTTCGCCTTGTTTCGGGAATCGTTCCGTTCCGACGACAAGGTCCATATTGATACTGCCCACTACTGTAATCATCATTCCACACTCCTTGTTGTGCCACGTAAGACGAGCTTGACCGGAATTTCGTAGAAGCTTTCTTCCACGGGCTTGTTCTCGATCCGCTTAATCAGGACACGCGTTGCGATTGCGCCCATTTTGTAAACATCTTGTGCGACGGTTGAGAGCCCCGGAGAAAGCATCTCGCCCATGGCGATGCCATCAAACCCGACAATCTGCAAATCGTCCGGCACTTTTCTGCCGAGCAGAACGGCCGCTTTCAAGGCTCCTGCTGCCGACACATCGCTCGAGGCGAAAATGCCGTCGATTTCCGGGTTGTCCTTCAGTTCGCGTTCCACGATCTTCTGTGAGTCCGCGTAATGGAACGGGCAAGTGACGATGCGGTAGTCGACATCCGATTTACCGATCGCTTCCATAAATCCGTCATAGCGGTCATTCGCGGGATTCAGTGCCTCCGGTCCCCGAAGGAACAGGATGTTTTGGCATCCGCGCTCGAGCAGCGCATTGGCCCCAAGCACCGCTCCCTCTTTATTATTCGATGAGACCACGGGGATCTTCTCGTTGATGGCCCGGTCCAGTGCCACAATCGGCAGCTTCGTATCCGCATAATGCGGTGCGTCGAGCTGATTCGATGTCACGATGAAACCCGCGATGTATTTCTTTTTCAAGGTTTCGATATAGTTCTTCTCTTTTTTCGGGTCTTCGTCCGAGTTGCACAGGATGACGGTATAGCCATAGCTCAAAGCGACATCTTCCACCGCCCGCGCAAGTTCCGGGAAAAACGGATTCGTGATGTCCGGCAAAATGAGCCCGATCAAACTGGAGCGTTTCGTGTTCAAAGAGCGTGCGACCGGATTCAATTCATATTCCAATTCCTCCACCGCTTCAGTTACCGCTTTGGCGGCGTCTGCGCTGACATAGCCGCTGCCATTCAAGAAACGTGAAACCGTCGCAACGGAAACGCCTGCTTTTTTCGCTACATCTCTGATCGTTGTCATCGCTCTTCTCCGTTCTCAGGTTATGTGTAACCGGTTACACATACTATAAAACGTCTCTTTCCGCTTGTCAACGCGATTTGATATTTTGGTATTTTTCAAAATATATAAAAACACCCCGACAATTGATGTCGGGGTGAGCATAATCAATGGGCAAGCATCCGCTCACCGCAATCTTCTTCGGTTAAGCTATAGCTGACGACAATCTTCCCTTTTTTCCGCAGCAAGCGGACAGCCATATTCTTTTCCATTTCATCAGAAGCGATGACGTGGGTCGGACGGTCCGGTATTTCTTCGTAGCTGCGGAGGAAATAAGCGACCGGAAGTTCGAACGCGCCATCGACGGGATCTTTATAGGAGATATTATAGGCTCTCACATCCAGCAAGAGAATATCTGCGTTTTCTTTCAGGTTGTCAACACAGTCGTGCTTGACCCCTTTGGCCGTGACATAGCGTTTATAGAAACCGTTAGAGCCGGCAAGAGCCAGCAATGCGATCGGGATGCCCATACTCATTGTTTCGATCTTTCCTTTCGGGGGTGTGTTTTTTTAAAGGAAAACCGCTAAAGCCAAGACTTAAGCGGTCATGCTGCTATTATTGTTTAACGGATGCGACTTCTTGCTGCCATTTGCTGTAGCCGCCTGTCATATTGACCAGGTTGTCGATGCCGTTCGCTTTCAGGACGCTTGCCGCGATAGCAGAACGGGCGCCTGCCTGGCATTGGACAATGACGGTTTTATCCGCATCCACTTCATCGATCCGGTTTTTCAAGGTGCCGACCATGATGTGTTTGGCGTTGTCGATATGCCCTTCATCGAATTCCGTCTGGTTGCGCACATCGAGCACATACGCTTCGCCTTTTTCGACCATTTCATTCGCCTCGGTTGGCGAAACGTTTTCATAAGAAGACAAGTTTTCAGCTTGTGCCATGACGCTTTCCGCTTCCGCAAAGCCGTAGACTTCATCGATTCCGACCGAACGGAGGGCGACCAATGCTTCATCGAGCACTTTTGTATCGAGAAGCAAGTAGAGCGGCTTGTTGTAATCGACGATCCAGCCTGCCCAGTTCGTAAAGGAATTATTGAACGGGATGTTGATCGTTCCTTGGATATGGCCTTGGCTGTAGGCATCTGCGGGGCGCATATCAAGTACTTGCTTGCCTTCTGCAAGAAGCTTTTCGATATCTGCAGCTGATGTGATTTCTTTCAGTTCCGGCAAGTCTTTGATCAGTTTCTGGCCCACTTTGTTGACCGATTTCATCACTGCGAAGTAGTACGGCGGTTCCGGCTGCCCTTCCAATAAGGCTTTTTTGAAGGAAGCTTCATCATCGAATTGCATTGCCCAGTTAAAGGCTTTTTCGTAGCCGACCGTAGTTGATGGCACTGCACCGAGCGATTTACCGCAAGCGGATCCGGCACCATGCGCTGGCCAAACTTGCAAATAATCCGGCAGCGCTTTGAAGCGTTCGATCGATTTGAACATCGCCACAGCACCGGATTCGGATGTACCTTGGATGCCTGCCGCTTTTTCAAGAAGGTCTGGGCGCCCGACGTCGCCGACAAAGACGAAATCGCCTGTAAAGATGCCCATCGGCTTATCCGCGGATCCGCCTTTATCCGTCAACAGGAACGAAATGCTCTCCGGGGTATGCCCTGGCGTGTGCATCACGTCAAATACCAAGTTGCCGATCTTGAACTGGTCGCCGTCCTTCAACAATTGATGGGAGATCCCGTCCAGGTTCTGATACTTCCAATCGGCATCGCCTTCATCCGAAATATAGAGCTTCGTGCCGAAACGGTCATTCAGCTCCCGTGAACCGGATACAAAGTCAGCATGGATATGCGTTTCAAGAGCGCCGACAATATTCAGTTTCTCTTTTTTCGCCAGTTCTTCGTATGCTGTGATATCGCGCATCGGATCAACGACCACTGCTTCGCCTGTTTTTTGGCACCCTACTACATAAGATGCGTGAGCCAATTTTTCGTCATAGAAATATCGTAATAACATGGAATCAATCTCCTTTTGTTTATTTTCGTTTTCTTAAGATCAATATACCCCATAGGGTATAAAATGTAAACACATATGCTTCATCTTTCCATCCATTTTCTACAACACATTAAAAAAGCTGCTAAAGCGCAGTTACAGCGCTTTAGCAGCTTAAGGACAACTTATTTTTCATCGAAAAAATCCGGAAGCTCGCTTGCTTTCATCGGAAACTCCGCTTTTCGCTTGTCGACAAAGGATTGGATGCCTTCATCGGCATCGGCATTGTTCCCCGCCCAGTGGAGGAACTTCGATTCCGCAAGATGCGACTCGTGCGGATGATCCGCCCCAAGCATCTTCCACAATAATTGGCGAGTGAAACTGTTCGATGTGGCAGCAGTATTTTCTGCGATTTCCCGGGCGATTTCATACGCTTTCGCAAGCGGATCTTCTGATTCATATTGCATTAGCCCCGCTTCTACGGCTTCTGAAGTCGGGATGTAACGCCCCGTCAACGTCCACTCGAGCGCTTTCCCGATACCGACAATACGCGGCAAGAACCAGCCGGAGGAAGCTTCCGGTCCGATCCCGCGGCGCCCGAAGACGAAACCAATCTTCGCATCTTTTTTGACGATGCGAATATCCATCGGCAAAGTCATCGTCATGCCGATGCCGACCGCAGGGCCATTGATGGCAGCGATAATCGGTTTTTTCACTTCGTAGACCTGGTTGCTGACCTGGCCGCCGAGGTCGCGGTATTCTTCTGCGCTTTGTTCAGAAGCGAAAGTTGCGCCCCCGTCCGATAAGTCCATTCCGGCACAAAACGCACGCCCCGCTCCGGTCACGACCACGACGCGCACTTCGTCGTCCGAGTTCACGTTGCGGTAGAAATCGAGCAGTTCCTCATTCATTTTTTCCGTATAAGCATTCATTTTATCGGGGCGGTTCAAAGTCAATGTCAAGATCCCGTCCGATAGTTCGGTTTTAATGGTTTGGTACAAGCGCATTCACTCCTTCTTCGTATTCCCGCTCCAATTGCTCGACAGCCTCCTTGACCGTCTCGCGCTTCGTCACCGTCGTCACGCCGTGTCCGGCCGACCAAATATCACGCCATGCCTTGGCATTGACGAGATGGGATAGGTCGACATCTTTTTTTGGCTTCAAGGTTTTCGGGTCGATGCCTTGTTTTTCAAGGCTCGGGATGAGGACATTCACCGGAACGCCGCTGAACGAATCGGTATATAAAACATCTTCAATCGAAGAATCGATGACCATCTGTTTATAATCTTCGGGCGCGCTGCTCTCTTCTACCGCCAAAAAGCGGGTACCCATATAAGCATAATCTGCCCCCATCAATAAAGCGGCTGCCACATCTTGCCCAGTGGACAAAGAACCCGACAGGATAATCGTGCCGTCGAAGAATTTTTTGACCGCCGCAATGAAAGCAAATGGGTTGAGTGTGCCCCCGTGCCCGCCAGCGCCTGCACATACGAGAATCAATCCATCAACGCCGCTTTGTGCCGCTTTTTTCGCGTGCTTGACGTTGGCCACATCGGAATAGACGAGTCCGCCGTAGCCATGGACGATTTCGAGCACTTCTGCAGGCGAGCCTAGCGAAGTGATGACAATCGGCGGCTGATGCTCACGGATCAATTCCACATCTTCGTCGTAGCGCTTGTTTGAGCCGCGGTGGCTGATGAAATTGACGGCCCAGGGAATTTCCCCGAGCGCTTCTTTCACTTCGACCAGCCATTTTGCGCATTCTTCGGCAGGGCGTGCATTCAATAGAGGAAACGAGCCGATCACTCCCGCGCGCCCTGATTCAATGACCATTTCCGGTGTCGACACAAGAAACATCGGCGCCACGATGACAGGCAGCTTAGGCATGTTCAATCACCACCGCAATTCCCTGCCCGCCGCCGATGCAAAGACTGGCGACTGCATATTTCCCTCCGCGGCGCTTCAGTTCATAAGCCGTTGACAGCAAGATCCGCGCACCGCTCGCGCCGACCGGATGTCCCAGTGCGATCGCCCCGCCGTTGACGTTCACTTTCGAACGGTCCAGCCCGAGTTCTTTTTCCACCGCCAAATATTGGGCTGCGAAGGCTTCATTCACTTCAACTAAATCGATATCGTCGATTGTCAGCTCCGCTTTTTCGAGTGCGCGGCGGATAGCGGGAGCCGGGCCGATGCCCATGATGGTTGGGTCGACACCAGCCACATGCCAGGAAACGATGCGGGCGACAGGTGACAAACCATGCTTTTTCACGGCATCTTCCCCTGCCACCACAAGAGATGCCGCACCGTCATTGATGCCGGAAGCATTGCCTGCCGTTACAGACCCGTCTTTCTTGAACGACGGGCGCAGTTTCGACAAACCTTCTGTATTGGCATCCGGTTTGATGTGTTCATCCTTGTCCACCACGACCGTGCCTTTGCGCGTTTTCACCTCAACGCCGACGATTTCTTCGTCAAACTGTCCGCCCGTTGCCGCTTTGGCTGCCCGCTGGTTCGATTCGACCGCGAATTCATCCTGGGCTTCACGGGAAATATCGTATTGCTCCGCCAGTTTTTCGGCCGTCATGCCCATGCCGCTGCCGGTATATTGGTCAGTCAGCGTCGCGAGAAGCATATCTTCGAACTGCATCGGCCCCATCTTCGCTTTGCTGAAACGCTGCGTGAAATTCGCATAAGGCGACATCGACATATTCTCTGCGCCGCCCGCCAGGACAATATCCGCTTCACCAAGAAGGATGTGCTGCGCTGCGGAAACGACCGCCTGCGCACCGGAGCCGCAAAGCCGGTTCAAGGTCAGGGCCGGTACTTCCTGGGGAACGCCTGCATTCAATCCAATATGGCGCGCAAGATATGCTGCATTGACGTTCGACTGGATGACGTTTCCATAAATGACATGATCCACATCTTCCGCTTTGACATTCGCCCTTTTGAGCGCTTCCACCGCTGTCGCTGTGCCAAGCTCTGTTGCATCCGTATTTGCAAACGACCCGCCAAATGCCCCGAATGCCGTTCTGGCCCCGTCTACTAGATATACATGTTTCATGTTCATTTCTCCTTTTCGCCCCAACTGAAAGGGCTTACATATTTTTCTTTCACTTATCAGAAAATTTAATTTTCTATTCCATCATACCGCTCAGTATGTTCATTTGCAAAAATATTTTACCTTCCATTTAAAATTCAACGCATTGTTTAATTCAATTTGTATACCACTGAAAAAGAAGACCCGCGACGAGTCTTCTTCGATTGTTAAGGCAGCAAAATCAGTTTGCCTGTGCTTTTCCTGCTTTCCATAAGTGCATGGACTTTTGCCGCCTGTTCAAGCGGATAGCGCCCGGTGATCGAAACGTTCAGCTGTCGCTGTTCGAGCAGTTCGCTGATTGCGGCTTCTGCAGTCCTTAAAAATCCGGGACGCTGTTTGCGGTAGGTGCCTGTGCTGTACCCGAGCACCGCCCGGCAGCTGGAATGAAGTTCATCAGTTTTGACATTCCCCGGAACGGATCGTTCATTGGCATGGCCAAACGACACGATGCGGCCAAAAGGAGCCAGAACATCCAGGCTGCGCTCAAAATTTTCACCGGCGATCGTATCCAGGATGACATCTACGCCTTTTCCGCCCGTCAGTTCAGCCACCACTTCCGCAAAATTTTGCTCGCGGTAATTGACCGCCATGGCGCCGAGTTCCTCCACCACTCTCTTTTTCTCTTCACTGCCGACCGTTCCGTAGATTTCGGAAGCGCCGGCGAGTTTCGCCAATTGGATGGCGGTCGTGCCGATGCCGCCGGCCGCAGCATGAATCAACACCGATTCACCCGGCTGAATCCGGGCGACTTCGTGCAGCACATTATAGGAAGTGATGCCGACAGTCAAAGTCGCTGCCGCTTCCTCAAAAGAAACATTGTCTGGAATCTTGTAGACAAGTTGGTCAGAGGCGACAACATATTCCGCATAGGACCCGGAAGCCGGGAATGCGCGCACGCGGTCTCCCGCGGAAAAGCCGGTGACTGCGCTGCCGGCTTCTGCTACGATGCCTGCGCAATCGAGCCCCGGTATGAATGGCTCGTTTGCCGCCACTCCGTGATATTGGCCGATGCGTGCTTTAATATCAGCAAAGTTGACACTGATCGCTTCGACTTTGATGAGCACTTCATGGTCTTTGGGTGTTGGTTTCGGCACTTCCTGAAGCTTCAGCACTTCGGGAGGGCCGGTCGTTTCAGCAATGATCGCTTTCATGTGAACGCTCCTTTCTTTAGAAAATCAGCAGGCAGGCGCCGATGACCAAGCCGCCGTAAATCAAGGCGATCATCGTATAGCCCATGATGTCGCGGATTTTCAAGCCGGCAATCGCGAGCAGCGGAATCGCCCAGAATGGCTGGATCATATTCGTCCAGCTATCGCCCCAGGCTACAGCCATGACGATTTTCGCCGGCTCGATGCCCATTTCAAGCGCGGCTGGAAGCATGATTGGTGCTTGGACCGCCCACTGGCCGCCGCCGGAAGGGATGAAAACATTCAATATCCCAGCAGACAGGAACGTAAACAGCGGCAAGGTCGTTTCATTCGAAATATCAATGAAGAAATTCGACATCATGACAGCAAGCCCCGATGCGCTGAGCATCCCCATGATCCCCGCGTAGAACGGATACTGCAATACGAACTGGCCGACACTGCTGACGGATTTCAATAATCCCGCCGCCAGCTCCCGGACATTGCCGAACATGAGAAGCGCGGCAGTCAAGAAGATCAAGTTGACGGTATTCAAATCGAGCGAGAAGCCATTCATATAGAAATGGTTGATCAAATAACTTAAACCGAGGAATCCGCCAATCAATGGAATGAGGCGGGATTTTTCGATTTTATCGTTTGGATTCTCCTCATGATCTTGCGCCGACTCTTCTGTAACCGGGTCTTCCAGACGCGCCGGGTCCACCAAGTAACGGTCATCCGGGTTGCGCGGATGGATAAAGCGCATGACGAACGGAAGCGTGAAGAACAGGATCACGACAATCGCAATATTCAATGCCGATAACAGCGTTTCCGATATCGGGACAATTCCAATATCCCCTTCAAACACATGCCCTGCAGTAGCGACAAAAAGTGCCGGGGAAGAAGACAATCCGCCTTCCCATATTAAAAACCCTGAATACCCTGCAGCGACAAGCACGCGGTAGTCGACGTCGCGCACTTTCTTTGCGACCAGTTTCGCGATGATTCCCGCTACAACAAGGCCGAAAGCCCAGCTGATGAGAGATGCGCCAAGCGCCGTGAAAGTCACCATCAAAATCGCGGAGTTCGGCCCTTTAGGGATGCCGGCAATTTTTTCAAGCGCCCTGGAAACGGTCGGTGTCAAAGCCAGCGCATAACTCAATACGAAAGTTGTGATGATCTGCGCTGTAAAAGTCAAAAGGCCCCACATGCCATCTCCCCAATGGCGCATCATATCGATTGGGCCAGAATCGGTGAAAAAGACACCCGCAACGAATGCGATCATCGTCAGCAATACCGCGAATACGAATGCATCCGGCAGCCATTTCTCGGCGATTTTGGCGAATACACTCGCTACTTTGGCGAGCGGATTGTTCTGCTGTTTCTCTAAAACTAGATCTCTCTCAGTATCTCTGCCATTTGCCATTGTCTTTCCCCCTCATTTTTCTAATTGGCAGTCCATCCGCCATCTACATAAAGAATCTGTCCCGTCACATAGCTGGATGCTTCCGACGCCAGAAATAAAGCCGGCCCGATCATCTCTGCCGCTTCACCCATGCGCTTCAGCATCGTTCTGCTGACTAGTTTTTCCAGCCGTTCCGGATCCTTTAGGAACGGTTCCGTCATCGGTGTTTTGATATAAGCGGGCGCCAAGGCGTTGACGCGGATATTGTGTTCTGCGAGTTCCGCTGCCCACACTTTCGTCAATTGGTTGATTCCGCCTTTGCTTGCCGCATAACTCGTCTGGAGCGGGTTGCCCACGTGCCCCATAATGGAGGAGATATTGATGACGCAGCCGCTTTTTTGGCCGATCATGCGCTTTGCAGCTTGCTGGCCGACCAGGAAGATGCCCTTTAAATTGGTGTCCAGTACACGGTCCCAGTCTTCCTCTTCCACCTCCACTAAAGGTTTGCGGATGTTCATTCCGGCGTTATTGACGAGTATATCCACTCCCCCGAAATCGGCATCGATGAATTCGAACAACTCGGCCACGGCTTGTGGTGATGTGACATCCGCCGATTTCCAATAAACGTCCAATTTCCGTGCGTTCATTTCGCCCACTACTTCCTTGAGCACCGTTTCATCGCGCCCGGTAATGAGCACTTTCGCACCGGCATGGGCGAGCCCGGCTGCAATCGCCAGTCCGATGCCTTTGCTGCCTCCGGTAACGAGTGCTTTTTTCCCTGTCAGGTCGAAGCTTGGATAAGTAAATTCCTCCACTCTTATCTCCCTCTCTCCATTTATAAAAATATTCCGTTAATTAAACGGACAGCTATTCCATTTCAAAGCTTCCGACGAGCTTTCCTGTGCCGGAAGCATCTTTGATCTGCAGCTCACCGGAAGTATCTGTCGTCAATATCCCTTCAATGACGAATGCTTCACCTGCATGTGCCATGCTGACGAAGCGTACGGTGAATTTCCTCAGCTTCTTCTCCGGAAACCACTCCTCGATGGCCTCTGCAGCCCATCCCATCAATAACATGCCGTGGGCGATCGGTTCCTTGAACCCTTTGCTGCGAGCGACTTTCGGTACCGTATGGATTTCATTAAAATCGCCTGAAGCACCTGAATAGCGCACCATATCAATCGGTGTGAGTGTCCGTTTTTGGATGTCCGGCAATTTCTGCGCCATGCTGTTCCCGCCTTTCGATTAAAGTTGCCCGCCCAATGCGGACCACTTCATTTTCTTGATTGCGGTACGTCGTTTCAATCTGGTAAAAACGTTTGTCTTTTTTATCGAATCGGTCGGTCAGCACGGCCGTCGCTGAAATAACATCCCCGCTGATGATGTCTTTTTCGAATTCGAAACTTTGCTCACCGTGCAGAATATCGTTCGGGTCTAGTCCCCAAACCGAAAACAATTGATAGAAATCCCGTTCATTCCAAAAATCGATGACGGTCGTATATGTAGGTGGAGCCGGAATATCCCTGTATCCCGCATCCCATGCTGCTTCTTTGTTGAAATAAACCGGATTCCTTAAACCGAGGGCCAATGCGAACTCCCGGATCTTGCCTGCTTCTACGCGAAACGGCGCGTAGTGAAATTCCTGTTCCATTCCTGTTCCCCCTTATTTATTCCGGCTAGCTCGCTTCACTTCAACTAGCGAGAGCAAGCGCACAATTGCTTGTTATAATACTTCGCCCCTGCGCGTCCGGTTCGCCATATCGATCAGATTCGCGACCGCTTTATTCAAATGGCGGAAACGTTCATCTTCAATCTCCCCGTTTTTCCAGCGGTAATAGATTTGCTGCAAAATCCCGGCTAATTTATAAAACCCAAACGCCAGGTAATAGTTGATATTCGATACATCGCGACCGCTCTGTCTTGCATACTCTTCTACGAATTCCTTGCGGCTGTAAAAACCGGGCTGGCTCGAAATGATATTGATGCCGATATCTGCATCTTCCGTTTGCCCCCAGTACGCTAAAGTCGAGCCGACATCGCTGAGCGGGTCGCCGATTGTCGACAATTCCCAATCAAGAACACCCGTCGCAAGCCCCGGATTTTCTTCGTCAATCACCATATTGTTCAATTTGAAATCATTATGGACGATTGTCGTTTCTTCATTGACGGGAATATTCGCCGTTAGCCAGTGCTCCAACTCTTCAAGTCCTTCGATGTCATCGGTTTTGGAGTGATGATAGCGTTTAATCCAGCCTTTCACTTGGCGTTCCATGAATCCTTCCGGTTTGCCCATCTCGTCGAGCCCGGCTTCTTTGTAATCGATCGCCTGCAGCTGGACCAAAGTCGAAACGACATTTTTCGAAATGACCGGCCCTGCTTGTTCCGGGTTCCCGTACACTTCCGGAAGTTGTTCATCGATGACAAGCCCCCGTTTTTTCTCCATCACGTAAAAATGCTTGTCCATCACTTCGGGATCTTCGCAATATACATAGGGTTCGGGTGCAAGCGGAAACACCGGATGCACTTTTTCGAGCATCTTGAATTCACGTTCCATATCATGCGCTTTGGGCGGGGTCTCGCCAAAAGGCGGGCGTCTCAGTACGCCTTCCCAATCCCCGATCTGCAGCAAGTACGTGAGATTGGAATAACCTTCGGAAAATTGGCGGACGGTCATCTCGCCTTCCGGCAAATCCGGAAGCGCATTTCTCAGGAAGCGTTCGACTTTCTCCCAATCGACTTCCTGTGTTTTTTTCGTATTCGGTGTTGCCTTGCTCATATTGATGCCCTCCATGTCATTCGTATTTGAAGAATCCTTCTCCCGACTTTCTGCCGAGCTTGCCCGCACGCACGTATTGTTTCATCAAAGGCGCCGGCCTGTATTTCGAGTCTTTCGTTTCTTCGTAAAGTGTTTCGGCCACAAACAGCATCGTATCGAGACCGATCAAATCAGCCAAAGCGAGCGGGCCGATCGGATGGTTGGCACCTAACTCCATGCCTTTATCGATATCTTCAGCTGAAGCGATCCCTTCCATCAACACGAAGACCGCTTCGTTGATCATCGGCGTCAAGATCCGGTTTACCGCAAATAAAGGCGCTTCCTTGACGGAAATCGCGGTCTTGTTGAAGCGCTGCGCGATTTCATGCGCCCGCTCAAACGTTTCATCGCTCGTCTGTTCGGCCCGGATGATTTCCACCAGCTTCATGATCGGCACCGGGTTGAAGAAATGCATCCCGACGACTTGTGCGCTGCGGCCCGAGCTTTCGGCCATCTCCGTAATGCTCAAGCCCGAGGTGTTCGTCGCAAAGACTGTCTCCGCTCGGCAAATATCATTTAGCTGTGCGAATAATTTCTTTTTCGGCTCGAGTTTTTCGATGATCGCTTCGATGACGATATCCATCTCTTTTAAATCATCGATCTCCGTGCTGGGGCGAATCCGTTCCCATATGGTTTTTCGCTGTTCTTCGCTCATGCGCCCTTTTTCGACGTTGCGGCGCAGCGTTTTGTCGATGCGCTGCATTCCGCGTTCCAGTCCTGCCGGATCAAGATCATACAGTATGACTTTCATGCCGCCCTCTGCGCCCACTTGTGCAATCCCGTTCCCCATCGTGCCTGCGCCGATTACTGCCAATCGCTCCATCTGTTCATCCCCCTCATCATTTCCCACTAAAATTCGGTTGGCGCTTTTCATTGAAAGCTTGAACGCCTTCCTCCATATCTTCTGTGCCAACCAGCTTCGCGAACATCCGCGTTTCCAAAAACTGCGCTTCGGATAGAGGCAAATCGAAGCCTTCATCAATCGCTTCTTTGGCAAAGGCAACTGCAAGCGGCCCTTTCCCGGCGATTTGTTCTGCCAGGGCATATGCTTGTTCAAACGCTTGCCCTTCCGGCACTACCCGCTCGACGAGTTTCGCTTCGTAGGCTTCCTGACCGTTGAGCCAGATTCCTGAGAGAACGAGCTCCTTGGCTTTTCCAGGTCCGACCAGACGGGAAAGCCGCTGTGTTCCGCCATATCCTGGCAATATGCCAAGACCTGTTTCAGGCAACCCCAATTTCGCGTTTTGTTCGGCGATGCGTATGTCGCAGGCGAGTGCCAGTTCCAGCCCCGCACCGAGCGCTAAGCCATGGACTGCGCAGATGACAGGGGCTTTCCCTTCCGTCAGCTTGTCGAAAATCCGTTTTCCTTTTTCCACCAATTCGATGCTGCTCATTTTCGTCAGTTCCGGAAATTGGCGGATGTCTGCGCCGGCAGCAAATGCCTTGGCGCTTGCCGAGCGCAGCACGACCGCCCGCACCTCTGCTTCCTGCAATGCATCAATCACGCGGTCCAACTGCTCCAAAACCGCATCGCTAAGTACATTAAGCGGCTGGTGGTCGAGTGTCACCACACCGATGGAATCATTTATTTCCAGATGCACTGCATCCCGCTGCTTCGTCATAAGCTTCCTCCTTTATTCAGTATTTCTCACTTGATTGCGTTCGTTGACGATCATGCCGTCTTCATAGACCGGCACCACATCCAGCTTTTCATGATGGCGGATGACGAACTCCGCCGCTTCAGGAAAATTAAAGCGCTTAAGCAAATCCGCTGTCTCACTGTCCAGCATTTCGTTAAATCCTTCCGCACGGGAACTGCGGTACACTTTCCGGGCAAGCTTCGCAGCGTCCGATAGCTCATAGCCGCCCCAGTTGCCGAGATGTTCGACCAGCTGGCCGGCACCGATAAAGTCTTCCATCGAGAAACGATCGTCATTTCCCGAACAAACGAGCACAATCGATGAGCCGTCCTGCTCTTGATGGATACGTTCCGCTACACGATGCCCGTTCACCAATGAAGAGATGTATAACCGCTTCGCATTTTTCGCTTTTTCGATGGCAATCGTGCCGTTCGTCGAACAAATGATCGCTGCCTGCCGCTCCGTACTGTATTCCAATGCGCATGGATCAGGATAATCAAAGCCTTCGAGCCCTTCGCCTTTCGACTCACCGAGCAAAAGATGATCGGCCTCCTGCAGTCGCGACAATTCGAGCGCCTGCTCGCTTCCGCGCACCGCATGCACCGGTTCGTAATTGCGGTCCAACAAGAAGATAATCGTCGATGTCGCCAGGAACACATCGATCACTGCGGCTGTGCATCCCGCAAGCCGCTCTTCCCTCACCGCTTCCTTCTGGGTAATGACATGTATTTTTCTCATTCCATCAATTCCTTCAATCAGGATGTTTTCCTCAGCATTTTCATTAACAGATCGGCGTAGATCTCTTCCACGTCTTCAGGCGAATACTTGCCATCCGGCGAATACCACACCTGTATCCAGTTGGTCGCCCCCAAAATGATCATGCGGGCCATTTTTTTCTCCGGCACTTCAAATTCCCCCCGCTCGACGCCTTCGTCGATGATCCGGTCGAACAGCCCGGCGTATTCATCGCGCTTTTCGATGATTTCCGGGATATTGTCTTCAGAAAAGGTCGTTTCGGGTTTGACGATCAAGTTGAAGACTTCTTTTTCGCGGATCGCCACTTCAATGTGATGACGCAACGCCATGCGCATCTTTTCAGCAGACGGGATGTCCCTTTGCACAATCTCTTCCATCTTTTCTTTCGCTTCCGTCAAGATCAAGTCGTGGCAGCGGTACAATAATTCTTCCTTGTTCTTGAAGTAATAATAGAGGGCCCCTTTTGTCATCAATAATTCCGCGGCAATGTCTTCCATCGTTGCATTACGGTAACCCTGCCGTGAAATGACCAAACTGGCTGAACGAAGGATGTCCTCCCGTTTCTTCGCTGCTTTTCGTTCCCGTAGATTCATTCCACTCCCTCATTTGCTGTTTGATTAGAGATCCTCCACTGGCCCTTTCGGTTCTTCCATCAATAGGCTCGGTTTCTTCTCCAGTATGTTTCGAATCAGGATAAACAGGTTTTCGATGACAATCATCCCAAAAGCAATCGGGATCAAGAAGAAAAATGGATACAACGGATACAATGTTCCGGCCGCCGGGAACGCAATTTCCCTCTCAAGCCCGTCCATTGCGTAAGCCCAGCTGAACTGGACAATCAGCACCAGGACGAAAAGCTCCAGCAAAATCATCAGCAGGATGATTGCTTTTTGCACGCCGGCCCCGAAACGGTCCAGAAGTAAATCCATCTTCGGCAAGACGCCGGAAGAATAGACATAAGCGAGGCCGGGGAAAACCACCAGCGGCATCATATAATTCTGGATGATCTCAAACCCTCCGCGGATCGAACTCGAGAACATTGTCCGCATCATCACGTCGTAGACGATCAAAAGCATCATTGCCATGACGGCAATGCCGCTGATCCAAATGCCGATAAGCTTCAAATAGTGAAAAAGCCGATACGCTTTCCAGACACCTTTCATCATGCTTCCCTCCTTTTCCTACATTGAATTCGGCAGCCAAGTGGCAAGCCCCGGAAATGCGATCATCAATCCTGTCACGACTATCATCGCTACCAAAGCAAAAACCGTCGTCAGGCGGAAAATCGAACCGGAGTTGATACCGCTGACACCGGCGACTGCATAGACGCTTAGCCCGACCGGAGGCGTGATCAACCCGATTGTACAGATGACTGAGACAAATACACCGAACCATAATATATCGACTTGCAGCTCCTGAATGATCGGCAGGACAACCGGAATCGACATCAAAATGACCGCTGCGCCTTCGATGAACATGAACATAATGAACAAGACGATGGAAATGACGATCAGCACCAGAACCGGCGTGTCCATGATCGGTTCGATCAACTCAATTAAACGCCTTGGCAGCAATGACAAGGAAACAAAGCGCCCGAAAATCTGCGCGCCGATCATGATGATCATGACCATCCCTGTCAGCTTCACCGTTTCAATCAAAGAGGTTTTGAAGAACGCCAGATTGACTTTGCCTAATAGAAAGGCTGCAATCAAACCGACAAATGCCCCGACCGCACCCGCTTCGGTCGGCGTGAAGACGCCTGTGTAAATGCCCCCGAAAATGATGAACACAATCGCAACGGCAATGACGCTGGCGATGATCAAGCGAATGACCGGCACCTTTTCTGCCGTCACCGTCTCCTCGAGCGATTCTTCCTGTGCTGCCTGTTGCTTCTTTTTGCCCAATTGGAAATAGACGAGCATGACAGCGATAAACACCACCATCGTCAAAATCCCCGGGATGAAGGCGCCGACGAATAGACTTCCGACCGGCGTTTCAGTTGCGACCCCGTAAAGAATCAAGATGATACTCGGCGGGATGATTCCCGAGAGCGACCCGCCGGATGCCGCAACGGCCCCAGCGAGCGGCGCGCTATAGCCGTGCTTGCGAAGTTCCGGGATGGCGACTTGCCCAAGCGATGCGGAAGTGGCTGTGCCGGATCCCGACACGGCTCCCAATAATCCACCGATAATCAAGGTCAGCACGCCAAGTAAACTATTCTTTCCTTTCGATACTTTATGAACCATGTAAAAAATGTCCTGGACGAGCCCCGATTGCAAGATGAATTGTGCCATCAACACAAACAACGGGATGGTCGTCAAAGTATAACTGGCCACGCGGTTGAACGGTTCATTGCCGAGAAGACCGGGCAGAATGCCGAATCCTTCCAAAAGAATCAGCCCGATGATGCCGCTGGCCAGCAATACGGAGTGGATATACAGCCCCGCCAGCAACAAAATGATCATCATGGCCAAAATGATTCCAATAACCAGTAAATTGTCCATTCTCTGGCCTCCTTGCCCCCATTATGGAAAAAGAGGATAAGCGACACCTCAATGCGCTATCCTCTTCTTGCTTGCTTATTCCAAATTCATGACCGCTTCCGGCACTTCCCCGCCTTCTTCGATCAAGAGATCTCTCCACATTTTGACCACTTCATTACCCGGCAATCCATTATCTTCCAGAAGTTTCGCGTAATCTGTCCATGTATCTTCAATTCCAGTGTTAAAGTGGTCCTGCACTTCCTGGTCCAATTCACTGAATTCAACGAACTTCCCACCGTTTTCTTCATTTTCCGGGATGATCGCTTCTGCACGGTCCATCCATTCCTGGGCCCCGGCTTCGAAAATGTCTTCATTGGCTTGAGTCATCGCTTCCTGGACATTTTCCGGAAGTTCATCCCATCTGCTTTGGCTCATGCCGATAAACGCATTGAAATGGCCGAAGTTGATGCCGGTGACCGTATAGCGGAACAAATCCTGGAAGCCGTATCCGGTCCAGTCGGCGATGCTGTAGAATGCGCCTTCAAACGTGCCGCGGCTGAGGGCATCGTAGATTTCGACAGCTGGCATCGTCACGCTATTGATGCCGGTTTTTGCCGCATACATTTCATGGATGCGGGAAGGCGTACGAAGGGACGTGCCTTCGACATCGCTGACCGAATTGAATTCATGCCCTGTTGTGGAAATCGAATATTCCTGTGTCGTCGATACCGGGAATACTTTAAAATCGCCGAATTGCATCTCGGTGTAAGTTTGCCCGTCCGCCAGCTCTTCCTCGCTCTCCAACAGCTTTTTCCAGGCGTTTGAAGCGATCAAAGTATCGGAATGGTTGAGCGGCAGCATTGTTACTTCGGCCATCGGAAATTGGTCCGGCTGATAGATCGGCAACACCAAAGCGACGTCGACCGTCCCGCTTTGAAGGGCGTCGCCTTCATCCGGCACCGACACCAATTCTCCGCCAGTGAAAGTTTCAAATTGCACTTGCCCATCCGTCAATTCCTCCACCCGTTCCATCCAGGGAACCATCGAAGCTTCCCACCATGCGTGCTGCGCGCTTAAGCCCGTGGCTGCGCGAAGTGTGATTGTTTCCCCTTCCGAACCGCCGCCCTCAGAACCGCCGCCTCCTCCGCATCCTGCGAGTAAAAGCGTCATTGCTGCACCTGTTGCTAAAAAACGAGAACCGTGTTTTTTCATAGAAACTACCTCCATCCGGTTTGTGTGCCGTGGCCGCATCTAATGGTAACGCTTACATTATTCCCCTTTGAATTCAGGTTTGCGTTTCTCAAAGAAAGCCGCGACGCCTTCTTTATGGTCTTCTGTCTGGAGAAGCAGCGTCTGGATGAGATTTTCTTGCATGAATGCCGCTTCCTGCGGCAATTCGTCCAAATGGTTGACCAGGTATTTGACGTATTTATTGCTGATGGCTGGACCGACAGCGAGAAATTCCGCAAATTCCGTCGCAGCCTGGCCGATATCCCCGCTCGAGATGCGGTTGATTAAGCCATGATCTTGCGCTTCTTGTGCGCTGACCACTTTAGCGGAGGCGATCCATTCCTTGGCGAGCGGCGGGCTGATTCGTTTGCGGAGCGCTTTGATGAGCCCGAGGTCGGGAATGAGACCAATATTCGAGAAGCTCAAGGCGAATTTTGCGTCTTTGTCTGCCACAATGAAATCTGCGGCCAGCGCCAGGCTGAAACCGGCTCCTGCGGCATAGCCATGTACCGCGGCGATCACGGGTGTATCGCTGTCCATCAAGGCTTTCGATAAGCTAGAGACAAAATCAATCCATTCAGCAACTTCGTGGGCGCCTCCGAGTGATTTCATCGAGGCAATGTCGCCCCCTGCCGAAAACGCTTTTCCTTCCCCTGACAGCACAATCGCTTTGACAGCCGGATCCCCTTGCAATCGCTCGAGTGCTGCGAGCATTTCTTCGACCATCTCCCGCGATAAGGCGTTAAGTTTATCCGGCCGGTTCATATGGAGCCTTGCGATGGCTCCGTTCACTTCCGTGTGGACAAGATTTCCCATAAGTTTCCTCCTTTATGGCATAACAACGAGTTTCCCATAAGTTTTTCGGCTGCCGAGCTGGTCGAGTGCGTCCACGACTTCATCAAATGCGAATTCGTTATAGATGAGCGGCTTGATGGCCCCTTTCTTGTACAGTGCCATCAGCTCATGATGGGCTTTCATCACCTGGTCCGGCATCAAATTGCGGAACAAGCCGAAATGGACGCCGACAATCGAGTAGTTTTTGATCAAGGCATGGTTGGTCGGCGCATCGGCGATTCGCCCTCCGGCAAAACCGATAACCAAGATCCGCCCTTCAAAGGCGATGCATTTCCTTGATCGGTCGAACGTATCGCCGCCGACCGGATCGAAAATAACGTCTGCCCCTTTGCCCCCGGTCGCTTCTTTTACTTTCGGGACGAAATCCTCTTCGCGGTAATTGATGACGATATCCGCTCCAAGTTCTTTGCATACCGCAAGCTTGTCTGCGCTTCCGGCGGTCGCGATGACGGTCGCGCCTGCTGCTTTTCCGAGCTGGACCGCGGCTGAGCCGACACCACCCGATGCGGCATGGACGAGCAATACTTCGCCTTTTTTCAAATGGCCTGAACGGTGCAAAGCGAAATAGGCCGTTTGATACGTAATGAATAGCGCTGCCGCTTCCGCATAGGAAAGCTCCTCCGGAATCGGGAAAATCCCTTCCTGTTTGACGACTGCCCATTCGGCAAGGCCGCCACTTGGCAGCATCGGCGTCGCGAGAACCCGCTGGCCGATTTCACCTTGTGTGCCTTCGCCGAGCGCTTCGATCGTTCCGGCAATCTCTGCCCCTGGCGTAAAGGGGAGTTCCGGGCGTTCCTGGTATTTTCCTTGGCATTGCAGGATATCGAAGAAATTGAGCGCTGCCGCTTCCACTTTGATGAGCGCTTCCCCTTTGCCAGGCGTCGGCTTCGGCAACTCAGCGACCGTCAATGCTTGCTCCGGGTCACCCAGCTCTGTCACTTGCCATGCTTTCACTGTCATCACTCCCATCCGCTTTATTTGCAAACTGTTATTGCCGTACTTCATTCGCCTTCAATTGCTCACGCAGTTCGAGGCGCCCGACATCACGCAAATGGACTTGGTCCGGCCCGTCGACAAGACGGAGCGTGCGTGCGTTTGCGTAATGTTCCGCAAGCGGAAAATCTTCTGTCAGTCCCGCTCCGCCGAATACCTGCATCGCACGGTCGATGACATTGATCGATACGCGCGGTGCGGCGATCTTGATCATCGCAATTTCTTTGCGTGCAGCTTTTGCTCCGTGTTCATCAATTTTGTGTGCGGCATTCAAGGTCAACAAACGCGCCTGTTCGATTTCGATGCGGCTTTCAGCGATGATTTCCTTGATGACGTCTTTTTCCGCCAATGTCGAACCGAAAGCGACGCGGCTTTCTGCCCGTCTGCACAACAATTCCAGCGCCCGTTCGGCAGCCCCGATTGCACGCATGCAGTGATGGATGCGCCCTGGCCCGAGACGGCCTTGTGCGATCTCAAATCCTCGGCCTTCGCCAAGAAGCATATTGCTCGCCGGGACGCGGACATTGTCGTAATGCACTTCCGCATGTCCTTGCGGCGCATCGTCATAGCCGAATACGGTGAGCGGGCGGACGATTTTGACGCCCGGCGTATCGAATGGCACAAGGATCATCGATTGCTGCTTATGCTTTTCGGCGTCCGGGTCGGTTTTCCCCATGACAATCGCGATGCTGCATCGCGGGTCCATGGCGCCTGTCGTCCACCATTTCTTGGCGTTGATGACGTATTCATCGCCGTCGCGGACGATGCTGCTTTGGATATTGGTGGCGTCGGACGAAGCGACATCCGGCTCCGTCATGGAGAAGCATGAGCGGATTTCGCCGTTCAATAAAGGCTCGAGCCATTGTTTTTTCTGCTCATCCGTTCCGTATTTCACGAATACTTCCATATTTCCGGTATCCGGAGCGTTGCAGTTGAAGATTTCCGGAGCGATGAGTGAACGGCCCATAATCTCACATAAATGGGAATACTCGTAATTTGATAATCCTGCCCCGTATTCCGGATGGTCGAGGAAGAGGTTCCACAAGCCTTGCGCTTTCGCTTTTTGCTTCAGCTCTTCGATGATCGGCGGGATGGTCCAGCGGTCACTTGCCGTTTCCTTGTATTCTTTCACTGTCTGTTCAGCCGGATAGACATAGTCATCCATGAATTTCAGTAGTTCCTGGCGTAATTGTTCCGCTTTTGGCGATAATTCCTTAAGCATTTGATCTGCCCCCTGTTTCTTTTAATGTATTTTTCAATATCTTTCCTGACGCATTGCGTGGCAGGCTTTCCAATAGCACGAACTGTTCCGGCACCTTGAATTTTGCAAGCGTCTTTTTGCAATGCGCTTGTAATTCCGTAAAGTCTTCGGAATCGAGTTTCGGCCCGACAACAAACGCTTTCACTTTTTCGCCGAACACCGGGTCGGGCTCTCCGATGACCGCTGCTTCGACGACGTCCGGATGGCTTTTCAGTGCATCTTCCACTTCGATCGAGAAAATCTTCTCGCCGCCACGGTTGATCATGTCTTTTTTGCGGTCGCGGATATAGACATATCCGTCCTCATCCATAATGCCCAAATCTCCTGAATGCCAGTAGCCGTCGGTGAAACTCGACTGATTGGCAGCCGGGTTGTTCCAGTATTCCTTGATGATCATTGGCCCTTTGATATACAATTCGCCGGATTCCCCGGTCGGCACGGCGCGTCCTTCTGGGTCGACAATTTTGATATCCGCGACTTCGACCGGCAAACCGACCGACGTCACTTTCGATTCCGGATAACTCACTGGCATCAACGTGGCCGGTGATGTTGTTTCCGTCGCCCCGTATGCGTTATGGAGCTGTGCATTCGGGAATGCTTGTTTCAGCATTCGGAAGGTCTGCTGGTAGATCGGGGAACCTCCGAACGCCACTTTCTTCACAAATCCGAACGAATGCTTCTGGAATTCTTCGCTCGTCGACATCATGATGAAAATGGTCGGCACATTGAACAGGAAATTGATTTCATGCTTCAAAATCAGCTGGATATAAGTTTCATTCTGGTAGCGCTTCATGCTGTAGACCGTACCGCCGACATAAAACATATGAAGCAGCTGCCCGACGAGCCCTGTTACATGGAACATCGGGACAGCGACCATCGTTTTCATCGAATCGTCGGTCTCAAAGCGGCGTTTGTAATTCATCACGCTGTGCACCGCGTTGATATGTGCCAGCACCGCGCCTTTAGGGCGGCCGGTCGTTCCCGACGTATAGAGGATGAACGCGCCGTCCTGTTCATCGACATCCACCTGTTTAAACGCAGCCGACTCATCCAGCAATTGGCCGTAGGAATTTCCGTCCCCGATGATATAGAGTTCGGGTTGTTCAGCATCCTCGAGCCCATTGTTTCGATTGGCTTCTTTCACTTTCTCCGCGTATTCCGCTTCCACAATCATTAGCTTCGGCTTGGAATGCCCGATGATGTATTGAAGTTCTTCGACTTGCAATTTGACATTGATCGGCACCATGATCGCCCCGGCTTTTGCACAAGCGAAGACGACTACTGGAAACTCAGCGCAATTTCCGATCACCGCACCCACCCGGTCGCCTGATTGGATGCCGCGCTGCTGGAGATTGGCGGCAAGCGTGGTCGATTGCCTATCAAGCTCCTGGTAGCTTAAGGTCTGTTGTTCCGTGACGACTGCTGGTTTTTCTGCGTAGCGCTTGGTAGTATCAGTAAGCAATTGGCCGATTGTCGAAGGGCGTTGCGCAAACACTTTCACTTCCGCCCGCCCAAAAAGTTCCATCGTTTCAATAGCTGTCAAACGAAAGCCTCCTTTTAAAGAAAATGTAAACCCTTACATACAGTTTGAAAAAAATAAACTTTCCGGTCATTTATTAAACGTTGATTCAAAAAAAGTATACGTTTTAACATTTTGAATTACAAGTTAATTTTTAAATTATTTTAAATATTCTTTTTATTAATTATCGTAAAAAAACTTCTGCCCCTTGTTGGACAGAAGTTGAATAGTTTATACAATTTTCTATGCCAAGTCGACGTTGTGGTAGACCTGCTGGACGTCTTCGAGGTCTTCGATGGCATCGACCATCTTTTCGAATTGCGCCTGGTCTTCTTCTGACAGCGGCAGTTCGTTCTGTGGAAGCATCGTCAATTCAGCGACCGTGAAGTCCGTTACACCGTCTGCTTTGAACGCTTCCTGCACGAGGTGAAATTGATCCGGTTCTGCATAGACGATAACGGTGCCTTCTTCTTCGAGAATGTCGCGCACGTCAATATCCGCTTCCATCAATAGTTCCAGCGCTTCGTCGGCCGTCTTGCCTTCTACACCGATGACCGCCGTATGGTCGAACATATACGCTACCGATCCGCTGACGCCCATATTGCCGCCGTTTTTGCCGAACGCTGCGCGCACGTCGGAAGCGGTGCGGTTGACGTTGTTGGTCAGCGTGTCGACAATGACCATCGAGCCGTTCGGGCCGAAGCCTTCGTAGCGCAGCTCGTCGTAGTTCTCTTCCGATCCGCCTTTTGCTTTTTCGACGGCGCGGTCGATGATGGCTCTCGGCACGTTATAAGTCTTCGCGCGCTCCAACACGACTTTCAATGCCTGGTTCGATTCCGGGTCCGGTTCGCCTTGCTTGGCGGCTACATATATTTCACGGCCGAATTTCGCATAGATCCGGCTTGTGTTGGCATCTTTGGAAGCTTTTTTCTCTTTAATATTATTCCATTTGCGTCCCATTGTTATTCCTTCTTTCTCAAATTTCTTTCGATGAAGAACATCATTTCATTCTATTATAATACAATACCTTCCGCTCTATCGACCTTCAGCCTTAAAAAAGCTTCTTCTACACGCTTATTTTCCTTCCCCAAACTAAAAATCGCCTGGACTCTCCCGGCTGTGGATAGCTCCAGCGGGACGGTCAAGGCGATCGGGTTTTCATTTTCCATAAGGGGCTTGCTGGTAAAAATAATTCGGTTTGACAATATCGTTTTTGTACGGTTTGTGGAAAATATGCGTTGTTGCAGGCGACATCGGCGGGATGAGCCATGCCCAATTCCCGGTGACTTTGCGCCCTTCCCGTTCTTCGATTTTCTCGAAATTCTTGAACTGCTTGGCGGCCGTATGGTGGTCGACGATGGTCACGCCCGCCGCTGCAAATGACTCAAGCACCGCCACATTCAATTCGACGAGCGCTTTATCTTTCCATAGCGTCCGCTGCGAACTCGTGTCAATCCCCATCATTTCCGCCATTGCCGGCAACAGGTCATAGCGTTCTTCGTCCGCCAAATTGCGGGCGCCGATTTCCGTTCCCATATACCAGCCGTTAAAAGGCGCCATGCCGTATTCAATGCCCCCGATTTCAAGTTTCATATCGGATATGAGCGGCACGGCATACCATTTCACCCCGAGCTCAGCCATTGCTGGCCAATCAGGATGCCCGATCGCCACTTCAGGCTTGGCGTCGGCTGGCAGCTCGAACCATTTCGGCTGCTTGCCGGCTTCGCCGATGACCACCGGCAACAAGTCGAAATCGCTGCCCTCACCTCTCCATCCCAGCGCCTCGCATTGTTTGGTAAATGCAAGAGACGAGGAGTCGCCGGCGATCCGGCCGTCCCGCTCGTATCCTGCATAGCGCAATAATTGATGGTTCCAGATGCGCATCCGGCTTTGATCCGACTGTTTGAAAATCGTAATGGACGGGCGGATTTGCCCTCCGTTGAATGCAAAGCGCAAATGGCGGACGATGGCCGAAAATACTTGTTCTTCCGTTTCCGCTTCACGTTCATCAAAAATTTCCAAGGTCTGCCAAAATAAACGGCCGATACAGCGGTTGTTATTGCGCCAAGCCATGCGCGCCCCATGCTGTAATTCTTCTATTGTATGCATATAGCTTCCCGTAGACTCGATTTCCTGTTCAATCTCCGCTACACGGCTAAGGATTTCCTGTTCGCCTTTTCCCAGTTCTAAATAGCAAGTTTCAATGAAATGAGCTGCCTCTTCCAATAACAGAGGGCGTTGTGCAAGCTTTTCCATAGTTTCACTCCTTTCCGTACATCGTACCACCCGAACTGGCCGGCGGTCGCCAGATTTGTGACAACTCTTTGATTTTCAGCCGTGCTTTAGTACACTATAAAAAGCGAATTAAGTATTTTGAAAATTAAAAGAGAGCGATGCAGTCGCTTCAGGCGGACGCTTTCGGGCCCACAGGATGTGGGTCATGCAGCTGGCGCGACAGGACGTCGCGCTGCCAGCTGCCAGGGCATAGACTCCACCGCCTTCCACTCTTTTATAAGATCCATCTAATTGAGACATAATAAAATAGCAAGGGAGCGGTGCGATATGGTGAAAGCGATTTTCTTTGATTTGGACGATACTTTATTATGGGATCAGCAAAGCGTGAAAGAAGCTTTCCGCGAAACATGCGAATGGGCAGCGAAACAGGCAGGCGCTGATTGCGGCGGTTTGGAACAGGCGGTGCGGGAAGAAGCCCGCAAGCTGTATGCAGGCTATTCGACACATCCTTTTACGCAAATGATCGGCATCAACCCGTTCGAAGGACTGTGGGGGCGTTTCGATGATCCGTCTGATGATTTCCAACAACTGAAAGAAATCGCCCCAGGCTATCAGCAAGAGGCTTGGACGCTCGGGCTGAAACGCCTCGGCATCGACGATCCTGCCTTAGGGAAACAACTCGCCGAGTATTTCCCGGAAGCACGAAAGCGCAACCCCATTCTTTACGAAGACAGCTTGGAAGTGCTCGATCAATTGAAAGGCCGTTTCGATTTATTGCTGTTGACCAATGGTTCGCCAAGCCTGCAGCAGATCAAGCTCGATATCACACCCGAAATTGCGCCGTATTTCGACCACATCGTCATCTCCGGCGCATTCGGGCGCGGCAAGCCAGACGCCTCAATCTTTAAACACGCCTTGTCGAAGTTCGGCTATCGCCCGGAAGAGGTATTGATGGTCGGCGACAATCCGTTGACCGATATTCTCGGCGCTGAGCGTGCCGGCATCGCGTCCGTCTGGTTGAATCGCGAAAACAAGACGCCTCATGAAACGGTAGTTGCCACTCACGAAATTAAGGATCTGCGAGAGCTATTGCCCTTGCTCGAGCAGTTGTCAACTACATCTGCATAAGAAAAGCGCCCGCCCCGAATGTCTCTAAAGACATTCGGGGCGGGCGTTTTATTTCTATAGATCGATTGCCGTGACACTTTCGATTTCTTCGAGTTTCTTCAATTCTTCCAAGTCTTCCGGATCGGCGTGCTTATCGATCGAGAGCATCATGATCGCATCGCCGCCAATATTCGAACGTCCCACTTGCATCGTTGCAATATTGATATCTTCTGCGCCGAGCAATGTGCCGACGCGGCCGATGACTCCCGGACGGTCATTATGGCGGATGAACAACAGGTGGCCGTTCGGCAGGAAGTCGACGATGTAATCATCCACTTTAACGATGCGCGCGCCCTGGCCGTTCAATAGCGTGCCGGATGCTTTCCGCGTGCCGCTCTGTGTTTTCACTTCAACGGTGATGAGGTTGGTAAAGCCGCGGGATTCGGTCGATTTGTGTTCGTTGACATGAATGCCTTTTTGGTTGGCGATATACATCGCGTTGACGTCATTGACGTGCTTGCCGAGATGGCGTTTGAGCATCCCTTTGAGCATATTGCGCGTCAAGGGGCCAACTTCCAGGTTAGCGAGTTCGCCTGAATAATAGACATTCACTTCATCAGCCGTTTCACCTGTCAAATCAGTGAGGAACGTACCGATGCGTTCTGCCAAATCGAAATACGGCTCGATGCGTTTCATGATTTCTTTCGGCACAGACGGCAAGTTCACCGAATTGCGGACCGTGCCATATTTGACGAAGCTGACAACATCTTGGCTGACATCGACTGCGACGCTTTCCTGCGCTTCGAACGTGCTCGCCCCGAGGTGAGGCGTGGCGATGATTTCCGGCAATTCAAGCAAACGGAAATCGACCATCGGCTCTTGTTCGAAGACATCAAGTGCAGCACCGGCCACTTTGCCGGACTTCACCGCGTCGTACAAGGCGCTTTCGTCGATGATGCCGCCGCGTGCGCAATTAATGATCTGCACGCCGTCCTTCATCACTTTAAAAGCTTCCGCATTGATCAAATGCTTGGTTTCCTTGAGTAGCGGCGTGTGGACGGTAACAAAGTCAGCCGCTTTCAAGACATCTTCCACCGTTCCGAAATCGACGCCGAGTTTTTCCGCTTTTTCAGCGGTCAAAAATGGGTCGTAGGCAATGATGTTCATGCGCTGGCCCTTGGCGCGCGCCGCCACTTCCTGTCCGATGCGGCCGAATCCGACGACGCCGAGCGTTTTGTTTTTCAGTTCGACGCCGACATAGGATTTGCGGTCCCATTTGCCTTGTTTCAGGGAATTATAGGCTTGAGGGATTTTGCGCGCCATGCCCATGAGCATCGCCATCGTATGTTCTGCTGCTGAGTTGGTATTGCCGTCCGGTGCATTGACGACGATAATGCCGTGTTCGGTTGCTGCTTCCAAGTCGATGTTATCGACCCCGACGCCTGCACGCCCGATGATTTTCAAGTTGGAAGCTTTTTCGATGAGTTCACGCGTCACCTGTGTCTGGCTCCGGACAAGCAGCGCATCGAATCCGTCGATGCGTTCGGCAAGTTCAGCTTCAGATAAATTCGTCTCCATGACGATGTTGATGCCGTCGGTGTGGCGCAATGGATATACGCCTTCTTCTGATAGCGGGTCGCTGATCAACACATGAAATGTCATTAGTTATCCTTCCCTTCCAAAAAGACTTGCTGGGCGGCTGCGATGCCTGCGCCGAGCGTGATGTCCTGCCCAAGCTTTTTCAAGACGACCTCCGATGCAGCGAGCGCCTGCAACACTTCCGCCGGTGAGCAGTAGCCCATATGCCCGATGCGGAAGATGGTCTTCGCCAGGTGCTGCTGACCGCCGGCGAACTCAATGGCAAATTCCTCTTTCAGCACTTTGCGGAATTGTTCTGCGTCAAAATCTTCCGGATACACAGCGGTAACGGTCGGGGACGCATCCTCGTCGCTTGTCAGCAACCGGACGTTCAGCGCTTTGAATGCAGCGCGTGTCATGTCGCGCATCAAGCGGTGGCGGCGGTAAACGTTCTCCAGCCCTTCCTCTTCCAATAAATTCAGCACTTGCTGCAAGCCGTACAGAATGGAGATGGCTGGCGTGAACGGCGTCGTGTCTTTTTCGATATTGTCACGGTGCTTCACTAAGTCCAAATAGAAACGCGGCTGCGGATTCGCTTCGATTTTCTTCCAGGCCCGCTTGCTCGCAGCGATGAATGCGAGACCCGCCGGCAGCATAAATGCTTTTTGGGAACCGGTCACGACCACATCGACGCCCCATTTGTCCATTTCCGTCTCCGTTCCCGCTACACACGATACCCCGTCAACGACGATTAGCGCATCCGATACTTGTTTGACCGTTTCGGCAAGTTCTTTGACCGGGTTCAAGACGCCGGTCGAAGTTTCACAGAACGTGGAGAAAATGACGCGGATATCCGGATGCTCGCCGAGGAAATTTTTCACGGCTTCCGGATCCACTGCCTGCCCCCATTCGACATTGAAGACATGTGTCGTGATTCCATAGGCTTGGCAGATTTTAGCGAAACGTTCGCCGAAGGCACCGGTGACCAGCACCAGCACTTCGTCTCCTGGCGCCACCGTATTGACCACTGCGCTTTCCAGCGCGGAAGTTCCGCTGCCTGTCAAAATCATCACTTCTTCTTTTGTGCCAAATACTTTTTTCAATTTCGGGCGGATATCTCTGATCAATGAATACGTGCTTTCCCCTCGGTGCCCAATCATCGGTTGTGCCATGGCACGCCCTACGCTCGGCGGAATCGGTGTCGGTCCTGGAATTCGCAAAATTTGTTGGTCTGTCAGCATGATAATGTCCCCTTTCGATTTGAAAAAATTCAATCTGGAAATTTGTATACAAAAAAAGACTCCACGCCCCGCATCCAAGATGCAAGGGGCGAAGAGTCTTCCGTCGCGGTACCACCCTAATTCACTGCCCCATTTGCAGGCAGCCTCATTAATATCATGCGTAACGGGCATGAAGCGGATGGGCCTACTGCAGTTTCAGCACATCTATTCGGGAGTGCTGCCGGATGCAGGAACCGCTGATTCGCACCACCCATCAGCTCTCTTTGGATTCCTCTGCACACGGCCTATCTCCGTCGCAATAGTTAATCGATATAAGTGAATTGAGTCCATCATATATACGAAAAAAACCATTGTCAATATATAAAAAATATTAAGATTTCTTTGCAAGCGTTTCCAACGCTGCTGCCACTATAGGCATTGCAGCAAAAAAATATTTTTTCTCTACGCTTGTCCTTTCAGAGAATTCCGCATTCTGAGATAATTCAGCTGTGATGGCCCGCACATGCCAGTAAGCTCTATTTTGCGTATAATGAATAGAGCTTCCCTTTTCACTTATTGCATTTTCCAGGAATAATGTCCTGAAAAATGGGTAAATGGATTTTTGGGGAAGATTTTGAATGCCCATTGAAAGGAGAACACAATCATGAAGCTGATCTCTATTATTGTGCCGGCTTTCAACGAAGAAGCGAACATTGCTTCGATGTACAAGACTTTGGTGCAAGAACTTGAGCCGCTTCCTTATCTGTATGAAATCATGTTTATCAATGACGGCAGCAGTGACGGAACTTTAGATGAAATACTCAAACTCGCCAACGAACACGAAACCGTAAAATACATTTCCCTGACCCGCAATTTCGGGAAGGAATCCGCCATGTTCGCAGGGATGAAACGCATCAAAGGAGACGCCGCCATCCTGATGGACAGCGATATGCAGCACCCTCCCACACTCATCTGCGAAATGGTCCAAGGCTATGAAGACGGTTTTCACCAAGTCGTCGCCAAACGTTCTCGCAAGGGAGATTCGAAATTGCGCAGCGCCTTGTCTTCCCTGTACTATAAAGTGGTCAATTCCGTGACCGATGTCAGCTTCGAAGACGGCGAAGGCGATTTCCGCCTCCTGAGCCGCAAAGCGATCAATTCCATCCTGTCGCTGAGTGAAAGCAACCGCTTTTCCAAAGGCATTTACTCGTGGATCGGGCTCAGCAAAAAAACCATCAGCTACGAAAACGTCGTGCGCGCAGAAGGCGATTCGAAATGGTCTTTCGGCAGTCTCGTCAATTACGGCATCGACGGGATCATTTCATTCAATATGAAACCGCTGCGCATCTGTTTTTATACGGGATTCCTTGTGTTGTTCCTGTCCTTGCTTTATATCGCTTTTACGTTTTATCAAATCATGGTGCGGGGCGTCATCGCGCCGGGCTATTTCACGACCATCACCGCGATCTTGCTGCTCGGCGGCATCCAATTGATCAGCCTTGGCGTCATCGGCGAATATGTCGGGCGTATCTATAACGAGACGAAACAGCGGCCGCATTTCCTGGTTGAGATGAGCAATGTGGATGAATACGATGAGCCTTAAGCGCTTGAATACGGAGTTCACCCGCTTTGTTTTTGTTGGGGTCGTCAACACGCTCAGCTATTACTCCATTTACCTGTTTTTGCATAATGTGCTTGACTGGGCCTATATGCTGTCCCATATCATCGGCTTCTTGATCAGCTTGAATATCTCGTTTTTCTTGAACACTTACGTAACGTATCGTGTAAAACCGACCTTGAAGAAATATTTGTATTTTCCGTTGACGCAAGTCGTCAATATGTCGGTTTCCACATTCCTGATTTTCGTCTTCGTCGAATTTCTCCACATCAACAGCAATATCGCGCCGTTTGCCGCAGTGATTTTCACCATTCCCGTGACCTTTATCGTTTCCGGAAAAATCCTCAAAGCGCCGGCGCAATCCAAATAATCATAAAGACGGTGGCATTATGCGCTCTTTTCGTCCCTATCTTCTACTGACAGTTGCATTTCTAGCCATGGCCATTATCGGCCATGGCGTCTTTCTGTTTCAATGGACTCAAAACCAATTCATGGCCGGGCCTAACGACGGCCTCGCCCAAATGATGCCGTTCAAGCAATTGCTTTATGATCACTACACGCGGGGCGAGTTCTTCTATTCTTTCGATTTCGGGCTTGGTGCTGGCATATTCAGCGAACTGTCGTATTATTTTTCTACGTCTTTCGTTTATATCTCGACACTCGTGATCGTCTATTTGCTCGATTCCCTTCAATTGATCGGTGATCCGGATGTCCTGTTTTGGGCCAATGCGTCCGTGTTCATCAGCGTCGCCAGGTTGACGATTGTACTCATCGTCACCTACACCTTGTTCCGCTATATGCGCATCTCGCGCTTATCGGCAGTTGTCGGGGCAAGCATCTACGGAATTTCAGGGATGTACTTCCGGCATGCGGCTTTTTGGGAATTTTTTGCGGATGCATTCATCTGGCTGCCCCTGCTGATTTTTGGTGCCGAAAAGATCTTCCGCGAACAAAAACCCGGCTGGTTTATGTTCGCTATCGCAATTTCGATGATCGACAATTTCTATTTCGCCTATATCAACTTTCTGCTGGCGGGCATTTATATTTTGTTCCGC
Source organism: Planococcus sp. SSTMD024 (assembly GCF_041320495.1). Classification (NCBI taxonomy): domain Bacteria; kingdom Bacillati; phylum Bacillota; class Bacilli; order Caryophanales; family Caryophanaceae; genus Planococcus; species Planococcus sp. SSTMD024. Next base: position 552,439 of record NZ_JBGGNS010000022.1, on the reverse strand, counting down.
TTGTTCATTCCGCTTGAAAAAAAGGAAACAAACTGGAAGCAGTCCATTGTATTGTTCTTGATGGCCGGATTGATCGGCGCCGGCATCTCCATGGTGTCGTTTATTCCTTCTGTGTATGCCTTCTTGAATAACCACCGCCCTGCGTTCCAGCAGGATATTCTCTGGTTCGAAGAGACGGAGAACCTCCTTTTCATGAGCCGCTATATCCTGTTGCCGGCGATGTTTATACTGTTTTTATTCATCCCATCGCTGTACAAGCTTTCCCGTTTCCGTCTTTTTGCATTGATCGGCATGCTGACGATCGTTCTGTATCATAGCCCGATGGTGGGCAGTATTTTCAACGGCTTTTCAGCACCCCAGCACCGCTGGGAATATTTCATCTCGTTTGTGGCTGCAGGCGCCATTGCCAGTGGCTTGGATCATTTCCATAAATTGCGCTTGAAGGAAGTTGTTCCAGCGGCGATTTTGACCGCCCTCCTTTATGGATGGTTCGCTTGGCGAGATGAAGCGCTCGAATTCACTACGCTTTATCCCCGCCTCGCACTCACAGGCCTCGTTTTGACCTTGGCAGCCGCGTTGGCAGCTCCGGCCATTCGGCAGCGATTGCAAAAACCGCTGTTGGCTGCTGTGCTGCTCGCTTTGGTATTGGCAACTGCCAATGTCTACCAAAGCGAAAAATTACTGGACGATGCGAATATTGCGGACGTCGATGAAGCTTTGATTACCGGCGAAGATTACGATAACGCGGAAGTACGCACTTTGATCGACCAAATCCAAGAACGCGAAACCAGCGAGATCTACCGCATTGACTGGATGGAAGGCGTCCGCAACAATACGCCGATCGTCCAGGACTTCCAGGGGCTCAGCGCTTATTCCAGCATCTTGAACAAAAACTTGTTGTACTTCTATTTATACGATTTAGAGATCGATATGGGGCGGGAAAGCGTCAGCCGCTACGCAACACTCGGCAACCGCAGCAATCTACACAGTCTTTTGCAAGGAAATTACGCGATACGTGAACAGGACGATCCGAATGTGCCTTATGGCTTCCGCAAATTTGCCGCTACCGATAATTTCATCGCTTACCAAAACCGCTACCCGCTGCCTTTCGCGCGGCCGGCTTTCCAGGTGTATCAAGAGTCCCAGCTAGCGGATGAGCCGCCTTTGCTGCGCGAACACGCCATGCTCAGCGGCATCGTCTTGGATGAAACGGCTGAAACCGAACCGCTTCCCGACCGCTTCCCGGGAGAGGCAGATTATGAAATCGAAGAAATGTCTGCGAATTATGATGGGGGCGTGCTCGATATTTCCGGAGAAACCGGCGGAATCGATTTGCTGCTCGACGAAGTTCCGGAAGAAGGCGATTTGTATATCTCTTTCCATTTGGAGAATACAGCCGCAGACCAGGGCTTCCCACTGGAAATTAATGAATACCGGACGACCCGCAAGTCCAATCAGTCGATCTACAAGACCTTCGTTGACGACTTGACGATCCGCATCGAGGCTGCGGATCGAATCAAAATCCGCATGCCTGAAGGCACCTACAAATTGAGCGATATCGAAATCGTGAAAGAACCTTATGCGTTATTAAGAGAACAAAATGCTTTGGCAGACCGCACGAGCAATTTGAAAATCGACGGCAGCCAGGTTGACGTGACTTACGATAATCAAGATGGCGCTCCTTACCTCAATTTATCGATTCCGTATGAGAGAGGCTGGCAAGCATCCATCAACGATGAGCCAGTCGAGGTATTGAAAGCCAATTACGCATTTTTGGCCGTCCCGCTTGAAGACGGCATGAACGAGATTAAGCTGCACTACCGCCCGCCTTTCTTTTTGCCATCCCTGCTCATCAGTTTAACGGCGCTCGCCCTTGGCTTGTTCTGGCTGCGCCGCCGCAAAGGAAAAGCCCTTCGCAGGCATGAGCCAAAAGACACCATGACGAATTAATGGGTTTAACTGTCCTCTTACATGTGTAAGGAAAGGTAATAACATTTTTTAGGAGGAAGGAGAAAATGCGATGAAATCTTGGTTGATGACAATGCTTTTGGGCCTTTTACTGCTGCTGGCGGCATGTGGAAACGACACCTCGGAACCTCCGACGGAAACAGACGGAGCCGAACCGCAAGAAGAGGAAGTGGAAGAACAGGAAGGCGAGCCACAGGAGGGCTCAGAAGCCGATTCAGAAGAAGAGAGTGAAGTCCAATTATTGACGGTTGAATTCCTGAATGCAGACGGGGACGCGACCGGCACTGCCGAATTGACGGAAGAGGATAACGGAGTGATGGTCAAATTGGATGTCGAAGGGCTGGAACCTGGAATGCACGGAATCCATTTCCATGAAGAAGGAATGTGCGAAGCACCTGATTTCGAATCGGCAGGCGGGCATTTCAACCCGACCGGTGCGAGCCACGGACACGATAATCCGGACGGCCCTCATGCAGGCGACCTCCAGAATATTGAAGTGGCCGATGATGGCACTTCGACGGACGAACTGACCGCAGAAAACGTCACTTTGAAAATTGGCGAAGATAATTCCCTATTGAAAGAAGGCGGTACAGCGCTTGTGATCCACGCTTCGGAAGATGACGGGCAAACCGACCCTTCCGGCGATTCCGGTGAACGTGTTGCTTGTGGCGTTGTAACAGCTGAATAGACTCTCTAACAACAGCCTGGAAATATGTTCAGGCTGTTTTTTTATTACATCGTTTATCTTTGAGCCTTGGCTTAACATTCGGTTTGCGTTTAGCAGGAAATGGAACGGGAATAACTACCATATATTCAAATCGAGGAGGACGTTTAGATGTCAAAAGATAAATACGAAAAAATCCATGACCAAATCGACCCGCAGGAGCAAGACCACCAGCCGGGAATAGAAAGCGAAATGGCCCCGGAACCGATATATGATGACGAGAATTATAAAGGTGCGGGCAAGCTGGAAGGAAAAGTCGCCTTGATTACAGGCGGCGACAGCGGAATCGGCCGGGCCGTTGCGATTGCTTATGCGAAAGAAGGCGCAACTATCGCCATCGCTTACTTGGATGAACATGGAGATGCGGATAAAACCATCGAAGCCGTGAAAGCCTATGGTGCAGAAGCCCAGAAATTTACAACGGACGTGAGCCAAGTAGAAAACTGCCATCAATTAGTTGTTGATGTCATCGCCGAATTCGGCCAATTGAACATTCTCGTCAATAATGCAGGCAAGCAATTCCCGACAGAAGATTTCCTGGATATCAGCCCCGGACAATTGCACGAAACTTTCGAGACGAATATTTACAGCATGTTTTATTTGTCCCAAGCCGCGTTGCCGCATCTTTCTAAAGGCGATACCATCATCAATACATCGTCCGTGACGGCCTATCGCGGATCGCCGGCACTCATTGATTATTCATCCACAAAAGGCGCCATCACCAGCTTCACTCGCTCATTGGCTGCCAATGTCAGCGAGCAGGGCATCCGTGTCAATTCAGTCGCGCCGGGCCCGATTTGGACGCCGTTGATTCCTGCCACATTCGATGCTGAAAAATCCGGCAAGCAAGGGGAAGGCACACCGCTAGAACGGCGCGGGCAACCGGCCGAACTTGCTCCCGCATACGTTTACCTTGCCTCCACCGATTCCACCTACGTGACCGGCCAGGCAATCCATGTAAACGGTGGAGACTTTATCACTTCATAAGATTGCGGGTACTTCCTCAACAAAATAACTGATGTCTTGAAAATACCTTGCCTATTGAAACCTAGTCATTAAGGAGGGCGTAACAATGAAACATATCGAAGCGGTTTTGATGAAATTTGCAATGAGCTTTGCTGTGGTCTTCTTGATCTTGGGGCTAATTTATGGCGTTGCTGTATTTGATATTTTCGTGATCAGTTTAGCGATTACTGCAATTGGATATGTTGGCGATATGATGATATTCCCGCGTACATCCAATAAGGTCGCCACTGGTGGAGACTTGGTGCTCGCGTTCTTGGTTGTTTGGCTATTGGGAGAGTTCTTAATCGACAACCCAGATTTCTCCATACTTGCGGCATCAATTTACACAGCGATTTTGATTGCTGCCGGTGAGTGGTTTTACCATATTTATCTGAAGAAGCGTCTATGGGAACAAAAAGAAACTTCCCATACATTGAAACAGGAGCCGAACCGAAAATAACCACAACACGTAAAAGCCGATCATTAAATGATCGGCTTTTACGTATGCTCTTTAACAGGAGGATAAAACCGCGTTTTCTGCTCCGCAGAGAAATGGGCTAGCGGCTCTTCCATATTCCACCCACTAGGAAGAAAGCCAGCAAGCGAATTCTCGGCTATTTCTGTATGGACCTTCTGCAAGCGCCACGGCGCATGGTCAATCTCTACGCGGTAGAGGGCTGCTTTTGGCTTTGTCCATAAACAATAACGTTCCGTCAGCCATTTTTCCAATTCGGACGTCTTCAATATGTTATCCCCTGGCGTGAAGCCCACCCGGAAGTTCTCTCCACTTCCCGGTTTAGCGAGATGGCTCGCAAATGCATAACGCCTCCCTTTTTTCACTATTTTCATGCGGGCATACCGGTAAGGAAGAAAGCCCCCCGCACTCGCCGCTTTTACAGCTAATTGGCTATCGGCGTCCAGGCTGAAGAAGTAAACTCCAGACCGTCCTTTATATCTTACATATGTTCTTACATTCAACTCGCGATATGTCCCGGCAATGGGAAATGGCAACGAAAAGCGCATTCGCGTGTGAGCGGCAACGAACGGAACAACGCCGACCCATGCCTGGCCGTCGAATAAATCGATTTCCAGCTCTGCCGGTACAAATGGCCGCAATGCATCGGGTGCAATCGGCCAATGCAAAAACACCAAATCCCGCCATGTCTGCGCCATGATCCATGGCTTTTTCATCTAGACACCCCGCTTCAAAAATATCCGTAACGAAACGGGACGAAGAAAAATTCTCCGTCCCGTTTGCTGCTTCTATCTTTTTAACTTTTCTTCAGGCAATGTGTCGTGCGACTCGAGCGGCCCCGGTTTCAAGGTCGGCTTTTGGCCGAACGCTTGAGCCTGCTCGTATTTGAACGGATGGCCATCTGGTGCATTGCCATTCATCCATGGCAATGATGCGCTGTCTTCGCCTTCCGAGAAGTTATAGAGCGTATGGGAATACTCGGTCGCTTCCCATTCCGGCGGCACGGTAGAAGGAGCGATGATGCCGCCTTCTTTTTCTTCCAAATCACGTATTGCAGCTATCCACTGGTTTTGATGCATCGTATCACGCGCCAGCAGGAAGGACAGCAAATCTTTTACGCCTTTATCATCGGTCAGGCTGTACAGACGCGCCACTTGCAAGCGGCCTTGCGATTCTGCATTGACGTTGGCGCGGAAGTCGGCGAGCAAATTGCCGCTTGCGATGATATACCCTGCGCTCCACGGCACCCCGGCGCTGTTCTCTGGTGTTGCGCCGAGGCCTGAGACGATCGCGTGATGGGGGTTCATGCCGCCCATGATCGCCCCGATTACCGGGTCGCTCGCCGCTTTTTCCTGCTCGTACACTGGTGCCCCCTCCAGCAATTGGGCGACCATGGTAGCGAGCATTTCAATATGGCCGAGTTCTTCTGTTCCCGTATCCATCAGCAGGTCTTTGTACTTTTCATTTCCTCTTGTATTCCACCCTTGGAATAAATATTGCATGGCCACAGACATTTCGCCAAATTGACCGCCAATGACTTCTTGCAGCTGCTTGGCAAATATCGGATCCGGCTTGTCCGGCTTCGCTTCGAATTGCAGTTCTTTTCTATTGAAAAACATTTAATTTCCTCCTCTTAATTTTTTATCATTTATCGTCATCTATCCGTCCTTCGCTATCTTTCTTGGTGTCTTGAGGATGTCCGCCGTCATAGTCGGAATCGTTCCCTCCTGCATTGAACTCTTTCCTTTGCCGCTTTTCATCCTCCATCCCTTGGCGTTCATCCACTCTTCCTTCGCTTCCTGGAAAGCCGTCTTGGGGCTGGCCGCCGTCATAATCCGAGCTATTGCCCCCTGCATTGAATCTCTTCTGGTCCGTGTCTGAATTCACTTGATTCTCAGGTCCTTCACGCTGGTTCTGTTCTTTTCCCATCGTTACGCCTCCTTGGAAAATCTGGAATCTCCATTCCCTAGTTATGTACCCCGGAGTAATGAATTGAAACAAAATAGACTGTTTTTTCAATTAATTGACCACATAGTAGCAGAATCGTTCATCCTATAGTGCGTAAAGAATCAAATGAAAACTTTGTGGGGGATTTTTTGCAACAAAAAACCTCATTCCCACAGAATGAGGCCAAAATAAGATCTTATTCGTTTATATCAGCTAATGCCTTTTCGATGCTCGCATAGGTTTTCAGCATATTGTCCCGGTCGAGGTCGCGCACCAATTCAGTGGCTGCTTGGGGAGTGACACCGGTGATGTACAGGCGGCTCCCCATGATGCGGAGCGCTTCGAAAATTTGTGTGAACCAATGGAGCGGAGATTCCTCGTTCCATGTCAATCCTGTTATGTCGAGAAGTGCATGCTCAATCCGGTGCTCGCTGACGTATTCGCATAATTTCACTTTCAATGCTTCAAAACGCTGCAGGTTCATCGTCCCCACAAGCGCGACTGTCGCCACATTCGGCTGGATCGACAAAATCGGCAACATCAATTTCTCTATTTCGCTTTCATTTTTGTCAATCGCTTCCTGCTGCATTTTTTCAACTGTAATGTCCGTCTGGGTGCCGATGAAATAGAGCTTTTCTTCGACTGTTACCGGGGCGACGGCCAGCCGGTTCCAAAACGGTGTTCCGTCTTTTCGGTAATTGCGCAAAACCACGGTTGTTTTTTCTTGATCCTTAATGGCTTGCCGAATTTGGTCAACTGCATCAAGAGCGGTTTCCCGCCCTTGCAGGAAACGGCAGTTCCGTCCCAGCAGTTCTTCTTTGCCATAGCCGGTCATTTCCGTAAATGTGCGATTAGCATAAATGATCGGATTGTCTTCTTTTGCAGGATCCGTGACAATGGTGCCGACTTTGCTGCCGTCTAACATGGCTTCAAGCAGCTGAATCTGTGTATCCACTTCCATTTTTTCCATATAAATTAGTTCACCTCAAATTTTTACTCATATTATTTTAGCACAGCTTGGCATATAGCCAAAACCGGGAACTTCCGGAAGTTTCAGGAATCCGTCAAAGGGTAAATGTAGAAACAAGAGCTTTCTAAAGAAATGGAGAGGATACCCAAATGGCGAAAGTATTGGCAGTATTATCAAGCGGCTATTCGAATGAAGAACATAATTACGTCACCGGCTGGTGGGCAGAAGAATTATTCGAGCCTTTATCGGAACTTGAGAAAGCAGGCCATTCAGTAGGCCTCGCTTCCATTGACGGCGGCAAACCGGTCGTCGATCCCTTAAGTCTCGATAAAGCTTATGACCCTGAAGGCAAATACAAGAAATTATACGACTCCGGAATCGCAGATAAGACAACACCGGTCGTCGATGTCCGAGCCAGTGAGTACGATGCCATCATGATTGTCGGCGGCCACGGGGCGATGTTTGACTTGGCACATGACGAAAATCTTCATGCCATCATCAATATCGTCCACGAAACGGGCGGTATCGTTTCTGCTGTCTGCCACGGCCCCGCCCCGCTTGTCTTTACGAAAACAAAAAACGGCAAGCCTTTATTGCAAGGATTGAAAGTGACCGGCTATCCGAACGATATGGAACCGGAAGAAGTCGATGGGCTATTGCCGTTCAGCCTAGAAGATGAAATGGCGAAAGTGGCACAATACGACAAAGGCGAAGGGCAAGATGAATACATCGTTTGGGGCAGTGACCGCCTGCTGACTGGCCGTGACCCTGGCTCCTCACAAGCATTCGGCCGTGAGCTGGCGAAGAAGCTGTCCGAACTGGAAAAGCATCAACTCGACAAACATTTGGAGTGACGAATCGGTCGAAGCAGCCAGCCTGAAAAAAGCAAACATTAAAAGGAGGAGATCGAATGGATAACAAAAATAACCACAATGATAAAGACAGGGAACAGGAATATATGAAAACGAGTGAGCAGGAACTGGACCGCAAGCCACCGGCAGAAAAGGAAGGGCTTGAAGAGCCGAAGAAAACAGGCTATCCGCCGTTACAGCTTGGATTGATCATTTTTGCTATCGCCGTTTTGGTGATTGTCGGATTCGCCATCGGTTTTGACTGGTTTGGCCTATTCGGAAATTAAGGGCGTTCCCGACGCCATACAAAAAACGGCAGACAGGAAATCCTGTCTGCCGTTTTTTTGCATGTCCCTAAATTTGTTCGCTCAACTGTACTTCAAATGTTTTCAATTCGCCGTTGCGGTAGGCTTTGACCGTCACAGTCCCTTGTTCTTTCACTTCCGTGTAGAGATATTGGCGAAGTTCCAAAACAGAAGACACGGCTTGGCCATTCAATTCGACGATGGTGTCTTTCGCTTCGATTCCTGCTTTATCAGCGCCGGATCCTTCCTGTACCGATTGGACCACAATGCCGTCTTCTACTTTCCCTGGAAGGTTCAATTCCGCATTTCTGATTTCTGCAGGTATCTGTTCCAATTCAAGCAATGCGACACCTAGTGACGGGCGGGAGACTTTCCCTTCTCCTTCAAGTTCCGAGATGATCGGGATCGCGGAATTGATTGGGATGGCGAGCCCGATGCCTTCCACTGCATCCTGGGCGATTTTCATCGAGTTGATGCCAATGACTTGGCCTTGTGCATTCAATAATGCACCGCCACTGTTACCAGGATTGATCGCGGCATCGGTTTGAAGCACTTCCGACTGCCAGTCTTCCTGGCCGTCTTTATTGATGTCGATCGGGACAGCGCGTTCCGTACCCGAAATGACGCCTGTCGTCACCGACCCGGAAAATTGGAGGCCGAGCGGGTTGCCGATTGCAATGACCGGCTCTCCTGATTTCAATACCGATGAATCGCCGAACTCTGCGACCGTGTCAATCTGTGCCCCTGGGACTTTCAGGACAGCAAGGTCGGTCCAGACATCCGAACCGAGCACTTCCGCTGCGAGTTCTTCGCCGTTCGCCAAGGTCACGACCACTTCTTCAGCGCCTTCCACTACGTGATGGTTCGTGACCACGAATGCATCGTCCCCTTGTTTTTTATAGATGACGCCGGATCCTGCCCCTGCTTCTTGTGTAGACGTTTGGGCAAACGGGTTATTGCCAGCTTGCAGGTTGGAGACCCCGACCACTGCATCTGCCGTTGCTTCAACGGTTTCTGTGACATCTGTCGTGACGATTGCCGACTCACTCTGCAATTCGCTTGTTTGAACACCCGCTGTGGCGGATTCCGTTTCGCCCAGATCCGTTCCGGTAATCATTGTGCCCACCAGCAAGGCACCTGCCAATACGCCCCCGAAACTGGAAGCCATATAGCGTTTCCACGGATTTTTCTGATTATCTTGCCGTGTTGTATTGTAGTAGCCCATTAGTTTTCCATCCCCTTTAATGATTGGTTGTCGTTTGCCCTGTGGCTTTCGATACTCTTATCATACAAAGCAGATATGAAAAAATTATGACCAAACATGCAACAGAAATGTAAAGTTTTCAAAGTCATTAGACGCCAAAAAGCCTGCCGGGACAACCGGCAGGCTTTCAATAGTCCAGTTAATTATTTGTTTGTTTATGCGGCAGGCGGATTGTGAATTTTGTTCCTTTTCCTTTTTCGCTTTCCACCGAGATTTCCCCGTCGTGCAAATTGACCAATTGGCGGACAATGGAAAGGCCCAATCCGAACTGGCCGCTTCCGCGCGACATATCCGCTTTATAGAAACGGCGCCAAATGAGCTCCAGTTCATTGACTTCAATGCCGTGCCCGGTATCTTCCACCTCAAGCACCGTTGCGCCGGATTCCGCGCGGGCGCGCAGGAAAATGTCTCCGTTATCGGTAAATTGAATGCTGTTTTTGACGATGTTTACCAGGATTTGAATCAACCGGTCCATATCCCCATAAATCATCTTACCCGGCTCGGCTTCGATCAACAAGCGGTCGCCTTTTTCGGCTGCCTGCAATTGCAGCTGCTCTTGGATGATTTCCAACAGCTCGGACGCTTCGATCTCTTCTTTCATGAGCGTCACTTGATTCGACCGGATTTTCTCATAATCCAGGTTTTCATTGACGAGGCGCATGAGCCGCTTCGTCTCATCGCTCACCAGGCGAATGCCTTTTTCCCGTTGCTGTTCCTCGATCATGCCGCTCTTCAAACCTTCGATAATGCCGGCGATGGTCGTAAGCGGCGTCCTCATCTCATGTGAGACATCCGCCATGAAACGCCTCCTGCGGTTTTCGAGCTGTTCGATTTCTTCGTTGGAGCGCCGCAATTTATCCGCCATGACATTGAAGTCATGCGCCAAGTCGCCGAATTCGTCAAAATTCGATTCCGGCAAATTGACTTGGTAATGCCCTTCGCTGATCATCGACGTCGCTTTTCTCATGCGCTGCAGCCGCGTCACGTGAATTTTGGCCAGCAACAGGCTCAAAAGCAATGCGAACGGCAAGGAAATGGCGATCACTGCGACCAGCGTCCGGTTCAATTCCGTCACCATTTCCCGGATGCCGCTCACAGGCGAAGCCAATAACACCCCTCCTGCAAGCGTGCTGCCTTCGACATACGGCAGGGCGACGAACGTCATCGACCGCTCAAAGCGTTCGACATCCCGGTAAACGACCAAGGTTTCGCCGCGTTCGATGACATTCCACTCTTCTGGCGTCAGCTCGACCGACGGAAAATTGCCGTTGATCGGATAAAGGATCCGGCTTTGCTGGTCAAAGACGATGAAATTGATGTTCTGCGCTTCAAGCACCGTCACATAGGATTGCAGATCCGTCCCTGGGCGTGCTTGTTCAAGCTCCTGAAGGATTTGCTCGCCGTAGCGTTCCAATTCCTCTGCCTTGTCGGAATATGCCACCCGCTCGCCGTAAAAAATGAACAGCGTGCTTAAAATGGCCACCGCAAACACAAGGACGCCCATATGGCTGGCGATCAATTGATAGAAATACTTAACCCGCAAGTTCTTCAAATTTATAACCTACTCCCCACACCGTATGGAAGAGCTGGTCCCCTTCCGGAATTTTCTTGCGCAGCCGCTTGATGTGGACGTCTACCGTCCGTTCATCGCCATAGAACTGATAGCCCCATACTTGTTCGAGCAATTGCTCCCGGCTGAACACTTGCTTCGGATGCTGTAGGAAGAAAACCAGCAGATCAAATTCCTTCGGCGTTAGATTATCGATCGCTTGGCCGTCTTTGACGACTTCACGCGTTTCTTTTTTGACATGGAAATGGGATGTGCGGATGCCATCCTCGGCCGCTTCCCCTTTTCGCACCCTTCTGGTCACTGCTTTGATGCGCGCCATCAAGGTCAAGGGGCTGAACGGTTTGGTCACATAATCATCTGCCCCCATTTCAAATCCGATCACCTGGTCGGATTCGCTGTCTTTCGCCGTTAACATGATGATGGGCACTTCGCTTCCCGTCTCCCGGATTTTCCGGCATAAAGCGATGCCGTCCATTCCCGGAAGCATCCAATCCAGGATCAGCAGGTCAAAATCCCCTTCCTGGAATTTGCGGAAGCCTTCCAGTCCGTCTCCCGCAAATTCACCGTCGAGCCCTTCTTTTGAAAAAAACAATTCCAGCATCGAGCTGACGCTTGGATTGTCTTCCACTACCAAAATTTTCATCATTCCCACCTCCAGGTTTCCGGTTCAATGTCTGTGTCAAACCCAAAAAGCCGCCCAGAGAACGGGGACGGCCACATGGTTCAAGCATTTTTTTCTCGCTTTTTCAGCTTTTCATAAAGGCTGCCGATCATGTCATAATCAATGGCGATATTGTTTTCGTACGCATACTTCACGCCGTAACCGAGCGCAAGTGTCATGGAGCTCGCCACTGTCCCGCCGATAATCGAACCTGCCCCCGGGACAAACTTCAACGCCTGGCGGTACAGGGTATGGCCAATCGTCTGCGTGGCAGTGATGACGATCATGTCTTTCGCCGCTTTTTTCGTCAAAGGCTTATCGTACAGATTCGACAGTTTGACGATGAGTCCGACCTGCAGCGTCGTCAGCGGCAATACGTCCGATCCTGGAATCGGTGATGCGCCGATGATTCCCGCTGAGACCCCGGCCCCCACGATCCAACGCGTGGCAGCAGACGATTTCTCTTTCATGCTTTTGGCGAAGAGCAGGTCTTTCCCCTTCTTTTCCAGCAACAGCAAAATTTCCTTTTTCAGCAGATCCAAGTTCTCTCCCGTTTTTGAAGACACCGGGATCACTTTGTATTTATTGTTTGTGTGCCCTTTGATAAATCTGATGATCGACGGGATATCTTCGGCCGCATCGATTTTATTCAGGACGATGAGGATGTCTTTATTATGTTTTTCGATCTCGGCGAATTTTTGTTTTTCGCTATCTGAAAAGACCGTCCCGGCAGCGTTCAGGAAAAACAGCACGACATCCGATTGCTGGACGAACTCCAATGTTTTTTTGGGGTTTTCATCATTCGGGTCATTGAGCCCGGGCGTATCCATGAACTTGATGTTCTCCAAGCCGCGAATATTATAAGGATCCACGCTGACCGTTTCGCCAGGCATCGGGTTGGTGCTGGCAATGTCTTCACCGATGATTTTATTCACCGTTGTCGATTTCCCGGCATTGACCTCGCCGATCAATGAAATCAGCAAATCCTGCTCGAGCGTATCGCTCACTTTCTTCATCTCGTCTTCAAACACTTTGTCCATCGCACGCATGACTTCATCTTCGAATTCCTTAACCATTGGCCCGTCTCCTCCTTCAAGGTACTTATCCCTATTATAAAGGCTTCCGGCGTTCGCGACCATTTTCAGCTATCCCCTGCACTCGCCACCAGCTTCATTCCATAGTAGCATAGAAGAAATATGCCAATTCATAAGGAGTGTCTGTCCATGTGTGAACGCCCCCGTGTCCTCGGGCTCGATGTCGACCCCCAAACCCGCTGCCGCCATTACCATTCGGAAACCGATCGGATCGCCATCCGCTTTCATTGCTGCGGAGATTATTTCCCTTGCTACGAATGCCATGAAGCAGTCGGTTGCAACGACACATCCGTCTGGCCGAAAGAATGTTTCCACGAAAAAGCGATTTTATGCGGCGCATGCGGGACAGAGCTATCCATTCGCGACTATCTCGATTGTGCTTCTACCTGCCCGCATTGCGCAGCTGCCTTTAACCCTGGCTGCAGCCTCCACAAGCATCTTTATTTTGAAGTTTGAATTAATGGAAGAACATTAAAAAAAACCGCCCGAAAAGCTGGATTCCTTCAGCGTTTCGGGCGGTTTTGACATACTTATTTCACTTTCAGGCACATCGCGAATTGCTCGCCTTTTTTCCCCATTACTCTTCGGCCCGTATCTTCAAAGCCAGCTTTTTTATAGAGGTTCTGCGCAGCGATATTGCGCGCATTAACGCCGAGCACAATCTCATCAAAGCCCTCGAATTCTTTTTTCAGAAAAGCGGGCAAAGCTTCAAGAGAGCCGGTCGCAATTCCGCGCCCTTGATATTTCGGATTGACGGAATAGCCGCGCAGCAGCAAGGCTTTCGGGTTATCGGAATAGCGTTTCCGGTCCTCTGATTCATCCAGCTCGAAAAAACCGGCCACTTCGCCGCGCGCGCGGATGACGATCAGATGCTTCTCTGGATTCCCCGCGTCCCGCTTGATAAGCTCCTGTGGCATCATGGTGAATTCTTGCTGATCCGCCGGGAGATCATAGGAGACATCGGTTCTTTTGGTATAACAATGCAACGTCACTTCACTTTTTCTGATCACGAAAATCGGTCCCCCTACACTAATTATTCATTCCCTAACGTTACGACGACGACTTCGGGCAAATTGAAAACACGCAGCGGGAACCCGCTATTCCCAAGGCCCCGGCTCAAGACAAGCTGCGTCTCCCCTGATTCGAAGACACCTTCTGTCATGCCAGGGAACCAACCTTGCCCTGGGGCGATCAAGCCGCCAAGCCCTGGAATGCGGATCTGGCCGCCGTGTGCATGGCCGGCAAAGACAACATCGATGCCTTCGCTTGCGTAAGTCGCCAATTGTTCGGGCCGATGGGCAAGCAGCAAGGTAAACGCGTCATTAAGCCCGGCTTCCGCGATGCTGTTGCGCGTGAATTCCTCTTCGTGAAGGTATATGTCCATCAACGGATCGTCGATACCCGCAATTTGTATAGCTTCCCCGTCCTGTTCCCACATGACCGAGCGATTGCGCAGCACTTGAACACCGCGTTGTTCCAAAGCGGGAATGATTTCATCATCCAGCCGGTTCGACGACACTTCGTGGTTGCCGATCACGTAATACACTTCGCTCATCTCCACCAATCCGTCGACAGCCGCCAAACTTCTCTCCAGGTCGTAGCGGTCGCTGTCGATCAAATCTCCGGTAATGAAAATAACATCGGGATTTGCCGCTTCGACTTTATCCAATAGGGATTGCTGTTGGTCTCCAAATTCAGCGTTGTGAAGGTCCGATACTTGGACGATGCGCTTGCCGGCAAATGCATCCGGCACTTTTTCCGATTGGACCGAATATTCGGTCGTGACAATCCAGTTATTATTGATCCAGGCAAACCCCAGCAGGAGCAATGCCACAAAAACCAATGCAATCAGTTTCTTCATATTCCATTCCTCAATTCATTAGTATGGCCCGTGCGTCCATAGTATTGGCTACTGTGCACGAGTCCTGGTTTGGCGTGCATATTCTCCGCTGCAGCATGAAAGCTCTCCAGCGCTGCGCCAAATCCTGTTCTTATTCTACCAGCATTCGCCCAAAAGAAAAGCAATCAGCTACTCGCTGATTGCTTCTATACTTTCGTTTTTGCCCGGTTTCTTTTCGAGAACCAAATGCCCAGTGCCGCCAGTCCTATCAGGCACATAATGGAGATGGCAAGCGTCCAGATCAGCGCTGTAGCATCCGGTCCGATATCCAGGAAGGACGCCGCGTAATTCGGAAGCTTCAGCGGCGACCATTCCCAGCGGCTGCCGAACAGGCTGTCGATAAGCTGTAACACCAGCAATGAAGCAAGCGTCAATCCAGCCGCCAATCCGGCATTCGGCATAGCCGCACTTGCAAATAACACCAAGGTAACGACCAGCACCATCCATAAGCTATACGTTGCCGCAAATACCAGGAACTCCCCGAACGGCACCGCTGAAAACAGCACCGCCGTGTAATAATAACCCGCCAAAAAACCGGCCCATACGCTGATCAACGCCACGATAGAAGCCATCAGCCATTTGCTTAGAAAATAGGATACATACGATAAAGGCCGTACATATAAAAGAGTAGCCGTCCCGTTTCTGCGCTCGCCCGCAATGCTGCCCATATAGGCGAGAACGAGGACGAGCATGCCGATCAGCTGGAATTGGCCCATGACCGCGACCAGCAGTTGTTCGGGTTCAGGGTCCGGCAGTTCAATGACGGCACCATCTGGCAAACCGCCTGTTGCATCGAGAATCTGAGGAAGGTAATAATTCGATAAAGGTTCCGTGACGCCCAATAGAATAAAGACGACGGGAATCCAGAAAATCTTATAATTGCGCAAATTCTCACGCCATTCCTTCAACAGCAGTGTCGAAAATTGCTTCATTTCCCTGCCACCACCTTCAGGAAAATATCTTCCAGGCTAGCGGTCTCTTGCTCGACCCCGACCACTTGCAGGCTCTTGACCGACAAGAAACGGAACACATCCTGCATGATCGGCCCTTCCGCTTTTACAGCAATGATGGCTGCTGTGCCCTGAACAGCAGCTGGCCAAGGCGATTCGCGCACAAACCGTTCCGCAGCGTTAGTGTTCTCAAAACGGATCCGAATTTGCGGATCTGCATAGCGGCTGCGCACCTGACTGAGGGAACCGTGTTCCACCATGCGCCCATTCTGCAAAAACAATAGCTGGTCCGTCATTTCTTCGGCATCGTTCAAAATATGGGTGGAGTAAAGAATCGTCGTTTGCCCGAGCAGCGATTTCAATAGCTCCATCACTTCCCTTCGCCCGGTCGGGTCCAAGGAAGAAATCGGTTCGTCCAACAGCAGCAAGCTTGGCTGATGCACCATTGCCTGCGCAAGCCCGAGCCGCTGCTTCATGCCCCCTGAAAAACCGCCGATTTTCTTATTGGCTACTTGACCAAGTCCGACAAACCCCAATGTCCGCTCGGCCTGCTGGCGGGCTTTTCTCGGATCGACGCCGCTTAGCTTGGCGGCCATTTCCGTAAATTCCAAAGCGCTCAACCAAGGAAAAAACCGCGGATATTGCGGCAAAAAGCCAATCGACAAATTTTTCTTGCGCTGGATTTCTCCTCCACTCGCTTCCAAGAGCCCCGCAAGCATCGACAGCGTTGTCGTCTTTCCGGCCCCGTTTGGCCCAATCAATGCCGTCGCACTGCCTTCTGCAAGCTCAAAGCCCAATCCGTCCACTGCTTTTTCCGTGCCAAAGCGCTTTGTTAATGACCTAACTTCCAATACGTTCAATAATTCCGCCTCCCTATGACAAAGTAGAGAATCGGCCCGATAATGTTCAGCAAAACAATAATCGCTGCCCACATCCACTTCGGGCCGTTCGGATTCGGGTTTCTGATCAAATCCACCAATGCGAATATCATCAATGCGATCTGCAAAATTAAAATGGGCAGCACCAATAGAATTGTGCGTTCATCCAGCATGTCCACGTTCCCCCCTGCATCTTTTTTCCTCTATTGTTATTTCGCTACAGTTGCCCGCTCTCCCTGCATCTGCACAAAAAAAGGGCCGCCATCAGCGGTCTTTCCAGCATTTATCAAATCACCATTTCAAGTTGAGCAGTACTTGCCGAAGAACTTCCCGATGCTCTTTGGAAATTGGCCATTCGTTGATTTCTTCCAGCAATTGCTGCCGGCTGCCGAAACCTTTGACAAATCCGTTCAGCCGGGCAGCAAAAGTCGACTGCGTCAGCAGCTCCGCATCGGGATAAAGTACCGCCAATTGCTCCAGTGCTTTTGGATAGCGCTTCAAATAATATTTCTGATGTCGCTCCTCCGCTTCCGTAAAGCCATCTAATGGCCGAATTTCCGTTTCGACCGGCTCGTTCAGTTCCTGCTCTTTTTCCATCTTCAGTTTTTCAATGACGTCTTTTTGCTCTTCGGACTGCCAGAAGAGCAAGGAAATATACTGGCGCCCTTTATAAGCGTCACGGTTCGGGTAATGGCTGCGCCAAAATTCTCTCACAATGTCCTCGAAACGTATCTGCCCAGGATCGAACTCCACTTGAATGGTTTCTGTATGGTCCCCCATCTGCCGATATGTCGGATTAGCCGCAGTTCCGCCTGCATAACCGGTCCGTGTCCGGATTATGCCAGGCAACGAACCGAATTGTGCATCCGGCCCCCAAAAGCAGCCCATCCCGAATGTTGCGGTTTCGAGCTTCCTTGTACCGGGTAAGTTTTGTTCAAGCGCCAAGATCGTCGTGTTCTCCATATTCAGTTCCTCTCCTTAAGAGCCGCCCTTTGTGCTTCAGGCCATTTTTCCTTATGATAGTATCAAGGAGTCTATAAGACAAATCGAATGAAAGCAGGTGTATTTGCATGACGGCACGCAAACAGGACATCACCGCTTATTTCCGCTCCCTCGACCGCCGTTCATTCATGGATCGCCATCAGCAAGACGCAGAGCTCGATGAAGCGCTGCCGATTGGCTACGGCCAGACGATTTCGCAGCCTTCACTTGTTTTGGAAATGACGATTGCCCTTGGTCTCGAAGAACACCACAAAGTATTGGAGATCGGCACGGGATCCGGTTTCCAGACTGCGCTTCTTGCCGCCTTTTCAAAAGACGTCTATACTGTCGAAAAAATTCCTGAACTTTATAAGAGCGCCAAAAATCGGCTTGAAATGAAAGGATTTGAAAATATCCATTTCCTATTGGGCGATGGCAGCCTTGGATGGCCTGAACACGCTCCCTATGACCGGATTATCGTCACTGCTGCCGCTTCGGATATTCCGAAAGAATTGGTGGACCAATTGGCAAAGGGCGGCCGTATGATCATTCCGATCGGCCATCGGTACAGCCAGGACCTTCTTGCCATCGATAAATCCAACGATGGAAAATTGGAAAAGACAGCGCTCGAAGCTGTCCGGTTTGTCCCGTTAAAAGGAAAGTATGAATATTAAGGTGTGGTAAAATGAAGGGATTAATCGCCATCCTTTGAGGCGTTGCGCAAGACCGACCAGCCGAGCAAAAATAAAAAGGCCGCTATTCCAAGCCAAAGTGATTCGTAGAAAACAGGGTTGCCCGTGCCTCTGACGGTGTGGAGATTCAGCAGGAAACGGAACACCAGGCTGTCGAATAGCAGCAGCACGCCCCCTCCGATCAACGCGCTTCCCGAAAAGCGCGCTGGCCAAAAGGCTTTTCGCCTGGCCAAATCGGCAGCGATCCAGAGCGACAAAACCGTCAATGCCCAGCCAATGACCTGGTAAATCCCTTCCCCTATCAAAATTGCTTGCGGGCCATTGCCTTCGTAGAAATGATGCCATTGCAAGAAGAAATGGAAAATGCTTTGTTCGAGCACGGAAAACATCCCGGCTCCGAACCATAAGCCCGCCCAAAAATTCCGGGACGTGTGGACGCGCCGGTTCCTTGCTGTCGTAAGATCTGTCTTGCGTTCTGCCGAAACCATTCGCTCCACCCCTTTTGAATTCCGTCCATATCCATTTTCTATTTATACCCGCTCCACCAGTTGCTTAAGCGCGGCGAGACATTCGGTCCCTCGGGCGTGTACTCAACTAATCATTCATTCAGTACATCCAATATATTCAACAAGGAGGCGAACCAGTTGCAGAATTCCAAAACCATGCAAAGTGAAATCGGCGGATATATTTCAACCATCATCCGTGAACACTTTGGGAAAGGCCCAACATCTGTATTCGTTATTGTGAAACCGCCCTTTGTCGTCGTCCATCTCAGGGGATTCCTGAGCCCGACAGAAAAGATTCTGCTGCAGAAAAACGAGTTTAGGCGCGTGATTGAGATCCGCCACTTGCTGATCGACGAACTGAAGCCAGATATTTGCGAGGCCTTCTCCCGTGCTTCAGGGGAAAAAGTCGAATCGATCTATTCCGACTGGCATCTGGAAAACCAGACCGGTATACTCATCGGGGTCATGGAGAACCGGGATGCTGCAGCTGAATTTGACTGGCAGTCTGACGCGACGCAAGAAGCCCTGCACGAGTCGGTCGTGGAGGCCAGCCGGAAAGCCGAAAAGAAACCCGAAAGCACCGAGCTGTTCTGGTTGAACGACCGGACCTTATTAATCGAACGGACCGGCTTTTTGGTTGAAATCGAACGTGAACTGATCCGCAACGGCTTGGCAGAAGAATTAAAACAAGTAAAACGGCCTCTTGAAAAACGTTTGCTGCTGACGGAAACCCGTTTTCCGGAATTGCTCAACCGGGATATCCGCGAAATATTCCTCGACTGGGAATTGTCGAAAGATATCAGTTATATCCTGGTACTGCTTGAAGCAATGAAATCTTCCTGAAATGAAAAAGCCGCCAAGCAGGCGGCTTTTTTCAGGCTGTCGAGAAAGGTAAGAAGTCGTATTTTCCGAAGCTTATCGCACGACTCCGTGGGGCGGGAATCGAGCCTCCTCAGCCGCTATCGAAAACCCTTGTGCTCCTACATCTGCTCAACCCTCACGATGTTCGGGCATCACAAAAAAGATTTGCAGGCAGATGCGTCGCAAATGAATGTGCTCAGCATAGCTTCGCTCATTCATTGCCTGCGGGGTCTCTCAAACCCGTCGCTTCGCTGCTCCCACAGGAAAGATAAGGTCGAACTACGTGAGGCCTTATCTTTGCGAAGTAATGCGCAGCATTATTGAGCAGAAGGGTTTACGAGCAAATGCTTCTCCAAATACTAAGCTAGATTTTTGATTTTTAACTGTCAAAACGCAGTCACTTTTTTAAAAGTTTAGTAGATTTTAGACTTATTCAACACTCTGGAAAAAGCCGCCAAGCAGGCGGCTTTTTTTCAATTATTCAATTTAACCGACAGTGGACTGTGCAGTCTGGCAATGCGGGCAATATTCATATTCCGTTTCTGCCAAACCTTCCACATACTCCATTTTGTCTGTAAACTCCCTCTGTTCAATGGGTGTTTGCAAAAAGCCACAGCTATCCCCTGCAAACTGGCTATGATGGATTTTCTTCGTGCGATGATCTACAAAATAACCCATTACTGCTCCCCCCTATAAAAAAAGCCGAAAAGAATCTCCCATGTTGAGAGAAATCTTTTCGGCTTTGCCTTCGGCGCTATTGTCCGCGACATTTGACCTGTTATATACGGTTATTGCTTTATGATAATTCCCATTGTACATGAACACTCACCCTAGGGCAAGGAATCACTCGATGTGGAACCCCGCACTTTCAATCAGCCCGATGACATGGCTTTCCTTGATCTTTGTTTCATCCAGTTCCAGCTTGACTTCGCCATCTTCAACATCGACCAATGCCCGTTCGATTCCTGGTTCTTTCAACAGTAAATCCTCCAGTTCATGAATTGGCCGTTCCGATTTCGCGTCCGCTACATAAATCGTCATTTTTCTCATCGTCCGCACTCCTTCTTGTATATTTCCCGGGACATACTAAAACTTCATTGCCAATTTGCCCTCTTCCAATACAAGACTGGCATTGAATTTTTTACCGTTCTTTGACACGAAACCTTTAATGACCGGCGTTTTGCCTTTTGTGCATAAGTATTCGATGTGTTTTGCGGTTAACCGTTTTTTCAAAAATACCGATGGGAAAGATTGCTTGCAGCCATTGGCGTGTTCTGTGCAGCCGTAAGAGCCCCTGCGGGAGACAATCGAGCCTTTTCGGCAGCGCGGGCATATCGCAATTTCCGTTCCTTGCAAGGCAGGCATCTGTTCTGGCATGCCGTTGCTGCGCAATTGCTCGGGTACATCCTGCAGCAGCTTCTCGATGAATTTGCCGATGGTTGCAAGAAATACTTCCGACGACCCTTCGCCTTTGCCGATTTTCTTCAAATAACTTTCCCATTTTGCGGTCATTGACGGGCTCGACAGCAAATTGCCTTCAATCGCCTGGCACAGCATACGCCCTTTTTCAGTGACTGACACAATGTTTCTCTTTACCTCGATATAATTATGGCGCTTGATTGTTTCAATGATGCCACTGCGTGTCGCTTCCGTCCCAAGCCCTTCCACTTCCTTGAGGATTTCGCTATCGGCTACATCTTCCGCGAACTTTCCGCAAGTTTTCATCATGGCAATCAATTGCCCTTCCGTATACGGCTTTGGCGCGGTGGTCATTCCCTCAACGATGGCAATTGCGGCCGCCACTTGCTCATGTGCTGCCAGTTCAGGGAGCGGCGGCTCCTGTTTCGCTTCTTTGGAAGTCGGAAACAGCGACTTCCAGCCTTTATCGAGCTCTGTCCGGCCAGTTGTGTGAAACTCCAATCCATTTACATTGGTGACGACTTTCGTTTCGGCATAGCGGTAATCCCGGTGGAACATGCCGAGCGTCGTGCGCATCACTTCTTCGTATAAATTCCGTTCGTCCTGCGGCAAAGCTTCTATCCTTTTTGCAGTCGGCAAGCTTTTCGTCGGGATGATCGCATAGTGTTCCTGGACTTTCGAATTATCGACAAATCGCTTTTTCGGCGTTTTCGAAGCAATTGGAAACGGGGCATCGATGAGCTTTTGGTAACTTTCCACTTGGGCTGACAGATAGCCAAATTCCGCCGAGGTGATATGGCGCGAATCGGTCCGCGGATAGCTGACGAGTTTTTTCTCGTAGAGCTTCTGCATTGCAGACAGCACTTTTTGCGGGCTGTATTTCCATTTCCGGTTGGCAGCCGCCTGCAGGCTGGATAAGGAATGCAAGGGCTGCGGCGGGATATGTTTTTCCGCCGTCTTCAATTCTTTGATTTGGCCTTGCGCTTTGCCGTCCGTCAATTCATGGGCGGCCAGGAGCTCTTCCGCTTTTTTGCGCTCTTTCGCCTTCAGTTTCGCTTTTCCTTTATAGCTGCCTTTCGCGGCTTTGAACTTTCCTTCGATTTCATAGAACGGCTCCGGTTTGAACGCCTCGATTTCCTTTTGGCGCTGATAGATCAAAAATACGGTCGGCGTCTGAACGCGTCCAATCGCGAACACTTCGTGGATGCCGCGCTCTTGAAGCAGCAGCGAATAAAGCCTTGAGCCGTTCATGCCGACCAGCCAGTCACTGATTTGGCGTGCCCGCGCTTCTTCATAAAGGCGCAGGTCTTCCTTGTTGTCGCGTAAATTGCGGAAGCCTTCGCGCACTTCATCGACTTCGAGTGAGTTGATCCACAACCGCTTGATTTGTTTGCCGCGAACACCGGTCTGCCGATAGATGCTGTAGAAAATATTCGAGCCTTCGCGGTCCACATCGCAGGCGTTGATGACGGTATCGGTTTCTTTCAGGAGTTTCTTGATGATATTGAATTGCTTCGATTTGCCGCGCGCTACTTGGAATTGATATTCGACCGGCAGAATCGGCAAGGAAGCGAGCGACCATTTGCCCCATTTCGGGTCATAGGCTTTCGGCTCTTTCAGTTCGACGAGATGGCCAATGCCCCAGGTAATGAACGCACCTTCCGGAAAGATCGGATTTGGCGCCACTTCCATATAGCCTTCCCGCTTCACCGTCTTGAACGCATCGCCATACGCTTTCGCCTGGCTCGGCTTTTCGGCTACGATTACTGGTTTCATGCTGTTCTTCCTTTCCCATGTTCTTTGTTTCATTGTACTCTTTCCACTGAAAAATCCAAATGAAAGCCGATTTGTATTTCTGCAATTAACTGTTTTGTCGGGCGGGTTTTAAATGAAGCTGGCGAGGGGTTGATTGTGGAAGTGTTGTTGAAGTTGGTTCGGGCTTCATCTTGGGATTCGCCGCCCGGCTTTGGGTTGGCCTCCTGCCATAAGCCAAGAAGAACGCTTGTCTTATGGCGTCGGCTCACCCCGGGCGCTGGGCGGCTTGAAGACTTCATTGAATGGAGGTTGTTTAAGGAGGTCTGTTTCTGTATTCAGTTGCCGGCTAGTGGGGGAATTGCTTCTCGGGTCTAGCATATAACTTGGAAATGAAAGTTGATTGCGGCAATGTTTCGGGTGTTGGTTCGAGCTTCACCTTCGTAGTCGCCGCCCCGCTTTGGGTTGGCCTCCTGCCATAAGCCAAGAAGAACGCTTGTCTTATGGCACCGGCTCACCCTGGGCGCTGGGCGGCTTGAAGATTTCATTGGTTGGAGCTTGTTCAGGAGATCTGCTTCTGTATTCAGTTGCCGGCTAGGGGGGGGAATCACTTCTAGGGTCTAGTGTGAAACTGGAGAATTCGAGTTTTCCTGCGAATGCGTTTCTGGGGGTGAGCCGGGCTTCATCGTGGGATTCGCTTCCTGCAAAGCCTGAACAAAACCGCGTATGCTTAATTTCAAAGTGAAAAAAAACTTCCGGCAGCTGCCGGAAGCTTATCGTTCTTATAGGATATCGAGCCAGATTTTGATGGCTGTGCCTAGAATCAACAGCGACAAGATCCATTGCAATACTTTGGTGTTGGCTTTTTGGCCGACTTTCGCGCCGATTGGGGCGGCGATGATGCTCGCGACGATCATGACGGCTGCGGGCCCGTATAGGATTTGATCAGTGACGATCTTACCGACCGTTGAACCGATCGACGAGATGAATGTAATCGCCAGTGAAGTCGCGATTGTCATGCGTGTTGGAATCCGCAAGACGACCAGCATGATCGGCACCAGGATGAAGGCGCCTGCTGCACCGACAATCCCAGCCGCAATTCCGACGATGAACGCAAGGCTCGCGGCAATCCATTTATTGAAAGTCACTTGATCAGCCGGAATATCATCCAAGCCTTTTTTCGGGATAAACATCATGACGACTGCGATTGTCGCCAGGATGGCATAGACAATGTTGATGGCGGACTCAGACAAGAGTGTCGAACCGTAACCGCCGATAAAGCTCCCGACTAGAATGGCGCCGCCCATGTAGGCAATGAGGGATTTATTCAAATAACCGCTGCCCCGGTATGCCCATACCCCCGCGATCGTCGCGAAGAATACTTGGATGGCGCTGATACCTGATACTTCATGTGCCGAAAATGCCGTATACCCCAGCATGACCGGGATGTATAACAGCATCGGATACTTGATGATGGATCCGCCGATTCCGACCATTCCTGAGATGAAGGAACCGACAAAGCCAATCAAGAAAATAACAATCATAAAATCAATACTCATGAAAACTCACCTTTCTGAAAAAGCTTTTTGCTTTTTCCTGCCTCTATTTAATGTCACTTCCCATTATACCCCATGGGGTAAATTTGCGAAGTGATTTTGCTTAAAAAATGGAAACTTTACATTTCTGCAATCATTTTGGAATCCACCTGAAATATGAAAAAGTGCTTGAAATATAAGAAATCAGCTATCTTCTTTAGTAGAAAACCTGCTGATTTCTTATATTCCAAAAACTATTGGGGATAGATCTGTTCCAGTTTGCCGGTTTCCACATGAAAAATGCACCCTGAAATCTCAACGCCTTTCCCGTATTGCCGATAGACCGGATGCTTCTGTAATCGCTCCACTTGGATAAGTACGTTCAGTTTCGACAGCTCGTCAAGCGTGGGCTGATCGTCGCTAGTTTTCTCTGGCAAGCCCTTCCTGATATGCGTCAGCCATTTTTGCAGTTCAGGTTCTTCATTGCCTTCCCAAGCAGCTTTTACGCCGCCACAGCCTGTATGTCCTTTGATGACAAGTTTTTTGACGTTCAAATGGCGAATGGCATAGTACAAACTGGCAGAAAAACTTTTGTCTTCTTCCACAACTTGATTGGCAATGTTGCGGTGGACAAACATATGCCCAAGCGGCATCTGCATGATAATGGAAGGGCTGACGCGAGAATCACTGCAGGACAGCAAGAAGTATTCAGGCGTCTGCCCTTTTTTCAGCTCGTCGAAATACGAAGGGTTCTGAGCTTTGATTTTTTGGATGAACTCTTCGTTCTGCTTTTTCAGATTTGCACCTTTCACTGTCGCTCCCCCTTGCCTTTAATGGAAGATAAAGCATCTTCAATGCTCATATAATGGATGCTGTCGCCATATTTATGTTCCCAATCCGCACGTTTCAGAACATCCAATACCGTATTCTTGATGCCTGCAAAGACCATTTCCACTTTGCCGGACTGGCATTGCTCCATCAGGTCTTCTAGAGCATGCACTGCGACGGCGTCAATGGAGTTGACGCTGGAGAAATCGAAGACAACCCATTTTGTCTCGGGCTTTTCTGCGAGCCTCTTGCAAAGCTGCTCTTCCAAAAACGTCATATTGGCGAAATACAAGGATGCGTCCACGCGGAAAATCAATATGTCCGGATCCGTTTCGGCATCTGGATAACGGCTTGTATTGCGGTAGACTTTTTCTTTAGGCAGGTAACCAAGTTCGGCCACGTGCGGGTAAGCGCTGCGCCGGATAAAGACGAGCAAGGAAAACACCGCCCCTGCAATGATGCCCTGCTCGATGCCAATCAATAATGTCGCAAGGAATGTCAACAGCCATGTCAGGCCGTCTACCTTATTCACTTTGAACAGGTATTTCAGCTCTTTTGCATCGATCAAGCTGTAGACAGCGACCATGATGATCGCAGCCAGTACCGCATTCGGCAAATAATAGAACAAGCCTGTAAAGAACAGCAAGGTCAGGATAATCAGCATGGCCGTGATGATGGAAGCAAGCGGTGTGCGTGCCCCTGCCTGATAGTTGACAGCAGATCTTGAGAACCCTCCCGTTACGGGATAGCCGGCGAAAAATGAGCCCCCGACGTTGGCCAAGCCAAGCCCGACCAGTTCACGGTCGGGGTCGATCTTGTATTTTTCTTTTGCCGCAATCGCCTTAGCCATCGCAATCGATTCCATGTATCCGATAAATGAAATCGTCAAGGCAATCGGCATTAGCGCTATCAACGCATCCACCTGAAATGCAGGCAATGATAAGGACGGCAAGCCGGCCGGCACTTCCCCGACGATTTTGACTCCCAGCCCATTCAAATTGAAGAAGTAGACAGCCAAGATGCTCAATACAACGGCCACCAACGGGCCTGGTATTTTCTTGACGTATTTTTTCATAAGAATCAGCAAAGCGATGCTGCCCAAGCCAATGGCCAGTGTCGCAGGGTTGATTTCACCGGCACGCCGGACCGTCTCACCGATAATCAGGAAAATATTTTTATCGGCTTCCAGGCTGACGCCGATCAAATGCTTCAATTGGCTGAGCCCGATAATGATGGCCGCGGCGGACGTAAACCCACTGATGACCGCATGGGATAGGAAGTTGACGATGAACCCGAGCTTAAAGACGCCCAATAGCAACTGAATTACCCCAATCATCAGCATCAACAACAGGACCAAGGAGATGTATTTGTCTGTGCCCGGCTCCGCTAATAGCGAGACCCCCGATAGCACAAGCAAAGACACCATCGCCACAGGCCCTACAGCTAGCTGCCTCGAGGTCCCGAACAAAGCGTAGATGATGAGCGGGACCGTCGAGGCGTAAAGCCCGATCACCGGCGGCAATCCCGCGAGCATCGCATAAGCCATCCCCTGCGGAATGAGCATGATGGCGACGATCAAGCCGGCATTCACATCTCCGCTCAAATCTGATTTTTTGTAGCTGCCTAGCCACTCAAGAGCCGGAATCCATTTTTTCAACACAACTTTCCCCTCCTATCGAATAAGCAACGCTTGTAAAGCACGCCTATGCAATGGAATATAATTGCCCATTGCAAAAGCCTATTCTGCAGGAGGGACACATCCGCATCAGCTCCCGCCATTTCGGTCTTTTTTTATTTTGTGGACCTTTTCAGCTGAAAAACGGTAAAAAGAAAAGGACATCATTCGATGCCCTTCACTCTTCAGCCCTTTTTGATCCAGAACTTCAGCACGTCGCCATCGACTTGCTGTTCCAAGAGTTCGTGGCCGCCTGATTTAGCCCATGCAGTCAAATCCGCTGCAGCGCCTTTATCTGTTGCTTGGATTTCCAAGACTTGTCCGGAATCCAGGTCTTTCATTTCTTTTCTTGTTTTTACGATCGGCATTGGGCAAGCCAAGCCTTTTGCATCTAGTACTTTATCTGCGTTCATCAAAATCTCTCCTTTGGAATGTTTTGTTATAGTTCCTTGCTTTTGATCCAACTTAACGTACGGCACAGCGGTTCGGGCCGATTTCCATTTCACGCTGCATTTCTTCTTCAGGCGTGATTTTGCCCATATTGGTCTTGCGGATATCCTGGTAAGCATTCGGCTGTGGTGGCAAGTTCTTCGTCACCATGTCGCGGAACTCCTGCTCATCTTCGATATTCAAGCCGTGGTTTTCCTTGAACAAGTCGCCCAATTTCTTCGCGACGCTGCCGTCTTCGTTCAATTCTTCCATGATCATGAAGTGAGCCGGAAGAACGACCAATTCGTTTGCAAGCGCCTGGTAGCGGTTGTATAGGGATTCGCGCAAATCGCCAACCCAGTCTTCCGCCAGCCCTGCAAGGTCGGGGCGTCCGATGGAATCGATGAACAGGATATCACCTGTCATCAAGTATTGGTCATCGACAATGAATGAAGTCGAACCGATTGTGTGTCCTGGCGAATAGAGCGCTTCGACTTTCGAGCTGCCGAATGTCGCTTCAAAGCCGCCTTCAAGCGGTGTATAATCGAAGATTACTTCTTCAGCATCAGCTGGCGGCAAATAATACGTTGCGCCTGTCGTTTGTGCAATTTTGCGGCCTCCTGAGATGTGGTCCGCGTGAAGATGCGAGTCGAATACGTGCTTGATCGCTGCGCCTTTTTCCTGCGCGAAGTTCAAGAAGACATCCGTCATGCGAGTCGCGTCAATGATTGCCGCTTCCCCGCCGGAAATAGCCATGTAAGACAAGCAGCCTTTGCCGATGCGGACGAATTGGTAAAGTTCTCCGCCATCTTTCAAATCGCCGACTTTTACCGGCTCCAAGTGCTCGCTCCATGCTTTCATGCCGCCTGATAGATAAGCCGTTTCCACGCCTTCCTCTGCAAGCATATCTGCCACCATGATGGAAGATCCTTCTTTGGCGCAGACGACCAAAATATCACGGTCTTTCGGCAATTGATCGATGACTTCTTCAACGCCGTCCAATAAATCGAAATACGGAATGTTCAAGTACTGGATGTTGCCGCCTTCGATTTTCCAATCGGCGAATGCGTCGCCGTTGCGGACATCAAGGATGAACAATGGTTCGTTATCAATTACTTTGCGGGCTACTTGCGCCGCTGTCATTGCTTTTGCTGACATATATTAATTACCTCCCGGGGTATATTTTGCCTCAAAAAAAATTAAGGTGTCTATTTTTCATGATTGTTGAATAGAAACTTCCGGCTTGGAGCCTGGACTGGCCCGATTACTCGGTTTTGCCAGTCCAATCACGCATGCCCGGTACAACATTGTATAAGTTTTTAAAGCCTTTTTTCGCCATCATGTCGCCAGCAACTCCGCTTCTGCGGCCTGAATAGCAGATGATATAGATTTCTTGGTCTTGAGCCAACTCGTTCATGCGGTTCTCCACTTCACCGAGTGGAATGTGCTTGACGCCAGGGATGTGCGCTTCATCGTATTCTTCTTGCTCGCGGACATCCAAAATGTTCAATGAATCACCGTTTTCAACGCGTGCTTGGAAATCGGCAAGCGATACTTCAGGGATTTCAATCGACTCTTCCACTTCAGTTGCGCCGTCTTTGCGCAAGTAGTGAAGCAATACGTCCCCTTCTGTTTCCGTGCCGAGGTATTCATGGCCTGAGCTCTTCGCCCATGCCTGCAAATCGGCTGTTGACCCTTTATCGGTTGCCTGGACTTCCAGCACTTCACCGGAAGCCAAGTCTTTCATTGCTTTTTTCGTCTTTACGATCGGCATTGGGCATGCAAGCCCTTTAGCGTCCAATACTTTATCTGTTTGAACCATTGATCATTCTCCTCCTTTTATGAATCCGTGCCTGGGGCCCCTGTTACTCAGTGTCGCCTTCCCAGTTCATCATGCCGCCGTCCATATTGATGACATTGTAGCCGCGGTCTTCAAGAAAGCGGGTTGCCTGTCCACTGCGGTTGCCCGAACGGCAAATCATGATATGTTCTTTCGATTTGTCGATATCCTGCAAACGGAATTCCAACAAGCCTAACGGAATGTGCTCAGCCCCAGGGATTTTTCCGGTCGCGACTTCTTCCGTTTCGCGCACGTCGATCAGCGATGCCTCGGGGTTGTTCTTGATATATTCTTGAACTTCTTGTGTAGTCATGCTTTTCATGGTAAATTCCTCCTCTAATTATCCGCGGTAACTGCTCATTCCGCCTCTGATATTCACTACATTGGTAAAGCCGTTTTTCTTCAATAATTGGCTGGCTCTGCTGCTGCGCATGCCGCTTTGGCAAATGACCAGCGTTTCTTTGTCTTTCGACAATTCATTTACACGCTTCGGCAAATCATTCAATGGAATGTTCTTGAAGCCCTTAATGTGGTTTGCTTTGAACTCTGCAGGTGTACGGACGTCGATATACTGCTTATCCTTCTTGCCGAGTGCGGGTTTCAGTTCGTCAGTGGACATCGTCTTGATTCCTTTAGTTGGTGCAGTAAAACGGGAGATCGCGAAATAGGCAATGATCCCGACTGCAATCCAGAGCAACCATTCCATCTATACTTCATCCTTTCCACTTTTGGGAGTTAGATAAACAAGTTGACGTTGCCGTCTTCTGCGTCGCCAAGATAAGCAGCTACGCCGGCGTATTCAATTTCATCCAAGAGCTCTTCTTTTTGCAAGCCGAGAAGATCCATTGTCATCGTGCAGGCAACCAATTTAATGTCTTGCTCTTGCGCCATCTCGATCAGGTCCGGCAACGGCATTGCGTTGTGCTTTTTCATGACTTGCTTGATCAGTTTCGGGCCCATGCCCCCGAATTGCATATTGGAAAGCCCAAGTTTGTCGGCTCCGCGCGGCATCATTTTTGAGAACATCGCCTCAAGGCGCCCTTTTTTGATTGCTGGCGGATTTTCTTTGCGAAGTGCGTTCAATCCCCAGAATGTATGGAAAATGGTAACTTCGTGATCGTAAGCCGCCGCCCCGTTTGCAATGATGTAAGCGGCCATGGCTTTGTCATAGTCTCCGCTGAAAAGTACGATTGTTGTCTTCTTTTGTTCTGCCATTCTGTAAATTCCTCCATTAATTACCCCTGAGGGTATATTTTATTCCAAAAAAAAGAACGTTTTATAGTGGCGTCGCACTCTTTCCAATACCCTATAGGGTATACTAAAGCATCTATTCTACTATGTCAACAGGAAACTTCTTTTTTTTATTTTGTTCCGTTTTAACGGCTTTTTACGAGAAGTTCGACCGCTTCTTTCACGACATCTTCCGTATTTTCGCCTTTTTGTAAACTATCGCGTACACAAGATTGCAGATTTTCACTGACAATGACACCGATCGTACGGTCCACTGCGCTTCTCACTGCCGACAGCTGGGTCACCACATCACGGCATTCACCGTCTGCTTCGACCATTTTGATAACACCGCGCAATTGGCCTTCGATTCGCTTGAGGCGGTTTTCAATCTTTTTATCGTATTCCATCAGACAAGCCTCCTGTTCAATATATTGAAGTTGTTATATTCAATATATACCCCTTAGGGTATAAAGTCAAACGAAAAACTTACTCGCTATTTTTCGCTTTGCCTGAAGGTATTTTAACATGGAAAGCCCCCGCCAATACAGCGGGGACCCTTATACTGCCGGCGCTGCTTAGACTGCGCAGTTGTTCGGGCCGGTTTCCATTTCTTTTTGTTCATCTTCGGACGGGGTGATTTTCCCCATATTCGTTTTGCGGATATCTTCATATGCGTTCGGTTGCTCTTTCAAGTTTTCCGTCACGCGTTTGATGAAACGCTCTTCATCATCGATATTGAGCCCTTCGTTTTGCTTGTACAGCTCGCTGAGTTTTTTATGGACGCTGCCATCTTCGTTCATCTCTTTGATGTCTGCATAATGGGCAGGCAAAACAATCAAGTCTTTCGACAAGTCGTCGTAGCGCTCATAAAGCGTTTCGTGCAGGTCTTCTGCCCAATCCGTCGCTTTCCCGGCAAGGTCCGGGCGGCCGATTGATTCGATGAATAAAATATCGCCTGTCAGCAAATATTCATCGTCGACGATGAATGATGTGCTGCCGATCGTGTGGCCTGGCGAGTAGAACGCCTTGATCTTGGCTTTTCCGACTTCGACTGTTGTTCCGTCTTCGACCGCCTCATAGCCGAATACCACTTCGTCTGCATCTTCCGGCGGCAAGTGATACTGTGCGCCGAACTGCTCGGCCAGCTTCCGGCCGCCTGAGATGTGGTCGGCATGGAGATGGGTGTCGAGCACATGGGTGATCTTCGCTGAATGTTCTTTGGCAAAACTTTCATACGGCTCAATCATCCGTGCTGCATCGATCACCGCTGCTTCACCGTCCGACTCGACCAAGTAAGACAAGCAGCCTTTGCCAACACGGACAAATTGATAAATCGCGCCGCCAGTCTTCAAGTCGCCAATCTTCACAGGTTCCAATTGTTCGCTCCAGGCAGCCATGCCGCCTTCAATCGAAATAACGTTTTCAAATCCTTGATTCTGCAGGTACTCCGCTGCTTTTTTCGAAGTGTTGCCTTTCGCACACATCGTGTAAAGCGGTTTTTCCTTCGGCAGCTTGCTGATCTCTCCGCTGCTTTCTTTTATCTTATTGAACGGAATATTATGCAGTTCTACATGGCTGCCTTCTACATGCCAATTCTCCACATCTTCTTTACTGCGGACATCGAGAATGGCAACAGATTCGTTGTTCATCACTTTTTCTGCAATTTCTTCAGCAGATGTAAATTTGACTGTCATGAGAAATTCCCTCCATAATAATAGTTTTTGAAATTTAGGCGGTCCGGTCAATGCAGCCGATCAATCGGTTTTCGATATCCGCAGCCACTTCAGTCAATTTGCCGCCGTCTTCTGCCATGCCGATTAACGATGTCGGCTTCGGCATGCCGATTTTCGTTTCTTCGCCTTCTTTATATACGACAATTTTGCATGGCAGGAAATAGCCGACCATCAAGTTTTCAGAGAGTACCGTATTCGCTTCTTTTGGATTGCATACTTCCAAGATCTTGTATGGGGTATCGAAATCCTGTCCTTTTTCCTGGAGCTTTGCCGTCAGATCAAAATTCCATAAGACGCCGAACTGCTCTTCTTTCAAGTTTTCCTCGAGTGATGCAACTGCTTCCTCTACAGATTTGCTGGTTGTCACGGTATAATCGAACATTTTTTCTGCCTCCTCTTAGTTAAATCGCTTCTAGAATTACCCTACCCCCTATTTTTCCAGGTAAACATTAGCTTTATACACACCTAGCCATATACACATATAAAAAAAGCAAAAAGCCAGACCCTTAGATAGGTTTGGCTTTTTTTCTCCTACTATAAAAATGTACGCCGTTTCACCAAATGAAAATGGCAAAGACAATGGCAACAGAGGTAAGCACCATCCCCGAAAAGCCGCCAACCAGTAATTGTTCCCTTTGCGTGAATGCGCCTTTTTGGAATGCCAAAAAAGTTGTCGGTGAATGAATTGGCAAAATCGTCACTCCCCCCACGATCATGATCAATAGAAACGCCATTGCCAGAACCGGTAAATCAAGTTGCCCTGCAAAGCTCATGATGATCGGGAAAATCACAATCATGGAAGTGGAAGGAACTACAAACAAAAACCTTAACAGGAAAATGAGAATGGCCACAAAAATGATGTTGCCGGCATCTCCCATTCCAGCCGGCAAGAGACGGATCAATTGGCCGGCAAGGACACCCGCTGTCCCATTTTCTTCTATTAAATAACCGAGCGAAAATGACGCACCCAATAACAGGAAAGTTTCCCAGTCATACTCCCGGACCAGCTTGTCATCGACGAGCCCATTGATCGGCAATGCATAATAAGCCAGCAGAAGGAAGGGCGCAACGATAAGCGGGATCTGTTCCTGATCGATGACAATCCAACTGATGATCATTGCGATAAACGGCACGATCACCCACCAAAATCGCTCAGGCAGCCCTGCTTCAGGAGGAAACTCCATCTCCTCCATGTGCCGGACTTCCCCATTTTGCCGCTTGAAAAAGAACCAGACGCCGAAACTGACAATTGCCAGCGCTATCCATAGGGGCGGCGCAATGCGTAAAAACCAGCCGAGCCAGGAAATTTGCACGTCTCCGAAATCTCTGAGCAATTGGGCAGCGAGTATCGGGAAGCCGCCGCCGGTAAAGACAATCATCGTCGAGTTTTGATTCATCATCCCGATGACGTATAAGCTGAACTGCCGGAAAACGCTTCTTTCGCCCAGTTCGAAGCGGCTGTTCACTTGTTCGATAATCGGTTCAAGAATACGGAACCTCGCTACAGCGGAAGGCAGTAGAATCGGCAAAAAGGCGATCAGGAAAGGCAAACCGACGAGCAACCGCTGAACTTTGCCTTTGCTCAGCTTCAATAACATGCCGACAAACACTTGATCGGCTTTAGCTTTCACCAAGACTTTCGATACCAAGGTCAGCGCCAGGATAAAATAAAGGGCATCCGACAAAAAACCGGCAAAAGCCTGCTCCGGCTCTTCCGTCAAACGGAAAAGCAGCAGCAGGCCAAGCACCAGCAGGCTCGATGCGGCAAGCGGCATGACACTGACCGTCCATAGGCCGATGGCGATACCGAGCAGCAGCAAAGTCATTTTCTGGTCATCTGTATAGGCATCCAAAGCACCCGATATCCATAATAGAATAAAGCCTGCGAGCAGCAATGAAGTAAGAACACGCAGCATCAGCTTTGAGTTTCCCACGTTTCCACCCCTTACCGTTGTTTACGTGCAATCCTATTGCTTCTCCATTTCAAGAAAGCCGGAACCAAGAGGGACAGCAAAGAAATCAAGAGCAATGACAGCGGCAACGGGCTAT
The DNA here is from genome assembly GCF_041320495.1 of Planococcus sp. SSTMD024. Taxonomy (NCBI): domain Bacteria; kingdom Bacillati; phylum Bacillota; class Bacilli; order Caryophanales; family Caryophanaceae; genus Planococcus; species Planococcus sp. SSTMD024. Next base: position 518,347 of record NZ_JBGGNS010000022.1, on the reverse strand, counting down.
TGACGAAGATGCCCAAGCTGCCATTGGAGATGGTCATGGACTGGCGGAATGCCTGTTCCATCATGCCCCCGAGGATAAACGCCAGAATGAATGGCGGCGCAGGAAACGAAAAGATCCGCATGGCAAATCCAAGCGCCCCGAAAAGCAATAGCATGTACAGGTCAAAAATGTTAAAACTGATGGAATAGACTCCGATTAAGCTGAACATGATTACGAGTGAAATGAGCAAAGGGCGGGGGATGCTCAAGATCTTCGCCAAATAAGGAATCAGCGGCAAGTTCAGGATCAACAGGAATACATTCCCTAAATACATGGAAGCGATGATACCCCAGAAGATTTCCGGGCGGTCCGACATGAGCAGCGGGCCCGGCTGTACGCCAAGGACCAAGAATGCGCCGAGCATGACAGCCGTCGTTCCGGAACCTGGGATGCCAAGGCTCAAGAGTGGCACGAATGCACCGCTCGTCGCCGCATTATTGGAACTTTCCGGTGCTGCAATCCCTTTGATGGACCCTTTCCCGAATTCTTCAGGATTTTTCGCTATGCGCTTTTCAAAGATATAGCTGATGAACGACGCGATGGTCGCGCCTGCCCCAGGCAGTACGCCGAGCAGGAAGCCGACAAAGGACTGCCTGCTGACAGGCCCGCTCATTTCCTTCAGGTCCCCTTTGGACAGCTTTAAGCTGCCGAGTTTCTGGTCATCGCTCAAGCTCCGGTTTTTCCGGTTCAATACGAGTATGCATACTTCCGCAACGGCAAAGAGGCCGAGGGCGATGATCAGAAAGTCGAAACCGTCGAACAGGTTGACGTTCCCGAACGTGAAACGCTGTGTACCGGTTTGCGGGTCGATGCCGATCGTTACCACCATAAAGCCGGCAACAGCAGAAATCATCGCTTTGATCGTCGAACCTTCCGATAAACTGGAGATGGCCGTTAAGCCCATGAACATCAAGGCAAAGTATGCCGGCGGGCCGAATGAAATCGCGACACTTGATAATGCCGGCGCCAACAGCATCAGCAAGACAACCGAAACGGTCCCCCCGACGAAGGAAGCGATCGCTGCGATAGCGAGCGCTTTGCCGGCTTGGCCATTTTGTGCCATTGGGTAACCGTCGAAAGACGTGGCGACTGTGCCGGAAATCCCTGGGGCGTTCAACAGGATCGAGGAAGTCGATCCACCAAAGACCGCCCCGTAATAAACCCCGGCCATCATGACGAGCGCGGGCGCCGGATCCATCCCATATGTAATCGGGATCATGATTGCAATGGCACTGATTGGGCCGAGCCCTGGCATCATGCCGATCAATGTGCCGACAATGACGCCGATCAGCACAAACATGATTCCTTCCAAACTTAAAGCAACTTGAAAACCGGTCAATAAACCTTGAAATGCATCCATAATGAAACTCCCTCCTTAAATCGGCAAGATGCCGCGCGGCAATACGATCCCCAGCGCGAAAACGAAGATGACATACATTACAATCGGGAACAGAAGGGAGACCAAAATGTTCGTCTTCCATGCTCTATAACCTAAAAACCATGAACAGAAGAAGATGAATAACGCCGTCATGATGATAAAGCCGATCGTTTCAAACAAAAAGATGTAAACAAAAATCATGGCGAAGACGGCACCAAGAACACCAAACTCTTTTTTGGGAATATCCCGCTTTTTCTTTTCCGCTTCCGTTTCTACCGCCCGGGAGAAAAACAACAGGACGGCCAGTATCAATAAAAGTATCCCGAGCCCTTTTGGGATGACATCCGCATCGACAGGGGCATATTGATAGTTGGGCAATTGGAAACTCAAATACAAGTAAACGGCTGCGATGACAAAAATAAGCAAGCCTAATCTACGGTTTATAGTTGCGAGCAAACGAAACCCCTCCTTTTAACTGAAAAGAGAGAAACCGAATGCCTAAGATCCGGTTTCACTTCTGTGAGTATTTTCCTGTTAGACTGCTTCGGCAATCGTAAATTCTTTATTGACCTAAGCCGATCTCCTCGAGCAATGCGGCAATTTCCTCTTTTTCTGTCGCAAGGAATTCGCTGTATTCTTCACTGCCCATGTACATTTCGTTCCAGCCGTATTTCTCGCGGACTTCCGCGAACTCTTCGGATTCACTCAATTCCTGGAATTTGGCTTCGTAGTAGTCGACCGCTGCTTGATCCATGCCCGGTGGCCCGAAGAATCCGCGCCAGTTGACGAAGCTCTCATCGATGCCCTGCTCGATCGCTGTCGGGAATTCAGAAAGCACGTCCCCTTCCATGCGCTCTTCCGCCGTCACACCCAGAACTTTGATATTGCCGGCACGCACTTGCTCGATCGTTTCGCCGACACCGGTGGAGAATACATCTACCGACCCGTTCAGAACCGCTGTCAATGCCCCGCCTTCTTGGTCAGAAACGTATTTGATCTTTGTCGGATCCACGCCTGCCGCTTTGGCGATGCGGACAAATTGCATATGGTCCATGCTTCCTGGGGCAGATGTTCCGATAACCGTGACGCTTGCCGGATCATCTTTCATCTGGTCGAACAGGTCGTTCAAATCTTCGAATTCGCTATCTTCACGCACAGCGAACGCGCCGTAGTCGGCAATCATATTGGCAAGCGGCGTAAAGTCTTCATGGCCATGTTCCGATTGGCCGTTGAGCGGCACGAACATGAGTGGCGGTGAAGCGACGAACATGCTGTGCGGATCGCCTTCTTTTGCATGGACATATGCCCAGCCGATTGCCCCGCCTCCGCCTTCTCGGTTGATGACGGTCATATTTTCATCGATGATTTCCGTTTCCCCGAAGACACGGGCCACTTCACGGGCCGTCGTATCCCAGCCGCCGCCTGACCCGGCCGGTGCCACCATTTCAATCGTCTTCGACGGTTCGAAGCTTCCGCCTTCTCCCCCTGTATTGGCCGCGTCGTCGGATCCGCATCCGGCGAACGCTAAAGCGCTTACAGTCAAGACACTGGCAAAAATCGTTTTCTTCATTTTATTTCCCCCTCAGTTTAAGTAGTTTTCTTATGTGTTGAAGTATAACTGCGAATTTTCAGAATGTAACCGTTTGCAAAATAAGCTGTATAAAGGATTTTGTGAACATTTTGTTCATAAAGTTTACGGGGAAGTTGCTATTTTACTGATATTTCATTTATAGGAAACAGAAGGGAATTGTGCTAGGGTATAGATAGAAGCGAATGGATATTAAGGAGGCCGAAAATGAAACGTATCTCAGCCATTACTCCGGGCATGGCGGCCATTGCGCTTGGCGTTGCATTATTTCTTGCCATCGGTACCGCCATCGCCGCTCAAAGCTATTTCAGCTATGTAGAAGTAACCGAAGCGGCTGATCGCTGTTACGAGTTGGGCGGATTTCCTGAAATCGAGAAAAGCGGTTGGCAAATGACCTACTTCGAATGCCACACCGATTGATTGCCGTAAATGAAACGGCAACTCAAAAAAGCAACTCCCCCGGTTTTGGGAAGTTGCTTTTTCATTTTTGAGAAACTCTGGAAAAGTTTGTCTCCCAGAGCGCACCCTTGGCTTTCATTTCATTTCACAAAGTATTTCCGTTCGGGCCTGCCGACAATGCCGTAGCCGAGCTCGGCGTAGCAATCGCCTGTTGACACCAAATATTCCAGGTAGCGCCTGGCGGTCGTGCGCGAAGCGCCCATTTCTTCGCCCATTTTTTCAGCCGTGATGCCCTCTTCGTACTGTTCCAATAACTTCTGGACTTTCTGCATCGTCAGCGGGTCGATGCCTTTGACCGCTGGCGCCTCTTTTTTGACTGCCTTGACCCCGAACAGTTCATCCAAATACTGCTGATCGATGGTTTCTTGGCTCGACAAGCTTTCCTTGTCTTGCCGGTATTTCTCGATGGTGGCCGTGAACTGGCCAAGTTCAGCAGGTTTTAAGATGATGCCTTTTACGCCTTTTCGCAGTGCCGTTTCGATATACTCCCGCTCGTTTGCCGCCGAGACGAGGATGATGTCGGTCTCCGGGCTTTCTTTCCTTAACTCATCAATCAACTCGATGCCGAGCCCATCCGGCATGTAATTGTCCAATAGCACCAAATCCGGCCGCTCTTGCTTGACCGCCGCCAGCGTTTCTGCGCAGTCTTTCGCTTTCGCCGCCAGTTCCACTTGTTTAATCTTTGCTAAAAACTTCTCGTGCACTTGTGCAACACGAAAATCATCTTCTGCAATCACTACCCGCAGCATTACGCCACCTCCATCGTTTTTTTCGGGATAAAGACGCTAAATACCGTCCCGCGCTGCGGCGTCGAATCCACTTCGATCCAGCCATTCAAGTCTTCAACCGCTTGTTTGACGATCGCCAAGCCGTAGCCCCTATCCGCTTTTTCCAGTTTCGTGGAGAATCCTTGCGTGAAAAATCGGTCGAGGTTTCCGGTTTCGATTCCGCGCCCGCTGTCCTGGACTTCGATGACCAAGTCATTGCCGATATCGGTAATGAAGAAAGACACTTCTTTGCGGTCGCATGCCTCGACTTCTTCAATGGCGTTGTCGATCAGATTCCCGACAATGTGAATGACTTTGGATATATCGACATGGGCAGGCAATTTGGCGAGCGAACTGTTTTCATCCACCAATAGCTCGACTTTCGCTTCGGATGCTTTTCCCATTTTGCCGAGCAGGATCGCCTGAACTTTTTTATCTTCGATATGATTCAGTGTATGCTTTGTCTGCTTTTCATGATGATTCGTTTCTTGCTGGATCAGCCGGACCGCTTCCTCAGTCTCCTCCAACTGGAGAAGCCCGGATATGGCATACAGTTTATTGGCGTATTCATGTGTTTGCGCCCGCAGGCTTTCTGAGTATTGACGGATTTCCGACAAAGTTTCCAGTACTTCCTGCACTTCCGTTTTTTCACGGAATGTTGAAACGGCGCCGGCCACTTCCCCTTCTGCCCAAATCGGCTTTTGGTTGACGATAAAAACGGTCCCGCCAATCAGGATTTCTTTGTTCTTCCATGAATTCCCTGTCGTTAAGGTTTCACCCATCCTCAGTTCCGGCAAGATATCATCGGATGGGGTGTGGAGAAAGCTTTGGTCCATGGCGAGCATCTTTTCTGCCGAACTGTTCAACTCGGTGATGCGGCCTTCCTTATCGATGGCGATGACCCCTTCGATAATTGATGACAGCAAAGCTTCCCGGTCCTGATACAAGCGGGCGATTTCCCTGGGTTCAAGACCGAGCGTATCTTTCCGGATATTCCTCGCGAGCAGGACACTGCCCAGGACGCCGATAACGAGCGTCAATAAAGCCAGCCCCATCACGTCCATAACATTGCCGAAAATGATTGCTTCAATATCTTCGATCATATAACCGACCGAAATGACACCGATGACGCGCCCGTCGCCGTCATAGATTGGCGCTTTGCCGCGCAGGCTTCTGCCGAGCGAGCCGAATGCTTCAGACACATAGACTTTGCCTTCTTGAAGGGCGCGTTCGTTATCGCCGCCGACCATTTTTTTGCCGATTTTGTCGGGATCCGGATGTGAATAACGGATGCTCTCCCTATTGCCGATAACGATAAACTCAGCGCCTACTTGCTTGCGCAGATACTCAGCGATCGGCTGGATTTGCAGCGCCGGTTCCTCGTCATCCATCGCTTCGACAATCGTCGGCATGGCCGAAATGCCGATCGCCGTTTCTTGCGCCCGCTGGCCGATGTTCTCTTTGATTTCCGCAATTTCCTGATAGCTCAAAATCCCGCCGAACACCGCCGTCGTCAACAGCACGAGCGATGTCGTCAACAGGATGATTTTGGTTTGCAGCGATAATTTTTTCATGACACCCGTCCCCTGTATAGACCGTTTTTCATTAAATGTAGTCTACCACATCCCGAAACGGCTGGAACAAAAAATTCTTAATCGTCTAAAAACATTATTGCTCAATAAAAAGCCCTGATTTCCCGCAAGCGGTCAACCAGGGATTTACTTTATGCTTTTATAATATCGGCTTCCAGTTCGACTGCGACATTTCCTTGAATGGCGCGCGTGATCATGCAGGAAGATTCCGCTTTTTCCGCAAGTTTGTGCGCCAGCTTGAATTCCTTTTCTTCTGCATCCGCCGACAAGACAACTTTCGGGCGGTGAATGATCTTTTTATAAGTTATGACGCCATTTTCGACTTCCACGATTCCTTCCGACTCCATCGTCAGCGACTCTTTCGGCAGTTTGCTGCGCTCCATCATCGCCGCAAGCGTGATGATATAGCAGGTCGCTGCCGCACCGAGCAGCATTTCGTCGGGATTCGTGCCGACCCCTGGGCCGTCCATTTCCGGGGGAATCGAGATTTGCGTCTTCAAATTCCCCGATTCGATTGTCCCGACATCGTTTCGGTTGCCGGGCCAGTCTGCTGTTAAATGAAAACTATGCAAAGCCATTGCTGTTTCCTCCTCTTCTATTCCCACTCTTCCATATCTTCGCTTCGCGGCATCGCTGTGATGGCTCCCGCCCGTGTTGCACAAAGAGCCCCCAGCTTATTGCCGAAGTCTGCGCAAGCAACCAGTTGTTGCTGATCTTCCGGCATGCCGTTGAAATGGACATGGCGGATGATGCCTGCCATGAACGCATCCCCGGCACCCGTCGTATCTACCGGCTTGACCGGCTCGACCGGCACATGGGTCGTCTCGTCTTTATATACCGCGTGCGTGCCATGCTCACCGTCCGTGACAAAAACGACAGGAAGCCCGTAAGCCTTCAGGCGCTCGATGCCCGCTTCCATTGAATCGGCTTCCATGAGGAACAATAATTCGTCAACCGTCAATTTCAAAATATCCACCTGCGGCAAAAAGCGCAGGACGGTCTGGCGGCACAGCTCCTCGCTTTCCCAGCGCAGCGGCCGGATATTGACATCGCATGAACAAATCACTTCTTGAGACTTGGCCAACTCCAATGCCTGGGTCGTTGTTTTACGCGCTTCCGGATGGAAAAGCGTTCCTGAGCAAAAATGGAACAGGCTCGCGGATTCGAACGCTTCGTCCGCCAGTTCGTCTGCTTTTACTTGCAAATCAGGCGTCTCATTGTCGTAAGAAGCGAAGACGCGATCGTTCGTTTCCGTTAAATGAATATAGACGCCGCTGATGCGTTTTTCTGGACGTTTAATTGAATGTGTCAAATCGACCCCTTCTGCTCGTAGCGCCTGGCAGAAAAAGTCCGAGATCTCATCATCGCCGGTGATTGTGATGAATGCTGAAGGAACCCCGAGGCGGCTAACGCCGGCAGAGACGTTGACGGTGGCGCCTCCGAGATACAGATCGAATAAATCATTGTTTTTGGTGGTTGCGATATAATCGACAAACGCGTCGCCGTAAGTCAGGACGTGCCTGTTAGCTTCCATAATCCTCTCCCTTTCTCCAAAGAACCCTCGTCCGATGCAGATACTGCCTGCATCGGCCTATTGAAATTCACTTTCCCTATTATTTCAACAGAAAACAAGCAGGGCAAGGAAAAAGCCTGTAAAGCGCGTCGCAATGGTATTTCACATAAAAAACAGCCGGAGAAAAAAACTCTCCGGCTGGCTTATGTCGTTATTCAGCCATCCACTCCGGTTTCCCGAAGCCTTCGAATTGCTCGTCGATGACTGCTTCAAATTCTTCCGACTCGACGATCTCGACCAAATCCGCCGCCAGTTCACTGTCTTCATTTTCCGCCGAAACAGCGACGACATTGCGGTACTGGTCCGGCATGTTCTCAAGCGCCAATGCATCAAGCAAATCCATGTCCGCCGCGAGTGCGAAGTTGCCTGGAACGGCAGCAAGGTCTGTGCCTTCAACCGCGCGCGGCAATTGCCCTGCTTCAATCGGCTGGAACACAAGGTTCTTCGGATTTTCCGTGACATCGCGCTCAGACGCCTGGAGCACTTCCGCTTCCGGGTCAAGTTCGACCAAACCTTCGTCCTGCAGCATCAATAATGCACGCGCGCCGTTGACTGGATCGTTCGGAATCGCGATGGTCGCCCCGTCGGATACCGCATTCAAGGAATCGAACTCATTGGAGTAGATGCCCATCGGCGCGGTCGGGACCGTAATCAAGGCACTCAAATCCATATCGTTTTCTGTTTCGAAATTCTCCAGGTAAACGGTGTGCTGGAACAAGTTGGCGTCGATCTCGCCGTTGTTCAACGCATTGTTCGGCTGGATATAATCGCTGAATTCGATTGTTTCCACTGTATAGCCTTTTTCTTCAAGCGCCGGCACGATCGCTGCGTTCAGCATATCGCTATAAGGGCCCGCTGTTGCGCCGAGCTTGATGTCTTTCGACGCTTCGCCGCCTTCTGTCGTTCCTGTGTCTGCTTCTTCTCCGCCGCATGCAGCCAGTGCGAGCGCGCTCGCTGCCAATATCCATGTGAGTTTCTTCATGTCATTCTCCCCTTATCGTTTATCCAGTTTTTTGGCGGTAAAGTCGCCGGCCTGTTGAATCAATTGGACGAGCACGATCAAAATGACGACCGTCACGATCATGATCGTATTATCATAGCGGTAATAACCGAAGCGGATCGCCAAATCACCGATGCCGCCGCCACCGACCACGCCTGCCATCGCGGAATAGGCGATGAGGCTGATGACCGTCAGCGTGATGCCTTGGATGAGGCTCGCTTTCGCTTCCGGCAAGAGCACATCTTTGATGATCATCCACGGCGTGGCGCCGACTGCGATGGCCGCTTCGATGACGCCTTTATCGATGTCACGGAGCGCCGTTTCCACGATGCGCGCAAAAAACGGAATCGCTGCCACCGACAAGGAAACGCTCGCTGCGACCGGCCCGATGGTCGTGCCGGTAATCAATTGCGTCAGCGGGATGAGTGCTACGAGCAAAATGATGAACGGAATCGACCGGACGATGTTGACGATAAATCCGATGACGGAATTGACCGGGCGATTTTCCCAGAACAAGCCGCGGTCTGTGATGAACAATAAAATGCCGAGCGGCAAGCCGATAACAAGCGCCACGCCAAGCGAGATGCCGATCATGATTAAAGTCTGGTAAAAGGCCACTTGGATTTCCGGCCATAATTCAATGATTCTTTCCCATTCAATTCCCATGATCCATCACCTCCACAATCGCTTCACGCTGCTCTAGGTAGTGAATCGCCTGACTCACATCTGCTTGAGCGCCTTTCAGTTCCATAACGAAAATGCCGAGTGGCAACTCCTGGATGTATTCAATCGCCCCGTGCAGGAAATTCCCTTTGACCGGATAGCTTTGCAGCATATCGGAAATAATGCCATCGCCGGCGACTTCGCCTTTGAACAAGACTTTGACGATCGTGCCGTCGCATTTTTTCAGGATTTCTTCCGGCACGTTGAACGATACGACGCTCGAGATGAATTCCTTTGTCAACGCGGTCTTTGGATCGGCGAAAATATCGTAGACACGGCCTTCTTCGATGACGCGTCCGCTTTGCATGACCGCCATGCGGTCGCAAATTTCCTTGACGACGTTCATCTCGTGCGTAATCAACACAATCGTGATATTGAGCTTGCGGTTGATGTCTTTCAATAAGCGCAGAATCGATAAAGTCGTATTCGGGTCGAGCGCGGATGTCGCTTCGTCGCATAACAGCACGGCCGGGTCATTGGCGAGTGCGCGGGCGATGCCGACGCGCTGCTTCTGTCCGCCGCTCAGCTGTGCCGGGTAGACCCCCCGCTTGTCAGACAAGCCGACCATTTCGAGCAGTTCATCGACGCGCGGTCCGATTTTCTTGCTCGGCGTTCCGGCTGCGCGAAGGGCGAACGAAATATTCTCAGCGACCGTCTTTTGGCTGATCAAGTAGAAATGCTGGAAGATCATGCCGATTTTGAGCCGTGCTTTCCGCAAGCCGTCGCCACGCAGCTTCGTTAAATCCTGGCCGCCGACTTTCACGGTGCCTGACGTTGGCCGTTCAAGCAAGTTGATGCAGCGGATGAGGGAACTTTTTCCGGCGCCGGAATAGCCGACGATGCCGAAGATTTCACCGGTCTTCACTTCCAAAGTGACATCATCGACGCCTTTGACCGTGCCGTGTTTCGTTTGATAAGTTTTGCTCAGTTGTTCGATTTGAATCATGCTGTCCACTCCCCCAGGCAAATAAAAAATGCCTCTTTTATCAAAAAGAGACATCGAAAATTAACATTTCGACTTATCTTTCAGAATGAAGTTCATTCTGCAGGACTTGGCACCTTCCCATGCTGGGGGTTGCCGGACGTCATAGGGCCTTACCCTCGGTCTCTCTTGATAAGCATGCGTATTTGGTTGTTTTCAATATTACCTGCACGGGCAACAGCTTGTCAATGCGATTTTTCAAACTTTTTGTACAATGGCACACGGCGGTCGTCGAATACCGGGATGCGGCCCCGCACTTCGTCGACTTCGGAAAGGTCGATATCGGTATAGCCGATGCCTTCCTCCTGGTCCATATCCATCCGCACTTCGCCCCAAGGCGCGATGACCATCGAATGGCCGCCGAACTCATTTTTCGGGTCGCTGCCGACCCGGTTTGCGGCGATGATAAAGCATTGGTTCTCAATCGCGCGCGCCTGCAGCAGGATGCGCCAATGATCGATGCGCGCTGCCGGCCATTCCGCAGGCACGAAAATCGCCTTCGCGCCGTTCAGCGCTTGTGCGCGCAGCCATTCCGGAAAGCGGATGTCGTAACAGATGACGCCGCCATAGGTCTCCCCGTCCAGCTCGAATGTGCCGAGCGACTGGCCTTCTTCAAGGTGGATATGCTCATCCATCAAGCCGAAGCGGTGCGCTTTGTCGTACTCTGAAACGAGTGCGCCCGTGCTGTCGACCACATACATCGTATTGTAGAAACCGTCCTCTTTCTTCGTGGAGACCGAGCCCCCGACGATATGAACCTTGTGCTCTTTGGCGAATCGCTTCAAGAAATCCGCAGTTCGGCCATTGCCGTCCGCAAGTTCATCAAGTTCGGTCAAGGCATAGCCGGTATTCCACATTTCAGGCAGGACGATAAGCTGTGCGCCGTTTTCTGCCGCTTTTTCCAAATAACCTTTCACGCGCTGAAAATTCGTTTCGGGGTCGCCGAAAGCGATATTCATCTGCACACAAGCGATCTTCATATACTCTCCCCCTGTAGACAGTTTAGATTAAACTCTATAAGATTTGAGGTAGATGTGCAATTATTTAGAAAACAAGGAGGATTCCATGGACTTTTCAAATCGCTTAAAAAATCTTCCGGATCAATTTTTCGCCACGCTTGTCGCGAAAGTTTCCAAAGCGGCCGACGAGGGGCGCGATGTCATCAATCTGGGTCAAGGCAATCCCGACCAGCCGACACCGCCGCACATTGTCAAGGCGTTGCAAGAAGCAGTAGCCGATCCGAAAACGCACCGCTACTCACCGTTTCGCGGGCTTGGCACTTTGCGCCAGGCCGCCGCAGATTTCTATAAACGGGAATACGGCGTCGACATCGACCCCGACCTTGAAGTCGCCATCATGTCCGGCACGAAAATTGGCTTTGTCGAATTGCCGGTTGCCTTGCTTAACCCCGGGGATTCGCTTTTATTGCCAGACCCGGGCTATCCGGATTATTTATCGGGCGCACCGCTCGCCGACATCGAACTCGATTTGATGAAGCTCGAGCAGGCAAATGGCTATTTGCCGAACTATGACGCAGTGTCAGAGTCGATTCGCAAACGCGCCAAACTCATGTATTTGAATTACCCAAACAACCCGACCGGCGCTACAGCCAACCAGCCTTTCTTTGACGAGACCGTGCAGTTCGCCAAAGACAACGATCTTGCGGTAGTGCATGATTTCGCTTACGGGGGCATCGGATTCGACGGCCAAAAACCGGTCAGCTTCCTGCAGTCCGAAGGGGCGAAAGATGTCGGCATTGAAATGTATACTTTATCGAAAACTTATAATATGGCCGGCTGGCGAATCGGTTTTGCAGTCGGCAACTCGAAGATGATCGAAGCCCTCAATTTAATCCAGGATCATTTGTTTGCGGGCATTTTCCCGGCCGTGCAGCTTGCTGCTGCTGAGGCACTTACTGCAAGCCAAGCATGCGTGGATGACTTGGTCGAACTGTACGAAAAAAGGCGCCAAGTGCTGGTTGACGAATGCCGCCGGATCGGCTGGGGCGTGGAAGCGCCGAAAGGCTCATTCTTTGCCTGGCTGCCGGTTCCAGAAGGCTTCACGAGCGTCGAGTTCTCGGATTATTTGCTAGAGAAAGCAGATATCGCCGTTGCAGCAGGCAGTGGATTCGGCTCCGCGGGCGAAGGCTTCGTGCGTGTCGGGCTATTGGTCGATGAACAACGCATCAGAGAAGCGATCCAGCGAATCGAGAAATTGGGCATTTTCACTAAATAGGCAAAAAAAAAAAAAAAAAAAAAAAGAAGGCATCGCGCCTTCTTTTTTTATTTTTTATTAACCACCATTTCCATGTCCCAATACAGGTCGGAACTGAAGCGATCGTCTTGATGCACCTGGGCAGCCAGCACATTTTCGCCGTCTTTCATCTGGGCAAGGGCCTCTTCGTCCAAGTAGATGCGCTCGATTCGGTCTTCTCTGCCGAAGTCTTCATCGCTCACCGCTTCCTGGTAGTCCTCAAAACCGAACTCGCCTGTCTCGGGCATATTGAAGCGCATGATTTCTTCTCCATTTAAATAGAGGATGACGGCATCATCGACACCGAATTCCACATAACCGAGATTGCCGATTTCTTCAGCATCTTCCACTTCAAATGCCGTCCTGAAATAAGTCAAGGCGTTTTTGTCGGTCTCGTCCCCGCCGTAACCGACGAGCGTTTCCACAGGACCGAATTCCGGCCGTTCCTCATCTTCCGGAAAGCCTAGAGGGCCAGTGCCTTGCGCCCAATCGCTGTCATCGAAACCAGCTTCAATCCAGTCTTTTTTCTGGTCGCTGCCATCATCGAGGTAGCGCCACTCACTTCCTCCTTCGAGCAGTTTGGTTTCTTCATGTTCCACCAATTCGAATTCAATCGCATTGCTTTCCCATATTTCGCCGCCAGCTTCCACTTCCGCATATACTTCCACTTTTCCAGGCTCCGCATCTTCTGCCGCCTGGACTTTTCCGTCTTTTATTTGGACATCATCCCGGCTCGTACGGTATGTGACCGATTCAGGCGAAATATCGTATTGGCCGCCTTCGACATTTTCTCCTGTCAGCTTCAATTCCGCTTCGGGATAGAAGGAATTCTCCTCGGTTGCCAGCACGGCGCTATTTGCTTCAAGTTCGACTTTTTCGAGCGCCGGCACGACCGTTTCGATGGACGGATCCTTGATGATCTCGTATTCATCGACCAGTTCTTCCGTATCCGTGCGGTAGGTCTCAAAGCGCAAACGCGTCGGTTCAACTTGGATAGTCATGTAAGTCGGCACGCCCCATTGTTCACGAACCGCTGAATACGGTTCGCGTTCGCTCTGCATGCCGTAGAACTTGCTGCCGCTCGCGGTACTGCCGGTAATATAGACGGTGCCTTCCGGATTGACCGGTGTATCGCCTTGCATCATGTGATTCTTCAACGGCTGGAAATTTTCCATTTGGTAGGTCCGGACATAGGAATGGTCATGCCCCATCAGCACCGCATCAAAATCAAGTTCGTCTATTGTCGGCACAAGCTGTTCGCGCAGCTCCAGCACTTTTTCGCTTTGCGAATGTGCAGCGGCGCTATAGATCGAATGATGGAAAACGAGTACCTTCCATTTCCACTCGCGCCCTGAAGTCGCTTCAGCTGTCTCCTTCATGAACTGGATGTGTTCTTCCGGATTTCGACTATTGGAATTCAAGTTCATGAACAAAGTATCTCCGTAAGAGAAATAATAATTGCCCCCGGAGTTGTCGTAATTGCCGAGTTCCCAATTTTCGTTCGGGACATTGAAGTGGTAGGCATAATGATAGGTGTCGTCGTGGTTGCCGATGGTGGTCGCTGTCGGATAATGGCGCAGCGGATCAGGCGCGAAATAAGCGGCATATTCTTTTTCGGAATAGCGGGCATCCACCTGATCGCCTGCCGACAGGATGAAACTTGCGTCGGGATTCTGGCCAATTGCTTGCCGCAAAGTCTTTTCCCAGCCTCTTTGGTCTTCAGCAATATTGCCTGATGCCCCGATTTGCGGATCGGCGATCATCACAAATTCATATGAAGACGGATCTTGTGTCTTGAAATGGAAAGCTTGCGTCCAATTGCCCCGGCCGTCTCCCAAACGGTACATATAATCCGTTTCATTTTCGAGTTGGGTGATCACCGCTTCGTGGGCAGAATAGCCGTACGTGGCATTTTTCAATGATGCATCGATGGTCAATGCGGCGTTTTCCGGAAAATCTTCAGAACCGGGAGAGACTTTCGCATATTGGACTTGGCCCGCACGTGAGGTGCTAGGTGAATACCAGGAAAAGTTCATCTGCGATTCATCGCTCCCCGGCGCGAATGCAATATGGGATGCAGGGTATGCACCGTCTTCCTCGCCATCCATAAAGGCCCTGTCCATGAACAGCAGCGAACTGGCAAGGTGCGATTGAAACGCCTGGCGTTGCCCTTCCATTAAATGCGCCGCCCCGATTTCAAGCACGCCTTCTGCCGCCGCCGTTTGCTCCCCGCCCAGTTGAAGAACCGCGCCGCCCGCAATAAACGCTATCAAAATATATCGTCCAGCATCCTGCCAAATTGTCTTCATTTCCCCACCCCTTCATAAACAATACGATCTATTATTTTTCAAATATTCAGTAATTAAATCTTATCATAATTCAATTGAACTAAAAAGAAATAAAATGTGAATATTTAGAACTATTTAAAGTGATTTGAAATTCTTTTTGTATATCCCTGGGTATTCCTTAAGCAATGCTTGGTTCCCATATACACCAAAAATAAAATCGCAGCCATACAAAAAGCCTTTTCCGAAGAGTACATGCTCAACGGCAAAAGCTTTTGCTAAAACTCATTATTCATTCCACGAATCCAAAATCCCTCAAAGGCGCAAAGCGGAATTTCACTTCACCAATCACATCTTGCTCCTGGATAAATCCCAGCACGCGTGAATCCGTGCTATTACCGCGGTTGTCTCCCAGAACATAATAGCAGTCTGGCGGAACGGAAAACTCACTGGTTATACCAGCCGGTGCGGTGATGCCAGTATTTCCGCCCTCATCCAAGTATGGTTCTTCCAGCGGCTGCCCGTTCAGTAGAATTTCCCCTCCTGCTATCTGGAGATGGTCTCCGGGAACGCCGATCACCCGTTTGATGAAGCGGCTGCCGTCCGGGGCGAAAAATACGATTGTATCGAAGTTGCCGATTGTTGTCGCTTTGCTCAACACTAATTTATCATTCTCGTGAAAGCTTGGCTGCATCGATCCGCCTTCGACGATAACCGGCTCGAACAGGAACTGGCGGACACCAAGGATGATGAATGCCGTCAAAAGCAGCATCTTCATCCACACGAGCATTTCTTTGACCGGATCTTCATACACAGCGTCTCCCCCGCCCCACTTTTTTTCTCTAGTTTACTATAGCGCTTCACGCCTTGCACTTGAAGATTCCATGCTCGATAATGGTAGTGTATGAGTTGAAAGAATTATCAGAATCAAAAAGATTTTCCATTTTAATTCAAAAGGAGTGAGGTTTATGAAAACATTGCCTGCACAAGATGTCATTTATGCTTTTTCCAAAACACACGAACCGAGCCTTCGCGCAGCAGCGGGGGATACGGTGACAATCGAGACTTTCGATTGCTTTAAAAACCAGATTCAGTCAAGCGACCAAGAAGTTGCCGCCATCGATTGGGACCAAGTGAATCCTGCGACAGGGCCGATCTTCATCGAAGGGGCCGAAATCGGGGACGTCTTGAAAGTAGAAATCAAAGACCTTGAAATCGGCGAGCAAGGCGTTATGGTCACGGGGCCGGACCTCGGGGTGATGGGCCACCGGATGGAATCGATGGAAGCGAAAATCATTCCCATTCAAAACGGCAAAGCCGTCTTCAATGAACGGCTGCAGCTCCCGCTGAATCCGATGATCGGCGTTATCGGCGTTGCACCGGAAGGCGAGCCCGTTTCATGCGGGACACCGGGCGCGCACGGCGGAAATATGGATACGAAACTGATCACAAAAGGCGCAACGCTTTATTTCCCTGTGGCAGTTGAAGGGGCGCTGTTCGCACTCGGTGACTTCCATGCGGCGATGGGGGACGGCGAAGTCAGCGTTTCCGGCATTGAAGTGCCTGGCAGCGCCACTGTCCGATTCGATGTCATCAAAGGCAGTCATTTAAAGCATCCTTTGCTCGAAAATGAAGACGGTTTGGCGTATCTCGTCTCCGCGATGACCTTAGACGAAGCCGTTTCCACTGCGGTTGAGGAGATGATCGATCTGTTGCTTCCGCAATCCGGCTTATCCGTCAGCGAAATGACCATGCTCATGAGTGCAGCCGGCGAAACGCAGATCAGCCAAGTCGTTGACCCTCTCGTGACGGCCAGGTTCTTCGTCCCACGCCACGTGCTGCAAGGGTTAGGCTTCCGTTTATTTTCTTGATATGGGAATTACAAGGAGATATAGGGCTATTTAACCGTCTGAATCGTCAGACTTTTGAGCGCCGAAAGATTTTATGTTACACTCAAGAAAAAATGTAGGTGATTAGAATGGTAGGAAGAAATGATCCGTGTCCATGTGGCAGCGGAAAGAAATATAAGAAATGTCACGGGAAACAACAGACCGTTTCCATCAATGATTTGGTGAATGAAGAGCTGTTCCAAGTCAGACAGCAATTCTTCTCGGAAAACCCAAACCGTGACCAACTAGCGGATTTCCGCGCGCTCCAGCAGGATTGGCAGCCGCGCTTGATGAAATCGATGGCAGAAAACGATGCACAGGCTTTCGTTATCGAAAATTTCCTGTTCATGCAAAAACCGGAACTATGGCAAAACTTCCTGTCTAAGCAAATCGAACAGACGCAACGCCCAACAACGAAAGAAGTGTTGGAGCAATGGCCAAACTTCCGCGTATTCCTCGGCCAATTGGTCACAGGGGATACAGAAAAAGCGGAATTGAAAGATGCCTTCACCGGTGAAACTTACGTCATGGCAGACCAGCCACCGACGGATATGGAAGAAAACCAAGGGCTTCTTGCGATTCTTCTGCCAGATGCGCGTGCAGGCGAACAAGGCATCCTGTTCCTGAACGGCTATTTGACAATCGTCGGCAAGTTCGACCCATTCTTTGAGCAGCTGCAAACACGCATCGAAGAAAAAGGCGCATCAGCGAACGAAGATTACCTTCGCGAGCATTATCTTGAAGTGGTCGAGCATATCGTCCAATACTCGACAGGCGCTGTCGAGGAAAGCATCGAGCTTTCCCCGGAACATCAATCGGTCATGGATGAATTGAAAAAACACATCGACGAAGCGGATTTCGATGAAGAAACCGTAACGAATGTGACAAGCATCCTCAACAGCTATCTGGTCAGCCAGCAGCCGACCGTCCAGAAACCGGAAGCACTCGTTGCCGGCTACTGGCGTTTCCTGCAGGACCATGAACTGATTCAAGGGCCCATGCTTTCTGCAAAAGACTTGAGTGAAAAATTCGGCGTTTCATCAAGCACAATCCTGAAACGCTCTAAAGAATTCGGCTCTTATTTTGAAGAATTGCTAGCTAAAAAATAACTGACGAAAGCACCGGAATTTTCCGGTGCTTTTTTTAATCGTCTTTTTTTCTTCTGAAGGTGATCAGGATATACAGCAAGATTCCAGATACCGCGAAGAACAAATAAACACGCCAAAACAGGCCGTTTAGCCAATCCATTGAGGTAAAATCAAGCCAATTATTCAGTAATGTGACAAAAAACAGGACGATGCTCAGAATAAATACAGCCATGCCTGTAAAACGGAAAAAATGACGGACACCTTCCATCTTTTCACCTCTCCTCGCTTCTCTTACTCCCCTATTCCCGAATTAAGATGGCTTGAACAGGTAAATTGCATGAATTCCTAGTTAAGACTCCGCCTCTTATCTTTTCTCTTGAAACTATCCACAAAATTCCGTTTCACGTCCAGATTTCTAGGGAAAGCCCATATTAAGCGCGAAAAAACGGCAGTTATGCACAATAATTAACAAAATTCCGTGGGTTATGTGGGTAAATGTCGAAATTCACAGTCGATTTCCATTGATAATGGACTTATCCACATGTTAATAAGCCTGTCTTATCTTTTCGCATTCTAAAAGGAGGAAGAGCCGAATGTTCGAAATAAGCTTGGACAGTTTCATCCGAATCGTCACAGTGGGCGTTCTGGCGTATATCGGCTTATTGGTGTTTCTGAGAACCTCAGGAAAGCGGACCTTAACGAAGCTGAACGCCTTCGACCTCGTCGTGACCGTAGCTTTAGGTTCCACTTTGGCAACGATCCTGCTCGACAGCAACATCAGTTTATGGGAGGGCCTTACAGCATTTGCCGTCTTGATCGTCCTGCAGTATTTGATTACCTTCACGGCAGTGCACTCAAAAAGCTTCAATAAACTGATCAAATCAGAGCCGCGGCTGCTGTTTTCGGAAGGTGAATTCCTGGAACAGGCCATGCGCGACGAACGCGTCAAAGATATTGAAATCATGCAAGCGGTACGCAATTCAGGCGAAGGCGACCTGAAGAACATTAAAGCTGTCATCCTCGAGACGGATGGCAGCATGTCGGTCATCACCAATCAAACGGGCAGCGCCCTCGCCAATGTGAAAGAGAACGCAAAAAAGGATCCCTTGTAGGATCCTTTTTTATCTTGGCGTCTTCGCGCGCTGTTTCCTGTGTTCCCGGCGTGCAGGCGCTGATTCGAAAAACAGCTTCTCGCCTTCTGTCTCAGGATAGACCGGTGGTACCGGTGTCGGCTTTCCGTTCTCGCCGATCGCGACCAACGTCAAAAACGATTCGGTCGTCAAGCGTTCTTCCCCGGTTTCCAAATTCTTTGATTTGACGCGCACATACACTTCCATCGAAGTTCTGCCGGTTGATGTGACATTTGCTTCCAATTCCAATACGTCCCCCACCTTTGCAGATGACAAGAAATCCACCGAATCGATCGAGGCCGTGACGACAATGTGGCGGCTCGCATGTTTCATCGCCGAGATGCCGGCAATTTCATCGATATAGGCGAGCACTTTCCCGCCGAAGATCGATTCCATGTGATTGGTGTCAGGCGGAAGCACCAGCTTGGTCTGGATGGTCCGTGATTCGCGCATAGGTTTCGCTTCCATCTATTCCCCTCCTCTTTCTTCCCTAAAGTTATTCCCGCTGCTGAAAATTTTCAATCCCCCACGGGTCCGTTCCACTCGAAAAATAAAAACCAAAATTCCTCCTTATGGTAAAGTGGAAAAAAAGGGGGAACCAAGTCCATGTCTGATCTTTTACAAATTCTGAACACACCCGATTTTCAATCCAAGGATTCGCTGAAGCGGCAACTGCAGGAACTCGGAGTTGCTGCGGGCGATCACTTGATGGTTCATTCCTCGCTGAAGTCGATGGGCTGGATTGCCGGAGGCGCGCAGGCAGTCGTTGAAGCTTTGATGGAAGTCATCACTCCTGAAGGCACTCTCGTCATGCCTTCACAGTCTGCCGATAATTCCGATCCCGTCTACTGGATGGCTCCACCGATCCCTGAGAATTGGCATCAGCCGACACGCGACCAGATGCCGGCGTACGACCCCGACCTGACGAATATGCGCGGCATGGGAAAAATACCGGAATGTCTCCACCGACATCCGGCCACGATCCGCAGCCCCCATCCGACCCATTCATTCATCGCCTGGGGACAGTTTGCCGCTGAGTGGATGGCGGAACAGCCGCTGGAAGATTCGTTCGGCCCGGCGTCGCCTCTTGGAAAAATGATGGCACATCAAGTGAAGATCCTGCTTGTTGGCACCGGGTTCGATTCGTGCACCGCACTCCATTATGCAGAATTCCTGCAGCCGGAGCGTACGACTTCCCCGCAAGGTGCAGCGATGTACGTCAAAGGAGAGCGTCAATGGGCCACCTACGATTGTGTCGACATGGATTCAGACCGCTTCCCGGAAATCGCCAAAGACTTCCCTGGAATTATCACTGAAGGAGTTCTCGGCCAAGCGGAAACCAAGCTCACGGAAATGCGCCCGCTCGTGGAGTTCGCAATTGATTGGCTCCTCAAAAATCCAGCGCCTCAGGAACAGCCCGAACAAAAAAACAAATAAAATAGGCTGAAGCGGTGGATTGCCTGCCGCTTCAGCCTATTTTTCTGTCGAGATGCGCCCGGTTGGCACATTCAACTGATGATTTCTCCCAATAAAGCTTCCAGGCGCTCATTGTCTTTGTTAAAAGAGTCCACAAACGCATTGATGATATGGGCAGGCTCTTCAATCATCGCCCAATCCAGCCGGTAGCCAGCATTCAATGCAAGCTGGCGGGCAAATTCACGTACTGCCCTGCCATTGCCTTCACGGAAAGGATGGAGCGCATTCAATTCCGCCAGATAATGGGCGAGGCGCTGGATAAAAACGTCTTTGCTTAAGCCCTTCAAATAATCCTCTTCAGCCAATTCATCGAAAAGCTGCTTCAGCTGGCCGGCTAAATGTTTCGGGTGGGCGAATGTCGAACTTCCCTTGGACGTCATTTCCTCGCGCAGCTTTCCCGCAAACGGGTAGACATCCTGCAGCAAGCAACGGTGGATATCGAGAAACACCTTGAGATCGGATGGGTCTTTTGGCTTTTTCAATTGCAGTTCCGACAAGCGGTAAAGCGCGTAGACCGTCTCCAATTCCTTCAACTTGTCTTCGTCGCGGATATCGAATGCATTCACCAACACATCAGTTCCAGGGTAACAGTACATCGACGTGTGCTGGTATTTAGACATCGAAACGCGCTTTGATGGCCTGGTGGAATTGAGCTTCCGTCCGTTCTCCGGTCAGGACAGAGCGGACAAAATTCCGGTCTTCATGGGTCACATCAAACCCTTCCGTTACGAGAGAGTGTGCGGCGCAGGAAATCGCGTGATTTGCTTGTTCATGGGATACCCGGTTAGCTAAATTCGTCACATGGATGACCACCTTTCATTCTGCTATTATAGCATTTTGGCGCCTTTTTTTCCACGATTCCCCCTCCTCAAAAACGGCTAAAATGGCTCCACAAAAGCTTTTTTTGCGCCTTTTATTCTTCCGGCTTTTACATACTTACAGAAAAATTCCCGAATGCCGAGCATCCGGGAATTTCTCTTATTATTGATTTTGCAGTTCTTCGTTTTCTTCTGCCGTGAAGACGCGCGAACGGGTAAGGAATCGTTTCCCTTCTGCGCCTTCCAGTGAAAACATCCCACCGCGCCCAGGCACGGCATCAATGATTAATTGCGTATGGCTCCAATAGTCAAACTGGCTTTTATGCATGTAAAACTCGCTGTCGCCAATGACTCCCATCAATACATCCTGATCGCCAACCATCAAGTCACCTTTTGGATAGCACATCGGCGAACTGCCGTCGCAGCAGCCTCCCGATTGATGAAACATCAATGGGCCGTGCTTTTCCTTCAAGGTGTTGATCAGCTCCAAGGCGGCGTCTGTGGCGATTACCCGTTCTGTCATGGCTAGCCCTTCTTTCTGATTAGAAGAACCCAAGCTTGTCTTCGCTGTAGCTGACGAGCATGTTCTTCGTGTTTTGGTAATGGCTGAGCATCATCAAATGGTTCTCACGACCGAATCCGGACATTTTGTAGCCGCCGAATGCTGCGTGCGCAGGATACTGGTGGTAGCAGTTTGTCCATACACGGCCTGCCTGGATGCCGCGGCCGAAACGGTAAGCCGTGTTCGTGTCGCGCGTCCAGATGCCGGCGCCCAAGCCGTATAGCGTATCGTTGGCGATTTCCATTGCTTCCTCTTTGGTCTTGAACGTAGCGACCGCAAGTACAGGCCCGAAAATCTCTTCCTGGAAAATGCGCATTTTGTTATCGCCTTTAAAGACAGTCGGCTGGATGTAGAAGCCTTCTGAAAGATCGCCTTCCAAACGGTTGCGGTCTCCACCTGCCAACACTTCTGCGCCTTCCTGCTTGCCGATCTCGAGATAGGATTGGATTTTCTCCAATTGCTCCGTGGATGCCTGGGCTCCCATCATTGTCGCCGGATCCAGCGGGTTGCCGGTCTTGATTTCTTCGACGCGCTTGATGGCGCGCTTCATGAATTCCTCGTAAATATCTTCCTGGATCAAGGCACGGGATGGGCATGTACACACCTCGCCTTGGTTCAAGGCAAACATGACAAACCCTTCCACCGCTTTATCAAGGAATGCATCGTCCTGGTCCATGACATCCTTGAAGAAGATGTTCGGCGATTTCCCGCCCAGTTCGAGCGTTACCGGAATCAGGTTTTGCGACGCATACTGCATGATCATGCGGCCTGTCGTCGTTTCGCCGGTGAAAGCGATTTTGCTGATGCGCGGGCTGGATGCAAGCGGCTTGCCTGTTTCGATCCCGAATCCGTTGACGATATTGAGGACGCCTGGAGGCAGCAAATCGCCGACCAACTCAGCCCAGACGAGTATGCTCACGGGCGTTTGTTCAGCCGGCTTCAAGACGACGCAGTTTCCTGCCGCTAGCGCTGGAGCGAGCTTCCAGACCGCCATGAGAAGCGGGAAGTTCCAAGGGATGATCTGGCCAACCACGCCAAGAGGCTCATGGAAGTGATAAGCGACCGTATCGTTGTCAATTTGGCTGATGCCGCCTTCTTGTGCGCGAATTGCGCCGGCAAAATAACGGAAATGGTCGATTGCGAGCGGCAAATCGGCGTTCAAGGTTTCACGGACCGCTTTGCCGTTGTCCCAAGTTTCAGCAACCGCCAGCATCTCCAAGTTCTCTTCCATGCGGTCAGCGATCTTCAAGAGGATGTTGCCGCGTTCTGTCGTGGACGTTTTCGCCCACGCTTCTTTCGCTGCATGCGCAGCATCCAGCGCCGATTCAACATCTTCTGCGCTTGAACGCGCCACTTTCGTGAACACTTTGCCATTTACCGGCGATAAGTTCTCAAAATACTGGCCGTTTTTCGGCGCCTGCCACCCGCCGTTTATATAATTATCGTATTGCTCTTTGAAATTCACTTTGGAACCGTCTGTGTTCGGAACTGCATATACCATTGCTACATCTCCCCTTTGCTTGTTTTAGCCCGATTATGTATACGCTTTCAAATCTCGTATGGCGCATCATTAATTTCGGGGCTCGCCTCTATATATTGTCAAATAAATCGGAAAATTGCAACTGTTAGCCTACAAATTTTTTTCTTATAAGGGCCATCTGGAGTATAATGGGACCAGACAGTGGAAATATACAAGCGAAAGGATTTTTTTATGCGAATCAATAAATTCCTCAGTGAAACAGGCATCACTTCCCGACGCGGGGCGGATAAATTCATCGAAGCCGGCCGCGTTGAGATTAACGGCCAAAAAGCGGAGCTCGGCAGCAAAGTCGAGCACGAAGACGAAGTGCGGGTCGATGGCAAATTGATTCAGCAGCCGAAACGCGCTTACGTTTACCTGGCGCTCAATAAACCGGTCGGCATCACCAGCACAACCGAGCGCCATATCGAAGGCAATATCGTCGATTTCGTCAACCATCCGGAACGCATCTTCCATGTAGGGCGGCTCGATAAAGATTCAGAAGGGCTCATCCTCATGACCAATGACGGCGACATCGTCAACGAAATCCTGCGGGCCGAGCACGAACACGAAAAGGAATACATCGTGACGGTCGATAAACCAGTCACCGATGAATTCTTGGAGAAGATGGAGAGCGGCGTCGAGATCCTCGATACGGTGACACTTCCCGCGAAAGCCGAACGGATCGCCAAGCACGTCTTCAAACTGACCTTGCAGCAAGGACTCAACCGGCAGATCCGCCGCATGTGTACAGCGCTCGGCTACGAAGTAAAACGCCTGCAGCGCATCCGCATCATGAACATCCGCCTCGGCAATTTAAAAGCCGGCGAATGGCGCGACCTGACGGAAGAAGAAAAACAGGAATTGTTCCGCCAGCTCGATTACCAACCGAAACGCTAAGGAGGCATCTTATGCTAAGCATGAAAACGACGCCGAATCATACCGGCGTCAAGATCAGCGGAGATTATTTCGATTTGGACGAACTGAACCAAGCCATCTACAAAGTCATCGGCAAAGAAGGCGAATACCACGGCTATGAAGGATCGCGTTTGCGGATACTCGGCGTTTCCTATGAAATCCGCCACGCCGCACAAGGCGACCGCAATGTCGATTTCGTGTTCAACGGCTTGCACGAGCACACGAAAAAACAGCACGGCTTCATCGCACCCGACAAGAATATCTATTTCTCGGTAGAAGTGCTCTGGCCAGAGCTTTTATATGCAATATATGCACTCCGCGATTTCGTCCGGCTTTACGAAGACAAACGCGGCGACTTGCTGGCTGATGTTTACGCGCCGGTGATTGCGAAATTCCAGGCACTCGTCCTTGAATGCCTGCAAGGCCATGTGCCGACTGAAGAATATGCAGCGATTTTGGAAGCATTCCGCAAATCGCCTTCGGTCAACGATTACGCCATCCAGTACGTCGACCTGTTGAACTTAAAATACATCGGCATGGACAGACAGCAGCGCGAAAAAAGCTTATCTGCCATCGCCATGAAACTCACGCTTCAGGATTCCGAGTACCAAGCATTCCGTAAACAAGTCATCAACGCGGCAGTTCCTGGAAAACAGCCGATCCACGAAATCGGCATCCAGGCAGAATACCCTGAACAAGTAGAATGGTAAAAAATCTCTCGAGCTCATGCTCGAGAGGTTTTTTACGCTTTGATCTGAAAGACCAGCAAGTCGCTGTCTTCTTCTGCCAAAAGCCGGTGATGTTCCATCGGGGCAAGATGGAGGACGTTTTTCGGTGTCGCTTCGGCCGTTTCGCCTTGCGATGTGAACTGCACACGCCCTTTCCGTACCACGATGACCACTTCCGCATCCACATTATGCTCCGGGATGGCTTCGCCTTTGCGCAATTGAATGTTGATCACTTTGGCATTGGTGGTCTGCAGCACAGCTGCGCTTTTCTTCGCCTTTTCTTCCAATACATTGGGAGTTTCTTTCGTCTCCATTTCGCATCTCCTTTTCTATTTCCCTTGGCTCATCGCCGCGGCTTGGCTGGTTCTGAAACTTTTTCAAGCGCTGTTTCCGCTTCACGCGGTGTTTTGCCCCTAACCGCGATATCGCCAAGCGAGACAATGCCGATGACTTGTTCTTGGCGCACGATTGGCAAACGCCGGATTTGATGCCTCGCCATCAAAGAAGCCGCTTCCTCGACCAGCATCTCTTCCGTTCCAGTAATCAAAGTTTCCGAAAAGATTTCCGAAATGGGCGCATCCGCCTCCAGCTCTTCCGCGATGCCCCTCAGGACGATATCGCGGTCCGTGACGATGCCGACAATCCGCCCTTCTTCACAAATCGGAATCGACCCGACATTGATTTCGCGCATCTTGGCGGCGATGTCTTGGATAGTTACAGTCGGCGGGCAAGTCTCTACGTCCGTTGTCATTATTTCCGCTATTTTCATGCCGTCTCCTCCTTGAATTCTCTCTATTAATAGTCTTTATCCTTTTTTGAAAGCTGAAAACGTCATTAGTAAAAAGAATAGGTATTTCTGGCTTATTGATTCACATCATCTCAAGCTCTTGAGGGTTTTCGCTTCCCACCGAATTCCGGGCTATGTTACACTACCGGACATTATGCGTTGGAAGGAGAATGACAATGATTAAAAAATGGTTTTTAGGCCTATCCCTTGGTACATCACTCATCGTCTTGTCAGCATGCGGCGGTGCCGATGAATCTGCAGAAAACGAAAACGCGCAACCTGAAACTGAAGAACAAGCCCCTAGCGGCGAGGAAAGTGCCGGGCAACCGGAAATGCCCGAGCCTGATTTGGAGGGCGTCCCTGACGTCGTGGCAGAAGTGAACGGCGAAGAAGTGAGCAAAGAGGAATTTGAAACAGCCTATGCAGGGCAATTCCAGCAAGCGGCCATGCAAGCACAAATGTCCGGCCAGGAAATCGACCAAAATCAATTGAAAGATCAATTGGCAGAAAGCATGGTCGGCCAGAAATTGCTCGTCCAGGAAGCCGAAAATCAAGAATTGACTGCTTCCAATGAAGAAGTGGACCAGACTTTGGAGCAATTGGCGCAGCAAAATGGGCTCGAATCGAAAGACGAATTCCTGTCGGCCTTGAACGATCAAGGCATGGCGGAAGATGAAGTCATGTCCCAAATCGAAACACAAGTGAAAGTGGATCAGCTGATCGCTGAGTCTGCCGGAGATACTGACCCTAGCAACGAAGAATTGGAAGCAGCCTATGAGCAAGTCAAAGCCCAGCAAGAACAAATGGGCAGCGAAGAAGAACTCCCTGCTTTTGAAGAACTGAAACCGGAACTTGAAGAACAAGTGAAAATGCAAAAGGAAAACGAAGCCACTCAAACGCTTGTAGCGGAGCTTCGCGAAAAAGCAGACGTTACCATTAACCTTTAATACAAAAAACCAGATCCGGTTCGGATCTGGTTTTTTTATTAACTATAAGAGAAGAACGATTTGCCGGCCGCCCAAATGCTCATTCAACCAATTGAATGAATTGGCGCGTCCGTTCATGCTGCGGATTTTCGAAGAAATTCTTCGGATCCGCCGACTCGATGATCTTCCCTTGGTCGATCATGATGATGCGGTCCGCCACTTCTTTGGCGAATTTCATCTCGTGTGTCACGACAACCATTGTCATGCCTTCTTCAGCGAGCTGCTTCATGACCTGCAGCACTTCACCGACAAGCTCCGGGTCGAGCGCCGAGGTCGGCTCATCGAAGAGCATCACTTTCGGTTCCATCGCAAGTGATCGGGCAATCGCGACGCGCTGCTTCTGCCCACCCGATAATTTGCTCGGGTAGACGTCCGCCTTGTCGCTTAAGCCGACTTTCTCCAATAGCTCAAGGCCAAGCTTTTTCGCTTTTTCCTTATTCATTTTCTTGACCGTAATAGGCGCTTCGATAACATTCTCGAGCACCGTCTTATGCGGGAAAAGGTTGAAATGCTGGAAGACCATGCCGACTTCGGCACGGATCTTCGTCAAATTGTCTTTTTTCGGATCGACTTTCTTGCCGTCGATTGTAATGGTTCCTTCGTTGATCATCTCTAGGAAGTTAAAGCATCTGAGCAGCGTACTTTTGCCGGATCCGCTGACCCCGACCAGAACAACCACCTCTTGGGGCTGGACGTGGAGATCCACGCCCTTCAACACCTCGAGATCACCAAAGGATTTGTGTATATTCTCTCCAATAATCATAATTGCTCCTCCTTAGGTTTTGTCCACATCAAGCCGGTTTTCGTACCAGCGCAGCAAGTACGTGAAGATCATGACGAGCACTAGGTAATAAAGGGCGACGACAATGAACGATTCAAAGGGCTGGAATGATTGTGCCGCTTCCCGGTTGGCGAGGGAGAAAATTTCCGCGACACCGATGATATAGACAAGCGACGAATCTTTCAGCGTGATGATGAACTGGTTGCCGAGCGGCGGGATGGAGCGGCGCAGCGCCTGCGGGAAAACGATCCGCTGCATCGTCTGCTTGCGGTTCATCCCAAGCGACATACTCGCTTCGCGCTGGCCTGGGTCCACTCCCTGGATCGCCCCGCGGAAAATCTCCGCGATGTACGCGCCGTTATGGACACCAAGTGCGATGGCCCCCGCCCAGAAGTTCGACATCGTATAAAGCTCCACGATACCGAAATACAAGAACATGATCTGTACGATCAACGGCGTGCCGCGGATGATCGTGATGTATACATTGGCGATGCCTTGCAGGATTTTGGATCCCGAAATCTTCATCAAGGCGAACACCAGGCCAATCAGCGTCCCTAAGATGACGCCGACCGCTGTTAATTGAAGCGTTACGACTGTAGCTCGTAAAAAACCGGGATATGTCCGCATGAACACTTCATAAACCGTTCCCAATAATTCAAACATAGACGAATCCCCCTTCTATCTCCAGTTCGTTTTAATTGAGAATTTCGATGCCTTCAAGATCGACATCGAGGAGATCGCGCCCAAACCATTTTTCCGAAATCTCTGTGTACGTTCCATCTTCGATGATTGTCGCCAACGCTTCATTGATTGCGGCGAGCAATTCCTCGTCTTCAGGGCGTACCGCTACAGCTGCCTGCTCAATCCATAGTGGATCACCGACCATTTCAATCTCAAGCCCTGCATTCTGAGCTTCAAAACCGACTACGTCTGCCGTGATGACGGCATCCAAGCGGCCTTCAACCGTCAAATCTTGTAAAGCGACAACGTCACTGTTGTAATATTGGATATCGTCCGTATACTTCTGTGCCGCTGTATCGTACGTACTTTGCCCGACTACGCCGATTGTGGCGCCTTCAAGGTCTTCTTCGGACTGGATTTCCGTATTGCCTTCACGGACGAAAATTACGCCGCCAGAGTAGTAATACGGGTCCGAAAAGGCGACTTGCTCCTCACGCTCTTCTGTAATTGCCATCGAGCCCAAGATCGCGTCGAAGCGGTTGGTCGTCAATCCTTGGATGATCGTTTCCCACGGTGTCGTGATTGGGTTTGGTTCAAGTCCCATCTCTTCTGCGATGGCGTTGCCGATTTCAATATCGAAGCCAGTCAGATTGCCGCCTTCCTCGTAGTTGAACGGTTTGTATAAACCGCTTGATGCAGTCGTGAACTTGCCTTCTTCCACAAGATTCAAATCACTGCCTGTCGCTTCTTCGCTTGATCCTTCCGATCCGGTGGTTGAGTCATCCGATCCACAGGCTGCCAAAAGCATGCCTGCCGTTAAAATTACGCCTGCTGTTGTAAATTTTTTATTCATCTTGCTCTCCCCTTTTCGTTTATGTTTGACCAAAACGCCGAAGCGATTCGGGACGTGCCTGCAATGGGTGGATGTTATATGAAGATGTCCTGGTCGGTGTAAGCCGCTTCGAGCTGCGCGAGCTTTTCTTTCACTTTTGCATGTTCTTTAACGTAGACAAAGCGCATGACAGAAGTCAATAAGGCATGGACCGCCGTATAGGAATCGATGTTCAAGTTCGCATTGACGGAAACCGTAAGCACAATATCGGCACTCTTCGCGGCCGGTGAATCTTCACTATCGGTCAAGACGATCACTTCCGCGCCTTTGCGCTTCGCTTGCTCCAAGGTGTCCATCAAGGTGCGCGTATAGCGCGGGAATGCGAACGCAATAATCGTATCGTGCGGCCCGAGTTCCGCCATCTGCCCATAGTAAACGGCAGTTCCGGGCTGCATCATCGCTGTATTTCCGAGCGCACTGCCAAGCCAGCCCCCGAACCATTCAGCTAAGCCGAAATCGAAGAAATTGCCTGTGACGTAGCGCTGTCCAGACTTGCTGATGCGGTCGACCACTTGCAATAGATTTTCTTCATTGATCGTTTGCTTGAGTTTCAGGATGCTGGTGATGTCTGCATCGAGCAAGTTTTCAAGAAACGACTGGTCCGCAGCAACAGGCCGTTCCTGTTGCGCATTGGCGAGCCGTTCTTCCGCCAGCTTGCGCTGGAGCGTATGCTGAAACTCTGTATAACCCTTGTAACCGAGCTTCTGCGTCCATCTGATGACGGTCGACTCGCTGACCTGCACTCGCCTCCCCACTTCCAACGCAGATGAAAAAGCGATAAAAATCGGTTCACGGAAAAAGAGGTCTGCTATCTTTTTTTGCCCAGAACTGAATTCTTTATAAGAAGCTGACACATTTCGCATTAAATCCTGCATATTCATTCCCCCATTGCAAGAACACGCTTAGTTGCTTGTCACTTAGTATATACTTTTGCAGGATTCCCTGCAATATTTTACTGAAAATTCTGCTAGCGTTTATGACATTTTCCTCATAAATATACCGTCAAATCAAGCTTTACAGCAAAAATACACAAAGCATAAATCTTTCGCCGCCTTGCATACAGAGCGCCTGCCCTTTTCTTTCGCCTTTTCGAGCTATTGTTGTACACTATTTGTATAACTAATTTAGATGGGGTGCTGCGCGTGAAATGGGAAGATCGGATTTTCAAATTATTCATTTTTTGGTATATCTGCGGTGTTATCTTATTGAGTTTTGATTTATTGCCGCCTTGGCTGGAATGGGCCAACGCCTTCTTCCTCATTCTTGCCGGAACGCTCGGCTTCCTCTATTTATGGCGGCGCTTCGGCCCTGCAATCGGCGGGGCAATCGGCGTGCTCATTTTCTTCTCGACCTTCATCGTCGAATGGGCCGGCGCCGACAGCGGCTTCTTGTTCGGATCTTATGACTATACCGACCGCTTCGCCCCGAATGTCTTCGGCGTGCCGATTGCAATCGGCTTTGCCTGGCTGATGGTCATGGCGACAAGCCACGTCATCGCGCGCTGGATCGTGCCAGGCGGCGGCCTTCTTTATGCGGCCACGGGGGGCATTGCCGCGGTCATCATCGATTTGATCATCGACCCGGTCGCCTATAAAGTGAAAGGCTATTGGTTATGGGAAGATACAGGCTTTTATTATGATATCCCGTGGACCAATTTCACTGGCTGGTTTATCGTAGCGTTCACGCTCCACCTCATACTCGATGCCGCCTTCAAAAAGCAGAAGCTCGAAGTGTCAGCTGACCAGGCCGAAAAACGCATGGCCCTGTTATACGTGCTGATGATCGCCTTGTTCGTGCTGCTCGGGTTGATCGGCGGATTGTGGCTCGCCGCTGGATTGACTTCCGTCCTGACGGCAGCGATTGTCGCATTGGCATGGAAGAGGCGCCCGCAATGATCCAGGCGAAAAAATCAGCGCTTTTTGAACGCGCATTCGCCCTGTATTTGATGCCGTCGATTCATCGGTCATTTTCACATCTGTACGGCCGGAACATTCGGCCGCCTGAAGGGCCGGCATTAATCATTTCCAATCACAGTTCCTGGTGGGACGGGCTGCTGTTCTTCTTCCTGAACCGCCGCGTGTGGAACTTGGATGTCCACATCATGATGCACGAACGCGGGCTGAAAGAATTTCCTTTTTTCCGGCGGCTCGGCGCTTTTTCAATCGACCGGAGCAACCCGAAAGATATTTTGGCTTCGCTGCGCTATGCCGAGAGTTTATTGAAACAAGGCAAAACGGTCATCCTGTTTCCCCAAGGCGATGAGTATCATTTGGAGACGCGCCCGTTGGAATTTCATACAGGTGTCTTATATTTAATGGAGAAATGCCCGGAGGTTCCCCTTGTTCCGGTGCGCTTTTATTATTCAATGCGCCGAGAGAGATACCCTGAAGTGTGGATCGACCAGGGGGAAAGCTTGTCACTGGATGAGATCCCGGCAGGTTCGAGGCACGACAGGACCTTTTGGCTGCAGGAGCGGGAAACCGCTGCGCTGGATCAGTTGAAGCAGGAAGTGCTCGCAGAGAATTACGAGGAATTCAAGGAGATGCTGAAAAGGAGGCGCTCATCATGATCACGGCTTTGATCGTCATCCATATCGCCTTTTTCTTGTGGATTGTCTTCAATCGCCTGTTCTTGCCGGCGCTGCCGAAACGGCCACTAGTCGAAGCTGAGCCTTTCGTATCGATTCTCGTGCCGATGCGCAACGAAGAACGCAACGTGGCGACGATTGTCCGTTCATTAAAAGAGACCGATTGGGAAAAGTCTGAATTCATCCTCTTGAATGACCAGTCGACAGATGGCACCCGAGCGGCACTCGAGCGGGAAATCGCGGGCGACAAGCGTTTCACCGTCTTGCAAGGCGTCGAACTGCCTGCCGGGTGGGTCGGCAAAGTCCACGCCTGCCATCAGCTTCAGAAACACGCTTCCGGCGATTACTTATTCTTCGTAGATGCCGATGTGCGCTTCCGCAAGCAGGCGGTGCGCCAGACACTGGGCTTGATGGAGAAACGGCGCGCTGCCCTGTTGTCGGGATTCCCGGCTTTTGAAGTACCGGTGTTCTTGAGTAAATTGCTCGTGCCGATGCTTCATTTCGTCATTTTATTCCACTTGCCATTGGCGCTGGCGAATTATGCGAAGTTCCCGGCGGCCACCGCGGCAAACGGCATGTGGATGGCTTTTGAACGAAAAGCCTATGATTCGATCGGCGGGCACGGAGCCGTGCGCACGTCACTCGTCGAAGATGTACATATCGCCCGCACTTTAAAGCAAGCAGGCCATAAAGTACTGCTCGCCAATATCACCGCTTCGGTCAAATGCCGTATGTACGAAACGCCAGCCGAGGTGTGGGAAGGCTTCCTGAAGAACAGCTACACCGGCATCGGGCGTTCGCCGCTCATTGCCATCCTTCTGACCTTGTTTTACAGCGCCTTTTATATCTTCCCGTTGTTTCTCGCGGCAGCCGGCCTTCTAACAGCCAACTGGCTCTGGCTCGCGCCATATGCGTTGACTGTTTTGCAGCGCTGGTATGTCGACATGGTGACCAATCAGCGCTGGTATTTGGCGTTTCTCATTCCGCTCCAAGCGGCCGCCATGCTTGCGGTCATGCTCACGGCCATGAAAAAATCCTTGAAAAATGAGTCCTATACATGGAAAGGCAGGCATTATTCATGAACCGACCACATATCGCCATCGTCGGCGGCGGGCTCGGCGGCTTGGCTGCTGCGGTCACGCTCGCGAACGCGGGCATGCGCGTCAGCCTATTTGAAAAGAACAGCCATTTCGGCGGCAAGTTGATGCCGGTTGAACTTGGCAGCTACCATTTCGATTTCGGCCCGAATACCATCACGATGCCGCACATCTTCCGCGAAGTCATCGAGCAGACCGGACGCGATCCTGATCAATATTTCCAACTTGAAAAACTCGCCGTCCATACGCGCAACCATTTCGTAGACGGCAGCCATATCGATTTCACGGCAGACCGCGTGCACATGATTCGCCAGCTCGAAACGCTGGATCCTTTTGCCGCCGGTAAATACGAAGCGTTCTTGGCGGAAGTCGCCCGCTTGTATCAGTCATCCGAACAGTATTTCTTCCCGCTGAGCTTCCAGTCGTTCCGGGATTATCTGTCCCCCTCACTCGGGGTGGCCATGCTGAAGGTGCGTCCGCTTGAATCGATGGATCATTTTTTCAGCCGCTACTTCAAGCACGAAGGCCTGCTTCAGGCAGTCGGGCGCTACGCTACTTATATCGGCTCATCGCCTTATAAAGCCCCTGCCACCTTCGCGATGATCGCCCACCTTGAACTCGCGCAAGGCGTCTTTTACGCAAAAGGCGGAAACGTCTCGATTGCCCAAGGTTTTGCACAAGTTGCAGCGGAATGCGGCGTCGAGATGTACCCTGAAACAGCGGTCACCCGCATCTTGACGGAACAAGGCGAAGCATGCGGCGTGGAACTTGCAGACGGCGAACAGATTGCCGCTGATGCCGTCATCTTGAATGGGGATTTATTGTCGGCATTTCCAGAACTGGTGAATGAAACAGAGCGCCCGTCTTTCAAAGATGCGAAGCGCGACCGGTTCGAGCCGTCGATCTCGGCTTTTGTCATCACGGCAGGGCTTGACACACGCCTGCCTGAACTGAAGCATCATAACGTCTTCTTTTCGGCCGATTATCCACGCGAGTTCCGTGAATTGTTTGCCGATAAACAATACAGCGGGGAGCCGACCATCTACATCAGCAACTCGTCCCACTCAGACCCGTCCGTGTCGCCGGCCGGAGACAATTTGTTCATTCTCGTCAACGCTCCTGCACTGACAGCGCAAGGCGAGCTGCAGATTGATCCGCAACAATATAAAGAACGGATTTACGACTTGCTGGAATATTACGGAATCGAAATACGCACTCACCTGCAACAAGAACGAATCTTCACGCCTGAATTCATCCGCGATACATTCGGGTCTCACCGCGGCGCTTTATACGGGCCGTCTTCCAATCACCCGAAAGACGCCTTTTTGCGGCCATCGAATGCCAGCCGCGACATTCAAGGATTGTTCTTTGTCGGCGGAAGCGTCCACCCTGGCGGCGGCTCTCCGATG
Source organism: Planococcus sp. SSTMD024 (assembly GCF_041320495.1). Taxonomy (NCBI): domain Bacteria; kingdom Bacillati; phylum Bacillota; class Bacilli; order Caryophanales; family Caryophanaceae; genus Planococcus; species Planococcus sp. SSTMD024. Next base: position 484,360 of record NZ_JBGGNS010000022.1, on the reverse strand, counting down.
GTCACCTTGAGCGGCTTGAATGTGGCACGGCGCTTGATCGACCGTTATTCATCTTAAAATGAACAAAAAAGCTGTATCCATCCGCCACAACTAGCGGATGGATACAGCTTTTCTCTATCATTATAAGCATTGCAGGATGGACTGCTTGGAATCGTCCGTTACATAATGCTTTTCGTGAAACACCGTATATTCTTTCGAGCGAATCGTTGACAGGATTTCCTTGTAGACGAGCGCTGCTCCTTTGACCGGCACGCGGGAAGATAAAGGATAATCGTTGATCGTTTCAAACGCGCGGCCGTAATGGTACTCAGCGATGCCGGCGAGTTCTTCCCAGACCTGGATGAACGATTCCGACACCGTGCCGCTTCCAAGCGCTTCCTCGGCCAAGCCGTGTTTGCGCATAATGTCCTGAGGCAAATAAATGCGGCCCATGGACAAATCTTCACCAATATCGCGGAGGATATTGGTGATTTGCATGGCGTAGCCAAGCGAAATCGCGCCGTCTTTCAACAGGGCGGTGCGACCAGGCGCGAGTATCGGCAGCAGCATGAGCCCGACCGTACTCGCGACATGGTAGCTATAGTCCAATAACTCATCCAGCGTACGGTAGCGGTTGATTGTCAAATCCATTTCCTGCCCTTTGATCAATCCATAAAACGCGCTGGCGTCCATATCGTAGCTTTCGAATACATCTTCGAGCGCCAGCCACATCGGATCATTCCATTGAATCGAACCCGCCAGGAACTCATCGAATTCTTTTCGGAAGGCTTTCAGCTCAGGTTCAGGATGGCTGCCTTCATCGACGATGTCGTCGACCTTCCGGCAGAAGGCGTATACTGCCCATACGGCTTTGCGCTTTTCTTTCGGCAATAGGGAAAATGCTTTATAAAAGCTCTTTGAATTATCGGCGATAATGCGTTCGCAATAGCTATAGGCTTGCTTCAATTCCATCATGAACCGCCCCTTTCTTTCAAATCGCTGTGGATTCTGTCGGCCAGCAATTTCGCTCCTTGCATGACGATCGGGATGCCGCCGCCCGGGTGGACAGAAGCCCCGACCGCATACAAATTCTCCGTGTCATCCGGCTTGACCTGCGGGCGGAAAACTCCGGATTGCTTTAACGTCGGACCGATTCCGAAGCTGCCTCCCTTGAACAAGCCAAACGCTTCCGCATCTTTCGGCGTGCGCACGTCCATCCATTCAATCGATTCCCGGAGACCTGGGAATGAGAGTTCATCCATTCGGTCCAAAATACGACCGATCCATTCTTCATCGTTCTTCCAGTCGATTTCTGTGCCGGAAGGAACCGGCACGAGTACATAAAGCACCGATTTGCCTTCAGGGGCAAGGGAATCGTCAATGATAGAAGGATGGAATGTGTAGAACGCCGGGTTTTTCGTTTTATGCCCTCTGACAAACACATCTTCCATATGTTCTTTATAATCATCACCGATAAAGAACTGGTGGACATTTACGTCTTCATACACCTTGTCCAATCCAAAATACAACAATACACAGCCGGAAGAAGGCGTGTATTCCTTCTGTTTCTTCATCGGCGCCACCTGGTTGATTCCGGGGAAATCGCCGTTGTAGACGATGGCATCATATGGCTCGACACCCGCTTCAGTTTCAACCGCTGTCGCACGGCCGTCTTTTTTCACAACGCGCTTCACAGGCGTCTCCAATCGGATTTCGGTTCCGCGGCTGCGCAATTCCCGTTCCATGACAGGAATGATGCTCGCATAGCCGCCTTTTACGTAATAGACCCCGTGCTCATGCTCGCTGAACGGCACGAGTGAATACATGGCCGGCGCGCGGTAAGGATCCCCGCCGATATACAGCGCCTGAAGCGAATAAGCGAGTTGCAATCGTTCGTCCCTGAAGTAGTTCTCCATCAATTTATGGACAGATTGCTGTGGTTTCAGTTTCATTAAATTGCGGATATTGCGGAAGGTCCAAAAATCCGCTTTTCGGACAAAATCATGTTCGAGAAAAGCGGGTTTGCCGATGTCGAAGCGCTTTTGCCCTTCATCCATAAAGCGGATAAATCCATCTTTATCTTCCGGAAACTGCTCTTCGACTTCCTGCAATTGACGCTCACGCCCAGGATATTTCGTATACACTTTCCCATCTGTAAAGCGGATGGTGTAAAGCGGGTCGCATAGTAACAATTCGATGCTTTCAGGATCGATTCCTGCTTGCGCAAATAAATCGCGGAACATTTCCGGCAGCAAAACGATGGTCGGGCCTTCATCGATGCGGAAGCCGTCCCGTTCCACAAACGCCATCCTGCCGCCGAGTTTATCTTCTTTTTCGTAAATCGTGACTTCATAGCCGAGCTTTGTTAAATACAGCGCGCCCATCAAGCCACCGACTCCGCCTCCAATTATGGCTATTTTCATGCATATCCCTCCGCTTTCGGAAGCGGGCCAATCGGAATTCCGGATTTGCCATCTTCTTTTAAGATGCCGTTCGCCGTGATGCGGGCGGATTCCAAAATGGTCGGCAAGCCGCTGCCAGGATGCGTTCCACCCCCAACCAACCAACAATTATCGAGCTCTTCGAATTTATTGTGCGGGCGGAACACCATCATTTGCGATAATTGGTGCCCCAAATTGAAAGTGGCGCCGCGGTATACAGAGTAATCCGATTCCCAACCGAACGGCGTCAGCATCTTCTCGACTTCGATATGGTCGCGCAGGTTCTTGAAATCGGTTTTTTCTTCAATAATATCCAGCACCAACTCGCGGAAGGCTTCCTGTTCGTGTTCCCAGCCGATATCGCTGAAATTATTCGGCACCGGCGCCAATATATACAGCGCCGACTTGCCTTCCGGAGCCAAAGTCGGGTCCGTCACGCTGGCATTTTGGATATAGATCGACGGGTCCGCTGACAAGATGCGGGATTTTGTCATTTCCTCGACATTCTTTTGATAGTCTTTCGAAAAAACGATTGTGTGATGCGACAAATCGTATTTCTTGTCGAGCCCTAAATACAGCATGAACGTGGAACATGAATATTTTTTCTTGTCGAGCTTTTTAGGGGTGTACTTTTTCAGGATGCCGGGTTCCACGAGGTGGGTCATCACGTGTGCAAAGTCACCGTTGATGACCACTTCGTCCGCTGCTTCGCGGCTGCCGTCATATAGGTCGACACCTTTCACCGTACGCCCTTCTATCCATAGTTTTTGGACGCCTTTTCCAAGATGGATGCGGCCGCCCATTTCTTTAACGGCCTTCGCCATGGCCGCAGACAATTGGTTGACGCCGCCGATCGGATGGTAGATGCCATATGCGTGTTCCATATAGGACAGGATCGTAAACGCCCCCGGGCATTCCCAAGGCGACATGCCGAGGTACTTCGACTGGAACGCAAACGCCATCTTCAAGCGTTCATCTTTGAAGTAACGGGACAAGACATCGTAAAGCGTCTTGCCTGCTTCCAGTTCCGGCAGCGCTTTGATCACTTTCGGCTGCATAAGATCCGTCATGCGGTCCATTTTCGTCTGCAACAGCGGCGACAAGGCTTCGAGCTTCTTGCCGGTGTCTTTCATGAAACGCGCGTAGCCTTCCCCGTCGCCTTTGAAGTTGTCATCGATTTGTTTGCGCATCGCTTCAGGATCGCGCGTCATGACCAAGTTCTGGTTTTCAAAGCGCAGTTCGTACATCGGGTCCAGCTCGACCGCTTCCATATAATCGTGGACATTGCGCCCGGTCGTTTCGAATAATTCCTCCACCAGATGAAGCATGCTCAAAAACGTCGGTCCTGTGTCAAACGTGAAGTCGCCTAATGTCAATGCAGCATTGCGCCCGCCGATGCGGTCATTTTTTTCATAAATATCAACTTGGTATCCTTTGCTCGCCAACAGCATTCCCGCTGCCAAGCCTCCTGGCCCCGCGCCTATAATAATCATCCGTTTTGCCATTGCGTAAGCCCCCGTTTCGCCTCTCAAAAGTTATACAATATCTATACAAACAGTATATACGTCTCTTCCCTAAAAGACTAATTATTTAACCTCTTTATAGTGCTTGTTTTTTTATTTTCAGAATGCAGCGAATTGCTTCGGTGGTTTCGGGGGAATCGCTTCCAGAACTGTATAGCAAAAAGGATAGCGAGGGTTTGATTGTGGAGTTATTTCGGTGTTTGCAATGAACCTTCTTGTGGCTATTCGCCGCCCTGCTTTGGGTTGGCCTTTAGCCATAAGCCAGGAAAAGCACCTGTCTTATGGCGTCGGCTCACCCTGGGCGCTGGGCGGCTGGGAGATTGCTTTGTGTGTAGATTGTTTAAGTTGTCCTGCTTCTTAACAGAGTTGCCGGCTAGTGGGGGAATCGCTTCCTGGGTCTGGCATTTGTGAAGAGAATGAGGGTTTGTTTGTGGAGTTATTTCGGTGTTTGCAATGAATCTTCTTGTGGCTATTCGCCGCCCTGCTTTGAGTTGGCCTTTAGCCATAAGCCAGGAAAAGCACCTGTCTTATGGCGTCGGCTCACCCTGGGCGCTGGGCGGCTGGGAGATTGCTTTGTGTGTAGATTGTTTAAGTTGTCCTGCTTCTTAACAGAGTTGCCGGCTAGTGGGGGAATCGCGTCTTGGAGAATGGTGTACCGCAATAAAATGTTTCAAGCGAAAGCACGTTGAATGGTGAATGCCTTGAAATACGGAATACTCCACTTCTCATATACATCTCTCATGAAAAATGCCATACAAAAAACCCGGCTGACGGATCAGCCGGGTTTTGCTTATTTTAGGATTTTAACTTTTACGTTTTTGCGTCCCCATTTAAGCGCTTGGCTTTGAGTTGGGATGAAGACGTCGATTTTATTGCCTTTGATTGCGCCGCCTGTGTCTCCAGCGATTGCGTTGCCATAGCCTTCCACCCATACTTTAGAACCGAGCGGGATGACTTTCGGGTCGACTGCAATCACTTTAGCTCCAGGATTCTTCTTCAAGTTGATACCGGTTCTTGTAATGCCTGAGCATCCTTTGCAAGAAGCCGTGTACGCTGTTGCGGATACAGTAAATTCTTTAACTACCGTACCGGAAGAGACAGGCTTAGAAGCTGCTACTGGCTTAGCCGATGATTTGGTCAGCTTCAATTTTTGTTTCGGGTAAATCAGATTGGATTTCAAACCGTTATATGATTTCAAATTGGTTACAGATACTTTTGTCTGTTGGGAAATCTTATAAAGCGTATCGCCGCTTTTAACTGTATAAACATTCGATGCTGCAGAAGTCGTAAGTGAAGTGCCGAGCAATAAAAGCATTGCCATTCCTAAAGCCGCCAATAATTTTTTCAAGTTCCTATCCCCTTTGCGTATCGGATGATTGTGTCTTGCGTAAATCGTTTGAAAGCTTGTCAGTAAAAATAAAATAGCACGGCAAGGTTACAATCATGTGACAGCATTAGGCATATTTGATTACAATTGCGCTTTTTTTCGTGACAAAAGAACCCAATCCATTAAAATCTTATATCCGGCAATAGAAAAAAGGCCTTTTCCAAAGCTTTCACAGCTTGGAAAAGGCCTGAGGTCATTTTTTCGCTTTGTGAACTTTCAAGGTTTTGCCTTTAACGGTCTTCTCTTTCATCGCCTTCAAGACGTGCAGCCCTTTGCCGTTCAAAATATCGATGTATGTGACTGTGTCCTGGATTTTGATGATGCCGATATCTTCCGCCGTGATGCCCGGTATGCTGGTCAGCGTCCCGACAAAATCGACAGCGCGGAGCTTTTTCTTTTTGCCCCCATTGAAATAGAGCTTCATGATGTCTTGGTTGAGCGCCGCCTCTTTGTGTTTCTTCGGCTTCTGGCGGCTCTCGATTTTGTCTTCAAATGCCGGTTTCGCCAAGGCGACCTGCTCTCTCGACGGCCGTTCGACGCGCTGGATTTCAAATCCTAAATAATCTTCCGTTTCTTTCAGGAATTTGTCTTCGAACGGCGTGACGAATGAAATCGCCTTGCCGCTCTTGCCGGCGCGCCCCGTTCGCCCCGCCCGGTGGACATAGCTTTCTTTCTCGAGCGGAAAATCGTAATTGATGACATGGGTGATGCCGTCAATATCGATGCCTCGCGCCGCTACATCGGTTGCGACCAAATAACGGAATTCGCCGCGGCGGAAATCATCCATGACGCCGAAACGGTCTTCCTGTGTCATGCCGCCGTGCAATTGATCGCTCGTGTAGAACAGGCGTTCAAGCCCTTCCGACACGGCATCAACCTGGTCTTTCGTCCGGCAGAAAATGATGCAGCTGTCCGGATTTTCGACCACGGTGACGTCGCGCAGCAACTGGAATTTATCCTGTTCTTTCACGATGATGAGTGAATGCTCGATTCGCTCTTCCAATGTATCGGCTGCCTGGATTCCGATATAGCGCGGCGAACGCATGAAATCACGCTGCAGTTTTTCCAGGTGCCCTGGGAATGTCGCCGAAAACAGCATCGTCGTCCGGTCTTCCGGAAGCTTTTTGATGATCGATTCAACTTGTTCGATAAAGCCCATATTGAGCATTTCGTCTGCTTCGTCCAGCACCAAATACTCGATTTTCTCAAGCTTCAGCGTGCCTTTTTCGATATGGTCGAGCACACGTCCAGGCGTTCCGACAACGATATGGCATTTTTGCTTCAGCTCTTCCTTCTGATACGCAAACGGGTGCTTGCCGTAGATTGCCGAAGCTTTGATGCGCTTGAAGCGGCCGATATGGGTGATGTCTTCTTTCACTTGGTCGGCAAGTTCACGTGTTGGGGTCAAGACCAGCGCCTGGGGCTTGTTTTCATCCCAATCGACGAGTTCGCACAGCGGAATGCCGAATGCCGCTGTTTTGCCGCTGCCGGTTTGCGATTTGACGGTCAGGTCGTGTTTTTCGAGAGCAGCCGGGATGACTTGCTGCTGCACTTCCGTCGGTTGTTGGTAGCCAAGGCCTTCCAGCGCTTTTACGATCGGCTCGCTGAGGCCATAAGCTTTAAATTGGTTCGTGTTCATAAGTTCTCCTTCTCCGTTCATCTGTCTTATCTCTTCATTATGGCACGGATCGGGCAGTTTTGCCGTTGAGCGATTATTGGCATTATTGGTCGAGCAGGCTGACGGAGACTTTCACATCGAGCGATTGGCTGCCGCCTCTGTAGACGCCTTGAACCGGGCTGACATCGTTGTAATCACGTCCCGTACCAACGCGGATGTGGTTTTCCAGCGCTTCGACGTTATTCGTTGGATCGAGCCCGACCCAGCCGATGCCCGGCACCATGAATTCCACCCATGCATGGCTTGCTGCATCACCGACAAGCGCCGAATCTTCGCCGACGTATAAATAGCCGCTGACGTAACGCGCCGGGATATGCTTGTTGCGCAAGATGCCGAGCATGACATGTGTAATGTCCTGGCAAACGCCTTTTTTCAAATCGAACGACTCACTCGCTTTCGTCGTAACCGTCGTCGACTCGCCGTCGTAGGTAAAGTGGTCGAATACATATTCAGTCACGTCAATGGCGTATTGTACTGGATTGGTCATAGCCCCGAGCTCCCTGTCGACCAATTCCATCTGTTCAGGGGTGATGTACGTATAAGCAGTATTGCTCAAATACGCCGTGTAATGCTCCTTAAACAATTGGGAGTGAAAAATGATGTTCATTTCCGGCGAATAATCGATGCGATGGATAAACGGGCTTTTCTGGATGCTGACAATGGACGTCGTTTTCACTTCAAGGTGCTGATGGTGTTCAGCGATAAAGAAAGTTTCGACATTATTGCCGAAAATGTCCACATGGTTTGTCGTCAATGTTGCCGGCGTGATATCCGCACGGTAAGACAGGAGGCGCTGGCATTCATCCGTTCTCGGTTTCAGGCGGATGGTATTCATGCTTTGGTCAACGATTGTTTCGTAATCAAAAATATTGGTGTGCTCGATTTTGTATTTCATAGAAGTTATTCCTTTCATGTCCATCCCTTGGGATTGAAACGCCACCGCTGTCTCGGCTTCGGGATCTGTTAAGTAATAAGTGCTGGAGAAAATCTGGCTGATTTCGTTGCAGCCATCCTGAAAGCGGTTCAGGAAATGCATCAATTCATCCGAATCCAATGATTCGATGTCCGTTTCGCTGAAGGAAGTCCGCACTTCATCGAGTTTGGCGTATAACTCCCAGGAATAATGGGACACTTTGCCTTCTTCAAGTTCTTCGACTGCGTCCCGTACGTGATCGAGGCAATAGCGGATCGATCTCGGGAAGCTTTTATTCGAGATCAAAAAAGCCAACACGTTCTTCGGCTCCATGCGCGGCGGATTGCTCTTCAGGTAGGCATTATACCCATTGGTCATCCTGAGCGCCGCCAGCCAGAAATAATAATCATCCGTCTGCTCTTTCCTGACACGCTCCCGCGTCCGCTCGCAGACGACATTCAAAATGCGCGCCGTCTTTTCAGCCCGCTCGAGCCATTTGGCGATTTTTATCATTTGGTACGCCACACCCCGGGACATTGAGGACTCGACAATTCCCTGGGAAATAAGCGAAGTCGTTTTGATGTTTTCCAGGAATTTTCTCATTTCACGTACCGAGCTATTCTTCAGGTCCATGTCCGTAAGCGCCAAATACGCACGGTTCCACGTTTCCCAATAATCATCGGGGATATGGTCTCGGCTGATGCGCGCATTTTCACGGACGACCATCGCGCAGCTCGCGACTGAATTGGCATTTTCCTGCGCCATCGCCAAATACTGCACCAGCTCCGATTCTTCATAGGTCGGATTGGCTTTGATCCGGCGCATCGTTTCAGTCGAATCGCAAATCTCAAAAATCAACCGCCAATCCGAATCGCGAACAAGTTCTTCATCGGCCGCTTCGATCATCTGAAGCAATTGCACGTCGAGGATGCGCGCATTGTTCTCCGCCCGCTCGACATTCCGGGACATCCAATACAATGAATTTGCAACACGGCTTAACATTTACGCATCCTCCCCTTCTTCTTTCTTTTTGAACACCCACGTGTCTTTTCCGCCGCCGCCTTGTGAAGAATTGACGACAAGCGACCCTTCCTTCAACGCAACACGGGATAATCCACCAGGCAAGACATGGGTCGTCTCGCCCCTCATGACGAACACCCTCAAATCCACGTGGCAAGGGTAGAACTTGTCTCCTTGATAAGCAGGTGCGCGGGACAGTTTGATCGTTGGCTGCGCTATATACTGATGAGGCGTTTCGATAATTTTCTCCCTAAATTTTTCGATCAGCTCCTTCGAGGCATGTGGGCCGACGAGCATGTCGTACCCGCCGGATGCCCCTACATTTTTGACGACGAGCTCTTCGAGATGCTCGAGTACCCATTCCCGATCTTCGGGCTTATCAAGCAAATACGTTTTCACATTGTCGATGATCGGCTCTTCGCCCAAATAATAACGGATCATCTCCGGCACATACGCATAGATCGCCTTGTCATCCGCGACGCCGTTTCCGACCGCATTCAAAATCGCGACATTGCCTTTTTGATAAGCTTCCATCACACCGCGTACCCCGAGCGCCGAGTCTTCACGGAAGGATTCGGGATCCAAGAAATCATCGTCGATGCGGCGGTAGATGATGTCGACACGCTTCAGCCCCCGAATCGATTTCATGTAGACGATATTATTGCGGACGACGAGATCGCGGCCTTCAACTAAATCCATGCCCATCTGCTGGGCCAAAAAGACGTGATCGTAATAAGCCGAGTTGTACATGCCTGGCGTCAATAGCACCGCAAACGGTTTGTCTTTCCTCCCTTTTGGAGCATGGTCCAGAATCGAATCATGCAGGAAGCTCATTTGATGCTCGAGCGTCCTCACCGAGTGATTGACGAAAAACTCGGGATACACTTGCCGCATGACGTAACGGTTCTGGTACACATAAGACAATCCGGACGGGTTGCGCAAATTGTCTTCAAGCACATGGTATTTGCCGTTTTCATCCCGTATCAAGTCGATCCCCGCCAGGAAGATATGGTTGTTGAGCGGGATATCGACGCCTTTCATCTGCTTATCGTAATAATAGGGATTGTCTTCGACGAGATGCCTTGGCACGATGCCCGCTTCGATGATCTTTTGGTCGTGGTAGACATCGTCCAAAAAACGGTTCAGCGCTTCTGCACGCTGCGTCATTCCTCTTTCGACGACTTCCCACTCTTCTGGCGGGATGATGATCGGCACAAAGTCGAACGGCATCGTCCGTTCGGTCCCGACATTATTATGGTAGACGGTGAAAGTGATACCTTGGCGGAGAAACGATAACTGTGCCGTTTCATGCTTTTCCCTTAGCTCATCTTCTGAAAATCGCTTGATCACTTCATGAAAAGTCTCGTAATGGGCTTTCGGTTTTCCATCTGGCGTAAACATCTCATCAAAGAATGGACTGGTTTTATACTCTTTAAACACGTGGCCGAACCCCCTCTGTTAGAATACCGCCAGTAACCCCTGATGACTTCGGAAAGATGTGAATTTTCTGTCTACTGGAGGGAAAGAAAAAGCCATGCCACGCCCGGCATAGCTGTTCTTTGTTCTATTATAACCGAAGTTATTTTCTCGTTGTGCCGTCATTTGAAGAATTGCCAGAAGATGAATCGGTTTCCGGATTCTTTTTCAGGGATTCTCCGTAGGAAGTGCTGCCGCCGAATGCTCCCCCGCTCGGTTTATCGGATTCCGAGGAGGAACCGGTAGACGAGAACGAGTCTTTATTCGCCGAAGACGCCGTTTTACCCGATGAAGAATCCGGGCCTTTGGTCTCGCCGACTTCATCTTGGACAGTTTTGTTCGCTTGGTCGAGCGCATCTTTTTCCTTGTCCATCATTTGCTGCTGCTTTTCGATCGTCGTCTTGACCGTATCGACTGCTTTGTTGATATGAGGCTTCACTTTGTCGACCATGCCGCCTGATTGCTCATTGAAGCGGTCCAAATTCTTCTTGATGTTTTCTTTCATGTCGGCTGTGTTCATTGAAGAACTTCCGGTATTTTGCGTGCTGCCGGTTTCCGACTTTTTCTGTGTCATCGCTGCCCCGATTGCCGCGCCTACCCCAAGCAACACGAGCTTACTGAAAAATCCACCTGATTTTCTTGCCATATTCTGATCTCCTCCTTAATATGATAAAGCTTAGTGTAGTAAGTATAGACGGAATTGCCTATTTTCAAACATTGCCTACCTAAAAAAGAAAAAGACACTCTTGTGGAAGAGCGTCCTTTACGGTGCAACTATTATTTTGCCTTCTTCTATTAATACTTGCTTGAATGCTTTAACGACTTCTTCCTCATACTGGATGCCGATCAGCCGCTCGATTTCGTCCATCGCATATTGTGCTGTGAACGCAGATCGGTAGGCACGGTCTTCCGTCATCGCATCGAAAGTATCGCATACCCCGATGATTTTCGCTTCAAGCAGGATCTCGTCGCCTTTCAAGCCGAATGGGTATCCGCGCCCGTTCACCCGCTCATGGTGCTGCTCGACGATGTCGGCGATATCTTTATAAGGGGTGTCCCGGATCATATCAGCGCCGTCTCCTGGATGTTTTTTCACCAGGTCGAATTCCGCATCCGTCAACTTGGAAGGCTTTTTCAATACTTCTTCAGGAATATTGATTTTGCCGATATCGTGAAGGATGGATGCCAAGAATAGTGACTCTGTTCGTTCTCTCGTCATCTTCATTTTGGATGCTGTCTTGATCGCATAGCCAGCCACACGAGAGCTATGATTGAATGTATAACGATCTTTATGTTCAACTTTTTCACCGATTTTCCGCAACTCCGCAATCATCTTGCTGGCGTATTGGAAAACCGGGAAATTTGAAACGGATAATAAAACAACTGTTTTTACAACTGTGAAATTCACGGGCGATTCCAATTCTTTGCATGAAAAGAAATCATCTTTGCCTAGATGAATTTGCTTGCCTTCGATTTCCGCTTGAATCTCTCCATCTAATATATAATAGAACTCATGTGCCTCAGCGGCTTCGCTTGGAATCAAAATAAAAGTTTTATCTTTTAAAATAGTTTGCTTCATCAGTTCCAAACCACTACCTCTGCCCAGCAAAGAAAGAGTGGTAGCATCGTTTTCAACTTTTTCCAGATATTTTCCTTTTAATATATCCAAGCCTTTCACAAATTCACATCCCCTAAAATATAAAAAAATGAGAGTAAAGTTTCCTCTACCCCCATACTACTCTTTTTATAAGATATCTACAATATGCTTACCAAGCAACTACAATAATAGGGTCGATCAAAGCAGTTCTGTCGCCGAATTTGATATCTACATAGACCATGTCGACAATGAGTCCTGCAGCTGTTGCTTTATCCATCCCTTTAACCGTCATATCTTCAGCTTTTTCCTGAAGCTTAGTGATCAGCTTTGTGATTTGCTCTTCGTATTTAGCTGTTAACTTTTCCTGTTTGTTAACATCCGTTTCTTTCGCTAATTTTTCAGTATATTGAGCGTATAACTTGTCGGCTTTTTCTTGGTTCTTGGCAATTTCCGCTTCGATTTTCGCATTCACTTTGTTGACATCGGCAATGGCTTCTTTTTGTTCTTCTGTCATAGTGTCATCAATATTCTGGAACGGCACATCGTCTACAACTGAGATTTCCGATGCGAAGGCCCCTGTTCCCATTGATAAAATCATTATGAATGAGAAAATGACGGCTGTGATACTTTTCTTGAACATGCGTATTCCTCCTGAGTTAACTTAATTTTTTTGAAGAATTTTCCGGAACGCTTCTCAATTTGCTTTGCATTAACCGAAATAAGCGACCGATAGTCCTACAATCCCTAGTATATACACACTAGGACTTTTGCACAACAACTCCTGAAAAAATTTACAATAAATAAATTATTTAATTATTTAAATTTATTAAAATAATCAATTTATTAACCTTTCCCTTTTTTCTCGATTTATAATCCCAAAAAGAAAAAGCCTGCAATGAAAAATCGCAGGCTTTTTTCGTACAGTCACACTTATTAAGGCAATACGGTGCTGCCCATCAAATAACGGTCGCATTCCCGTGCAGCTTCACGGCCTTCGTTGATCGCCCAGACGATCAAGCTCTGGCCTCTGCGCATATCGCCAGCCGCAAAGATGCCTTCGACATTCGTGCGGTAATCGCCGTATTCGGCTTTGACGCGTGAATTGGCGTGCGTCTCCACATTCAACTGGTCAATCAGCAGCTGTTCAGGGCCGCTAAAGCCGATAGCAATCAAGATCAGGTCCGCTTTCCAGACTTTTTCCGTTCCCGGGATTTCTTCGCGGATGCGGTTGCCTTGTTCGTCGATTTTCAGCTTGACGTTGACGGTATGAACTTCTTTCACGTGCCCGTTTTCGTCGCCGACAAATTTCTTCGTCATGACCGCATATGCACGCGGGTCGTCACCAAACGTTGCGGCCGCTTCTTTGTGGCCGTATTCCACGCGGTGAATTTTCGGGTATTGCGGCCATGGGTTGCCTTTTTCGTCACGGATAGCGCCTTTTTGATCATACACATCGAATTGCACGAGGCTCTTGCATCCATGGCGGACGGAAGTTGCGAGACAGTCCGTCCCGGTGTCGCCGCCGCCGATGACGATGACGTCTTTTCCTTTTGCCGAGATGTAGTTGCCGTCTTGCAAATCGGAATCGAGCAAGCTTTTCGTGCTGGCATGCAGGAAGTCCATTGCGAAATGCACGCCTTCCAAGTCGCGCCCTTCGACGTCGATGTTGCGGTGGACGGTCGCACCGGTCGCCATGATGACCGAATCGAAATCATCGCGCAATTTCGTTGCAGGATAATTTTTGCCGACTTCGACATTCGTCACGAACGTGATGCCTTCCTGTTCAAGGATCTTGACGCGGCGCATGACCATATCGTATGGCAATTTCATTTCAGGAATGCCGTACGTCAGTAAGCCGCCGATGCGGTCGCTTTTTTCGAACACCGTAACGGTATGGCCCGCTTTGTTCAATTGCGCTGCCGCCGCGAGCCCGGCAGGACCCGAACCGACGACAGCCACTTTTTTGCCGGTGCGGTGTTTCGGTGGTTCCGGAACCACCCAGCCTTCCGCAAATCCGCGTTCGATGATCGAGCGCTCGACCGTGCGGATGGCGACAGGCGGTTCGTTGATGCCGAGAACACAAGCCCCTTCGCACGGAGCTGGGCAAGCGACGCCGGTGAATTCAGGGAAATTATTCTTCAAATGTTCACGGTGAAGCGCTTCTTTCCATTGGCCGCGATAGACAAGATCATTCCACTCCGGAATCAAGTGATTGACGGGGCAGCCGGTCGTGCCGTTGTCGAGATCCATGCCAGTCTGGCACGTCGGGACGCCGCAATCCATGCAGCGCGCCCCTTGCTTTTGTACTTCCTGTTCAGATAGCGGAATCGTATAATCTTTCCAGTCTTTCGTCCGCTGTGCCGGGTCGCGTTCTTTTACAGTCTGACGGTCATATTCCATAAATCCGGTTATCTTCCCCATCGTTTCCCTCCAGTTCGCATATTTTTCAAGCTTTTCTCTATGAAAGGCAGCTAGTGCCGGCGTTATTACTTGCCAGCCGAAGCCATTTTGCTTTCTTCGAATGCGGCCATTTCAGCATCGAATTTCGCCATGCCGCTGTTTTGCAGCTTGCTGATGCGTTCGTTGATCTTCAAATAGGCTTTCGGAATAACGCGGACGAATTTGGCAGACAGAATCTCCCAATGATCCAACACGCGTTTGCCGTTCAGGCTTCCTGTGTAGCGGACATGGTTTTCGACCATCTCTTTCAGTTCCGCGATTTCAAGAGGGTCTGCGAGCGGCTGCATATGCACCATTTCAGGATTGCAGCATGCGCTGAATGTCTCATCTTCATCCAGGACATAGGCGACACCGCCTGACATGCCGGCTGCGAAGTTCTTGCCGGTATCTCCAAGAATGACGACGCGCCCGCCTGTCATGTATTCACAGCCATGGTCGCCGACGCCTTCGACGACGATTTTCGCGCCAGAGTTGCGGACAGCGAAACGCTCGCCGGCCATGCCGTGGATATATGCTTCGCCAGCTGAAGCACCGTAGAACGACACGTTGCCGATGATGATGTTCTTCTCGGGAAGGAATGTGGAATCCACTGCCGGCTTAACGATGATCTTGCCGCCGGATAAGCCTTTTCCAACAAAGTCGTTGGAGTCTCCGATCAAATTGAGCGTCATGCCTTTTGGAACGAACGCACCGAAGCTTTGCCCGGCTGAGCCTTGGAAGTTCAATGTAATGGTATCTTCCGGCAAGCCCTCCGCTCCGTATTTGCGGGAGATGGCACTGCCGATGATCGTCCCGGTCGCGCGGTGAATATTACGTATGGCGGTCGATACTTCAACCCGTTCGCCAGTTTCGATCGCATTGCGGCAGCGCGGGAGAAGCTCCTGTACATCGAGCGTATGCTTCAAACCGTGGTCTTGCTTGATCGTTGCATAGCGGCCGACTTTTTCCGGCAGGTCCGGTTGATAAAGAAGCTGCGTCAAATCCAGCCCTTCCGCTTTCCAGTGCTTGATCGCTTTATTCGTTTCGAGCACATCGGTGCGCCCGATCATTTCGTTGATTGTGCGGAACCCAAGCTCCGCCATCAATTCGCGTGCTTCCATAGCGATAAAGCGCATGAAGTTTGCCACGTGATCTGCTTCGCCCGTATATTTTTTGCGCAGTTCCGGGTTTTGCGTCGCAATCCCGACTGGGCATGTATCCAAATGGCAGACGCGCATCATAACGCATCCGAGGACAACGAGCGGCGCTGTCGAGAAGCCATATTCTTCGGCACCCAAGAGCGCTGCCGTAACGACGTCGCGGCCCGTCATCATCTTGCCGTCTGTTTCGACGACGATGCGGTCGCGCAGGCCGTTCAACAGAAGCGTCTGATGCGTTTCCGCAAGCCCGATTTCCCATGGCAAGCCGGTATGCTTCAAGCTCGTTTTCGGCGCAGCGCCTGTGCCGCCGTCATAGCCGCTGATCAAGACAAGATCCGCACGGCCTTTGGCAACGCCTGCTGCGATCGTGCCGACACCGACGGCCGATACCAATTTCACGCTGATGCGCGCACGCGGGTTGGCGTTTTTCAAGTTGAAAATCAGCTCGGCTAAATCTTCGATCGAATAGATGTCGTGGTGCGGGGGCGGTGAAATCAATTCAACGCCCGTTGTCGAACCGCGCACTTCCGCAATCCACGGATACACTTTCTTGCCTGGCAAATGCCCGCCTTCTCCAGGTTTCGCCCCTTGTGCGACTTTGATCTGGATTTCGTCGGCATTGACCAGGTAATGGCTTGTAACGCCGAAGCGGCCGGATGCGACTTGCTTGATTGCGCTTCTGCGGCTGTCGCCGTTGTCATCCGGGATAAAGCGTGAAACTTCTTCGCCGCCTTCTCCCGAGTTGCTGCGGCCGCCGATTTTATTCATGGCGATTGCCAATGCTTCGTGGGCTTCTTTACTGATCGACCCATAAGACATGGCGCCGGTCTTGAAGCGTGCACAAATCTCTTCGACCGTTTCGACTTCTTCGATCGGGACCGGCGTGCGGTCTTTGAATTTCAATAAGCCGCGCAATGATTGGAGATTGGCTTTTTCATCGGTCAACAGCTTCGAATACTTGCGGAATGTGTCGTAATTGTTTGTCCGGCACGCTTGCTGAAGCGTATGGATCGTCATTGGATTGTATTGATGGTCTTCGCCGTTTTCCCGGTACTGGTACTCATCGCCCGACTCCAGTGCCTGGTTTGCCCCTTCGCGTTCAGGATAGGCAGACGCGTGGCGAAGCAGGACTTCCTTGGCGATGATATCGAGGCCGATGCCGCCGAGGCGCGAAGATGTACGCGTGAAATATTTGTCGATGACGTCCATATGGATGCCGATCGCTTCGAAAATCTGGGCGCCACGGTAACTTTGAATGGTTGAAATGCCCATTTTAGACAATATTTTAATGATTCCGTCCGTTACGGCTTGTACATAGCTTGTTTCGGCCTGTTCAATATTCATGCCGTGGATATCGTCTTTCGCCACCAGGTCTTCAATCGATTCGAATGCCAGGTAGGGATTGATTCCTTCCGCACCGTACCCGATCAGCATCGCGAAATGATGGACTTCGCGCGGTTCTGCAGATTCGAGGAGGATGCTCATGCGCGTCCGTGTGCCTTGCCGGATTAAATGGTGATGAAGCCCGGATACGGCAAGCAATGCAGGAATCGCCGCATGCGCGCTGTCGACGCCGCGGTCGGACAAGATGACAAGCGTCGCACCTTGTTTGATGGCCTCGTCCGCTTCTGCGAATAAGGCTTCCAAACGCGCTTCCATCGCCTCTGCACCTCCATCCGCCTTAAACAGGATCGGCAAAGTGACTGCCTTGAACTCAGGCAAGTTCTGCTGGCGCAGCCTTTCAAGTTCTGCATTCAATAAGACCGGTGTTTCAAGACGGATATGGCGTGCGCTTTCCGGTTTCGGATCCACCAGATTGCCCTCAGCCCCGATCGTCGTCCGGGCTGCCGTGATGATTTGCTCACGGATGGCGTCAATTGGCGGGTTGGTAACTTGTGCAAACAATTGCTTAAAGTAGTTGTACAAAAGCTGGGGTTTTTTCGACAATACCGCAAGCGGCGAGTCGTAGCCCATTGAGCCGACCGGATCTTTCCCGTCTGACGCCAGCGGTTTGATGATTTTCTGGACTTCTTCCTGCGTATAGCCGAAAGCAAGCTGCTGCTTCAATAGCCCTTCCCCGTTTGGATGCACGACTTCTTTCGGTTCCGGCAAATCGCCCAAATCGAACAAATTGTTTTCGACCCAATCTTTATAAGGGAGTTCGGAAGCGATCTGCGTTTTGATTTCGTCATCCGGGATAATCTTGCCGGCTTCGAGGTCGACCAGCAGCATTTTCCCTGGGCGCAGGCGGTCTTTATAGATGATGTCATCCGAAAAGATGTCGAGCGCCCCGACTTCCGAGCCGAGTACGATCATGCCGCTTTTCGTAATATAATAGCGCGCCGGGCGCAAGCCGTTGCGGTCGAGGCAGGCTGCAATCTGGCGTCCGTCTGTAAAGACCAGTGCCGCCGGGCCGTCCCACGGTTCCATAAGCGTGCTGTGGTATTCGTAGAAATCGCGCTTTTTCTTGTCGATCGATTGATCGTTGACCCATGGCTCCGGGACCATCATCATCGCCGTATGCGCAAGCGAACGGCCTGATAGATGGAGGAATTCGAAACAATTGTCGAACATCGACGAATCGCTTCCTGTCTCATCAATGACCGGCAGGACTTTTTGCAAATCCTGGTCATTGAAATAAGGGGAGTTGCAGGCGAGCTGGCGGGCTCTCATCCAGTTGACGTTTCCGCGAAGCGTATTGAATTCGCCGTTATGGATGGAGTAGCGGTTCGGGTGGGAACGCTGCCAGCTCGGGAAGGTATTCGTACTGAACCGTGAGTGGACGAGTGCCAACGCCGATTTGAATTCGGGATGGTTGAGGTCGATATAGAATGAATCCAATTGTTCCGGGATGAGCATGCCTTTATAGACAATCGTGCCGGCAGACAAGCTGCTGAAATAGACGTCTTTGAATTCTTCTACGCCGCCCATTTCCTGCTCGATGCGTTTGCGGATAATATACAAACGGCGCTCCAAGTCCATCCGCGTCTCAAGCTCCGCTGATGCGCCGATGAAGATTTGGCGGATGACCGGCTTGGTTTTCGCCGCGACATTCCCGACAAATGAATCGTTGACCGGCACAGGGCGCCAGCCGAGTGCTTCCTGGCCTTCCTCTTTGACGATGCGCTGGATAATGTCTTTTGCTTTCATGCGAAGATCATAATCCTGTGGCATGAAGATCATGCCGATGCCGTATTTCCCTTCTTCCGGCAGGACGATTCCTTCTTTTTCACATTGCTTCAGGAAAAAGCGGTGCGGAATCTGTGTCAAAATACCGGCGCCGTCCCCTGTGCTCGTATCGGATGATTGGCCGCCGCGGTGCTCCAAGTTACACAGGATGTTCACTGCGTTCTGGACAATGTTGTGCGATTTTCTGCCGTCTATATTAGCGATCATCCCAATGCCGCAAGCTTCATGTTCCTGGTCGGGATGATACAGTCCTTGTGCGATCGGATACTCTTTCTTACTCAATAAAACCGCCTCCTTTTACACGCTAATTTGTCATAATATTATGATAGTATATCATATAACTGAATATATATACAATTGCATTTTGTGAAAAATTTATCAAGTGCTTGACGGTTCATTACAAATTCTAGGATTTTAAGTGAAACCGCTTTCAAATAAGGCGTATAGCGTTTCTTCTTTATTCGTTATTTGTGTATATTGATACAGTATTTTTTTCGACACCTTTTTCCGGCAGCCGCTTTTTCCCAGTAATTATACAATTCGGATGAGGACCTTTTGATGGATCACTCGGAAAAAGCTTGCGTCCCGAACTGGTTTTCCGCTCGCGCCCGCTTAGAATTTTCTATATAAAAAGAGCGCGGAAAATGAATCATTTTTCCGCGCTCTTTTACACTAGCTATAAAATTTTCTTGATTTACCCAATTTTTCATACTGACGCATAAGGCAAACGACTCTGTTCAGGCAACCGAATCGCTACGAATTATTCACAGTTTCATACATCCGGATCGCTTCAAGAAAGTATTCCCCGTACTTCTCCAATTTGTTTGCGCCGACGCCGTTGACTTCAAGGAACGCCTCCTCATCTTTCGGTTTGCGCGCCACCATGTCCTGCAAGCTCTTATCCGAAAAGATGACAAATGGCGGAACTCCCGCCTCATCCGCCAGTTTCTTGCGGACCGTGCGCAATTCCTCGAATAGCGGATCGTTGGTGGCGATCCGCTTCGTCACGACAGCGCCTTTTCTCATGACGCGGCGTTTTCCAAGCAAAACATCGCGCCCGCCGTCCGGGACGAAAATCGTCGGAAAGCTGCCTTGTTCGACTGCCAGCAATTCCTGCGAAATCATGAATTCGATGAGGTTCGACACTTCTTTTGAATTCATATGCTTCAACACGCCGTAGGTCGACAATTGATCGAAGCGGAAATCGAGCACTTTCTTATTGCGTGAGCCGGTCAATACTTGGGCCGTCATCGTCTTGCCGAATTTCTGTCCCATGCGGATGACGCACGACAGGACTTTCTGGACATCTTCCGTGACATCCTGGCCTTCCCGTTCGTCGACACAATTTCCGCAATGGCCGCACGGGGCCGCACTCCCATCGCCGAAATAATGGACGATGAATTGCTGGAGGCAGTTTTCCGTGTGGCAATAATCGACCATGCCCTGGAGCTTTTTCAATTCACCCGGGATGCGCGAAGGGTCTTGCGCCTGGTCGATCAAAAAACGCTGCGTCTGGACATCCTGCGAAGCGTAAAGGACGATACACTCACTCGGCAAGCCGTCCCTTCCCGCACGCCCTGCTTCCTGATAATAGCTTTCCATGTTTTTCGGCAGCTGGTAATGGATGACGTAGCGGATATTCGATTTGTCGATGCCCATTCCAAACGCATTGGTCGCCACCATCACCGTCACTTCATCGTTCAAGAAGCGTTCTTGGCCGAGGCGGCGTTCGTCGTCCGGCATGCCGGCATGGTATTTCGCCGCTTTGACGCCGCGTTTGACGAGCGATTCATAGACCGAATCCACCGTTTTGCGCGTCGCTGCGTAAATGATGCCCGCTTCGTTATCATTTTTTTGGACATAATCCCGGATAAAGCGTTCGCGGTCCTGGCCTTGAATGACCGAAAAGCTTAAGTTCGCCCGTTCAAAACCGGTGATGACCGTATTTTGTTCTTCGATATCCAGGATGCGGCAAATATCTTCCCGCACTTGAGGCGTCGCCGTTGCCGTCAGTGCAAGCACAGTCGGATTGTCCGGGAAAATTTCCAGCATGCGGCTGATCAGGCGGTAGCTCGGCCGGAAATCATGGCCCCATTGCGAGATGCAATGCGCTTCATCGACTGCGATAAGCGGAACCTTGACGCCTTGCAGGCCATCCAAAAATATTTCCGAGTCGAGGCGCTCTGGGGCGATATACAATAATTTGATGATGCCCATCTGCACTTCATGAAGAATTTCACGGACTTCATGGAAATCGAGCGAACTATTAATAGAAGCAGCTGGAATTCCGGCTGCCTGCAATGAGTCGACTTGATCTTTCATCAGGGAGATCAGCGGCGAGACGACAATCGTCGTCCCTTCCATGGCAAGGGCAGGAATCTGGTAGCACATCGATTTCCCGCCGCCTGTCGGCATGACGCAAATCGTATTTTGGCCATCGAAAACTTGTGTGATGGCCTGCTCCTGGCCGGTCCGGAAGCTATCATACCCGAAATGCGACTGCAGTAGTTTTCTTGCTTGTTCCAACACCTTTGAACACTCCCCATACTGTTTTGCTATGAACGTAGCTTACCATATTTGAAGGGCTATTTCTTTTTTTGCATACGAAAAGCCACCCAAGGAAATCGATTATTTTCCGGGGTGGCTGAAAAGGCCTTTTCATTTGAATCGCAGCAGTGAAAATGATCTCAATCGTATACTCTGGCCAACAGGAAAAAATAAGGTTGCTTCATGCCTTTCCAATCCATCATGCCGAGCAGCACGTCCTTATTCACTTTCCGGAAATGGTCCTGGATCGGCAATTGATCGTATATCATCACTGCACTCATTTTTCCGCGCCATTCCATCTTGCGGAGCCGCGCTGCACCTCTCGCGCCGCTCAACAGATTGGCGATCAGGCCGGGCGGGAACGGATGCAGCGGGAACGGTTTTCCAAAAGGGGCCTTGAACAGCAACGGGTCGACGTGCTCCGTGCTGTGGAAAGCTTTGCCATACCAGCCCGTTTCTTCAAGCCAGCCGTCCAGAGGGTGTCCTGTAGGCAATTCATGCCCTTTCCACGTGCCGAACATTTCGTGCGGGTCGACGGGCTCAAGCGCGTCGAACAAGCGGCAAGCTTCGCCGGCATTCTCCACGCCCTGCTCCATAATCCCCCAAACCAGTCGTTCCGGATTCATGGCCATCGCCCTTTCCGCTTAGATCTCTAGCTCCCAATGCTTCGCTTCTTCGTCTTTCATCTGCTGTTCGGTTTCTTGCGGGTAAGCCGTGCGGAATTTATGCGAATCCTGCGGGATGATCTCCACCATTTTATCGATCATGTCTTGTGGATCGAATTGGTCTTCCAAGCCTTTCTCCGCTTCTTTCATGTCCTCGGGGCGCGTGAAGTGAATTTTCTCATCAAACCATTTCCACTTCGCTTCGGCACTGCGGTCATTGAAGCCTGTGTCGAATGCGCCCGGGTTGATCGTAGCCACTTGCACGCCGAATTCCGCCATTTCCTTGCGCAGCGTTTTCGCAATCGCTTCGATGGCGTGTTTTGTCGCTGTATACGGGCCGACATAAGGCGTCGACATGATGCCTGCCATCGAAGACAGGAAGATGATTTTGCCTTGGCCTTTTTCGACAAATTTACGGGCAGCGATTTGCGCCGTTTCAAGCGTTTGGAAGACGTTCACTTCAAATAGTTCACGGAAGTTTGCCATTGGCACTTCCCCGAGTGGGCCGCCTTCGTTGATGGCCGCATTCGCCACGAAGATATCAAAATCGTATTCGAGCATCTGTGCCAAGTCCTGCGGGTTTTTGATGTCCATCTTGAATGTCGTCAATTCGACCCCAGCATCCGATGCCGCTTCACGGAGCGATGTCACTTGAGGGGCTGTTTCGACTGGCGCAATCACTCTATGCCCTTTTGCGGCAAGCCCCAATGCCGCGCCTTTCCCTAGCCCGCTGCCGGCGCCTGTAATGAAAATCGTTTTGCTCATTGTTTTCTCCTCCTGATTCCATAAGTTGCTATAGTTTGTCTTCCCCATAGCAAATAGAATAAACAGGTTTAATTGAGCCACCATTCTTTGCGGTCCATCTCTTCCGCAAAATGGGCGTATTCAGCAAGCGTTTCCTCAAGTACTTTTTCACTTCGGGCAAGCATGCGCTCCCGGGCCTTTTTTCTTTTGAATCGCCGCCCGTACACCGCCTGCAATTCATCGTAGGATTCTTTCAGTTCACGGAAACTTGTCGCGATTTCACTGTCATCATCAGCGAGCAGCGAAGCCAGCATCCCGATTTTCCCGTATAGCTCATCCACTTTATACCGCCCGCGGTCCTTGTACAAGATGCCGGCGACAATCGATGCGGGCAGCTCTTCGTCGACACCTCTCGCCAAATCCGTCAGCAATTCAATCATGATGCGGCGGTTGCTCGCCAGCGACAGGACATAAAAAATATGGGGAATCTGCTGAACTGGCGTTTCTTCAATATATTCATCGATTTGCCTGATCAAGTCCTCCGCTTTTAGATGGTCGATGAGAATCCCCAGCCGGTATGTTTCGTACATTATGTATCTTCTCAAACCCTCACCGCCATTCCCTTAAGTCTCTTTTTATTTTGACAGATAATTCCGTCAAAAACAATTTATCGATTGCTTTTGCCACACGAAAAAACCCGCCCTCCTCGTTACAGGAGAACAGGCTCATGGTTTCACGCACACATTCATCAAGTCGCCAAGCCGTAGCTGCCCATGCGGCGTTTCACTTGGATAAAGGAAGCCGCCTCGGCGAGTTCTGCTTCATTCAATGGCTGGTCATCGAGCATCACTGTATATTCGTTCAAGAAATTCGTATTTTGAAGATCCACATTGATCGTGCGGTCGTTGCGGTCCAAAAAACTATCCACAGAAATTTCAAAGAAATCGGCAAGGCGTTCCAGGTGAACAACTGATACTTGTTTCTTCCCGCTTTCATATGCCCATACCGTGCTTTTCGCAAAGCCCAAACGGTCAGCAAGCTCTTCAGGGGAAAGGCCTCTCGCTTCTCTCAAATCTTTTATTTTTTTGCTTAGCTGCTTCATAGTTGATTCCTGCTCCTTTTAGTAAATTTCTAATTATTTTAAATATACTGCAATCGAAGTGAATGAGCAATCATTTTATGGATAATTTTTTAAAATAAAATGAATATTTAGTGAACAGTAACTATTTATTATAATTATTGGAAATCAACCAGGACATAAAGCATAAAAAAATTAAAAAAATCTTATTTCACGATGATTAATCCCAGTTTTCGGGCAAACAGCAAAGCTTGATCCGTAGATACTTTGCACCCTGCCAGCAATTCCGTTGTCAATTGCAGTTCCTCGAAGCGGCTCGAGCTAAAGTCAGCGCCTTTAAGGGACGTTCCAGTAAAATTGGCTTCGTTTAAATCGCTGCAAAAGAATTGTGCATTGTCCAGATTCACTTCATAGAAATCCGCCTGCCGCAGAACACTCTGGTTGAAAGACACGTCGCGTATATGGGAAAACCCGAAAACTGCATAATCAAGCCGGCAGTCTTCAAAGTGTGTATAGCGGATTGTGCTTTCTGTAAAATCCGTTCCGAGCAATCGGCAATCCTTGAACCTCACCCGATGGAACACCGCACGGCCCATGCCGGCGTTTGACAGATCACAATTGATGAACACAGCGTCCGCAAACTCACTGCGTTCCCATTCCCCTTCCAAAAACCTGACATTCTCGAACAGCACCCGGTCAAAATGAATTTTTCCTGCCGGTAATTCTTCAGAAACAATCCGGCAATCATGGACATATCCATCATCTAATGCTTCAATAAAAGAAATTGTTTCTAGTTCCGGGGGAAGCATCGGTTCAGTTTTCTTGTTCTTCTTCATCTTCATTCCTCCTGTTCGTGCATGTTCTTTCTTTCCCCTGACGATTGCTGAGTTCCTTGTCCTATCCGCCGCGCGATATGCAATACCCAAATCCGCTGTAAAGGAGATGCTGCATGGAAAATGTCAAAAGCACGTTTAAAGAAGTCGCCTCTGCCATTCTTCCTGTCACGATTGTTGTTATTTTGCTTCAAGTCCTGATTATCCGCCTTCCGCTCGAAGCGCTGCTGCAGTTTTTAATCGGGGTCATTTTCGTCGGCACCGGCTTTTTCCTGTTCCTGCTCGGCGTCAATGCAGGGCTGCTGCCGATCGGTGAATTGATCGGCAAGAAGCTGCCCTTGACCCGCAAACCATGGCTGATCATCGGGACAGGTCTCGTGCTGGGGCTCGCTGTCACGATCGCAGAGCCCGATGTCCGCGTTTTGGCCAATCAAATCGACGAGGTTTCGGGAGGGGGCATTTCACGGAACATCCTCATCTTGTCGGTATCGATCGGCTTAGCGATTTTCGTCGCCTTGGCGATGGTCCGGACACTCTTCAGCATCCCTATCCATTACATGCTGATCGGCGGCTATTCCGTCGTCTTCCTTCTCTCGTTCTTCGTGCCCGAAGCGTTCATCCCGATTTCATTCGATGCTGGGGGCGTTACGACCGGTCCGATGGCAGTCCCGTTCATTTTGGCGCTGGGCATTGGCGTTGCTTCTGTCTTGCGCTCCGATAAGCCGAGCAGCGGTGAAGGCTTCGGCTTGATTGGGCTGGCTTCAATCGGCCCCATTATCGCTGTCATGCTCCTGGGGGTGCTGTACCGGTGAACTTGCATATTTTCCAGGGTTTCGGGGAAGTGCTGATTGAAGTCACCATGGCCCTCCTCCCGCTTGTCGTATTTTTCAGCGTATTTCAATTGTTCATGCTCAAATTGCCGAAAGAACGCGTTTTGCAAACCGGCCTCGGATTCGTTTTGACATTTTTCGGATTGGCCTTCTTCCTGCAAGGCGTCCATATCGGTTTCATGCCCTTCGGTGAATTAATGGGCGCGGAACTTGGCGATTGGCAGTATCGCTGGGCGATTATCCCGATTGGCTTTGTGCTCGGATTTGTGGCGACATTCGCTGAACCTGCTGTCCGCATCATGAACGAAGAGGTCGACCGCGAAACGGGCGGTTACATTTCCTCGCAAGTCATGCTCTACACCTTATCGACGGGGGTCGGCTTATCCATCGCTTTGTCGATGCTGCGGATTTTGACGGGCTGGTCGATCTGGTATTTCATCCTGCCAGGTTATCTTATCGCACTGATCCTGATTTTTTTCTCCACACGCACATTCATCGCGATCGCCTTTGACTCAGGCGGCGTCGCGACCGGTCCGATGACTGTCACATTTATCGTCTCCGTAGCAGTCGGCATCGCTTCTGTAACAGAAGGACGGGATCCGCTTGTCGATGGCTTCGGGATGATTGCGCTTGTGGCACTGACGCCGATTATCGCCGTTCTCGTTGTCGGCTTACTCTTTAACCGAAAGGCAGGGAATCAAAACCATGAATCTGAATCATAGACTGATGATTGCCATTGTAAAACGCGGCGCTTCGAGAGATGTCATCGCAGCGGCGAAAGAAGCCGGTGCAGACGGAGCGACGGTGCTGTATGCGGAAGGAATCGGGAGAAACGAAAAGCCCACTTTTCTCGGGCTTCCCGCTACACACGAAAAAGATGTCGTCTTTATCGCTGTCGACGGTGAAATCGAACTGGCCGTCGCCGAAGCGATCAGCCATGCCGGAAAATTAGGCAAATCCGGTTACGGTCTCGGTTTTACTATCCACCTGAGCCAATTGTTGGGGGTCCCCCATCTCACTGACCGCGAAGACGACCGAAAAAAGAAGCGAGGAGTGGAAAAAATGCCAGAACCGAAAGATTTTCAATTGATTGTGACTATCGTCAATTCCGGGGATTCGGGGCAAGTCGTCAAAGCTGCCGCTGAAGCCGGTGCTGAAGGCGGGACCATTCTGGAAGGGCGCGGCACAGGGGTCAACGAACAGAAGAAATTCATGAACTTTACGATCGACCCGGAAAAAGATGTCGTCCTGACATTGGTACCTTCTGCATTTGCGGAAAAAGTGGTCGCGAGCATCGAACAAGCAGTCGATCTTGACGCTCCGGGAAAAGGCATCGCCTTCTTGATCGATGTGGAAAACGTCTTCGGGGTCAATCATTCCTCTTTGAATCCATAACAAAAACCGGTGAGTTTTGAACTCACCGGTTTTTCTATTTAATAACGTTCTGCCCCGTGCCCTTTAGAGCTGGCGGCTTGAGCTACTTTGCTCGCTGCCGGCTTGCCGTAGAGCTTCGGTTCGGCGTCTTCACTGTCTTTCATTTCGTTCATTTCCTTCACTTTCATATCGATGTTCTCACGGACGCGGCGGCCGTAGTCTTCATCGGCTTGCGTGAAGTGATGCACCATTTCCTCTTGGATGCGCGGATCGCATGCGGACAAGGCATCGCCAAGATTGTTGATCAATTCTTCGCGTTCCCAGTCCTCGAAGCTACGGTACGTTTCACCGGCCTGGCCGTAATTATTCGTCCGGTCGATTGGTGCCTTCGTCAATTTGCCCTGGTATTCTGGCTCATGATCCGGCGTATCCGGGCGGTCTGCTTCCTTGAATCCGCCAAGTACGGACGGTTCATAGTTGATATGCGGATTCTTCGCATTCTCACCGCGCGGCACGTCCATTGCCCCGCCGTATTGGTTGGTCGCTACACGCTTTCTCGGTGCGTTGACCGGCAGTTTCAAATAATTCGCCCCAACACGGTAGCGCTGTGTGTCGGAATACGAGAACGTACGGCCAATTAGCATTTTATCATCCGAGAAATCCATGCCGTCGACAAGGACGCCGGTACCGAATGCTGCCTGCTCGATTTCCGCATGGTAATTCTCCGGATTGCGGTTCAAGACCATTTTGCCGACTGGCAAGAACGGGAATTTATCCATCGGCCATAATTTCGTATCATCCAGCGGGTCGAAGTCGAGTTCGGCGTGCTCATCGTCGCTCATGATCTGCACGAACAGCTCCCATTCCGGATAGTCACCGTTTTCGATTGAATCGTAAAGGTCTTCCGTTGCATGCCCGACGTTTTTCGCCTGGATTTCATCGGCTTCTGCCTGCGTCAAGTTGCGGATGCCTTGTTTCGGCTCCCAATGGTATTTGACAAGGACCGCTTCGCCTTTATCATTGACCCATTTATAGGTGTTGACGCCAGAGCCTTGCATATGGCGGTAGGTTGCTGGAATGCCCCAAGGGGAGAACAGGAACGTGATCATATGCGTCGCTTCCGGGGAACGGGCGACAAAGTCGAACATCCGCTCCGGATCCGGCACGTTGGAAACCGGGTCGTTTTTAAAAGCGTGGATCATATCCGGAAATTTCATCGCATCGCGGATAAAGAAAATCTTCAAGTTGTTCCCGACCAGGTCCCAGTTGCCATCTTCCGTATACATTTTCACGGCAAAGCCGCGCGGGTCGCGTGCCGTTTCAGGAGAGTGGCGCGATCCTGCCACCGTCGAAAAGCGCACAAGCAATGGCGTCTGTTTGCCTTTGCCTGAAAACACTTTGGCGCGCGTGTATTTTTCAACCGGCTCATCGCCGACAGTTCCATAAGTCTCGAAATAACCGAATGCCCCTGCACCGCGTGCGTGGACAATGCGCTCCGGTATTTCTTCACGGTCAAAATGAGAGATCTTTTCGATGAAGTTATAGTTTTCAAGAGTCGCCGGCCCTCGATTTCCGATAGTCCGCAAATTCTGGTTGTCTTTTACCGGATGCCCTTGGCGATTGGTCAAGGTTTCTTGATTTTCGCCTTCAGACATTTTGTTTTTAAGCTCTTTGTTATCGTCCTTCATGAGAATCCTCCTTCGTTTTAATGCCATCATTTCCTTCTTCCCATACTCGCAACCAAATAAACCTATTTTCTGCCAACTCCTCCCTTCGATGCAGGCCCGTTCTCTATAGTAGGCTCTTTTGCCATCTAAAAAACATCCCCGCTTCCCTTGGAATAGACAAATCCCGCTGGATATGGAAAACTAGAATGGAATCGACTAACAGAAAGCAGGGCTGGAAATGAGCGTTACCTTGAAAGAGAAAGGGAGATGGGACCCTTTGAAAGTTTTTTTGAAAGTATCAGCGGCCTATATTCTCTCCCGGTTTTACCGAAATGCAAAAGGCCCTAAAATCGCCCTGGTAGGAGGAAACCTCGGAGAAAAATACGAAGACAACGCTGCCGTTTTCCATAAATATTTGGTGAATAACCATGCAGAACAAGTCACGGCTTATTGGATGTATGACTCAAAGACCGACTACGCGAATGACGGCCGTATACCGAATGCCGTGCGGCTTGGCAGCTTCCGCAATTACTTGCTGTTTTTCCGAGCGGATTACACATTCCATGGGCATTCCTTGCTTTATGATATTGTGCCATCCGCCGATAAATTCTTGAATTTGAACCGCCGGACGATCATTACGCACGTTAGCCACGGCATCGAAGGCTTCAAGAAAATCCTCATCCAAAAAGAAGATATTCCACTCCTCAAGCGGACAAATTATTTCAACTGTGCCTCGCGTTATGAATACGAGCTGAAACGCGACAAATGGAAAATCCCTGAAGAAAAACTCATCGTCACCGGATTTCCCCGCTTTGACCGCTACTTGCCAAATCAGCCGCCAAAAGAAATGAAGCGTATCCTGATGATGATGACTTGGCGCGAATGGCTATTCGACCTTTCGCGGGAAGAGTTTCTCGAAAGCAATTACTTCCGCAGCACAATTGGCTTGTTGGAGCACGATGGGATACGTGAACTCCTGAAGTCCAACGGCATCCATCTCCAAATTGCCCTGCACCCGTTCATGAAGCGATTTGAGGAACATTTCTTTCCGCTTGCCGACCAGGATTACGGCATCGAATTCCTGGATTTCAACCACGCATCCATTGAGCGTTCGATTGAAGAAAACGATATGCTTCTGACCGATATCACAAGTGTTTCCTGGGATTTCCTGTATTTGAACAAACCGATCATTTTCTTCATGTTCGACCAACAGGAATATACGGAAAAACGCGGTTCCTATCTCGACCTCGATAAAGACCTATACGGTTATAAATCGTCGACAGTGGAAGATGTCTATAACACACTCACCTATATGGTTGATAACAATATTACGCACAACGAATGGTATGGGAAAGCCGAAGAGTACATCGACTATTTTGACCAGGACAATTGCAAACGCCTGGCACAGCGAGTCATGAACGTTTAAATGTTTCACGTGGAACTCTATTATGAGACAAAAACCGGCAAGCCAGATTTTTCTCCAGGCTTGCCGGTTTTTGGTTTTTATGATGAATAATATGAATAACCCTTACGCCGGCGAATCGCTCAATTGCAGCTCCACCGGGCAATGATCCGAACCGTGGACATCAGTATGGATCGCCGCACTCTTCATTCGCCCGATGAGACGGTTGGAAGCGATGAAATAATCAATTCGCCAGCCGACATTCTTCTCCCGGCAATTCGAACGATAGGACCACCATGAATAATGGCCGCCTTCATCCGGATGGAAATGGCGGAACGTATCCACAAAACCGCTGCCGAGGAAATTATTGATCTTCCCGCGTTCTTCCGGCGTGAAGCCCGAATTCTTTTTATTGGCTTTCGGGTTTTTCAAATCGATTTCCTGATGCGCCACATTCAAGTCCCCGCACAGAATGACAGGCTTTTCGAGGTCCAAATGCTGGATATACGAAAGCAGCTTGTCTTCCCATAATAGACGGTACGCAAGACGCAGCAATCCATGCTGGGAATTCGGCGTATAGCTATTGACCAAATAAAATTCAGGAAACTCCAATGTGATCAGCCGGCCTTCCGTGTCGTGCTCCTCGAGACCGACCCCGTAACGGACATTCAATGGGCGCTGTTTGGTGAAGACAGCAGTTCCTGAATAGCCTTTCTTCTGCGCATAATTCCAATATGCATGATAACCCGGAAGCTCCAAATCAATCTGGCCTTCCTGCAATTTAATTTCCTGGACACACAAGATATCGGCGTCAACTGTCTCAAAGAAATCCATAAACCCTTTTTTCATTACGGCCCGCAGGCCATTTACATTCCACGATACCAACTTCATTCCATTCACTCGCTTTCTTTCATCAGTGTAGCGGATTAAGGGCTTTGCCTCAAATACAGGGGGTTGGTTTCCTTTTGCTTTATATTGTAAAATTTCAGCAAATATTCAGTCGAAAACACCCTTTTTTAGATTCTCTCTTGTACAATAGACTTATCAAAAAAAGGGGGCCTTCGGCTATGGCGAAGTTCACGAAACCGGAAAAAAGCTGGGCGTTTTACGATTGGGGCAGCTCCGCCTATTCCATCATCATCACGACCGCTGTGTTTCCGCTCTTCTATAAAGCAGCCGCAACAGACGCCGGAGTGGAACTTGCGGATTCAACCGCTTATTTAAGCTACACCATCGCGATTTTCACCTTCATCTTGGCGATGCTCGGCCCGCTTCTTGGCACCATTGCCGATTATGAAGGCATGAAAAAGAAATTTTTCACGGTGTTCTTCCTGCTCGGCACGGTTTCGACGGCGATGCTTGCGTTCGTTCCAGAAGGCCAGTGGCTATGGCTCTTGATTTGTTATGTATTTGCCGCACTTGGAGCGACCGGTGCCAATTTGTTCTACGACGCCTTCATTGTCGATGTCACAACCGAAAAGCGCATGAACAGCGTTTCCGCATTCGGCTATGGGCTCGGCTATATCGGTTCGACCATTCCATTTGCGCTCGCCATCCTGATCATCCTGCTTGCCCAAAATGAAATCCTGCCGCTGTCTGTCACGAACGCCAGCCGGCTTGCCTTTTTAATCACCGCCGCTTGGTGGATCTCGTTCTCGATTCCTTTGTTCCGCCATGTAAAACAAAAGCATTTCATCAAACGCGAAGCGAGCCCTGTCGTCCAAAGTTTTCGCCGGCTCAATAAAACCATCCGGGAAATCCGGCAGTATCGCGCCTTGTTCCTGTTCCTCATTGCGTATTTTTTCTATATCGATGGTGTCGGCACGATTATCTCCTTATCCACTGCCTACGGGACCGATCTCGGATTGAGTGCCACCAGCCTATTGATCGTCTTGTTCGCCACGCAAGTCGTGGCCGCGCCTTTTGCGATTCTCTACGGCAAGCTAGCCGACCGCTTTACCGGAAAGAAAATGTTGTATGTCGGCATTTTCGTCTATATTATCGTCTGCGTCTATGCGGTCTTCATTGAAACCATTATGGATTTCTGGATTCTTGCGATGCTGGTCGCCACCAGCCAAGGCGGCATCCAAGCTCTGAGCCGCTCGTATTTCGGTAAATTGGTGCCGAAGCAAAACGCCAATGAGTTTTTCGGCTTCTATAATATCTTTGGCAAATTCGCCGCGATTACCGGGCCTTTGCTTGTCGGGGTCACTTCACAACTCACGGGCAATTCCAGTTTAGGCGTTTTGAGTTTGGTCGTACTCTTTATTATCGGCCTGGTTGTCCTCATCTTCGTCCCAGAGCCTGCGCCGCACGATCCGGTCGATGAAGTCGCCGCTGAATAATTCAACATATAAAAAGCCTCCCGCAGCTGCGGGAGGCCTTTTATGATTAATTATTCTTTTTAGCGTCAGTTGGCTCGACTTTAATCTCGCCGTCTGAATTTTTGCCGAGTGATGATTCGCCAAATTCCACGACATCTACGCCGCCGGCATCTTTCTCAGCTTTTTTGATTTCTTTCTCTACTTTCTTTTCAGCTTTGTCGTGCTCTTTTTGGGCTTTTTCTTCTTTTTTCTCTTCTTTTTCTTCAGCTTTTTCTTGCTGCTTTGCTTCTTTTTCAATCGCTTTTTCTTGTTTCTTCAATTCTTTTTCTTCTTTCTTTTCATCGCGCTTCGCTTTCAGCTCATCAGCTTTCACTTTCGCCTGTTCGATGGAAGTGTTTACTTTTTCACTGGAATCCGAAGTTTTCGCTTTCACTTGTTCCTGTAATTCCTTGCCGCTCTTAGGCGCAAGCAAAAGGCCTGCTGCAGCGCCGATCAAAGCACCTGTTACTGCTCCGGCAACAAAGCTTCCGCCGCCTCCGCCTGACTCAGAACCGTATTCCGGTGCCATTGGTGCAGGCGACTGGATTTTGCCTTGGCGCACGAGGCGCTCTTCGACTTCCTCTACGATTTCAAACAATGTGCGTCCTCTTGCTTCAACTAATGAAACGCTCATGTGGAAATCCGTCAAATCTTCCTGGTCACGGACAACCACTACGTCGTAATCGGGTGCATCTGTTTTCTTTTCAAGCATTTCTGCACGGTACCCTTTTTGTACCAATGCATCGCGTACGGATGTAAATGGATGTTCAACTGCAATTTTTACCATTCTGTGTCCACTCCTTTGTTTTGAAAACTCTATGTTAAGATGTTTTCCCCTAATCTACCGCTCTAAACTTATCCTTTGTGAACTCCTCCATTTTTTTCAAATTTTCACGCTTTGAATAGCTAAGTGAATATGGTTATTCATAATGAAAAGGTCTAGGGTCGGTTTTAACATTAAATGGAAAGTTGCTGCCCTGCTCCTGGACAGATGGCGAGGACTTTCAAATGGCATCGATTTAAATTGTCCCGATCGTTATTCATTCTCGTGCTTATCGGTTACATATAAAAACCCCGACCGGCTTGTGATCCGGTCGGGGTTGATGGATTTTATACAGTTACTTCCGCACGTTCTACGGCCTTGATGCGTGTTCCTGTTTCCGTATCGAAGAAATGGACATGCGCCATGTCGAATGCGAGTGTTGCTTGGTGCCCCGCTTCAATCGAAGTTGCCGCATCGACACGGGCGATGAAGTCCTGGTCTTCATAGACCGCATGGAGAATCGTCTCGGCGCCCGTCAATTCGGAGACGGTGATCGTTGCATCGAATTCGCTTGCCGGTATCCCCGACAGGTCTTCGTTGTTGACGTGGATATGCTCTGGGCGGATGCCGAGCGTGATTGGCTTGTTGTCGTAGCCTTCTCCTTTCAGGACATCCAATAGCTTTGAAGGGATTGCCATCTTTTTAGTGCCTACAGCGAAAGCGCCATCGACCAGCTGCCCTTCAAAAAAATTCATTGCGGGTGAACCGATAAAGCCCCCGACAAAGCGGTTTTCCGGAAAATCGTAGACTTCTTTGGGCGTGCCCACTTGCTGGATCAAACCGTCCTTCATAACGACGATGCGGGAAGCCATCGTCATTGCTTCCGTTTGGTCATGGGTGACGTAAATCGTCGTCGTTTTCAGGCGGTTATGCAATTTGGAGATTTCAGCGCGCATCTGCACCCGTAATTTGGCATCCAAGTTCGACAAGGGCTCATCCATCAGGAAAACTTTTGCATCGCGGACAATGGCGCGTCCGAGTGCCACACGCTGGCGCTGGCCTCCTGAGAGCGCTTTCGGTTTTCTGTTCAAGTATTCTTCCAATCCGAGAATCGCAGCAGCTTCATCTACACGGCGCTTGATTTCGGGCTTCTTGAATTTTCTCAGCTTCAGCCCGAATGCCATGTTTTCATACACCGTCATATGCGGATACAATGCATAGTTTTGGAACACCATCGCGATGTCGCGCGCTTTAGGCTCTACATCGTTCATGCGTTTTCCGTCAATGAAGAATTCACCTTCCGAGATTTCTTCCAGTCCCGCGATCATCCGCAGCGTGGTCGATTTCCCGCATCCCGAAGGACCGACAAACACGATAAACTCCTCGTCTTTTATATGTAAATTGAAATCGCTGACCGCCAGCGCCCCTTTGTCATACCTTTTGCCTAAGTGATCAATCTTAATTTCTGCCATGTCCCAGTCTCCTCTGATTCTTTTTCTTCTATTATAGAGAATAAGCAGTAAATTACAAATATATATTTGGCAACACCGCTTCTCTACGGTATACTCATTGCTAATGAAGCTGGAATATTCTGTACTACTCGAGACATGAATAGCAAGCTCCTTAACATCTCATCGGCCATTACTTCGAAAGGCAAAAAATATGGCAACCGAAGATATTCATGAAAAGGGAAAAGGAGAGAGAATATGAAGAAAATGTACACCGTCCCCGCAGCTTTTTTGGCCTCCACCCTGCTTCTCACAGGATGTGCAGGATTCCAGATCGGCAATGGCAACGACAGCTCCACGGAAAACGAGGAAGGAAAAGTCGTTCTCGATTTCTGGACCTTCTGGGGCTCTGAAATTCGCCGCCCGGTCATCGAAGAAATCATCAGCGACTTCAATGCATCCCAAGATGAAATCGAAGTCCAGCATACCTATCTGCCTTGGGGAGACATTTGGACGAAAGAACTTGCAGCGATTGCAGCCGGCGACCCGCCGGATGTGGTTATTAATGATATCAATACGACCGCTCTTCGCGGGGAACAGAACCAGGCGATGAACCTGGCTGAATTTATGTCAGAAGATGATATCTCCGGCCAGTTCTATCCCGAATTATGGGAAGCAACCCTTCATGAAGGGGATTCTTACGGCGTGCCATTTAATACCGATACACGCGTGCTGTTCTACAATAAAGATGCATTTGAAGAAGCGGGCCTTGATCCTGAACAGCCTCCGACTACCTGGGCGGAGCTTGAGGAATATGCCGCGAAGCTTGATGTGAAAAACGGCGATGATTACGAGCGCATCGGGTTTTATCCATTATGGGGCATCAATTACGACGTGTGGATGCTAAATGCCAATGGCCACAACTTCATCAATGAAGAAAATGAAGTGTTGATTGACACCGAAACCAACCTTGAGACGCTGGAGTGGCTGACAGGATGGAAAGATAAGTACGGAGACAATGTCATCAACTCCTATAAAGCCCAAATTGACAGCCAGCAAGGCAACCCGTTCTTCAACGGCAGCCTCGGCATGTACGTCAGCGCACCGACTTTTTACACTCAAATTCGCGATTATGCAGATGACTTGAACTTTGGTGTTGCGAAACTGCCCGAGATGGAACCAGGAAACGGACATACAAGCTGGGGCGGTGGATTCGTTGCTGAAATTCCAGCTGGCGCTTCCAATCCTGAAGCTTCTTATGAATTCATCAAGTATTTGACAGGTGCCGAAGCACAGGAATATTGGGCGGTCCAGAACTTTGACAGCGTCGCCAATATCGAAGCCGCTGAGAACGCTGCACAATCCGACGAATTTACTGAAGACGGCACCATGGTTTATAGCATGGCAACCGAATACATGAACGATACTCTTCTTACGCCGGTACCGGTAGCTGCGCCTGACTTCATGGGCAGCGTCAATCCGAAAATCGATGAAGTGTTGCTTGGTTCGAAAACGCCAAAACAGGCGCTTGAAGAAGCACAGGCAGATGTCGAATCATTGATTGAAAAAAACACACGCGAATAAGGAGGGCTTCGCTTGGCTAAAACAAAGTCGGCTATGCGGCGGAAAGAGACGATGTATGGCTATATTTTTGTGATGCCGTGGATCATCGGGTTTCTTGCTTTCACGGCGGGGCCCCTGCTCTTTTCACTCTTCGCCAGTTTTACCGATTACAATATTACATCCCAAATGGACTTTGTTGGAGCCGAGAACTATCAAGGGCTCTTTACAGAAGACGGATTGTTTTGGACATCCCTTTGGAACACTTTGTATTATGTGCTGTTTTCGGTCCCTCTGACCACGATCGGCGCAATCTTGCTATCGGCTCTGTTGAATCAGGACGTGCCAGGCATACGGGTTTTCCGTACGTTGTACTATTTGCCGGCAGTGTTGTCTGGAGTCGGAGTGTACTTATTATGGATGCAATTGCTCGATCCAGGCACCGGGATGATCAATTTGATACTCGGCTGGGTCGGCATCGATGGCCCCAATTGGCTGTTTGACCCCCAATGGACAAAACCGTCGCTTATCTTTATGAAATTATGGAGTGTCGGCGGCGCTATGCTTCTATATCTCGCCAGTATGCAGGGGGTGTCCAAAACACTTTACGAAGCAGCGGAAATCGACGGCGCCAATACATTCCGCAAGTTTTTCCACATCACTTTGCCGATGATCACGCCGGTCATCTTTTTCGATGTGGTGACCAGCCTGATCGGCGGCTTCCAGATTTTCCAGGAAGCTTATGTTATGTCGAGCGATGGCGAAGGCGGCCCGGCAAACTCTTTGTTGTTCTATAATTTATACATGTGGCGCCAAGCCTTTGAGAACTTCAATATGGGCTATGCGATGGCCATGTCCTGGATCCTGTTCATCATCGTATTCGTCCTGACGATGATCAACTTGAAGCTGGCGCCGCGCTGGGTGCATTATGAGGGAGGCGATAACCGATGACCTCTCAGCAAGAAAGCACCCGCTATGTGGAAGAAGCGGGGAAGCCTCGCGACCTTCAAAACCCAAGCTATTTCAATCATCACGGCAACCGCAAGAACCTGTTAAAACTCATTAATTTCGTTTTGCTTGCGGCAGGGAGTTTGATGATCCTGTCGCCTCTCTGGTGGATGTTCTCCACTTCCTTGAAGACGATGACAGAAGTCATGTCCTTCCCGCCTTCCTTCTTTCCCGAAGTTTGGAATTGGTCCAACTATATTCGCACCTGGGAAGCGGCGCCATTTACCCGCTACACCGTCAACACGCTGGTCATCACCACATTGGTCGTAATCGGCAATGTCCTGTCGAACTCATTCATTGCTTACGGCTTTGCTAAAATCCCGTTCCGGGGGCGCAATGTGCTGTTCGCCATTGTCCTGGCGACTATGATGATTCCGGGATTCGTCACCCTGATTCCGCAATACGTTTTGTTCGCCAAACTGGGCTGGGTCAATACCTACTACCCCTTGATCGTGCCTGCCTTTTTCGGCAGCGCGTTCAACATCTTCTTGCTTCGGCAGTTCTATATGACGATTCCGAATGAATTGATTGAAGCGGCGAAGATGGAAGGTGCCAGCCATTTCTACATTTGGCGCAAGATCGGCTTGCCGCTCACCAAACCGGCGATTGCGACTGTCGCCATCTTCTCATTCAACGGCGCCTGGAATGATTTCCTGGGCCCGCTGCTGTATTTAAACGACGAGAACCTGTATACCCTCCAGATCGGCTTGCAGGTCTTTAAAGGGCAGCTGAATACGCAATGGAACTACCTGATGGCCGGCTCATTGCTTGTATTGCTGCCGGTGATCATCATTTTCTTCTTTTTCCAGAAGTATTTTATCCAAGGCATCAATTTGCAGTCTGGCGGAAAATAACCATAAAAGCTTGCAGCCTCAGTGGCTGCAAGCTTTTTTATCGTTGCGCCTAAAACAAAAAGCCCCCGAAAATCCGGGAGCTTCCTGCCTGTCACGCGATTAGACCGTTGCCGGTTTTTTCTCTTTTTTGATTTGCTTGCTGCGCAGCTGTCCGCAGGCAGCGTCGATGTCTGCGCCTTGTTCGTGGCGGACGCCGCAATTGATGCCTTTTTTCTTCAATGCATCGTAAAAAGCGCTGATCGCTTCAGGCGTACTTTGCTGGTATTGGTCATGCTCATCGACCGAGTTGTAAGGAATCAAGTTGACGTAAGACAAGTGGCGCTTGTCTTCAAGCAATTTCGCCAGCTTGTTCGCTTCCTCGACATGGTCGTTGACGTCGCGCAGCATGATGTATTCGAACGTGATGCGGCGGTTTGATTTCTCCAAATAATAATCGATCGCAGCCATGAGCTTCTCGACCGGATATGCTTTGTTGATCTTCATGATGCGTGAACGCAATTCGTTCGTCGGCGCATGGATGGAGATCGCCAAGTTGACTTGCAAGCCTTCATCCGCATAATCGTAGATCTTCGGCACGATGCCGCTCGTTGAAACCGTGATGTGGCGCGCTCCGATTGCCAATCCTTTTTGGGAGTTGACGACATGGAGGAAATCCATCAAGTTTGTGTAGTTATCGAACGGTTCGCCGATGCCCATGACCACG
Source organism: Planococcus sp. SSTMD024 (assembly GCF_041320495.1). Lineage (NCBI taxonomy): Bacteria > Bacillati > Bacillota > Bacilli > Caryophanales > Caryophanaceae > Planococcus > Planococcus sp. SSTMD024. Next base: position 445,719 of record NZ_JBGGNS010000022.1, on the reverse strand, counting down.
ATATGGCTGACGCGCTCTTCTTTTTGCTCCGCATCGAAATGCGCCTGCACTTGCATGATCTGCTCGACGATTTCGCCAGCGTTCAAGTCGCGGCTCTTCTTCAATAGGCCGCTGGCGCAGAAACTGCAGCCGATGTTGCAGCCGACTTGTGTCGTCACACAGACCGAGTTGCCGTATTTAAAGCGCATGAGAACCGTTTCGATCAAGTTGCCGTCCTGCAGGCGGAAAAGGAATTTGATCGTGCCATCGGACGACTCCTGCTTGACTGCCTGGTCCAATGTACGGATCGCAAAATTGCTTTCCAAAAGCTCGATGCAATCCTTCGATAAGTTCTTCATCTCCGAGAATTCCGTGACACGTTTAATGTAAAGCCAATCCCACACTTGCTCCGCGCGGTATTTCTTTTGGCCATTTTCTACAAACCAATCTTTTAATTGTTCTATCGTCAATCCATAGATGGAATTTTTCATATTAGGACCCTCATTTCAGAATTTCACAATTGCTTATTATAATACTAAAAATCCAGTCTGGCAACAACTATTTTCGACTAAATCCTTCGGGACATGCGGTTTTTTTGCATATTCCCGCCTACAGAAGGGTACAGAATCAGTACAGTGAAAAGGAGGAGAATCATCAATGGCAGCAATTACGCATGTGGGGCTTGCGGTCCCTGATTTAGATAAGGCAGTCGCATGGTACCGGAAAGTGTTTGATTTCCACATTTTGGCGGGTCCATTCGATTTTGATGCTGAAACAGAAGGCCCGGGATCCATGACAAACGATTTGCAGGGGCCCGAAATCCGCAAGATGCGCAACGTCCACCTCATGTCCTCCGACGGCTTCGGCATCGAATTATTTGAATTCCAGGAACCTTCTTTTTCTGAAGAACCGCCGCGGCATGCAGGATTTTTCCATATCGCCTTGGTTGTCGATGACATCGTCGAGACGATTGAACGGATCGTTCAGCACGGCGGGCGCCAGCGCAGCAAAATGTGGAACATCAATAAAGGCAAACCGCATTATCTCGTCTATACCGAAGACCCGTTTGGCAATATCATCGAATTGTATTCCCGCAACACTTCTGAAATGTACGGCAATCGTTGAACAGAAGAAACCGGACAGCCTATGTGGCTGTCCGGTTTTATTTGTTTAGACCAATTGCTCTTTTTTCACGAGCATCGTGCCGTTTTTGGCTAACGATTCGTGCCATGAGAAAGCTTTTTCGAGAACATGCGGCGTCTGGCCTCCGCGTGTCAGCGCTTCTTCGTAATACTCGCGCATTTGCGGGCGATAGTCCGGATGGACACAGTTTTCGATGATGGCTTCCACGCGCTGGCGCGGCGCCAGTCCGCGGAGGTCGGCATAGCCTTGCTCGGTGACGACTACATCAACATCGTGTTCGGTATGGTCGACATGCGATGCAAATGGCACCACGCTCGAAATCTTGCCGTCTTTCGCGGTTGATTTCGTTACGAAGATGGCAAGGCGCGCATTGCGGGCGAAGTCACCCGAACCGCCGATGCCGTTCATCATTTTCGTGCCGGAGACGTGCGTCGAGTTGACGTTTCCGTACATATCGAATTCAAGTGCCGTGTTGATCGAGATCAGGCCGAGTCGGCGCACGACTTCCGGATGGTTCGAGATTTCCTGTGGGCGCATGATGATCTTATCGCGGTATTGGTCGAATTCGCTGAATACCTGCTTCATCTTCGGCTCGGACAACGTGATCGAACAGCACGAAGCGAAATCGACTTTGCCGGCATCGATCAAATCGAAGACAGCGTCTTGAAGCACTTCTGAATAGACTTCCAGGTTCTTGAATTCCGAGTCGATCATGCCGTGAAGGACTGCGTTTGCGACAGATCCGATTCCGGATTGAAGCGGGGCCAGTTTTTCCGTCAGGCGGCCTGCTTCAATTTCACTGCGGAAAAAGTTCAGCAAATGGTCAGCCATGATTTTGGTGTCTTCATCCGGCGCTACGATGTTCGACGGGGAATCTTCCTGATGCGTAAAGACGATGCCGCGCACGCGCTCCATGTCGACCGGGATGCCTTTCGTTCCGATGCGCTGGTCCACAGACGTTAACGGAATCGGGTCGCGTTCGCCTTGTTTGCCGGTATCGTAAATATCGTGGATGCCTTCAAACAGTTCAGGCTGTGCCGCATTGATTTCCACGATGATGTTTTTCGCGTGTTTGACGAAGACCGATGAGTTGCCGACAGACGTCGTCGGGATGATCATGCCGTCTTCAGTGATTGACAAAGCTTCGACAATCGCGAAATCGATCGGCTCAATGACCCCTGAACGGATCCATTCCGCTGTATGGGACAAGTGATGGTCAACGAAATACATGTCGCCGGCGTTGATCGCTTTGCGCATGGCCGGTTCTGCTTGGAACGGCAAACGCTTGTTGACGATGCCCGCTTCCGCAAACAGGCGGTCAATATCGGATCCGAGTGATGCCCCTGTGAAGACGTTGACTTTGAAGCTCTCCGTTTCAGCGCGCTCAACCAGCGCATAAGGAACCGCTTTCACATCCCCCGCTCTTGTAAATCCGCTAAGCCCGAGTGTCATGCCATCTTCAATCCACGCAGCCGCTTCCTGCGCTGTGACCACACGATCCTGCAATTCTTCCGCTTTGATACGCTCAAGTTTCTTTTCCATTCTATCCACGCTCTCTTTCTGTATGTTTTTGTCTAATATATGTCGTTTGTTGAAGCGTTTTCATCTTGACGATGGATTGTACTTTTCTTCCATTAAAAAAGACAGGATGCAAAACACCCAATCTATTTGTCTGATTATTAGATAATATTAACTTGTGGTAAAGCGTAAAAGGGGATATCCGAATGGAAGAGTACATATCCTGGGTAAAACAGAAAATCGGCTGTCCGAGACAGCATTTTCATGCGTTCTCAGAAGCCGAGTAGTTTCCGGAAATAACTGGAATACGATTGGCTGACCGGCAGGCGGTCTCCGTTATCCATGGCCAGCACGAATGTGGAATGGGTATCGGGATGAATTTCTTCTATATGATGAACGTTGACGATAAACGACCGGTGGCAGCGGATGAACGAATCCCTCGGCAGTAAATATTCGAATTCCTGCAGCGAGTTTTTATTCGTGCCGGAAAAATCCGCAGCGTGGACATGTGTTTTTCTGTCTTTCACTTCGAGGTAACGGACGTCGGTGAACGGGATCGGCTTCCAGCCATCCGGGCTTTTCACCGTCACGACCGACTTCCCTTCGGTGTAAGCCGGATAGATCGCCATGACACAGCCTGCGAGCACGCCGTCTTCTTCGAACGGCACCGCCATGCCGTGATAAGGCACGCCAAACACTTCACGGTTGATGAATTCCGACGCTTTTTGCCCCGTCGTCAGCGCTTTATGGGCGATTGTGCCTTCACGCACTTTATCCCCTGCCTTGATTTTCAAATCGATCCGTTTGCTCGGGCGATAATAAGTATATTCTTCCATATCAGATACCGCTATCGAGACTTCATCGGAGAATAATTCCCCCATCACATCCAATAGCGGGCCGGGTGTAATTTTTTCCATCGCGCATGGGCCTCCAGTAAAATTCTAGTGGTATCAGTATACATGACTTTGCATGAACAGAAAAGAAGGCTCGCAGCTGCCGCGTCAGTTTTCCGCCAATTATGGCGATTTCATTAACATCGTGCCTTCGCGTACATACTTCGCATGCCAGGATAAAGCTTCATCCAGGACATGCGGTGTATGTCCCCCTTGAGCCATCGCCCTGTTGAAGTACCCCTGCAGCTGAGGGCGGTAATCGGGATGGACGCAATTCGCGATGATCCGCTCCGCCCGTTCACGCGGCGCCAGATTGCGGATATCGGCAAAACCATGCTCCGTAACCAACACGTCCACATCGTGCTCGGTGTGATCGATGTGGGAAGCGAACGGCACGATACAGGAAATGCGCCCAAGCTTGGCAGTGGATTTTGTAACGAAAATGGCGAGCTGGGCATTGCGCCCGAAATCACCCGACCCGCCGATGCCATTCATCATTTTCGTCCCAGTTACATGAGTCGAATTGACATTGCCGTATAAATCGAATTCCAGGGCCGTATTGATGGAAATAAGCCCGAGGCGCCGGATGATTTCGGGATGATTGGAAATTTCCTGCGGCCGCAGCACCAAACGATCCCGGTAGCGTCCGAAATCTTGATAGATTCTTTCCATATAAGGCTTCGATAAGGTGATTGCCGACCCGGAAGCGAATAGCGCCTTGCCTGAATCGAGCAAATCGAACACAGCATCCTGCAGCACTTCGGAATACAGCTGCAGCCCTTTAAATTCCGAATCGATCAAACCATGCAACACCGCATTTGCGACGGATCCGACACCCGATTGAAGCGGTGGCAAGTTTTCGCTCAAACGCCCTGCCCGCACTTCACCGCGCAGAAAATCAAGCAAATGCCCAGCCATGATCTCCGTTTCCTCATCAGGCGGCTCGATCGGTGAGGGCGAATCCGCTTGGTCGGTCCAGACGATGCCTTTTACTTTCGACGGGTCGATCGGGATGCCTGCCGTGCCGATGCGGTCCCGCGGCGAAACGAGCGGAATCGGCTGGCGTGAGCCGATCGCTTGCGGTTCGTAGCAATCGTGTAGCCCTTTTAGTTCCATAGGCTGTGCCGCATTGATCTCAATGATGATCTGTTCCGCATGATGGGCGAATACCACCGAGTTGCCGACGGAAGTAGTGGGAATCAACAAGCCGTCCTCGGTGATGCCAAGCGCTTCGATAACGGCAAAATCCATAGGGCCCGTAACGCCTCCACGAATCCATTCGGTAGTTTGGGATAAATGGTGATCCACAAACTGCACGCCCCCGGAATTGATCGAAGCACGCATTAAGGGATCCGATTGATACGGTGCACGTTTCCGGACAATGCCCGCCCGCGCGAAGCCCCCCTCGATTTCGGAGCCGAGCGAAGCGCCGGTATAGACATCAATTCGAAACGCCTCCTCCTTCCCGCGCTTCGCCAAGGCGATCGGCACTGCCTTGGCATCGCCTGCGCGTGTAAATCCACTGAGCCCAACCGACATTCCATCCGTGATCCAGGAGGCTGCCTGCTCCGCGGTCACAATCCGTTCATGCAAAGCCGCGAGTTTGATTCGTTCCAGTCGTTGATCCATCGCCATCCCCTTCCCCTTATCGGTCTTGGATATTACCTTATACCCTTGAATAAGGGCGGCTCAACCCGTTTCGGTTCTTAGTTGCGGAAAAGCTTTAGGCTTCCTAGAAAAGAAAGTTCGTTTGCTGTTGCAAAGTGATTGACAAGCTTTGGAAGTATCCATAATATGGGGAAGTCAATATAACTGTCATGTGTACATATATATAAGAAAGAAGGCACTCCAATGTCCAAAGACCAACGCAAAAAAATCCTGATCTTGATGATCAATATGTTCATCGCCATCGCCAGTTTCGGCATCATCATCCCGATCCTGCCGTCGTATCTCGTTTCCATCGATCAAGGCGGCATGGCAGCCGGCTTGATGATCGCCATCTTCGCCGCTGCCCAGTTCCTCTTCTCGCCGATTGCCGGGAAATGGGCGGATCAATACGGCCGCCGCATCATGATCATCTGGGGCCTTGCCGGGCTGACTTTATCGATGTTCATTTTCTATGCTTCCGATTTTATTTGGGTGCTGTATTTCTCCCGCGTCGTCGGGGGAATCGGCGCCGCCATGCTCGTGCCGGCGATTTTTGCCTATATCGCCGACATCACGACGTTCGACCAGCGCGCTAAAGGCACGAGCCTTGTGTCTGCCGCGATGTCACTCGGCATCGTAATCGGCCCCGGGATCGGCGGCTTTCTGGCCGATTTCAGTTTGAAGCTGCCGTTTCTTGTGTCAGCGCTCGTGTCACTCGCTGCGGTCTTGTTTTCCGTCTTCGTCCTGAAAGACAGCGACGCCGAAAAAGCGGATCCAGATCTCGCTTTGACGATGACGCAATCCGAATCGATGTTCAAAAAGATTGCGCGCTCGACTTCGGTTCCTTACTTTTTGCCGCTGGTCATCACGCTGGTCATGAGTTTCGGCTTGCTTGCCTACGAATCCGTCCTGGGGCTTTATCTCGACAATCAATTCAATTCCACCGCAAAAGATATCGCCTTCATGATCACCGCCACCGGCACGGTCAGTGTCATCGTCCAGTTATTCATCGTCGACCGGATCGTCTCGCGCTTCGGCGAAATCGGCGTATTGATCACGTTCCTTGGCGTTGCAGCAGGCGGCTTTCTCGCATCACTGTTTGCAAGCAGTTACGTCATGTTCTTCGGGGTCTCGCTGATCATCTTCCTGGCGACATCGATTTTGCGCCCTGTCTTGAACACATTGATTTCCAAACTCGCAGAAGGCGAAGTCGGGTTTGCGATGGGCATGAACAACGCCTATATGAGCATCGGCAATGTCATGGGCCCACTGCTCGCCGGCATTTTGTTCGACATTAACATCATTTTCCCGTTCATTCTCGGGCTCCTGCTGCTGTTGGCGACACTTGTCATCACCACCGGCTGGCAGCGTTCCAGATCCGCCAAGCAGGCGCGGGCCGTTGAACAATGATTCGAAACTGCTATTAAATGCTCACCATTCGATAAGTATGTATCACTTTTATATTCGAAAAAAGACAGTACAGCCGATAAACTGTACTGTCTTTTTTCCATTTAAAGGATCTACTGTAAGACCTTACACTTTCCGAACCCAAGCTTTCTCTATAGATTTGTGTTTTCTTGCCTTTTTCTGCTATTCGCGAAAGCCAATAGCTTTACGCTGGGGATAGTTGGTTGTATAATCTTTGTATAACAAAAAACTACGGAATGAAGGTCATGCTATGTACAATATCAAAGCTGCTGCCAAAATACTCGACATGCCCAAAGTGACCATCCGTTCCTGGGAGACGCGCTACAACGCCATTACGCCCGCGCGCACAGAATCGGGTCATCGCCTGTATTCCGACCAAAACTTGGAAGACTTGAAATGGCTGAAAATCCAAGTCCAGGAAAACGGCATGAAAATCAGTGAAGCTGTTAAGCAATTGCACACTTCCAGAAAACAGTTCTACCACCCTGAAGTCGCCGATTCCGCTGAACCTATTGAGTATGCCAAGCAAATTGAAGAACTGTACCAGGCCGCTGTAGAGATTGACATTGACCGGTTCAATTACCTGCTCGATTTAAAGTTTTCGCTATTCCACCACCAGACCGTCTTCTTCCATATCATCGCGCCGCTCATGGTGCGGATCGGGGCAGAATGGGAAAATGGCCAAATCAGCGTCGCACATGAACACATGATCACCAACATCATCCAGCAGCGCTTCAATCAGTTTTTCCGGATTTTCCCGGTAGCGCCCCATTTGCCAAAAGTGCTGGCACTTAGCCCGAGCGGCGAGCAACATCAGCTCGGCTTATTACTGTTCTCGTTATTCCTGCGTGAAAACGGCTTCCATGTCGTCTATACGGGGCCGGACACGCCGCTTGAAGGCCTGGCAGAAATGGTAGCCAAGCAGGACTTCAAATTGGTTTGCATGTCTGTGATGACGCCAAAAAGCCGCCCAGTTGCAGAACAGTACATCAAAGAACTTTCTGAAGCCACCCCTGGCCTTCATTTTCTGCTCGGCGGCCAAGGCATCGATTGCGATGATGAAAAAATCAACCGGTACTGCATCGGCACCACACTTGAATCCTGGCAGCAATGGCTCGACGGATTCAAGACAGCCCATACATCATAATTCCATGAGAAAAGCCATGCGCGAAGGATTCCTTCGCGCATGGCTTTTCTTTATTGCTTGTCGAGTTCCTGGTATTGTTTCATGAATGGCCCGCTGTCCGCCACTTCAGAATGGTAAAGTGCCTTCAACGCAAAGCTTTTCTCGAGCTCCATTTCCTTCATCAAGACCTTGAGCCGTTTTTTCAGTTCCGGCTCCTGGTTGACCAGTTTCTCCATATTCGATTTAAAATAGCGCATCGTGATCCGCTCCTTTTATTTTATTATAACATGCCAAAGCAAAGAAACAGCGCACCCATCAACCGGATGCGCTGTTTGTCATGTCTGGGATTCTTGAATCGTGTTTTCCGAAACTTAAACCGCCCGCTTTCCGCAGGCTCGCGTCCAAGCCTCCTCGGTCGTCTCGCTGATCCACCGAAGTCGGGCGGACGCTTCTACAAACACTTAGCAAGTTTATAGACTCTTAGTTAAAAGTAGTTACTTTCTAATTTTAGCGACTCGTTCAAAACGTCTAAAAATATGAGCTTTTTCAGCCGACCACGTGAAATACGTAATTGACGAAAAACAGACAAGCAATCACATAAAGAGCCGGGGAAACTTCACGCCATTTGCCGATCGCCACTTTCAGCACCGGGTACAGGATAAACCCGATCGCAATGCCGTCCGCAATGCTGTACGTAAACGGAATCAGCGCGATGATCAACAAGGCCGGAAAGGTTTCGCTCATGTCCTTCATGTCGAGATTCTTGATATTCTGCAGCATCAACCCGCCGATGATGATCAAAATCGGCGCAATCGCGCTGTCGGGAATGATCTTGATCAGCGGAATGAAGAACGCTGCCCCCATAAACAAAAAGCCGGCCGTCAGCGAAGTCAAACCGGTGCGGCCGCCAGCAGCCATCGCTGCCGCGCTTTCCACACTGGCCACAGTCGGGCTCGTGCCGAGAAATCCCGAAGCCATTGTCGAGACCGACGTTGCCTGAAACGCACGCGAATATTTTTCCGGACGATTGATGAAATTCACTTGGCCGTGGACAAGGCCGATGTTTTCAAACACCAAAACCATGGTTAGGGAAAACACGGCCACCCAGAACGTCGTCGACAAGAAATTGCCGAACGACATCGCGCCGAACACGGCGAACGCTTCCGCCGTATTGACGCCCGGTTCACTCAATTGGCCAAGATCGATCATGCCGAAGAAATAGGCAATGACCGTTCCCAGGACAATGGTGATCAGAAAATTCCCCGGCACATTGCGGATGAATAAAATGATCGCGAGCAAAAACGTCACGACTGTCGACAGCACGAGCGGATCCGACAGCGAACCGAGCGAAAGAATCGCCCCGTCGCCTGGCCCGACAAGGCCGCCTTTCTCAAGGCCTAACAACATCAGAAACAGCCCAAGCCCAACCGTGATCGCTTCTTTCAGCGAATTCGGCACGGCCTCGCTGAGCATTTTCGAAAAGCGCGTAAACGCAACAAAGACGAAAATGACACCCGAGACAAAGACGACCGCAAGCGCTTCCTGCCAGCTCAGCCCCATCGACTGGACGAGCGTATAGGAGAACAATGCATTGATCCCCATGCCCGGAATGAGCAAAATGGGCGCATTGCCCCAAAAGCCCATCAACAACGCACCGATGACGGACGCGGCGATGGTACCGATAATCGCATACTCGATTGGCATGCCGGACTCCGATAAAATGAGCGAATTGACGGCGATGATGTACACAACGGTGAAAAAGCCAATCAAGCCGGCTGTCATTTCCCGCTTGATGGTCGTCCCGTTTTCGTTAAGACCGAAAAACCGGTCCATCCAATTTGCCATAAGACATACCTTCTATGAAATTAGCCCTCTCCCTACCCGCTCTGCCTAAAAATCAGGTGAGCCAAGATAGAAGTGTAATCCTAAAAAAACCCGCTGTCAAGGCATTTCTCTTGAAAGGCAACAGCTCAAAAAAGCGGCTGCACTGAAGCACCTCCTTTAATTTCAAGATGACCGACTAAGCCTTGGAGAGAAAAAAACCGCCTGCTCCCCGACCATCACAATGGATGAAAAGGAGAGCAGGCGATTTTTGATTGCCCATCAATTAAGCTATTTCTTAAACAAACATCCCTGCAATTGCCGCACTCAAAAGCGACGCAAGCATACCTGCTGCAATGGCACGCATGCCGAGGCGCGCGATTTCCGGGCGGCGGCTTGGCGCCATCGCACCGAGCCCGCCGAGAAGGATGGCGAGTGAGCTGAAGTTGGCGAATCCACAAAGCGCGAAACTCACGATGATGACCGTTTTCGGGGACAAGTTCGCAATTTCCGGCGCAAAGGCCGTATAGGCGACAAACTCGTTCAAGACGAGCTTCTGCCCGATATAGCTTCCGGCTTGAACCGCTTCTTCCCACGGCACACCGATGGCGAATGCAAGCGGCGCGAAGATAAAGCCAAGGATGCCTTGGATGGTGATGTTCTCAGCACCGAACCAGCCGCCGATGCCGCCGAGGACACCGTTCAATAGCGCGATAAGCGCGATAAACGCCAGGAGCATCGCCCCGACATTCAATGCCAGCTGAAGGCCGTCAGAAGCCCCGCGTGCAGCTGCATCGACGACGTTGACCGAACGATCGTCTTTTTCCATGACAAACTCTTTTTCTTCAATTTCTTCCTGTTCCGGAATCATGATTTTCGCCATGATCAAGCCGGCTGGAGCCGCCATGAAGCTGGCAGCAAGCAAGTATTCAAGTGGAACACCGAGAAGCGCATAGCCTGCAAGCGTAGAACCCGCAACCGATGCAAGCCCCCCCGTCATGACCGCGAACAATTCGGACTTGCTCATGTTCGGGAGGAACGGGCGGACAACGAGCGGCGCTTCCGTCTGGCCGACGAAGATATTGGCCGATGCCGAAATCGATTCCGCTTTACTCGTGCCGAGCAGTTTCGACAAGGCCCCGCCGAGCAAACGGATGATCCATTGCATGATGTTCAGGTAATAAAGTACAGATATTAAAGACGAGAAGAAAATGATGATCGTCAGCACTTGGAAAGCGAAGACGAAACCGAATCCTTCGGTGTCAGCTGCAGGACCGAACACGAACGCGATCCCTTCACCGGCATAGTTGATGATGTTCTGGACGCCTTGCGACAAGCCGAGCAATGCTTGTCTGCCAAGTTCCCATTCCAACACCATGAACGCAAATGTAATTTGTATGGCCAATCCGCCGAGAATCGTCCGCGGCTTGATGGATTTTTTCCCATCGGAGAACAAGAAAGCGATTCCAAGAACGACGATGATGCCGAAGATGCCCCACAATAAATTCACAACTTCACCTCATTAAAAGTAGTTTTATCAGAAAATTGAACAAGTTTTTATCATTCATTGTCTGTCGTCAGACATCTTACCAAATCTAAAAGGATAAGTAAATGCACATATTGTGACATCTTCCACTCATCCCTCGCCTTGCTCCTGGGCCTTTGGATTTTTCATAAAGAACGCCAATACGATACCTATGGCACTTAATGCCCCTGTTACCATGAACGAAATATTCACCCCGCGGATTAACCCTTCCACGCCGTAGCGGCCCGGGTCGAGTGCAGCGCTCGTCATGATCGTCACCAGCAGCGCCGTGCCGATGGAACCCGATACTTGGCGCATCGTATTGCTCATCGCCGTCCCGTGCGGAATGAGGTGGTCCGGCAATTGATTGAGCCCCGCTGTCGTAACGGGCATCATGACGAGTGCGACACCGAACATGCGGATGGCGTGCATGACGGTCAGATAAACGAAAGCCGTCTCGGCTGTCAGCACCGTAAACTGGAAGGTCGAACCGGTAACAATCGACAGCCCGGCAACCGCCAGCCATTTGCCGCCGACTTTATCGAAAATCCGCCCCGCGACCGGGTTCATGAGCCCCATGATAATCGCCCCCGGCAGCAGCATGAGCCCGGACTCAAGAGCCGTGAATCCGTGCATGTCCTGCATATAGATCGGCAAGATCGTGGCGCTGCCAATCATCGTGACGAAGACGATGACACTGAGAATCGTTGACAATGTGAATAAGCCGTATTGAAAGACGCGGAATTCCAGAATCGGCTGCTTGAGCTTGCCTTGGCGATTGATGAAGAACCATAAAGCGACGGCCCCGACACCGATCGATGCGATGACCGACGTACTGCCCCAGCCCGCGGCTCCGGCACTCGAAAATCCATAAAGCAAACCACCGAACCCCAAAGTCGAAAGCATAATCGACAAGATGTCGATCTTTGGAAACGTCCGTTCCGTCACATTGCGCAGGAAAAAGTACGCCAGCGCCAAATCAATGAGCGCAATCGGAATGACGATATAGAATAAAGATCGCCACGGGTATTGACCAACCAAATAACCGGATAAAGTTGGGCCGATTGCCGGAGCGAAGGAAATGATCAAGCCAAACATCCCCATAGCCTGGCCGCGTTTTTCAACCGGAAAGACGACGAACAACACGGTTTGGGCAAGCGGCATCATGATGCCGGCGCCCGATGCCTGGACGATGCGCCCGACCATCAGAGTCGCAAAGCCCGGTGCAAGCGCACAGATGATTGTTCCGGCCGCGAACAAGCCCATCGCGGCAAAAAACAAATGGCGGGTCGTGTATTTATTGATCAAAAAAGCCGTGATCGGGATCATGACGCCGTTGACGAGCATGAAGACCGTCGTCAGCCACTGTGCGGTATTGGCGGTGATATCGAGATCTTCCATGATATGCGGCAAAGCGGTGGCGAGCAGCGTCTGGTTGAGTATCGCCACAAACACACCGGCCATCAAGACCGCGAGCAGCGGTTTCCTATGCCGCGCTTCTAATTCCAATGTCCCCAAGCGCATCGCCCCCTTCGTTCAAAAATTGCCCTTTCTCTCCTGCTTACCCCATCAGCCAAGCTTTACTCTGCTCTCCCTAAAAACAAAAAGCTGCAAAGTCCGAAGACCTTGCAGCTTTCCATCAGGCAGCTTGTTTCTTGCTCTTGCGATTGAACAAGTAATACAAGGCTGGAATCATGACGAGCGTGAAGATTCCCGAGAACATGAGACCTGCAATGATCGTTACAGCCAGCGGTTCAAACAACGGATCGCCGGAAAACGCGACCGGCAAGAGCGCTACAATCGAAGTCAAGGACGTCAGCACGATCGGTTTGATGCGTGCATATCCGGATTCGATGATCGCCTCTTCGATGTTGAAATCTCCTGTCAGGCGGCGCGCTTCGACAAAGTCAATGAGCACGACCGCATTCCGGACGACGATCCCCGTTAAGGAGACGATTCCCATAACGCCCAGGAAGCTGAGCGGCGTCTGCGTCAAGAACAATCCGAGAATCGCGCCCGAGATGCCGAGATAGACGGCGATCAATACAAGGAACGGCAAGCCGAACGACTTGAACTGGAATGCGATGACCAGGTAAACGAGCAATAGCACGACTAGGAACAAAATACCGATTTCAGCAAAGAATGCTTCCTGGTCGGAATTCTCGCCGCCAGTCGACAATTCATAGCCGGCCGGCAAGTCCGCGCGAGCGTTATCGACGACTTCGAGCATCTGTGCTTCGAAATCATCCGCTTCGCCAAACGCACGGAGCGTAATAGCACGGTCCCCTGATTTATGAGGCACTTGTGCAAGCGCCGTCGTTTCCTGTGCCGTCAATAATTCGTCCAGCCCGATCAATTCAGGCGGTCCTGGCTGTGCGGCAGCAGGCGGCCCTGCTTCACCGCCGGTTTCTGCTTCTTCACCGGAACTGGAGGCCGGCAAACTGAAGTCAGCAAGGTCGATCGGTTCGCCTTCTGTGATGCCCGCTTGTTTCAAGACGACTTCATAAGGGGTTTGTCCTTCATACAGCGTATAAAGCGGGACGCCTTGCGTCAGAAGCTGCAATTGATTGGTGACCGTCGACAAGGCAATGCCATTGTCCTCAAGCACGCCCTGCTCCGGCACATATTCAATCGCCGGAACCGCAGCGCCGAGGTTATCGGTCACGACGGTCGCGCCGTTTGCGAGCATCTCTTCTTCGAGCGTGTCGCGCAGCGCTGCGAGTTCATTGATATCTGTACCTGTCGCCGTCACGGTCACCGGTGCGCCGACTGGCGGCCCTTGGACGATCGTGTCGAGGAAGATTTCTGCATCGGGGTAGCGTTCGCGAAGCTCCGGCTCCCATTTATCGATGAACGCAGAAGCGGAAGTCGCTTCACGGTCGATGCGGAACGCCACTTGGCCCGTATTGGCGCCTGTGTTGTCCATGGATGAAGCAAACAAATTCGGCAAGCCTTCACCGGTGAAGACAGCTGTTTCATTCACATCGCCGTCTTCCTGTGCCACTTCCTGCGTCACTTCACGGATGAACGCATCGGTTTCTTCAATTGTTGTGCCTTCCGCGAGCCGCACGTTCATCGTCACTTCCTCACGGTCCGCTTCCGGGAAGAATTCGAACGGCGTGAACAAAGCGAGCGATAGAAGCGCGGTCGCAATAACCAACCCGCCGATCCCTGTCAGCCAAGGGCGTTTCAAGACGCCTTTCAGCACTTTTCCGGAATACACTTGCGCAAGCTTTTCAAGCGGCTTGCCAAGGAAGCCCGGCGTATCGGAAATTTTGCGTTTTTTGCGTTTCGTGCGCAAATATTGCATCATCGGCACGAGCGTAATCGACAGTACCGTCGAAGCCAAGATGGTCGTAATCAAAATACTCGGCAGCGCTTTAATGAATGCGCCGTTTCCGCCGGATAACAATAACAGCGGAGAAAACGTGACGACGATTGCCAGACTGGACGACACGATCGACGGGTAGACTTCCCGAACACCGTTGATGGCCCCGGCCATTGCGTTGTCGCCGAGCTTATAGCGGCGCTGGATATTATCGTTGACGACGATGCTGTCATCGACCAAGATCCCGATCGCGATGATCAAGCCAATGACGGAAATCTGGTTTAAATCGACCCCGAGCGATGGAATCGGGATGAGCCCGATCAGCACCGAGGCGAGCACCGTCAGCGCGACGGCAAACGCACCGTACAGCGTCAGTCCCGCAGTTGTGACGACCAAGACCGCGAGCACCGCGATCAACAGCGAAACATAAAGCGAGTTGAAAATCTCGTTGACGTTCTCAGCCTGGGATACATAGCGTTCAGCCGAGATGCCAGCCGGCAAGTCTTCAGTGAAGCTGTCGATCACTTCGCTTGCGCGGTCATCGACAGACGGCACATCTTGCCCCGCCTGCAAAAACACTGTATAGGAAACCGCCGGCTCGCCTTCGAACGTGACGATGTCTTCCGCCGGAACTTCGGCCAATTCGACCGACGCCACATCAGCGAGCGGGACGGCGGCTTGCCCGACTTGCAGCTCACGCAATTTTTCGATGCCTTGGCTTTGCTGCACGGTCAAGACGAATTGCTGCTCGCCGTCGCTATGGGTCCCAAGGGACAGCGGCTGATTTGCTTGCTGCAGGCTTTCAAGCACTTCGAATGGCTGCAATTGATTTTCTGCCAGCGCATCGCCGTCAAGTTCAATCAGCACTTGCTGGCTGTTCAGCCCTTTGATTTGCGTACCGGCGACACCGGATACCGCTTCTACTTCATCCGATAAGTCCGCGAGCGGCCCCTCAAGTTCAGCCAGTTCCGCTTCGTCTCCGTAAAACATATAGGACACCAGCGGGAACGTCAGGTCGAGCTTTTCGACGCTGACATCCTGCGCTTGTTCCGGGAAACTGCCGGCTGCGCGCTGTGCTTGCTGCTGGATCGTGTTGATCAAGCCATCAGGTTCCACCCCATCTTCGATTTCCAGCGTAATGATGGAAGCCGAATTCGCTGAAATGGAATCCATCGAAGCGATGCCGTCGATGCTTTGCAATTCTCTTTCAATCGGGTTTGTGATGCTCGTTTCCACTTCTTCCGGCTGCGCGCCAGGCAAGATTGTAGAGACCAGCACAAGCCCTGGAGGCGTTTCAGGAATTTCACGCTGTGGCAGTGTAAGAAATGTATAAACACCCACGAGCATAAGGATCAAAATCAAAAAAATGAATAGTTTACTGCGTTCGAGTATGTACTGCATAAGGATTTGCTCCCTCCGATTGTTGTATAACTATTGTATAACCAGGAATCGGAAAGTACCACTTTAAACACTCGAAAACCGGCCGATTTTTTTCGGCCGGTTTTCGGTCAAACTTTTTGAGGGCGTTGCTGCTTCAGGTAATAGGCTCCGATAAACAGCAAGAGCGGCGGCACGATGCTCAATTTGAATACCCAGCTGTCATCTCCCATGAAAATCAGGCCCATCGGCAAAAGTGATGCAAGCCCTCCCCAAAACAACGCTTTCCACGATCGTTTCCAAACTCCGTACAACGCGAGCAGTAATGCGGCAATCACCAGCGACCACAATAAGATCCCCATCAACAGCAGATCCATCTCCATGCGCCTCCGTTCGGTTTTATACTTTAGTTATACTCCTTTTTTTAATAAAAATCATTCATTCTTGATGCTTTTTGTTCATTTTTATTATATGGAATTACTAATAAAAAACCTATCCCAAAAGAAAAGCTGATGTCCATTGCGACGGACGCTTTCCGCGGGCACGGCTTCAGCCGCTTCCCTCGCTGCGCTCAGTCCAGGGTCTTCAGCTCGCGTCGCTCCTCCGCTTTGCTCCGTCACTGCTCCCGCAGGAGTCACCGTCTCCATTTCCATCAGCTCTTGTGAATCCAGAAAGTGCTGAAAAGTTAGTTCGAAATTAGAAAAGCCGGAGAAAAAGAGGCTCTTTTTCTCCGGCTTTTCTAATTTCTGATATCTTTGTACCAGTTTCTACATGAACCCGTTTATAGGTTTTCGAAAAACAGCCGCAACACGTCCGCGCCGCCGATGAATGTGCCGAGCGAACTGCCCAGGTTGGTCAAGACGATGACCAATAAGACCCTTGTCACTTTATTGTCCCAAAAGCCTTTGACCGTGAAGACGTCTTTTGACAAGGTATCGAAATCCCCGACATTCGGGCGGCGGACAAAAGCTTGCGTGAGCCCCGAAAACCAGCCCGCCGCAACGAGCGGATTGAGCGAGGAAATCGGTGCAGCGACAAAGGCTGTGAGAATCGCCAGCGGATGGCCGAATGCGACCGCTGCCCCGATTGCGGCAAGCGTGCCGTTCCAAAGAATCCAGCTGATGGTTTGGTCTAAGCCAGCCGCCGGGTTCGCATAGAATGTATAAGCGATAATGGACAAAATAATCACAGGAATGGCCCAGCCGATAATCTTCGGCCATTTCGATTTTTTCGGCACTTCATTGAGCGCCTTTAAATCCTGCTCGCGATGGATTTCCCGCGTGATGCCCGGTACATGTGCGGCACCAAGCACCGCAACGATTTTCTTGCCGGGTGCTTCTTTGATCTTTTGCGCCAAATACTGATCACGTTCGTCGATGAGCGGCTTTTTGATGCGCGGGAATGCTTTAGTGAAATCATCCATCACCGCATTCAAAGTATCCTGCTGCTTCATCTTCTCGAGTTCCTCTTCCGAAATCGATTCCTTGCTGAAAATGCTGAAAAATACGGAAGAAATGAGCTGGACCTTGCCCATCAAGCCGATATTGCCCCAAATGCGCGAAAACGTCACTTGGATATTGCGGTCGGCAAGGACCAGTTCCGCTCCCGTTTCTTCCGCCGAACGGATGCCCTGGATCATTTCAGATCCCGGCTTGATGCCGAACTGGTCGGCCAGACGGTTCTGGAACGACGAGATGGCCAAGTTCATCAACAGCAGGCTCGCTTTCTTGTCCTTGATGATCTTGAAAATATCGGTTTCCTTCCATTTCTTATCCTGCGTGACCGACTCGTAACGCTGGGCGTCGAGTTCGATGCACACCGAATCCGGACGTTCGCGTTCGACGACTTCCTTTACTTGCTCTGCGCTCAGTTTGGAGACGTGCGCGGTACCGATCAAAATCAATTGTTTGCCGTCCACTTCGAGACGGGTGATATTGTCTTCCGTCATTATTTCTTCTGTCATGAGTGTACTTCCTTCATAGAATAAGATTTCTTCTTCATATCGGTTGCCGATGAAAAAGACTGTCTATTCATTATAATGAATCACCCAGCGCAAAATATCAATCTTTTCGAAAGCCTATAATCCAGGCGCGTTGAACGTATTGCCCTCATTCAAATCACCAGCGCGGAAGCCTTTATAGAACCATTCCTTGCGCTGTTCGGATGTGCCATGCGTAAAGCTTTCCGGAACGGCGTAGCCTCGCGTCCGCTTCTGGATCGCATCGTCCCCGACCGCACTGGCCGCAGCCAAGGCTTCTTCCAGGTCGCCTTCCTCTAAATAGCCCATGCCTTGCGCATGATGCGCCCATACCCCGGACAAATAATCCGCCTGGAGTTCCAGGCGCACTTGCAATCGATTGTATTCGGTCTCGCTCAGCTGATTGCGCGCCTGCTGGACATCCCCGAGCACGCCGAGCAAGTTCTGCACGTGATGGCCGACTTCGTGCGCGACGACATACGCCATCGCGAAATCACCCGGTGCGTTGAACTGGCGCTCGAGTTCATCGTAAAAGCTCAAGTCGATATACAGCTTGGAATCCGCCGGGCAGTAAAACGGCCCTGTCGCAGAGCCGGCCATGCCGCACGCTGACTGGACGCTTCCCGAAAACAGCACCAAAGTGGGCTCAACGTACTCCATCCCTTCTTCGGCGAACACTTCGGCCCACACCTCTTCCGTATCCGCAAGGACAACCGATACGAAATCGGCCAGTTCTTCTTCCCGCTCACTCGCCACGTATGGCTCCGAACTGGAAGCCCCGCCGCCATCGCCAAGTATCGCTCCGGGATCGCCCCCGAGAAACGTGATCAGCAAGACAATCAGCAAGCCGCCGATCCCGCCGCCGGCCAGAACCGGGCCGCCGACACTGCGCCCTCTCCTGTCTTCTACATTCCTGCTGCCCGCTCGCCCTTTCCATTTCATAACCGAAACCCTCTTTCCGCATCCATTTTTATAAAGCTATACCCGTTCCAGCGGAAACTTTAATCCCATCTCGGCAAACGATAGACCACAAATCGTTCGCGCGCGTCTTCCATATCGGCCGGAAGCGCAATGTCGCTGATTAATTCAAAAGCAGTGCGCCGCTCAAGGAAATCGGTATACTCGATGGCCGGATAGAATAAAATCACTTCGACTTCGCGCGGATAGTCGGCCACCGATGCCAAAATCCTGTTCATCACAGTCATGAAAACAGGATCGGAAAACGGATTGAAAAAATAAAACCAGCGGTCCTGTGGCTGGATTTCATAATCCTGCGCATAGCCGTTGATGAACTCGATGTCCGCTTTGCCTTTAAAGCGCTGCAAATTCCGGAGCGAGGCCTCATGCAGCGATGGGTCGACTTCCACTCCTGCCGACGGCGTCCCAAACACATGATGCGCGAAAAAGTTCAGGCGGCCCTTGCCGCTTCCGAAATCGACCAGCCTGTCTTGTCCTTTCAGCGGATGTGCCTTGAACAATCTGTCGAGCCACGCATAGGGCGTCACTTCGAAACGGTGTTCATGCATCGACGCATTAAAGCCCATCTGCTCGCCCCCCGTATGAATGTTCAGTTGCCGGTCCATTTGATGATCGTCCATCTGAATGCCTCCTTGTCTCTGCTGCACTAAATTCGTGAACTGTCTTCTTCTCCCACATATTTCAAAATAAAAAATGCTTTTTCTCTTGCCATTCCCATTTCTTTCTGTTATATTACAGCTAATTCAATAATTTCTTGCTTCCTTAGCGGAGCGAGGATAGAGGCGCAAAAACCATCAGTACGCAATCCGAGGAGTATGAGCTCTTGGGACGATTGCCGAAAGGGGGATTTGCCGAAGCGGCAGGATGCTCATATTCCTGTGCGCTGGTTCTGCACTGAATAAGTGCAGGACTGTCATATAGGAAACTATATGGAGGGCTATCTGACGAACAGGAACGATTGGTAAACATTGTTTCTAACGGCAGCAACGGGCCCCCGTTGCTGCCTTTTTGTTTACTCCGGACCGGCCCCCACCTCTAAATTTTGAAAAAAACTTAGAAAAGGGTGTGTTCTCTATGAAATTCGGTCAAGTGATCACTGCGATGGCGACGCCATTCGACTCAGACGGTGAAATCGATTTTCAGGCAACAACAAATCTCGTGGAATATCTAATCAATAACGGTTCGGACGGCATCGTCGTCGCCGGGACAACCGGCGAATCGCCGACTTTGTCGACAGATGAAAAAGTGGCGCTGTTCGTCCACGTCGTCACCGTGGCAGACGGGCGCGCGAAAATCATCGCAGGCACCGGCTCGAACAACACGCGTGCATCGGTCGCCTTGACCCAGCAAGCAGAGCAAGCAGGCGTCGACGGCATCATGCTCGTCACTCCTTACTATAACAAACCGTCACAAGAAGGCATGTACCGCCATTTTGAAGCGATCGCAAACGCGACGACGCTTCCGGTCATGCTCTATAACATTCCGGGCCGCAGCGTCGTCAATCTATCGGTCGATACAATTGTCCGCCTGTCGCTTATTGACAATATCACTTGCGTAAAAGAAGCAAGCGGAGATCTGGATGCCGCTTCTGAAATCATCGAACGCACAAGCAGCGACTTCGCTGTCTACAGCGGCGATGACAGCCTGACCTTGCCGATGCTTTCTGTCGGCGGAACGGGCATCGTCTCGGTTGCTGCGCATATCATCGGCAACGAAATGCAAGAGATGATCAAATTGTTCCGGATGGGCGATACAGCCGGCGCCGCGGCGCTTCACCGCAAATTATTGCCGACCATGAAAGCCTTGTTCGCGGCACCGAGCCCGAGCCCGGTCAAAGCCGCACTCAACCTATCGGGCGTACCGGTCGGCGGCGTACGCTTGCCGATGCTCGCTTTAACGGAAGAAGAAATCGCCACATTGCAGCAATTCCTGCCGTCCGCTAAACAGGACGTGGTCACCAATTAAAAAAAACTTCGCAGACCCGTTTCAGGGTCCGCGAAGTTTTTTTAATTATAGACGTTTTCCAAGGCGCGCTTCAAGCTGCCCCCGATGTTCAAGGTCCGCACATCCACGCCGAGCGCAGTCAAGGATTGCGCCGTCTCCGGCCGGATTCCCGTCAACACCGCTTCGACGCCGATCAGCCCGAGCGACTGGATGATTTTGATGACTTGTTCCGCCACCATCGTATCCACACGGATGACCCCTGATAAATCGACAATCAATGTGCTGATCTCCAATTCACTGGCCGACAAGAGCGTGCGCTCCAAAATATAACGCGCCCGGTCGATTTCGATGCTGCCGACAAGCGGCAAAATGGCGACTGAATCACTGATTGGAACGACAGGCGCCGACAGTTCCAGAAACTCCTGGCGTGCTGTTGAGAGTTTGCGCTGATAGGAAGTCGTATACGCATGTGTATAGGAATATGTCGCATGGTCCAGAAGCGCATGCAATAATTCCGCCGCATCATAAGTTATTTCCGGGGAAATAGCCGAACGCCGGCCTTCACTTTTAATTAAGGTCGCAATGTGCTTCCGGTACAGCGCCGTTTCAGCAAGCGCCACATCCAAGGTCATGCCATGCTCCAAGAAAAAATTCCCGGTGGCGGTTCCCCACTCAGCCATGTCTGCCATGATTTCTTCTTCGCGGCAGCTATTCTGCAAGGATTTTCCAAGCAGTTCAATAAAGCGAACGCGCTCTTGCAACACCAGCTCCGAAAATTTGCGGTTTTCTTCCACAACTTTCTCCGGTAAAGCGGCCAGGCGTTCTTCCTGGATTAATTGGGCAATCATATATTTTTCTTCTTCCACTCGTTTCCCGAATAACGCCATTTCTTTTTCCATTGGTACCTCCGTCAATTGCTGCTCACTTTATTTCTTGCAACGGATTCATTATACCTAATCTTCTATACAAGAAATAGCCTTTTGCTTTTAATGAGAGAAAATGCCCGCCAGATGGCAGGCATTTTTCAGGTATTATTTTGCGAACAATTTTTTCAATGTGTCAGATGAAACGGCTTTTTCACCGCCAAGAATGTTGTAGAAAGTATCCGGTGTCGAATAATCCTGAATCTGTTGTTTAGACGCTGCTGTAGGAGTTGGGGCAGTCAATACAAGCGGATCTGGATAAAGCGAAGCGAGTGCGCTTCCCGATAATGCATCCGGGAAATTCGTACCCGTCGCGATATAGATTTCAGCTGTTTCATCATACAACTCATTTTCATACATGAAATCATTGATTGCCTGGTTTGTGTCATAACGGCTGACACCTGCAAGGCGCAACGGTTCTTCAGTGAACAAATCTTCCACTGACGAAGCGACCGCTTTTTCACCGCCGATGATAAATGGCCATTCCGGCTGGTTGGCTTTAATATAATCCGCCACTACCGTTGGAACTTTGCCTGAAGCGGGTACCAACAAAATCGGTTCTTCAATATAACCCGCCGCTGGGGAAATCGACAAAGAATCGGCAAAGTTTGCGCCAGTCGTAACGAACAACGAGTCGTCCATCCCTAGTTCTTCAGCAATTTTCACTGCAGTTTCGTAGCGGCTCTTCCCGCTGATGCGATCCACTGTAATGCCGAGCTTCGCGATTTCATTTTTGACTTTTTCAGAAACCGCTCCAGTTCCGCCGATTAAAATAACGTTTTTCGCGCCCAAGCGCTTCAGCTCCTCCGCAAATCCTGCAGGCAAAGAATCTTTTTTCGTCAAAAGAAGTGGAGCTAGATGAGAAGATGCAAGCGGTGTTGCAGCCAAAGCATCCGGGAAATCAGCGCCTGTTGCAACGACAACCGTTTCCGCCTCCCCATCACCCCAGCCATACCAAGAAACTTCCAAGCTTGTCTGATAGCGGTCGCTGCCAAAAACGCGGTAGGAGTTGTCCTCAGTAAGTGCAGCCGCAGAAGCTGCGCCAGCCGGTAAAACTGCTCCAAGAGCCAAAGCTGCAGTCAATGCTGCAGTCGTCAAAACTTTGCCGTAAATCATCGTTAATCGTTTCCCCATTCTGTAATGTATTCATTTCTTTTCCAATTATATGATATTTTACGAACATTACAATAGGGTTACAAAAATATTTTTTAGTGAGCATAAATTCCCTCGCCCACTAGGATTCTGAAGTAGTAATTTCTTAACTTCATATATTCTTATTTCATCCCAAAGTTTTTCTCCTTCACTTTCATTCGATCCCGCCAAACCCTGCCTAAGGTTTATGACTCCCGGCTTTCCGGGTACATAAGCCATAACGCAGACACGGCAAAACATTGACCTTACAGGAGGATGCTATTATGCAAAAACACGGCCATAAATTGATCGGCACATTCGATGTGCAGGCGGAAGTGATTCATGAAATCGGTGAATTAAAAGCGCAAGGCTATAAAGAAGAGGATATGTACGTCGTCGCTTTGAACGGCCAACAGCTGCAGATGGTGCAAGGGCAGACGGATGTCCACCTGAACACCGATAAAGGCGATTTCATGGACAAGTTCAAATCGTTCATTTCCGGGGAAGACCCGACTAAAGATGCACTCAAACAAATGGGCCTCTCCGATTCGGAAGCGGCTGAGTATTATAAACAAATCCAAAGTGGCAAGCTCGTGTTGTATGTCGACAGCGAATACGGCATGAATTACGAGAACTTCGACGCGGCCGCCGCAGAGCTGTCTGGTGATACCGGACCTACACAGGAAAATCGCCATACATCTGAGACACCCGATTTAAGCGATGAACAGAAGATGAAACTTCACGAAGAGCGCCTGGCGGTCGATAAGGAATGGGTCGAATCCGGAAGCGTCGACATCCATAAGAACACGGTCGAAGAACAGCAGACACTTGATGTTCCGTATGAACGGGAAGAAGTCGAAGTTGAACGCCGCCCTGTCAATCAGGCATTGTCGGAATATGAAGCGAGCGGCCACTCCGCCGAAACTTATGAAAAAGATGGCCTCTGGCACATTCCCGTCATCGAAGAACGCCTGGAAGTGCGCAAAGTGAAATACGTCAGCGAGGAAATCATCGTCCATAAACGCAAAGTACAGGAAACGAAGCATATCAGCGAAACAGTGCAGCGTGAGACGGTCGACATCGATGAAAATAATGTCCAACGCTACGAAAAGCCCTAAACACAAAAAGGCGATTCCATTTCCGGAATCGCCTTTTTTCAATGGGTTAATGCTTGGCAGGGTTCGGCTTGTCGCCTTTTCCTTTTTGCAGCACTTTCAATCCTTGCCCCATATCGGATGCAAGCACATAGTTGCGGTCGACGAACACGCCCCATACATCCGCCTGCTCCGGCACATATTGGCCGATCTGCTCAGGATTGCTCGGGTCCGTGATGTCCACCATGTAGACGCCGCCTGCATAATGGCTCAAGTACAGCGTATTGCCGTGAACTTTCGGATCATGTACGGTATTGGCGAATGTCGGGCCATCTTCCACTTTTTCCGTCAAATCCGTTTTGAACTCGCTCAGCAGTTTCGGATTCGATTTGTCTTTGATATCGAAGATGCGCGTATAGCCATAGGATTCTTCATAACCTGCCCTTACCGGCGTCGATACTTCGCGCGTTTCGATCAAGACATTTCCGCCTTTCGCAAGAGCGGCGGAATGAGCGGCTCCTTGCTGTTCTGAAGAATAATCAGTACGGCCGATATACACCGGGGTCTCCGGATCCCGGATATCGAAAATCACAGTGCCGAGGTCCCACATCGAGACGTAAGCATATTGCGCGTTATGGTCAGTGATGACACTGTGGTTGAAGACAGCGCGTGTTTTGCCGTCCGGCGCGTTCCAGTTATAGCCGTTGAACGAGTCAGGCACTTCCGGAAGGCTGCGCGGGTCGAACTGCCACAGCGTTTCCGGATTCGCCGGATCGGAAACATCGACGATTTGGAAATCGTGTTCTTCGCCGCCGCTGTAGATATCAGCATATGGATTCGAAGCAAAGACCAGGGCACGGTCGCCTTGCATCGTCAAATACAATTCATGCGTGCCGCGTGTATCCGCATAGGTTTCCCAATAGCCTAACTTTTTCGGCGCGTGCGGATCTGTCACGTCATACAGCAGGAAACCTCCCGCCGTATCCGCATGGCGGTCTCTTTGCTGCACGCTGACCACTGCCAGATCGCCTTTGAAATCAGCGGTGTTCACGCTTTTGACGATGACTTTCTCCTGCCAAGTGCCGGCTACGTCGTCATGGCCGAACACCGACACTTCTTTCGGATTGGACGGATCTTTCAAGTCGAAGACACGGACTCCGCCGTTGCCGCCATTTGCCGTGTGTGTTCCGAGATACGCAAACCCTTTATGTGCATAGACGTCGGCCGTGTTATTTTGGATACCTGCCAATTCCTTGATCTGCACAGCAGCCGACTCGGTCAAATTCGAGACATTTTTCGATCCTGACATGCTGGCGTCGCTCAAATTCAACATTTCTTCATTGGAAAAAACGGCACGCTCCCCTTTTGACAAATCACTGCCATCCAGCGCATCATGCGCCATGCTAGTCGGTGCAAATGAGAAGACGAGAGCAGAAGCCAAAGCAACATTCAAAAACGGTTTATGAATTTTCAATAGAATCCCTCCAAGGTTTAGTTCGCTTGTCGAATAAAGTATAGAGGGCATGGAGCAGCGGCACAATAGGATACGGCAAAATTTTCTAAATATTACAAAAGATAAACAAATTGTCACATTATCTCTCGTGTTCCTGTACCTAGCTTTTTTCACTCTTCTTTAACAATGAACAGCTCGATAAGCCATTTGCTTTAGTTTTTTTGAAAATCCAAAGCCTTTCTTCAATGGGTCCCGCAAAGCAAAAAAGAGCCGGCGCTTCTGTGCGCCTGCTCTTTTGGCTAGTTAATATTAATGTTTAAAATGCAGCAAACAGGAACATCGTCAATAGCGTAATGATGACAACCGCGAGCAGCACGGACGGGATCACGATTACGAAAAACCCTTTCCACGCTGAAAATCGCTGCGCTTCTCCCACGGCTTTGCACTGGATCACGAAAGTCCAGATGCCGACGATAATCACGACAGCCAACAGCAACAAGCCGATTACCAAGCCGAGCCCCGTGTCAGGTTCTGCCGCACCCGGTTCGACTTCCGTATAGAAAGTTGAAGGCGATGTGAGCAGCCAGATCAGCCACATTGGCAATAGCCAAATTTGCGGAATGCTCGATGTGACGACCGCACGGAACATTTCCGTATACGTCCCGACACCCCCGAACAATTTGCCCAATAACTTATAAATGCCGGAGATGATGGCGATTCCGACCACTGCAGAAAGCGGCCCGAGCAGCAAGGCACCGAGAATCACCCCTACGGCCGGAAACATCTCTTCGCCGCCGGAAGCTCCGGAAAGCGCGCCTGCAAATCCGACCAATACCAACAGCAAGACGATAAAGCTGGTGGTTTTTTCTTCGATGACGTAGCGTACCGTCTCGCGCGGGCGCGTCCAGATGGCTGTAAATGGATTCAATTGAGCATACGCAGTTGGCTCATTCATGCAGCAGCCCGCCTCGTTTCCCTTTTTCTGTATACATCATGAATTATTCCCCCTTTTATTTCCATCTAATCACACTCTTCTTTACTTGTAAATGACTGGAAGGAGGGAAACCGGCTGCCGGCCCATAAAAAAAGCCTAAGCAGATGCCGCTTAAGCTTTCGGGTTTTCGCCTTCGGATTCTGCCGCCGCCTTTTCAGGTTCATGGAGCGTTCCGCTATGCGGCGCTTCAGGCGGTGTTTTCTCTAAATTCATCTTGATGAATTTTGCCGAGCGCTTCTCGAGCATCTTCGGCGCGATCCGCGTCAGCAGGCGCACGGTCTTCATCTTCCGCCCGACTTCGACGACTTCCTTCGGTTCATCGATCAAATCGATGATGACCTTGACCGCCTGCATCGGGTCGTCCATCGGCTTCATGTCGACCACATGGCCCGAGTAGTTTCCGGCGTGTTCGAACCACGGCGTGTCGGTCGCCCACGGAAGCACGGAACAGACATGGATGTCGTGATACCCCTCGAGCTTCATCTCTTCATTGAGTGCCGAACTGAAACCGAGGACGGCGTGCTTGCTCGCGCTGTAGCCGGTGAAATAAGGAAATGCAACATCGCTCGCCACCGATCCGATATTGATCAAAATGCCGCTGCCGATTTCCTTGAAATGACGAAGCGCAAAATGGCTGCCGTTGACTGTGCCTTTGACGTTCACTTCCACCATGCGCGCAAGGTCTTCAAGCGGTATTTCCGTAAACGGGCCGATTACACCGACGCCCGCATTATTGATCCAGACATCGATTTTGCCGAAACTGGTCAACGCTTCTTCGAACAGCCACGCGACATCCGCTTCCCGGCTGACGTCCATCGTAACTGCAATGGCGTTCGGGCCGAGTTCGCTCGCAAGCGCTTCGATCAAGCCAGTGCGCCGCGCCGCCAGCACCAGATTGGCGCCCTCCTTGGATAATTGGCGGGCCACTTCTTTGCCGAGTCCGCTGGAGGCGCCGGTGATGACGATCGTTTTGCCGCGCCGTGATGTTTCCTGTGCCATGCCGCCTCCCCCTTTCTTCATTGTTCTTCTTGTTGTTCAAAGCGTTCCCGCAAATCCCCTGTAACTGCATGCCCTTCTTCAACCGGCTCGTGCAAGCTGCCGGAAGTCAGTTCCGCTGCCGGTGCCGATTCGATCATCTCTTTGAGTTCCTGGCCGCTGAGCCCTTTTGCAAATGCCGGGATAAACTGCCCCAACATGGCGGCCGCTTTACCCTTGCTGCCGACTTCCAAAGTCTTTTTCGGTTCCTCGATCAAACCGAGAATGGCATCGATCACTTTGGCCGGATCATCCGGCGGCCCGACCAGGATTTCATGTCCTGAATAATTGGCCGCATGCTCTGTCCACGGAGTGTCGGTGACCCAAGGATCGACTGAACAGATGTGGATATCCGGATAATTTTCCAGCCGCAGTTCTTCGTACAAGCCGTTCGATAATCCGCTGACGCCGAATTTGCTGCCGGTATAGGCAGCACCGTAAGGCATCGGGATCTTGCTCGCAAATGAGGAGACATTGATCAAGATGCCTTGCTGCTGCTCTTTGAAGCGGCGCAGCGCAAAATGGCTGCCATAAATGGTGCCAAGCAGATTCACTTCCACCGTCCGGTTCAAATCGCGCAGCGGCGTATCGATAAATGGGCCGTAGACACCGATTCCTGCGTTGTTGATCCACACATCGATGCGCCCGAAATTATTCACCGCAGCCCTGTGCAAACTTTCCACGTCCTTCACCCTGCTGACATCGGCCGTCACCGGAATAACCATTGGCCCAAGCGAGTCCGCGAGCTCCTCAATCAGCCGCGTCCTGCGGGCAGCAATGACCAATTTCGCTTGTTCACTGGCCAAACGTTCCGCCAGCCCACGGCCGATCCCGCTTGATGCTCCTGTAATGACCACAACTTTTCCCTGATTCGAATGCTTTGCCCCCACAGTGCTCGCCTCCTTCTTAAAAAAGTGCAGAGTTTTGTATTTAAATACCCCTTTCAAACGCTTAAAAAACGCTTCATGGCGGGAGTTGAAAAGAACAGTGCTAAGGGTTTAATAAATTCTGCACGACATCCACCCAAACACCTACCATAGGTTAGGGTTTTTCCTTAACTTCCTCATAATAAAAGAGCGGCACTTGTATAAGTGCCGCTCAAAGACGCTTTGATGCTTGAAAAATCTGTTATGCCTCCGGATCGATCGCCGCGCTAAGGACGATTTCGCCCTGTGGTGCCGTGTTTCCACGGTTCGGCTCCAGCGTGACTGCGATGGTGTCCCAGCCTTCCGTATCCTCTTCCAGGCTGAAGAACACTGCCCCTTCGTTTTCCTGGCTCGGCGTGAAGGCCCCTGTCGGAATCGGCTGCCCATCTTTCAGCAGCCAGACTTGATAGACTTGGTCTCCGCTCGTCGGTTCCAGCTGATTTGCCTGAACCAAGAGATTCAATGCCCCTTCTTCATGGACCAAGGCAGCTGTTCCTGTTCCTTCAAATGCTTCGCTAGCCTGTAAATCCACTGTTTCAAAAGCGACTTCAGGTGCTGCTGGAGCGTCGGGCTGATCGCTTAGCTCGTAAAACGCGTAGGCGTTTCCGAGCAGCGAGACGAGCAGTGCCGCCGCGACGAGCGGTGTCCACTTTGATGTTCTGAATCCGCGCTTTGCCATGGCGGCAGGAGGCGCCGGTTTATCGCGTTTTATCGGCTCTTCTGCCAAAGGCGCTGGCTGTTCTTCCTCGTCGAAGACCGCATCCAAAATCCGCGCCTTCATGCCGGGATTCGGCGCTGCCGGATCTGCAAGATAAGGGAGTTCCCCTGTCGCATCCACAATCTCGCGACATTCCGGACACTCCGCTAAATGTGCTTCAAACTGCTTTTGCTCTTCTTCATTCAACGTGCCATTCAAATAATCGATCAATTGATCACAATTCGCGTTTGTCATCCAGAACTCCCCCTTCCTGCACCATTTGCAAGGATGTCTTTAATTTCTTTAATGCCAAGCGGATCCTGCTCTTTACGGTACCGAGCGGAATGCCGCATTTTTCTGCGATGGTTTCATGCGTGTAGCCCTTGAAATAAAATAGATGGACCATTTTTTGCTGTTCCTCCGATAAATGCCGGACGGCTTGATGGATCTGTTCGCTCTTCTCTTGCCATTCGGCCGTTTCTTCCACCGAAGAGTCGGTGCTTTCCACTTCCGCGATCTCATCCAACGGAACGGAAGGTTTTTTCTGTTTGCGGATTAAATCCACAGCCGCATTGCGCGACATCGTCACCAGCCAGGCAACGAACTTTCCTTTGCTTTCGTCATAGCTGCCGACTCCGCGCCACACTTTGACGAATACTTCCTGCAATGCTTCCTCTGCCAAATCACGGTCTCCCGTCATTTTGCATAAATAGGAAAATAGCATTTTTTCGTAGCGGTCGTACAATTCCTCGAGCGCGGCCTTATCTTTACCCCTGACGCGCTCGTATAACAATGCGTCTGAAATTTTTTCCATGCCGTTTCCCCTTTGTTACAGATTTCGTATACCTAGCTTACTATAATCCGCGGCATTTAGGTTGTTTGACTCTAATTCGTTATTACTTACCCAACGCAGCATAGACGGATATAGTTCACTTTTACTTTACTATATCTTCCCTTCTTGCCTCTAATTGTGTCTAAAAAAGGGCAACTTGCCGATTCTTCATTTTCCCCAAAAAAATTCCCTTTCAAGTGATCTAAATTACTAATTTTTTCGTTATTACTATATATGAACTACAATAATCGAATCTATGCTTTAAGAATTCAGCAGCAACTCAAGCTTTTTTATCCGCATGCATGCCATTACTTATGAATGAAGCAATCAATTATCGGACCACGAAAGGTGGATGTGCAGATGAGACAATATTTAATCATGGGGTTGGCCACAGCGCTTTGCATCACCTTATTTTTCATTTTAGATCCACTGAATGGAAATAACCCGGAAAAACCCGAAACCAAA
The DNA here is from genome assembly GCF_041320495.1 of Planococcus sp. SSTMD024. NCBI lineage: Bacteria > Bacillati > Bacillota > Bacilli > Caryophanales > Caryophanaceae > Planococcus > Planococcus sp. SSTMD024. The sequence continues at coordinate 415,484 of NZ_JBGGNS010000022.1, read as the reverse complement.
CAGACAGATACGGCGCAGACTGCGGCCAAACCATCCGAACAGAAAACGCCGAGCGAGCGGCTCGATACGCAATACAAGGACAAGATCGCCGAATTCCCGGTGCGCCCGGCACAGCAGGAAAAACTGTCTGAACTGCGCCAAGAGCGGCTGGACAACCTTCAAGGCATGAAGCCCGCACGCATTGCGATTCCTTCCATAGGCGTCGACGCGGCAATTGAAGAAACCGGCGTCTTGGATAACGGCGAGATGGGCGTGCCAGAAGACGTCGACCAAGTCGGCTGGTTTGAACCAGGCTTTAAAGCCGGCGCAGAAGGAAATGCCGTACTGGCAGGACACGTCGACAGCCTCACCGGCCCCGCGGTCTTCTATGAATTGGACCAGCTGGAAAAAGGCGATCAATTCACGCTGACGGATGCAGACGGGCGCGAAATGGCGTTCGAAGTCCGCGGCACTTCGAGTTACATCACAGACGAAGCGCCAGTCGAAGAAATCTTCGGCCGCTCGGACCAGCGCATGGTCAACTTGATCACCTGTACCGGCGACTTTAACCGCGACATCGGCTCACATGAAGAACGCCTCGTCGTCTCGGCTGAACTCATCTCCGATTCCGCGATGAAAGAACAGGCACCCGATGCGCCGGACAATTTGAAACTTACGGCCTCTGCCTTGTCATGGCATGCCGTACGCGACGATGCAGTCATCGGCTACCGCGTCTACGAAGAAGACCTCGAGAGCGGCGAATCCGAACAGCTGGCGACAGTCTCGCTATTCGAACGCAAAAGCATCCCGCTTGAAGCCGACGAATCGAAGCGCTATTACGTCGTGGCCGTCAACGTCGACTTGAAAGAATCCGAAAAAGCCTATATTCCTGAAGAATAGCGAATCCCCTGTCCGGCAACGCCGGACAGGGGATTTTTTATGTAAGACAGAAGTTGTGAAATGAAAAAGAAGTGATTGGAAAGCTTCCGCTTTTCGACTGCGTTGCAGGGGGCTGCCTGGTGCTCGCAGGATGCGAGTCATGCAGCTGATGTGACAAGAACCATTAGTTAGAAAGAAGAGATCTGAAAAGCTTCCGCTTTTCGACTGCGTTGCAGGGGGCTGCTTGCCGTGGGGCGGGTGTTGAGCCAACGTGCCAAAGAGCGCGGCACGTTTGTCTCGCCAGCCCGCGCGATCCCACAGGCGTCAGCCCCCTTCCACTCCGTCTCTAGTCTTAGAGTGTAAGATCGTTTCTTCAGCTCGTTTAAAATGAAATATGGAAATGTATCTTATTCAATAGCTTTTTCAAACAAGCCGAAGAATGAAGTGTCACATGTCTCAATCCACCAAACAAGCCCAAAAATTTAACCTGCTCAATCAGCGGCTTGTCAGATGCACCATCTCCGGTAGCGATTCCCCCGTTAGCCGACAACTAGTTACAGGAGCAGAACCAACTAATCACACCTCTTTCAATGAAATCTCTCAGCCGTCGAGCGTAAAAGGGTGAGCCGATGCCGTAAGACAGGCGCTCTTCCTGGCTTGCGGCAAGAGGCCAACCCAAAGCCAGGCGGCGACTACTGATATGAAAAGTAGTTAGAAGCTCGGAACACGTCCACTCAAAAACCCTCGCTATCCTCACATTCACTCAACTCAGGAAGCGATTCCCCCGCTAGCCGGCAACTGCATATGAAAGCAGATCTGATTAAACGCACACGAATCAATGAACTCTCTCAGCTGCCACCCCAAAGCACGGCGGCGGCTAGTAAATTGAAGAACATGGGAGATCAACACGATTCCACACCCAATCTCTCGCAATCTTCCCTTAACCTTCAACTCCCTTTCTTAAAGCTCAGCGTCGTAACCGTCAGCAGAATAATAACCATGCCGATTATTTGCACAATAGCCAGCTCGTCGCCGAGCAAAACGAGACCAAATAACGAAGCGGTCACCGGTTCTACCATCGCAATGATGGAAGCAGTAGAGGGCGCGGTCCGTTCGATGCCGATCGTATAGAGCGCAAAAGATAGGCCAGCACCCACAATCCCTATCGCAATGAACCAGCCCACATCGCTAGAACTAAACACAGAAGCCGCTTCTTGGACATCTACGAAAAAAACCAATGCGATACAAAAAGCGACAAAAGCAAGGGTCAACACCATTTGCGGCTTCCCGTTTTCAGAGGCATTTTTGAACCCGAAAATGAATAGCGCATAGGAGAGACCCGCTCCGAGACCGGTAAGGACACCAACGAGATTGACCGCGGAAGATCCTGTATCATAGGCTTCAGTCAATAGCACGATGCCGCCAAGAACACTGAAGATGCATCCCCATTTGAACCAAGTCGATTTTTCCAATCGGAACAAAAAGGAAATAAGCAGCACAAACAATGGCGCGGTATACATCAAGGTCGCTGCAATTGGGACACTGGTCGACTCGATGCTCAAAAAATAAAAGGTAAAATTACCAGCTACCCCAATGCCCGCTACAATTGACCACAAAATTAAACGAGGTGAAAAATCTCTTTTCTCTGTTCTGCTTAAAAGAAACCACCCAATAAAACAAACCAACCCGACAGCGCCGCGATAGAAGGAAATAACCAGTGGATCCCAGCCTTTGTTCAACAATATATCCGCCAGTCCACCAGTGATGCCCCAAAAAATCGCGGCCAGAATGATCATCGCGCTTCCCGAAAACTTCATAAACAGACTCCTATCTATTCCCATTATTATCGGCATCCACTTATTCAGCCGTGTGCTGCCCATTTCCCCTACTATAGCCAGCAAAAGAAGCTCCCAAACTTTTCCCAGTAAGTTACGTGAAAGAGAATCCAAAAGGTTTTCCGCTCTATTTTTCACGGCAAAAAAACCGGAGAGGTTCAACCCTCTCCGGCTCTACAAAATCATCTCGCTATTATTGTTTTCTTGTGCGTACAGCGACTGTCGTGATCAATGCTGCAAGCAATAGTCCAGCCAATACGTACAGGTAAGGAGCTGTTGAGTTGGCGCTCATGCCGCCCATTCCTGTTGAAGGCATTTCAGATGGCATTGCTGCTTCACCGAATTCTTCAGGGAACTGGTCAGTGATCGCTGCGGACAAGCCAGCAGCCGGCATCGTCATATGCGCGTAAGCTTCACGGATCGAAGCGTAAGCTGCCTCGTAATCCCCAGCTACATAGCTGTCGAATGCCATCAGCAATTGATCGACGTGAGCCGTCAAGCCTTCTTCCAGTGCATCAGCCGGTACGCGGCCTTCTGTTGCTGCGTCCAGAAGTGCTGCTTGCTCGACGATGTACTCGTCAAGATCCGCTTTCGCTTGTTCTTGGCCTTCTGTATTTTCTTCTGCAGTGGCCGTTACGTAATCAACGAAGTAGCCGATGTGAGAGCCCCAGATTTCAGAGAACTGCTGTCCGGCTTCTTCGCCATAAACAGAACCGACGGCTGCAGAAAGGTCATCTGCGTTCGCGAGGAGCGCCGCTGCTGCCTGGTCGAAGCTTTCTGCCCCGTCAACACCGTCTTGCATGGCCATTGCCGCAAGCCCTGCATGTTCTGTGAACGTCATGTTCAAGCCTGCACGCAGGTCAACTGCCGGCGTGTCCGGGTTTGTGTTATCGAACTCTTCAGGGAACTGGTCCGTGATGGCGATCGACAAAGTTTCCGCGAACATGCTCATATGGTGGATTGATTCGCGTTCTGAAGCGTAAGCTGTTTCAAAATCGCCTTCCGCATAAGCATCGAACGCTGTGATCAATTGATCAACGTGCGCATCCAAGCCTTCTGTGACAGCGGCTTCCGTCAAGCGCCCTTCTGTCGCAGTATCAAAGAATTTCGCTTGCTCGGTTTTGTACTCGTCCAAGTCGGCCAAAGCTTTTTCACGGCCTTCTTCGTTGCCTTCTGCAGTAGCTGTTACGTAATCAACGAAATAGCCGATATGCGACTGCCAGATGGCGTCGAATTGTTCGCCGCCTTCTTCACCGTAAACGGAAGCAACTGCTGCTTTCAAATCTTCCGCGTTTGCCAATAACGCGCCAGATGCCTGGTCAAAATCTTCCGCTCCGTCGATTCCTTTTTGCATCGCTTCGACTGCAAGGAATGCGTGCTCGGTCAATACCGTATCAAGTGCGATGCGAAGTTCCGCTGCTTTCGTTGCTGTCGGCGCTTCCATCTGCTGGGTGGATTCACCGTGCCCTCCTCCGTGGCTGTCTGCAAGTGCTGCTGTCGGTACTAGTAGGGATAAGCTTAGTGGAAGTGCCACCATTAATTTGTTCATTTTCATCATCCATCACTCCTCAGTTGTTTTTAGTGTTCTACTAGCTCAACGGAAGGAAGATCAGTTTAGATCACTTTTTTCAAAAAACTTTTTTAATTGCCGGAATCCATTGATTTCCCCGAAGCCATCAATGCTATGCTAGATGAAAATGAACGGACAGGGGCGACAACTATGCAAGCTTACTGTAAGCAAGTACTTCATCAACTGGAACTGATCGTCATATCCACCAGCGAATTGATCTCTTCTATAGAAGAAAGCGATTGGGAGGTGCGGCCGACTGCCGGAAAATTTTCGGTCGGCGAACTCATCGGCCATATCGCGCTGATCTGCGTGGCCGACCTGCGCATTGCAAACGGGGCATCCCAAGCTGAAATGAGTGCATTTTACAGTTCCAAGACACCCATTTCCAAAGAACAAGCGCTTGTCGAATTGGCACACAGCTTCGAACTGCTCAAAAACAGTTACCTTCCATTAGATGAAAGCCAGCTTCAAAAAATCCACACCGCCTATTGGGGCGTCAGTTACAGCCGCTTCGAATGGCTGCTCGAAACGCTCGTCCACCTCACCCATCACCGCGGCCAATTGCACTCAATGACTATTCATAGCCTTGGCAAAGATCCAGCAATAGCTCTGTTCGAATAAAAAACGGAAACCCGCAGTGCTTCGCTTATATTATCCCGGTTTCGGGTATGGACAAAGACCTATTCAAAATCATACGGAAAGCCAGGTGTTGTTAAATGTCTACAATAAATCAGCCGGACCTGTCGCGCATCAAAGAAGTAAACCCCGATACGCTCGGCGAAGAGTATCCAGTTCGCCGCCCAGTCGTCGAAACGACGCTGTATTCGGCTTATTTTGTCCCGACACAAGGAGCGGAAGGCCCGCCCTACGACATCCTTGTCATCGAACATCCTCCCGCCACCCCCGTCTCAGCTTTTATCTGGTGCCGGCGTATCCAAGGAACCGGGACGAAAATGGAAGTCGTCAAGGAAATCACCAATGCCATCGATTATATGAGAGATCGCCGCGGCAGCTGATTTTCAGTACGAGAAAGCGTCCGGGCAGTATTTTATTTTTCGTTTAGTATTGCCATAAATTTCTTTTAAATATAGGCTATATGGGTATTTTTTCTGTACTTTCAAACTGCTTCCCTGAGATATAATAGTCCCCATAACATGATCACGAAAGGATTGTTCCCCATGCCCCTCGAATTTGCGCGCCTCGTCTTCATGGCATTTTCCGTCTTGACGGCCATCGCCGCTTCCTATATCGCCCTCCTGTTGATCGGCCGTATCGCCGACCGGAGCCGGAACCATCCGCTATGGTGGGTCGGCGGCAGCTCGATCGTATTCGGCACTGGCATCTTTTCCATGCATTTCATCGGCATCTTGACCCACCATTCAGCAGCCCCTGTGCAATACGATCCGATTCTGCTGGGCATTTCGCTCTTCGGGGCAATTGGTGCCGCGTTCCCAGCTTTTTATGTGCTGCGCACCTCTAGCCCCCCTGCCAGCCATTTATACTTGAGTGGATTTTCCATCGGCTTCGGTGTCTTGTTCATGCATTTCATCGGCAATGCCGCCGCCCAAGTCCCCGGCACTGCCCAATTCAACGTGGCGCCGTTTGCATTATCCGTAGCAATTGCGTTCGTTTTCTCAATTGCCGCTTTGCGCGTTTTCTCCCGCAACCGCAAGCGCCCCGATTCACCCGGCAGAAAACTCACAAGCGCCGTAGTTCTCGGAGGGATGATCTCTGCGGTTCATTACACCGGCATGCAGGCAACCAGTTACCCAACAGCCGCCTCAGGGCCGGCATCTTTCACCAATATGGGCCTGGCGTTTGTCGTATCGGCACTGATTCTGCTGTTGCTCGCCATTGCCGGTTATTTGGCTTATCTCGACCGCAAGCAGCTGAGCAATGAACAGCGCTACTTACGGAAGATTCGCGAAAGCGAACGGCGTTTCCGCAGGCTTGCAGAAATGTCGCCGGAAGCCATCGCCATCCATAGCGGCGGCAAGCTTCTGTACGTCAACAATGCCTGCTTGCGCATGTTCGGTGAATCGGACGCCGGGCAATTGATCGGGACCAATGTGCTCAATTACGTCCACCCCGACTATCATGACACGGCCAAAGCGCGTATTGACTCAATGAACCGCGGCCTCAGCACCCCACCCGCCGAACAATTGTGGATCACGCCGAAAGGTTCCGTGCATGAAGTCGAGCTGACGGGCATGAGCATTGAATTCGAGGGCAATTCCGCTGTCCAGCTGTTGATCCGCGACATCACCGAGCAGAAGAAAATCGCCCGTGAACTCGAGTTGAACCGGCAGCGCTACGAATCGTTGTTCCAGAACAATCCCGACGGCATCTTTTCCATGGATGCTTCCGGCCGCCTGAATGACGTCAACCACGCTCTTGTCCGCTTGCTCGGTTATACCCGTGAAGAACTGACGGAAAAGACGTTCCATACGATTGTCGAAAGCTGTCAATTGGACGCAACCGAAGTAAAATTCCGCCTGGCGCTCGAGGGCATGACCCAGAACTACGAGACGGCCGCCATTCACAAAGCAGGCCATCAAGTCGCCTTGCGCATCACCAATATGCCGATTCTGACCGATGGCGCCGTGACGGGAGTCTATGGCATCGCCAAAGACATCTCCGCGGAGAAACGCGCACTCGCCATGCTTGCGGAAAGCGAGGAAAAATACCGCTCGCTATTTGATTACAACCTCGACGCCGTCTTTGAAATGGATAGCGAAGGGCGTTTCGTCAACGCCAACGCGATGACGGAAGAAGTAAGCGACTACACACGCGAGGAATTGATCGGCCTTGATTTCACGCCGCTTATCGCCGAAAACCTCGAACGCGTGCAAGGCTTTTTCGCTTCAACGCTCTCGGGCGAGGCGGTCAATTTCGAACAGCGCATCATACGGAAAGATGGCAACCTCATCGAAGTCGACATCAACGCCGTCCCGAAACGCCGGAACGGTGAAATCGACGGCGTCTTCGCCATTGTCCGTGACATTACCGAGAAAAAAGTGACCGAACAGAAAATCAATAACCTGGCTTTCACCGACCAGCTGACGGGACTGCCGAACCGCCACTGGTTTTACCAGAACATCCGGGAAGTGCTTTCCAGAACGGAAGAGCGCCAGCAAAAAATCGCCGTCTTGCTCGTCGATTTCGATGATTTCAAAAGCGTCAACGACTTGCTCGGGCATTTCGGCGGCGACCAATTCCTGAAAATCGTCGCCAACCGCATCCATTCCTGCCTCGGTCCGGATGATGCAATCTCCCGTTTCGGCGGGGACGAATTCATCATCGTGTCGGAAAATACGACCGAAGACGAGGCCCATGCACTGGCCCAAACGATTCTCCAGGTGATGCGCGAACCGGTGCAATTGCTCGGCCAGGAATTCTCGGTGACCTTAAGCATCGGCATCGCCGTCCAGACGGGCTGTGAAAGCGACGGCGAAGAACTGATCAAAGAGGCCGATTTTGCGATGTATTCCGCAAAAGAAAACGGCAAAAACAATGTTCAAGTGTTTACCTCTGAACTGGACAGCCAAATGACGCGCAAAAGCCAAATGGAACAGGCGCTGAAAAAAGCGCTCGATGAACGGCAATTCGCGCTTCATTACCAGCCACAAATCCATTTGGCGAGCGGCGAAGTAATCGGTTACGAAGCGCTTTTGCGCTGGCAATCGCCGTATGGCAATGTGCCGCCGTCGGAATTCATTCCGATCGCAGAGGAAACCGGCTTGATCGTGCCGATCGGCGAATGGGCGCTCCGCCAGGCTTGCCGCGACGCCAAGGAGTTCTGTGCGCTCGGCCACGTCGCGGAAAACATTTCCGTCAATGTCTCGGCACGGCAATTCAAGGATCCGGACTTCAGTGAAAAAGTGCGCTCCATCTTCGAAGAAGAACAAGTCGATCCGCGGTGTTTCGAGATTGAAATCACGGAAAGCGTCATGCTCGATATCGAACAATCCGCACGCATCATCCGTGAGTTGAAAGCGCTCGGGCTGCGCATTGCCATCGACGATTTCGGTGCCGGCTATTCTTCGCTGAACGTCGTGAAAAACGTCGAAATCGATACGCTGAAAATCGACAAATCGCTGATCGATGAAGTGCTCATCAACCGGCGCAACTTATTCATCCTTGCCGCGATCATTGAAGTCGGGAAAAACCTGAATGCCCGCATCGTCATCGAAGGCATCGAACTCGACGAACAGGCGAAATTACTGCAGCCCTTCGGCATCGTCGGGCAAGGCTATCTGTTCAGCCGCCCATTGCCGCCCGGAAGCCTCGATGCGTTTCTCAGCAAATCAAGCCGCAGCACGGCTAAACTACTCGAATAAAAAAAGGCGCGCAGCTTACACGGCTGCGCGCCTTCTTTGTGTTCAAGTCAATTTTTGCGCGTGTACTTGCGCACGGCCGGCAAGATTTCTGCCGCCAACAATTCCAGATTGCGCTCCAGGCGCTCCATCGGCACACCGCCGAAATCCATTTGCGCGATGTAGCGCTGATGGCCGTAAAGTTCATGCTGGTACAGAATCTTCTCGATGATTTGCTGGGGGCTGCCGATGTTCATGACGCTCTCTTTCGCCGCGCCGTGCTGGAACGCTTCCTGTGGATAACCGCGGCCGTTCGTTTTGACCATCCCTTTATCCACATGTGGATAATATTCTGCAAGCGCCTGCTGCGTCGTTTCGGCGGCGTTGAAGAACCCAGCGGTGGCGACCGGCAATTGAGAAGCATCATGTCCTGCGGAGGCTGCGGCATTGCGGTAAGCATCGATCGTCATTTTGAAGGTGTCGGCCGGGCCGCCGAGCGTGGCGAGCATCATCGGCACACCGGCCTGCCCCGCCTTGACAGCGCTTGACGGATGCCCGCCGACCGCACGCCAAATCGGCAGCCGGCCGTGTTCCGGGCGCGGCAAGATCTGCGCGTCTTTTAGCGACGCGCGGAAGCGGCCGTTCCAATTGACGGTTTCCTGCTCGTTGATCTCAAGCAATAGCTTGAATTTCTCTTCATACAATTCCTCGTAGTAACGGATGTCGTAGCCGAGCAAATCGAACAGCCCGACACGCGACGCCCGCCCGGCGATGATTTCCGCGCGCCCTTCCGAGATCAAATCGATCGTCGCGAAATCCTCGAAGACGCGCACCGGGTCGGAGGTGGAGATGATTGTTGAAGAACTTGAGATTTTGATTTTTTCAGTTGCCTGTGCAATCGCCGATAGGACGACCGAATGCGCCTGTGTGGCGAAATATTCCTGATGGCTTTCGCCGACGCTGAAAAAGTCGACGCCTGCCTGTTCAGCAAGCTGCGCGAAGCGGATGATCTCGCGGATCCGCTCCCCTTCCGTTTGCCGTTTTCCTGTATGCGGGTCCGGCAGATGATCGCCGAGTGTATAGATGCCGAACTCGAGGCCGTTGTTCGGATTGATGCGGTATTGTTCCATGTTCTCCGTCCTTTCGCCTTGCGTTTTCCCAATCCTTTTCAGTATAACGGCTTGCATGACGGTGTGGAAATCATCCATTCGGCTGAAAAAGGAAGGAGAAGACCGCTCTTCTGCTGAACTAGTTATAGAAGAAAGTGACAGCATTAGGAGGCCAACAGATGAAAAAATGGACAGCCGCCGCATTGGCGCTTGCAGGAATCCTGCTTGCTGCCGGATGTTCCGGCGATGACAACGAAGACACAGCAGAAAGCGAAACGGCTTCGAAAATCGACGGATTTTGGCAAGGCGCGATTGAAGTCCCAGGACAGCCGATTCCGTTTTCGATTGAGTTTACTGAAGGCGAAGGCACCTTGAGCATTCCGCTGCAAGGCGTCGAAAACTATCCCTTGTCGACCATCAAGTTCGATGACCCGGAAGTGGCTTTTGACGCTACCTTGCAAGGCGAGCGTTTGGTGTTCGAAGGCCAACTGGATTCGGAAAAAATCACCGGCGAGATGACGCAGCAAAACCAAAAGTTCCCGTTTGACCTCGAGCGCGGCGAGAAAGAACAAGCCGCCGATCCCGAGAAAATCATCGAAACGGAAGTCGAGGGCGGCATGATGCAAGCGCTCGAAGAAATCCCTGATACGGAGGGGCCGCATCCGGTCGCGATTTTGATTGCCGGGTCCGGACCGACCGATAAAGACGGCAACTCGCTGACGCTCCCCGGCAAAAACAATAGCTTGAAGATGCTCGCTGAAGAATTAAAAGCCGAGGGCATCGCCGTGATCCGCTACGACAAGCGGGGCGTCGGTGACAATGCCGCACTCGGAAAAAATGAGGCCGAGCTGCGCTTTGACGATTATGCACAAGATGCCGCTGCCTGGGTCCGCTTCGCGAAAGATGACGCGCGCTTTACGGATGTCGCGGTTATCGGCCACAGCGAAGGCGCACTCGTCGGGCTCGTCGCCGCCAATCAAGAAGGCATCGACTCCTATGTATCGCTGACCGGCGTCGGTCGCCCAGCGGATGAGATACTGACAGAACAGCTCAGCACCTTGCCCGCCGCCCAATTCGAAGAAGCACAAGCGATTCTCGAACAACTCGCACAGGGCGAAACAGTGGACGACGTGAGCCCGGAACTGCAGCAAATCTTCCGGCCATCCGTTCAGCCGTACCTGCAGTCGTGGATGGCGTATGACCCGATTGATCAAGTCGAAAAACTCGACGCAGAGGCCTTATTTGTCGGCGGCACGCGCGATTTGCAAGTGCCGGCGCAGGACGCTGAACTGCTTCACGAAGCGAAATCCGGTTCCGAACTGTTAATTGTCGACGGCATGAACCACGTGCTGAAACCCGTTCCGGATGACCAAGAAGCGAATATGGCGGCATACGCCGACCCGGAATTGCCGCTCGCAGACGGTTTGGTGGATCGGATTGCGGAGTTTTTAAAAAACTGATCACATCCAACAAACTTCTTTAAAACGACCATAAAAAATCCGGCTGAACTTTTCGGTTCAGCCGGATTTTTTTATTGGTCCATCAAACGTTTTTTGTAGAGAATAAACGAAACAATGGTCAAGACCACTGTCCATACCGAGATGATGACAAGCGGTCTCGCGACTTCCCCGGCAGCCGCCCCGACTTCCATCGCCACAAGCAACTCGCTCAATTGGCTGCTCGGCAAATAGCGCAGCACTTCCAAAAACGGATACTGTTCTTCAAACGCCAACGCAAATGGCCCGGCCGTGAAGATGATCAGCACTGGAAAAACCGATAGCGAGGCTTCCAGCAAAGTCTTCGAATACAAGCCGCAAATCGTCCCGATCGCCGTATAAAGCAAGATGGAGATCCCGAGCGCCGCCGTCAGCAACATCACGTTCGACGTTTCGTAACCGAATAGGTATGTGCTGAACGCCAGTACAGCCGCTGAAATCAAGAAAACGAGCGCGCTTTTTCCGATCAATACGTCAAGCATCGAGGCCGGGGTCATCATGAGCGACCGCAGCGTATTGCGCTCCTTCTCCTCTGCGATCAAACACGCCTGGACGAAACTGGTGAGCATTGCCAGCGAAAAGTTCATGATGAATGCGTATATCGCCGCCTGATCGCCGGCTTCCGTCCGGTACAGCAGTGCAAAGACGATTGGAAACACAATCATGATCGATACCGCATAGTTTCTCGAGAACTCTTTATAATCTTTGATGAAAATGGCTTGGATACGCTTTAATGACACGTTCATACCAATTCACTCCCCGTCAGTTTAATGAAAATATCGCCCAGGCTCAGCTCATTCGTGTATATGCGGTCGATTTGCCCGCGGCTCATCCACCCGGCGATCGCCGCTGCCGAATCTTCGTTCATCGACAAGCGCTCTTTTTCTCCCGACGTCAATTCCACCGTCAGCGTGCCGTCGCGGTGCACCTTTTTCAATTCTTCAGGCGCCCCGATCGCACGAATCTCCCCTTTATGCAAAATCGCCACGCGTTCACACAGCGTTTCTGCTTCAGTCATATCATGCGTCGTCAAAAAGATCGTCGTTCCCCGTTCATTTAAATAGCGCAAGCCTTTATGGATATGCGCGGTATTGACCGGGTCAAGTGCAGACGTGGGCTCATCCAAAAACAGCAGTTCCGGTTCGTGGATGATGGCGCACGCCAAGGTGACGCGCTGGCGCATCCCTTTCGACAGCACATTGACGCGCTTTTTGCGGTCGGCGTTCAAATTGACGAAATGAAGCACTTGATCAATGGACGATTTCGGCAGACCATATAAGCGCCGGAACACATCCAAGTTTTCTTCAATGGATAACCGTTCATACAAGCCGCTATTGTCGGTCAAGATGCCAAAACGCCGTTTCTGCGCTGTTTTTTGCATCATTCCAGACGGCATCTCCATCACGGCAGCATGCCCGCCCGTCGCTTCCAATTGGGCCGTCAAAATCTTCAATAAGGTGGTCTTCCCCGAACCGCTCGGCCCCAGAAAGCCGAAAATCTCTCCCTTCGGAATTTCGAAGGATACATCTTTCAAAGCCACATTGCCGCCAAATGCTTTTCGGATATTCTGTACGGAAATTGCATTCATTTGCGCCACTCCTTTTCGTTGATACCATCATCATAGTAAGAAAAAAGAGCAGACGCTTTGAGATTCCGCTAGCATGTACCATTTCCCGGCCGAACTGTACCGGGAAATCCGTGATTTGACGATTATTTCCCGGGAAATTAGATGTTCAACAGCTCTTTTAATTCGGCTAATTTCGTCCTCGACAGCGGCACAACGGAATCTTTTCCGGTCGTCAAGCGCAGGCTATAGCTGTTTTTCGTCCACGTGATCAATTCCCGCACTTTTTGCAGATTGACGATATATGAGCGGTGGCAACGGAAAAACCCGTAATGCTGGAGCCTTTCTTCCAATTCCGCTAAAGTCAGTGCGCACGCATAGGTCTCCCCTGCCACATGCACCACCGCCGAACTATTGATGCTTTCGATGTAATCAATTTCCGGCGGATTGAACAAAATGGTTTTGTCGTTCTTTTTCGTCGGGATTTTTTGAATCTTGAACTCCGTTTCGCCCAGCTCATCCGGACCTTCCGTATCATCGTCAGCATCCGTAATATCCAATAGATGCAATCCCGCTTCGTCCAAACGGTAGACTGTATCGCAACTGATCAGCGCATCTTCCAGATTGGCGGTGAGGATCAGGATCTGTTTTTCTTCCGACAATTCTTCCAATAGCCGCCTGAATGCCAATTGATCGGGTTCTTCGAGCTGGAAATACGGCTCTTCCAGAACGATTGCGGGCTGCTGCGCGTAATAAATCCGCAGCAAGGACAAATAGATTTTTTTCGACGCCGGCAAATCGGCAATTTTCACTTTCCGGTATTCACCGAGCTGAAACAGCTGAAGCATCGAACGGACCGGTTGGCTGTGGCCGCTGAGCGACTTCATGAAGCGCAGCAATTCCTCGACGGTCAACCGCGTATATTCGCCTTGTTCCGCGAACGACAAATAAGCATCGTCCCGCTCCGCCAATTGGGCCAGGAGGATTTTTTTGCGCTGGACATTCGTTTGGATGCCCAGTATGGTGCCTTTTTCCATGTTCAATTCCAGCGGCGGGATGATTCGTTGTCCGTTCACGCTCATTTCTCGAATGTTCATAGGCTCCTCCTAGTTCACGAAAAGATTCTTACAATTATTGTAACCTTTCTTTTGCCGCTAGAGACAGTTTCATTTTGGAAATTATGTTTTTTATACCATCCAAAAGACGGCACCCCATTGGATGCCGCCTCATCGTTTATTTACCGAGTTCACGCACCACAGTGTGCGCGTACCGGTCATGAGGCATTTGTGCGCCCATGTCCTGCCCGCGTTGTTTGAACCATTGGAGCGTCATAATCGAATCGCGGTGTGCCACGCGTTTGAGGATCTGTTCACCCGTCAGTTCGCCGCCGTCTGCGTTTTCGATCTTGATGCCGGCGATTTTGTGGCCGACCGTCTGTCCGCACATCTTCAACTGGGCGTATTCAAGTCCCCAAAACACCACAGTCGGCGTAACGAGCGCATGCACCCATTCCTTTTTAACCTTTTTCCGCAGCAGCGGCTCCACTGCCGCGGTCACTATGGCAGAGGCCATCACGTCGATCGCAAACGCTTTGCCGCGTTTTTTCGTCAATGCATCCATTTCCATTCCTCCCTGATTTTCCGTCTCTTTCCATTATACCGTTCGGGCTCTGCAAAGACAGCTGGAGCTGTATGCGTTATGATAAGGAAAAATCAAGGAAAAACGGGGTGACATGCATGGCATTTCTAGTGATTTGGCTGATGATGATTGCATACGCTGTCTTTTTCGCGCCATCGGGTTCCGGCGGATATGAATTCGGCCCGCTGCTGATGGGCGAATGGGAAGGGATCGATCCGCTCATCCTCGCAGTCTTTAACTCGCTCGGCATCTTCCCGCTCGTCTTTTTGACGCTTCTCTTGCCGAATGACCGCTTCCGCTGGCCGGCGTGGCCGTTCGCGTTTGCTTCATTCGGTGTCGGGGCGTTCTCGCTATTGCCGTATTTCGCGTTCGGCGACAAGCCGCCGGAGAAAAAGCGCCGCGGGCCGAATTGGCTGCACCGAATCCTGCGCTCAAAAGCGTGGCTGATCTTTGTCGCCGCCATCAGCACCATCAATTTCCTCACCGTCTTCCGCGGCTTCTCGCCACAAGCCTACGCGGAAGCGTTCCAGACCTCGAGTTTGGTATCGGTCATGACCATCGACTGGTTCGTCCTATGGGGCTTGTCGATCTATGCCACGTACCGCTTCTTGCCGGAAGCGAACTTCAAGCAATTGGCTCTGTTGCCGGTGGTCGGGCCGATATTGGTATTATTGTTCAACCGCAATTCAAAAAAAGAACAATAGAAAACGTTCCTGGCACAGTGCCAGGAACGTTTTTTTCGTCAGTAAATCCACTTATTCATTGCAGGATGCCGGCCACGTTTCTCTGCTTGTCTGCCGCCCACTCATAAGAACCTTCATGTAAGGTTAGGGTTTGGTCTTCAATCCACGCGATTTTCGTGAACAGCTTCTGAAGGAAATAGCGGTCGTGGCTGATCGCGATGATTGTGCCGTTGAATTCCTTCAAGGTTTCCTCGAGCACTTCGCGCGATTCGATGTCGAGGTGGTTGGTCGGTTCATCCAACACAAGCACATTGCAGTCTTCCTGCATGAGCTGCGCGAGGCGCAAGCGCATCTTTTCACCCCCGCTGAGATCCTTGACGCGCTTGAAGACGTCGTGGCCGTAGAACAGGAATTGCGCGAGCAAATGGCGGGCGTCGCCTTCTGTCACCGATAAATTATCGCGGAACGCCTCAATGACGCGCGCTTCTCCGTCGAACGCTTCAAACTGCTGGGCCAGATAGCCGATTTTGACATTGCTGCCGCGGCGCACTTCCCCGCCGATCGGTTCGATCTCGCCGAGCAAGATCTTCAGCAAAGTCGATTTGCCGGTGCCGTTGTCGCCGACGATTGCCAAGCGGTCCTGCCAGTAGACAGACAGCTCGACATCGGCAAACAGCACCTCATCGCCGAAGCCGTGGAACACATCCTGCAGCTCGAAGACCCGTTTGCCGCTGCGGTCATTGGCTTGCAGCTTCAGCTTCATCGCCTTTTCCACCGTCGGCCGTTTCACTTTCTCCATGCGCTCGAGCATTTTCTCCATCATTTTTGCTTTGCGGAACAAGTCCGGATTCGGCGGTGAGGCTTCGTTCGCCCATTGGCGCAAGCGGCGTATGGATTCCTTGATCTTCTGGATCTTCTTCTGTTGTTCTTTATATGCCGCAAATTGCTGCTCCATCTTCACCTGCTTGTTGCGAAGGTAAGCGTCGTAATCGCCTTTACTTTCCCAGATCTCGCCGTCTTCGATTTCATAGACTTTGTGCACGACGTTATTGAGGAACTGCCGGTCATGCGAAATGACGATGACGGTGCCGCTGTAGTATTCCAGGTAATGTTCGAGCCATTCGATCGCCGACAGATCCAAATGATTCGTCGGCTCATCAAGCAGCAGGACAGACGGCTTGCGCAAAATGAGCTGCGCGAGCATCACTTTCGTCTTCTCGCCGCCGCTCAGCGAATCAAACCGCTGGCCCGTCAGATGCGCCACGCCAAGGCCGTTCGCCACGGCTGCGATTTTGGACTCCGTTTCATAACCGCCGGCTTCCATAAACTGCTCCTGCAGCTCGCCGTATTGCCGCAGCACCCGCTCGTCCGCACCGTTTGCCAGCTGGATTTCCAGTTCGCTGAGCCGCTTCTCGATTCCGTGCAATTCGCTGAAGCTTTCATTCAATACTTCGTACACGCTGTATCCCGGGTAGTCCGGGATTTGGTGCAGATAGCCGATTTGGGTATTCTTCGTCCGGATAATCGTGCCGGCATCCGGCTCTTCCAGTCCTGCCAGCAGCTGAAACAAAGTGGTCTTGCCCGAGCCGTTGCGGCCGACAACGGCGATCCGTTCTTTCTCGTTGATTTCGATGGATAAATTGGTGAAGATTTCGTTGCCGCCAATGGATTTCGTTAGTTGTTGTGCTGTGATTTGCATAGTTTACGCCTCCAGGGCGCAGCTGAAAATCGGTACAAAAAAAGACCGCCACGTATCGGGCAGTCTTCTCTAGTGGTGAAAAGAATGTCAGATATCAGCTGCGCGTAATTTTGAAATTGACTAAAAAAGGGCAGACTTCTCCCGTCGGCGTCAAATCAAACGTAATGACACGTGTGAAATACAAAGCTTCCTCCATTTTCACACCCATCACCGCAGCACATTTCTCCATTCTTTTCACCTCCGTTTCGTTTAATTGTCTTAATATTATCACATCTATTCATGGAAGGGAATATCCAAATGCGCTCTTTCTGTCAAATCGTTGATTATCCCCTGACCTGCGCTTGTTTCAACACAGCTGTAAGTTCCATCAAGCCATCAATCACAAGGTCTGCTTCTTTCAGTTCCTGTTCCTGCGCAAAATCAAAGCGGCAGCCGACCGCCAATAGGCCGTTTGCTTTCGCCGCACGGATATCGGACAGGCGGTCGCCGACTACCGCCCCTTCTGTCACGCCGTATTTCTCTTTGATCATGCGCACGAGTTCCCCTTTATCGGGCGTGTCGACTTGTTCGATGCTGAACGTTTCCGTCACCCACTCATCCAATCCGAAATGCTCGACAATTGCCGCCAAATAACGCACCAGCCCGTTGCTCGCAATGAAGATCCGGTAGCCTTCTGCACTTAATTTCGCGAACACTGTCGTAACGTCAGGATACAACACCCCTTTGCCTTCGGTGATATTTGCGATCAATCGCTCAAGAAAATACGCATCCATCTCGCGCTTCGTTTCATCAGATTTCCCGGGCAATAGCGCTTCCCACACCGCAGGCAGCGGCACCCCCATGATGTTCCGGTACGCTTCGATCGGCGCTGCGCCTTGCCAGTCGCCTCGCTCGCGCAGAACCGCGAACGCTTCTTCCAGGGATTGCTCTAAAATTGTGCCGGTCTGGAACAAGGTGCCGTCCATATCAAAAATAATTGCTTTCATCTGCCTACCTCCTGTTCTTTCTATAAAGATCGCAAACCCCATCAAAAGTTCCCGGATTTTGCAAAAGAATTTCCCATTGAAAAACCGGCACGCAATGGCGCACCGGCTGAATGTAGAAAATTATTTAATCCCCATGGAATCTTTATAGCCTTTCAAGTAGCCGATCTCGGATGGGCTCGCCATCTCTGGCGCGCTCATCGCACGGTGCCAGTTCGGGTAGATCGGCACCGGGCGCGCCGCTTTTTCGATCAGGCTGTGTTCGTCTTGCTTCAGCTTGATTTTATAGGACGCGATATTTTCCTGCAGTTGCGCTTCGTTGCGCGCGGCAATGACGATCGGGCCGACGTTTGGGCGGTCGCGCACCCATGCATAAGCGATTTGCGGAACGCTTGCGTTATGGTTCGCTGCCACTTCCTCGAGCGCATCAATTACTTGGTAGAGACGCTCTTCGTCCTGCACCCAAGGCTCCGGCCAGCCGCCGCCTTGGCGCGTATCTTTCGGCGCTTCTTTGCCGCGGCCGATCTTGCCATTCAACAAGCCTTCGCCGAGCGGGCTCCAGATCATCGAGCTGACGCCAAGCTCTGCACCGGCTGGAAGCAATTCGTATTCCGCTTCGCGCGCTTCCGGCGTGTAGTAGATCTGCTGGGTCGCAGGCGGGATCTTGCCGTTCTGTTCAGCGAATGTGTGCGTCTTCGCAAGCGCCCATCCGCTGTAGTTCGACACGCCCCAATGGCGGATCTTGCCGGCTTTGATCAAGTCGTTCATCGTCTCGACCGTCTCTTCGACCGGCGTCTGGCCGTCCCATAAATGGACGAAATACAGATCCAGGTAATCGGTGCCGAGGCGCAACAGCGATTCATCGATCGATTTCAACAAATTCATGC
The DNA here is from genome assembly GCF_041320495.1 of Planococcus sp. SSTMD024. Taxonomy (NCBI): domain Bacteria; kingdom Bacillati; phylum Bacillota; class Bacilli; order Caryophanales; family Caryophanaceae; genus Planococcus; species Planococcus sp. SSTMD024. The sequence goes on along the minus strand of NZ_JBGGNS010000022.1, from coordinate 396,846 downwards.
GCGAGGCGCCGCGTGAATTTTGGTGGTCGTCAAACGGAAACCCGGTCTTCGACGTCAACAATACTTTGTCACGCTTGCCGCGGATCGCCGCGCCGAGCACTTTTTCGGCATTGCCTTGCGAATACAAATTCGCGGTATCGAACATATTGATGCCCGCATCAAGCGACATGTCGACCATGCGGCTTGCTTCGTTTTCCTGGATATTGCCCGCCGCTTCAAAGCCGTTCGTGCCGCTGAACGGGACGGTGCCGAGAATGTATTTCGGGACGCGCAGCCCCGATTTGCCTAGATTAATATAATCCATTATGAAGGTCCTCCTAGTAACGAACTGTTTTTTATGTCAGTCATTCTCTACCCGCTTAGACCCCCTCGACAAACAAAAATCACTTAGCTCAGCGGTTTGTCAGGATCCGCGCCATCCGTCAATCCCGCCGCAAAGAACGGACCTTTGATGGTCATCGTCGAGATGATGCGCGCGATTTCTTCCGGCGGTTCCCCGGTGTCACCGTTCAGCCACTGCTGGATGACGCCGATATGGGCCGAGGCGATATAGGCAGCCAAGTAACGCGGAGGCACAAGTGAGTTACCAGAACCGAGCAAGATGTCTTTATTGCGCTCAAACAATGCTTTGCTGAGGAATTCCTTCATCTTGACCTGGAAGCCGGCATCGCCTTTTGGCCCGAGCAACACCTTCATCAGGCTTTTATTGTCATGGAGAAATTCAAAGAGCGGCACTGGCACCGCGAAATCCTGGATTTGTTTCATGCCTTCGATAAGCTGCGGGATATTGCGGATGATTTTGATTTCCATTTCCTCGATCAATTGCTGCTGGCATTTGTCCATCAAATCGTATTTGTCCTCGTAATGGCTGTAAAACGTGCCGCGGTTGATGTTAGCGCGTTCGGCAATATCCTTGACGCTCATCGCCTCAAAACCCTTTTCTTCAATCAATGAAATCAACGCAGACCGGATCGCCTGCTGCGTCCGGACGACGCGCAAATCGGCTGGTTTGCCGCTCATTTTCATTCCTCCCTCATTTTTTCCGACACTTTTCCCCATACTGTCGCTTAAGCAACACTTTGCCTGTTTTTGATTATTGTTCCGCCATTGCCAAGGAATTATACTGAAGCCAAGAACTAAAACGACAGCTTGTTTATTATCTTAGCCACAAATGACCCCAAAGAACAGCGCATTCCATCACCAGGCGACAGCAAATGGAGGAGGAAACCATATGGACATCCAACTTTCGCACGTCCACAAAAGTTTCAGCGATACGGCTGTTATCAACGATGTGAGCTTCACCGTTGCAGCGGGGGAAATTTGCTGCCTGCTCGGCCCGTCCGGATCCGGCAAGACGACCTTGATCCGCTTGATGATCGGTGCGTTGCCGGCAGACAGCGGCACGATCCAATTCGGCGACACCGACATGCCGAACATGGCGATTCTCAAGCGGCTCGGCTTCATGCCACAAAACGACGCTTTGTATGAAGATTTGTCCGCACAAGGCAACTTGGCGTTTTTCGGCGGATTGTACCATCTTCCAAAACGCACACGTGAAGCGCGCATCGCCGAAGTGCTCGACACGGTCGAACTGACCGGCCACAAACGCAAACTCGTGAAGAATTTTTCGGGCGGCATGAAAAAACGCTTGTCGCTCGCCATCGCGATTTTGCACGAGCCGGACATCCTGTTTCTCGACGAGCCGACCGCAGGCATCGACCCGGTTCTGCGCCGCAAGATCTGGGCGCAGTTCCAAGCGCTCAAAGCACAGGGCACGACCATCATCGTCTCGACCCATGTCATGGACGAAGTGGTCGAATGCGACAAAGGGGCGCTGTTGTATAACGGCAAACTCATCGAATACGACAGGGTCGACCGATTGCTCGACAAAACCGCAAGCGGCCGCATCGAAGACTTGTTCTTCGCCGCGTCAGAAAGCGAGGCGCGCCCATGATCCAGCTAGCGAAACGCGTCATCCGCCAGACCATCAACGACAAACGCAGTGTCATGCTCATCCTCGTCGCCCCGCTGTTGATTTTGACCTTGGTCTACTTCCTGCTCGGCGATTCGGATTATGTCGCAACGGTCGCCATCGATCCCGATGCTGTCCCTGCTCCAGTCATCAATGCGCTGGAACAGCAGGAACTGCAACTGGTCGACATCACCGCCGACGAAGCCGATCAAGCACTCGATTATTTGCAGCAGCACGAAGACGTCGACGCCGTCCTGCGCTTCCTTGAAAATTCCGGCATGGACATCACGCTGTACGAGCCGTCGACAAAAGGAGCCACGGCGATAGGCGAGATTCAAGAAGCGATGGCGGATATCAACCCGTCTGCCGAAGCTGAGATCAGTTATGTTTACGGCACGCAGGACCAGACTTTATTCGATTCGCTCGGCTACGTCTTTCTCGCCTTGTTCTCGTTCTTTTTCGTCTTCATCATCTCCGCGATGGCACTCGTGCGGGAGCGCAGCCGCGTTACGCTCGAACGCTTGATGATGACACCGATCCGGCGCGCCGAAGTCATTGCCGGCTACACACTCGGCTACAGCGTCTTCGCCGTCGTGCAAGCAATTATTATCGTCTTGTATGCGGTGTTCGTTTTGCAGCTGAGCAATGAAGGCAATATCGGCTGGGTGCTGCTGACGATGGTGCTGCTCGCCGTCACCGCCGTGTCGTTCGGCGCCACCATTTCCATTTTCGCAAGCTCCGAACTGCAAGTCGTCCAACTGATTCCGTTCACCATCATTCCGCAAGTGTTCTTCTCAGGGCTCATCCCGCTGGATTTGATCCCGTACCATCTCGGCAACTTATCGTACATCATGCCGATTTATTACGGCGCCGCCGCCATCAAAGGCGTCATGGTATACGGCGACGGGTTCACAGACATTTGGGGCTATCTCGCCGGGCTGACGATTTATGCGCTCGTGCTGTATATCATCAATACGCAAGCCTTGAAGAAATTCCGGAAACTATAGAAAAAAGCGGACGAAGCCTATGCCTCGTCCGCTTTTTCACGTATCTAAACTATTAATCTGCCCACAAAATCTGATACGATCCGCTCGGTTCCTGCTCCAAACGGCAATTATCGGACAGGATCGGCCGCAACGCTTCCACTTGCGCTTCGTCCATGGAAATGCCCGACAGTCCGTGTTCGGTCTCTGTGTAATCCAGGTCCGCTTCCTGCTCAAATTTGATGCGCAATAAATTCTTCGCGCCGTTGATCGTCAGAAATTTCACCTGGTAGCCGTCGCGGAACACGGCTTCGAGTTCTGAGCCGAGCGAGGCGAAATCATCGTTTTTCAGAAGGTCGCCGATTTCTACGCCTTCCCGGCGAACTTTTTCGATGCGGATCGCGTCCGGCATGGAAATTTTGGTCAATGTCATGTCATCCCTCTTTCCGGATTTCTTGGTATTTCCCTATTTTAGAAGACTGGCGCACTAATCTCAAATCTTGGAAACCGGATAAAGCGGAATAAGTACAGTTATTGCTGTTCCCACCAGCGCGCCGACGTGTAAGAATCAAGCCCATCCAAAGAAAGCGTCTCGCCGATTTTTGGCGTCAACAACTCCACGCCCAGACGTTGCGCTTCTTTTGATGCGCGCTCCACCGGGTCTGTCCAGCCGTGAAACGCCAAAGTGAACGCCGCCCAGTGGACGAGCATCATCTTGCTTCCCCGGACGTCGAGTGCCGCCTGCACCGATTGCTCCGGTGCCATATGCGAAGTTGCCCAGCGCGGGTCGTACTGGCCGCCTTCCATCAGCACGAGGTCGAACGGGCCGTAGCGCTCGCCGATTTCTTTGAAATGGCTGCCATAGCCGCCGTCGCCGCTCGTGTAGAAACGGGTCTCGCTGCCAAGCACGACCCAGCCGCCCCACAGCGTCGAATTGCGGTTGAACAAGCCGCGCCCCGAGAAATGCTGCGACGGCGTCAGCACGAGCGTCAAGCCGTCAAACGCCGCTTCGTCCCACCAATCGAGTTCGGTGATGCGCGACTCTTCCACTCCCCAGCGCTCGAGATGCGCACCGACGCCAAGCGGCACGAAGAAATGCCCGACTTTACTTTTTAGCGCACGGATCGATCCGTAATCGAGATGGTCGTAATGGTCATGCGTCAGCAGCACAGCATCAATTTCCGGCAGCCGTTCGACAATCTCAAGCCAATCCGCACTGTAGCGCGCACTTCCCGCAAACGCCAAAGGAGACGCCCGTTTTCCAAGCATCGGGTCGACGAATAGTTTCTTCCCGTCGATGCTCAACAGAAAAGTCGAATGGCCGAACCAAGTCACACTGTCTTCGCCGCTTTCGATGAGCGCCCAGTCGATGTCGACCACCGGCAACTCGGCAGACGGCGCTCGTTCCGCGTCGCTTGAAAAGAAAGTTTCCCTTAGCATCGACAACCCTTCCGATGCGCGGATCGTCATGTCCGCTTGTTCCAGATTGGCGAATTTTCCGTCCTGATAATGGCCGCACTTTCCAAACGACGCCTGCTGCAGTTTAGTCGGCATCGATCCGAGCGGCGCGTGCGCTTTCAAAAATACAGTCGATACGACAGATGCGGCCGCAACGCCCGCAAGAGAATACAAGGCAAATTTTTTCATGGCTCCTCCAAAATGGAAATGTAATTGATCCGTTTCCTGGCTTTCAGTATAGACGGAATGGCCGCCGTTTTGCACATGTGAAAACTGTGCACACACAAAAAGCCTGGCTCCCCGTTTTTTCGACAGAGGGCCAGGCTTTTCCTGTTCGCTAAGTTATAACGATAGCTCGCCCGGCAAAAACTTAGCGATCGATCGCTTACTATTATTGAGCAGGATCTGTTTATGTGAATTGCGCCGTGGATTGTCGCAGACATCCTGGAATAAATAATGCTCGGACGAATCGATGTGAAAAAAAGAATAGATGCGCTGGACACCTGCCGCATTGACGAAAGTAACCTATGAATAATTTATGAAGTGCTATTCTAGCTTACAAAATTATGCACATAGCTATATTAGTTATTACAAATAATGGATTATTACTGTATACTGGGGAGAAAAGAGGAGTTGAAACATGCGCAGTAAATTTAGTCTTCATAATTTGAAGGAAATTCCAGAAGATAAGAAGTTACTCTTTTTAGCTATATCTTTAATTCTAACTTTTATTTTAAACAATATTGCCAATAGAGGATTCAGTAACCTGATGAATTTTGTCAATCAACCCGTTTATCCATCTACTTATTCAATCGGTATTTTCGGAATACTGCTCATCATACCTGCCGCATTGTTTAGCGCATGGATTGTAAACAGCCTTGATGGTTTACAACACAGACTTTTAAACTCGCGATTTGCCGATACACTTCGCCCCGTGAGCTTTTGGATGAAAAAGAACATGGGCTATAAAGCCAAGCGAAAGAAATCCAGCGCTAAAAGATCAAGAAGCTCAAATACTCGACAAACCACCCAACAGTCGGCACTTAAAAGCCAAGAACAGACGACTCACTTAATGAATGAGAAAGAACTGCAAACTAATCGACAGTGGCAGGCTTACATAAGGCAAGAAGAGCAACACCGTCAAGCCGACATGCAGCGGCAAGATCAAATCAGAAAAAAAGAAGCGGAATTAGCAAATCAGCAAAGACTAGAGGCCGAGGCTCAACGACGAGCACAAAAACTACAGCAAGAAGCGGACTATGCCAATAAACAGAAACTAGAAGCTGAAGCAAGATGGCAAGCTCGAAAAAAGCAAGAAGAAGCGGACTTCGCTAAGAGGCGCGCAATTGAACAAGCACAATATAAAAGCAAACTTATCCTTCAAGAAAAAATCAACAAAGCAAATGCAATGCAGCGAGAGGCCGATAAAGCACAGGACAGAGTAAAGAAATTTTAATTGTCCGATCGTTTAAGAAACATAGCATCATAAGCATCGACTAAAACTTGTTTAGGGGTTCTAGAATGAAAAAACAAATGAACTACTGGATCATTTTATTGTTAGCTGTCTTCATGGCCGGCTGCACCGAAACAGAAACAGCCGCAACACCTGAAACCGAGGTGCAACAAGAAGCTGCCGCCGAAACGGAAGCACCGGAAGAAACGAAAGCTGAAGCGCCAGAAGGAGACACGGCGGAAGAAACGGCCGCAAGCGAAACGGAACAGGCAGCGGCAGATGAAGCCGAAGAAGAAACAGCCGCAGAACCTGCGGAAGACCAGTTCGAAGGATACGAACTCGTTGAAGTGGACGGCGGCGACCTGTCCGGGCACCGCGAAGCGAACACCGTCGTCTCCGTCGGCTACGGCGACCGCGAATACTGGGCGTTCACGAATGAACACGGCCAATTGGAACGCGTCACGGCGGACGAAATTGTGCTGCAGGATGACACAACCGAACCGGTCCTCGACTCCGGCCGCTATTATTCGGACGAAGCCAAAGTGCCGGGCGTTGAAAGCGACATTCTGGACGAAGGGCACGTCATCGCCGATTCGCTCGGCGGCGTATCGAACGCCTATAACATCACCCCGCAAGAAAGCACGCTGAACCGCCACGGCGACCAGGCGTATATGGAAAAAGTCATTCGCGATGCAGGGGGCGCTACGGATTTCGAAGCCATCATCACCTATCCCGATACCGAAACGCAAGTGCCTTCCAGCTACCAATACAGCTACACCGTCAGAGGAAACGAAGTGGTCGACACATTCGATAACGTCAACCCGGATGAAGTCAACGCCTCCCTCGGCTTGACGGACAGCGAACCCGCGGAAGCGGAAGCAAGCCCACCGGAAGCGAGCAGTCCAGACACAAGCGGTGACGTCTCTAGCGTGGACGCCAACGGCAACGGCCAAGTGACGATCCAGGAAGCGAAAGACGCCGGCTTCACCATGCCCATCATGAGCGACCATTGGCTTTATCCGCATATGCGCGATAACGATAATGACGGGATGGTCGGGGAATAATATTAAGTAGAACGAGTTCAATTGAAATTCCAAACGAGAAAACACTGAGATTTAATCAGTGTTTTTTCTTTTTTGAAAAACACCAAAAGGGCTGGCCCCAAAAAGTCACCAAATGCGACAGTTTGGGCCAGCCCCATCTAAGGTTCAGTCACAGCTTCACTGGCTGAACCTTAGATGCCATTGCTTTACCGGGCTAGATTTTTCAGGATGCTTTGCCAACCTTGGCGTTGAGTATGCAAACTGTTTTGCTGTTCTGCCTCAAAACGTTCTTCAATCAAGCAACCATAAGGCTTCTCAAAGATATCGATGCGCACACGGCGTCCATCCCCCAACACAAAATACAATTTTTCGGCAGCTTCAATTTCTGTATAGGTGCCCCAAAAATCAAAAGACGCACTGCCGTCCTTAGCAGCCATTTCGTAGTGGAATTCGCCTCCAATCTCGAGATTGTTTCTGGCGCTTGGGCAATGCCAATCGTCGCTGGCATAATTCCAAGACTTCACTTGTTCAGGCGTGACAAGTTTTTCCCAAATCACTTGGGGGTCATTGCGCGACTTTTCCCGAAGGGTGATTACTTTCCCCACGTCTGCACTGGTTTCGAGTCGCATCGCCATACGGTCAAAAGCCTTTTCCCAGCTGCCCTTGAACTCTTCGGCTTGTTCCTCTGGCACATCTTGCTCAACTTCAAAGATGCACATGCCCTCTTCCTTTGGGATAAATCTATAATTCTCGAAGGCTGGCGACCATTGCCGAGCGACAGGGGAATCATAGTCTTCAATGCCATTCATCACCAAGCCCACGTGCTTGATTGAAATAAACTCCGGCCATCGACTTTCTGCAATTTCTGATAACATGCCGCTTTCTCTGCCATGTTCATCTGCCGCCACAAAACGGATCTTGCTCCCCTTAGCCCAATCCCCATCAAAGTCTGAGCCTTCAGAGAAAGCTGCTGTCCAAAAACGATAATGATCCGGATCAACCACAAGTTCCCAAAGAAGTTCTGGACCGACATGAAAAGCCCTTTCAAGGTGAATTCTAATCATGATTTTCTCCCTTCCTTTCCGTAATGATTGCATCTCTGGATTCCCACGATAATTCCTCACTGGCTTCTGATGAAATGTCGAATGGCCATCTTCAATTTTTTTCGAAACAATTTTCCGCGGATTGCTTAGGCGAATTCACGGCGCCTGCAAATAGTGCCGTCCGGTCTCGCTTTAAAAATGGCAGTTATGTATTTAGTGGATGGAGCAACTTCACAGGCAGCCTTATCCTTATAGAGAGCTGGAATATCGTAAAAACCCGCTCCATCTACTAACGCTCATTGACCCTCTTTATCCCCGCTTCTTTGAGGTTCCGTGTAACCAGAAGCAGTTGGTGTAGCAATCGATTATATTCCGTTAGTGGGATTATACAATAATCTTATAAAAACATCATTAAGTTGTTATAATATTATGAATTTATAACTCATCTTGCTAAGGATCCAGTAAGATGCTTAGTTCACTTTATAATTCGCCCTCCTCCTTATTGTATTCAGTATTTTTTGAAGCACAAAAAAGCATCGCTCAAGGCGATGCTTTTGCCGTCTCGTCTTTAATTATCCGCTGGGAATCAACTTCACATGTTCCGATACTTAAATCTTCTTCCAATCATGCGCTCCTTTCGCCCAGCCGCCGATCGCGACACCCATCGCAATCAAAGGCGATGCGAATTCCACATCCTCCATCACCAAATACTGGTGGCCGAGCGGCATCAATTTCCCAGACAGCAATAGCTCTTCCCGCAGCTTCAAATAACGCTTCGGGCATTTTGGCGTGGTCGAGCCCGCAAACTTCGAGCCGCGCTGCACGACAAACCGCTCCCCTTGGTAAAACCCGCTCGCATCCGCCCCGCGTTTTGACGTGATGAAGAACAATTCCGGCGGCGTCTCGTGATAAAGCTTCACCATCCCGCTATCGAACGGATCGATCGCTTGCTCCTCCCCCGTCGTCGGATCCACCTCAAAAAAGCGGTACACTTCCCCAAATTCCGGATGATCGATCGCCGCAACAAAAAACTCCTTTTCCATCAGCCTTCCTCCTATTCTAAGAAAATTGCCTTTCATCTCTTAGATAGATGGAAACTGCGAAAAAGGAGACATTAATAAATATTTTGTTCAGATGATTTTATTCAAAACATAAGAATTTAAAAATCATCTTTTATAGTATTTATAAATTATTACGCACTTTTTTAATGACATAAATCAAGTTATATAAAGCTTTAATAAAAAATATCAATCCTCCAAATAAAAAAATTTGCTCGAAGAGATATATGTAAATATTTGTAGTAAAGTCTTTGAAAAATACTGCAATGATACCGAATGTTGCTGAACCAATGAAAAAGAGAAGTCCAACATAGATTGTATAATAGTATTCATCCATATAGCCCGCTCTATCCATGTTAGAAACTTTATTATTACCTAAAAAGCCAACCATCACACCTAATGTTGTATATAGAAACCCAATAAAAATAGTATTGATAGTCAAGATTTCAACATGATGGGACCTCAGCACTTCTTCATAAGCTAGGTAATCATTTACTAAGATAAAATAAATAAAAATACCGTAAGCAATTAATAAAAAAATATTAGGTATATTTCGTCTCAAGAATTTATTCATTCATGATTTACTCCTTACTAACCTCTATACTTTGCAATATTTTAAAACTTCTTTTTTATTTTGATAATAGACTCTTTTCATCTGATCTTTAATATTCAATTGGAGTTCTTTAGAATCTTGTAAATCTTGGTTAAAATCAAAGCTCACCCTTTTAGTTAATGGATTATTTTCCAATAAATGTTCCTGTGTTAATTCGCCTTCATTTTTTGCTGCTATTTTTACTTTTTTGCCAACTAGTGCTACCTTATTTATTACTTTTGTAAACAAACCTTTATCAGGGAATATATCTTTATTTCTTTCTGCAACCAATTTAACGGTGATCTCAACATTTTTTAGATTGACGATACTGTCATAAGTTTCTCGATCCAGCCCAGTAATATTTTCATCCCATAGACGAGAATCAGAAGGTGGTAAAGTAGTTTTATATGTTACATTTCCAATTACGTCCTTATTCCCTATAAATGGAATGGCATCTTCGACACTAACGGATGATACTTCGCCAAATAACTCATCTTTTTTGTATTTATTCGAAATTAACTCACCCAGTTTTAAAATTGAAGGTGCAGAGGATTCTTGTAAATAAGAAACGATAAACGTGCTTCTATCAATTAGAAGGTACGTAAACACTTCAAATATTTGATCTTCCTTCTTGAAAATCTGCTCGGCCTTATATGTTTCTTTTTCTCTAAGATGAAAAGCCCGCATATCTCTTTCTTTTCCCATTCTTCCGAAAATAAAATCGTTAGTCCAATCTAGTATCTCTAGTGTTGTATGATCTGGATCAAAATCTTTTTGGATTTTTAAACAACCATTAATTAAATGATTATCAATTATTTCTTGAAATCTCAAATTGATTTGCTCGATATCTTTATAATCCTTTACTTGCTGATCTGCTTGCTTTTTATCCGAGATAAATTTTCTTTCGTACATAGTGAACTGGTGAAAATGTAACGATTTATAAGTTCTTACCATAATATTAATTCTCCTTTTGTAAATAGTAAAAAATTTTTAAAAATAAAGAGTAAAAGGTTATTCATATAGAATAGCCTCCTACTCTTTCCGTTTATAATTCCAGCGTAATAATCATATTTTCAAGGTCTCTTTCTGGTCAATCCTGGTAATATATACAAAGACTTATAAAAAATAACTGAGTCGAACTCTTCAAACAAATTAACTGCATCTTTAGAAGATGTGTAAGTAACATTGTTCAAAAATTTAGTATTTCCATAGTAATCATAATCTACTACAAATATGTTAGTAGCTCTTCTTTTTTTCAATTTGTATACCATGACATTGGTATCAATATTATTGCCCAAAATCACATTCGCTTCCATGAGTTTCAACCTCTTTTTAGGTTTTTTTTTTACTCAACTTTGAAGAGTACTAGGTATTTAACGTTTCAATATTGAAAAACTATCTACTTTCATCAAATTATTCATAAGCCTTCCCATTTTTATAAATAACTTTTTTAAAAATTAGGTAATGTGAGATTTTTAAAAGATACTGTTGTTTATTTCGAAAATTACATAACGGTAGTGCTAGCCTACACGTAATCCGCGATTAAGAGTCCAAAGGCTAGATCCTGAATTATCTCATTAACCTGCAAAAACCTTTGTTTAAATAAATTTGCGTTTATTTTTTGGTGTGCCGCATGTGAAGTCTCAATAAATTTTCCTGATTAAACTATTTCTACAGTACATTATTACTTTTTTTCAAGTTACACTCTACACATAAAGATTGACCGTTATCAATAGTTGTTTTTCCCCCTTTGCTATGAGCCACTATATGATCTGCATGCATTTCATCAATTGTAATTACTTTATTGCATTTCTCATTTTCACATCTCATATCAGCGTTTCGCCAAATAATTAATCGTTCATCAGAGTTATATCTTCTTTTGGGGTCTTTGGGTAATAAATCGTCAAATGAAGAGAGAAATCTATTTTTATAAACTTGATGTCTCACTTCAATATTTTTCTTGTTAGCTCCTTCCTTTTGAAAAGCCGAGATATAATTAAATAGGTCTATTTGGTCTGCAGAAGGATGTCCAGAAATCAAATCAACCGGATCGCTAACCTCTCTTCTTTCTTTTTCAAAGCCTACATAAAAGTCATGGAAATCTTTATGTCTTGATGAAATATCATAGTCATCTATTAAGACAGATACTAGTAAATACAAATCTACAAATCCCCACTTTATATTTATTTCAGGTGGTTTATCGTTTAATACAGTTACCATGTAATTCAATACTTTTTTTACCTTTTTTGCCGTTTTTCCATTAGATTCAAACGACGTATTATTTTCATACATTTTTTTTAAATCAATTGCCTTAATATTAGTTGGTCCTCCAGCTAATTCTAAACACGTTACATGAGCGGCCCAATCATCATATTCGAAGCGCTTATTCTCGATGTTAGTTTTCAAGAAAACTTTATTTTCTGCTATTGACGCTATAAAGTCTCTCATTTTCCCGACCATTGCATTTCTTTTTTCAGCAGGATTTAAAGAAATTCCCTCTTGTAACCTTAAGAATAATTCTCGAACTTCATTCTCAGTCGCCTTGTCAATCTCTGTAATCGATAAGGTAAAAGATAAAAGCCTATCTTGTTCATCTCCCGTTAAGTCTTTGTAATATTTACCAGATAAATCTCCGACTTCAGGTAAATCTGTAGAATAATCTCCTACCGGGAATTTATTTTCATAGAACTCCCAAATAGCTCTAAGTCTTTGTTGTCCATCTGTCACTTCATGCTCGTACTTACCTTTAGTGGTTCTCAGATAAAATTTCGGAATATCATATCCTCTAAGAATTGTATCGATAAGCTGTTGTTTTTTCTCCGTATTCCAAACTGGTCCCCTTTGATATTGTGGTTTCGGGTTAATCTTCGCCTTTCTATTTAAAATACTCGAAATCGGCTTTACCATTGGTATAGTTCTCAATTCGACACCCCTTTTTTAAAATATTCTTTATATTAAACGTATTATAACAAAAAATTTACTTTTTTTTCTATATTTTAAATAAAATAAAAGACTTATTATCAAATGAACGATAATTGCATTGACCTAAAAGTACGAGACAAATAAAAAACACCTTTCACTGAAAAACGGGTATGAAAATACCAGTAAATCAACGTGGAGGTGTTTTTCTATGAGGACAAGAGTCAGTTATCCAGTGGAAGTCAAGATGAAAGCAATTGAAATGAAGTTAGCAGGGATACCCGTCAAAACCGTCCTAGAGGAATTGAATATCAAAAACTATTCCCAGCTAAAAACCTGAATGAGGTGGCACCGGGAAGGTGCGCTTCATCGCTTTCACCAGCCGGTAGGCAAACAGTATGCCTACGGCAAAGGACCTGAATATGAATCGGAAACCGATCGACTCCAGGTCGAGAACCGCTACTTGAAACAACAGATTGACGTGTTAAAAAAGTACAAGGAATTGGAGAGGAAGTGTTTGGAGGAGCATTTGTAGAACTGGTCAAAGATTAAAGGGAGCAATGTCCATCCAACTCATTTGCGAGCATCTAGGAGTCCCGCGTTCTACGTATTATCGCTGGAAAACCGAGCGAAACAATAACGGCCAGAAAAAGACGAACGAGTCCAAGCCATCGGTCAGCTGTGCGCAGCTCATAAATTACGGTATGGCTATCGAAAGATCACTGCTTTATTTCCGGATGTCTGTGAAAAGACCGTTCAACGCGTCATGCAAAAATAAAAACGGTCGTGCCGAGTGAAAGTAAAAAAACGGACCGGACAACCGGCGCATGTGGCCGAAAATCAGTTGAACCACATTTTTTCGAGCAAAAGCTCCATCTCAGAAGCTTGCCACAAATATCACGTATTTGTCCTTCGGTCAGTCGGTCTTGTATCTTTCAAGTATCATAGATCTCTGCAACGTTGAAATCATTGCCTATACGATTGGCCCAACCCAAGATACCGCCTTTTTGTTGGATACACTTCGCTAACTTGAAGTGCTGGAAGGAGCTCTCTTGCATAGTGATCAAGGATCCGTTTATACATCATATGAGAACCAGAAAGTCGTCAAAGAAAAAGGAATCATCATGAGCATGTCCCACAAAGGCACGCCTGCTGATAACTCCCCTATCGAAACGTTGCACTTCTTGCTAAAGTCTGAAACGTTTTACCTGGATGGCATTCACAGCACAACCAACCTATGCTTCATTCATACCGTCGAAGAATATTTAGATTATTGTAACCATATGCGAATTCAGATGAAATTAAACAACCAGTCACCGGTAAATTACCGACAACTGGCTGTCTTATAAAAAGTGTTTTCTTACTGTCTCAAATACGGCACGCAGTGCCAATAAGTCTTAGTAAGGTTTTTATGAAAACGAACAAACACAAGGAACAGTTTCATCTGGAATTTTAAGAAACTTTTCTACACCCTCAATATCCATACGTTCTCTGTACTCTCTTAATGTATAAGGTCCTCCGTCCTTTTTAAGTATAGAAACATTTTTTTCAAAATCTTTGCGGAAATTTTCTTCCATTTCTTCTTGCAAAGCATATCTTTCTGGCCAAACTTTATATAATTGAGCGTAATGCTGAAACCCTCCCCTAACACAGCGACCTCCGCAGTTGGCATGAGAGAAGCCCATAGCATACATTCTTGGAAGTTTGATACCCCACTCGTCTTCGATAATTGATTTGACATCAATGTCTTCTCTAAATGTTTCAATCATTGGAAATCTAGTCTCAATTGGCTCTAAAGGGCGGTGTGAATAAAACTCTCTTAAATTATCAGATCTATGAGTTTCATGAGGGCCGATTCCAAAGTAAAGAATCGGTTCTAAATTATGAACATCTCTTAATTCTTCTAAGAAAACAATCGTTTGCTGAACTTTCAGCTCCTCTGAGCACTTAGCTAGTCTAGAATTACCTAAAAATCGATAATCATAAAAAACTTCTTCTGGTGTTCTTCCATCAACACGTTCTGTAATTTCTACACCAATATAATCAGATACTTCATACATGAATCTATAATTATCTTCATCTTCCCAAAGAGTGTTTGTAAAGAACAGAATACAATTTTCTTTGCCATGTGCTTGTACCATTTGATAAGCAACATAAGCACTAGAAGCTCCACCACTATACATTGCTACGTGTACTTTTTTTCTTTCCAACTTAAGCCCTCCTGCCTTTAATCTATATATTCATTTAATAATTTAAATACTAAAAACTCTATTTCTTCTCTTGGGACACTTCTTCCGGCATTGTTAATTATGCGATTAACATTCTCATAAACTGTATTTGCTTTATTAGAAAGTTCAACTTTCTTAATAGATTTCTGTGAATCACCAAATTCTAACAAAATCACATCGTTGTCTTCGGAAGATACTTCCATATCTTTATAGTCATTCTGCATCTGTCTATCGAATAAATCAAATGTTGTGTCTGACCAATTTTCTAATTCAACACCTGTATAATTAAAAGCAAATCTTTCAATAAAATCTTTTGCTGTAAAATCCATAGACTTTAGGAGACGATTACGTTTAGCTGTCTCGATAGAATACGAATTATGTCGCTTTTCTAATAACTCAATTGAAGTCACATTGAATGTTTTATAGAGCTTTTTCAAAACGGCCTCTTTGAAATATTCGTGATGAACCTCGAGGGATTCTTTCAGCTGAAGCAAGGCATTTATATCGCTAAAGTTTATCTGTAATCGTTCTAGACTCTCTACAGGATTCACTTCAATTTTGCGAACTATATTTTTAAACTCCAACAACTTGTTTTCCATTTCCTCAGTGGTTTGAGTATGTCGTGGAAGTTGCCGTAGCCAGTTAAGAATACCGCTACTAGCCCTAATTACTATAGTTTGTTCCTGAACGTACTCACTTTCGTATTCTTTAAATACTCTTTCCAGACTTTTTACAAATTTAGAAAATTCCGGAGTATAATCGTTGAAAACGAATTCATATTCTTCCGCTTCACCAAAAATCCCAAATAGCTTTTCAGCATCAATTGCGGTAATATACATCCCATTGCGATAAAACATTAATTGTTCCCAAACGTCTCTTAGTAAACCAGCAAACAACAAAGGAATTAATGGTTTTCTAATTCCAAAGGGAGGCGAAGAAAAAATTAACTCTATGTCTCTTACACTCCCCTTTTTAACCGATACAATATGCGATAGTAATTCTTTCCTCAGCATGCGATAAGGAGCGTATTCAATTTGTGATAGCTGAGTAATATCTAAATTATTATTCTTGAAAATTGTTGCATAAATTAAATAATCAGGTCCTTGTCCTTCAATACCAAACCTCTCATAATTCGGAGTTTTTATTACACTGTTTAATACGTTAAACATTGCCTTAGTTTGCATACCATTTAAATTCCGTCTATTTATCGAATCATTGCGGATCTCTGGGGTACTTGGGTATAGTTCATACATAATTTCACTAAATTTGTTTTCCAACTGAACTTGATGTGTTACCTCTAATAACTCCCCATTATAAAACCACTTCACGTGTTCTCTAAAATTTTCAAAGTCTTTCAGAAAATCGCTTATTTCAAACTGAATTTCAGCAATCAATACACTTATTTCCTCATCTAGCCGATTATGATCAGCCAATAATTTTTTATTAGAATGGATTGAATATAAGCTCGCTAATTTATCTAGACCTTGTTGAATAGTTTTAAATTCTTTATCAGAAATTGCGAACAACTTTACTTTATTTTTTATTTCAGAAATAAGTTTTTTGGATTTAATATAGTCCGCCTTATTAATAGGAATTACAAAGTATAAGAACCCATCCGCATCATTATGATCTTGTTGAATAAAAGTTCTATCTATTATTTGTTCTGAAGTTATTAACTTAACCTCTAAAAATCTAGTAATATTCTTTTCATCGTTATAATCAGTAGCTAAATAAAATTTATTTTCTAGTAAGTTTTGTAAAATTCCCAACCTACTAAAATTTGTAATGCTTAAATTTTCCCTTTCTCTATCAATTAATTCGTCTACTAGAACTGAGCTACCTTCATTCAACTCCCATTGATCAAGAATTCGATTATAGCGCAACATTTTTTGTTGAACTAAGTCATTTAGGTTTTGATCCAACTCTTTAATGGTCTGACCAGTTCCATATTTCAGTAATTCTTTATTTAGTTTCACTACATTCGTTGAAGTAGATAGCTCCCATAATGTTATTAACTTTAATAAATCAATTTGACCTCTATTTTCTTTTGTCTTCTTCATTTTTTTAGTGACTTTATAGAAAGTCTTTAGGGATTGGAATGAATCATCACTAAGGAATTCAGTAGACTCGTTACGGAAAAAGTAATCGAATAACACATGGGGATAATATATACTATCCTTATTCTTTTCTATGAAGTTTCTTAAACCACCAGTTTCATCACTCTCAAGAAAAGTAAAGAGAGTTCTCTCGTTTTGTCCAAAGACAGTTGATAACCTAGGTATTAAAAATAGAGCCAAAGGGTGTAGTGGATAACAGCCTTCTACAATTAATTTTTCTGTCTCTTGATGATTCAACTCGCTAAAAAGATTATACTTCTTCAAAATCCATTTTGAATCAACTGCCTCATGGTTAAGCAACAATAGTTCTTCCTGTATTCCTTTAGTAAATTCCTGGGCAATTCTATAAAAAGTAGCCTTGTCACTTTCTACAAAATACGTTTTGAAACGCTTTTCGATTCTTTGAAACTCCGCTTTAAATTCTTCGTTGTAGCCCATCATATACTGAGACATATTCTTGTGAGAGATTAGCAATAACTGGAGAACGTTTCCACTTCTATTCGCAATTTCAGCTAAATCTTGAAGATCTTGCATAGTTTTATAAATCTGGGACGTTTCTAACGATTGCAGAAATCTACCAAATTCATCATAAGCAACAAACACTTTTATGTTTAGTGTATTTAGCTGAGAAACGATATGAGTTATTTTATCAATAAAGTTGAAATCATAGTCTAATTGAAATTTTGCTCCAGCACTCAAAGAAGAGTATTCTTCTTTGAACCAAGCTATTTCTTTTTCGTTATTGTTAAATAATTCTTTTTTCCAACGAGATAATATATAGTTGCGGTCTTTCAAAGATTTTTTAAATAAAGAGAAAGTTCGTGGATATTCACTCTCCCAATAGTCGATAGTTTTTTGTATTTCGTCAACTTCTCCTGGAACCTTAAGCTCATAGCCTTCTTTTTTCACAGATCTTACAATCGAATTAATAATAGCTTTACTAAAAGGGCCTTCATTTCCTGACAGTGCTACAGGAATGAATAAGTTTTCAGATTCTTTTGCTGCACTCATTTTTTCAAAGATTTCTTGATCGACATCTTTAAACTTATTAATTAGTCTTATAAAGTCTTTTTCAGCAATATTTCGAGAAAAAATGTCTGCTACAATTGTAGCTGCCAATGATTTACCGCTGCCATATGGGCCAATCATTATATGGGCATTCTTATTATCTTCTGCTAGAAAGCCACCAATTATTCCCTTCAAAAATTCAGCATGAGAAGGAGTTGGTAAATATCTCTGAATGAACTCTTTATTACCAATATCAAACTTTAAGTTAACACTAGTACTAAATGATCCTTTACCTTTAAATGTCATAAGCTTTTTCAGCCTTTCGTTGGTGTTCATATTGAATAAAGTCCTCTGCAGATACTTCAGGAAGCCGTAGTGTATCGAGATTATTCGTACGGGTAAAATAAGCAGGATATTTTTCATGCTCAGTCCAAACACTTATCAGAGTAACTATAGATGATCTCTTCATGTTAAAAAGCTTGCCCAACAAACTATCTTTGTGAACAATATCATCTAAACTAATTGTGCTAGTTTTTTTTAGCTCTCCATACTTGAGTAAGGTATATCCTATCAATAAAAGATTATCTTCATTAAATTTTGCTTCCTTCTTATAGATAACCCCATTTTTTTCTTCCATTAACTGAAGTTTATACAAAGGACTCAGAATAACTTCTTCCGGATCCGCACTACTACCTCCAGTAGTATAAAGTTTAATTAGACAGTCTATATCTCTTTTTAAGGATTTATCAGCAACAACACGAGTTTCTCGAGTTTGCACCCATTTAGTAAGCTCGTTTAAAACTTCCTCCCGAGTAAATACTGTCTCGCTATAAACATTGAAAAACCAATACCATGTAGTACTTACATCTTCATTTGTTGCCAATGAATGATGAAGTAAACCCGCAGTATTTGTGTACTTAATCGCTCTATCTTTTTCATTTATATAGTTTCCTAAACGGGTAATCTGATGGTACTTAATATTCCCTTCTTTTTCTTCTTCATAAAGCTTCGTGGCTACTATCCAATATTTCAAAGATTGAACCATATTTTTTCCAAGTCCAACTTTTTCGAATGCATCTTTTTCGAAGAAAAAGGAGTTATTCAATTCTATATTCTTTAAAGCCTTACTCAGCCATCTATCTCTTAGATAAAAACTTTGATGTTGACTATAACCCATAAAAAAAACGACCTTCTTTCATTGGAGATGCTCTCCAGTAAAAATTCATTAAATAAACATGCACACTTTTTAAGTGTGCATGTTTATTATATCAAATATTTTAAGAAACCCTAATTATTTCTCCTCAATCTTTGAGAGTATTTAGGCCGATCTATTGAAAATTCTGGAATTTCGTAATATTCAATCCAATTCAGTATATTGGTTAAATATATCTTTACTTGTTCCCGCTTAATATTAGGAGCGGTAATTAATAAATTATCATGAAGTTCTTCAGTTAAAGAACCATAATACATTTCTTTATTTTCTTCCATAAGATAGTAAATCCACTCGAAGACTTTAGATGTCAAGAACTGCTCTAATATTTGGTTAGTTATATCTCCACGCAAATTTTGCGGATCAATTTTCAGCATTTCTAAGTCTTTCTTGTTGAGCCTTATCGGACTTGCGCTTTGTAAGAGATCCGAAATTTCTAAAATTATTTTAGACTTCGTTATTTTATATTTATCGAAATCGACGTTCCATTTGAAATGAGTACTTTTTTCAGGAAGTTCTATTGATTCCACTTGATCTTTCATTTCTTCATAAAGTTTTTCGCATAATCTAGTTGATTCATATACAATTTTTTTAATTTCAAAGTATTCATCAAAGGAAAGGTAGCCATAAACCATAGTTTCAATATTCGAATTTCCTTTTAAACCTAGACCACTATTTGTTAAATTAGCACTTCCTATAAGGTAGTTCTTTCTATCGAAACAATATATCTTCGAGTGTACTTTATCATTAATATACATTTCCCATCCGTTATTAATACAATACTCAAACATCTCTAAATCAGTCACACCCGCAAGGATATCTTCTGCTCTAAATCTAACTAAACAAACTTTTTTGATATTCAATTTCGAGTGTGAATCAATCCACTTGAGAGTTTCTATTTTAGCAAATGCCGATACTATAAGTATTTCGGTATTTACTGATAAAATTTCAGTCCTGATTCTTTCTTTGATTTCCAAACTGTGAATTATCATTTTATTCATCTATAGAATGCAAGAATTTCTTTGCTATTCTGCCCCAATCTTTTCTTGCATCTTCAGCTCTTCCTTTTTGAGGAGCTGGCAATTCATCTTCATACCTAGCCCATGCCATTAATAAAAGTTTTAATCCATTTGATGCTTCAATTAACCGTTCTTTCAAATCTGTCTCACTTTGATTCTCATAATCTGTTTCTAACACTTCTACTAGATGGGTATAAGCATCATGCCCAGTGTTGAGTACAATATTTATTCCTCCACCTTTAGCTCTTACGCTAAAGAATGCATCACTCTCGAAAGTTGTATTGGCAAAAGTATACTTTAAATTATTAGAGACTGTTCTTATAGCAAGTGCCTCTGCTTGAGTTTCTTCTACCCCAGTATTAACTAAATCTTCTTTGATTGCTTCCTTTTTTTCGTCTACAGATAGTCCACTGTCTTTATCACTTTCACCCACATGACCATCTTTAGTTCTTTCAGCTGTCAAATCTGTGGCTTTTTTCTCAGGGCTATTTTCAACGTCTTCATGTCTTTTTTTAGCAGTATTATTTTGCCCCTTATTTTGTGCTTCTATAAGTTTACGCATTGAACTCAATTGCAACTGAATACGATT
The DNA here is from genome assembly GCF_041320495.1 of Planococcus sp. SSTMD024. NCBI lineage: Bacteria > Bacillati > Bacillota > Bacilli > Caryophanales > Caryophanaceae > Planococcus > Planococcus sp. SSTMD024. The sequence goes on along the minus strand of NZ_JBGGNS010000022.1, from coordinate 376,154 downwards.
GGCTATATCTAAAAGTGGTTCTCGCGGATCTCCATCATTTTGCATCTCTTCTTTTAATGCATGATATGTTTTCTCTGACTTATTTGTAATTTCATTTATATCTTTTATAAATTGTAAAACGCCTGAAAAATTACTGGCTGATTGTTTGTTATTTGATACTCCCATTACCTCATCCAATGAAGGTGGAAACTCGATTTCAACCCCCCACCATCTCTCTCTCGGGTCATGTTGAATTACCAATGTTTGATCTAATTCTAGTTCTCTTCCTGCACGTACTATTGAAATACCAACATTTTTTTGAGCATGCTTTCCGTGAGGTAAGCTACCTGCATTATATGCTTTTCGAGCTTCTGCTTTAGCGTAGGAGAATCTAGTTGTAATGTCATGCTTTTGACCATTGAATTCAACCGTGAATACTATATCATCGCACAGTTTTTCAAACATCGGAATCTCATCATACGGTTCTGGACAACTAGTTTTTTCCATTAAATACATCGGATCATTGGGCTTAGCTATTCCCTCAAGATTGAAGTGATCTAGATCGTTTCTGTCGAAGGAAAGCATCCTAATAGTTAATTCCTCATTTTCAAGGAATTTTCTATACATCCTGCCAATTAACAACTCTGAGTTTTCAATTACAGTTTTTCCTTTTCGCCACATTAGTTTATCAAGATCACTCCAGACTACTAAAGTACCACTATCACCTAACCCTTTACTTACTTTCTTCCACATAGCTGGAATTACGTCACTCTTTGGTGTAGGCATAGCACCATCTTTTCCTTCTTTGACCTCATCCACATCTAAATATATGTGTTTAGCGTTTTCTTCGCCTCCTTGCCAACTCCAAATATCTACACGTTTGCATTGAGATATAGAGGAAGCAGGTAATCCCATTCCGAATCTTCCCATCCCTGTTCTTTTTTCTTTAGAGAGCCTAGTCCCATTGCCAAATTGTAATGCCATTTGTAATATATCTTCATCCATCCCCTCACCATTATCTAAAATGGCTATTTGCGAAACGTTTTTCACTCGACGTGATCCAATATTTACTTCTTGTTCTGCACATAATAATTCAACATTTTTAGCACCTGCTTGAATTGAATTATCTATCAGCTCTGCAATAGCATATGCCGTATTTTTATAACCATTATCTCTCATTGCTTGAATTGCTAAACTAGGTGGAACATAACTGTTGTTTGCTTGTGTTTTAACCATTTAAATTTCCCCTTTCATTCCCATACGTCTTCCCAGTTTTCAAATGCTTCAGCTACACTTTTAAAACCTGGTAAATTTTGATCGATAATCGTTACTATTTCCGCTTCTTTATTGCCACCTGCTCTTTTACCCCTAATTGCTCTCCCCACCATCTGACTATACAAAACTAACGAGATTGTGGGTCTAGCAATAATTGCAGCACTAGTTTTTGGAGCATCAAACCCAGTAGTTAGTACACCATAGTTTACTAAAATCATCGGAGATTCTTCATCTGATAGAAAGTTTTCAATTTGATTTCTTCTGTCCGCTAAATCAGTTTTTCCTGTGATTGAATATGAGATGATACCTAAGCTTTGAAGAACGAAAGAAATTAAGTCCGAACTTTCTACTGATGGTGCAAAGATTATTATTCTCTGATGCCTTTCGACTAAGTTTTTTGCAGCATTTATAATTTGGTAGTTTCTGTCTAAGTCTTCTCCTAATTTCTTTAATATATTGTTCGAAATCTCATTTTCGGATTTCTCTAATTCTTTCGTGAAATCATCTCGGGAAAAATATTTTAGTTCTTTATAGGTAGTATTCGCCAAATACTCTTGATCTACTAAGTAATTAACAGGGTTATCATAACCGTCGATCTCTAAAGTAACTTTTTTTCTCGAAAAAAAATCGGCAAGCTTCGAATCTTCCTCCACATCATTCCAGGTACGGCCTGGTGTAGCACTTAATCCTATCAGTTTTTTTTCTTTACCATGTCCAATATTAAATAATGCCTCAATAATCATCTCATATGAAGGTGCGATTGCTTGGTGGGCTTCATCCATGATTATTAATTCAGCTTTATTCGCTAGGGAAGATATGAATCTAATTCCGTTGTCTTTTTTCACTGCACTCACAATTTTCGGTAATCCCGCAATAACAATACCATCAACGACTTCTTCAGGATTAATGTTATACTCGCCCCAAAATCTATAAATCTCTAACTCGCGATTGCCTGTATACATCCATGCCTTCGAGAATTCATCTGCTGCTTGTTTACAGAGCTCTTCAGTCGACGCCAACCAGAAGACTATAGCAGGTTCTTTTTGCCTTAAGCTTGAACAAACAATATTCATAGATGTTCTAGTTTTTCCAGAGCCTGTTGGCATATGCAAAATAACTCTGTTATCGCCTTCTTTAAAATTGTTCTCTAACTTTTTTATTGCTTTTCTCTGGTGTTCGAACAAAGGATAATAACTTTGAACTTTGTTAACTGATTCTTTTAATTCTCCTATTTCTTCTTTAACAGGAATCTCTGTTCCTAAAAAAGAAAATAGTACTTTCTCGTTTTTTGAATTTTTATTAAAAGATTGATTATTCAGATTCTCAAAGTTGTTGGCTGAATCCGGAACTCCCAATTGCTTCAATAGATCTTTCACTTCATTCTCTCTCAACAGATCAAGAAGGATGTTTCTATGAGTCTTATTCCGCAAAACACTACCTGGTGAAAAATTCTCAAGAATAATTTTTTTCATATTATCAGAACTAATATTTGCATTAAACTGATTAATTAACTTTACGGTATCGCTTCCAAGTATTTCTTCGATACTTATTTCATCGATCCTCAAAATTAAGTTTTCGTAAAGCGACATAAAATCCCCCTTTTAACGCATTTTCGACAAAATACTATTTTATTTAAATGCAAAGTTAAATAATTGTTCTTTTCTCACATTTAATAATATCACTTTACCTTTAATTTTTATACATTCGTTTATTATTTTTTACATTTTTTGTATTAGTTTTGTGTTTTAGATATCATAGACTTATACACTACTTTAATTGATATAAATGGATAAAAACCAATCGTTTTATATGACAACAATAGACCTTCTAATGATTTACGATTATAGAATTATACGTTTTATGCAGAAGCATTCCAAAAGGAGGTACGGCTTTGTTAGAAACATTTCATACATATATTTCTTCATTCAAACAAGAAAGATTAATCCGAGTATATCTGCCAAAAAGTTATTCGACAGAAAAGAAAAGCTACCCCGTGTTGTATATACACGATGGGCAGAATGTGTTTCAAGATTTGGAGGCAATCGGCGGGAAATCTTTGGATCTTGAAAATTATTTGGATGCACATGAATTAGATCTTATCGTGGTTGCGATCGATCAAAATCCACTGGCAAGAATTGATGAGTATTGTCCTTGGGTAAGCGGTGAATACAGCAAAAGCATATTAGGCAAAGAGAGCACAAAAGGCGGAAAGGGAATGCACTACGTGGATTTTATCGTCAGCGAACTAAAGCCGCTGATAGACAGCAAATATCGCACAATCCGAGATCAGACCGCGATGGCCGGCATTTCTTTAGGCGGCCTTATCTCTTTTTACGCTATGTGCCGCTACCCTCACATTTTTAAACACATAGCCGCCCTGTCTTCTGCCTTTTACCGCAATCAAGAAGAAATCATGAAGCTGGTTCGGGAGACGGATCTGTCGTTAGTTGAAAGTGTATATATGGATTGCGGATCCAAGGAAGCAGGAGCTAATACGAAAGTGAGCGAGACGTTTCTAGATTCCAATCAATTGGTCTATGAACTACTAAAAGAAAAAATCCTTAATACACAATTCGCAATCATAGATGAGGCGGAACATAATTATTCTTATTTTAAAGAAAGAGTCCCGAGTGTATTTAGGTTTTTGACATCAAAAGATTTTTCAGGGAACTAGAACTCAGTTACTTGAGAGAATTACTTATACATATAAAATAGTTCTGTCCTTTATCCAATTGAAAAATATTCAGTAGACGCACTTAAAAATCCACTTAATTAATTTATTCGCAAGCGATTGAGTGGCCCGTCTTTACAACGTGCAAAGTGCCCACCTCCCGTAATATTCCAATCTCTCCTCTGTTATACTAGAAGAAAGAGGGTTTTATTGACGATACTTGGTGGGAAATTATTTTGTGGGTGGGATGGCGCGATCATCGAAAGCAAATGGAGCAAGACGAACAAGGGCTGGAGTGAATATTTCTTCATATAGACGATACAAAAGTTTGATACCTGAATGGAAAGGATGATTCGTTGCTATGCTATGGATACTTACACAAAACAAACAAAACCTGATGAATGTTAAAAACATCTCTGTCAAAGGAAAGTACGTCGAAGGGTTTGTAGAGAACAGCCTATTGGATCAGTGGAACAAAGTTATGGGCAAGTACGAATCAAATGAAAGAGCATTAAAGGTTCTTACAGAGATCTTTTCGAAGATTGATGAAAGCGATGGGGCTGCCGTGACGTTCACTATGCCTCAAAAGTAGAAGCCAGTGGTTGAAGTTCAAACTAAAAATCTCCGAAAGAGCACATACGCTCTTCCGGAGATTTTTCAGTTTATTTTTCTACAGCCCTTCTTCCACAACCACTTGCCCGTTGGAATCCAGCAGCGGCGTAATCCCGCTTCCGCTGCCGACCCAGGTCTGGAGATAGTTGACGCCGGTCTCCCGGTCGACTAAGACGATGATCCGGCCGAGCGTCGGGACGTCTTCGGATGATTTGATATAGAAGCGCTGATCTTGTTCGTTTTTCTTTCCAAACATATACATTCCTCCTAGACTTGTTTGTTTCTGCTACGGGCTTTGGCTATGCTTCGCTCATTCTGATATTGCTTGGCTCGCATTTCGAGACGACAACTAAAAATTCGTCACCTGGCTCTAGTTGCAGCCTACCAGTTTCTAACCGGATATCCAAAAATCTTCTTGTTATTCCCTTCAGGTTCCGCTCCATAGCGTGAAATCGAATGTATCCTCATTTTATAGGCAGACGTTTATGGCTTTTGCGGAATGTGCGCTATATAGTGAAGCTAAGAGAAATGGAACGTTCTTGCATTGCGAGAATTGGCGGAAATGAGCCAGACCGTCGAACCCAAGGAGGAGACTTTTATGAAGAACATCGTCTTTTTTTCACTTCCTGCCCATGGCCATACGAACCCGACCCTTCCGGTGGTCAAGGAACTGACGAAACGGGGCCATCGGGTGTGGTATTTTTCGTTCGATGAATTCCGGGAAAAGATCGAAGGGGCCGGTGCCACGTTTATCGGCTGCGACCGCTTCCTGCCGAAGTTTTCCGAACAGGAGCTGGAGAAGAAAGTCGGCAGGGATTTTGCGGCGTTGATCGAAATGGTCGCCGACACGACGATCGCCATGGAACCCTATGCGGCGGAGCAACTCGCAGACATCGAGCCGGACTGCATCGTCTCCGACTCCATCGCCGCTTGGGGCAAACTGTTCGCCCAAAAACTCGCCATCCCCTATGTCTGTTCGACGACGACGTTTGCTTTTAATCAACATACCGCGAAATCGCTCAAACCTGGTGCCAAAGAAGTTTGGCTTATGTTGCGCGGCATGCGGCGCATCCGCAAAAAGATCAAGCTATTGAACGAGCACGGCTTTGCGGTAAAAAATTTCGTTTCCTTGATTCAAAATGACAACGATACCAACACCGTCTTCTACACGTCGAAAGAATTCCAGCCGATGTCAGAGACGTCTTCCGAACGCTACGCCTTTGTCGGGGCTTCGATTCCGGAGCATATGGCGCAGCCTAAGGGCGACCGGCGTAAACGGATCTACATTTCGCTTGGCACGATTCTCAACCGCAACCCGGCGTTTTACCGCAATTGCTTCCAAGCATTTGCGCACGAGGAGTATGCAGTCACCTTATCCACCGGCGGAAAAACGGATTTGTCGCTATTGCCGGACATTCCGAGCAATTTCACCGTCCAGCAGTCGGTCGACCAAATCGCCGTTTTGCAGAATACCGACGTGTTCCTCACCCATTGCGGCATGAACAGCGTCAGCGAAAGTTTGTATTTCGGGGTGCCGATGGTGCTGTTTCCGCAGCACAGCGAACAAAAAATGATCGCCGACCGGGTGGCGGAACTCGGCGCCGGCGTCTTGCTTAAAGGCACGACGCCCAAAGAGCTGGAAACGGCAGCAGCGCAAGTGCTGTCTGACCTTTCTTATCGGCACGAAGCGCAGCAATTATCGCTCGGCTTTCAAGAAGCCGGCGGTGCCGCCGAAGCTGCGCGTGTCATCTTGTCGATCTGCGGAGAGAACAATTAGCGAATGGCCGAAGTTCTCGGCTTCTCTTGCGTACAAATATAAAATTTAATGTATTAAGACCATTAAATTGCATGCAAATTTGATGGTCTTATTTCGTTGCTGCCGGCACAAGTATATTTCTAATAAATTGCATATTTACTATTTTAAGGATTTTTAATAAAAATATTCTGACTATATATGTTAAAATGTTTTATAGAGTATGACCCATTTCCTACCACTAAAAAGAAGTTGCGGTGTTTTAGATTTTCAAAACAGAAAGGCAGGATGTAATGGAAGCAACGCAACAGGAACTAATAGAAATAATAAAGTTAAAGAAGAAGCAATTGCTCTGGGGCAATCTCTTCATGCTGGTGATTTTCTTGTTGTTTGGTTATTTATTGGGGAACGGAAAAATTTTATTCGTAACCTGGATACTCATCGTATTTCTCTTAATAATGACCGTGCTCAGCTTATATACCTTGATAACAGGAACGATTATCGGAACAAAAACGATGCGGCGCATTCAAACATTCGATCGAAAGCGCTGGGGGAAGAAGAAATGGAAGCGCACCAAAATAATCGAAATTGTCCTATTTACTGGTTTGGGTATCGGCATGTCCGTTTTCGTCTTTAACACGGAATTCGACTCCTCCAATCGGAACTTGTCCAGCTTTTCCTTCCCGTTTCTTGGAGCTTGGATCGGCTACAACTTAGGCGAAATCATAAGAATAGCGGGCTTGAAAGAGCAGTCAGCAAATGGCTAGCCGCTCTTGTGTCACCCAGTAGACATTTCTTCCAATCAATCAGTTGAACTACATACTCGAAAAAGATCTCAGTTCCGGAGACTGGGATTTTTTTTGCGCCATCATAATCCGCAGTATCCTCTTCTTCCCCCGGCAACCTCCCCTCACCCCTAGCGTCCATTTTAAAAACCCACCTTCTGGGAGGCGCTGCGTGATGAAAACGTTTTGGCTGTTCGGCTACCGGCAAGCGCTGTGCTGCATTTTTCCCGTCATCATTTTTGCGGCACTCGCTGTGTCGAAATATATCGAGATTCCGTTTGTGCCTCGTTATGATTTTATTTTGCGTGTGCATACTCGCACAAGTGTTTATGCTCACATCGAAACTGGAGACATGGGATGAGTTCAAAGTCATTTTGGTGTTCCACGCAATCGGGCTCGGGCTGGAATTGTACAAGGTCCATATGGGCTCGTGGGCGTATCCCGAACAAGCCTACAGCAAGTTTTTCGGCGTGCCGCTCTATAGCGGATTCATGTACGCCAGTGTCGCGAGCTATATTTGCCAGGCGTGGCGGCGTTTCGATTTGCACATGTATGGCTGGCCGAAACCGTTCTACAGCATCGCCATCAGCGTTCTCATCTACGCGAACTTTTTCACGCATCATTTCACCTACGACATCCGCTGGGGGCTGAAATTGGTGCTGGTGCTGATTTTCTTCCGCACCGTCGTGACGTTCCGCATCGATAAGAAAACCTTCAAGATGCCGCTGATCTTGTCGTTCCTGTTGATCGGGTTCTTTATCTGGATTGCGGAAAACATCACGACCTTCCTCGACGCTTGGCAATACCCGAACCAGGAAGCGGCTTGGTCGCTCGTCCATATCGGCAAAATCAGCTCGTGGTTTTTGCTCGTCATCATCTCGGTGATCATCGTCGCCCAGCTGAAGCGGGTGAAAAGTTCATTGCAACAACCCGAACGAACCAGCGTGATGGCACGAAAAGAAAGCTGATGGAAAGTTTTGTGCTCCAGGCAAAGAACTTTTGACATTCCCCAATAAATGGAGTAAATTATCATATGGACGAACGATTTTATTCGTCCCACGTTAAAATATTCGTGTTTAGGGGTGTAATTAATGGAAAATGTATTTGATTACGAAGACATACAGCTCGTTCCTGCAAAAGCAGTGGTAAATAGTCGTTCAGAATGTGACACATCCATAGAGTTTGGCGGGCGTACGTTCAAGTTGCCAGTCGTGCCGGCCAATATGCAGACAATCGTCGATGAAAAGATCGCCAAATTCCTGGCAGAAAATAATTATTTCTACATCATGCACCGCTTCGAGCCGGAAAAACGCTTGGCGTTCGCAAAAGACATGCAAGAGCAAGGGCTTTATGCGTCGATTAGCGTCGGGGTCAAACCGGAAGAGTACGAGTTCGTTCAAGCATTGGTGGACGCTGGCGTGACGCCGGAATACATCACCATCGATGTGGCGCATGGCCATTCAAATTCCGTGATCGACATGATCCAGCACATCAAAAAATCGCTTCCAAAAAGCTTCGTCATTGCCGGCAACGTCGGGACGCCGGAAGCGGTGCGCGAGCTGGAAAATGCAGGCGCAGATGCGACGAAAGTGGGCATTGGGCCTGGCAAAGTGTGCATCACGAAGATCAAGACCGGCTTCGGCACAGGCGGCTGGCAATTGGCTGCACTGCGCCTATGCGCGAAAGCCGCGAGCAAGCCGATTATCGCAGACGGCGGCATCCGCACGCACGGCGATATCGCCAAATCGGTGCGTTTCGGCGCGTCGATGGTCATGATCGGCTCGTTGTTCGCCGGGCACGAAGAATCCCCGGGGCAAACCGTCGAACAGGACGGCAAGCTCCTGAAGGAATACTTCGGGTCAGCGTCCGAGTTCCAAAAAGGCGAAAAGAAAAACGTCGAAGGCAAGAAAATGTTTGTGGAATTCAAAGGCTCGATGAAAGACACGTTGGTCGAGATGGAACAAGATCTGCAGTCGGCAATTTCCTATGCGGGCGGCGACCATTTGCTGTCGATTCGCCAAGTGGATTACGTCATCGTCAAGAACTCGATTTTTAACGGGGATAAAGTGTATTAATCAGTTGAAGCAGAACAATAAAAAAGCCGGTTGCGGGAAATTCCCCGCAACCGGCTTTTCGTTTAGCCTGCAAAATGACACGCGGCAAAATGATTTTCCCGGTGTTCGATAAACTCAGGCTTATCAACTTTGCACACGTCCTGTGCGATCGGGCAGCGTGTATGGAACGGGCAGCCTGTCGGTGGATTTGCCGGATTGGGCATCTCCCCGACCAAACGGACGCGTTCTTTCTTCGCTTTAACAGTCGGCCTTGGAATCGCAGACAGCAAGGCTTGCGTGTACGGGTGCAACGGGTTTTTAAAGATGTCTGAGACATTGCCCATTTCCACCGTATTCCCTAAGTACATGACCAGGACGCGGTCGCAGAAATAACGGACCACCCCAAGGTCGTGCGAGATGAACAGATAGGACAAATTGTATTTATCCTGCAGCGTTTTCAATAGCTTCAGCACTTGTGCCTGCACCGAGACGTCCAACGCCGATACCGCTTCATCGCAGATGATGAACTGCGGATTGAGCGCGATGGCTCTCGCGATGCCGATACGCTGGCGCTGCCCGCCGCTGAATTCGTGCGGGTAGCGGTCGTAATGCTCGGCTTTCAAGCCCACTTCCGTCAGCAAGTCCATGACGGCGGTTTTGCGTTCCTGCGCCGACATATCGGTATGCATACGGAACACTTCGTCCAACGCGTGTCCGACGCGCTGGCGCGGATTTAAGGAAGCGTAAGGATCCTGGAAGATCATCTGCATTTCCTTGACGAACTTCTTTTTTTCTTTCTTTTTCAGGTCCTGGATTTCCTGCTGGTCGAACTGGATTTTGCCGTCAGTCAAATCTTCCAGGCCGAGAATCGTGCGCCCGAGGGTGGACTTTCCGCAGCCGGACTCCCCGACGACGCCGAGGCTTTCGCCTTTATACAATTTCAGCGACACCGATTCCACCGCTTTGACGTTCCCGGTGACGCGTTTCAATACGCCGCTTTTGATCGGGAAGTATTTCTTCACATTATGCAGTTCCAACAGGATTTCAGGTTTTGGCGGCAAGGTCTCTGCTGTGTTCATCGGTTTCCACCCCCTTTTTCTCGGCATACCAGCAACTGGCATAGTGGCCTTCCGATACCGTAATTTCAGGCGGCGTTTCCGCTTTGCATTTATCCGTCGCGAACGGGCAGCGCGGATGGAAGCGGCAGCCTGAAATCTGTTCATCCAATCCTGGCATATTGCCAGGGATCGGCTCGAGTTCGAAATCCGGGTCGTCCACGTTCGGCACCGAATTCAACAAGCCGCGCGTATACGGATGCTGCGGATTCTCGAAAATCTCTTCGACCGGCCCTTCTTCGATTTTCTTCCCGGCGTACATGACCATGACGCGGTCGGCGACTTCGGCGACGACCCCCATGTCATGGGTGATCATCATGACGCCCATATCGAAATCTTTTTTCAAGTCATTGATCAAATCCAAGATCTGCGCCTGTATCGTGACGTCAAGCGCTGTCGTCGGCTCATCGGCAATCAATAAGCTCGGGTTGCAGGCGAGTGACATTGCGATCATGACGCGTTGTCTCATGCCACCGCTCAATTCATGCGGGTATTGATTCAAGCGTTTTTCAGGATTCGGAATCCCGACTTGCCGCAATAATTCGATGCCCTGCTGCGAAGCATCTTTTTTCGAAATGCCCTTATGCAGCATCAACGGTTCACGCAACTGATAGCCGATGGTGAGTACCGGGTTCAATGCGGTCATCGGCTCCTGGAAGATCATCGACATCCGGTTGCCGCGAAGTTTGCGCATTTGGTCTGTGGACAGCTGTTGAAGCGGTTTGTTGTCCAACAGGATTTCGCCGCTTTCGATTTCGCCATTGGAAGGAAGCAAGCGCATGACGGATAAAGACGTGATGCTTTTCCCGCATCCCGATTCGCCGACGATGCACAGCGTCTCTCCTTTATGGACATGAAATGAAACGTCTTTAACGGCTTGCACGGTTCCGCCGGACGTGCGGAACGATGTCACCAAGTTTTTCACTTCAAGCAATGCATGTGTCATAGTTCCCCCTACTCTCTCGTTACGTTATACAAGCTCCACTGCCCGTTCGGGTCCATTTCCAAGCCTTGGATCGATTGATCGGTAGCTGATGTCACGACACCGTGGTACATGACGATCGCTGCATCTTCCGCCAGCATCAACTGGTTCGCTTCGTTAAGGATTTCACGGCGTTCTTCCTGATCGATGCTTGTGCGTGAGGCTTCGACCAATTCGTCGAATTCAGGGTTGCTGTACTGCGCACGGTTGGATGCGCCGATATTGTCTGAATGGAAGTTCGGGTAGAACATTTCAGATCCGTCGCCTGTCACGTTCGACCAGCTCAGGAAGGTCATGTCGTATTCACCGCTGCGCGCTGTATCCAGGAATGTTGCCCATTCCATCGTTTCGATTTCGACAGTGAATCCGGCTTCCGTCAATTGGGATTGGACGATTTCGGCCATCAAGATGAAGTTGTCGCGGTTGGCGGACAGCAATTTGATCGGCTCGTCGCCGTAGCCGTTTTCTTCCACCAATTGCTTGGCTGCTTCAGGATCATACGCTGTTCCTGCATCATCCGCTGATTCATCGTAGCCGAATACTTGCGGCCCGAGGATGCTGTCGCTTCTGACGCCCAAATCGTTCAAGTTCGCAACGAACGCATCACGGTCGATGGCACTCGCTACGGCTTTGCGGAAATCCGGGTCTTGGTTGCGCTCTCTCGAGTGGTTGAACGTCAAGTAGTACACCGGCGTGCCGTCTTGTTTGGTCACTTCGACATTGTCGATTGATTCAATGCGTGAAATCTGTTCTGTCGGCAGCGCATCCAGGAAGTTGACTTCGCCTGTCTGCAGCATCGAGATCGCCGTGGACGTTTCAGGGACTACTTTGAAAACAACGCGGTCGAGTTCCGGTGCACCGCCCCAATAATCTTCGTTTTTCTCAAGCACGACTTGGTCGCCAGTCGCCCAGCTTTCGAATTTGAACGGGCCAGTGCCGACCGGTTCTTGCATCAAATCTTGTTCCTGGTCGGCAGTCGGGCTGACGATTGCTGCGTTCGAATGGGACAAAGCCGCCAATAGCGGGCCGTACGGATATTTCGTTTTGATCTCGACGGTATTTTCGTCGACTGCTGTAATTTCATCGACCGGCTCCAATAGGGACGCACGCGGCGCCGCCGTTTCCGGGTCGATCAGTTTCTCGAACGTGTATTTCACGGCTTCCGCATTGAACGGCGTGCCGTCTTGGAACTCAATGCCTTCTTTCAAGGTAATGACCCATGTCAGATCGTCTGGTGTTTCGTAGGACTCTGCGAGCATCGGCTCGATTTCCATCGTTTCGGGATTTCTGACGAACAGTTTTTCATAGACTTGTTCTGTGACGCTGGAAGAGACCGAGTCGTTGGTCATAATCGGCGACAGGCCGACCGCGTCCGTCGTTGAGGCGTAGATGATTTCTTGGTCGACATCACTCGATCCCGACGAATCGCCGCCTGTTCCTTCCGCGTCTTCGGGAATGGTGCTTTCTGAACAAGCGCTTAAAACCAGGATGCCGAAGAACGCCAGTAGTACGAGCCAGTATTTTTTCATCAATGATTCCCCCTGTTTTTTATTGTTGTAGATCCATGTTCGGATCGAGCGCATCGCGCAATCCGTCACCGAGTACATTAAAAGCAAAAACCGTCAGCATAATCGCAATGCCGGGCACGATGGTCAAATGAGGCGCTGACCACATAAAATCCTGCCCCTGCGAAATCATGGCGCCCCATTCCGGTGTCGGAGGCTGTGCGCCGAGCCCTAAATAACTGAGCGCTGCGGTGGAAAGAATGGCCGTGGCCATGCGCATCGTTGCAAAGACGATGATCGGCGCTGAGGCATTCGGCAAGATGTGGCGAATCATGATGCGCAGATCCGATGCCCCCATCGAGCGCATCGCCATGATGTATTCTTTCTCTTTAATGGAAAGAACCGAGCCCCGGACGATCCGTGCGCAAGTCGGGATCGACCAGATGCTGATGGCAATGGCGACATTTACTAGGCTTGTGCCAAGAATCGCGATGATCAGCATCGCCAGCAAAATTCCCGGGAATGAAAACAACAAGTCAACGAATCGCATGATGATCGCATCCAGTTTCCGGTAATAACCTGCCAACAGCCCGAGGATCGTTCCGCCGATCAACCCGAGCGATACGGCGGTGATGCCGACTACGAGCGAGATCCTGGCGCCGAAGACGATCCGGCTCCACACGTCGCGGCCGTAATTATCCGTTCCGAGCCAATGCCCTTCACTGAAAACCGGAAGTTCGCGGTTCGCCAAGTTCTGGGCTGCCGGGTCATGCGCTGTCATAAACGGCGCAAATAGCGCCAGGATGATCTGCAAGATGACGATGACCAGGCCGACAATCGCCAATTTATTTTTAAACAAGCGCCGCATCGTCGTGACAATGTATTTCTCGCGCTTCTTTTCTTTCGTTTTTACGGACTCGACAGTAGCCATAAGCCTCCTCCTTTCTTAATCATATTTAATTCTCGGGTCGATATAGGTGTAGATGATATCGACGAGCAAATTGACAAGGACGAACAACGTCGCAACCAAGAGCACCGAGCCTTGGACCATCGGGAAGTCGCGGGCTGCAATGGCGTCGATCATCAGCCGCCCGACGCCGTTGATGGCGAATACTTTTTCGGTGATGATGGTTCCGCCGAGCAAGAAGCCAAAGTTCAATCCGATGATCGTGATGATCGGGATCATCGCGTTTTTCAATGTGTGGATCCAAATGACGTTCTTTTCTTTGACGCCTTTGGCACGAGCGGTTCTGACGTAATCAGCGCGGATGACTTCAAGCATCGAAGATCTCGCCATGCGCGCGATCATTGCGGCCGACCCGGTCCCCAAGGTAATCGCCGGAAGGATCAACTCCTTGATGCCGTCCATCGTGTACCAGGGGTTCGACATGCCCCCTACTGGCAGCCATTGGAGATTGACGGCAAACACGAGGATCAACAGCGCCCCGAGCCAGAAGTTCGGGATGGAGATGCCGGCGAGCGCAAACGTGGTTGCCGAAACGTCCAGCCAGGAATTTTGCCTCAAGGCTGAGATGAGGCCTGTAATGATGCCGATGATCACCGCGACAATCATGCTCGCGACCGCCAACTTCAATGTATTGGGAAAGCGCACCAAGATCGCGTCAGCCACCGGCTGCGTCGTCTGATAGGAATAACCGAAATCACCTTGGACTGCATTCCCCACATAACGGGCGTACTGCGTCAGGAACGGATCGTTCAAGCCGAGATTTTCTTCGATCGCCTCTATATCGGAAGCAGTCGCTGTCGGTCCGCCGATGACAGCAGCCGGATTCCCGGGCGCTATATGCATGGACGAAAAAACAAGAAACGATATGCCGAACAATAAGAACACCAATTGCAATGTCCGCTGTATAATTAGTGAAACCAAACCCCCACCTCCTAGACATTAGTAAAGCATTTATCCTTTTTTGATTAACAAAAGAATAAATATTGATGTTCTACAGTATAAAGTAATCGAATATTAAATTCTATATGAATTTTCAATTAATACATAAAAAATCGGAATTTTGGTTCTTTAAGCACAAGAAACTCTATTTTTATTTACTTTTTGTCTGAAATACATCATCTTATCCATCTTTTTGGAACAAAACGGAATTTGCATACACTTTTATTGCGATATACGAAATAAAATGATTGCAAAAAAATAAACTGCATCACGCTCGCCGGTTAAACCTTTTGCGAGTGTGTTGCAGAATAAATGGAGGGCTGGCTTATCAGATGGTGCAAGCGAGTCAGAGTTTTAGCCCGTTTCTGCTTTTGAACCTTCTCAGCAGGATATGGCTCTCGACTCGCGTAATGCCTTCGAGTGCGTATAATTCTTCATTGATGAATTTTTCCAGATCGATGAAGTCATCCACCAAAACATGCATGTGCAAGGTGGAAGGCCCAGTCATCTGATAGCAGCTGGCGACTTGCGGGTTGTCTGCCAGGGCCTGCGCCACTTCGACGAGCGATCCCGGTTCACAATCCACTTCAAAGAATCCGGAAACTTTCTTGCCTACCTTTTCGCTGTTAATGACGACTGTAAATTTTTCGATGACGCCTTCTTCAATCAAGTTTTGAACCCGCTCCCGCACGGCCACGCGGGACAGATTCAGTTCTTTTCCGATATCCACATATGAAGTGCGTCCATTCACCGTCAACAATTCCAGAATTTTTTTATCCGTATTATCCAACTTCATGTTTTACACCTCAAATTCGATAGAATGACTTCATTATAGCCATTCTCCTCCAGTTTTAAAATGCGCATTTTTTCAAGGCCCGCATTTCAAAAGCCTTTCCCGCTCTGTCCCAAGGCTCGCCACTTTCCAAATCCGATGCACAGAAGGCTTTGACTTTCAGGCTGCTGCACAGATTTTCCTTATCATACCATATGCCTGATCGTTGCCATGGCCAGCAGGCGATTCCAGAATTTCCGTTGCATCGTTCACGTATCCAAGCTCTTCTCCAACACAATCTTCAACTGCCCGCGCTGATCGATTTCGGTTGCCACAACATCGAATCCTGTTTGAATGTTCAGCAGCAGCATCCCGCGCCATTTGTTCATCGTTTTCGTGCGGACGGCTTCAAAGCCCATAATTTTCAAGTCTGCGTGCTGCCTTCGCATCAGTTCGGAGGCTATACCGAGCTTCCGGAAATCCGGGCGCACGCCGCCGAGCCAGCTGTAGAAGGTTTGGCCGTCCAGGCCGTAGCCGATCTTATAGCCCGCGACTTGACCGTTTACTAAAGCCACGTAGACCAACACGTGCTCTTGGCTGTTCAGCTTCTCCAGCCAATGGCCTGGCCCGCCGAAAATTTCCCGGTGCAGCGCCGTGATCTCTTCCACTATGTTTTTAGGCGGCTCGGAAATGAATTTTTGATAGCTGATGTTCATAAGTGCGCCTCTTTCTGTGTGAAATCATTGTATAATCTCCACTGCTGTATTCTCAAGAACTAAAAACATTGACTCCTCAGCTCAATTTGGCGTTTTCCCTCTAACGGTCTTTAAAACTTCAGCAACTCCCATCGCTATTAAGCCATTTAGCGTTGCAAATACCGAATATAAAAGGGCTTGCCCGCTTTCACCATCTGATGCAATGGAGGTGATGATGGTCAGAACTCCCGCGAGCATTATCAATAAACCGAATATGTACAGCATTAAAACCAGCTTCATATAATCCCCTTTCTTCTCTACTTTAAAATATAAAGAGTTTATGTCCTACCGGTTGCCGTCACTCGTTTCAACGATTCAAATATCTGCGAGTACAACACCAGTATATGTTCCTCCGTGAGCATCAGATTTAAGTTAAAAAGTTGAAGACATCGAAATAGATCACAAAGGTAACTGCCGAGATCCAGACCGCCATCTCGCTCAGTGTCAAAACGGCCTGTTTCGGCTGTTCGGAGTGCTTCCATTGGAAATAGGCCCTGACGAAGGCGTCTGTTGCTATCCAAGCAATAAATAACAATAAGTAAAGAGTCACAGGAAGTTCGCGATACAATACCAAATAAATAAGGAGAATGCTCACTAACATCCAGCTCCACCTCACCCATCGTTCGACCTTCCGGTGCTGCTCGTTAATGTAATCATAGGAAAAGAAATCCTTTTTTTCTTTTTCAACCTTCAATAACTTCCTCAGGATAAACTTTACTATGGAGACGAGTACAACAATCCCTAGAATAACCGATCCGATTTCCAGCCACATAGGCGCACCTCCTTCATTGAATTCTTTATGCTTTACAACGATGGTAACATTTATTGGAAAAAATGTTATCCATAATTTCTAAAAATCTTCATACAAAAACCCCGCTGTCCGTCAGCGGGGTTCGTTTATATGTATTAAAAGCGCTTCATCTTCTTCTGGGACATCGCGGCTTTCATTCGCGGGTAGTTGGCGATCGTGCCGCCGTCGATGCGCAGGTCAATGCCGGTGATATAGGAAGCCGAGTCGCTCAACAAGAACTCGATCGCGGAGGCGATTTCTTCCGGCTCCGCTGTCCTGCGCAGCGGGGTGTGGTCGAGCATGGCCTGAATGTCTTCGTACGCATCGGGCACATTCATCATGCCGGGTGATACCGAGTTGAGCCGTGCGCCTTTTTCGCCCCACGCCCAGGCCTGGTCTTCGACGATCAATTGGACGGCGAGTTTTGACATGCCGTTGGCCGCGCCCGCATCCCCTTGCGTGAACTGCTCGAGTGTTTCAACCAGATTGGCGGCGAGCTGTTGTTTCAAGACGTCCATATACTGGCCGTTTTGCGGTACCATATAGGCGGTCATCGATGACACCATGACGGCGGACGTCGTTTCATTCGCAAGCGGCAAAAATGCCTCGAGCATGTGGCTCATGCCGATGACGTGATCGGCCATCATGCGTTTTGAATCCTTCACGTTCGATAAGCCGGCCGCATGGACCAACCCCCTGAAATGGCCCAGATTGGCCACCTTCCCTGCTAAGTGTTCAACCGCTCGTTTTGATGTCAGGTCAATCGTTTCGCAGTGAATATCGGTGATGCCTGCTTGCCTGAGCTGTCGCTTCGCCAGCTGGAGGCATTTTTCGCACGGGTCCGCCAACAGCAGCGTGCCTTTTGGGCCGATGTGCTGGGCCAAGGCGATGGCCAGCTCTTCCGAACCGCCTGTGATCACATAAACATCCTTCGTCATGAGCAATTCCCCCTGTTATCTACTATAATTAGCATAAGCGTAATTTCCGTAAATAATACGAGACATTTTCTGTGATTTTGTCCAACGAGGTGACATAAATGATAACAGCGAAACAAACCATTACCGAAACTTTCATCCACTTGCTCTCGGAACAGGATTTCGAGGCCGTATCGGTCAAGGACATCGTCGCCTATGCCGGCATTTCCCGCTCCACGTTCTACCTGCATTTTACCGATAAATACGAATTGATGGACGCGGTCCGCAGCCAGTTGAACGGGCGGCTCTTGCAGATTTACGCTGAGCCGTCGGATGCCGAGACAATCAACTTGAAGATCTGCCGACACGTGTTCCGCTACCGGTCGTTCTACCACCAGGAATTTTCCGATGCCGGGCGCATCCACGAACTCACCAGCCGCTTCGCCGGCCAGCTTGAGCATGTTTTCGGCGATGAGGACCTCGCCGTCTTCGCGGGCTGGGGCACGATCGGCTATTTGGCATCCTGGGTCAAAGGCGGCTTTGCGATTGCGCCGCAGGAAGCGTCGGATAAATTAATGAAAATCATCTTCGCCGATTGGACGGCGAATTTGGCGGAGGCCCGGGAACGGAGCAGTTGAACTATTTTTCGCGGCGAAGAACAGCTTGAAAGCTAACCCGCAAAACGAAAGGACTGGTGTGATGACTTTGTATCGAATCTTAATTTTCGGGACTTTGGCGGCTCTCACGCTTTGGCTCATCACTGATTTCTTTCCAAGCACATTGGATGCGCTCGGTATTTCCACTTGGCTCATCCTGGCTGCTCTCGCTTGCCTCGTCATCGCCATATTCATCACGCCGAATCGTGACGGCCAACCGCCAGAAAGAGGAAAGCATTCCAAATTGACCTTTACCGCTGTCGGATTGGGTTACCCAATTTTGCTGATGGCGCTGCTCACCTTGCTTGGCGGTGAATCGAGCACGGGTTACTCGCTCGCAAGCCCCCCTGTGTGGATAGCGGTGGCCGTCTTTTTGTGGCTCAGCTATTCCGATGACAAAAAAAGCATACAAGAAAAAAATGCAAGAATCCAGAGAATAGGACGAACCCCTCCAGAGGCGGAAGGGGTTTTTTGCGTCACGAAATCTTCACAGCAAAAAAGCGATTCAGCTCAATCGCTTTTATCTCGAGCTATCTTTGTTAGACTGAGGGGAAGGCGAATATATGCCAGCTAGGAGAGGATTTTTAAAATGAAAACCTATTGGCTTATTATTGCTGTATTGTTGCTGAACTTGTCTCTGCTATTGATCAACGATTATTTCCCGGGCACACTCGTCGAACTTGGCATTCCGCCGTGGATCTTGTTTGTGGTCATCGTGTTGATGGCCATCTTCAGCTGGGCCACGGTCAAGCCACGCCGCGAGAAGAAGCGTTACATGATCATCTTTCCCGCATTGATGGTTGGCGTGCCGCTTTTGGTGATCGCTGTTTTGACAGCGCTCGGCGGCGAATCCCAGAACAGCATTTCGCTGACGAGCCCGGTCTTATGGATCGTCGCCGCTGCGGCGTTGTGGATTTCCTGGATTGAGTACATGCGGGCATCGGAGAAAAAAGCAGAGAACGCGTAAAGTTTGCATGAAAAAAGGCTCTTCCATTCGGGAGAGCTTTTTTTCATGCGCGATCAGTTTTTAAACGCCAATTCCGCTTGCGCCAAATGCTGTTTTAAAACCGGCAAAGACGCAGGGCCGACGCCGTGAAGCGCCAGAATGTCCTTTTCGGTATAAGTAGATAGCTTCTCCAGCGTATCGATTTGTTCCTGCAGCAATGCATTTCTCGCCGGTGCACTGAGCTCTCGGAGAAATTCCCTGTGCGGCTTTCGTTCTTCGTTGCATACCGGGCATGTCGGACAGTCGCTGCTTTTGTAATAGCGGTGGCCGTGATCGCAAATACGCAATGTCTTTTCTGCAGCCATGTTCATCGCTCCCATCGTTTTCTCCATTATAAAACACCGGACATGATTTTTGGCGTTCGCCGCAAATGAAAGATGCCTGCCGAAGCGGCGGATGTTTTGTTACACTAGGAGGACTTATTCCTGCATCACAGAAAGGATTTTTAGCATGAAAACCTATTGGCTCATCTCGGTTGTCCTCCTGCTCAATCTATCGTTGCTTTTGATCAACGATTATTTCCCGGGCACACTCGATGCAATCGGCATCCCGGTGTGGCTGTTGTTTGCGATCATGGCGGCCATGATCGTCTTGACCGCGCTGCGCTTGAAACCCGACAAAGAAAAGCATTTCCTCATCTTCTTTCCGGTCGTTTCGGTCATCTATCCGCTCCTGTTGCTGTTCGTCCTGACGGCTCTTGGCGGCGAATCCGCGAGCGGCTTGTCGCTCACGAGCCCAATTCTTTGGATCGGTGTCATCGTGACGCTCGCCGTGTTCCGCAGAACGTACCGAAAAGCGCAGGAAGAGGAAGCGCAACAGGCATAAAAACGAAAAAAGGCTCTTCCATAGCGGAAGAGCTTTTTCTAATCAGCTTGTTGCGTGAACGTCAGTACAGCTTACTTTCGATAAACCCTCTCCGTTGCTCCAAAAACGGCGGCAGGTACAGCGGGATTGCATCGAAATCGGCCCCGCCGCCTTCAGGTTTTTGAAAGTCGGTTTGCTCGGTGGCGACTTCGATCAATAGATCGTTCGGTTCACGGTAATACAGCGAGCGGAAAAACTCGCGATTTTTGATGCCGGAATAAGGGAAGTTCTTCGACACGATGCGTTTTTCCACAGCCAAGAGCGCGTCGTCATCATGGGCGTTCAAGGCGATGTGATGGACCGCACCGGCGCCGTTTACTTCGAGATTCCGCGCACGGTCTTCCACCAGATGCAGCTCTTGGCCAAATAATACGCCGGGGCGTGTGAGGACGCTGACTGTTTGGCCATTGTCCGTGAACTCATCCGTCAGTTCCAGGCCGAATATTTCGCCGAACGAGCGTGCGGTCGCTTTCGCGTAGCGCACGCGGGCGTGGACGGCTTTGATCCCGAAGATGGCGTGCTCTTCCGGAACGTCCCCTGATGTATATGGATAACGGTCGGATGCGTCCCAGTCGACTGGCTGCAGTCCGAGCTGGACGCCGTCTTGATCTTCAAAACGCAGGATTTTCGTATCGTGATAGTTTTCAATTTCGCAATTAAAGACGCCCGCTTCCCGCAGCCGCTGTTCCCAAAAGCTTAGCGACGCTTCGCTTGGCACCGCGAAAACGGTGCGCTCGAGCGCATTCGTCCCGTAGGCCTTCGCTTGGCCTTGCTTTAACTCGAAGACACTGAATTCGGTGCCGGGCCGGCCGGTCGTGTCGCCGAAAAACAGATGGTACATTTCCATGTCTTCCTGGTTGACGGTTTTCAATAGGAAATCGAGCCCGAGTAGCTTATGATAGAACTCAAATGATTGCCTGCTGTCGCGGTTGATGACCGATACGTGGTGTATGAGCGCACTGTTCATAGGCACACATCCTTTTAAATTTTTTGGAGTGGGGGAAAAGTTCATGGATTATTTCAGCATCGACGGAACCGCCGATGAGCGTTTTGTGCTGTTTCACGGCACCGGCGGTAACGAGTACAGCCTGCTTCAAATTGCGGGAGACGTGAATCCGAACGCACATATTTTATCGTTTACGGGCCCAGTCGGCGAAGGGGCCGAACGGCGTTTTTTCCGCCCGCTTTCACATGGCCGCCTGGACCGCGTGGATTTTGAACAGCGCGTCGCAGATTTCCTCAACGAATGGCGGGCGCTTCCCGATTCAGACCTGCATACGACCTTCATCGGCTTCTCCAATGGTGCGAACTTCTTGCTCGGCGTGCTCGAACAAGCACCGGATATCGCAGACAAAATTGTCCTGATGCATCCGTCGAACCTCGGCTACCGCTTTCCACAAGGAAGCGATACGCATATCTTCATCACTGCCGGGGCGACAGATCCAATTTCGGTGCCCGGAGACGTGATGAAGCTTGCGAAACAGCTCGAGACGGCGTTTCCGAACACCCGCCTCCAGCTGCTCGACGGTGCCCATCAAGTGAGCGAACAGGAAATCGATTATTTAAAAGCTGCACTCGCCCGCTGAAGCTTTTCTTGTAGTATAAACAACATCAGCTGATTCGGCTCTCCCGCTTGTGGAGAGCTTTTTTCGTGCGCGTTTATTTACGCGCGACGAGCACATACAAGGATGGGGCAGGGAAGAATTTCTCCGTCACTTCAAATCCCGCTGCTGTGAGCTGCTGTTCCAAACCGTTAGATGTTAGGCGCGGCGCTTTGGGCCCGCCGGTTTTCGGTTCGAGTTCGATGGCGATCAATCGCCCGCCTGGCTTCAACAGGCTGTGCATATTGTCGAGCACCGGACCGAGCGGCGTGATTTCGTGCAGGACGAGTGACGCGAGGATAAGGTCGAGTGAGCCTTCCGCAAGCGCGGCGTCTGTTAACTCGCCGCTCCGGAGTGCGATGTTTTCGATAGCTGCCGCTTGTGCTTTATCGCCGATCAGAGCGAGCATCGATGGATCCGTGTCGAGCGCATGCACCGTTTCATCGACTCGCCGTGCGAGCGGCAAGGTGAAATAGCCGGTGCCTGCCCCGAAATCAAGGATGCGATCGCTTTTTTTGATGTGCAACCGATCGAGCAAAGCTTCCGCTGTCAGCCCGCCATTTCGCTGCGGGTTGTCCAAATAGGCGATTTTGTTATGGTGCTTGTGCATAAGCTCCCTGTTTTCTGCATGGTTCATTCGCCGAACCGCTCTTCCGTGAAGGCCGCGACCACACTGGTGGCAGCGAGGCTTCCTTGTCCGGCTGCGATGATCAATTGCGCCGACCCCATGGAAATATCGCCGCAGGCAAAGACGCCTTCGACATTGGTGCGCTGCATCGGGTCGGTCTCGACTCCGCCGCGTTCATTGATATAACAGCCCAAATCTTTCGCGATGGAGGTAGACTGGTGCCACTCGGCTGTGACAAATCCGCCGGAGCGCTCGATTGTCGTGCCGTCTTCGAACGTGATGGCGCGCAGCTTGCCGTTTTCGCCGTCCAATGAGCGAATCGGTTCTTCGTAGACGAGGACGCCGTGGTGCTCAAGCGTTTTCTGTTCACTCGGCGTGATGTGTTTTTTGCCGTTGGTCGCGATGATCAGATTGTTCGTCCAGTTGGAGACGACTTTTGCGAGATGCCCCGCTGCTTCATTTTCCGAAATGATGACCAATGGCTCGTTTCGCATTTCATAGCCGTCGCAGAACGGGCAGCTGAACAGGCTTGTGCCGTAGAATTCCTGCACGCGCGGAATGTCGGGCAAAGTTTCCGTGAATCCGGTCGCGAGAATCACTTTTTTTGCGTGAACGACTGCCCCGCCTTCGGTTTCGATGCGGAACGATTTCTCTTCTTTTGTCACTGTTGCCACGCGGCTCGTGTCGATCTGGATATCCGGATAATGCGTGAGTTCTTGTTGGGCCAATTGTTTTAGTTCCTGGGGATTGATCCCGTCGCGCGTCAAAAATCCATGCGATTCGTGCGTCACGCGGTTTCTCGGTTGGTTGTCATCGAACAGCACGGTCTTTTTCAATGAGCGGCCGAGCACGAGCGCCGCGTTGAGCCCCGCCGGCCCGCCGCCGATAATCGCACAATCGAGCACAGTTCCCTGATCAGTAAATGAATCGTTCATTTCCCATCGCCTCCTTGGTGTTGTCCTGCCTGTTCCGCAATGTCCACTAACAGCTGCTTCTGGAGTTCTTGTTTCATATTGGCTTCGGCGTCCCGCATGACTTTCTCGATCAGGCAGCCTTCGTGGCGATGGAGCGTGCAGTCGAATAAATGGCTCTCGCCTTCAATCGCCTGAATCACGTCGAAAAACGAGATGTCCCGCTCGAAGCGTGCCAACCGGTAGCCCCCTTTTGCGCCTGGCGTCGATTCGATCAAGCCGGCTTTCGTCAGCTTCGTCAAGATTTTCGACAAATAAGTCGGCGATAAATGCTGGGCTTTCGCCAGTTCCTGCACGCCGATCGACGCCTCCCGAGGCAAGCGGATCAACTGCACCATCGTATGCAAAGCATAGTTCGTGGCATTTGAATATTTCATCGGTCATCCTCCTCTAAATCTTTCACAGATATCAAAGACTCTTGTTGTCTGTAATTAAACCCAATTTACCATTGGCGATTGTTCCCGTCAACAAGAAACGCTCCGTTTTTATTTCCCGGGGAATGAAAAGCTTCGAAGAAAATGAAACCGGCTGACATTCATTCGAGTATAGTAATGACAAGAACTTTTAAAAGGAGTGTTGTGCGATGAATGAAACCAGATTGAACATGATAGACCTTTTAGTAACCGTTGTAGTTTACGGCATGCCGATCCTCATCATTCTGTTCATCATTTATGTGCTGCGCAAAAAGAAAGCGAATAAAAGCTGAGCCCGGCATGCACCCTGCTTTTTGGGGATCCGAGGTGAAACCATGAAACTCCCAACAGGCATTACCGGGTTTACGGACGCCGCGTCCAATGAACTTCCGAAAACCGATGGCAAGCCGTTTAAACAACTATGCTTCGCCCTCTCTCTTCGCCCATCGATCCAATTCATGTCGTTTACTGAACCTGGGCTCTCTTCCAATCATTACTGCGCAGAAATGAACGCAGGCGGAGATGCTGTCTTTATCCTTCTGAACGCTCATTTTCCTTATCTCGCTTTCGCGTCTTCCTGCCGCTCTGGAAGCTATGAATTTATCGGCTGCGCCGGCTGGGAGGAGGTTTTTTCGCCTTCTTATCATGTGCTCTCCACTGCTGAATTGAACGTGCCGCTTGATAGGGAACAGCTAAACGCGCTACAGTTAAACGAAGCCGAATGGAAACAAGCGGCTTATTGGGAACCGAAAACGACAGGCCAATTGATTTTCAACCATTGGGACTGACAAAACGACAAGGAGTTTGGATATTATGGCTGCTTCGCAAAACTACAATCCTGAAAAAAGCTTAAAAATTGTTATGACACTCTATGGCGCCGCCCTGTTCCTGGGGCTCGCGATTTCGATTTTTGCGCATCACCTCGAAGATGTCGGCGGATTCCTGAGCTTTCTCGTGCCGGCAGCGGCGCTGTATTTCTTCGTCTTGTTCGCTTATTTCAAGGGAGGCTCGTTCCAAAAGATCGCTTACGGCCTCATGGCAGTCATCGGACTTATCAGCCTGTTTATGATCTTCTACTTGGAACTTACCGGCGGCCATTAACGAATCCACTTCCCGGCATCAAACTCATCTAAGTGTGCTATAATTCGCTTAACGATTGAGCGAATATTCACACGAAAGGAATGAACAGCATGAACGAGAAAGTCCTTTTTGTGCTACTGGATGAGTATGCGGACTGGGAAGCGGGATCTCTGGCGGCGGCATTAAACGAAGAACCGGAAGGCGACGGCCGCAGGTTCGAGGTGAAGACGGTGTCGCTGACGAAAGATCCCGTCACGTCAATCGGCGGCTTCACCGTCTTGCCGGATTATAGTATCGATGACGCCCCGGCAGAATTTGCCGGATTGATCCTGATCGGCGGCAATTCCTGGCGCAAAGACGGCAGCGAACGCGTCATGGAACTGGTCGACAAAGCGGTCAGCCAGCACGCGGTGATCGGCGCCATTTGCGACGCCTCGGTGTTTCTCGGAAAAAACGGCTTATTGAACGATGTGCCGCACACGAGCAATCATTTGGAAGATTTGCAGGAAACGGCTGGCGACAGCTACACGAACGAGTCCCGTTATCTCCAGCAGCAAGCCGTCCGCAGCGGCCAGCTCATCACCGCAAACGGCTCCGCATTCCTCGAATTCGGCAAAGAAGTGCTCGAAGCGCTGAACGCTGCACCGCAAGCGGAAATCGATGAATGGTACGGCTTTTTCAAGCAAGGCTATTACGATTACTTGAAGTCGCAGCAATAGTACGTAAAAACCCCTTGGTTCCGACTCGGAACCAAGGGGTTTTTTGCTTATTTGTGATTGAGTGAGTAGATCAAGTGGTCGACCCACTCGCCGCCTTCATAAAGAAAAGCTTCCCGCACGCATTCAAATTTCATGCCCGCCCTTTCGGCCAGCCGGACGGAAGCTTTGTTATCGAGGTTGATATGCGCTTCGATCCGGTGGAAACCGAGCTGGGTGAAGGCGATGTTCAGCGCTTCTGTGACCGCTTCTTTTCCATACCCTTGTTGCCAATATTGATTGTGGATGGTGTAGCCGATGCGTCCCCACTGGAATTCCTGCCGCGCCAATGTCGAAAAATCGACCATACCCACATGGCGCCCGTCTTCTTTTTGGAAGACGCCAAATACATGGGCGATATCGCCTTTTGCGAGTTGCTGGTGTTTTTCGACAAGCTCTGAGAACCACGGCTCCGTGCACTCCTCCATATCCAGCCGGCCCGGGTCGTAAGCGTGTTTGGATGGAGAACGGCCGTTGAAGCCTTTCAGCCACTCAGCGTAATCCCCGATTTGTAGCGGCCGGACAATCAATCTTTCTGTTTCGGATCTTGCTTCGAATTTTTCATTTGCCACTGTTTTCTCTCCTTGAATGCTTCATCGGCAGTTTCGTTGTTATTTGGACAAGCTCAGCGTGATTTCGCCTGCAAGCGCTGGATCACTTGCTGTACCGTCGAAAACGTCAGCAAGTTTTGGCCGTCATCTTTGATGCTGACGATTTCTATCGCCGTTTTGGGACTGATGCCGGAAATATACAATTTGCTCCCCATTAACCTCAGCACATCTTGGATCATCAAGAGATTGGTATAGAGGAAATTCTTCTCCCAAAGCACACCCGTTACATCGATGATGATGTGCTTGGTGCTAGTATCGCGGACGAAATGGCTTAATTTGGCTGTGAGGGCATCGAACCGGAGATTGTTCATTTTTCCGACCAATGCGACGGCACCGATATTGTCATCAATCGGCAGAATCGGCAGCAATTGCTCGTTGATTTCCTGCTCTTTTTCGTTCAGCTCCACTTGCTGTTCCACTTCCTGGGTGATGTCCGTTTGGGTGCCGATGAAATACAAATGGCCGTCCATGATGACGGGTTCGATGTTCAACCGGTTCCAAAACGTCGTGCCGTCTTTCCTGTAGTTTTCCAAGGTGACGGTAACTTTCTCGCGCTCCTCAATCGCCCTCCTTATTTTCCCAATGGTGAAACGATCGGTATTGTCGCCTTGTAAAAAGCGGCAGTTTCGCCCGATGATCTCGTGTTCTGCGTACCCTGTCAGTTGTGCGAAGGTTTCATTATAGTAGATGATCGGGTTGTCTTGTTGTTCGGGGTCTGTAACGACGGCCGCTACCTGGCTGCCGTTCAGCATCGCTTCCAATAAATCACTTTTGATTTCTGTTTGTAAGTGGTTCATGTTCATTCTCTCCGATCTATATGGGTTGGTTTGTTCACTGGCGGTGCACCCTTTCTCGCGTGGGATCGGAGATAGGTCATGGTTCGATTTCTCTTAGCGCCGCGGCCAGCCGCAGCGCAAAATTCATTGGCGGCTCTAAGGATTCCATCGCCACTTCAATGACATTCTGGTTCATGTAGACACATTGGCGAAACGCAATCGGCAGCGGAATCGGGAATGTGCGCAAACTGCCTTCAAACGCCAAAATCTCTTCGGGCAAAATGTACACCGTGGCTTTGTTGACGGCTGCCCCGTCTTGCTGGAAATGTTCGAAGCTGACGTCCATGTCCAGCTTAAAGATGAACAGGCTCGGCCCGAGGAAAATCTCCAATTTCTTGGTTTTCGTGAAGCGGTATTTCCCGTTTCGGTATTCACAGCGCGCTTTCAAAACCTTTTGCACTTTTTCTGCAATCATTAACTCTTCGTTCACTCATACCGCCCTTTCCTCTTGCTCCACGATTCCCACATTTCCTGATGATGTTCTATACCCGAAAATATGGCTTTCGTCCCGTTCATTGAAAATTTTTATGAGTCCTTTGCACAAATCAAACTGTAATTTAAAACCACATTGCACGATCTCTTTACTTGACCGCTCCGGTTGCGGGCCTGCGGTTAATGATGGTGGCCGGAATTTCCCGCATCCAGTGCTGGCCCTTGTTTTAAGCTGTCGAGTTCACTTTCGGACAGTTCCCCGACGATGAATTGGTAATGCGGATTGCTGATGGCGTCCCCGCTTCCTGCGTGCACTTCCAGGAAATACAGCCCGTCGCTTCTGAAGTTGGCTTGCATTTCGTAGACGCCGCCTCCTGCTGCTTGCGCTTCTTTCATCGGATAAGGAATTGAACCATCCTGCTTGCGCACTTCAAAATGAACAAAACTCGCTTCGTTCACCGGTTCGCCGTTTTGTTTCAATTCCAGTTGAAAACGCACAGTTTCACCGGGAGCGACGTCTTCCGGCATTTCCGCCGTGATGTGCAGCGGCGCTTCTTGCTTGTACAAATCCGCCGCATCGCTGCGCACAGAACAAGCACTCACTAGTAATACGGCGACAGCCGCTGCAAGCGGCCCATAGATTTTCTTCATTCCCGATCCCCCTTTCATGCATTCAACCATTTTTTCACGGCCGGCAGGCGCTGGATCAACAGCTTATCGAACAGCCAGACGATGACCATCGACAGCCCCGCAAGCGGGAACAGTAAGCCGAGCACGATCATCAATAGCAAAAATGATTTTGTTTTGAACAGCGGCGGCGCTTTCGGTGCGCCCATGCCTTTTTTCGGCTTGCGCTTCCACCAGAGATACACGCCGCTGACGGCTACAAACACAATGCCGAGGCAGATGAACAGGCTGATCAATTGATTGAGCAGGCCAAACTGTGAGCCTTTATGCAGCGTGATGCCCCAGGCGACGACTTTGCCGATGACGCCGTAATTATCGTAGCGGTAATCGGCCAGCACCGCCCCTGAATATTGGTCGATGTGCATCGTTGCCTCGTCCTGTGCTTTTGGCGGAAACACGGATAAGGTATAGACGCCCTCGGGTTCTTGCGGGATGAACACCGAGTAGGACGGATGAATGCCTTCCTGATCGGCAATCTCCACCACTTTATCGAGCGGCAGCGGGACCAGCCCCTGTACCGATGACAGCGGCACGTCAAAAGTCTCTGCTGCCCATGGCACTTCTGCGATGTCCTGCGTTTCAACGTCCGATTTCGGCGCGTCTCCAATCCAGACAGACGGCGGATAACCTTCTCCCGTGTTGGTCACCATCGCCTGGAAATTGGTTCCCCAAAAGCCCGACCACGGAAGTCCCGTCATGATCAAAAATAATAATCCGGCAGACAGCCAAAATGCCGGCACTGCGTGGAGGTCTCTTCTGCGAATTTTCGGCCCTTGACGGAGGCGCGGAACCAATACACCGCCCGCTCCGTTCATCTTTTTCGGGAACCACAAGAACAAACCGGTGACGATGAGCACCACTGCCCAGCTCGCCGCCAGCTCAACAATGCGGTCGCCAAGCGTCCCGGCCATCAGCTCGCCGTGGATTTCTTCGATTTTGTCCATGATGCGGTCGTTGTTGTTCATTTCGCCAAGTGATTCTCCGGTATATGGATCGATAAATACCGTCATCGACATGCCGTCCGCTTCGACCGTCACTTCACTCGAACGCGACTCATCTTCACCGGGGCGGTAGGCCGTAACGATGCCTTCCGGATACAGCCGGTTTACTTCCGACAACTGTTCTGATACCGACACCCGCTCTTCTTGCGCTTGGACTTCGTAATAATCCGCATACAGCACATTTTCAATTTCTGCTTTGAACAAATATACTGACCCGGTGATTGCGAGCAGCACCAAGAGCGGCGCAAACAAGACACCTGCGTACAAGTGCCAGCGCCAGACGGATTTATAGAACTGCCCGTCTTTTGCCTGTTTCGTTTTTTCAGCTCCTGGCTTCTCGCGTTTTTCATTCGCCATCTGCTTCCGCCTCTTTCTGTTGCATTTTTCTATGTACTTGTTTGCTTCTATACAGTAAACGTGAAAACGCCGGATTTAGATTAAATCGAAAAGCTGGCTCTTTACATTCAGCTAAAAAAAAGAGGGATGCGCCATCCTTCAGCGCATCCCTCTTCTTCAGTGCTTCCTCCATTCAGCACAGGCTTTAAACGACAGGCCAATTATTCTGCTTTGACCTTATTATATACCGAATCGCTGCCAATTTTCCTTGCCCAGCATTTCAGGAGTCCAGGTTTTCTTTCTGCCCGTTTCGCCCAATCCAGTAAATCACGCCCAGCAGCAAAACGAAATTGGACACCGCGACAGCCAATCTAGCTGCCGGATCCGGCAAAACACTTCTCAAGTCAAAGAAGACATGGCCCCACGTGACAAGGGTTGACAGGATAATCGCGACTAAAAATCCGCGCTTCATTCAATTCCTCCTTTAGTAATTTCTGCGATTCCCAAAACTTAAGT
Source organism: Planococcus sp. SSTMD024 (assembly GCF_041320495.1). Taxonomy (NCBI): domain Bacteria; kingdom Bacillati; phylum Bacillota; class Bacilli; order Caryophanales; family Caryophanaceae; genus Planococcus; species Planococcus sp. SSTMD024. Next base: position 345,893 of record NZ_JBGGNS010000022.1, on the reverse strand, counting down.
GAGTCCATCGATGTACTCTTTGTATATTTGGAGGAATTGTGTCCTTTCTTCGAGAAACGGATAGTGATTACTATTTTCGAAGATAGCCAGCTGCGCTCCCGGAATCAGTTCAGCCATCTCTTGTGAATACATGAGCGGGCACTGCACATCGTGGCGGCCGCACATAATCAGTGTCGGCGTAGTGATCAACTGCAGTTTGCGGGTGATATCGAATAGCTGCAGTTCCCGGCTGAAGAAGTCCATGCGGATCGCCGACATCTTTTTGGTTATGGGGCTTGAAAAATAACTTTCGTAGTTGTCCGGGTTGGCTAAAGACAACTTGGTTCTTTCGATTTTCCATTACTCTTTTTGCCGTTCCGTCGCTTCTGTACTTTTCAAATGTTCAATCAGCTCCTGCATCCGCAAAAACCGGGGATGCTTAGGGTTATAAATGCAGTCGTTCGAAAACGTCATATACTCTCTTGCTGCCGCACCGGCAATAATCAGGTAACGAAGATACGGCGAAAAATAGATGCCGTAAACGACACCGAGCATGCCGCCGGTTGAATGCCCCGCAAATCCCCATTGCTCAAAACCCAAAGCTGTGCGTATCGCTTCAAGGTCAAAGACACTCTCCAGCATGCTCAATTCATACGGATGCTGTGCTTTTTCGGAGTTTCCGGCTTCCCGCAGATTAACGAGGTAGACACGATTTGTTTCGGTGAACATTTCGGCAAAGTAATCTCCCGTCTCATTGAACTCCGAATAAAGATGCGTCACGCATATCGGGTCTCCGCTGCCTTTGGCGAACACTTCAAACTCACCGCGCGAAGTGGCAACCATCATTTGCTTCCAAGTCATTCCCATTCCCCTCTCACCGAGACATCTTAAGCTGACCTTTCTCTTTTTCTTTTCTTCAGATAGATATAAATGCCATGGATACCAATCGCTACCATAATGCTTGCCGCTGCTGTATGATAACCAGATTTAATTGTTTGGCTAAGAGACGAGGCGCTTACTGCCGACGAACACAGTATGCTAGCTAGGACGATAACAAGAATGATTCGCTCTTTCATACCAACCCTTCTTTTTCCTTTTATAGGGAATTATAATTTAACGATACCACTAAATCTTGAGCCAATAAATAGAAAAACCATTTGCCAGAGCAGGCAAACAGTTTTTATGGTTCGACTAATAGATCCCTTATTTTCCTGCTACAACATTATCGAAGGGAGTGAGCTGGTCATTTAAAAAAACAGCGATTTTATCATGTTCTTTGCCTGTCTTCAATTTATACGAATACTGCTGAATCTCATCGTTAGTTTCTTCATTTGAAACACTCAGCAGCATCTTCACCATATCGCCTTCCACTTGCATTTCGTGTTCAATAATACCTGGACTATGAAAAACGATAAATGAGTAATTGTTTCGATAAATCTGCTGGAGCTTATGCTCTGGGTTAACATTTTCTTGCACACTATAAGGCAACATATGGACCTTTTTGAAGCTTGGTCCATCAGTTAAATCATAAATACCGATACTAATAACTAAAGCCGCCGCTGCTAGAAAAAGCATTTTTCTCATGCGCCACTCTCCTTATCCTCTTCACTACGATTTGTTGTGCTCAAATGGGTTATTTACTACTGAGCTGGGTCTTTTTATACAAAACATGCTTTCTTAACGGGCTGCCTTCTGGAACGCGCGGATGTTCGAACTCTCCTACCTTCTCCATGCCGATCCGCTTCATGACGGTTTCAGACGGTGCGTTGACCGTTGAAGTGAACGAGTAGATTTCTTTTTTCCTGAGCTCCTCAAACGCATACACCAGGCAAGCTTTCGCCCCTTCTGTCGCATAGCCCCGTTTCCAGTACTTGTGGTCTAAGCGCCAACCAATTTCGGTCGCCCCTTCAATTCCGATATCGAAATTGACATCCAATAAACCGATAAAGCCGATAAACGCCCCATCTTCTTTTCGTTCCACCGCCCAAAGCCCGTAGCCCATCTCCTCAAAATGCGCTTCGATGCGGTCGATCAAGGCGTCCGATTCGGCACGGCTCAAGGTTTTTGGAAAGAACTCCATTACGTCAGTGTTTGCATTCAAAGCCGCGAACGGTGTGCGATCAGACGCTTTCCACCGCCTGAACCCGAGCCGTTCGGATTCGAATAAATAGCCGTTCTCCATGCAATCTTCCTTTCACAGTTCTTTTTCCTCTGAGTTTGTTTCCTCTGCTGCTAAAAAGTATTTTGCTTTCCACTCCCTGTCTGTCGCTTTGAATAAAAGCACGAGTCCTGCAATGAAGAGCACCAGGCTCAGGATAATCGGGAAAATGCCCACTTCACCCAATGCCGTTAAATAAAGCCCATATTCCCCTGAATAACCGACTTCCCTCAAATGCAGCGAATACACCGCCGCTGCGACCAAAGTAAACCCAAACAATAGAATGCCCGAGATGACGCCGATGCCGCCACCGATCAACTGCTTCATAACTTTCCCCCTCATTAAAGTTATAAAAAAAACAGGCGTCCGGAATCCGAACCGCCTGTTTTTCTGTGTTACTCGAACAATTGCCGGATGCTTTGCGTCGGCAAAGCGCCTTCACCGCCGAGGATGTAGATGCCGCTGACGGTTTTCAGCTGCGTTTGGACTGTCTTCACAGTCGCCGCATTCGGGCCGTTCGGTGCCGTCAACACGAGTGGTGCTTTCGTTTTCGCTGCCAGTACGGAGCCAGCGAGTGCATCCGGATAGTTCGCGCCGGTCGACAAGTACATGTTCTGGTTGTCGAAAGATGCTTTGAAATGGTTGATGATCGCGCTGTTCGTCTCGTAGCGTGAAGCGCCGGACAGGCGGACCGGGTTCTTGATTTCTTTTGCCGCGCTGTCAGAAACAGCGCCCTTACCGCCGACGATGAAGATTTTGCTGTAGGCTTTCGAAGCGAAATGCGCTTTCACTTCCGCCGGCAAGCCGTTCGGTTTCGTCAGCAAGATCGGCATCTTCTGGCTGCCTGCGACCGGAGCGATCGACAAGGCATCCGCAAATGTCGAACCGGTTGCCACGACCGCTTGCGTCGAGTTGGTCATTTTTTTCGCGATATTGACCGATGTTTCGTAGCGGTTTTTGCCGCTGATGCGTGTTGCTTTAATCTTAAGGTCTTTCAGTTCCAGTTCGACCGCTGGGCTGATGGCGCCCTGCCCGCCGATCAAGGTCACTTCTTCCACTTTCAAGCGTTTCAGTTCATCTTTTACCGCTTTCGGGATCGAATTGGTTTTCGTGAGCAATAGCGGTGCGTTTTGATATGCCGCAAGCGGCGCTGCACTCAAGGCATCCGGGAAATCGCCGCCTGTTGCCAAGACGGCTTTTTTCGATGTGCTCCAGCCTTTTTTCGAGACTTCCACTGCGGTATCGTAGCGGCTTGCCCCGCTGATGCGGTCGGCGAGGTTCCATTTATCGTCCATCGCTAGAATCGCTTCCGCTCCGTTCAAGCGGCCCCAGCCGGAGACGAGGTCAAAGCCCGGTGCCAACTCTTTCATTTCATACGGAAAATCTTCTTCGAAGAAAGGATCTCCTCCAAACGGATCCGGACGGTCTTCTTCGATAAATGCAACATCATCCGCTGAAGCCGTCAGCAAATTCTCCAGCTGGCCCGGCGTCAGGTTCGGGTTGATTGATTTCAAGACACCTGCAACTGCCGCGACGTGCGGCGCTGCCATGGATGTTCCGGACATCAAGGTGACATTGCCGTCCGGGAGCAAGCTCGGGATGTCGGTACCCGGTGCGACAAGGTCAAGCCCTTCGCCGTAGCTCGAGTAATCCGATACGAGGTCGAGTTTGTTCGTTGCGCCGACCGCGATTGCGTATTTCGAGGATGCCGGGTAGGACACTTCTTCCCAACCGTCATTACCGGATGCCGCGACAATCGTCACGCCGCGCTCGCTTGCGTATTTCATGGCGTATTCCAAGACGCGGCTATAGCCGCCGCCCAAGCTCATGTTGATGATGTCGGCCCCTTGGTCTGTTGCGTACAGGATGCCGTATGCGATTTGTTCTGTGTCGCCGTAGCCTGTCGCATCAAGCACTTTCACCGGCAGGATTTTCGTCGACTGGTTGATGCCTGTCATCGAATAATCGTTGTCCGCTTCCGCTGCGATGATGCCGGAAACGTGTGTGCCGTGCCCTTCGTCATCAAATGCTTTATTGTCGTCGTTGATGAAATCGTACCCTGTGCTGATTACTTGGTTCTTCAAATCGGCCAGCGTGTAATCAACGCCGGTATCGATGACCGCGGTGATGACTTCCGTCTGCCCTTTTTGCGCTGCGAGCGACGTCATTTCCTCGAAATCGATGTCCGCGTCTTCAATGCCAAAGCCGCCGCCCGCGTTTTCAAGCGACCACTGCTCGTCATAATAGATGTCTTCTGAGTGAAGCTTGTATTGCTGTACCGGTTCGACGAATTCGACTTCCGGCAAGTCTTCAAGTGACTGCAAAGTTTTATTCGTTGAAGCAGCCGACATGCCCGACTTCAAATCAACTACGTAAAATTGGTTGAATTTCGGCGCTTCCGCCTCAAACTCGGAAACTGATTTGACGCCAGCTGTTCCTGCTTCCGCTTTCGTCAGTGTTTCGCCTTCTTTTACTTTCACAATGACTTTATTGATTGAAGCGTCTTTTACGACATAAGGAGTCGGAAGCATTGCCGACATGACCGATTTCCCGGCCAACTTGTTGATGTTGATCGCCTGGCCTGCCGCTTCCACGTCGTCCTTCAGATTGGCAGGCGCGGTTTTCAACGCCAGCGCGTATAATTCATTGATCGCTTTCTGGTCAGCTGCCGTGACGGTTTTCGAGCTTTGGAAGCCATTTTCTGCAATGCTCGTGACCAAGCCGTCGAGTTGCTTGAGGTTTTTCTTCAATGAATCGCGGACCGATGCTTCCTTCACGGCTTGATAGCCGATGAACGGCGCCAGCTTATAGTAAAGCTTGGTCAATTCTTTGCCGCTCTCTGTTTTCGAAAGCACTTCGCCGCGGATAACGCGCAATTGGTCAAGCAGTTTTTGATCGCTTGCCGCCGCGTCGTCCATGACCAGTTCCGCCGGGCATTGCTCATCGTTCGTCGGTTTCGACGCTTTTACGGTGACGCCGTCAAAGCCGATTGTGTAACTCGCTTCGTCGGCTTCAGGCAATTCCACCGGCAATTCTTCCGCGTAAGAAGATACCTTTATGTAGTAGGGCCCTTCCCAGGCGACCGGGAACTTCACAGTCGACTTTCGTTCTGCGAAACTGTAGTTGCTGAACGGGTCGAAAGGCTGGTCGGCGGTCGCGCGTTCTGCGTCTGGGTAAACGGTAAAGGTCAATTCATCATCTGACTGGAGAGAAACTTCAAAATGCGTATGTACCGAGACTTGTGCAGGATCGACGTCGATCCGGTACCAATGTTCGTTGTCTTCTGCAGAAAAAGTATCGCTTACGTCATCTCCTTGCTCCAATACATCTGCATCCACCAAATCTTCGGCTTGTGCCGTTTGTGTTGCCGGTAAAACGCCAAAAAGTGATACCCCCATCAAAAAACTCGTCGCAATCTTGAACGCGCGGTCCATCCTACCATCCCCATTTCAATTTTTTTACAATTTCATTAAATCCATTAAAGCACATCGGAAGGCATAAAAATAGATAGTTTTCAAAATATTTTTCCGTGACTTTTGATGCTCTTGGAGTTGGGCGTCTCGATTATAAAAAATCGGAGAAGACTTGCCTGAATTGGCATATCTTCCCCTCGTCTATCCCTTCATTTTTTCGCGTGCTGCTCCGGCATATCGAGCGGCGTAAAATAATACGAACAATCCGGCCAGTCCAATTCTTCGCTGAGGATGTCAAAAGTCGAGCGGAAAAATTCCTGCATCGCTTGTGTCGGATCGGGCGAGCCTGCAACTTTATCGAGCATCAGGAAGTACTCGCTCAGCGAAGCTTCAAAATACGCGTCGGCAGGCTTTAAGCGCTCGTTGTCGAGTTCCTTATTGATAAATGGATACGGCAGCACAAAAAACGCCGGTACATCGACGTTGGCGTCGCCAAGCCAGAATCCATACTCGATGAAATGTTCATCGAATGCCGCTTTTTCGATGACTTTGTCTTCCGGGTACGGCTGGCGGATGCCCGGCAAAACGAGCGACGAGACGTCGAAGGTTCCCCAGAACAAGGCGGGCTTCATTTTTCGGGAGCGCAGCGGGCCGATGAATTTCAGCTGTGCGGCGGCCGCAAAATGAAACAGCTTGAGCCCGCGTATTGCCTGTTCCCAATTAAAGGTCAGGGGTGTGTCGTCTTCGTCGAGATTGGTTTTATACGCCATCTCCTGCGGTTTGGGGTTGACCTTCAACTCGATGCCTTTCGATGACAGCGCATCGAAAATTTCTTTGAAATAGGTTTTGATCGACTTGGCCGTCTCGAGCGGCACGGCTTGCACATGTCCATCAACATTGATGAGGATACGGCTTTCATGAATATCCAAGTCGACTTGAAAAGCGCGATCTTGATGGAACAACAAGCCCGTCGTGAACCCATTTGGGGTTATGGCGAGCGTTACGTGTGCCCACTGCGGTTCCTGCTCGGCGGTTTCGAGTTTAATCTTGCCAAGGATCTGTGACAGCAAATGCAAAGTGAATTTCGTATCGGCCCATTCGGAATGCTTGATCACTTCCATTTCCTTCTCCTCCTCTGGATTTCAAATCCATAAGCGTCGGCAGTTTCTTTCCCCTTATATTCGACATGCTTGCTGACTTTCCTATCCCTTTTTTGAAGAGAAGCCGGTTAACTTTTCCATCATTGAAAAAACCGCTTCAGCTGAAATTGCTGAAACGGTTTTCCATGGGGTTCATCCCCACCACATCGCCGTGACAAAAAAAGCCCAGAGCGAAGCGGCTGGTGCCACTGTAAACAAAACGACTGCATATAGTTCCCTGTGAGTATAGAATTTTTCCTGTCGCTTAATCAACACCAGCAACAAAAGCCCAGAGACCATGTATAGAAATATCCCCGCCGCCGTCAAGCCCGTCAAATAATAGACAGGGGCAAGCGGCACCGCATGCTCACTTAAAAAATATGCCATGCCTTGGCCGAATATACAAAAACAACTAGCCATCAAAAAACTCAGCAGTAAACTCCATTGAAGTTTTTTCATCTTTTTCTCCTTAATTCAAAACTTTAGCAATGCTTCTCAGTCAGTTCCAAATACTCTTCAATGGCGGAAGTCAGCGATTTCTGCGCATCTCGCCAAAACGCCACTTGCGTGATGTCCGCCCCCAGGTACTGGTCGCCCAATTGCTCGACGGTCATCTTTCCGGAGTCGCGCAACAAGGCATCGTAGCGTTCCGGGAATCCGTCCGGCTGCTGCTTGGCTTGTTCATAGACGCCGTTGCTGAATAAATAGCCGATTGTGTACGGAATATTGTAGAACGCCTTTTCGGCATCGTAGAAATGGCCAATGAACATCCATTTGTGAAGCGCCAGCTCCTCGACCAATCCGCCATAAATTTCATTTTCCACCTCAGCGATCATCGCTTTGATCTGTGCTGCGGAAATCATGCCGCCTTCCCGTTGTTCGTAAAATTTTCGTTCGAAACGGAACATATTCGGCACGCTCACGACGTACTTCAAACCGTCGCGGATTTTCATTTCGAGCATGGCGAGCCGTTCGTGTTCCTCTGTTGTCTGTTCAATCACCGCATCCAGCACCAGATTCTCCATGAACGTAGAAGCCGTTTCCGCGACACTCGTGCCTTTTTGCTGCGCAAGCGCCGGTTCGTCGTGAATGATGAAGTTGTGGTAGGCGTGGCCCAGTTCATGCGCCAAGGTTACCAAATCCTGATAAGTATCACGATACGTCAGGAAAATCCGGCTTTCTTTGGCTAGTGGCATCGACGCGCAAAAGCCGCCTTCTGCTTTACCCGGCCGGTTTTCGGCTTCGATCCAGTCTTGTTCAAATGCGCGGTCGGCAAAATGGCCAAGCTTATCGCTGAACTGATGGAATTGCTTGCTGATGACGGTTTTCGCCGAAGCAAAGTCCACTTTGTCCGACAGCGAAAAAGCCGGCGACTCCAGATCGAACCAGCCGGCTGTATCGTGGCCCGCCATTTTTAATTTGCGTTCGATATACGCTCTGTACAAATCCTTATTGCCGTCGATGGCCTTGAGCATCGCATCGATTGAAGCTTCCTGGATCCGGTTGTGCTCGAGCATCTCTTTCAGTTTGTTGTCCCAGCCCCGCTGCTCGTAAATCGCCAGTCGCGATCCCGCCACACGGTTCAAAATGGCCGCCACGGTATCCGCTTGCGCTTCACATGTGTCGGCCACAGCTTCAGCTGCGCGCTGTCGGCTGGCGCGGTCTTTGGCGTTTACCGCTTCATTCAACGCCTGGCCGATCGATACTTGCTGGAGCTCTCCGTCCACTTCAATCGGCACCCTTAACTTGGTTAAGACCAGTTCATGCTGCTGTTCCCAGCCTGACAGGCCATTGACGGACAGCGCGCTGATCATGCGCTCCAGTTCGACCGGCAAGCGGTCCTTTACCATTCCTCTTCTTTCATTCAAATAAAACGACGAGTCCTGAATACGGTCAGAAGCCGTAAACTCCCGCCACTCCGCATCGGAAAATTCAGCAAGGGCTTGATCCAACTCAACCTGCAACGAAGCGAGCTTGGCTTTCAGTTGGGCGCTGTCCTCCATCAAAGCGAGCGCTGCCTGATCCGCCACGTTTTCCGCATAAGCACAAATGGCGAAATCGTCGAGTTGCTCCCAACCGAGCAAGGCCATTTGGAATTGATCGATGACTTCCCATAAGACATCGTTTTCACGCGTTTTCATCTCGCGGTAATTTTGCAATTGACCAGCCGCTTGTTCGAGCGTATTTTGCAAACCCGCCATGAACGTTTTCAGTTCTTCTGATTGGCTTGTTCCCGCATATAAGGAAGTTAAGTTCCACGTTTGTGCTGTTGTCTGTTCCACGAATAATCCCCTTTTTGTCTGCGGCAGCATCCCACTGCCTTATTTACGCATCTTTATACTCATTCTTCTCTTTCCTGAAAATTCCTTTTTTAAATGAATACAAAGACCGCAAAACTATTGCAGTTGATCTCCGGGGCGTGTGGATTCACTTTTGACTTCTACACTCCACGACAAGATTGTGGTGCTGTCCCGGACTTGCTTGTCTTTGATTTTTTCCAACAGCGCCCGTACGCCTTCTGTATTTGAAACACCATCAAATCGTTTTGCCACTTCCAATGGATTTGAAAAATCGGCATTGGGGCATTCCACCAATCCATCGGTCGTCAGCACAATGTGATTGGTCCCTTTTCGTAATTCTTTTGCGCCTGTGCTAAAACACGGCACCGGCAAATCGAATGTGTTCACTTTGCCGATCCATTCATAAAAGCTGCGGTGGTTTTGCTGCATCTCGCCAAGCGCTTCGAGTTCAGGATGAAACAAGTACAACAGGCAATCGCCGACCGAGAGCCACCAAAGGAACTTGCCTTTTCGTGCAGTGCACAAGACAGCCGTTTCGCCTTGCACTTCGCTGCATGCTCTTTTAAAGTGTTCGCTGTCAAAAGCCGTCAGGAGAATTTCCGGTAGCTGGCCAAATGCTTGTTTGACCGGCAGCTTTAAAGCACCGTTGATTAAAGGTGCCAAGCGGCTAATTTCCGCTACGACGAGCTCCGCGCTTTCTGCCGTTTGATGGGCGTCCAGCAACACGGTAAATTCCCAGTCTTCCTCCGCGTTCGCCCAAACCATACAGCCATCTTCATTTTTCGTTTGCCCAGCTGTCGAATTGCCGCCAAACCGCCCAACTGTGACTGGCCCGATTTGCTGAATGTCCAGCTGGTCGACAAAATGTTTTTCGCTGCCGACCCAACTGAATTGTGCTTGCTCTTTTCTATTTGCCATGAGTATTTGCCTCCAAGCTTCACTACTGCTCCGATAAAGTTGCTAACTGCATTTGCCTGCTGTATTCGCGCAAAAAAAGCCTATCGCCTTTTCAAAAGGCAATAGGTCTTCCCCTGTTCAACTCTATTGATTAAGTTATTTTTGCTTTAAAACTGGACTCAACTATATTGTCACACCAATAGCACCCAATTCAAAATAGGCTGTCAATTTGGCATTTGCTTACTAGTACGGCCTCAAACAGCATGACGGGCGCCAGGCAATTTCTGGCTATTTCTCGAACGGTAGTTTTTCACGCCATTGATGCCGATTAGACAGGTAGCCGTTGCAGCAATGAGCGCTAGTGGAAGTGCTTTCCAACCACCTAGTACCGAACCAACACTAATGGCCACAAAAGCCCATAAAATGGCGGCATAATAACCTGTTTGGTATTCGACTTCCTTCAACAGCCGTAACGAAATGGCCGCAGCGGCCAATAACATTCCCGCTTGCCATAAAATTCCCAGCAAGCCTGTGACTGGCCATCCATAAAAAGTAAGCGCAGATGATAGATTGGCAAATACAGCGACTGTCGTCCACCCATAATAAAGCGCAAAAGTGCCTGTGACAATCCATCGCTCTGGAGAAGCCAAGGAAGCATTCAATAGGTCCAAAAATACTGAGCGCAACAGCAGCCCCATTGCCGCAAAGATGAAAACGGTGGTCCATAGCCATTCGTTGGAAGCACACCAAATCCATGCCCCGAAACCTATGAAGATTAAGCTGGAACGCGCAGCGATGCGGTCATAAATAGTTTTGGGATAGCTGACAGGGAGGAGCTGGTAAATAGCATAAGCAATTGTTCCGAGAACGATAACGGACCAAATCGAAAATGCGTATCCTGCTGGCGTAATGAGCGGATCGGCTCCGTCGCCTTCAAACAAGCCACCGTTTGCTTTTTCCACCGCCCATACAGTGGCCGGCTGCAACAACGCTAACGCAAGAACCGCGATTCGCTGTAATTTACTCAACAAGCGTTTCAGCCATTTCACTTTACTCCTCCACCTTCCTATACTAAAACCCCATTTTATTTTCTCTTACAATATACACAGAATTTTCAGTCAATAAAATACATATGCTTACAATTTTTCATGTATAAGCTTGAATTTATGAAAATAGCTTGTGGGCTCATGCTATACTGGACGATATAACCAGTCTTTTATTGGTGATTTTATTCGCTCCTGTACCCACAATATGATTTCATGGAAAGCGGTGGATTAGATGACTGTACTGGTGACTGGCTTTACCGGGAACGTAGGGTATGAAGTTGCCCAGAGTTTAAAAAGGAAAGGTATTTCTTTTAAGTGTGCGGTGCGCAATGTGGAAAAAGCCCGGAAACAATACGGCTATGCCTACGAATTTTCAACATTGGACTTTGCAGATCCAGCAACTTTCAAACCAGCTCTAGAAGAGGTGGATCAACTATTTTTAATGTATCCGCCTGGCGAAAACCTGAAATTCGCTGAATTTTTAGAAGCAGCAAAAAGTAGCGACATTCGCCACATCACCTACCTGTCGGTAAAAGATGTCCAGTTTTTGCCGTTTATCCATCACCATAAAAACGAAAAGCTGATTCGCAAACTGGGAGTTTCTTATACATTCATCCGCGCCGGCTACTTTATGCAGAACCTGAACGATTTTTTAGGAGAGGAAATTAAAGAACGCCAGCGTATTTATGTGCCAGCGGGCATGGGGAAAACCAGTTTTGTCGATGTACGGGATTTAGCGGAAATTGCTTCTTTATCCTTACAGGATCCGCCCCTGTACGAAAATAAAGCCTATACGATCACAGGCGATGAAGCGCTGAACTTTTCACAAGTTGCCGAAAAAATGACAGAAATTCTCGGCAAGCCAATTACCTATGCAAACCCTTCCCCTAAAGATTTTAAACAGTACATGCTGAGCCGCGGAAAAGATAAAGGGTTTATCAATGTGGTCATCGGCATTCATTTTCCGACCAAATTGGGATTGGCCAAGGGCATAACTTCCGATTACCAAAACTTGACCGGCCACCCCCCCAAGAAAATGGAAGCCTATCTGCATGATTACCGGCACTCGTGGAAGTGAGCACATATAAAGGCCAAAGCGTGATGAGTTCTCCAAATAAAACCCCGGATGGGACCACTGTTGTTGACGTGGGCCTATCCGGGGTTCGTTTTTGTTCACTGAGCGAATGACGAAGATGAGCAGATAACCGGTTTCCGCACAGCAAGCCCCATCAAATCCACTATTCTTTTCGCCGGTACAGATACATGGTCAGCGGCGCAAAAATCACGACGAAAATCGCGGATACGACGACCACCCATCCGATCTGCTCCCATGTGCCGTTGCCGTGCATCAAGCCGCGCACCGCTGTGGCGAGGATGGAAATCGGATTGATGTTGACGAAGCCTTGCAGCCAGGAAGGCAAAGTCGATGGATCGACGAAGACATTGCTGACGAACGTCAGCGGAAACACCACCAAAAAGCTGACCATCATCAAGGATTTTTCGGAGCGCATGATGATGCCGGCGGCGGTCCAAATCCACGAGAAGCTGAACGAGAACAATAAAATGACCAATACCGCGCCCAACACTCCCATCGCTCCGCCTTCCGGCCGAAATCCGAGCACCAGCCCGAGCCCGATCATAATCGCCGATGCCAGCGAGTAGCGGATGACGTCGACAAGCAGCGCCCCGACCAAAGCGGACGGGAGCCAAATCGGCAAGGTCCGGAAGCGGTCGAATATGCCTTTTCGAATGTCGTTATTCAAGTCGATGCCGGTATACATCGTAATCTGCGATACGGTCATGACCAAAATGCCAGGCAACAGAAATTGCAAGTATTCACCTGTCGATCCGGCGATTGCGCCACCGAACAAATACGTGAACATCAATAGAAAAATGATTGGAAACACCGTGACGTCAAACATCTGCTCCGGCACATGCTTGATCCTAAGCAGCGCCCGGTGGGCAAACGCCATCGTCGAAGCCAAGGCATTCGGCGGATCCGGCCGCCTGCTGGAAGCAATGGCATTCGACGGATGCACTTCTTCATACGCCGTTTTGTCATGTTCAATTTGCACGCTCATGAGTTTTCCTCCTCAGTCGGCTGATTGCTGGCGGCTTGTCCGGTCAATGTCAAAAACACTTCATCCAAGCTCGGCCGCCCGAGCGAAAAATCGCTGATGCCGATTTTTTCTTTGCCCAGTTCGCCAAGCGCTTCGGCAACGATCGAAGAGTCTTTTGCCTGCGCACTCAAGGTCACGCCGTCTGTTGATACGTGAACCGGGACGCTGAGCTTGCGTTCAAGAATGGCTGCTGCTTGCGCTTGATCGGCTGCATCGAGCAATTGCACATTCAATGTGCCAGTCCCGACAGATGCTTTCAATTCACTGCTCGTGCCTTCTGCGATGATCTTGCCTTGATTGATGACGGCAATGCGATCGGCCAGCTGGTCCGCTTCCTCCAAGTTCTGTGTCGTCAACAGCACGGTCGTCCCAGCCTGAACGAGTGCGCGCACAATCTCCCATACCTGATTGCGGCTGCGCGGGTCGAGGCCTGTCGTCGGCTCGTCGAGAAATAACAAATCCGGCGTCACAACAATGCTTGCGGCGATATCGATCCGCCGCCTCATGCCGCCCGAATACTTTTTCACTTGCCGCTTCGCCGCACCTTCCAAGCCGAATGCCGAGAGCAATTCCGCCGCACGCTGCTTCGCTTCCTTCACCGTATAACCCATGAGCCTGGAGATGAGCACCAAGTTCTCGATGCCGGTCAGATCTTCATCGATCGATGCATACTGGCCCGTTAAACTGATGCGGCTTTTGATGGCCGCGCTTTCTGTCTTCAAATCGTGGCCGAAAATGGTCGCGCTGCCCGCGTCCGGCTGGATCAATGTGGCGAGCATGCGGATCGTCGTCGTTTTTCCCGCCCCATTCGGCCCTAAAAACCCGTATACTGTCCCGCTTGGTATCGCTAAGTCCACACCGTCTACCGCCCGTTCTTTCCCGTACACTTTCACCAGTCCCGCCGCTTCTACAGCCAATCCGTTCGCTTGCCGGTCCACGCTTTTAGTTTCCATGCTTTTCACCTTTTTTCTTTGCAGGATACGTTCACATGATTATGGGCTCTATTATAAACCTTTTGGCAGAATATTCACTCTTTTTATTTTATTATAGAACAAACGTTCTCACTAATCCACTATTATTTTCTATCAAAAGAAAACCCCTGCACTTAGCAGGAGTTTACACATACAACTATTAAATCGACCATTTCACCAGCATCCCCGCATGGGTCAAACCGCCGCCGAATCCGTACAGCAGCAATTGATCGCCCGCTTTGATGCGGCCGTCTTTGACGCCTTGTGCCAAAGACAAGGGAATCGAGCCGGCAGAGGTGTTGCCGTAATATTCAAGGGAATAGATGGTGTTCTCAAGCGACAGCCCGCTTCTCGTGCAAATCGACTCGATGATCCGCAAATTGGCGCTATGCGGCACGAACCAATCCACTTCACCAGGCGTTACCCCTGCTTTCTCCATTAAGGCGTTGACACCTTTCGGCACGGTATTGACTGCCCATTTATATACTTCGCGGCCATTTTGCCAGACGACGTTGCGGGCAGCCAACTGTTCGCCGAACATCTCTCCGGCCAGGTCTGTGCAATACAGGTTATTCGCCAACGCGCCGTTTGTCCCCATATGCGACTCGATAAAGCTCGGGTTGTCTGCGTCGTGTTCGACCAGGACTGCCCCGCCGCCGTCTCCGAACAAGATGCAGGTCGAGCGGTCGGTGTAGTCGAGGATCTTCGAGAAAGTCTCTGCCCCGATCACCAGAATCTTCTTATGCAATCCGGAGGTGATCAAGCCGTTCGCCACCTGCAGGCCGTAGGAAAAACCTGCGCACGCCGCGTTCAAATCAATCGCGCCGGCGTTCGGGATGTTCAGTTTCGCCTGGACCATCGCGGCGACGCTTGGTGTTTTGAAATCAGGCGTCATCGTGCAAGCGATAATCAAATCGACATCGTCGAACGATTTTTCGTAGCGTTCCGCCAAATCTTGTACTGCACTCACACTTATATCACTCGTAAATTCGTGTTCTCCCGCAATGCGGCGCTCCCGGATGCCGGTGCGCTGGAGAATCCACTCGTCATTTGTTTCAACCAATTGTTCCAGGTCCAAATTCGTCAGCCTCTTTTCGGGTACATACGATCCGATGGCTGTAATTCGTGCTGCTGATTTGCTCATTCATACACCCCTTTAGCTTACTCACCTCATTTTAGCACCTAACATTAGTATTAGGTACCAATAATTTAGATGAATGGGCAAATACTTTTTACTGCATAATATTTTCAGCGTATTTCCGATTCATAAGTCATGGGCTGCCTAGGAAATAAGAAGTCTAGTATCGCTCCAGTTGTTTGTGGCAATTGACTTCTCAATATTTTTCTATCTCTTAAAATGCTTACACCCAAAATAAAAACTTCAAAGAGATGAGAAAAATGTTAAAAAATGAATAATAAATTTGATGCTAAATAGAACTTCTACGAGGAGTTTTTTTCAAGCACCCACTCGATCTTAAAGTGAAACGTAAAGACAATGCAGAAGTTTGGCTCGTAAATTTCTGCAAGCGGACGGCTGAGGCTCGCCCTTCAAAATCGTTCTGTGGAATAATGGGCATAAGAGAATTTATTTTTTAGGAGGCGCTGGAATGAAACGAAACCGAATCGCAAAAAGTGGTGAATTCCGCAAGCTCCTGAAGCAGGCTTTCGCCATCAACCAACGCCCGCTCCCCTGGGCCAAAGCACTGGCTGCCGGCATCAGCTCCGGGCTTCCCGTGCTGATTGGCGTCCTGTTGGGCCAGTTGCAATACGGGCTGATCGCAGGGCTCGGCGGCTTGGCATTTCTATATATGTTCAATGAACCGTACGCGCTGCGTTCGAAGAAAATCTTTTTCGCCGCGCTCGGCTTGGCCTTGTCTGCAGGGTTCGGCGCCCTGTTGTCGCAACAGCCCTTGCTCGCCGCAGCCGCCGTCGGCATCATCGGGGCATCGGCGGTGTTTATTTTCGGCGCCTATCAGTTCACGGGGCCGACCGCGATTTTTTTCGTTCTGGTGTTTTTGATCAACAATAATATGGCAGACACCCCGTCGCTGTTCTTTTTGCATGGCTTTCTCGTGTTCCTGGGCGGCATGCTGTCCTGGCTGATGGCGATGTGGGCTTATCCATTCAATCCCCATGCGCCAGAAACCAAAGCAGTGAAACGGGGCTATATGGCGCTCACTGCTTTGGCTGAATCGGCTGGGTCCGCTGAATTCTATGAAGTGCGCCAGCATGCCTGGTCCGCCTTGAAATCCGCCGAAACGGACCTCAGCAATGCAAACGCGAAGTGGACGCGCTCGAACCGGCTTGTGCAATTGACCTTGTTGCATGCGCAGGCAGTATCAATTTATGCCGAAATCATCAAGCGCGGCGACCGTTATTCGACCGTGTCGAAAGAAACCGTTGAGAATTTGCGGCTCATCGCTTCATCAGTCGAAGCGTCCGGCAAAAAATCCTTTGCCGCCGCCCCCCGCCTGCAGACGGAAACCGGCGATGCCTTAACCGAAAGCACACGAAAAGCTTATGATATCCTTACCGGCCGGCGCGACAAACGGACGCGTGATACCGAACTGAAAGCGGAATCGTTCAAGACCGTCTTTGCCAATGCTTTCAACAAACATTCCATGGTGTTTTTTGCGGCCATCCGCTTCGGCGTCGTTTTGGCGTTTGCGGCATTCGTCGCCTACTTCCTGCCGATCGACCCGTCGTATTGGGTGCCGTTGTCGGCTGCGGCGGTCATGTCCGGCGCCACGATCCTGTCGACGTTCAACCGCTCGCTTCAACGGTCGGCTGGCACCATTGTCGGCATTGTAGTCGCCGCTGTCATTCTGTCCTTCCAACCGGATGGACTGTTCATAGCGCTGATGATTTTCGCGTTGACGGCGCTCACGGAGCTGGCGATTGTCCTGAACTATGCCGTTGCGGCATTCTTCATCACGCCGAACGCATTGATGATTGCGGAAAGCACATCGCAGATCGGGGACCTTTCCTATTTCGCTTCCGCGCGCATTGTCGATGTGCTGATCGGTTCCGCGATCGGATTGCTCGGGGTGTTGCTGATCGGCAGGCGCCGCGCGTCCACGTTGCTGCCTCCGCTCATGTCCAAAACTTTGCGAAGCCAGCAGCGCTTCATGAGCCTGCTGTTTTCACCATATAGCCCGGACATCGATGCACAACCGATCGAACAAAAGAAAATGCGCACCAATCTTAACAATTTGAAACTGGTGCTGGACACTGCACAAGGCGAATTGCCGCAGCGGCCGGAAAATCTCGCTCTCTTGCAGCAGGTGTTTTTCGCTTCCGAACAGCTCGCCTTCCTGCTCGAAAATGCAGCGCAAAAAGACCGGCTCGCCTTATCTCCGGTCCAACTCGGGCAGCTTCATCTGTTTTTCGAAATGATGGCGAATGCGTTGGAAGGCAACTGGCCATTTGCGGAACACGTGATTCCGGAAATCCCAGGATTCCCGGAAATCGAACAGGAACTCGCTGCCTTGCAGGAAACGGTTCGAATGAGCACGCGCAAGGCCGACTTGCACGAAAAAGACGAAGCCTTTGAGTAGGCTTCGTCTTTAGTTTGTCGAGAAAGTAAAGTAGTTGTATTTTCCGAAGCTTATTGCTCGCTTTCCGTGGGGCGGGAATCGAGCCTCCTCGTTCGCTAAGCTCACTGCGGGGTCTCTCAAACCCGTCGCTTCGCTGCTCCCACAGGAGTCGAGCAAACGCTTCTCCAAATACTTGAATAAATCATTGATTTTTGAATGTCGAAAAGATCGTCAGCTTTTAATTTAATATCTGTCTAACAAACTTCTTCAATACTCTGAAGACGAAGCCTTTGAGCAGGCTTCGTCTTTTTTGCGCATGTGAACTTCAAGTGCATGTGTGTAAACCTTACTTGACGTAAAGTCTCCTTTACACGTAACATGGAAACATAATTACGAGGACGTGATGGAGTGGATAATAAATTAAAGGAATTGCGGGAGACGCACGGTTATTCACAAGACCAGCTCGCCAAAAAACTGGGCGTTTCGCGACAGACAATCATTTCAATTGAAAAAGGGCGCTACAACCCTTCGCTTCCGCTCGCCTTGCAGATGGGCCAAATTTTCGAAACGCCTGTCGAAGACATTTTCTTTTTAGATGGCAGCCCGGATTAACCGGTTGAACCACGAAGGAGGGATTATTATCAATTACCGCATTGCATTTTCAGCACTGGGCTCGTTATTTTTGCTGATGGGAGGATTTTTGACTATAGCAGCATTCATGGCCAATAGTGCTCCGCTATCGGAAACCTATACCATCCTTTCGATGTCAGTGATGGCATTTTGTTTGAGCTACCTATACCCACAATTTGTCCAAAAAGATGAACGCATGCAGCTGATCCGTCAAAAAGGCATGTTCTTCACTTTCTTTGCGTTCCTGTTCTATTCTTTCATCCTCAACTTATTAGTGGAATTTGAAGTTGTTCAATTAACCGCCAGTGAAGCGATCAATATTTTAACCGCGTTGATGATCAGTACTTTGTTTACGTCATGGGTTTTCCTTTCGAGGCGTTATTGATGAAAAACGTAATTCTATTGTTAAAAATCATCTTGGCTATCTCGGCAGTAGGCAGCATTTCACTAGGAATTTATTTGTACTTGCACGCAAATGACGGTGCCGCCGGCCATCTATTGCCTCTAGCACTAACAATGAATACTTTCATCACCATTATCTTGCTGCTCCTCTTTACACTGGAGAAACGCATGGGCCAACCCAAACGCTTGGACAGTGCCCATGGGAAGTGAATGTGCATCACCCCTCACTTTATTTAAAACATGTATAGTACACTGAATAGAAGTGAAAACGAATCAGCTGTGCTTGAAAAGGAGCGGATTAGGAATGGATCCTTTAACGTCGATCAAAGAAAACTTGTCGAAACTTACGACTGGCCAACGTGCGATTGTGGATTATATTATGAAAAACTCTTCAGAAGCCGCTTTTTTAACCGTGCATGAATTGGCACAGCGTGTAAATACCAGCACCACCACCATTATGCGGCTGACCGCAAACCTTGGCTATAGCGGCTATAGCGAATTTCAAAAAGGCTTGCAGCAGCGATTGCGGGATCAAACCGCTCCGCAGAACCGCTTGAAATTAAACCTCGAAAGCCCCACTGAAGGCGACTTGTGGGAAAACACCATCGCCCATCACATGCATCATATCCGCAATTTGGCCGAACAATTACCGAAGGCGCAACTTGATGCAGCCGTCCAAAAAATTGTCTCCGCACGCCACATTTACTGCACCAGCGTTCGCAGCGGGCTGCCGGTCGGGCAATACTTGAGCAACGGCTTGAACCGGACATCCGGAAACGCGAGACTTTTCATTGCCGACACGAGCGATTGGGTCGATGAAGTGATCACCATGAATGAAGGCGACTTGATCATTGCGACCAGTTTCCCCCGCTACGCCAAGCGCATCATCGACTTTGTCAAAGCCGCGAAATTACGGAAAGTGCAAATCGTGGCCATCACCGATAGTTTCTCTTCGCCTATTGTCGAGTTTGCGGATCTCACGCTCGTCTGCGAATCGGATAGTCTTGCTTTTCATAACTCGCCCATCTCAGCAATGGTTGTCGCCGACTATTTGATCAACGCAACCGCCATTACCCAATCCGAGAAAACGAAAGAACGATTGGACCTCATCAACGATGTGCTGACCGGCATGGATTATCACTACAACAACTCATCAAAAGATTCCTAAAACCGTCTTTTTGCAGCCACCTAAACTTTTCAGAAGATGTCGTCCGTCTTCTGAAAAGTTTTTTTATTTTGTTTTTTTATCAATGAAAGGGTTTACATCGGAAAAAGCAATTGGTATAGTAATAAAAATTACTTTAACTCAATTTTAAGTAATAAATATTACAAAGGTGGTTTTCATATGACCAAGTCTTCGCTGAAACAAGATTCACAGTTGATTGAACAGATGCGTACGATAAGCTCTTCCATCTTCGCCGATGTAATGGAGACGAATAATGCGATGGACTACCGGGTAAAGCCGGTGAATTACAAACAGCCGCTCGTTGGGCGGGCACGGACAGTATCCCTGCCAAAAGGCGATAATTTATTTTTGCACCACGCCATTTACGAAGTGGAACCAGGCGATATTATCGTAGTCGATGGACAAGACCATAAAGGCTCCGCTTACTTGGGGGAGTTGATGGCTGGAGTTGCAGAAGCACTCGGCATCCAAGGGGTCGTGATCGATGGCATGGTGCGTGATAAAAGAGAACTTGAACAATTGGATATCCAAATTTATGCAAAGGGATTCTTGTCGACAGGCCCCCAAAAAGAAGGGCCCGGTTCGTTCGACACGGACATCACGTGTGCAGGCGCATTCGTTTCTTCGGGCGACTATATCGTAGGGGATGAAGACGGAGTAGTGGTGATTCCTTATGAACTGGCTTCCGGGATCATTGAAAAAGCAAAAAAGAAATTGGCCTACGAACAAAATCGCCTCGACGTCATCGAGCAATACAAGCAGCACTCCGGCACGAAGCAAAAATCCGCGATTGCCCCGAGCTGGCTCGAAGATAAATTAAAAAAATACGGCATACCGGAAAGGGATTGAGTGTATGAAAATAGGATTCATTGGATTCGGTGAAGTGGGATACGAAATGTCTAAAGGGTTCCAGCATCTTGGGAGCGATCTTCAACTTTTCGCTTTCGACCAACAGCACAAAGAACCTGGGATGATTCAACGGGCTCGAGAAGCACGTGTGGCTTTGCTCGACAGCCCTTTGAAAGTGGCGGAGCAAAACTTGGCGATCCTCTTCGTCGCAGTTCCCGCCCAGTATGCAGAGAGTGCATGGGATTCTGTTTTCCCGGCGGTGAATAACGAGACGCTGTATGTGGATTTGACGACTGCTTCCGCTAACATTAAACAGAACATCAGCGAGCGATTGGCATCTACACAAAGCCGGTTCGTAGACGCCGCAATTATGGGGCCCTTAAAAGGCAACCAGCATAAAGTGCCGATGATTGTCAGTGGTCCCGCTGCACAAGCATTCATCCGCCAGGGAGAGAATTTGGAGATGAACTTGGAGTATGTCAGCGAAGCCGCTGGCGATGCTACCAATATTAAATTCATCCGCAGCATCTTCACTAAAGGCCTTTCTACTCTTCTTCATGAAGTGATGGAAGTGGCGGAGAAACTGGATCTCGATGAGACGATTACTGCGTCAATCACTAACACGATCGACAAGGAACCGTTCGAAAACGTAATCAATCGCTTAATCACCGGCAACGTGCTTCACGCAGAGCGGCGCGTCAAAGAAATGGACAATGTAATTGAATTTCTGAACGAAAATAAAGTGGACACCTTGATGACCAAAGCCACGCGCGACAAATTGCAATTGCTCACCGATTCAAAACTTAAAGAGCAATTCGGTGGAAAAGCGCCTCAAACCTGGAAGCAAGTCATGGAGAAAATCAACCATTCCGATTGAGACATAGAAAGGAGACCGCATAATGGGAATTATTGCACTCGTTATTTTTGTAAGCGTTTTAGTTTTCTGGAGCGTGAAACTGAAAAGAAATTTGGGCGAAGCGGCCTTGATTGGGTTTTTGGCCATCATCCCACTCGGCGGATCTCAAGCCTTTGCCCTGTTCATGCAAGGCATTGAGTTCGCTTCCACATTTTCAGTGCTCTACGCCGCGATCGCTTTCGTGTTTATGGCGTATGTAATCGATAAATTCGGCATCGTTGAGCGCCTATTGGCCATTTTGAACTCGCTGGTCGGCCGCCTGCCAGGGGCTCCTGCCCTTATGGATGCTGTAGGTTCTTCCGTGATGGGCACTTTGTCCGGCGGAGATTCCGGCAATACGGCTGCCACCGGCTCGATTACCGGCCCTTGGATGCTGCGCAATAAGTGGAACAAAGAAATTGCCGCATCGGTCATGGTCG
This sequence comes from Planococcus sp. SSTMD024, assembly GCF_041320495.1. NCBI lineage: Bacteria > Bacillati > Bacillota > Bacilli > Caryophanales > Caryophanaceae > Planococcus > Planococcus sp. SSTMD024. The sequence continues at coordinate 323,932 of NZ_JBGGNS010000022.1, read as the reverse complement.
GAAATGGCGGAATGGCGTCTGCCCTCCCTCCCACTTCTTCCATGTTCATCATTTTGGGGTTTGCTCCAGTCGCTGCCGCCATTACGACAGGTGAATTTTTCATCGCCTTGTTGATTGCGGGCGCCTATCAGTTTTTGCACCGATTGATTATGATTGGCTACTTCGTTAAGAAACAGAACATTAAGGCCTTTCCGCCGGATTCGCTTAGCCCGTTAAGCGTTTCATTGAAGGATGGCTGGACTTCCATTTTGATTTACTTGGGAGCTATCATCCCGTTGGTATTGACGATCGGGCCAATCAGCGAATTTATCATGAATGTCCCTGCACTCGGCGAGGAAGCGCTCGACAGCATCGACATCGTCATCTGGATTCCGACATTGATGATCGCAATTGCTTTCCTGTTAGCCGGCAAATCAGCTCCACGCTCTTTCTCGGAGATATCTGCTTTCATCCAAAAATCAATTCCGCGCTTCACCGTGATTGGCGCACTCATATTTTTCGCGGTGGCGTCCAGTGAAGTTCTCACGTCACTTGGCCTGTCCGACAATATTGCTTATATGATGAGTTCTGTTGACACGCCTGCTTGGCTGACGCTTCTGTTGGTCGGGATCGGCATCACCGCCATTGCCGGCCCATTGACTTCAACGGGCACATTGACCGCAGTCGGTCTGGTCTCTTACGAAATCCTGGCTGCATCCGGCTTTTCGCCGCTTATTTCGGCGGTAGCCGTTATGACGTTCGCTTCCACTTCGGCCCAAATGCCGCCAGCTTCGGGGTCGATCTACATCGCTTCCGGCATTGTCGGGGCACGGCCTGAAAAAACCTTCATCATGCTGATTTTGTACTACGCTTGCCCTGTGGTGTTGATCGGTTGGCTCATTGGCATGGGCATTCTACCAATATAAGGAGGTTGAATAACAATGCAAAAGTTATTGGAACGGCTTTTCACGATTTGCTTGTTGCTGTCGATTTCATTGGGGCTCATCATGGTATTAAGCCAATTAGTGGGCCTTGCGATCGGCAACGGAGAGTTTGCCATCAAGGCTGGTGAAGTGTTAAAACAACCCACTATTGTATTGGCAGCGATTTTCTCGGCTTTCGCGTTTATCTTGGGGTATTTCCCGAAATACCGCGAAGCAGCAAATAAAGAATAAATCTCAAAAAACGCCCCGTTGCTCTAGTGCAGCGGGGCGTTTTTTCATTATTTGTCAGAACGAGCCGATTCTTGTTCTATGCGAGCTTGCTTCAAATCCGAGAAGCCGGTCAATGAGCAAATAATGACGCCTGCCACCATGATCCACGTCAGCACCCAATTGTTTCCCCATGAACTGATAAGGACAATCAAACAGTTCAAGGCGATGATGAAGCCTCGGTACTTTTCGATTGCCGCCATATATGATTTGAACATATTCGCTTCATTCTCCTGTCATTTTTAGCTTAACTTTTTAGGTGCCGAATGGAATGTCCATGTATTTCCGATAGGCGCCACTGCCGTTTTTCTGGTAGATCCGGATAGAACCAATCACAAACCGGCAACTATCGAACTCTTTACTCGCAAGCTGCGCCATCTCTTTTAGCTGTTGTGCTGACAATCCGTAACTCGTCTTTGCCAGAGTCAGATGGGGAACGAATTGATCAAGTTCGAAATACTGCGCAATCATTTCATCCGTCGGTTTAATTATGGCAACAAGCCGTTCGTGCAGTTTCTTAAGCTCAAGCGAATCGACCTGTAAATACAGAATTTCTTTCCCGAAAAATGCAGTACCGCCAATCATCACTTCGAACGGCGCTATTTTCTGGCAAGCTTTTCGCACACCTTCAAGCCAGCTCTCATCTGGCGTTAAGCCCCCTTGCGCTTTCAAAGTAATATGTGGTTCAACTACCTCATCAATTTGGTTGTCCGGCCATTGCTTCCTGAATCGGCTCAATCTGTTTATAAATTTGTCAGCCGGCACAATGCCGATAAAATACTTCATTTCCTCGCCTACTTCCTTTATGCAATAGTTTCAATTAAAAGGGTAAGTTTATTTTTCTCCTAAAGAGCTATTATCCAAATATTCTTCTGTTTTCCCTTCCGAAACTTTCTTTCCTCTTCTCTTTTCAGTTGCTATCCTGAAAAAACTTTGCCGTAGACACACTCGATTTCGGGGTGGTATCCTACTCAAGTACTTGCAGGACGGGGGAAATCACAATGGAACAGGAACGATTCGACAACCTGAAATTGGGCGAGCGGGGCGCGATGCTCAGCATTGCTACTTATATTATTTTATCAATTCTTAAATTATGGATCGGCTATATAGCAGGATCGGAAGCGTTAAAAGCGGACGGCTTGAACAACGTCACCGATATCGTTGCGTCAACGGCAGTTTTGATCGGCTTGAAATTATCCCAAAAGCCGGCAGACGCCAACCATCCTTACGGGCATTGGCGGGCAGAAACCGTGGCATCACTGGTGGCATCGTTCATCATCGTCGCAGTCGGGCTTCAAGTCACCTACTCAGCCGTCGTGTCCATGTTCCAAGGCACAAGCGAAACACCTGGGCTGCTCTCAGCCTGGACCGCAGGATTTTCTGCTATCGTCATGTATTTAGTATACCGATATAATAAAAAACTGGCAGAACGCATCAACAGCAAAGCCGTGGCTGCGGCCGCCAAAGACAATTTATCCGATGCCTGGGTCAGCATCGCCGCGGTCGTCGGAATCGTCGGCGCGCAGTTTTACTTGCCGTGGCTCGACCCGCTTGCGGCACTTCTTGTCGGCTTATTGATCGTCAAAACCGGCTGGGGCATCTTTTGGGAAGCGACCCACGAACTGACGGACGGCTTTGACGAAGAGCTCATTAAATCGTTTAAAGAAACCGCGCTCAATACAGAGGGCGTCACCGAAGTCCGCGAAATCCGTGCCAGAAATTACGGCAACCGGGCTGTCGTCGATGTCACTGTCTTGGTGCCCGGCGATCTGGACATCGCGGTCGCGCACGATATTTCGACCAAAGTGGAAGTAAAACTCATGAAACGCTACGATATTTCGGCTGTCCATGTGCATGTGGAGCCGCATTGAAAAGCACCGGCAGCTGCCGGTGTTTTTGTCATTCTTCCTTTATGTCGAGATCTGCGAGGTACGCTTCAAAATCCTCTTTTCGAAAAACATGCAAAACGCATGGCTGCTTTTCCTTTTTCTCGAGTGCTTGATGCTCTTCCGGAAATTCAGCTTCTACGTGCAGGCTGATAAAAGGCAGTTTTTCCTGCGCTTTTTGAGAGCGGATGTTCACCTTTCTCGCTCCGGCGAATACGTTTGATAATCCAAGTTCTTCGAAAGCGATGTTCAAGATTTCGACTTTTGAAGCTTCGTTAAACCCTTTCCCCCAGTAACCCTGCCCGATCCACGTCCCGATATGGCAAGATTTCTTGGCGTGGTCGATAAACATCAAATCCGTCAGGCCGACCAGCTGGTTTTGCTCGTTTAAGATGACGCGCGCTATCCGCGTACCCGCTTTTTCCTCTTCCCTCACGAGCCGGCTGAAACGGATCGTATCGTCCAGTGTGCCTTCCGGCAATCCTAAAGCGTCTTTTACTGCCGGAACTGAGGATAAGCGGAATATTTCTTCGCAGTAGCCGTCTTTATGCGGCACCAATACAACTTTTTTCATATTTTCCCCTCCTTCAAAACCCAAACAAGTGAATTGATTCATTGCTTGATTGATAAAAGAATATCCAACCACCTAAAACTTTTATCCAATAAACTTCTTGTACTCATCTTCCACTTCACTGTTTTTCTCTAACAATCCAATTCCATTTTCACAAAATCGAAATGACCGCCATTCGTCGGCTGTACGAACGATTCGACTTCCCTGAAGCCCAGCTTTTCGTATACCGAGATTGCCCGCTTATTGAAAGCCGCCACTGACAAGGTGATTTTTTGCGGGTGGTAATTGCTTTTGGCAAACTGCAAGCCTGCCTTCAAAAATGCAGCACCGCTGCCTTTGCCGGTCAACTCAGGTTTCATGCCGAGCCCGATATCCACCGTCTCTTGCCCCGTTTGACCGAAACTGTAGAAACCCACGGCTTCATTGTCTTGAAAGACCATAAAATAACTGTCCGCGCGTTTTTCAGGATCCAAAAACTCCTCTAAGTCCTCCGGGTCTGCGTTCATATCATAAAAGGAATATTCTCCTTGATAACGCCAGCTTGCCGCAATATCTTCCGCTTGTTCCTGCGTCATCGCTTGAAAAGTATAGTCCATCTGTTTTTTCACCTCTTTATTCCCTAGTTCTTCATGTCGACCAGTAAATCTTCCCTTCACGCTCGCCTAAACTGATGAAGCCCGCTTTTTCCAAAACCCTTGCTGAAGCCGCATTGTTCGGGTCGCAGCTCGCGATAATGCGCTCTATTCCCTCTAACTTAAGCCCCCACTCAATGATTGCTTTGGCCATTTCCGTCGCATAGCCATGGCCTTCATAAGCGGGAACGATGCTGTAGCCCAATTCGATTTCTTTTGGGTTGTCGGTGCTTCGCCGAAAGCCCATATCCCCGATGACGCGCCGGTCCTTCTTATGGATAATGAGCCCTTCCCATTCGTTTTCTTCAGGAAAGTCCCGGTACCGCTGAATTTTATATGGAAGAATTTCTTTATAGGTTTCGCTTGGATACCCACTAGCTACGGAATAGCCTGTGGCCTGTTCCAGCTCGTCCCGAGTCGAGGTCGCGGCTTGCATCATTTCTGTCGTGAAAGTCATCAACTCTAACCTATCTGTATAAAGATGCGGCATTTTACATCCTCCTTCAGTTTTTTAATATTTTATTCAAAGCCAATGAACTCGGCTTTCCATTACTGAACATATACTTCCTCTTCCAGCTCTTCCTCTTCTTCAAAAAGCTTGGCTTTTCCTGTTTTCATGACAAAAAAGGCCAGCACGACAGCTCCTGCCAGCATGATGACTGCTAAAGCGGCAATCGTGATCCTTAGCGAAACAAAATCCGCGAGCAGGCCGACCGCCAACAGAAAGACGATTTGCAAAGTGCTTTGAAACAGCTGGAAGATGCTTGTGATGCGCCCCATCAACGCCACCGGGATATTGTTTTGATAGAAAGTGGCGATGCCGGCGTTCATGAAGACGATGAAAAAGCCTAAAATCAAAAAGCCGCTCATGACTGAGATGAAGGACCAAGAAAACGCATAGACCACGTAGCCAATCGTCGTTAAAATCAATCCATATACCATCATGGATCTGATAGAAATTTTAGCGGAAAATAACGATAGCAACAGGCCACCGCTCACCGACCCGATGCCCGTCAGGCTGATCAATAAGCTGTAGTCGAGTTCCGATAAGCCAATTACTTGCTGGGTGAACACCACTTCCTGCGCATCCATTGCGAAGGAAAAGATAAGGACAGCTGTGAAGCCTAGATAAATAAATGTGATGTATTTATTTCGAGTGATAAAATCGCTCACAACTTTAAAATCGCTGATGACTTGGGAAACGGTCAATGCGGGGATAGAGGCCGGATCGATGTCTTCCAATTTGGGAAGCTTCACAACCAACAACGCCGCTAGCACAAAGAATAGTGCATTGACCCACAAAGTCACCTCGATCGAACTCGCCAGAATCAGCACACCGCCAAGTGCCGGGCCCAAAATGAACGCACCGGAAGACGTAAAGGAGCGAATCGAGTTGAAACGTTTGCGCTTCGATTTCGGCACCAGCATTGCGATGTAGGTCACGGAAGATGGGCCAAAAAAGGATTTCGCGATACTCAAGAAAACAAGAAACACATAAATGACGAAAACATTCGGTGCGAGCGGAATCAGCGCGATGAATCCGGCCCGCAGCAAGTATGTAGAAGTGATGACTGCTTTTTTGCTTCGGTAATCGATAAAACTGCCCGTCCAAAACTTCGTCAGGATATTGACGATAGGCCCCACAATCCAAAGTCCAGCGACAGCTGCGGCCGAGCCGGTCATCTGATAGACAATGATATTGATCGCCACTAAATAAATGAAATCCCCGAGCCCTGCGATTCCGAGTGACAGCAATAATAAGGCTGGATTTTTCCAGCCTGTCCGTATTTCACTCAAATCCTTTCCCCCTTTCCCCTAAAACCTTATATGAACATTATCGCTTCCTTGCTTTTACAATCAGGAAGTTCGGCGCTTTCATCAAGCGTACATAACGCTCCGTATCCAGCTCTTTGAATTTTTGTGTCGGTTTTGGTTCGATAATATCTTCCACCAAGAAATACTGAAGCGTTTTCGCTAAGATGTCGCCAAGCGGCCTTCTGAAAAATGGGACTTCGTAGACTTTTCCTTCCTTTTTCCATGTGTCCACGATCAATTCAGTTGAGAAGTATTCCATATCACGTGACAACTTAATATCGGTGAACGGGTGATGGACTGAGAACAGCAACTCGCCTCCAGGTTTTAATATGCGGCGGAACTCTTTGAATGTGAACTCCCAGTCTTCGATGTAATGCAGCGTCAACGAACTGACGATGTAATCGAACATTCCTTCTTCGAAAGGCAAAGCATCTGCCAAATCCAAACACATGACTTCCGCTCTCTCTCCTATGCGTCTTTTTGCAGCCGCAGCCATTTCCGGACTCATATCCACAGCAGTCACCTGCGCTCCTTTATCGACCAATTGTTCTGTGTACCACCCTGCCGCACATCCGGCATCCAATATTCTTTTTCCGCTCAAGTCCTCGGGCAACTGGGCAAGCATTGCCGGTCTTTCGTACTCACTATTGTATAAATTCTGTGTGTCTGTCGAATGTTCATATGCGCCAGCAAGATTATTGAAGGTTTCTTTGATTCGATTTTTCATGATTCACTACTCCTTCATATTCCAAAGATTATTATACCAATAATTCCCACAAGTTATTCGAAATAATTGAATGTTGTGTCTTTCAAAGCTTTCTTAAGATATTTCTCAATAAAAAAAGACATCCACTTGGAATGTCTTTTTCACTGAACCTGTTCTTTCGCTTCAATATCTTTCACGATGTCTTCGAGCGTCAGGTTCTGAAACACTTTTTCCATCGCCGACTGGGCGGCCATGAAGATCGGCTCGATGGTGCTTTGGATGTTTTTGCCGACAACGCAATCAGGATGCGGCTGGTCATGGATGCTGAATAATTCGTTCTCCTCGACCACGTTCACTGCCTTGTATATATCGAATAGCGTAATCTCCGATAACTCTCTCGAAAGTTTTGCGCCCGCGACTCCTGGCTGCACGTCGATCAATCCTGCTTTTTTCAGCATGCCCATGATCTTTCTAATCACCGCTGCGTTAGTGTTGACGCTGCCGGCGATGAATTCGGAAGAAGAGGCGGTTTCTTTATTCAAATCAATTAACGCCAGTATGTGGATTCCGACGGCAAATCGGCTGCTGATTGACATGTTGAGCCCTCCATTGCTTATTTGTGTTGAATTTCACATGATGTAATTGTTCCGGTTACAAGTAATTGTATCAAATTTAGAGACAAAAATATAATAAACCCAACCTGTTGACAAGGCGGTTACAAGTGAATAAACTAAACATGTAATCGATTCAGTTACAAGTTAAAATGAACAGGAGGAATTATTGATGAAAATTTTGGTGACAGGAGCTACAGGAAAACTGGGCTCAAAAGTAGTGGCGTCTTTATTGAAACAAGTACCTGCTAGCGATCTTGCGGTAAGTGTCCGCAATCCCGAAAAGGCTGAAAACTTGCGCGCTCAAGGCGTAGATGTTCGCCACGGTGATTTCGATGCTCCGGAAACATTGGATCACGCTTTTCAAGGCATCGACCGCTTGTTGATCATTTCAACCGACGGTGACAACGAAACGAGAATCCGCCAGCACGAGAATGCGGTTCTCGCCGCTGAGCGCGCAGGCGTTCAATTTATCGCCTATACGAGCCTCGCCAATGCGACAGAAAGCCAAAACCTGATGGCACCGCCGCATGTAGCCACAGAAGCGGCCATCATCAAAACGGGCATCCCTTATGCCTTCCTTCGCAATAATTGGTATTTGGAAAACGAACTCGGCAGCATTCAAGCTGCAGAAGCAGGCGCGCCTTGGGTCACTTCAGCTGGAGAAGGAAAAGTCGGCTGGGCTTTGCAGCAGGACTATGCAGACGCAGCGGCCGCCGTATTGACTGGCAACGGCCATGAAAACAAAACTTACGAACTATCTGGCCCTTTGTTAACACAGGAACAATTGGCTTCAGCACTTGGCGATGTACTGAATAAACAAATTCCTGTCCAGCACGTGAGCGACGAAGAATACGCAGAAGTCATGAAAGGTGCCGGCGTGCCGGACTTTGCCATTCCGATCGTCGTCGGCATCCAGGAAAGCATCCGCAACGGTTCGCTTGAAGTTGCAAACAGCGATTTTGAACAAGTTCTCGGCCGCCCGCTGACACCGATCCACGATGGCCTCGCACAGCTCGTTTCAAAATAAAAAACTATAAGAAAGGTAAAAAGCCGTATTTTCCGAAGCTTATCGCTCGCTTTCCGTGGGGCGGGAATCGAGCCTCCTCGTCACTGCGTTCCTGCGGGGTCTCTCAAACCCGCTAGTCCCACAGGAGTCGAGCGAATGCTTCTCCAAATACTCAGATAGAACATTGAATTTTGAATGTAGAAAAGGTGATGCCCTTTTTCATTCATAGCGGATTACGGACTTCTTCAACACTCTGAGAAACGGAGCTGATCTTGTCGATCGGCTCCGTTTCTTATTTATTATTGTTGAGCTGCCAGCTCGGCTTCAAACTGTTTTTTCAACTCAATCAATGCGGTTCTGTTAGCTGAGAGATCTTGGGGGTATCGTTCTAGAACAGTCTCAATTAATAGGATTTTTTCCTTTTGGTTGTCTGTGACTTGGTTATACGCGTATTCACCAGTGAGAATTGTAAGATAAGCTTTTAGAGGATTACCGTTTTCAATATCCACTTTTAAGGCTTCTACTTCATCTAAAATGCCCTCACTCCATATATTTCCTTCCGCAGACGAGACTTCCACTGCTTTGAGCGCAGCTTCTTGAGCTTGCTCAACATCGGTAAACAATAGATGAAGAGCCAAATAGCTATAAGCCGCTGATAAATTTTCAGATCTCTCAGTTTCCAAGAATGCAAGTTCTTTTTGGCTATAGGCGAGAGCCGTTTCATAATCTCCCAACTCCAAATATAAATTCGAAATCCGATGATTCAACGATTCCATATTTGGTGCAATTTCAGCCACTTCTAAGTAAGTTTTTAAACGTTCTTTTATATCTCCATTTATTTCTAATTGTACAGCTTCATCCCACAAACTCGGTATCCGTTCGAACTCTTTAAAAAATTCCATTTCGTAATCTTTTACCGTTTTGCCCGTCACTTGCTCAAAGCTTTTTGAAAATGTCATATGCTCCATATTGCCAAAAATCTTTTTGACGACATTTCCACCTTCTTCATCCACCAAATATTCAATGAAGGCACGACTTTGAAAATAAGGGTCTTGGGGAAACGCTAAATTATTTTCCCATCCGCCCGGCTCCTTCAACTTTTCAAATGTTACATATTCTGCAGTCTGTATAGAATCGTACGGTAGGGTATGCCCTTTTTCCGACAAATAAGTAGCTACGCCCTCTATAAACCAAACAGGAATTTCAGAACTATACATTCCTCGTTCTTCGGCAATGCCGAAAAACAGATGATGTGCATATTCATGAACAGCTGATACTTTGTCGATCGGCAGAGGCAAGTGAATGGTCTGGTCGTGTTCTTTGTAAAACCCGCCGTACTCTTCCTCAATCGTTTCCCGAATTGGCATATCGAGACCCGCTCCGTAGAGAACGATAGAAACTGGGGCGTTGGTTTCCCCGCCCAACTCACGCTCCAATTGCGGATGGCTGGTTTCCACAAGTTCTGCCAGCTGCTTCATTTCTTCTAAAGGCTCACTTCCCGGTGCGAAATAGAACGTGATTCCATCGATTTCTTTTGAAGCTAATGTGGCTAAATCAACGGAGCCGTCCTCTCCTGTAATCAGTTGCCGGTAATACGCCAACTTTTCTCCAGGCGCCAGCTCCGTTGCCTCCGTCATATCGTACTCAACATCATAGAGCAGAAAATTTGTACCGAATAAAAAGAGCGTAAAAATCCAGAACAAAATAGAAGAAGCTATCAGAAAGACAGCATCCGTCAAACTTTTCCTGCCATCACCCGTTTTTGCAATCCAGACAATCGCCAACACAATACATGCGATTGCAAAGACGCTTGCGGCAAGCCAGGCAATTAAGCTTTGCCCTACATCCAAATACAGCAGCAACCCCCCGAATCCAGCCGTCAGTAAAAACACGCCGAGGAAGCTCAAAATACTATTTTTTACTATGTGCATAAGTCACCTCTACTTAAATCGGGCATTCCGGTTTGATTTCCTCATAGGTTTGGGCAGGAAAAAAGCGCTGCTTCCCATCATCCAACCACCTGCTACAGCCAGCGCAGTCCCGACAGCCACCGCAAAAGTGGATAAGTATGTGGATATATATACACCTGCCATAAACATTATTAAGCCTGTGGAAAACATAATCATGGTTTTTGTCATTTCTTACAGCTCCTTCAACAGCTTATCCACCGTTTTAGGGGGGAAAAGCAGCTCAATTTCAATCGCCAAGCTGCCCCATTCCTGTTCACGCTCCGGCGAATAGAGGGTGTGGATGGAATTCACGCGTTTCTCGATATTGTTATCCACAATCCCGAACTTCTCCGCGGGAATGTCTTCGAACATTTCCCGAAACGTCGGATATGTGCATAACTTTTTTACTTTCACCGTTATTTTATCGTCTTCACCGGGCAGTTTCGCGAATTCGATCGTGTCGCCGCGCTTCACTTTCCGTCTCTTTGGATCGTGAAGCCTGATTTCGACTGTTTTCTTTCCGGACTGGATGGCCAGGAACGGCTCTTCGTAAAGTTTCATTTTGTGCTCCATCGATTTCCTCCAAAGTCATCGTTAGTAGTAAAGAGTTCGAGAAATTTATTCTTTATTACCAAAGGCCAAGCGCTTTCCACCACAGGCCGCCTGCACCAAACCAGACCACAATGTGGATAAGGGAAATGATAAACCCAAGGCTCCACCATTTCTGTTGGCTGACATAGCCGCTTCCGAAAAACACCGGAGCCGGCCCTGCACCGTAATGGGTCAAGCAGCTGAACAAGTTCGAGAAGAACGCGAGAATCAGTGCTGACAATAGCGGCGGTGCGCCCGAAGCGACAATGACCGATAAGAACGCCGCGTACATCGCGCTGACGTGTGCCGTGTTGCTGGCAAAGAAGTAATGAGAGTAAAAATAGACGATCGCCAAAATGACCAAGGTCATCATCCATGACATTTGTCCGACAGCATTCCCCATCAAATCGCTAAACCAAGGAATCATGCCCAATTCGTTCAAATACGTTGCCATCATGACGAGCACCGAGAACCAGACGAGTGTATCCCAAGCGCCTTGTTCTTTCTTGATATCCGACCAAGTCAACACACCGCTGAGCAGCAGCACACTGAGCCCAACAAACGCACTGGTCGTCGCACTGATGCCGAAGTTCCCGCCGAAAATCCATAGCGATAACAGCAGGACGAAGACGCCGATCATATAGCGTTCTTCTTTTTTCAGCGGCCCCATTTCCTTCAATTTCTCGACAGCAATCGCAGCCGCTTCGGGTGTTTCTTTTAGTTCAGGCGGGTACAATTTGTAGATGACAAAAGGAATGAGCGCCAAACTGATCAAGCCAGGCACCAATGCCGCTAGCGCCCAACCGCCCCAAGTGATTGTTTCTCCTGTGATTTCCTGTGTAATCTGGACAGCGAGCGGGTTCGCGGCCATGGCCGTGACGAACATCGCCGAAGTGATCATATCGCCTTGGAAAGAGACTTTGACCAAAAATGCCCCGATGCGCCGCTCCGTGCCGTCTCCGACTCTTGATTCGTATGTTTCGGACAGCGAGCGGATGATCGGGAAAATGATTCCGCCGGCTCGAGCGGTATTTGACGGCATGGCGGGTGCCAAAATCAAATCACTCAGCAGCATCGAATACGACAAGCCGAGCGTTTTCTTGCCGAACAGCCGGACGAACAGATACGAAACCCGTGTCCCCAAGCCGGTTTTGATAAATCCCCGGGAAATGAAAAAAGCAATGACAATCAGCCAAATGGTCGTGTTTTGAAATCCGCTTAACGATTGTTCCAAGGTAAGGATTTGGGTTAGCGCAATTACCGTCAGCGCAATAATCGCCGTGCTTCCCATCGGTATCGGCTTGATCACCAATGCCACAATCGTAGCCACAAATATGCTGAACAAATGCCAGGCATCCGTTTCCAAGCCAGCAGGTGCGGGAATGAACCAGATAACCGCCCCGATGGCGACACAAATCAAGAGCGACTTCCAGTTCACTTCTCCTTGTTTTTGAGTATTCATCCTACTTCTCCTTTTTAAAATGCTGTATTTTATGCAAGGAGGATTATACGCCTCTCGGGCTGTCGAATGAATTTATCCGCTCGGCTGTTTTACGCGAATGTGGAACAGGAATACGCTTGCTTTTGCCCGGCAATTGCCCTCAACCCCGGAACGGCGGAAAGAACATTTAACTGCTTCCATCTTGGTGCAATTTTCGACTTTTTGTTCACAAAAAATTGTATGCGTTACCATGGCGAGTAGCTTCTACACCATAAGCCACTTAGCCATCTGTTCACTGTTTCGCTGCCATGGAACTGTGAGTTTTTTCGCTCTTTCTTTTCAATCTAGAGATAATAACAAATATCATAGCTATTAGATTGGCCAAAAACATGAGGATGTAGTAGATGTGGGTGTCGCCTTCCAGTAGATAAGTGCCGTATCTTAGCGTATTGATTGCTAGGACAATGACTAAGAATATATGGGTTTTTTTATGCAACGAAACACTCCTTTAAACTATTTATTTGCATCGGCTGTTAAAAGAAAGCTAGTGTCTACTTTTCCCATTCTTCTCGTAGCATCCCCATCTTGATGGCATCGAAATACTGTCCTTCTACCATTCGTGCTTTTCTAATGCGCGCCTCTTCTTTCATGCCGATCCTTTCCGCAACTTTCATCATTCTTTCATTGCCTGACCAGGTCGACATCCCGAGCCTATGCAATTCCGTCGATTCGAAAATAAAGTCGATCCACAAGGTATAGGCTTCTCGGCCATAACCACCGTTCCAGTAATCTTTATCGTAGATGACGATTCCTGTTTCAAGCCAATTTGTGTTTTGGTCCACCCAATACGCGCCTACATAACCGATCACTTTTCCATCTGCCTGAATCGTAAGGGATGCCGGAACCCCTGCAGCAATCTCCTCATCATTCAGCCATTTTTCCCTGTGCTGCTCTTTGCTCATATGTTCTTCAGGAATATACGGCCCATTCCACTTTTTCGCTTCCTGCTCTTTTTCTTCGAACCGCCAAAAATATAATTCATCCAAGCTCTCTGCCGTATTTTCGGTTAACTCAATTTTTCTTCCTTTAATATCAGTCATTATTTATATCTACCTTTCTACATCCGATTAACCCTAAAGCTTCCATCTCTCATCGTCGCTTCCATAATAGTGAGGCTGGTATCTTTGATAAGTGAATTCTCTAAGTTTTAGTTTCTGCATTGTTAAAATCATAATCGAAGGCCCACTTAAAACTTCGCAAATGAATTTCACTCTTCTCTACTATATCCAATTATTGTATACACATCCAATCAATTTACAGAATATTGTAGTATAATTAGGGAAATATTTTTGGGCAGTAAGTTAGAAGCTTGTCTAATGAAATGGAGGAAGAACATGACAAAGCAATGGATAGGCCAGTGCATGGATATTGGAGGGATCCAGCTTTATTTTGAAGAACTCGGTGAAAGCACAGAGAGTCCCGTTATTGTTTTTGATTCAGGCAATGGATGGAGAACGAAAAATTGGAACCCGATTAAGGCGGAGGTCTCCGCATTTTCCAAAATGCTCGTGTACAACCGGGCGGGGCTCGGGAAAAGCACCATCGACGACCGACCGCGCCATAGTCTGCAAAACGTTGAGAATTTACGGCTTCTGCTTCAAAAATTGAACGTAAAACCTCCCTATATTTTAGTCGGACATTCCTTCGGCGGCTTGAATGTCCGTTTATACGCCAGTCTATACCCCGAAGAAGTGGCAGGTGTTTTGCTCTTAGACGCCTGCCACGAAGACCAAAACAAATTGATGACGCAGGCTTTGCCTACCGAGATGCAGCTACAGTATTTCAGGCAATTTTCAGTAGAAGGCACTTTAGCGGAATTTGAAGAAAGCTTGGAGCAAGTGCGGCAATACAAATCACTCGGCGATATGCCATTAACCGTCGTGACAGGCGGCAATCAGCCGGATCATACGGCAGAATCGTGGAATCATTGGATGAATTTTCAAAGGGATTTAGCGGCTTTGAGTTCGAATAGCCGGCACGTTGTTCTTGAAGATGCCGGACACGCCGTTCACATCGATAATCCTCAAGCAGTCATTGATGAAATCCAAAAGATGCATGATGCGTTGAAGCATACTGCTGAACCGTCGCTAAAGGAGAAGTGAGAAGTCTTGGCTTTCTTTATCTACATTAAGGCGCAGCGCATATGTTGCAGTGGGATGAACCCGGAGTGACTGCGAAGATATTTAACCAGTGGCTACACGAAAAACACCTCCAAACAACGGGTTTTATCTTTATGCGCAGAAACTCTAGTTGCTTTCGCGACAATGAAAAATTTGAAATAAACACAAGCGTATTCGAATTCGAATACGCTTGTATTTGATACTCATGCCTCAACGGTGCAAAAGAGAACTTCTCACTTTACTTCCTAAAGCACACACCTTCATCTTATGCTCTCGGTTTAAATAAAGTTATAATAAAACCAATCGATAAAAGTACGTACAGAGGTGGTCTAACGTGATGAATACCTTCCGCAAACATAAACTGCATGAAGTTGCACCCAAACCGAAAAACACACTTCAGTTTAATGAGCATACGGCACCTGAAGAGCTGCAGGCAATCATCGATAAATTATCGGCGATCCTAACTGAAGCCCGCACCGAGCAGCGCGACATCGTTTATTTGTGCATCGGCTCCGACCGATATATCGGCGATTCTTTAGGGCCTCTCACCGGAAGCTTGATTGTGGAAAACGCTAAAATCCCGCGCGTATACGGGACATTGGAAGAACCCATCCATGCGTTCAATTTAAAACCTGCTTTAAAAGACATCCACAAAACTTATCAAAACCCGCTGATCATCTGCGTGGATGCGAGCCTCGGCACGAAAGAACAAGTCGGCGATGTGCTGTTTGTGGACGCTCCTCTGATGCCTGGAAAAGCGCTGGAGAGAATGCTTCCGGAAACCGGCGACTATCATTTCCAAGGCATTGTGAATTATTTGGATCCCCTCCCGACTTCCCAGTTCCTGAACGACACGCGCCTGCACACGGTCATGAAGCTGTCCCGATTAATCGCTCATGTCATCACCGAAAGCGAACAACAAGCAAGCCACTAAAAAAGATTCCGCCCCAGTCGGGCGGAATCTTTTTTAAGTTAAATTGCCCCGGTGATGAAAGCGACCGCAATGATGGATAAGCAGCAAAGAAACGCCCATTTGAATGCGAATTTCTGCATCTCTCCGAAATCCTTCCTGATCATTCCCACCACCAATAAAGTCGAAGCCACCAACGGGCTCAAAAAGTGAATCGGCTGCCCTAAAACAGAAGCGCGTGCGATTTCAAGGGGGCTGACGCCATACGCAGCACCCGCTTCCGCCAAGATTGGCAACACCCCGAAATAATAAGCGTCGTTCGACAATGCGAAAGTAAAGGGCATGCTCGTAATCGCCACAACCAACGGATAATAAGAGCCAACAGACGCCGGGATGATCGAGATCAATGAGTTGGAGATGGCATCGACCATTTGCGTGCCGGAGAAAATTCCGGAGAAGATACCGGCAGCAAAGACCAGCACGACGACCGTGATGGCGTTGCCGGAATGCGCCAGAATGCGTTCTTTTTGCATATTAAGGTCGGGATAATTAATAGCAGCCGCCAACACGAAGCCAATGAGGAAACTGACCGCAGCAGGCAAGATGCCCGTCACCAAGACGCCCAGGACGGCGAGTACCAACACAAGGTTAACCCAGATCAATTGCGGCTTTTTCAACCCTTCGTCCAATGCATGGGTAGCGGCCACTTGAAGCATGCTCTCAGAAGTGGCAGGAATGTTTTCCACTGTAATGATGCCGAGCCGCTCGCGTTCCTTTTTCCCCATCATATACGCAATTCCCAAAATGCTCAGGATTCCCGCAAACATCGTCGGAAGAATCGGGATGAAAAATTCATTGGCATCCAAGCCTAACGCAGCGATAGCCCTTGTTGCCGGACCGCCCCATGGCGTCATCCCGCTGATGATGCTGACGGACATAATGGAAATGGTCGCCAATACCAACGGGTTCATGCCGAGGCGGATGTACAGCGCGAGCATCGCCGAAATGGTGATCATATGTGTTGTCGTGCCGTCGCCGTCCAACGACGCGATCATGGCGATGACCGCTGTTCCGATCGCGATCTTCACGGGATCCCCTTTCACCAGTTTCATGACCTTGTTGATCAAAGGATCAAAAAGCCCGGCATCGATCAAAATGCCGAAGAATAAAATCGCAAACAGCAATAAAGCAGCGGACGGCGCAACTTGTTTCAAGCCGTCCATCATCATCGTCCCCAAGCCGGACCAAAATCCGCCGATGAGGGCAAAGACAATCGGTACGACAACCAATGCAGAGACCGGCGACATTTTTTTCGCCATGATCAAATACGTAAATACGAGTACCATTGAAACCCCTAAAAGTGTAAGAATAGTAATTCCCCCTCTAAATGTATTCGCTTACATAACGACTGAATTTCCCACCCCTTGGCAAATTAGCGATACGAATTAGTTTTAAGAATATTCCATTACTTAAAATAAGTAAAATAGAGAGAATTTATAAGAAATAGACAAAAAAACTTATAACCTAAACTTCTGACAGAAGCGAAGGATGATTTTTTAAGAAATCCACAAACTTCTGGACAGTCGACAGTTTCAAGAATTCCTGGTTGTACATCAGCCACGTATCCCGTGTGACCGGTTCGCCGTCTTTATAGAATAAGGGGTATTTGTGAATCTCGTCGGAAGGGCGCAGGCAAATTTCGGGAAGGATGGCAATTCCCAAATCGTTCTTGACCATTTCCTTGCATGTTTCCTGCCGGTCGGTTTCCATGGTAATGATCGGCGGCTCGTTGTATTGATCGTGCCACCATTTATTGATGATGTCTTTCAAGGAACTGTCGGTTTTGTAATTGATGAACGGCAATTCAGGCACTTCTTCCATATTCACTTCGTTTTTCGAAATCAAAAATAATTGTTCCGTATGCAGCAGTGATTTTGACCCGGTCCAGTTGTAGTCGCCGCGCAAAATGCCGAGATGGACGTCAGATGAATTGAGCAAGCCCATTACGTCCGCACTCCATCCCGTGTTCACGCTGAACTGGACTTTCGGATGGGCCGTGATGAATTCTTTCAACAGGGCCGGCAGTTTATACTGCGCAAAATTGCTGGAGACGCCGAGCCTGAGAATCCCCTGGACTTCCTGGTTCATATTCTGGATATAGTCTTTGGCGTTTTGCAATTTCGTGATCATTTCATCCGCATATTGCGCAAGATACACACCCTCCGCTGTCAGCTCGACGCCTTTTTTGGTTTTAAAGAAAAGTTTGGTCCCCATATCTTTCTCCAAATTCTTTAATCGATACGTCAAAGCCGGCTGCGAAATATACAAGCGTTCCGAAGCACGGCTGATGTTTTTCTCTTCATATAGAACTTGCATCGCTTCCCAATCTTTCTCATCCATTTCAATCACTCCAATTACGTTATAAGTTTTTTTTAGAACAACACCTTAATATTATCTATTTCACTTATGACTAAAAATACCATAAGCTTTTTTCATAAGCAATCGAATTTATGAAAGGTGGCTGCAGCATGAAAATACCGATATCAGTAATGCGTGGAGGAACCAGCAAAGGGATTTTTATCGATTTTGAGAATATGCCCGTGGACCGTGCTCGTTGGGATGGTTTTCTATTGGATATCATGGGAAGCCCGGATCAACGGCAAATCGATGGGCTCGGAGGCGGCAATTCATTGACCAGTAAAGCCGCCATTATCAAAAAGTCCGAGATTCCGGACATTGATGTGGAGTATACGTTTGCGCAAGTGAGCATCGAAAATCAATTGGTCGATTTCCGCGGCAATTGCGGCAATATTTCTTCTGCAGTCGGCCCTTACGCCATCGAGCAAGGGCTCGTGCCGGCAGTGGCGCCGATGACGACCGTCAAAATTTTCAATACCAATACGCAAAAAGTGATCATCGCTGAAGTCGAAGTCGAACACGGGCAGGTGAAAACGGAAGGCGAATGTGAAATTCCCGGCGTCCCGGGCACCGGCTCGCCCATCTATTTATCTTTCACCGATGCGCAAGGCGCCGTCACAGGCAAGCTCTTCCCGACTGGCCAGCCGGTCGATCACGTGACGACCGCTTTCGGCACGATTGCCGTCTCGATTATCGATGTGGCCAATCCCTTGGTGTTCGTCAATGCGCAAGATGTGGGGTTGACTGGCTCTGAACTGCCTGCCGATTTCACCCCGCAAATGCTCGATCAGCTCGAGGAAATCCGCTCAGCTGCGGCAGAATTATGCGGGTTCTGTTCGAAAGATGAAGCGACAATCAAATCCCCGGCGGTGCCGAAGCTGACACTCGTCGCTCCGCCCGCCGCTTACTCGGACGTCAACGGCATTCGCCGTGAAGCCGGCACCATGGATTGCCGGATCCGGATGATGTCCATGCAAAAACCGCATCAGGCATTGGCCATAACCGGCGCGATCTGCACAACAGCGGGCGCCTTCTTGCAAGATACCATCCTGAACGACTTGATCCGGATCGATGCCAATATCGTGCGCCTTGGCCATCCATCCGGCATCATCGAAACGAAAGTCGACCTTATCGCCGGGCATATCAGCAATATCAAAGCCGTCCGGACCGCACGCCTCATCTTGGAAGGCTACGTCCATACAAAAGGCAACTACCATCACGCAATATCTGCCGTCTAAAAAGGCTTCCCGGAAGATCATCTTCATGATCTCTTCGGGAAGCCCTTTTTGTGCGCTCTTGAAATGCCTCATTTTCAATTGTAGCCCTTCGTTAAGCAAGTCTGGAAGCGACTGGCTATAAAGATGTGATGCTGTCGTCTTCCATGAGGTAATTGTGGTGCAAGCCGAGTTGGTCCTGCAAATGCTGCTCGACACGCATGGCGTCGTATGCACACACCGCAATCAAATTGTGCTCCGTGATCAACAGGTCTACCCGCTCTTCGTACGACAAAAGCGCTTCTTCCAAGCCGTCACGCGTGTTCCATTCGATATGCCCCCAAGTCCGAAAATGGCGAACCGGCAATGCTGAGACGTCGAAATTTTCCTGGAAATATTCGACGATCGTGCTTGGATGAAAATTTCCTTTATGCCAATAAAGCTTGTAACTATCGAAAAAATAAACCTTGTCCAGTTCTTCAGCCGTCAAAACCGATTGAAGCCGTTTCTGGATTAGAGGGGTCAAACGCTTATTTTCCACAATCAAGACATGCTCGTTGCTCTTTAAACCGTCTAATATGAAAACGACAATATTATCAACATAGTGCTTAGTTTCTTTCGTCAGATAGAAGATATGGCCGCCGGAACTGTTTCTGACCTTTAATGTAAGTGCCGGTATTTTTTGTTTCATGTTCCACTTCCTTTTCTCGTTCTTATCCGTTCGTTCACCTGATCGTGTCGTTGTGGACATTCAATAGAAAATCATGGTGTTTTGTAGCATCCAGAGCCGCTTCTTCCGAATGTGTGTTCTGTAGTTGACCCAAAATATATCATATTTTGGGACTGGGCTAAAGCGGTTTCTTCGATTTACTTGAAAACCTATTGAATTATCTTCCTAACGGATGCACCGACAGGGAATCCAGAAGCTTGCAACGAGCTTCTGCTGCACTTATTCGCTAGCTGAAAAAACTGCCCTGGAAGATCGTGTTTTGATCTTCCAGGGCAGTTTGAGGCATTTAATACTATGAATATGCTTATGATTTGAAAACCAAACCTTCACACCGCTTGAATTCAGCTCATATTGTTCAATTGGGAAACTAGGATTCTGTCATTTTTCGTCCGTTTCCCATACATAATAGACAAAATGCATGTCCTGGCCATTCATGTTAAATTCCTCTTCCCCCATACCCTTTTCCTGAAATCCGTTTTTCACCAATATTTTTTGAGAGCCGCGGTTAACGTTCGTGGTTTTTCCGTGTATTTTCCTCAATCCTAAATCGGCATCAAGCAAGAGTTTCAAGGCACGGCTTCCGATGCCCTGTCCGCCGTATTTTGCCCCAATCCGAAATCCGATTTCAGCTGTTTGATGGCGCTTGTCAATATCCACCAAGTTGATTCTCCCGAGAATGTCCCCTGCATCGTTTTTGATCAGGTAGAAGCGAGCAAGTCCCGCTTGTTGTTCTTTCAACAACTCCCGATGCCTCAAAACAAACTGTTCGAAGACGTAGAAGTCATCCCCACGGCCAGGCACCAGCCGCTCGAAAAACTCCCGGTTCTCCAACTCGAACTGGAACAATGCTGCTGCATCTTTTTCGTGGAGCAAGTGCAAGGTGATTTCCATACGTTCACCTCCTCTATAAACTGCTCATTAGTATGATTTTATTAATGCTGCCAGCTCTCTGTCTGGCTTTCAGTTTAGCCATTTTCACTTTTGGTGATGTCCCAGTGAAATTATAGACACTTAATAAACCAAATCTATTCCAAGTAGCTTTCCAGCTCTTCTTTTTGACGCAGATGGTGGCGAGAGTGCATTTCCACCAAATTCAGCCATTCTCCCGCGTTCAGCCAGCCGAATCCGCCATGCTTTGCTTTGCGCTCTGGATGGATTTCATCCACTTGCGATTCCCAGTACTCCAGCCTTTGAATTAATTTTTCCATCCTGTCGATCAGCTCTTCCTGGCTGTCTGAATTATTGGGAGGAGCATTCATTTCGTCCGGTAATCTAATTTTGATGGGCGGGAATCCTTTGGTATGAAATAACTCCTTGCCAGCAAGGGTTTTCTCTAAGTGACCTTGCTCTTGTGCTTCCGAACAAACAGCGGCTTGGTCGAGATACTCATGCGCCACGACGATGATATGGTCATACATTTGCCCGATCGACCATACGCCTTTTTCGGGAATGCTCCGCAACTGTTCCGGTGAATAAGTAGTGAGGTCTTGTTTGAATTTAGAAAGAATGTCTTTGCCATTCATGTAATTCCTCCTCGAAATTCCACTTTCTTTGTATTATTCTTAACGCATATAGATATATTTAAAGGCTTGCCCCGTTCTCCAACGCTTCCTCGAAGTTCCCTATTTCCGATGCTGCCAAGGCTTTCAATTCACCCGCCAATGTCGCGAGCCGATCTTCAATCTGCCTTTTGTTGCCGTAGCGGATGCGCGCTTCTTCCGGCAGGTTTCCCGACAATAAATGAAACTGGCTATAGGCGGTTTCCAGCAGCTGCAGCAATTGCTCGCCCCTGACTTCAGCCTGAACCCGGCTATCGCCGGCGCTATAGCCGGCCAGAAATCCATCCGCAATACCCTTTAAATTATCTGCACAATCAGCAAACCGGTGCTTCCCATAACGCTCGGTATCCGATAGCGCGATAAAAAACGTGTCGTAAAGGTTCATGAAGTTCCCGGCCATTCCCCTCGGGTAATAAATATTCGGGAACGGATCAATCAGGCAAACCTGCGTTCCGTTTATCAAGATGTTTTCAGGCGAAGCGTCTTGATTGCTCAGGCGCGGCTGGGTGAATCCTCGCTCCCTCAGCGCCACTGCCAAGTTCAGCGCATCGTTCACCGCAGCGTCCTGAAACTCAGGACGCGCTTCGCTGAGTTCCCGGTAATCCGACAAATGCTCTTCACTTTCTTCTTTCAGGAATTGGCGGACATCTCCGGTGATGCTGCCTCTCAGCCCGCTTTCCTCTGTCCAATGCAAATAGCCGAAACCGTCCAAGCCGTGCGGAATCTCTTCCGTTTTCCGGTAAATCTCACCGAGCGCCTTTCCGGCCTCAATCGCTTGTGCTCGTGTCAGTTCATGCAAATCGATAGGCTTTCCGGCGAACGATTCGAGCGTATAGCTCAATTGTTCAGAAACATGGAACTGGAAAAACTCCGGTGCAGCGCCTTTTACTGCTTGATTGACCGAATGATAGTAAAGTTTTGTCGAGGCGTATTCAGCGGTCAATTCTTCTTCGTTAAATTCAGCCGGCTTGCCGTAAACGATGTCCTTTGGGATTCGCAAGACCAGTCCGCGGCCCTCTTTTTCGACTTTCCATGCATCATGCCAAGCCCCGTCCCCTAAAAATTCCGGAGATGTCACTTCAGCGTAGAGGACCGCTTTTTGCAATTTCGCTTTATTCATGTAATGACCTGCTTCCCGTTCCAAAGATTTTCCGTACTAAATCATAAGCTTTGTTTCTACTATATCCATTATTTTCTTTCGCCGCCATTTGTTTTCCAATTATTTAGCGTATAATGAAATCAATCCATCCTGAAGACAAATTCCCCAAGCTTTGTCTTCCCTACGAAAGGAACATCCGGCGTGACGATCAGTCCAATCTAAGTTATCTCCTGCACTAGAAGTCATTTACGAAATTGACTCTTGGGGGATTCATCATGAAACTGAATAGAAACTTTCATTTATTGCTGGCGGGACAGTCGCTTGCGAATATTGGCGACGTGCTTTATATCGTCAGCGTCATTTACCTGATTTTCGAATTGACCGGTTCCGCCACGGCTGCCGCTTTGGTGCCGTTCGTCATCACCAGTTCGATGTTCGTCTCGAACACCTTAACGCCGCTCTTCATGCAGCGCGTTGATTTAAAATGGCTGCTTGCGGGCTCGCAAATGGGCAAGACTAGCTTGTTGATTGCCTTAGCCCTATTTCTGCCGCAGTTAACCACGGCCAATTTCACCGTGCTGTTTTTACTGATCAGTTTGGTGGCGCTTTTGGACGGTTGCGCCAATCCAGTCACACAGGCCTTGATTCCGAATTACGTAAAAAGTGAGCAGCTGTTGAAGGCGAACGGCATCGCCGAGACCGTTACGCAGCTAATCCAGACCTCGATGTGGTTTGTCGGCAGTTCCTTATTGATTTGGCTCGCTGCCATCGAACTGGCCTGGCTGACAGCAGGGTTGTTCTTGCTTTCAACCCTGTTGTTGAGCAGCTTGTCTCGAGTCGACAGCACTCCGCCGCAACCCAAAAACAAATGGCAGCAGATCACCAAAGGCTGGCACACCGTCTCAAAGACGCCGGTATTAAAGCGCATTGCGATGATGGAGATGCTTGAGACGATTGCCGGCGCCGTGTGGATCGCTGCGATTTTGTATGTCTTTGTCAGCGAAGCACTCGCAGTCGATGAAAAATGGTGGGGCTTTATCAACGGTTCGTTCTTTATCGGTTTGATCGCAGGAAGCCTCATTTGCCTGCGATTTACAGAATGGGTCGAACGCAATCTCAGCCGTTTCATCCTCACCGGGGCGATTTTCAGCAGCGCGGCGACTGTGCTGTTCGGGTTGAACAGCATGCCGCTCGTGGCGCTTCTATTATCCGTTCTGGTCGGCGTCTTTAGCCAGCTGAAAAATATCCCGCAGCAGACCGTTGTGCAGACGAGTGTGCCAAAAGAGCAGTTGCCGACCGTGTTCACGACGCTCGGGGCGATCGGCATGGGCACATTCGGCGTTTCCTCGCTGCTGATGGGGATACTGGCCGATTTGTTCGGCATCCGCTCAGTCTTTGTCTTGTCTGGCCTTTTGCTCGCTATCGCCAGTTGGATTGCATATGTTGGCCGCAGCTCCTTTCAACGCACGGTCCAGGAATAGACGTATATACGAAAAAGGACAGCCGGATGATTTCGGCTGTCCCTTTATATGTTCTGTGATTTAATTAAACGCACCCAGATAAACCGAATTCCCGTTACCACTCTCAAACTCCTGGATCCAGCGGCGGATGCCTTTCGGATAAATCCGGTGCTCCAATAAGCCCTGGATTTCCACCCATTCAAAGCCGGTTTGCTGCGTATCGGGGTTCGACGGTGCGGCCGATTGCAAGTCCCCCTGCAACAGGCACTCAAAATAATATTCGATCTGGTGAATGCCGCGCTCGGTCTCGGCATATTCGTGGCGCTCGCCTATGTATTCGCGGATGTGGATCAGGCTTTTCACTTCAACGGCGCAGCCGATTTCTTCGAGACATTCACGGACGGCCGCTTCCGGCAAAGTCTCGCCGAGCTCCTGCCCGCCGCCGGGGAAAAGATAATAGCTGCCTTCTGCGTCTTCATTGGTCGTCAGCAATACTTTGCCGTCTTTGACAATGATCGCTTTCGCGGAATTTCTAATGGCCAAGGTGTCCACTCCCTTGCCGTTCCTGCATCCCAAGAGACAGGCGTACGCGAACTGCCTGTTCTGTCGCGGACTTGATATAGCCGGTAATTTCTTCAACTGTATATATCTCCAAGTCCTGGCTTGAAGATAGCTTCGGTGAGTGGAAATCGACAAGCGTCTCTTCGGTGAATTCCCGCAAGTTATTGAGTTCGATTTCTTCTATAAGAGTCTCGGAAAGTTCGGCGGATGCCAATTGTTGTTCCAGTCCTGCGCAATCAAATCGGTCAACGAGCAGACCGTTAAGCTTCCGGAAATCCGCATGCCATTTTTCGAGCACTGCCGGGTCGGCATCGATGCGGCTTTTCATGTCTTTTTTGAAATAGATGTCTTTCATCCACACATCATCCGCCACTAAATGCACCACATACCCAAGAATGAATTCGTCCTGAATCTCTTTCTGGTATTTCTCTATGAAGCCTTCGTAATGCACGCGTCTTGTCCCATCGTCTACGCTGCCCTCGTAATAATGAGACTTGGTTTTTTGCTCTCTTCCGTGAACTGCATCCGGTGCAATGCCACCCAAGAGAAACCGCGGCCGGTCGGAAATGTTGATTTTTTCCGCTACGTGCTCGGCAATGATCAAATGCATCATGCGTGATCCCATTTCGACTTCCCCCTTCTAGCTTCAGTTATTCAGCGCTTCTTTCACTGCTGCCTCAACATGGATTTTTGCCGTATCAAACAGCAGTATTTCTAATAGTCATTTCTCTCTCCCGTCCTCCACCAATTTAATTTACTTGTGCTGTTAAAATAATTCTTTAATTTTCAAGATCTATCGAACATACTGAAAAAAACGTTTTAAAATCATCCGCTTCAAAGGCACAAACTTTTGTGAAGAGATTTCGGTTCCCAAAAAAGGGAGGATACACTATGCAACATGATACGATTTACAAAAAAGACGGAAAATCAATCATCGCCAACCATTACGACAGCTATTTATCAAACTTTGGGTGCGAGATCGAGCAGACCAATGTGAAGACAAGTTTTGGCGATACCCACGTGCTTGTTGCCGGGCCGCCGGAAGGAAAACCTGTTATTGTTTTTCAAGGCGGCAATTGTATCAACCCGATGACCTTGTCTTGGTTTTTGCCGCTCATTAAGACTTATCGCATCTATGCGCCAGACACCATCGGACATCCTGGATACAGTGACGAAAGGCGAATTTCAGCAAAAGATGACAGCTTTGCAAAGTGGGCAACGGAACTTATGGATCATTTCTCCATCGAGCGCGCTGCAGTGGTCGGACCGTCTTATGGAGCGGGAATTATCTTGAGGCTCGCGACTTTTTCTCCTGAGCGAATTGCCTGTTCGGTGCTTGTCTCACCGGCTGGTCTTCGTCTCGGTTCTAAATCAAAGATGGTTAAAGACATCTTATTCCCTTTAGGCATGTATAAGCTCACCAAATCCGAAAAGCACCTCATCAAGCTTACCGATAGAATGTCTGATGGACTTATGCAAGAGCAAGATAGAAGAATAATTGGCGATGTATTTAATTATGTTCGCTTGGAACAGGACATGCCTAAATTAACAACAAAAAAAGAATTATCAAATTACCATTCGCCTACCTTGGTCATTGCCGGAACTAAAGATGTCTTTTTCCCGGAAAGTAAAGTAAAGAAAGCAGCGGAAGAAGTCATTCCCAATCTTTCAACTTTCAAGACTTACGAAATGGGTCACTTCCCTTCTATAAACCACCTCTCAGATATTAATGAAGACATTTTGCTGTTTTTAAAAAATCATTATTGAGTCTCACTTTATTCTAAAGCGCTCTCCACCGCTGCTCGCGCATGAATCTTTGCCGTATCAAACAGCGGCACATTTGCGTCTTCTTCGTGTATCAACAAGCCGATTTCCGTACAGCCAAGAATGATACCCTGTGCTCCGCGATTGATGAGGTTTTGGATGGCTTGTTGGTATTTCATTTTTGACAAGTGGCTGATTTTCCCTAAGCACAATTCGTCAAAAATGATTTGGTTGATCATGTCGCGTTCTGCAGCTTCCGGAATCAACACTTCGATACCGCTGTCTGCAATGCGTTCTTTGTAGAAATCCTGCTCCATCGTGTACTTGGTGCCGAGCAACCCTACCGTATGGAGATGGTTTGCATCGATCTCTTTTGCGGTCGCATCTGCGATATGCAAAACCGGCACCGAGACAGCTTCTTCTATAGAAGAAATCACTTTGTGCATCGTGTTCGTGCACAAGACGATCAGCTCCGCACCGCCCTTTTCAAGCGCACGGGCAACATCCGCCAATCGCTCGCCTGCTTGTTGCCATTTCCCTTCTGACTGAAAGCGTTCAATCTCCTCGAAGTCCACACTGTACATCAAGCATTCAGCCGAATGCAGGCCGCCCAAATGCTGTTTCACTTGCTCATTAAGCAGCCGGTAATATTCCGCTGACGATTCCCAGCTCATCCCGCCAATCAACCCGATCGTTTTCATCGTAGCCCCCCTTAATCAACGAATCCATTGCTCCATGATTTCCACTCGTTTTTCCGTTGCATTCAATGTGACGGTTTTGCCGATTGGCATCGCAAGCATCGGCTGGGTATGCGCACAGTCAAAATCGGCAAGAATCGGCAACTCGCGGCCTCCCAGCACTTCCAGCAAAATCTCGTACGGTTTTCTGCCGGTTCCTTGATCGTCGAATAATTCATGCTTGCCCAAAATGATTCCCGCTACTTTATCGAAAATACCGTTGAGCTTCAGCAAATTGAAGTTCTTCTCCACGACAGCGGCCGTTTTCATCGTATCTTCCAACAACAAAATATCACCGCTTTCAATCACCGGCATATACGGGCTTCCCATGATGCCGGCCATCGTATTCAAATTTCCGCCGACCAAGCGTCCCGTCACCTTGCCTTGTGTCACACTCACCCACTCGTTATTTCTCATTTCCTTTTCCTGTTTTTTTTCTTCCCAATTCACCGGTTCATCCGTCCAATATGGCGGCAATTCCACTGCATACGGAAGGGCTTGCTCATGCATCAATACTTTTTCGAAATAATCATATGTATAATCCACGAACGGTTCATGTTCACCGAAAGACGGTACCAGCGCCGGGCCGTAAAACACCGGAATGCCGGTCTTGGCATAGATGGCGAGCAGCACAGCCGTCGCGTCCGAGTAACCGATCATGATTTTCGGATCTTTTTTAAACGCTTCGTAATCAATATACGGCAACAGCGCATTGGAATTCGTGCCGCCGATCGTCGACATGATGCAGCGGACGTCCGGGTTGCGGATCAATTCATTCAGCTCTTCTGCCCGCTCCTGTGTCGTCCCCGATCGGTAGAAATCCCGCTTGCCTGTCAAGCTGCCCTCCACAATTTCAAAGCCTTTGGATTCTAGAAAACCTTTCGCCCGTTTAAAGCGCACCGGTGAATTATAAGTGATCGGAGACGACGGGGAATAAATCCCGATCTGGTCCACTGTTTTAAGTCGATTGAATATAGTCATGTACTTGCTCCTTTGCTTTTATTGACCTTCTGATGCTCTTCAACCCGGCTGCAAATCAGTTCGACGATCGCTTGCTCAGACATTTTCTCTGTCAGTAATTGTTCACCTGGCACACCCAAATCGTCTTTCGGGGTCCACCATTTTTTCAGCGATTCTTCCCCGAAGTCCTGAGATTGAGAACGTGTATTGTGGCGCTCCAGCGTTTTTTCGAATGGCAAATCAAAATAGTAGACCAATGCTTCTCCGTCATAAAACTTGATCAAGTCGAGCAGCAACCGTTCATAACGCTGCTTCATGAAGATCCCTTCCAAAATGACGATTGGGCATTTGCTTTTGCCATATTCCGTGATCTGCCGGATCAACTCTGTCGATAGGTTGCCGTCCCGGTCCTGCACCCTAAGCATGTCACGGCGAACTACATCTTGCGACACCAATAAGGTGCCCCGCCCGAAATGATCTTGCAGGCGTTTCGCTATCGTCGTTTTGCCGCTTGCAGAATTTCCTCGCAAAACAATTAGTTTTGTTTCCAATGTGATCACGCTCTCTCTAGCTCTGTTTTCAAGTCATTTTATTTTAGGAAACTTCCTATATCAATGAACTTGCCTAATAAACTACTATACTAAGCCAACAGCTTTCATCAATGGTTCAACTCAAAATGTGCTTCTTCCAACTCCAAAATCTCCACATCCGGATGCATTTCCGCAATCTTCTTGGCTAAGCTCGCTACGCCGAAGATTTCCGTGAAGGTGTGGCTGCCGACCAGTAGATTGATGCCAGCGAACTGCGCATACTGGATCGTGTAGAGCGTAGCTTCTCCGGTGACATACGTATCGCATCCTCTTTCAGCGGCCTCGCGGATCAATGCAGAGGAATGGCCCGCTCCGGTCAAGACGCCGATCCGTTTGACGGGCTCAGCATTATTTTGCCACGCGCGCACCGGTTCGTTTAAAGCGCTGCGCATTCTTTCAACCAATTGCTCGAACTCTAGAGGATCAGTAAATTCCGCGATGCCCGGAAGTTCGCCTTCCGATTCGCTATAAGTGGAGTAGGCATTGATTTCATCTACTTCCAATACCTTCATCAACGAGGTGCAGGTGCCAAAGTCCACGAAATCGAGCGGCGCATGGATCCAGAAATGGCTGATGTTATGAGCTGCCAGTTTAGCGGCACACGCTTCTTTCAAGCCGTAGATGAAATCCCAAGCATCATGATGCGTCACCATCAAATCGACGCCTTGTGCAATGGCCAGTTCTACGGTTTCAAGAGATAAATTGGTCGCATAGCCAATTTTGTGGATCTCCCCATCCGATATGTTCGTGAAGCCGTATTCGTCGTCTTCTTTCAGCAATTCCTCGCCGAACAATTGCCGGATCGTTTTCTCAAAATCACTTAGTTTCATCCTAAAAGCCTCACTATTCTGTTTTTTCTTGATTTTACCATATTTAACTCCTTAGATAATATTGGCCGTTGGATTTCTTTAAGAGATTGTCGCTTTGAAACGCTTTGTTTTGACATATCGAATAGTATCGATATAAGATAGCCCCATGGAAAATTTAAATGTTATTGATATCTTTAAAGCATTGTCGAATGAAACCCGTTTGAACATCTTAAAATGGCTGCGGGAACCGGAGAAGAATTTCCCTGCACAGCAAGCGCATTTGCCCAAGGAGGTCAGCATCGAAGGCGGCGTCTGTGTCGGCGATATTCAAGAAAAAGTGAATTTGTCCCAATCCACCGTGTCGCATTATTTATCGCTCATGCAAAAAGCTGGGTTGCTTGAGGCTGTGCGCTATGGGCAATGGACGTATTACAGGCGCAATGAGGAGACATTAGCGAAGGTCGCAAAATTCATCAACGAGGAAGTTTGAGACCGGGCTCGTCTCTTTTTTTGATTTCTTATATCGATAATCTTAGATATTTCTATATTACAATAAACTGATTTTCCACATGCATTACATAGAGGAGTAGATTGTTATGGAAACAGCTTCACCACCAGAATTATTCACTACGAAACAGAAAGTATTGGCGTTCACCTTGACCTTATTGACCTTCGTCATGGGCACGAGTGAATTCGTTATTGTCGGCCTGCTCGCCGAAGTATCGGCGGACTTGAATATCAGCTTGGCAGTTGCCGGGACGCTTGTGTCAGGATTTGCGATTGCTTATGCTATCGGAACCCCGTTTTTGACCGCTTTTGTCAGCCGCTTTCCCAAATATCCACTGATGCTAACCTTGATCTCGATCTTCACGGCCGGAAATATCCTCAGCGCATTATCCGGATCGTATGAATTGCTGATTTTCTCGCGCATCATTACAGCCGTCGTCAGCGGTGTCTTGGTCGCTTTATCGATGAGCATCGCCAGTGACATCATGCCGGAAAGCAAAAAAGGCCCCATCATCGCGCTGATTTTCGCCGGCTTCACCATCTCCAATGTCATCGGCGTCCCGCTCGGCACACTCATCGGCCAGCTCGGCAATTGGCAGCTGACGTTTTGGTTTACGACCTTGCTCGGCATCATCAGCTTAGTGATGGCCATCTTTATCCTGCCGCGCAAATTGAAAGTCGTTAAAGCCTCCGCTAAGGACCAGCTTGCATTGTTGGCCAATCCACGGATGATTTTGGCTTTCTTTATCCCGACCTTCTCCATCGCCGGCACCTATACGATTTACACATATATCACGCCGATCTTAGAAGACGGCATGGGCATCCCGACACGCTACGTGAGTGCCGTCCTGCTCGCATACGGCGCTTTTTCAATTCTCAGCAATGTATTGGCCGGCAAAATCGCCGGGCGCAACGGCGTCCGCAAGCTGCGCTATGTGTTCATCGTGCAGGCGGTCATTTTGGCTTCGCTTTATTTCACGATGGGTACAACTTTCGCAGGGCTCGTCAGTCTCATGCTGATGGCGGTCATGATTTACGCGATGAACGCCACCATCCAAATGTATTTGATGAACTTGGCTACAATCTATTCGCCCGCAGCCAAAGATTTCGCTTCGTCGCTGACGCCTGTCGCTGTCAATATCGGCATCGCACTCGGTGCAACACTCGGCGGCTACGCGGTCGCACAGGGCGGCTATATTCACCTGTCTTGGGTCGGCGCATTGTGCGCCTTGCTCGCATCGGGACTTGCGTTTCTCAGCACCCGCTTGGACCGGGCGGATGAATTTTCCACAGCACGTGCAAAGGCCGGCCTCGAGCAGTAAGCAAACCCGCATTTGATAAAATTTCGAGCTGTAGGCGAAGTCTTTTTTCGCCATGCGAAATGTTTTTTCTTGACCTCAAATCCCCACTTCTATAGGGTTAGATGCAGAAACATGAGGGGCTACCCTACTGACTGGACGTTTAAACTGGAGTTTTTATGAAAACTTGAATAACATTAAGTTGCACGTAAAGGGAAATGACTCTATACATCAAAGATGACTGGCAGGGTCCCCCCAGAAGTTGGGGAGGAACGTAAGATGAACGAAAACAAAAGAATGTCGACGCATGATTCATTGAAAGCCGTCTCCTATAAACTATTTCAAGTGATCAGTGAGGAACTGGACGTTAATAGCGCTTATGTGACGCAGCTAGGTTCGGCCGCATTAGAAGTCATTAGTTCCTTCAATAAAGACCATTACCTTATTCCGGAAGGCTTTGTGGTGGATTATGATGGTGCTTACTGCCGGTTAATCTTCCAAAGCGACCACGAAGTGGTGAAAACAAATGATTTAAGTTCTTTTGCATTAACAAAACATATGGACTTGACGAAAGAGCTTGAAGGAAAAGGCTTTCTTGGCGTGACGCTGCGCGATTTTTACGGCGAAGTGTTTGGTGCCTTATGCGTTATGGACAAAGAAGAAAAAGATTTTACCGACAACGACATCCAGTTTCTCAGGCAAATGGCGGACGTGCTGTCTTATGTGATCCATCTGGATTCTACCTTGGCAGACATTGAACTATTGAGCGTGCCGATCATCCCGATCAAAAAAGGGTTGGCAATCTTATCGCTTCAAGGAAATATCGATGAAAACCGCTCCCAGAAAATCATGGAAGACACTTTGCATTACGCGGCCGATAAAGGCATCCATTCCTTTGTTATTGACCTTTCCCAATTGCGCTTGTTGGAGAATCAATTTCCCGATGTCCTGAAAAGCCTGGTCGCAGGATTGGACATCATGGGTGTTAAAGTAATGATGACCGGCCTGCCGCCTTGGCTTGTGCAAAGGCCGGGCGTCAGCGAACACTTGTCACAGTTAAAAACCGAGTATGTCGCCGACATTGAATCGGCGTTGAATAAAATCGGCTATACGTTAGAAAAATAAAAGGAAGCGAAAAGCCCATGGGCTTTTCGCTTCCTTTTGTTCTGGGCGGAAATGCAAACACTCACTTAATGTTAGTGTTAGTTTCCCTTTAAAAATTAAAATTGTCCGGGTCCGGGCCGACGCGGCGGTCTTCGTTCAATGCCGAAATCCGCTCCATGTCTTCCTCCGTTAATTCAAAATCGAACACTTGGGAGTTTTCCACAATGCGCCCTTCGTTGGTCGACTTCGGAATGGCCACGACGCCGTTTTGCAGATTCCAGCGCAAAATGACCTGTGCAACTGATTTATCATACTTAGACGCGATTTTTTTCAGCTCCGGCTGCTCAAGCGCTTCTCCTGCCATGAGCGGCGACCACGATTCCGCCTGGATATCGTGTTCGCGGCAGAATGCGAGCAGCTTCTCTTGCGTCAAGCGCGGGTGATACTCGATTTGGTTGACGACCGGTTTGATGTCTGCGTCTTCCATCAGGTCTTCTAAATGATGGATCTGGAAATTGCTGACGCCAATCGCGATGACCTGCCCGTCCATATAGAGATGTTCGAGCGCTTTCCACGCTTCTTTGTATTTGCCTTCAACGGGCCAGTGGAGCAAGTACAAGTCCAGATACTCCAGCCCCAATTTCTTCAGGCTTGTCCCATAAGCTTGGATGCCGGACGTGTAGCCGAAATCGTCGTTCCATAGTTTTGAAGTGATGAACAAGTCTTCCCTCGAGATCCCCGCCGCTTTGATTCCCTGGCGGATGCCTTCCCCGACGCTTTCTTCGTTCCCGTAAATGGCCGCAGTGTCGATGCTGCGGTAGCCGTTGACGATGGCCGTTTTGACGGCTTCAGTCGCTTCAGGGCCGTTTTCTACACGGAATACGCCAAGGCCAAGCCAGGGCATCTCGCTTCCGTTATTTAACGTGACAGTCGCTTGCAAATTTTTCATGTATGAATCCTCCTATATTCGTTAATCAGGCAATACATTTACTATACCCGTTACACCGAAAAACTATCTCGCATGAATGAAGTGACACTAAGGAAGCTCATTTCAATTTCATCCGGATCTGGTTTTATTATTCAAGAATACAAAAATAAACCCACTCTTTACTATACTAAAGTTTTAAGCCCAATGAATAGTTTCGTTTCGAGACAAATGTGGTATTCTAATAAAAAATAGCTTTATTTGGATATTTATGATGTCTTATGGTCTTAGTTAGATAAAATATTTTTCGTTTATGTAAGTCTTATGACCTTTCTTATAATTTCCATAAATTAACTTTTATTCCGTGAGAACTTTCGGTTTATGGTGGTTGATTTTATTAAGGAAATGGGTGTCTCGGCTATTTTTCTCTATTATTTTAATAATATCCCCATCAAAACCACTAAAGAAAGAGTGTGAGTCCCATCAATAATCTCATCAGTTCGTACAACCTCCCCCTTGTCGCCCTTTCCATCCTGGTCGCCGTCTTCTCCGCCTCTGTCGCGCTCGACATCAGCAGCCGCCTAAAATACGCCAAAAACGTATCACGCCTGCGCTGGATTACAGCTGGCGCCTTTATTTTGGGGCTCGGCATTTGGTCGATGCATTTCATCGGCATGCTGGCGTTTCATTTGCCGGTCGAAGTCTCTTATTACTTCGGCTTGGTGTTATTGTCGATCGTGCCGGCGGTCATTTCTTGCGCAATTGCGTTCTATCTTATCAGCAAGCCCTCCGTCACTTGGCGCAATCTGTTCACGGGCGCGTTCTTCATCAGCACGGGGATCGTGTCGATGCATTATCTGGGCATGGGCGCCATGCGCATGGATGCAATGATTTCCTACGATCCATTCATGTGGGCATTATCGGCACTGATCGCCTTTGCCGCTTCTTTTGTCGGCTTGGCATTGCTGTTCTATATTCCGAACGTGCCCAGGTTCCACTGGCGCAAGCTGGCGGGTGCGGTGTTAATCGGGTTCGCGGTCTCCGGCATGCATTATACCGGCATGGCTGCGGCGGATTTCTCCCAGATGGGTCACGCAGCAGGCCATAGTTCACCGTTTTCCGTCAATAGCACGCTGCTCGCCTATGGCATCGGTGGCGGCATGCTGCTGCTATTCGTTGTTGCACTTGCGAGCGTGCGGACGGACCGCCGGTTGGAAACACAATCGGAAGAATCCGAGATGAAGTTTCAATCGGTGATCGAATCGGCAAAAGATGCCATTATCGTGGCCGATTTTCAAGGTTTGGTCGTCCAGTGGAATCAAGGCGCTAAAGCCATTTTCGGCTATGAAAAGGAAGAGATCCTTGGACGCAATATCAATATCATCATTCCGGACCGCTTCAAGGAAGCGCATGAAAAAGGCATGGAAGCCTATCGCAAGACGCGTGAGCCCCATGTCATCGGCAGCACTGTCGAGTTGACGGGCTGCCGGAAAGATGGCAGCGAGTTCCAGCTTGAGATGTCGGTGGGCACATGGGAAACGGAAAACGGTATTTTCTTCAGCAGCATCCTCCGGGACATCACCGAGCGCAAAGCCTCTGAAGACAAAATCAACGACCTTGTCTATCTGGACCCGTTGACCGGCTTGCCGAACCGCCGTTTGTTTAACGACCGGCTGGATTCCTTGCTGCGTCACGCGGATGAACGCGGCTTGAATTTCTCGCTGTTTTATATGGATTTGGATAATTTCAAAATGATCAACGACCGGTTCGGGCATTCAGTCGGCGACCTCTTTTTAAAAAATGTCGCCAGCCGCCTAGAAGCCCAGATCAGCCCGAAAGATACGCTGTCGCGGCTTGGCGGCGATGAATTCATCCTGCTTTTGCCGAATACCGAATACAGCCAAGCGGCGGCCCGGGCACAAGATTTGATTGACGCCTTGAATACACCGTTCCGTTTTGAAAACGAAGAAATCTTCACGAGCGTTTCAGTCGGCATCAGCACCTATCCTTCTGACGGCAGTGACTCCGAGACTTTGGTCAAAAATGCGGATATCGCGATGTACCAGGCAAAAGAAGGAGGAAAAAACGCTTTCCAATTCTTCACGCGTGATATGAATGAATCAATCGCCCGAAAATCGAGACTGGCCACAGGTTTGCGGAAAGGCTTGGCACACGGCGAATTCGCCATCCATTACCAGCCGCAGATCAGCTTGAAAACCGACCAGATCATCGGTGTTGAAGCCTTGCTCAGGTGGAACCATCCCGAATGGGGAATGATCTCGCCTGCAGAGTTCATCCCAATTGCCGAAGAAACCGGGAGCATCACGAAAATCGGCGAATTCGTATTGGAAGAGGCGTGCCGGCAGAACAAATACTGGCAAGACTTAGGGATTGCCCCCTTCCGTGTAGCAGTCAATATTTCCGCGCGCCAGTTTGCGCAAAAGGATTTGACCGAAGTCGTCAGCATCGTCTTGAAAAAAACCGGTCTGGCTCCAGAATATCTGGAACTGGAATTGACGGAAACGATCATCCAGAATGCGGACAGCGCCATCTCTACCATGGAAGAACTGGCGGCGCTCGGCGTCCATTTATCGATTGACGATTTTGGCACCGGTTATTCCTCACTCAGCTATTTGAAGCTATTCCCGATCGACAGCTTGAAGATCGACCAGCATTTCACCCGCAACATCAAAAGCGATTCAAAAGATGCGGCACTTGTTAAAACCATCATCCGCATGGCGCACGATCTGGAATTGAACGTCATCGCTGAGGGCGTGGAAACGGAAGAGCAGCTGGACTTTTTGAGATCCGAACAGTGCAACCAGGCACAAGGCTATTACTTTAACCGCCCGTTGCCCGCTCAAGACATTGAAGATATCTACTATACGACGAAGCCGGCTTGAAGGGTTTTTTGAAAGAATTTTCCATTATCCCATAAAGAAGCGAGGACATGCTGCACACGGCAGCGTCTCCTCGCTTCTTTTTATTGTATTTACTCCTCTTCCCAATTCCACAATTCCACTTGCCCCAGCTGCTCACCGGACACCATGGCTTCCTCCTCGAGCTTCAATAATTCCTTGACCGGGCCAGTGACCACAGCGCCGTAAACCCTAAAGCCGTTTTCTTCTATATACTCATAGCGTTCATTCAAAAAACTCAAGCCTAAAAACCCTTCATAATAAGAAGCAGGCTTTTTGTCGAGCAAAGTTTCCATATTGGCCGTCATCATCTGTTTACTGTCTTGCAGTGTTTCGGAATCAAGCCGGTAGATAGAAGAAAAGGACCGGAAATCGTCGGAAGCGGTTTGCCCACCCGTCAGGCCGAAGACGGTATTCACCGACAGATCGTCACCGCCGCCTCCCCAACTGCCCGGCGTGAACGCTTCAAATTCACCCGTATGCAATGGTATCCATAGAACATCAATATCATAAGATTCCAATTGCGCGATCAACTCTTCAGGCGTCATGAAGCGGTCTGTCGAAAAGGCCATTTCCGCTACGGTCCCTTCGTGCAGCTTGTCTAGGGTGTCCCAAACATCAGGCTGGCCGTAAGCTTCCAGTGAATTACCATTGCGCGGGTCTTCCGGATAGAAAAAGAAAAAACGATCGAGTTCATCCCTTGAAGGGGTTTGGTACTCGATGGACGACAGGCTGTTTACTAAGCGTTTCGTCACCTGCGCTTCCCCTACGACTATTTCCTCTTTGCCTACTGTCCTAACCAAAGGATAGGAAAATCCAGTGGTCCCGAATGGAGAGATTTCTTCTTCTTCGAAGCCAAATGCCCCGCGGACATTGGGCACAGTCCACTCCAAGGCGAGTTTCGTATAGTATTCATTTTCTTCTGCCGCTTGCAGCCTATCCGTAATAAATGCCAAAGCGATCATATAGGCCCCGTATAGTAGAACCCCAAGCATCAATATGCGGAGAATGCGAACGGTTAAAACAAAACGGGATTTCTTCAGTATTTTCTTTTCCAATGCTTCATTCCATTCTGTCATCGTGCCACCCTTTCTGTTTTGCAATTGTTTCGAGTTTTTTCCGCGCACGATGGAGCGTGACCTTGACTTGATCCACTGACAGATCCATCGCTGTTGCTATTTCAGCATAACTAAATTCCGCCGCTTCCCTTAAGTACAGGATCGTCCGGTAATGTTCCGGCAAATAATTGAACAAGGCGTGCAAATCGTCCTTCCGCTCTTGCGCCAAAGCCTCATTTTCCGGCAATCCGTATGGGCTGATCATCTCTTCAGCCGGCTTGAATCTATTCATCAAAGGGATATTTTGCCTTCTTTTGCGTTTGCGCCATTCATCAATGTACATATTGCGCGCCACCTTGAAAAGCCACGCCCGCGCTTCTTCTCCTTGATAGGCGTGAAGCGAGATCGTTGCCCTGACGAATGTTTCTTGGGTCAGATCTTCGGCCAGGTGGGAAGAACCTGATAACTTCCAAAGATAATAATAAAGGGGTTTTGAATACAGTTTAAAAAGCTGTTCGAGCTGTTGGTTTTTCATCGTCTCCCCCTTATCAATCTCTACCGTTTACACGTTTGCCTTTCAATAATGTTACAGTTTTCTTGAAATAATTTGTAAAAAGAATTTCACGACTCTTCCACTAACTGGATAAATCAGTTCTATTCCCCCATATAAAATTGTGTTGACTTTCCGAAATAGAGGCGTATATTTTAGCTTACATAACACAATCCGCCTTTTACATTGCTGAAACAGAATGAATTTCTGTGCGGGGGAACCAATTTGATCGCTACTTGATCTCGGGGTGAATCTTCATTTTGAAGAAGGGGTACTCTCCATCCGTAATCCGACAGCTAAGCCCGTAAGCGCAGAAAAGACAGAAAAGGTTTTATCTCAGGCCGTTTCTCTGAAATGGTTTTTATGCTCAAAATCAAGCGAAAAGAGTGGCAGAAAATTGAGATGGATATCGTGCGATAAGAGTTTCGAGTCTAAACTGAAGAAGAGTGGGCGAAGCACATGAACAAATCCTATCTATTAAAGAAAATTCATATGTCGCCGCCGCAAGTGCTGTCGATCACCTTTTTGGTGGCCATCTTCTTCGGGGCGATCCTGCTGTATTTGCCTGTATCAACGACGGCGCCGATTTCTTTTTTGGATGCGTTATTTACAGCTACTTCCGCAACCACAGTGACCGGCCTTGCCGTTCTCAGCACAGGAAACGATTTTACGCTGTTCGGCCAAACTGTCATCATGGTGCTCATGCAAATCGGCGGTCTTGGCTTGATGACGTTCGCCGTATTGATCGTCATGCTGCTGGGGAAAAAAATCGGCTTGAGGGGACGAATCCTCATCCAGCAATCGTTCAACCAGTATTCACTCGGCGGCATGATCCGCCTCGTGCGCATCATCTTGCTTTTCACGTTTGGTATCGAAGCGATCGCCGCTGCCTTTCTGGCCGTTCGCTGGGTGCCCGAATACGGCTGGGGCTTCGGCCTCTTCACCAGTGTTTTCCACTCCGTTTCTGCATTCAATAACGCCGGATTTTCGCTATGGGATGATTCCTTGAGCGCGTATGTCGGGGACCCTGCCGTTAATATCATCATCACCCTGCTGTTCATCACGGGCGGCATCGGATTCACTGTTCTCTACGATATGTGGGGCGCCAAGGAATTCCGGCAATTGTCGCTGCATTCGAAAATCATGCTGACGGGGACACTCGCCGTCAATCTCTTCGCCATGCTGTTTCTGTTCGTGTCGGAGTATGGCAATATGGAGACGCTCGGTTCGATGCCGCTCGGCGATAAGCTATGGGCTTCGTATTTCCAGGCCGTCACGCCGCGTA
The DNA here is from genome assembly GCF_041320495.1 of Planococcus sp. SSTMD024. Taxonomy (NCBI): domain Bacteria; kingdom Bacillati; phylum Bacillota; class Bacilli; order Caryophanales; family Caryophanaceae; genus Planococcus; species Planococcus sp. SSTMD024. The sequence continues at coordinate 284,895 of NZ_JBGGNS010000022.1, read as the reverse complement.
CTGCAGGATTTAATTCCATCGATATCGGCAGCATGGAAACCGGTTCGATCGTGCTCATTTCTCTCTTGATGTTTATCGGGGCGGGCAGTGCATCGACGGGGAGCGGCATCAAGCTCACCACGTTCCTGGTCATCATCTTAGTGACCGCTTCCTACCTGAACGGGAAAAAAGAAGCAGTCATTTTCAACCGCGCGATTCCTTCGCATTTGCTCGAACGGTCTCTAGCGATTGTGTTTATCAGCATGACCGCTATCTTTGCCGGCATTTTGGTCTTGAGCTATACAGAAAATGCACCTTTCGAGTGGATCGTTTTTGAAGCTTTCTCCGCGTTTGGGACAGTCGGCTTATCGATGGGATTGACCGGTGAACTTTCCGTTATCGGAAAAATCGTTATCATGATCTTAATGTTTATTGGCCGCATCGGCCCTGTCACCTTGGCGTTCGCCCTGGCGCGCCAGCATAAAGAACCGATTCGCCACCCCAAAGGCGATATCTTTACCGGTTAACCTTGAATTTATCCAAATGAAAAGCTGCACCCCCAAATTGGGAGGTGCAGCTTTTTTAGCTTCTTAAAAACCCGCCTTCCGAATGAATCACTTGCCCGGTAATCCAACCACCTTCTTCGCTGGCCAAAAACGCGATTAAGTTCGCCGCATCTTCCGGTTTCCCGATGCGCCCCAAGCCGAATTTCGGCCGCAAATAATCCCTGATCTCCTCATCCATCCAATGGGTGTCGGTCGGCCCTGGATTGACGGCGTTCACGGTGATGCCCAGTTCTGCGACTTCTGCGGACAAAGAGGAAGTGAATGCTGAAATGGCGCCTTTTGTTGCCGCATACGCCAAGTTTCCGGGCATCGGCCCCTGCTCCTGTCCGGAGGTTAAATTGATGATGCGCCCATCGTTTCGCCCCATTCGTTGAAATCTTTGTGCGAATTGTGTGGATAATAGAAACGCCGCTCTCATGTTCACCATATAATGATCATCCAATATCTTGCCGGTCAGATCGAGATAGTTGGAGTCGATCGAATGCGCCGCGTTGTTGACAAGGATATTCGGGAATCCGATAGCATTCGATACATGTTCCAGTACAGCCGTCTCAGCTTGCGGCTGCGCGAAATCGCCCTCCATGACCTCACAGCGCACGCCAAGCTCCATGATTTCCGAACGGAAGCGCTCCGGAAAATCCGGCTCTGCTTGCCAGTAGGTAAAGAAAATATCCGTTTCTTGCTGTGCGAGTTTGCGGCAGACTGCTGCGCCGATGCCGGTATCGGTGCTGACGCCGGTGACCAGTGCCACGCTTTTTGATTTTGCCATCCTGAAAGCCTCCATTTAAGCAGTTTATTAAAGCAGCTTTGCCATATAATACTCATCCACATATCCATCGTTAATGAATAGTGAATCTTTCTTTATGCCTTCAATTTTGAACTCCATTTTCTCATACAAAGCCACGGCTGAAGCGTTTTCTGCTATCACTGTCAGTTCCAAGCGGTGCAGGTGGACGGATTTCGCCCAATCAATGACATGGGAAAACAGCGCTTTTCCGACTCCCTTGCCGCGGCTGTCACTGTGAACACCCGTTACCATATAAGCACGGTGTGAAATGCGCTCTGGGTTTTCATTTTGGACAATCACATACCCTAAAATCTGTTGTTCTTCGCATGCGATAAAAACGCCTGCTTTTTCTTTGGCATTCAAGCCATTGATAAACTTGGCAAACGGTTCGGGCGAAATTTCCCGCTCGCCCGGATTGAATAGCATATAGCCTGAACCCTCAGCGTTTTTGATGACTTGCACGATTTGTTCTGCGTCGCGGCTTTCGGCTTTTCGAACCTTGATCACCGTTGCTCACCCCTCTTCTGCAAAATTTAAACTTAAAGCGGATTATTTCCCGGGAAATCATCAATCATTGGATGTACTAATCTATAGGCAGTTGTCCCCTTCAACAAATGAACCGTTTAGTTAACTAAATTCTACCATTTACTGAATGCGATAGAATCCTGTTTTTCAAACCTTCTCCGATACTCTTTGGTTTAAATATTATTACCTAACAAAAAAGCACGAAAGAGAATCTTCTCTTCCGTGCTTTTCATTTTATAGCGCCGCTTTGACCGTCTTCTTGTAATAACCGACGGCCAATACCGCGAAGACTAAATAAATCAACGCATAGACCCCCATCGCAACCGACGCCGGGAATAGGATATCGGTGCGGAATAGGAACGATGCCGCTTGAATTGCAAAGATGGAATGCGCCAAGCCAATCGCGAGCGGCAGCCCGAAGACGAAGGCTTGTTTGCGGACGATGCCTCGCATGATGTCTTTGACAGTGAAGCCGAGCTGGCGCAATGTCGCGTAGCTTTGTTTTTCCTGCTCGGCTTCGGTCATTTGCTTGAAGTATAGGATGCTGCCGGTCGAAATAAGGAACACCAGCCCTAAAAATCCGGCGATGAATATGAGCAAGCCGTTCGATTGGACAGATCCTTCATAAGACGAGTAATAGTCGACATGCGGTTCCGAAACTTTGTACTTGTCTTGCTGGTAAATGGCGGAGGCTGCGGCCATATCCTCTTCGGCAATGTGGAACCCGTCCATTTGCTGGAGAGCTGAATCCCCTGTCTCACTCGCCAACTGTGCTTTCAACGATTGGTAGGTTTCTTCGTTCACCACGATTTGGCTCGTGAAGAATGACCAGTTGAGCACATTGTATTGGGCGATTTCCGTAATGGACAAAGTGGTTGGTCCCTCATCTTGAAACGTGAGGTCGAATGGCAAATCCACCGAATTGAAAAGCGTCGAGACCGATACGTCATGAAAGCTCGCTTCACCGTTTGCTGGCACATCAACGTCGAGGCCAGCTTGCTGCAATTGTTCGCTGCTGAGCACAGCGATGTCTGTTGCCCGTTCCAAAAACGGAGCCGGCTTTTCTTCGAATTCTGCCGGCACGACAAAAGTTTCCACCGCTTCGCGTTGATAGGAAATCCCGTTGCTCTCGAGTTCCTCGCTGATGTCATCCGCTAGTCCGGCTTCATTTTCAAACATGAAATCAAACGGCATGATCGCCTGTGTTTCACGCTCTGTTGAATAGTACATGGAATAAGCTGCTGCGGTCATCGTCAAAGTCATTGCCGACAACACCGTGATGATGGTCAGTGAATTGGCGTTGCTTTTCATGCGGTGCATGAGCGGTGCGAGCGACAAACTGTTTTCCAGTCCGAGATGGCCGTTTTTATTGCGGCGGATGCGGTACAGCAGCCAGCTGATCGTCACTCGGAATATTAAATACGTACCGAGGATGACAGTAGCCAATACCGCCAACATATTAAAGAAAATCATCGCATTTAACATGCGTCCCGACAGCCAGTAACCAAATACGATGAGCCCTATGCCAAGCAATGCCAAGACAGCAGAAACGGCGCTCTTCGGCTTTCGGGGATGCTGTCCCTGCTTTTCGGAATTGAACAAAGACAGCAAGGAATTGCGGTACACCGTAAACACCATCTGGATGGTCGTCAACACGAAAATCGCGAGAAAGACAAAGAAGGTTTGTGTGACCGCGGCTGTTGAGAACGACACTTCAATGAACGCTTCGTAACCGATGAGCTTCATGAGCAGCAACAAAAAGACACGTGAAACGAGCATGCCGACTGCTATCCCGACAATCAGCGCCATGATGCCAAGAAGCATGTTCTCGAGGATCAATAGCCTCGCGACGGCGCGCTTGGTCAGCCCAATCAATTGGTACAAGCCGATTTCCCGGCTTCTTCTTTTCAGGAAAATGGCATTGGCGTAGACGATAAAAATGCCGGCGATAACGATCAACAAAATTCCCGCTACCTGGAATGCGGTGCCCATCGTTCCTGTGCCTTGTTCGGCGACTGCCGCGTCGTGCTGCAAGGTCGCGAACACAAAATACAGCACGACACTGAGGATCAATGCGAAAAAGTACAGGTAATAATGCTTGATGTTTTTACGCATGCTGCGTTTGACGAGATCAAAGAGCGTCAACGCTGTCACCCCCGAGCACAGCCTGGACATTCAGGATTTCCTGGAAAAAGGCTTGTCTCGTTTTGTCTCCCTTGTACAGCTCGGAATAGACATTGCCGTCTTTGAGAAACACGACGCGGCTGCAATAACTCGACGCGAGCGGGTCGTGCGTGACCATCATGATGGTGACGCCTTGCTGCTTGTTGACGTCTGCCATCGTCCCGAGAAGCGATGAAGCGGATTTTGAATCGAGCGCGCCTGTCGGTTCGTCGGCAAACACGAGCGAAGGCTGGTTGATGAGCGCGCGGGCTGCAGAAGTGCGCTGCTTTTGCCCGCCTGAAATTTCGTGCGGGTATTTGTCCGCCAGCGCTTCGATATCCAGGATTTTTGCAATCGACTGGAACTGGGCTTCTGCCGCTTGTTTCTTCATCTTGCCGAGTGATACCGGAAGCAAAATGTTTTCTTTTACCGTCAAGGTATCGAGCAAATTATAGTCCTGGAAAATAAAGCCCAGTTGGTTTCTGCGAAAAGCGGACAGTTCGACGTCTTTCATCTTGGAAATATCGGCGCCGTCGATCAAGATGGTGCCTTCAGTGGCCCGGTCGATGGTGGCGAGAACGTTGAGCAAAGTTGTCTTGCCTGCCCCAGATGCGCCCATAATGCCGACGAATTCGCCTTCTGCTACACGCAGGTCAATGCCTTTCAGCACTTGCTGGACATTGCCGCGCGTACCGAAAGATTTCCGGACATTGTGCGCTTGCAAAACGGATTGCTTAGTTGTTTGTTGTGTCATTGTTTTATTTTCTGTTGTCATGTGATGGCCTCCCTGTAAACTTCTCCCCTTATCTTACTGCTCAAAAGCGGCCGGGTCGTTTGATTTGGGTGACAAAGCGGGAGGCGAATGTGACGATGCTGTCACTTACGGATATGGTCGAAGTCATTTTCGATAGGAAAGCCCATCTCGAATGTAGTCCCCCTTCCCGACTCTGAAGAAACCGAAAGCATGATGCCGATTTTATCCGACACCGTTTTCGCCAAATACAGCCCAAGACCCGTCGCCGCATTATGAAGCCGTCCTGTGCCGCCCGTAAAGCCTTTGTCGAAAATGCGCGGCAAGTCGTGATTCGGGATTCCCGGCCCCTCGTCTTGAACCGACAGAATGCGGTGGCCCGTACTGTCTGTGCGCGCAGAAATATGGATCGTGCCGCCTTCTGGGCTGTACTTTACCGCGTTCGACAGAATTTGGCGCAAGACGAAACGCCCCCATTTCTTATCGCTCATGACGAGTACGTCCAGGCCCTCCAATTCAATTTCCAGATCTTTTTCCCTGCACCATGCCATCAATTCACGGACCTCAGGAGCCACTATGTCTTTTAACATCACGTTATCCACTGCATAATCGGCTTCTAGAGAAGACAGCCGCGATATGTATAATTGTTGGTCGACCAGCAAATACAGGCGCAGCCATTCCGCTTCAATCCGCTGCATGCCGGGAGCCGAGCGGTTCGAGTCGATCAACAGGCGGATTGCTGTCAGCGGTGCTTTTGCTTCGTGTACCCAAGCGGCAGTGTAATCACCTTGGATGATGTTTTGCTGGCGCAGTTCATTTAATTGGGCAGCCATCGATGCGGCGGCTGTCTGCAGTACTTCGTTCATCTGTTCCTCGCGCTTGAACTTCGCTTCCGGCAACAGTTCCTGCCAATCCGCTGCCGGCTCACCTTCTAGACGCGTCAATTCCCGGCCATACGCCGTTTCTTGCCGAAAGCGCCAGAAGACAAACACCGCGAGTGCTATCAGCAACAACGCATTCATATACAGCAGCGAAGAAACCTCTACCGCAAGGCCTGAATCGAGCCACAGCAATAAATCGGCTGCGCCTAAAGTGGCGATGAAAAAGAGGATCCAGCTTCTCATATCCTTCACATAAGCCCAAAACATCGAATCCCTCGTTTCTATAAGGTGACGGCCACGTACCCTAAGCCTTTTTTCGTCAAAATGGCATCGCCGAGTCCCAAATCCGCCAGTTTTTGGCGCAGCCGCGTGACGTTGACCGTCAAGGTGTTGTCGTTGACGAATCGTTCATCATCCCACAGTTTGCGGATGATCTCATCGCGGGAGACAATCTCGTCTTTCGCTTCGACGAGCACCGTCAAAATGAAAAACTCGTTTTTCGTCAGTTCCGCTTCTTTACCGCCCAGCCGGATGATGCCGCGTTTTAAGTCGATCAATGCCCCATTCCATTCCAATACGTCTGAAGTTTCTTCGCCGTACGAATACACCCGCCTCAAGGTCGCCTGGATTTTCGCCAATAGCACATCAGCGTGAAACGGCTTCTGGACATAATCATCTGCCCCCATCTGCATCGACATGACCATGTCCATCGGGTGGTCGCGTGAAGACAGAAAGATGATCGGCACTTTCGAAATCGCCCGGATTTCACGGCACCAATGAAAGCCATCATACACCGGCAGCTGGATGTCCATGATAACCAATTGCGGCTGTTCGGCAATGAAGCTTTCCAAGACATCGCTGAAAGAATCAGGGCCTACCACTTGCATCCCCCATTTACCCAAACTTTCCTTCAAGGATTGAAAAATTGCCTGATCGTCTTCCACGATGAAAATCTTCATGTCCATTTCCGCGCACTTCCTTTCGTCCTTCTTGTTCTTTCATTCTAATGGAAATTCGAATGGACAGGAAACAAGAACGCAAAATCCGGTCTCCTTGCGATTGCATAAAGGGGCAATAACTTACTTTTTACTGGGGCATTTATCCGATTCACAAAGAAAAAGACTAGAAATGAAGTTCATTTTCCGGTCTTTTCTATAATGGCTCTATTGGAGATCTGTCAGCTAAGTGGTTGTCACTCAAACGCTTACCAAACGTTAGCTTTTAAATCCTCTACTTGTACATAGGCAAATCCACCATGCTATTTCACCGCCAGCCAAATTTGGTTCGACGAATCGTCTTTATATGAATCGGGATCCGTGTAAGCTTCAATAGCTGGTATATCAGCAACTTCATAGCCATTGGATGGAATCCATTCAGTGTAGATTTGGTTCCAGGCTTCAGGCATTGCGATCGGGGCAGATCCCCTCACTTCAAAAATAGCCCATTTGGATTTCGGCACCGTGAATGCATGGAAATCAGCCGGCACTTTACCGGCGCGCTCTACTGCAATCCAATAATCGACCGTATTCTTCTCCTCGTTATAGTTATCGGTGATTCCGAGCAAACCTTTGATTTCACTGTTCATCAGCTCCGCCAATTCGGCAGATGTTCCATCAGCATTGGCCTCCATCCAAAACTCGGCAACTCCGTTCACTTCACCAGTCTCTCCACAGGGACATTCCCGTTTGACCCCAACGACTTGAAACGCATCTTTTTCAACGATTTGATAGTTCATCGGACTTGCTCCTTTCAAGTTCACTTGAATCATCAAGCGGTTATGCGACTGCAATGCCCCCTTCCCTTTTCGCGCCTCGCTCGGGCTGATTCCGTGCTGCTTGCGGAACGCTTTCGTGAATGCCTCCGGTGATTCGTAACCGTAGCGATACGCGATATCGATGATTTTCTGATCGGTGTTGAGCAATTGTTGGGCGGCCAATGTCAGACGGCGGCGACGCAGGTATTCCCCGACGGAGATGTCGGTCATGATCAAAAACATGCGTTGGAAATGAAACGGAGAGACATTTGCCTGTTTTGCGATGGCTTCGATGGACATCTCATTCAGCAAATTCGCCTCCATATAATCAATCGCTTTTTGCAAAGACTGCACCAAAGCCATGCTCTCAACTCCTTACTTGAATAATAACCGGGCAGCGGTTTGATTTCCTGTCATTTTGTGCGCTGTTTGGACAGCTTATGCCTGCTAGCTTCCGATTGATGCCATGCTTTAAGGACTCTTTAATCCATCTCCTGCCTGCTTACTTTGTAATAAACCTCTATTTGCTCATCCGTTTCAATCGTCCGGGTTTTTTCCAAATGAATCTCCACGTTTTCCAAGTGGTCGAACATGCGGGTTCCCGTCCCGAGCAGCAGCGGGGCGATGGCGATTTGCAATTCGTCCACCAGATCCGCACGCAATGCTTGCTGTCCGACATCGGCACCGAGCACGACGACATCCCGCTCTCCTGCGGCCGCTTTTGCCATGCGGACGGCGGATTCGATGCCATCGGTCACGAAGGTAATGCTCAAGTTGTCATTTTCTTTCGGATGCTTGGCCGGCGGACGGTGCGTCAGGACAAAAATGGGCACTTGAAATTCGTAATTATCGGCATAAGCATCCGGGTCATCCGTCATGTCGTAAGTTCGGCGGCCCATCACGACCGCTCCTGTATTGGCCATCACTTCATTGATCTCATCGTTGGGCTTGAAGCTTTCGTACAGCTTGTCGAGTTTTCCATGCCGGTCGCTGATAAATCCATCAAGTGAAGCGATCATCCCAAAACAGACTTTTGCCATATCGTTCACGTCCCTTCCTATGTTCAACAAGTCTCTTTGCTAATCAATTCCTCTTCGCGCCTCATTTTCCTTCTATAATATTAAATACTTAAAACTCATCAAAAAAAGAAGCACGCTTCAATCGAAGTGTGCTTCTCCCGCTAGCCTTCCAAAATCCAATAGCTGTTCTATATTCCTTTCGCCTCGAAACGCTTCAAATCATTGCGATGGCCCATGGCGACCAGCACATCGTCCAACTTCACTTGATCGTCCGGCATCGGCGCGACGTTCACTTCGTCCCCCCGCTTAATCGCGAGGATCGTGCATTGGTACCGCGCCCGGATGTCCAGCTCCAGCAAGCTTTGGTCCATCAATTTCTCGGAAGCTACCAATTCCACGATGCTATAGTCTTCGGACAAATCGATGTAATCCACGACTTTTTCGGAATCCATATGGTGGGCGATGCGGATGCCCATCTCTTTTTCCGGCTGGATGACGCGGTCCGCCCCGACTTTCTCGAGGATCATCTGGTGCTGCAGGTCTTTCGCTTTGACCCACACAAGCGGAATGCCGATTTCCTTGAGCATCAACGTGCACAACACGCTCGTCTGCATATTTTCGCCGATTGCCACGACCGCATGTTCAAAATTCCGCACCCCAAGCTCTCTCAAGCTCGCTTCGTCGATGGCATTCGCCACGGCGGCATGGGAAGAATATTTGCGCATCCTATCTACGCGCTCCGGCGATGAATCGATGGCCATGACCTCATGCCCGAGCTTGAATAGCTCTTTGCAAATGCTGCTGCCGAACCGGCCCAGGCCGATCACGATAAATTGCTTTTTCAAGTCAGTTCCTCATTTCTATAGCGTTAAAAAAGATCCACTGAAAAACCTGTGATGCCAAGAGTGGACCTTCATTCGATTCCGTATTACCCTTACACAGGGGATCGGCATCAATAGCCAATTGTCTAAAATCTACCGCTGTTGAAGGCCATTGTCAATATATTAACAATAGAAAGTATTTTGTATTTTTTACCCTTTGATCCTATGAAAAAGACTCTTAACCTTGGTTGTATCAAAGGTTAAGAGCCTAGTAAGGATCATTGACCGCCTGTTTTGGCGAGTTCATTTTTTGTCTCATTTGAAATGCAGTCAACTGCACGTCTTTTCACTTTGAAAGGGGCAGTGCCGCTCTCTTTTTATGGCTGCTATTTTTCCGTTCGTGCACTCAAGCAAATAGAACAATAGCCGTTTATTTCCGCTAAATTGCTGTGGATGTTCCCATAGTTGCTGAAAAACTTCCGTTAAGATGCGCTCACAATCCGCTTGGCTGCCAAATTCCCTGCAACAGGCTTTCCATAGCAATAAATAGTATTGATCGTATATTAATTCCAAGGCGGTTTTGTCGCGAAACTTCAGTCTTTCCAACAATTGTCCATCCGTAGTCATTTAGCACCTCTCTCTTCTTATTCAAAATACCCACAAGGAGAGAAAAGAAACCCTATATTCATTATAATATTAGGATAATTAATTAGGAGCCAACAGACAAGCAGGACCGGCACTGATTAGTCAGTACCGATCCTGCTCTTCCCATTACTCGCTTAAGACTGCACAGGATTCTCCAAGCCTTTGTGGATCGTCACCTGATGTGGAAAAGGGATTTCAATATTATGGGCATCAAGCGCTTCCTTGATGGACTTGCGCAGCTCGCGCTCAACTCCCCATTGTTCCCCGCTCTTCGCTTTGGCGATAATGCGCAGCGTGACATCCGACGCCCCGAACGCCTGGACGCCAATGACATCCGGCCCTTCGACGATATTGGCATTGTCTGTCGCGACTTTTTCGCACACTGTTTTCAGCACAGCCATCGCTTCGTCGATGTTTTCATCATACGAGACGCCAATATCCACAAGTGCGCGCATATTTCCGCGCGAATGGTTGCTGACGGTCGTGATGTCGCGGTTTGGAATGAAGTTCAAAGTCCCGTCAAAGCTGCGGATTTGCGTCGTCCGCAAACCGACCGATTCGACGACGCCGTCAATGGCGCCAACCGTTACGTAATCGTTGACATCAATTTGTTTCTCCAGCAACAGGAAGAAGCCGGTGACCACGTCGCTGACGAGGCCCTGTGCGCCAAAACCGATCGCCAGGCCGACGATTCCTGCGCCGGCGATCAGGCTCGCGACGGACAGCCCAAAAATATTAAATAAAGTTGCAACCAATACAAAAACCAATGCGTAGGAGAAGACGTTCTCGGACAATGAACGAAGCGTCAATGCGCGGCCGTTTGTCACATCGCCTTTTTTCGTCAAGCGGTCAAACGAGCGGTGGATCAGCTTTTTCCCGATGGCCCGCACGATCACGAAGGCAATTAAAATTCCGATGACTTGAGCGGCGATGATGCCCGCCTCGACTAATAGATGTCCCCAATCAATATCAATGAAGTCAAACAAACAATCATTCCTTTCACGTTCTTTCGCTGCATGGAATAAACTTTAGCGGCGCAGCTTCTATGTATTTTCCTGTCTCTTTATACCATACTTCCATGGCGCATTTCATTCATGCCACCTGAACTTGTCTTGTTTCAATGGGGCATTTTTTATTTTTTCTCATTGGAACGCTTACATTTTTAAAAAAGGTTTCACTCTGGTTTCAAGTGGTAGATAAAGGTAGAAACCAACTTTTTACCAAACTGAGGAGAGATAAAATGGCGAATATCCAAAATCCTAGAACCCAATATACAACGGAAGATTTTCCGAAACAATACCAGGAAGCCCCTGGCGTACAAAACCAAATGACCCCTGTGCCGGACTGCGGCGAGAAGACGTATAAAGGTTCAGGCAAACTTGAAGGCCGTAAAGCACTTGTCACTGGAGGCGATTCCGGAATCGGCCGTGCTGCTGCTATCGCTTACGCTAGAGAAGGCGCAGACGTGGCGATCAACTATTTGCCGGCGGAACAATCCGATGCCGACGAAGTGAAACAATTGATCGAAGCAGAAGGCCGTAAAGCCGTATTGATCCCCGGCGACTTGAGCAACGAAGCATTCAACAAAGAAATGGTTGAAAAAGCGAACACCGAACTTGGCGGATTGGACATTTTGGCCCTTGTTGCAGGCAAGCAGCAAGCCGTCAAAGACATTGCCGACCTTCCGACAGAGCAGCTCGAGAAAACATTCCAAGTGAATGTCTATTCGATGTACTGGACAGTGAAAGCGGCGCTGCCATACCTACCAGAAGGCGCGTCGATCATCACGACGAGTTCAGTCGAAGGCTTTGACCCGAGCCCGATGCTGCTTGATTATTCCGCCACGAAGTTCGCGATCATCGGCTTCACGAAATCCTTGTCCAAGCAATTGGCGGACAAAGGCATCCGCGTCAACTCGGTCGCACCAGGCCCAATTTGGACAGCGCTTCAGATTTCGGGCGGACAGCCGCAGGAAAACATTCCGGAATTCGGCAAAGGCACACCGGAGACGCCAATCGGCCGCGCAGGACAGCCTGCAGAACTCGCTTCTGTTTACGTATTCCTCGCTTCCATCGAATCGAGCTACGTCACAGGGCAAATCTACAGCATCACAGGCGGCATGACGACGGCATGATTTCCGACTTTCTATAACATTCAAAAAAGCTTACGCTGCCGATTCTTCTTGGTAGCGTAAGCTTTTCTATTTCACCACACATGGCCGGACTTTCTTTGGGCAGGTTTTGCAATACGCTTTTCCGCCCCCCGTTTCATAGGCAAAACAGCATGTCTGGCGCACCCGGATCGCTTCTCCGCTTTCAGGATCCACATTTCGGGGATGATGGAACTTCTGAAACTGATTCACTTTTTCATTGAACGCTTCAGCTGGCAACTCTTTAAGGAGAAATTCAAAATCGCCTTTTGCTTTCAGGCGGATACGGTTATCCTCCTCCAGCATAAGCCTGGTTTCATAGAGCCAATAAACATAGATGGCCGTGTTTTCCCAAAGGATGCTTCTCGGTATCGAAGCGGCCTTTGAAATGGCCCTGATGATTTCCGCCAATTCTTCAACTAATTTCCTCGCCAGCTCCTCAATCCTAGCATGTCTTGATTCGCCTGACAGCTCACTTGCAGTAAGCTCTTCCCACCATAAGTGAGGCATCCACAAGTTTCCTTGTCGCCGGTCCACAAGATAAGCTTCAGTAAAGTCCAAGTTCAGCGCTTTATTGTATACTGCCGCCGTGTAGAGAGTCGGAACGACCAGCAAATAGCCTAAACGCTTCATCAGCTGGGAGACGGCCGCAATGCGACTTTCCGTCTCTAACTCTTCATGAAGCCGCTTCAAATAATTTTGAGGGAATACGGGTTCCTTGAGTTGGCTTAGCAGAATCTTCTCTTCGTCCCCTATTTTGTCCAGCAGCCGGAAATGTTCGCTTAAATAAGCGCTCTCCTCAGCTGCTAATCGGCACAACATTTTCCGCCCTGCCTTTTAAGTGTTTTCCTTTGCTGAAGGGAATGCATAGTGGGGTCCCGCAGATTGGATCACAGGTCACTTGGCATTGCAGCCCAAAGACCGAGCGCATCAGGTCCGGTGTGATGATATCATTCGGTGCCCCTTGCTTGAACACTTTTTTGTCATGAATCGCTACAATGTGATCCGCATAACGGCAAGCAAGATTTAAATCATGAAGGACCATGACGATCGTGCGGTTTTGCGTCTGATTCAACTCGTATAACAAATCAAGGATATCGATCTGGTGGGTCAAATCAAGATAAGTCGTGGGCTCATCGAGCAGAATAATATCCGTTTCCTGAGCCAGGGTCATGGCAATCCATGCACGTTGCCGCTGGCCGCCCGACAAGGAATCAACTTTACGTTCCGCGAATTCTGTCAGGCCTGTAGAGGCAAGCGCCGCGAACACCGCTTCCTCGTCTTTTTCCGACCATTGCTTGATCCAGCTTTGGTGCGGATAACGGCCTTGCTTAACCAATTGCAAAACGGTCAGGCCTTCCGGGGCGATAGAGGTCTGCGGCAAGATGGCCAATTGTTTGGCGATTTTTTTGGTCGACATTTTGGAAATTTGTTGGCCGTCTAAAATCACCGCGCCTTCTTTCGGCTTCAATAACCGCGCAAGCGAACGCAAAAGCGTCGACTTGCCGCAGCCATTGCTCCCGATCAGCACGGTGATTTCTCCTTTCGGAATGGATAAATCCAGCTCGCTGATGATGTCGGTTTCCCCGTATCCGAGTGTCAAGCCTCTCGTAGATAATGCATCCATTACATCTTCCTCCTTCTAAAGCTGCCTAAATGATCTATAGCGTTATCGATTCCGATTCTGATACAGCAGATAAATGAAATACGGCGCTCCAATTGCAGAAGTGAAGACGCCGGCAGGTATCTCAAGTGGCGCGAATGCCGTACGGGCAATCAAATCAGCGATCAGGACGATCAACCCGCCAATGAGAGCGGAGACAGGCAACAAAGCACCGAAAGCGGAACCGACCAGCTTTCTGGCGATATGCGGTGCCATCAATCCGACAAAACCGATGCCTCCAGCAAAGGCAACAGCCCCGCCAGCCAGTGCGCTGCTAAGGAACAGCAAAGCGAGCCGATCCCGCTGGACCAGGCTGCCGGCATTAATAGTCAGTTCGTCGCCAAGTTCCTGGATGTTCAAGCGTCGTGCATAAAAGAAAAGAATCGCAGTCAACAGGAAAATCCATGGAATGATGGTCAGTACTTCTGTCCAATTGGTGCCGTTGACACTTCCAGTGATCCAGATATTTGCTCTTGAGGCAGTAAAGATGGGCCCGAGAATCATCATCATGGTCGTCAGTGCTTGTGCTGCGGCCGACAGCCCAATACCGATCAACACCAAGCGGATCGGTGCCACTTCACCGTATTTTTGAGACAGTAGATAGACGAGAAAGCCCATGCCTACAGCTCCGGCAAACGATGCGAGCGGAAGCCAGTGGATACTGACTTCAAGCGTATTGCTCCGATCGCTATAGAACGCTAGAAATGCCACTGTTGTAAACGATGCCCCGGCTGTGATTCCTATAATGTCCGGTGAAGCCAGTGGATTACGAATAATTCCCTGCAGAATCGCTCCTGACATCGCCAAACCCGCACCAGCGAAAACCGCAAGCAAGATTCTCGGCATCCTGAACGATTGGACAACTAGGTTGTGCATGTCGGTGCCTGCTCCGAAAATAGCCTTTACCACATCCAATGGATAAATGACCAACTGTCCGATGCCTAGACTTAATATGATGAAGGCGAACATTAAAATTGTGAGCACGACCAAAGTGAAAAGGGATTTTTTTTCGATTAAAAATGATGCTTTTCCTAAACGAAAGCTTCGATAGTTCTTCATTCGCTAATCCCCCTCCTTGCAATATAGACAAAGAAAGGAGCGCCAACGATGGCTGTCATTACTCCGACAGGCACTTCAGAAGGCATTAAAATATATCTCGCCCCAATATCAGCTGCAAGAAGCAAGACCGCTCCAAGCAACGCACTGTATGGAATCACCCATCGATAATCGATGCCAACCAGCCATCTGGCAAAATGGGGGATGATGATGCCTACGAAACCAATAGGGCCAGCGACAGCGACCGAACCGCCGGCTAGTAAAACGACGATCAATGCACCCATCATTTTGACGAGCATGGTTTTCTGCCCCAAGCCTTTTGCGAGGTCTTCACCCATTGCAAGTACATTCATTTGCCTACCGATCAGCAGTGACAGGAGAACACCCGCTATGAGATACGGCAATACAGAAAGCAGGATATCCAAATCCCGCCCTTGTATGGAACCTGCAAGCCAGAATAGCACTTGATCCAATGCTTGCTCATTCAAGGTCAAGATTCCTTGTGTCAGTGAAGAAAACATTGCAGCGATTGCGGCTCCGGCCAAGGTGATCTTGATAGGAGTCATCCCTTCACTCCCCATCGACCCGAAAATATAGACAACTATAGCCGCCACAGCTGCCCCGAAAAAAGCCAGCCATGTAAAAGCTGTCAACGAAGATAAGCCTAAGAAACTGATGCCAAATACAACAAAAAAGCTGGCACCTGCATTGATCCCTAAGATCCCGGGCGAAGCGAGCGGGTTATTGGTGAGCCCTTGCATGATCGTACCGGAGATGGCAAGACTAGCTCCCACCGCCGCTGCAATGAATGCCCGCGGTATTCTCGTATCCTGGATGATGATATGTTCATTGGAACCATCGAAACGATAGATGGCATCCATCAGCATTTCTGTCGTTACTTTTGTCAGCCCCAAAATGATGCTGAGCCAAATAAGAACGAGGACGGCAATAATTCCGATTGCCAATCCAAGGGTACGTGCCCGATTATTCGTAATCATAATTGTTCAACCTTCTCCCAAATTCCCCACAAGCTTTCTATTTATCGAACTTATAAATGCGTCTTTTAATAATTTCTTCCCCTAAGAGTATAAATGTGATTGATAATCATTGTCAATTAATCCTGGAAAACACCTTGACAGCTTTTGGCGCTCCCTTTACGATAAGAGTAATTGAAAATCATTATCAATTAGAAGATTTTAGGAGGAACATATATGTCGAAGAAATTTTATTCAATCGTGGCTTTAGTGGCAGCGCTGGTTTTATTGCTTGCTGCTTGCGGAAGCGAAGAAACTGAAACAAACACAGAATCTGGTGGCGATGCTGCCGCGGCTGAAAGCTACACGGTAGAACACGCCATGGGCAGTACTGAAATCACAGGTGATCCCGAGCGCATTGTAGTACTCACAAACCATGGAACGGAAGCCTTATTGTCAATGGGCGTTACACCTGTTGGAGCTGTACAGTCATGGACAGGCGACCCTTGGTATGAGCACATCGCTGAAGATATGGAAGGCGTTGAGGTGGTCGGAACGGAAAGCGAACTTAACCTTGAAGCAATCGCCGCTTTGGAACCTGACCTGATCATCGGTAACAAAATGCGCCAAGAAGAACAATATCAAGCATTGAACGCCATTGCGCCTACTGTTTTCGAAGAGACATTGCGTGGCGACTGGAAGATTAATTTTGAATTGATTGCTGAAACGATCAACCAAGAAGAAAAAGGTCAAGAAGTCCTTGATGCGTATAATGCTCGTGTGACCGAACTTAGCGAAAATCTGGGTGATAAACTTGATACCGAAGTATCGATGGTGCGCTTCATGCCTGATGACGTTCGGATTTACCATAAAGACTCTTTCTCAGGAATCATTCTTGACGAAATCGGCTTGGCACGTCCTGAATCCCAAGACGTAGATGATTTCGCCGCTATGGGCGTAACGAAAGAGCGCATCGAAGAGATGGATGGTGACGTGATTTTCTACTTTACTTACCAAAACGAACAAGAAGAAGGCCAACAGGCTGAAGAAGCTTGGGTAAACGATCCAATTTGGAACAACTTGCAAGCCGTCCAGGATGGCAAAGCTTACGAAGTGAGCGACACGATCTGGAATACCGCTGGCGGCGTCGAAGCAGCAAACCTTATGCTCGATGACTTAGAAGAGAAATTGCTTCAATAACAGGAATCCCCTTCAATTAAATTGAAGGGGATTTTTCATCTTTTTTATAGAGTTAACCACTGGAACCAGGGTCTTCTCTTCATGTCTCTTCTCTCATTCGAGCTTTGACCTCTGATGTAAAGAGCGATTTATATAACATTTTTCAGCCATGTCATCAGGCGCAAAATCTCGAAAGGCTCGGCCCAGGTAATGATAAACAGGACGACGAAGAAAACCGAGAGCGACCAAACTTTCAAATGTCCCGGCTCACTTTTCACGAAAGCCATGAACACGGCGCCCGCCGCTGTAAATAGCAGCAGAAAACCGATAAGTGCAAGCGGCTCGGAATACCCGGACATCAACCGGTTGAGCATGAGAAGTAAACTTCCCAAAGTGATGAGTCCAAGTGAATGTTTACTGAACATCCCGTCTCCTCCTTTTTCAAGAAATCCCGCTGCCTGCCATCACGGCGCAAAGCCGTAGTAGAACAGGATATGTGCATAAAAACCGAAGAATGCGACCACCAAGGTCACCAGGACAAATAACACTACCATGATGATTTTGGAAATTTTGCCGATTTCCAGCCGCCATACGCCTTTATAGACCTGCACCCATAGCGCAATGGCAAATGGAACGACCATCAAAAGGTAGAAAATGGCGAGGCCGTTCCCAAAGACGTCGAAATAATCCCGGTTCACACTGTCGTTGGTCCTGAAATAACGGCTCATCCCATAAAAGAACGCGAGAAACGACAGTTGCACCACAATTCCATAGATCAACAAAGGAATCCTGAATTTCCCCAAGTTTCTCAGCATCCACAAGACTATGCAGTAGAGGATGGCTATTAGAATGGCTATGTACAAACTGACTGGATAAAAAATATAAACACTTCCTTTTTACCGCTTACTTTACCAGAGCGGTTCGTCTTCCTCTGTCAATTCGACTAAAAATAGGTAGGCAGCTATAACGGTGACGCCACTGGCGATGATCAGCAGGAATATCGTAACGAACGAAAGATCAAATAAAACCCCGAAAAGCATAGCCAATGGCGTCAGAAAGTTGGTAAGGCCAGCTCTTTTTTTCGATTGGGTAGTAAGCAATTGCTTTTTCCCGCAATGCGGGCAAATCATTCCCGTATCCAATGTAAACATCTTTTTGACCGTCTGCTTCCAACTCCATTGCTTATGGCAATTTTGACAAATCGGCATGGACTCACCCCAGTCACTTTATTGTTTAAATTATGCTTTTTAAGACCTTGTCCTTATTAGACTAACAGAGATAACCAAAAATTCCCACAACACACATGCCAATTAACTGGGTTTCACCTTTGACATGAACAGTCCTGTCGAATTTATCTCCAATAAAAAAGAGCAAGAACTGATAGTCAGTTCTCGCTCTTTCTGCTGTTAATGCATATAGCGATGCTTTCTTAAGCTGTTCAAATTGGAGATTTCCTGCAGGAGCTCTTGCCCGATGTTCGTCTCCCGCACCTTCTTGCGCTCGAGTTCTTCGTCGACCAATCGTTTTATCGATAAGACATCGGTACCGTTTTGCAGTACTTCTTCCTTGGAATTGAAGCGCTGGTGGGCGACGAGCTGCATGCCGTAGGAATTGTACAAAAGCGTATAACCGGCGATTCCGGTTGTCGATTGATAGGCCTTTGAAAACCCGCCGTCGATGACGATCATTTTGCCGTTCGCTTTGATCGGGTCTTCCCCGTCCCGTTCCTTGACCGGTGTATGCCCGTTGATGATGCGGCCATAGTCAGGGTTCAAATCAAATTCCGCAAGCATTTTGCGGCACATGTCTTCATCTTCACGCAAATGGTAATATGGATTTTTCCGTTCTTTATGCGTTTCTTTGTCTTTGATGAAATAGCGTTCGAACGTCGTCATTTCGCGTTTGCCGAACAAGGAAGAATTTTCGCCTGTCCATTGGTACCACACCATATCGGTCGCGAAATCGTCGGTTTCTTCCGGATGCGCGAACGCGTAGCGGGTATATTCTTCGAAAACATCGAGCAATTCCCGTCCTGCGTAGCTTTCGCCTTCGATCTCCATTTGCTTCATGTCGCCGTTCTCCTCAAGCGGGATGCAGCCGTGAATGAGCAAATTGCCGTTGTATTGGAGATACAGCTTGCCTTTTTTCATGAGGAAGTTCATATGACGCGACAGCTTTTCGGAATGCTGGATGGAGAACAGCAATTTGTCGATGACTTGCTGCTCTTCGTCGAGCAGGCGGTCGGGATGTTCCGGGTCGATTGTAGAGAAGCACGTATTCTCCAGCGGATAAGTTTTGCCGTGGATCGTCGCTTCGTTCTTGTCGTAATCGACTTTCTCCAATAGCAAGCGGTCTTCCATCGCGAAACAGGAGCGCCGTTTGATGATCGGGCTTTCGAGCTTGAACTGGATGATCGAAATCGCCTGGTGGATCTTCGTGATCTGCAGCTGTTCCTGCTCCGTCAAGTGTTCGCCAGAAATCCGTTTCGGGTGGAACGCCGGATTGTCTTCATAGTATTTCTCCGCCAAATTCAACAGCGGGCGCAGGTTGATGCCGTAGACATCCTCGATGATGTCCAGGTTGTTATAGCGCGCGCAGATGCGGATGATGTTCGCAAGGCAGACTTTGGAGCCGGAATACGCGCCGATCCACAGTACGTCGTGGTTGCCCCATTGGATGTCGACGGAATGGTAGTCGATGAGCGTATCCATGATTTTGTGCGGATCCGGTCCCCGGTCGTATATATCGCCGACGACGTGCAGATGGTCGACCGTCAGGCGCTGCATCGTATAGGCGAGTCCGACGATCAGTTTATCCACTTGCCCTAAGGAAATGATCTGCTCGAGCATTTTCGCGTAATAATCTTTCTTGTTAGTGAATTCATCCGTCTTGTACAACAGTTCTTCGATGATGTAGACGAACTGCTTCGGCAAAGCTTTGCGCAATTTGGAACGCGTGTATTTGGATGAGGCGTAAGACACCAGTTTCAAGAGCCGCTCAATCGTTTCGATATACCAGTCCTTCAGTTCTTTCTTGCTGCTGAAATGGCTCTTGATCAAGCTCAATTTCTCTTCCGGATAATAGACGAGCGTCGCGAATTCGTTGAGCTCTTCTTCCCCCATTTCATTCTTGAACAGGTCCCTGATTTTCACTTTGACGTTGCCGGAGCCGTTGCGCAACACATGCTGGAATGCCTGGTACTCGCCGTGGAGATCGCTGACGAAATGCTCCGTCCCTTTCGGCAAATTCAAGATGGCTTCCAGGTTGATGATCTCCGTCGCCACTTTTTCTTCGCTATCGTATTTTTCTGCCAGTAAATCCAAGTATTTTGAACTGATCATGCGGAACCCTCCTTTAAGTTTTATGTATTACTCCAATTTTAATGAAATCACATTCCTGAAAAGCATGTTCTTAAAATGGGCATGCACAAGAAATCCCTCTATATTTCCAGTCTATAGCAGTTTTCGTAAAGGCTCTAGTGTTAATTGCGCCGCGGCGGGAAATTGGCCGACAGACAAAAAATAGTGCCCTGCACAATTCAAGTGCAGAACACCGTTTTTCTGGATTTTTTCCACAAACCGTTTTTATTAATTATGGAAAGCTGAATGAAGCACTTGTCGCTCTTTTTTGCCCCTTAAATTTTTGGTTACGGCACGGTTCGGTCCATCGGTTTGATGCTTAAATAAATCGATAAGGTGCCAAGCTCCAGAAATTCTAAGGTTTTCAGCTGATTGATTTACTTATAGCACCCCACTCTGAGTGCTCTTTAATTCTTTCCTTTCTTCACAGTTCTTCATCTGTTCTTGTCACTTTGCCTCCGAGTTCATCCACCAATCCATCCAGCACGGATTCTTCATATTCTTTTCCGATAGCGATAATCCCTGTAGTCCCAAGTTCGATATTCCCGATTGTTTTTTTGAACAACTCCTCAGTGGATTTCATTCTTTTCAATTCTTGGCTGGTCCCGATCATGCCTCCGGTCAATGTGCCGAAAAGCACGCCGAACGGGCCACCCAAAATGCCGACTGCCATGCCGATCAACGCACCCTTGGTCGCTTTGTTTGACCTGGATAAATCGGCAGCGTCTTTGAAAGCGAACGATCCATTCTCTTCCCGTTCAATGACGACAATCTGCTGCAGTTCGAGCTGCCCTTCCACATGATATTGCTTGAGCTGGCTGAACAATTGATAGGCCTTCAAATTATCTTCAAATGACAAAGTGATGATGTGATAATGCTCAGACTTTTTTCGAGCCATCGCTATCTCCTCCAATTTTTAATTTTCGGCGGCAGCAGTCTCTTGGTCAGTAAATAAATGACGCTAATATCCCTGTAATGAAAACCGAAGTGATGGTCACAGTCGAAAAGCCAGCAACGACCATTTTCGGCAAGATCTCGTCTTCGATAATTTGGATTTCACCTTCCGTTTCGCCGATGTTTTTGGCCGCTTCCTCACTCAGAATCAAAGTCCCCGGAAAACCATATAGTGAAGACAAGCCGATTGCGATCGCCATTGGATAGGTATAACCAAGAAATTTCCCCGCCAGCATCGCAAACAGCACGATCCCGATAACACCTAGGCTAAAGGCGATCAATAGCGGCACCAATAATTCCAGCAGGTCCGCAAACGACGTTGTCGCAAGGGGCCCAAAAATGATCAGAAGAATTGCCAGCATCATCAAGCCGTACGCATCGATTCCGTTCAAGACATTCGGTTTCAAGACACCGGTTGCCCGCAACGCAATACCTAGCAATAAAGCGATAACAAAGGTATTCAGCCAGCCATTCGTCAGCCCGCTCAAGAACATGGCCAGGATGACGACAACCCCGACTACAAAAAGAGTCCCGGCCGTCGTCTGAAAAGCTTCCGGCAAGATCGTCTGCTTGCCGTCTGCCTGCTCTTCTTCCACAGCAGCCTTCCGTGTAATACTGCCGTCGCGCACACCATCACGAATCCGCATGGCCTCTTTCCTTAAAATGATGGAGGTGAGCGGAAATCCAATCAAACCTTGCAAGGCAGCAATCAGCACTGGAAACACAGCGACCGAAATCAAGCCGGCATTCAACGCCTGCTCTTGGACGATGATGACTGATATGGTTCCTCCGCTAATTGCTGCGATGGCGCTCAGCACATAATTCGTATCAAGCAGCAGCCTCCCGATCGCAAACATCATGATGGTGATCCCCACAACCGCTGAGACACCGATCAAGAAGGTGCGCCATTGCCGTTTGAACTCCTCGAGGCTGATCAAAGTGCCCAAATGGACGATGATCAGCCCGACGATGGTTTGGCCGAGCGGCAACAAAGAGGATGTCGGCAATAAATCTTCCGGAAACAGATTCGTCTTAAACCCAATCAGGAAAATGATGGATGCGACAAACAGGGACGACAACAACGCTTTGGTCTTTTTTGAGATATAATCACTGATTGTCCAGATGAGCATGATGAGTGTAAATGCGATGATGGGTGTCATGGCTCTTCCTCCCTTTTACACAGCAGGTGATATTGCATTTAGAGCCCCTGGATGTCTGCAGAAGTCAATGAGCGAAAAACAACTGTACTAACCGTGTGATAAATCGAAGCGAAGATTACAATGCGTATGGTATTTGCCCGAGCGGCCTTTACCGATGTTGCGGCTCGCAAGTTCACTCCGGCGGATCACCATGAAAAGCCGGCATTCTTTTCACTAATTGAAGCGCAAATTCAACAGCATATTCGAATTCATCAATCGGGATATGCTCCACGACAGTATGGATGTTCTCATAACCTATGGACACGTTGACGACTACTTTTTCCTTCTCGTTAAAGACATTGGCGTCCGTTCCACCTCCACTCTGTTCGAACCGGACTGGCCGGCCCATTAATTCGAGACTGCGCTGGGCATGTACGAGCAGCGGATGCGTTGGGGCGAATTGATAGCCTGTGATCAGTTGCGTCGATTGAAAATCCAGCTGTGCGCCGGAGTGTCCGGCTTCTTCTTCCAACGCCTTGCGCATCGATTCTACTTGATCAAGGCATTTCCGATGATTCAGGGAACGGACTTCCGCGACGAGATCCAACTGGTCCATGACAATGTTCATCGCCGTGCCGCCATGTATTTGGCCAATATTGGCCGTCGTCTCTTCGTCGATCCGCCCAAGCTTCATCCGTGCAATCGCGCGCGCCGCGACTTCAATGGCGGATATTCCTTTTTCCGGCTCCAGTCCCGCATGAGCTGCACGCCCCAAAACGCGGATGTTGAGGCGGTGCATCGTCGGACTCGCCGTGATGATGCCGCCGACCGGACCGCCATTATCCAGCACATATCCGTACTTCGCATGCACTTGATCCATATCCACTGCCTTCACTCCAAGCAAGCCGACCTCTTCACCAGGTGTCAAAATAAATTCCAGTGGGCCATGCCGGACGTTGCGCTCTTTCAACCTCTTGATCAGCTCGAGCATGATTGCGATGCCGGCCTTGTCATCCGCCCCTAAAATGGTCGTCTGGTCCGATTCGACGCGCCCGCCCGTTTCGATCGGCTGAATCCCCTGTCCCGGAGTGACCGTGTCGATGTGTGCAGAGAAAAATAACGGCTCGATTGAAGCCTCGCCGTCA
The DNA here is from genome assembly GCF_041320495.1 of Planococcus sp. SSTMD024. NCBI lineage: Bacteria > Bacillati > Bacillota > Bacilli > Caryophanales > Caryophanaceae > Planococcus > Planococcus sp. SSTMD024. The sequence goes on along the minus strand of NZ_JBGGNS010000022.1, from coordinate 261,387 downwards.
AGACGGGCAATAAAATTATTGGCGCCTAAGCCTGTCTGCGCCATCGTGTCATCTTCCCAAATGTCCAATCCGAGTTCTTTAAAACGCCGGATCAGTTCTTTTTGGAACGGCCCTTCAGCGAACGATTCCGAGTCAATTCGAACAAGCTCCTTGAACTCCTTGACTAAACGTTCTGTAGACATCTTTGTCCCTCCTGTTCCTCGTTTCGTATTCAATTCCCTTTACAAAGTGAGTAGCACCGGCGGATGGGCTGCTTGTCCGTTGGGAACAGTACTGAGAACCTCCCTTCAATTTATGCATGCAAAAACGTGGCGTCTGCAGGATGCCCGCATTTTGTATTTGTCGCTTCGATTTGTTTGTAAGGTTTGGAGCTATCGATAATTTGGTTGAAGAAATATGTATACAGTTGTTGCCTCAAACTATGTAGGGATGGCGTAATGCGAAGGGTGATTTTTGAGGAAGCGTGCATCGGGTGAAAGTTTTTGACGTCTACTTAGATGCTCATGCGTTAAATGGAAAAATTTTAAATAAAAACAAATCTAATTTCCTTGCATAAACTATACAATTTAGCGTTTATCTAATAGTAAAGAACTACATATAAATAATATAACCTTAGTTACCCGATTATTCAGAAAAATAACCCGATTTTTAGCTATAGTGAATTTTTTTGTTGGATTACCATTGAATTCATGATACGTAACGCTGCATCTTACTAAAAATCAAATTCCGTAATCGTCAAGTGGCACTTTGCAATGCACAAGCAATCGGAAAGGTTTTTTTACGCCCCCTCCTTTCTCTGTGTTCCAGCCTGCAAAGTGTTGAAAAATGCTTTGCCTAACAATTTATGGGTAATGATGAATAACAGGAACTCATGGATATAATTCTTTAATGGAAAGGACTTGGCATGATACAAGCTCTAATTTCTCGATAAGTTTCATGTAAAAGCTTTAATAGGTAAATAGATACTATTTTAATGCAACATACTGGAATTATAATAATGAAAAAACTGTAAAAGGCAAACTTACCTGAAAAGGAAGGACGCAAAGCCATGAGCCTACCCACTGCTTTAGCAGTGCACGGTCGTCAGGTTGCCAGGCATCCATTCTGTGGGCCTTGGCTGACAGAATGGAGGAAAAGAATATGTTGAAGAAAGCGGCGATGTTGATGTTCGCGATGTCACTTATGCTGGCGTTCAGCCAGGCAGAAAACGCACAGGCAAGCGGCGATGCGCCTGATACCCGTGCCACTTGGCTATGGAATCCGTGGATGTTCGTGGAAGATGAAGGAGCAGTGCTCGCTTTTCTCGAAAATAAAAACGTCAATAAAGTATATGTTCAGATCGACCGCGACATTCCCAAAAATACGTACCGCAGCTTTGTCACACAAGCGCACGAACGCGGCATAGCCGTATTCGCACTCGACGGAGCGCCGTCTTGGGTTGCGCCAAAAGGCTATATGAACCAGAACATGTTGATGAACTGGCTGGGCACTTACCAAAGCGGATCGATAAAGCAGGCAGAGTTTGATGGCATCCATTTGGATGTGGAGCCTTATTTATACAGCGGCTGGAATTCGAACCGCGCTGCTACGGTGAAGTCTTATCAATCGCTTTTGCAAAGAGCCGCGGTGAGCTCTGCGCAGCTGAACTTGCCCCTTGAAGCCGACATGCCATTCTGGTTTGACGAAATCACTTACAAGAATACGTTCGGCAACGGATTATTGGCCGAATGGGTCATTGCCAATACGGACGGGGTAACATTGATGGCTTACCGGGATTCCGCGCCGATGATCATCGACATCGTCAAAAACGAAATCGCCATGGCCGAAAAATACGGCAAATTTGTAGTAGTCGGCGTAGAAACAGGCGTGACCGACGAGGGCAGCATCATCACTTTTGCCGAAGAAGGCGAAGTGTTCATGAATGCGCAATTGGCTGAAGTGGCCGCTCATTACTCAGGACACCCCGCTTACGGAGGAATTGCTGTCCACCATGTCGGCAGCTGGATGACGCTTAAACCATGACAAGACCGGACACTTTTCCTGATTTTTGGAAGTGTCTTTTTATTTTTTCCACGGATAGCGGATTTTCAAAATACCGCAATTCGAATAGTAAATACCTTACTAACAGGGCGAATGATGGTATTCTAGAAGTGGAAAATATTATCTATTTAACTATTTAAATGACATATTAAGGAATGCTTTTCGTCATATACCAGCTCTTGGCACATCATTTTCCCAGATGTCTTGAGAGATTCTTTTAAGGAAGGTGAAAGAAATTGGCCCAAACAGATTACAAAGCTTTGCTCGCCAATCGCATGGAACGGGATTTCTCGAAGTGGGCAGCTCAAGAAACTGTACAAGAGCGTGAAGTCTATCGATTTTTGCACACGATGAAAGGGACCGCGGGAACGATCGGCATGATGGAGCTATCCGACTTTTGCGCAAGCAAGCTGGATGCGTTCTCTGAACAGAGCAGTGAGTTGCTGGCTGTCGATTCGCTTCAGGGATTCATGTCTTCGTTCCGAAATTATTTTACAGCGGAAGAGGCTGCAAACGAGAAAGAGACGGAGTTGGAAACGCCCAAAAGCAGAGCTTCAAATGAAGAAGCCCTCGTATTGGTTATCGATTCCGATGCCGAATTCGCCACGAAGCTCAAAGAGATATTGGAGCCTAAAGGCATTCCTGTCGTCATCGCGCTGGATGGCCAAAAAGGCACGGAACTATTTTACACAATCCATCCGCAGATGGTGTTAGTGGATGCGAAGCTGCCGGATGCCGACGGATTCAACCTGGCCGAAAGACTCGCTGAAGCCGGCAGAAGCCGCCATCTCCCTCTCGCCATCATGGGTGAAGATGACCGGATTGATAACCACATCCGGGCAATGGAAGTCGGCGCCACTGACTTTTTAGCCAAGCCGTTGAATATGGCGTATTTCCTCCCGTATTTAGCCAATCGCTTGCAAGGCCAGGAAATCGTCTTGAAAGGTACGCGAATTGATGAATTGACCGGAGCTGGAAACCGCCAAGCCTTTGATGAGACCTTGCTGCAAATGACCAATCTCGCAGAAAGGACCAGCAAACCGTTCGCCTTGGCCTTGCTTGATTTGGACCATTTCAAGAAAATCAATGATGGCTACGGGCATCCAACGGGAGACGAGATTTTGCGTTCCTTTAGCCAGTTTGCGCTGAACTTGAAGCGTGATTCAGACGCATTCTTCCGCTACAGCGGAGAAGAGTTCGCCTTGATTCTTCCTGAGACCAAATCGCAGGAAGCTGCCGCATTTATCGATCGCTTGCATAAGGAACTTTCCGAAACGGAATTCGCCGTCAACGCTGCTGCGCCGATTCGCTTGACCTTCTCTGCCGGGGTCAGCGAATACCGGCTCAAGCAGGAAACAATCGTCAACAAAGCCGACCAAGCCTTGTACCAAGCCAAGCGAAATGGGCGCAACCAGACGATGGTGTATAAATCCGAAGAACAAGAATTGAAGCGCAAACTGAATATCGTCATTGTCGACGACGACTCACTCGTGCGCAAATTGGTCGCCAAGCAATTTTCCAATTGGAAAGCGGAGGATTTCGATATCCACATCGAAGAATATCCAGACGGTCTCGCACTCGTCGATTCCGATTGGTACCGTCCGGAAGAGAATTACATGATCTTGCTCGACGGCGTCATGCCGAAAATGGACGGGCTGGAAGTATTGAGCCATGTGCGCTCTCAATACCCGCATGACAATATTGTCGTTTCCATGCTCACTTCACGGAACAACGAATCCGATATCGTCTTGGCGTTGAAGAGCGGAGCCGATGATTACATTGTCAAACCGTTTTATGCGCAGGAAGTCGTAGCCCGCGTCCAGCGGCTCACGAAGAGGATGTTCCAGTGAATTTGACACATTTCTGGATCCTCATCGCCTCCCTGTTCCTGGGCCAACTGCTTCTCTTGTTGGTTTTAGCTTGGCGCAAGCAGCAATCGAATAAACGGGAAGCCGCAATCGATCGCCAATACCATCTCTTAACCGATTCATTCAGTTCTTATACGATGGACCCTTCAGACGAACGATTTATCGAAGAATTGACAGCTTCTCCTTATCACTTGGTCGTGCTTGAACGCCTATTGAACCATTATGTATCTGTCACCAAAGCGGGAGCTGATTCGCCCGCTGTTTCACGCCTGTCGGAAGAATTCCTTTCCAAGCGCTATATGAAACTGCTCAAGCGCGGGAATTGGGCGATGCGAATGAATACTTTGTATTTCATCGAAGATTTCCGGATGGAATCGCTCGTGCCGCAGCTAAAGGAAAAATTGGCGAAAAGTTCAAGGCTCGACCAAGAAACGCAGCAATTGATCCGCACGCTCGCTTCTTTGAATGAGACGGTGGCCATCGATGCGCTTGCGAAATACCCCGATGCCCCGGCCCGTTTGTATATCGATGTTTTCAAGCGGCTGGATGAATTGACGAAACTGGACGAGCTGGACGCTGCTTTAAAAGATGAAAATACCAACCAGACTTTGAAGCATTCTGCCATTTCCTATATTGGCATGGCCGGCATGACGCTGTTTCTTCCACGCGTCGAAGCAGAATTGCAGCACCCGGAGATGGAAATGCGCATTCAGGCATTGAAAGCGATCCTTCATCTGCAATACATGAACTCCCCAAGCGCCCTTGCGCCGTTTTTCCAATCGACCGCTTGGCCGGAGCGCATGTTCGCCGCCCAGATTGCCGGAAAGCTGCAATTGTCGCGCTATAAGGAAACACTGGGCGAGCTGCTCGGGGACCCGGTTTGGTGGGTCCGCTACTCATCGGCCGAAGCTTTGACGCAGTTTTCCGAAGGGGATATCGTGCTGACCCATCTCGCTGAAAATCATTCTGACCGCTATGCGCGCGACATGGCGAATCAATGGAAAACCTCCCTTTTAGGAAGTGAACAATAATGCAGGAAACAGCATTGATATTATCCTATATCGTCATCGCCTATATGCTTTTTTCAAGCCTCAGCTACCTAGGTCTCTTTGCGCTTGCCTACGGGAAAGTCAAAAAAGAAAATAAGCTCGACAAACGCGAGTCCACAGAGGATTTCCTGAGAAACCAATCGACGTACCCGGTGTCGATCCTCGTACCGGCATACAATGAAGAAGTCGGCGTCGTCAGCACCGTGCGCTCGCTATTGGCACTGGAATATCCTGAAAAAGAAATTATCGTCATCGACGACGGATCGAAAGACAGCACATCGCTGCGCATGATTGAAGAATTCAAAATGAAGGAAATCCCTTTCGCTGTCCGGACGCACATCGAGACCGCGGAAATCGAGGCCATTTACCAATCTTCGATCTTCCCTTATATCCGCCTCATCAAAAAAGCGAACGGCGGCAAGGCGGATGCGTTGAATGCCGGGGTCAACCTTTCTTCATTCCCGTACTTCTGTGCGATAGACGGAGATTCCATCCTGGAAAACGACGGGCTATTGAAATGCATGAAACCTATTATCGAATCAGACGGCCAAATCATCGTCACCGGCGGATCGGTCCGGATCGCCAACGGCTCGACCATTTCGAGAAGCAAAGTGGAGCTGGTCGGCCTGCCAAAAAGCCCGATCGTTCTCATGCAGATCGTCGAGTATTTCCGCGCCTTCTTGATCGGCCGCCTGGCGTTGAGCCATTTGAATATTTTGCTGATCGTCTCGGGGGCTTTCGGCGTCTTCAATAAAGAACGCGTCATCCAAGCTGGAGGATACAACAAGAACACGGTCGGCGAGGATATGGAATTGGTCGTCCGGCTGCACCGTTTGCTGCGGGAAGAGAAATCCAAGCAGCGCATCGAATACATTCCAGACCCTGTCTGCTGGACGGAAGCGCCTGAATCGCTGGAAGTGCTCAGGTCTCAGCGCATCCGCTGGCAGCGCGGGCTGTTTGAAACTTTGTGGACGCATAGAAAGATGATGCTCAACCCGAAATACGGCTCGATCGGTTTGTTTTCCATGCCCTATTTCCTGTTTGTCGAACTGCTGGGTGCCGTATTCGAGTTTATCGGCTATTTCATCATTTTCGGCGGCTTTTTCTTCTCGCTGGTCGACCCGCAAGTCGCCGGCGTCATGTTCTTGGTGACGGTGTTCTACGGGTCGCTCATTTCGGCACTCGCCGTGTTATTGGAAGAATTGACGCTCCACAAATACCCGAAAGTCTCCCATTTGATGCGCCTGTATTTCTGGGCATTGACTGAGGCCTTTTGGTACCGCCCGCTTATGGTATTGTGGCGAGTCAAAGGAATTTTCGCCACTTTCCAAAAGAAAGCACATTGGGGTGATATGAAACGCAAAGGAATTTCGACTTAATTGCAAGGAGGGTACTTATGAAGAAAATATTGGTCGCAGATGACGAAGACATTTTGCGCATCCTGATCGCGGATACATTGGAAGATGACTTCCTGATCGAAGAAGCCGAAGACGGCAAAGAAGCCCTGGAAAAGATCCGGGCCAATGACTACGATTTGGTCGTGCTCGATTATATGATGCCTTACCTCACCGGCATGGAAGTGCTCGAGGAAGTCAGGAAAGACGAGAACGACACGAAAGTGCTGATGCTGACAGCGAAAGCACAGGACGCGGACCGTGAGAAAGCCATCTTGAACGGGGCGGATTATTTTATGTCCAAACCGTTTAGCCCGATGGAATTATTGGCGCTTGTGGAAGATATTTTGGTGTCCTGATAAACTGTGTTCTACGAAGCTTACCGCTCGCTTTCCGTGGCCTCGGATAGTTCATTGCTTAATTGAGATGAGAGAAGCTTTCGCACTCTATTTTTATGTAAAATCAAAAAATAGTTAACGCTACGAAAAACGACCAGCCCCTAACTTAGGGGCTGGTCGTTTTTTATTCCCTGTACTATTCCTCAACTCTCCGGCTCGTCGTCCAGGCCGTATGTCGCGTAGAAGATGACGCCGTTTTGCTCTTGCCCATTTTGCAGGTTCTTCATCACTTCCGATAAATTCACCGGGGCATACGGTTTGGTCAGGTAATGATTGATCTTGCTGATTTTACTGGCATCAGCCGATGGATCGAGTGCGGAAGAAATGACAATCGGGATATCCCGTGTCGACGGGTCTTCTTTCATCATATCAACCAGGTCCCACCCGCTCAGTTCCTCGCCGAGCATAATGTCTATGACCGCACCAACCAAAGGCGTGCGCTTGGCTTCTTTGAAGGCTTCCCTTGGTGATGTGTGGTAAATCACCTTAAAGCCGTTGAGTTTCAGCTCTTCCGACAACAGCAGCGCGAGGCTCATATCGTCTTCTACAATCATCACAGGCGGATTTTCTTCTGCGCCTTCGTGCACAGCATGATCGTGCAGCCCGGCAATAAGCGGCAGCTCAAAATGGATTGTCGTGCCTTGCCCTTCCTGGGATTCAATCCAAATCTTTCCGTCGTGCTTGACGATGATTTCCTGGCAGATCGCAAGACCAAGGCCGGTGCCGCCGATTTTGCGGCGCGAGCTATTGTCGATGCGCTGGAATTTGGAAAACAGCTTCGGAATGTCTTCAGCTGGAATGCCAATGCCTTCATCCTGAATCGACACGCGCAAATGATTGGCATGGTTTTTCATGCAGATTGTCACATTGCCGCCTTCCGGGGAAAACTTGATGGCATTGCCGACCAGGTTCATCAGGACTTGAGCGAGACGCTCCCGGTCGCCTTCCACTTTGACTTCTGAAGCATCATCAACCAACACGATGGAATGCGTCGACTGTGTCCTGAATTTTTCCGCCGCTTCAATGACCAGTTCGTTCATCGAGAGCTTGTCCATCCGGTATACTTGGTCCCCGGATTCCATTCGCTGCAGATCCAGAAAATCGTTGATCAGATTGGTCAAACGCATCGCTTCTTTATAAATCGTTTTCAAATAACGCACTTGCTTATCCGGTTTCAATTGCTTATTGAGCAGCAGCTCCGTAAAGCCCAGTACGCTCGAAAGCGGCGTCCGCAGCTCGTGGCTGACAGTGCTGACCAACTCGGATTTCATCTTGTCGACTTCGTGCTCCCTCGTAATGTCGCGGTGTACAAAGATTGTCCCCGTCCGCTCCCCATCGACAATGACCGGGGTGCTGTAGACATCGATGACCCGTTCGTAAGGAGCCTGGACCGTGTATTGGAAGGTCTTCGCTTCGTTGCCTTTTTCATGGATGCACGCGCTGAGGAAATCGACCATCGCTTGTGGCTCGGTCGTTTGTTCGGCCATCCGGTGGATCCACATGTCTTGTGAAATAACTGCATCCAGCGGAGCATTCCCGCAGCTCAGCATCGTGCACATCGTTTCATTGCGCTGCACCATGCTGCCATTTTTCGCAATGAACTGGATGCCTTCATTGATGTTATTGACGATGCGTTCATTCAATGTCCGTTCATGAATCGCTGCATCGTACAATTGGATCCGGTCGATCGCCAAATGGATGCGTTTCAGCAATCCGTCGATATCGTCTTGCTCCTCTTTTGAGAAGGCTCTTCCGACGCGCGACAAGCCGATCAGCGCGATGCCTTCGTTCTGCTCATTTTTCACGGATGCGTATAGGTCATGGATATAGACAGGGCCGTCCACAAAGCCCTTTTGCTCCAGCGCCTCCCTTCTGACTGTAAAGGATTCATCTTCTCTCAGGCGCTCCGTTAGATACGGGATTTGCTGCTTCTGGAATTGCTCGAACATCTTTTCCGTGAAGCCCTTCAGCGCGTATTCGCCAGAACCCGGCAGCCACAACACGCCCGTATCGATTTCGTATGTGCCGGTAAAGTACTTGAGCGTGGCATTTATCAATTTCTGTTTATCTAAGGTAAACGACAGGACATGGTTCAAATCGTTGAAGCGGATCAAGCGGTCTTTCGTCTTCCCCGTTTCTTCCAGTGCAGCTTGCAGTTCTGCCTGCTTTTCCTGCAACTGGCTTTTGTTCGCAAGCAAAGCCTGGTTTTGGGAAGTGAGGTCTTCTTGGTTTTTGCGGATGGTATTCATCATCCGGTAAAACGTCATCGACAATAAACCGATCTCGTCTTTCCGTTCGAGAGGAGTATAAGATGTTTGCTCGCCGTTGCCGAATTCTTCGATGGACTCGCGCATCCCCTCCAAAGGCTTGACGATATCATTCATGGCTCTGTAAATGATCAAAGCCGTAATGACGAACAATAGGATAAACAATAAAATCAACGCGAACGAAAAGTTCTCCGACTGCCTGATCATGTCTTCGTTCAATTGTTCCAATTCTGCTTCGGAAGTGGATTTATATTCATCAGCGAAAGCAACGAATTCATTCACTGTGGCATTGGTGCCGTCGCTGGAAATCGCTCTTAAAGCCTCGTAATCATCGTTTTGGACAGCTGAAATGGCTTGGGGAAATACTTGGGTTTCAAACGTCGTGATGAAGGTCGCCAAATCAGAAATTTCCTCTTGCTCTTCCCTGCTTATGGATAACCCTTCCAGCCTTTCAATGGCGCTCTTTAAAATTGCCAATTCAACATACGCCAGCCTGAGTTCTTCCTGGTTTTGAAAAGCGTAATATCCCCTTGTCCGGAAAAAGAGCTGGTTCAAAGCTTCGGAAAGCCCTTGCAGCGTTTCCTGTTTTTCAGTAAGTTCGTCGTATTCTGCCTGCTTCTCTTCCTGCTGGCTGTTCATGTAAAAATAAACCCCTGCAATCAGCAGCGAACAAATAAGCAATGAAGATAATGTAAGTCGAAGATATTTGTGCCTGATGCCTTTTTCCAATGAGTTACGCACGGTGTCCGCCCCCAGCTCTTTGTTGGTTTCATATAGCAATAAAAAAATTTCAAAATTTAACCTTCAATGTAAAATTTCTTCTCCTGTCATAGTATACGATTTTTCGTATTTATAGAATCTTTTTTTCACGCTGAATCAGCCGATGTTAATCAACAGCAAAAAAGCTTGAGCCATTCATGGGCTCAAGCTTTTCGGGGGTCGTGCCAGGAAACTCGCCAATCTTATAAGATTGGCGACACCAGTTTCGCAATATCCTGTTTGGCTTTTTCCATCCAATGTTGGCCCTTGAAGTCCGCTTCCGTTAGTGGGGCAGAGAGCTTGCGGTCCTGCAGGAACAGATTCGCCATTTCCTGTGCCGACCCAGCATCATAAACGAAGGCATTCAATTCGAAGTTCAAGGCAAAGCTGCGGACGTCCATATTGGCTGAACCGACCGAATAAGCTTCCTGATCAACAACGAGCGTTTTGGCGTGCAGAAACCCGTTTTGATAGCTATAGACTTTGACGCCGTCTTCGAGTAATTCGCGCGCAAAGGACATCGTTGCCGAATGGACAAAGAGATGATCCGCCAAATGCGGGATCATCAGCTGCACGTCCACTCCGCCGAGCGCCGCGGTCCTTAACGCATCCATGATGGATTTATCCGGAATGAAATAAGGCGTTTGCAAGTAAATCGATTCACGGGCATGATGGATCAGCTTTAAATAGCCGTTCTTGATGTCTTCATGCGTTTCCAAGGGTCCGCTTGCCACCATTTGCATCGGGACGCCAGACGGATGATCCATTTTCGGGAAATAGGTTTCCGCGTACTTCATCGGATATTTCTCAGCGGCCTGATTCCAGTCGATAAAGAACCGGTTTTGCAGGGAATGCACCGCGTGCCCTTCAATGCGCAAATGCGTATCGCGCCAATAGCCGAACTCTTTTTTCTTGCCGATGTATTCATCGCCGACATTAAAGCCGCCGGTATAGCCGATACGACCGTCGATGACAACCAGCTTCCGGTGGTTTCGGTGATTGAGCCGGGGATTGATGCTCGCCAGCATGGCCGGCAAAAACGCAGCCGATTTGCCCCCTGCCCGGTGGAATGCATCAAAAAAATGCTTCGGCAGGCTGCTCGATCCCAAATCATCGTACAAAACCAGCACTTTTATGCCTTGTTGCGCCTTTTCAATCAGCAGCGACAACAGGCTGCGCCCCAAGTCGTCGTCATTGAGGATGAAATACTGAAGATGGATATGTTTCTCAGCAGCGCGGATATCGTCGAACAAGGCATCGAACTTCCGCCTGCCATCATTGAAAATTTGAATATCGGCGGCTGTCGACAAAGGCGCATCAGTCCTCGCAGCATTCATTTGGACCATGTCCATCCATTTCCCTTCAAGTGCCGATGGCGGCTGGAAGCTTCTCGATTTCATTTCCGCAAGCTGGCGGTCTTTCAGATCCGTAAAATCCCGGTTCTCATAAGCAACCGGCCGGTTCAGCCGGCTGCGCCTTAAGGATTTCCCGAACAATAAATACAGCACAAAGCCGAGAATCGGGATAAAGAACAGGACCAAGATCCATGCCCATGCCGAAGAAGCCGTTTTCCGTTCAAAAAATAAAATGAAAAATGCCAATACCACATTGATGACAATGAAAATATTGCTTATCGTGCTGAGCCATTCGAATGAAATTGCGATTCCTCCTCATGCTTCGTCGTGTCCCTCTCCATGGTTCAAGAAAGCTTGTCTTTGTGTAATACCCTGCGGCTTACGATTTTAACGCCTTTCTATAAGGGTAAACAAACGAACCCCGGATGATTCCGCTAAAAACGGCTTCATCCAGGGTTTCCATGTTTATTATCGGGCCGCTTATTTCGAGACGGCGGTTCCGTATGCATTTTTTTGGACCAAAGCAAAACCGAGCTGTTCAATGGCAATCTTCAATGTCGCTTCCATTCGCTCGCCTTTCAGGGAATGGGCGAAATGCGGGACTTTCATTGCCATCGTCGGCAAGATACCGGTGATGATCGGGGTGATTCCCATGATCTTCAAGGCTTTGATCAAATCCAGCAAAGGCTCTTCGATGCGCGGGTCGATTTGCGTAATGCCCGAGAAATCCAAGATCAGGAAATCGATCCCTTCGCTTGCTTTCAGCACGACGTCATCGATCAGCTGATAAGCGCGTTCGAGCGTAATGTGGCCAATGATCGGCAAAATCGAAATCTCGTCCGACAAAGGCACAAGCGGCGACGTCAAAGCCTGGATTTCCTTTTGGGCTTTGTCGAGTTCCAATATATAGCTCAGCAATGAAGACATGGTTTCAAACATCTTTTGCTGTTCTTCCGTAAACGAAACCGGATGCTTGTCCAAGCCGCAAATCGTGCCGTACACTTCCCCGCTCTCGTAATAGATCGGAATGCCGATGAACGCGCCGTTTCCGAATTGCGAGGCAATCGGCAGCTCGCCTGCGCTTTCATCTTTCGAAATGTCTTCAATCAATAAGGGCTCCTGTCCGTAGTTGATTGCGAGGCTGCAGAAGGTCTGGTCTAGTGGTGACTGGCTATCTTCTATTACCAATTCTTCATTTCTATTGAACGCCTTCTTGATGGTATTGGTTTTTCCGTCATTTTCAGCAATAAAGAGTGTGTTGATGTCCATTTGCTTGCTCAACATAGTCAAAATCTGATTGGCTGCATCACTGAAGTTCTGAAATTTCCTGGAAGGACTGATTGTCTGATGTTGCATATGATCCCTCCTCTATGGGGAGTGTCCAAGGCAAAAATTGGCACACTTTTCTTAACGATACTATAAGCAGTTCTTCGATTGCAATATACAGGCTTTCTGGCACTAAGAGACTCGACGAAAACGGTGCAGCCTGAAGTTTTCAGGATAAATGAAAAACCAGGCTCAAGCCTGGCTTGATACGGATTGGTACTGGGGCGAGGCAATCAGTTCATCTTCCAACAAGACATAGGGATGGGTTTCCATCAAACTTTTCGTCAAATGATGAGGCATCTTCTTTTTTTCGTACGCGCAAACCAATGGAAAGTTATATTCGTCCACTGCGCGGTCTGCAATTTTTTCAAAATCTTCTATAAGGAAGAGCGGCTCTTTCACGCTTTCCCATTCTACATGCGCCCACGAGCGAAAGCTTAAGTTGTTTTCAATATAAGGCGCTACCGTTTTGGTGAAATAGTCATGAATGGCAGGCGGATGGTAGCTTCCACTCGACCAATAGAAATGGAGGCTATTGACGAAATGCACCTTTTCCAGTTGTTTCTCGGTATGCTCTTTACCCATATGCTGCTTTAGTTCCCGTGTCATTCGTTCATTTTCCACGATTAAAATGTAGTCGCCTGCATGGATTCCTTCATTTATATAATTCAATAGTTGCTTTGTGTAATTTTCGGTGCCATCGAAAGCATACAATACGTGAACATTGCGTTGGCTTTCAAGCAATTGATCCATCTTATTTTTCAAGCGATCTACCTTCTTTCTCTGTGCGATTTCTGCCAAAAAAGAAGTTCACTACCCGACAGATTAGAGAATCGGGAAAAACAGCTTTCTTTCCATCAAATTATACCATTGCTCTGTACTTTTCTGCTGTTATTCTTTTCTATTCCCGCCAACCCGGACGGTATGCACTACATATATGGCTTTTTTTCTTATACAAAAAATATTAGAGAGGAAATTCTAGCAAAAAAAAAAAAGAAAGAGCACTTGGCCCTTTCTCTACAATATTACGTTATTGTTTTTTAGTTTGACGATACGTCAGTGTTCCAGCTGCCATGAAGATCAATGTGCTGAGTGCTATCCACAAAATTAATGTATTGGATTGGCCCGACATGCCGCCGAATCCTGTTGACGGCATTTTGTCAGGGGCTGTGTTCTCGAAGTTCTCTGGGAATTGGTCGACGATTGCGCCGCTCAATCCTTTCCCGATATCGAACATGATCGCATAGCCTGTGCGGTATGTGTCATATGACGCGGCATAGTCGCCATCAACGTATTGTTGGAAAGTGTCCACAACGGATTGTTCGTGCGCTTCTACGCCGGCAATCGTTTCATCCAACGGCATGCGGTCTTCTGTGGCTTTATTCAAGAATGTGCCAAGGTCTGTCGCAAATGTGCTTGTCAAAGTGGAAACGGCTTGCTCTTTTGCCTGCTCATCTTCTGAAGCTGTGGCATTTGCCAAGTCGCCTTGGACAGCGATGTGTTCGTTATTCCATAGTTCGACAAACTGGTTGCTCGCTTCTTCACCGTAAACTGAAGCTAGCGCTGAGCGGAACTCTTCTGTGTTCTGATCTTGAGCCCAGTTGACGAAATCGAAGTCAGCTGAACCGTTGAAGCCTTTTGCCATGCTCAATTGCGCAAGGGCAAAGTGTTCTGCTGCAATGCGGTTAACTGTTGAACGGAAGTCGCCGGCTGGCGTGTTCGGGTCAGAAAACTGATCCGGGAATTGAGCAGAAATCGCTCCGCTGATGGCACTGCCCGCACCGAAGATTTGTGTGAAACCTTCCAAATACATGGTGTAAGCAGCTTCGTACTCGCCTTCTACATAAAGATCAAACGTATCTTGCACGTAATCTTCGTGTTCACGAAGCGCGGACGTGGCACCGTCTTCCGGAAGATTGCCTTCTGTTGCCGTACCGAGGAATTCGCCCATTTCATCGACAAACGATTGGATTTGATCCAATGCTTCCTGTTGCATCGCTGCGTCATCCGCTTTCACGGCCGCTGCGTAATCATCCGTTCCCATATTGTGCTTATCGAAAATCTCGACGAAAGCCGCTCCGCCATCTTCCCCGTAAACGGAAGCGATGACCGGTTCCATATCGGCCGCGTTTTCATCGAGTGCAGCCATGGCTTCCTCTGCTGCTTCGTCGCCATCATAGATTTTCATCATGGAGTCCACCGCAAGCGCATAATGCTCAGACAATAGCGAATCCAATGTCGCGCGAAGTTCGACGCCTGTCGTTTCCGTCGGCGGAGTTTCCTCAGCCGCCATCACGGTAGAACCGATTCCCGGAACTAACAGCGATGCACCTACTACTGGCAGTAAAAGCTTTTTCATTTTCATCTAACCACTCCTCTGTTTTGTTTTCTTATAAGCTCAACGGAGTGGGTTTGAATTTAGATCACATTTTCAAAAAAAAGTTTACAACTGTTAAGCGGTTACATCGGAAAAGCCGGTTTATTGCACATTTGAGGTGGTACTTAAGATAAAGTATCGATTATTAAAAGGAAGATTCCGGTAACAGATTGCGGCCGGTTAGATAAGAGGATTTTCAAGAACATACTATATAGAGGAGGAATAGAACATGGGTAAATTACAAGATAAAGTGACCGTCATTACAGGCGCGGCGACAGGCATCGGGAAAGCGACAGCAGAAGTGTTTGCCGAAGAAGGCGCCATCGTCCTGCTTGCGGATATTAAAGAAGAGGAATTGCAGGAAACGGTCGCCAAAATCAATGACAGCGGCGGCACGGCGAAAAGCTTCCAAGTCAATATCGCCAAGGAAGAGGATGTCACTTCTTTTGCCGACCAGGTGAAAGAACAATACGGGACGGTCTATGCGTTGTTCAATAATGCCGGCATTGACCAGGAAGGCGGCAAAGTGCACGAGTACCCGGTCGATTTGTTTGATGACATCACGGCTACGGACTTGCGCGGCACGTTCTTGATGAGCAAGTACTTCATCCCGCTCATGATGGACAATGGCGGAGCAATCGTCAATAACGCTTCCATGTCCGGCAGCTTTGCCGACTTGGACCGCTCAGGCTATAATGCTGCGAAAGGCGGCATCATCAACTTCACGAAATCCATTGCCATCGAATACGGAAGATCCGGCATTCGCGCCAATTCCGTCTCCCCCGGCACGATTGAAACGCCGCTCATCGATGAACTCGCCGGTTCGAAAGAGGAAGAAGCCGGCCGCGAGTTCAGGGAAAGCAATAGATGGCTCGCTCCTTTAGGGCGCCTCGGCTTGCCGAAGGAAATCGCAACAACGGTATTGTTCCTCGTCTCAAGCGACAGCTCTTATTTGACGGGCCAAGACATCGTCGTCGACGGTGGCCTCACCGCTTACACATGGCCGGGCAAAATGGTCATGGACGACAGCTGGAAAAAAACGACGACAAAAGAACAATAAGATTACAAAAGAACCCCGAACGGGCCGCTTTCAACAGCAGCCCGTTTGGGGTTCTTTGCTAGTTCTCTTTGGTTTTCTGTTTCGGTGTAGACTTTGCTTGGTTTGCCTTCACGGCCAGCTGCTCGGGCCGCTCTAATTTTAAAACTGCATAGCCCAAGCGAATTAACACCATGACCATCACACCGACGCCGACGGCCAAATAAATCATCGTAAAGGCTTTACTCAAATTGCCCGTCGGGACAAGGCCGGTCTCGAGACTAGTCGGGATCAGGCTGACGAACGCGAAGTAAAAAGCATCAAACAAGGCCCATCCCTCTATTTGATAATAGAACAAGGTCCCTGACAGCACGATGAACGCCAAAGTCAGCAGCAAGGTCCTGAACAGCGGCTCTTTGCCAATGCGGTAAATGGCCGACAGCAAGCGCCTTAAAGTCAATAGAAGTGAAATCATCCGTTGCTCACGCTCTTTTCTTTACGCATACTTGGTCAATAAAGCTGTGGGGATATGGCAATAATCATCGGGGCATCTGTCCAAACGGTCCTGATGCTCTGCTGCACTCGCTACGTAATTTTCGAGCGGCAAGACTTCGACCGCGATGCGTGCTGCATCCGATCGTTCATTAATGAAGGCTTTCGCCGCCGTTAAGTGGGCTGGGTTTTCGCTATAGACGCCGGTCCTGTATTTCTCGCCGACATCCTCGCCTTGTTTATTGACGCTATACGGGTCGATGATTTCAAAGAAATACCCCATCAGTTCCTGGACCGAGACGCGCGAAGGATCGAATGTGGTTTTGACGCATTCCGCATAGCCGTCGTACTCGCCTTCTAGCGAGTGCGTCTCGCCGTTCGCACGTCCTGCTTCGGTCAATTCGACACCCGGCAAGGTTTTGATGAACGCCTGTACGCCCCATAAGCATCCGCCTGCAAAATAAACGATTTCCATTTCGACACTCCCTTTCATTTGCAATAAATCGAATTCAATTCAGCCAATCTTTAAGCACGTAACCCACCCTAGTTGTAAGAACCACATTGGTGGGAGCGGCACACTTTTAACATATTAATCGTTGTCATTGGCTTTTCCGCAATGAACAAATTGATTAAGGAATAATCACCATCGCAACCGTTCGATCCGCTCCTTCTTCCGACTCTTCCAGGTGATAATATTTTTCCATTAATGAACTAAGCTCCGACTGAAAATCGGCAAAGGAATCGTCTGTTAAATTTAGTTTCGCTAAAGAAAATGTCGATTGATCCGCAGCCCGCTCACTCATGCTGCGTTCATGATAGTTTTTATAAGTTTGAATAATATACATGAAGTAGTAAGTGATAAAGCGTATTCTCTCGCTATAAGTGGCCGACTGCCAGTCTTCCTGGCTCACTTTATAAGCTTGCGTGTTCAGCGCATAGAGTTTTTCTTCCACTTTCCCGCTGCGGTTTATGCCCACCACTTTCAGCAAATCATCTTCCACCATGGAATTCACGTGTCTGTACAAAGTAGCTTGCGACACTTCTTTCAATAGTTTATTCAGCTGCAGGATCGACAAGCCCTCATCAACATCGATCAATTCCAAAGCTATTTTAAACCTGACTTGGTTTTTAAATAAATCGAATTCCATGTGCAACGTCCCCTTTTTATGTGCGCTTAGTTAGCTATTATATATTCTTCCGGGCAATTTACCAACTTCCGTCGAATATCTATCTGGCCGCAGAGTGTAGACTGAAAACCTTAACGGGAAATAAAGTAGTTGACGTTTCTGTTATCATTATCGATAATGATAACAGAAAGGGTGATAAAAATGAATACCGACATTACTGCTTTACTGGAAATCGATTGGGCACGGATTCTTCCATTCGCCTTGCCCATTATCATTTTCAACTTATTGCTCATTGGCGTCGCGCTTTACGACTGGTTCAAGCGGAAAGACCGGATTGCGGCACCGTATATGTGGCTCGCCGCTATCTTATTATTCCATTCATTAGGGCCGATTTTGTATCTGGTCATCGGAAGGAAGGTCATTCGCCATGATTACAGTCGACAAGCTTCATAAGACGATTAAAAAACGAAAAATCTTGAACGATATCTCTTTTACGATTGAGCAAGGGGAATGCATTGGCTTATTAGGGCCAAACGGAGCTGGCAAAACAACGCTCATCAAATGCATGACCGGCGTTTTGCACTATGAACAAGGGGATATCACGTTTCGTTCCGAACCCATCGCACAACATAAGCAGCACATCGGCTATTTGTCCCAGCACACGGACTTCAAGCCGTGGATGAGTTGCGGGGAATCGCTTCGTTTCTTCGGAAAGCTATCTGGGCTGGATGCGGCATTTTTACAAAAAACTATCCCCGCAGTACTGGAGGAAGTTGGACTGAAGGATAAAGAGGGCTATAAAGTGGAACAATTATCCGGCGGCATGAAACAGCGGCTCGGAATCGCCCAAGCCATTTTGCACAAGCCGCAATTGCTGATTTTGGATGAACCGGTCTCAGCTCTCGATCCGATCGGCCGAATCGAAGTGAAGAAATTGATCGCCCGCTTGAAGAAACGGACGACCATCATCATTTCCACGCATATCCTGGATGATGCCAGTGAGTTTTGCGATCGCTACATCGTCATCAAAGATGGTGCAATCGCCGGAACTATCGACAGTCAATTTCAGCAGGCCGACCGCACACAAGTTTTGGTGAAGACCGCGAAAATTCCACCAGCAAGCAGCACATTGGCCGGTGATGGTGTGGCGCATATCGAAATCCTTTCACCTACCGCTTTCCTTTTAACAGGTACGGAACAACTTGATTTGAAAAAAGTCGTCAATGACTTAGATGCACAAGAGTTGGATGTCACGTTCATCGAGTTTTATGAAAAAGGGATCGAGGAAATTTTTCTGGAGATGGTGTCGGACACATGACAAACTTTTATACGCTAACCCGAACTGAGCTGGCGGAAGCCGCAAAAGAATACAAATTCATTTGGCTGACGCTGTTTTTCATCATTTTGGGCGTCACCCAACCCTTGGTCAATAACTATATGGACGTAATCCTCGAAAATATGGGCGCTGCAGATGGCATCACCATCGACCCGAACCGGCCGGTGCCGAGTTCCGGGGAAGTCTTGCTGTCGACCATTTCCGGCCAGTTCAACCAAATCGGCCTTATCATTTTAATCATCAGTTTCATGGGGCTCATTGCGGCTGACCGCAATAGCGGCATGCAGGATTTCATCTTGACCCGTCCGGTTTCTATTTCATCTTACTTGCTGTCAAAGCTCACAGCCCATTGGCTCATCAGCATGTTCGCCATTGCCATGGGTGCCGTCGTTTCCTACGGCTACACAATTTTTTTATTCGGTCCGTTCTCTTTTTCCGATTTCTTGTTATTTCTTTTAATGTACAGCCTGTGGATTCTCTACGTCATTAGCTTGGCGATTTTGATAAGCGTATTCATCAAGGGGCCGATTCTCATCGCGGTCACGACCATTGCCGTCTCCATTTTCTTTATCCTGATTAAAGGATTCAACCATCTTGTGTTTCAGCTGTCCCCAGGCGGTGTCTTGAACGTCGCAGAAAACCAATTGTTGCTGGCGCGGGAGGTCAATCATTTCAGTATCTTATCATGCGTACTATTCATTGTATTTAATATGTATCTGACAAAGAAAAATATATATCGACAATAACTTGTCCAGAAGCATAAACAGCAATAGAACAAAAACGTTCATTAGCTAGGGTTGAATGAAGCCAAAATGCTCCTTACTCTAATTATGTTATTTCACCTTGTCGTTTTACCCCGATCAAAAAATTGTTTTACTACCTAAACTTCTTTTATGAAGATACAGCCAATTCACTATAAGCACCACCTGTTCTATTCCTCAAAATTAAATAAAATAGAGCAGAAACTTCCAAGTAATCCGGGAAGTTTCTGCTCTTCTTTCTGCCTGACTTTTTATACCTCTTGAATTCCAACAAGGCTTCCTTGAATAATATAGCGGTCTGGGGCATAGCCAATATAATCAAAAGGATAACAAGTGGTCAATGTTAATGTCGCCTCGCTTTTATCCACAATCACCGTTCGATCCTCAGCATCGGTTATCCATATCTTCTCGATTGCGTATTCATAGCGCTGCCCTTCATACTCCAGAAAGACAGAATCGCCTTTTTTCATCTCTTCCAGTCCTGTGAACACTGTATCGCGGTGGCCGCTCAAGACCGTATGCCGCTGTTGGTCGGGCGTTGTGGTCCACTCACTCACGTACATGCCGACGCCTTGGTCGAGCGTTGCTTCATCCGCTCCCCAATAAGTTGAATAGCCCGTTTCAATGGAAGGGATCACCAATCGGCCGACTTCTTCACCTTGCTCATAGTTATTCATATTGCTGCTCATTAAGGGCGGTGGTTCTTGAGCTGGATCAACAGAGCTTTCGGGAGCAGGCTCACTGGACGGCGTCATGTTGCTTGATGCTGAACTGTTCCATCCTTCGACCTCAGCCAATGACACCGTTTCAGCCGCCTGCGCACTTTGCCACCACTGGAAGCCGTAAAAGCCTGTCATCGCAAGGCCGGCGATAAGAATGATCGTATACAATTTATTCATGAAACCGGCTTGCACCTCCCTCTCGATTGAAATAAATCATTTCAGAACAAAAAACCGCATGCAGAGCTGCGGTTTTTGTGTTTTTATTGAATCGTTGTGCGTCTTCTGAACAGAAGCAGTCCAGCACCTAGAGCAGCCAAACCCATACCTGTGAAGGCATATAAAGGGTTGTTGCTGGCAGTGTCCGGCAATTCTCCGCCTTCTTCACCAACGCCTTCCAACGGAACCGCATTGTCCAGCACATCTTGCGGCACAGTGATCGGCTCTACGCCGTTGAAGTTGCTGATCGCCATGTTTGTGCTTTGAACCATGTTCAAGCTCTCACCGGCAGCCGAAATGTCCATATCTACATCCATAGACATATCCGTCAAATAGAATGTATCTTTTTCGATGGTCATTTCGTAGCTAAGCTCATTGAAATTGATTTCTTCCATCATGCCTTCCATGGACATGTCCGCATCTTCTTCGCCCATCATGGATTCGAACGAAGCCATCACAGCTTCCATCAATGCTTCTCCGTCGCCTTCATAGGTCAGCTGATAAGCATCTCCCGTGTCTTCCACCGACATATCTTCCCCGAGCGCTTCAGCCTGGGCCACTTGATCGCCGGCAGTGGTCATCGCCATCAGTTCATCCAAGCCTTCAGAAAGTTCACTCGGCAATTTCACCCAACCTTGCATCGGGTCTTCCTGGTAAAAGCCATCTTCTGTCCAGTAGGACTCTAGGGTCTCTTCTTCCCCATCAGGTCCGGAAGTGGTGACCGTCTGATGCATCGCAAACGGATTGAACGTCACATCTTCTTTCGTATGAATCGGGATCGTTGTCGTTTCACCAGTGGCAGGGTCCGGCATGGTGATTTCCATTGTGGTTTCGCTGGAGTAACTATCGAGCGATGACATCGCTTCATTGGACTTTTGCAGTACATCGACTGCACTCATCTCATCGGCCAAAGCCGGAGTGGCAGCCCCTACTGCGAGCACCGTCACAAAGGAGGCCGGGATCGCTTTTTTCAACATGTAAACACATCCTATTTCATGAGTATTAAGAAGCCGGGATGAACTCTCATATATGTATGGACTTTCCAATTTGACCTCTTACAGTTCCTCTTTCCCTGTCTGTTTCAAATTAAACAGGAATATAGTTTT
Organism: Planococcus sp. SSTMD024; assembly: GCF_041320495.1. Taxonomy (NCBI): domain Bacteria; kingdom Bacillati; phylum Bacillota; class Bacilli; order Caryophanales; family Caryophanaceae; genus Planococcus; species Planococcus sp. SSTMD024. The sequence continues at coordinate 239,758 of NZ_JBGGNS010000022.1, read as the reverse complement.
ATTTTATTGGGAATTATTTAAACTTATCCACTTCACTTACGGTTTCTGGCGGACCAAATTTTATGAAGTTGGTTATCGATGTGCGTAAATACCTTAAAGTCATAGTTTATGAAGCTCATAATTCATTAAGTAGCATGACTTGCCCAATCAATTTTACTCGCTTGCTATTTTATCGACTAAAGTCGGCAGCAACTACATTTACTAGAATACGCACTGCTTAAAGTACTGAAACGCGAGCGGAAATTTCCGGCAGTAAATTTGTGGAGAACTCACTGTGTTTACGCCCATCCTGACACGCTTGCTTTTTCCTTGGCAGGTTCTATGCGAAGTCGACGTAATTTACCACTTCGTCCGCTCGACGCACAAAAGCCGTGTTCGGAAATTTAAAGATTTCCAAACACGGCTTTATGTCATGCACTGATAATTTAAGTTTGCTTAGACTGTGCAAGTGGAATTTAATCCAACTGGATCTGTTTGCGATTTTTATTCTCGTCTTCATTCGCTTTTGGAATTTGCAGCTGCAGCATGCCATCCTTGAACGATCCATGAATTTTGCTTTCATCGATATCGCCTACATAGAAGCTTCGTCTAAACGAACCGTAGGACCGTTCTTTTCGGATATAGTAGCCATCGTCTTCTTTCGTTTCTTTACTCTCCTCACGCGAGCCTTGCAAGTCAATATAGCCGTCACGGTATTCAACTTTGATGTCTTCCTTAGAGAAACCAGGCACGTCCATTTTCAGCTCATAACCATTATTAACTTCCTTAATATCGACTTTTGGATAATGCGACTCCTTAAAAAAGCGGTCAAATAAATCGTTTCCAAATTCGCTATCGAATAGGCTCGGCAAAACATGTTCACGTTTGCTTGGCAGTAAATTTCTCATCGTATAGTCTCCTCTTTCCATAAATTATTTCGCTGCTTTGACCTGTCCATTGCCAATTGCTAAATATGACTACCCAATCTTTGAATGCTTCACTTGGACCTCCCCTCACAAAAGAAAGTGTACTTCTGCAAGTTGTGCATATATTTCTGAATATTCAGTTATATATAAAAATATAGCAAATAAATATCAAAAGTCAACGATTAACCTTATTTTTTATCCTATTTATTTTTCCCTTTCAACGATGTATGAGTTAAAAGCGATGTTGCCCAATGAGTGCTTCCGATTTGTCGTTACTCCATTTTGCTACTTCTTTCGTAGAACGGACAGTGCATTCAATTCCTTCTTGAATGCACCAAACGGCATTATCCTATGTTGAATTCGGCAAACAGCCGATTCCATGATCCTCAAGCAACTGCTGGCACTAAACTTGAACAGAATGATGGTATATAAATTTTGAAACAATTGGATTCGATTGTATTTTAGCTACTGGAAGCGTAAGTTAATTTTCAGTTTAAAAAGGGTAGAGTCAAGAAAATGTTCATCTTCGGGGGATGAGTTGCATGGGAACAGCTTTGTTGTGGGGTGCAATTGCGGGGGCAGCCAATTTAATTGGCGCTGTTTTGGTGTTGGCCATTCCATTTCCGCGCCGGTTAATCGCTTATGTAATGGCACTCGGGACAGGGGCGTTAATCGGTGTGGTCAGTTTCGAACTGCTGGGCAAAGCATTGGAGTTAAGCGGACTCGGTGCAATCGCTTTAGGGTTTTTAGGCGGCGCAGCCATTTTCACCATCTTCGATATCATTATTAGCAGAAACGGCGGCAGTCATCGCAAACGGTCCGGCCACGGCAATGAACAGCCCGCCAGTTCAGATGAAGGATCCGGCCTTGCCATATTCATTGGCACAATCATGGATGCCATCCCGGAATCCGCCATGATCGGACTCGTCATTGCGCAAGCAGGAGATTTGGAACTCGCATTGATTACCGCCATTTTCATCAGCAACTTGCCGGAAGGGATATCGAGCACGACCGGGTTGAAAAAAGCGGGATATGCCACAAAAAAAGTGGTTTTCATGTGGATTGCCGTACTCATGGCTTCCACCTTGAGCACCGTCTTGGGCTATTCATTGCTGGAATCGGCCTCTGAATCCACACAAGCCATCATCTCCTCATTTGCTGCTGGCGCTATCACTGCGATGATTGCTTCGACGATGATGCCGGAAGCTCACGAAAAGGGCGGGCCTGTCGTAGGACTGCTAACGGCCATTGGTGTTTTTATTACCTTATTGCTGAGATGAACAAGCAAAAAGGCAATAAAAATGCCACATCACAGCTATTTTCTGATTTCCTCGGTTAGCAATTCGAGTATCTGCCCCCCTCGTAAGGCGCAAGCCGGTTTCTTTCTGGCCGCTCTCACTGTGAAAACCAAACCTGCTGGGGAATGTTTGAGATTCACCCAATTAACTGTGAGCGCGGAAAAAATGATATTTCGCAATCTCGGTGACAATGATATACAAAAACGCGGTGCCGATTAACGCCAAAGTAATCCATGGATCGACTGGCTCGATACGCAATAGCCTGTTGATTGGGAGATACGGAAAGACATAGGCGATCAATGCCACTGCGATGGATGAATACAATAGAATCGGGGCTGGCCGGCTTTTAAAAAACGGCAAGCGGGTCCGCATCACCATGAGAATGAGCAATTCCGTCAAGATGGAAAAGCTGAACCAGCTGGTCTGAAATACAGCCTGGTTTGCACGGAAGCCTATAAACAAAATCGAAAATGCAATATAATCGAAAACCGAGCTGATCATTCCAAAAATGAACATAAAATTCCGGATCAGCCGGATATCCCACTTTCGCGGCTTTCTAAGAGTTTCTGCATCCACTGAATCTTTAGCAATGGCAAGCGCGGGAAAATCACTTAAAAAATTGATCATCAGGATCTGTTTAGGAAGCAGCGGGAGAAACGGCAGGAACAGAGAGGCACCCGCCATACTGAACATATTGCCGAAGTTGGCGCTCGTCGTGACCATGATGTATTTCAGCGTATTAGCGAAAGTGGTTCGCCCCAAAACAATGCCTGTATTCAATACTTCGAGGCTTTTTTGCATGAGCACGAAGTCAGCCGATTCTTTGGCAATGTCCACCGCATTGTCTACCGATATGCTGACATCCGACGCATGGATGGCCGGTATATCATTGATGCCGTCTCCCATATACCCGACAACATGCTGCTTTTTCTTGAAAGCCAGAATGATTCGCTCTTTTTGATTAGGGTCGACTTCAGCAAAAATCGTAGTCTTTCCCAATTTGTTCAACAAAGCGCCTTCGTTCATTTGCATCAAATCGTGTCCTGTCAAGATTCCATCGACATGAAGCCCCACTGATTTTGCCGTATGCAAAGCAATCCATTTATTGTCCCCTGTAATGATGCGCAAACTGACTCCGTTGACCTCCAAATTCTGGATGGTCTTTGAAATACCTTTTTTGGGATGGTCAAAAAACAGCAGGAATCCCGTGAAGACCATCCCACTTTCTGCTTCTGTCCCGTATTCTTCCTCTATGGCCACTGATTTCCGGGCTACTCCCAGCACACGGAACCCTTGATTGCCCCACGATTCATAGCGGCTTTGAATATCTTCCAATGCCTTCGGATCCAGAGCTTGCTGATAATCGCCCATTTGAACTTGTGTGCAAATTTCCAGCACTTGGTTCAACGCTCCTTTTGTCACAATAGCCGCCTCGGAATTCTCAAGGACCACTACACTCAAGCGCTTGCGCGAAAAATCATATGGAATTTCGTCTATCAATCGTATCGATCCCAGGTCCATTTTTTTCGAACTGATAATTGTTTCATCCAGCGCATTTTTCATTCCTGACTGCAGCGATGCATTGACATAAGCCAGCTTAAACACATTTTCAGAAGGCTGGCCCATTGGATCGACCGTCCCGTCAAGACGAATCGCCCCTTCAGTCAGCGTCCCTGTTTTGTCGGTACATAAAACATCCATGCTTCCCAAATTCTCGATGGCCGTTAAGCGACGGACAATCACCCCTTCTCTGCCCATGCTCTTGGACCCTTGGGATAAAGTAATGCTGATAATGGCAGACAAAAGCTGCGGAGTAATGCCGACTGCAATGGCGACTGAAAACAGCAGTGCTTCAAGAACTGGCCGTTCCAATAAAACGTTAATGGCAAAAACCGCCAAGGTCAGCGTCAGCATGATTTTGGTCAGCAAGTACCCAAAGTGGCGAATGCCTTTCTCGAAATCGGTTTCAGGGGAGCGCAAAGTCAATTTCTTGGCAATCTGCCCAAACTCCGTCGCCTCGCCTGTTTGGATAGCCAAAATGACAGCACTGCCGCTTTGGACGTTGGTCCCGGTGAATACGCAGTTCGTTCGTTCTTCCAAAGTGGCGTTTTCATGAACAAGGCCAGGGCGTTTTTCAGCTGGCATCGACTCGCCGGTCAATAATGACTGGTTGACGAAAAAATTCTCGGCTTCCAGCACGAGGCCGTCCGAGGGGATAAGGCTGCCGGTTGAAACTTTCAAGATATCTCCTGGAACCACTTCTTTTGAAGCAATCTCTTTTTCCAGCCCATTCCGCAAAACGACAGATTTGACTTGAACTTTCGCCCTCAATTCTTCCAACGCTTTACTGGCGCTGTACTCCTGAAAAAAACTCAAAGTCGCGCTCGCCAGAATGATGACTAAAATGATTGTGGAGTCGACCCAATCTCCCGTAGCTGCCGAAATAATAGTTGCCGCGATCAAAATGATGATAATCGGACTTTTGAATTGGCTCAGGAGCATAAGGAACCGAGCCGTTTTCCTCTCATCCCGGACTAGGTTTTCTCCATATTCTTTCAGTCTTTTTCCAGCTTCTTCCTCTGTTATTCCATCGTAGCTTGACTGCAAATCATCCAGGATATCTGTTATGTGCGCGCTCCAATAGCTGGATGTTGGAATTCTCCGCATAAAGTCGTCCCCTTTTCACGACATATAAATAAATTTCTGAAATTTCTATTAACTTTATTTTGTCCATATTATAAACTACTATCAAGCGTTCTGGTAAATAAATAGAAATTACTTTTGAAATCTGCTGGAGATTTTCTGTAATCGCAAAAAGCACTTAATCCGGTTTCGATTAAGTGCTCAACTGTTTTATAGAATTTCTTATGCAAGAATTATTGCGAATCGTCCGGAAAGTTTCCGGAACTCCTGCACCCTCACATTTTAATGCCAGTTTTCTTATATAGGAAAAGGAGGAACTTGTATGCACAAGATCGAACCATCGTTTTGGCTTAAGTTAATGTTCTTTCTAACCATTTTTATCGTGATTGCGATTATCATCAACGATATTTTATAAACGAGATTGGTCAAACTATGTGACAGCCGGCCCTTGGCTATCTCTTATTAAGATTGTTGTAGATTATGTCATTTCACCCGGAATTCTCAATTTATCGTCTGTGCTGATTTCTCTCCACTTTCATTTCGCTTAGAGGTGGGAGTCTTCTCAGCAAAAATGATAAAGTTGGATGTTCACGTTTCTGCTGCAGTTTTTTAAATGGCCATAACTATGGTTTGTTACGAATTTATTCCAGTTAAATCAGTGATTTTGAAAAATTTTGAACTTGTTTACCTTCTTTTGAGAGAGTGAACCTCCTGCTGACGGATACTTTTCTTATAACAATCCATTCTGCTATTTGCGAGCAGAAAGTCCTAAAGACGTTTCTAAAAAACATTTTTCTACTTAACAATATCTCTCCTTATGAATTGTTCACCTCTATCGGTTTTACAAATAAGGAAGTACGAAATCTCAAAAAAAAAATAGGCTGCCTTGCCTCCAAAGAAATTGGGGGCAAAGCAACCTATTGAGAACATTTTATCTTTATCTCAACTCGCTATAGGCGTCTATACGCATCGACCTTTTACATTGCATGAATCGTATGACGCTCGACCGCTATTCTATCAAACCCCACATATGAGCAGTGCTTCCAATAAAAACCACTACCAATATGGCGATTGAAAAAATGACCATGCCTATTTGTAACGGGATATACTCCTTGATGATTGGTTCAACTAAGCCATCTGGATGGTGCATAGAGTGATCAAACAACTTTGGTTCGACAGGTTCTGTAGAATTCTGGACGCTTGGAAATTCCTTTTTTTCTAAAGGTTCTTGTTGAATCATGATGAACATCTCCCTGTAATAAATAGAGTGATCATGAGATGAGGCAACGTCCTGACGGTTTGAAACTCCTCTTTCCAAAGCTTCTTGTTGACTAACAATCAACACCTTTCTCCGTACTTCTTGATGAGTTAATATTAACACAATAATCAGATAATTAACATGAAATAGTCTTCAAGCAATTAATTGATGTCGAAGTTTATACGAATTAAAAACTGATTGCTTATATACAATCAGCCGAAAAATCTCCACATGCCGAAACTTATGCTGTTCACAAAGATGATCAATAACAAAAACAGAAAAATGGAAATGGCAACAGCGGCTTGTATGTCTGTAGCTTCTTGTAAACTTATGATATGTAAATTATAAAATAATCTCTTCATCATGTTTCACCCAACCGACCGATAAACTTATTTTAATGAAGGAATGTCTTCTTCGACGAGGCGATCCTTAATGGTTGCCATAATTTCAAACTCCTTCGATTTGAATATTTTGAAACCACAAAAATATCTTAATCTCTTTCTAAAAGAATCTCTATAGCTCTTTAGCTTTTACAATCTATATTACTGAATTGGAACATTCTTAAATGTATCACAGACGTATATTCCTTAAAAATTATTTAACCGAAGAAAAACTGCCGGGAAGCTTCCCGGCAGTTTTAGCTATCTTCAGATAATGTTTTCTCCAGTATTCGTGCGTGTTACTTTGTCTTTTTCATTCAATTCATGGAGCAATTTTTCGCCTTCAATGTCCAAATCCGGGAGAATCTTGTCGAGCCATTTCGGCAGCCACCAGATCTTGTCGCCGAACAGCGACATGACGGCCGGCACGAAGATCATGCGAATCAGGAAGGCGTCGACGAGGATACCGAACGCTAAGGCAAAGCCGATTTGCTTGATCATGATGTCATCTGTGAAGATAAAGCCGGAGAATACCGAAACCATGATCAATGCGGCGGCGACGACGACTTTACTCGCCGTCTTGTAGCCGCTGACGATGGCCCCATTGCCTTTTTCACCGTGTATATAGGCTTCGCGCATCGACGACACAAGGAATACTTGGTAATCCATGGCAAGTCCGTAGAGGATGCCGGTGACCATGATCGGGATAAAGCTCAACAACGGTCCGCCGGTATCGATTCCGAAGAGCGAGCCGAACCAGCCCCACTGGAAGACGGCGGTTGTGGCACCGAATGTTGCCATGATGCTTAATAAGAAGCCGGCCGTCGCTTTGATCGGGATAAGGATCGAACGGAAGACGACCAATAGGATAAGCAGTGACAGTACGACGATAATGGCGATATAGACCGGGAATACTTCAGCGAGTTTTTCCGAGATGTCGATATTGACCGCCGTCAAGCCGGTCACGCCGATTTCTGCATTGGTGTTTTCAGTGGCAGCAGCATCTGTCCGCAAACTTTCCACCAATTGTTTTGTCGCTGCATCGGTCGGCCCATTTTCCGGGATGATGCTAATGATGGCGATCGTTCCGTCTTCATTGAACCCGCCTGGGGATACTTCCGCTACGCCGTCCAGCTGTGAGATATTGCTGAGCAGTTGGAAATACTCCTGCGGATTCACCGCAGCCGCATCTTGGTCTTTTGCCACAACGAGCAGCGGGCCGTTGAAGCCTTCGCCGAAACTGTCGGAAATGACGTCATAGCTCTGTCTGACAGCGGTGTCTTGATTGGCGCTTTCGCCGGATGGCATGCCGAGGTTCATCTGCGCGACCGGCACTGCGAGCGTACCGAGAACAACGATGACCAGCAAAATGGCGGCCCATTTCATTTTCAATAAGCCGGTGATCCATCCTTGAGCAAAGCTTTGTTTCGAGCTGTTGTTCGTTTGAGCTTTATTTCTCGTTTTGGCTGAGACGATCCGCTCCCCGATCAACCCGAGCAAGGCCGGGAGCAGCGTGAGCGCGACCAGCACATCGATTAGCACCGTCAATGCGGCAACGATTGCCATGCTGCTGAGGAACGAGATGCCGATGACGAGCAAACCGCTGAGCGCGATGATGACGGTCAAGCCGGCAAAGAATACCGCGCTGCCCGCTGTACCGACTGCACGGGCAGCCGCTTCTTTAGCAGTCAACCTTTGTTCGGTGATCAAGTTGCGCTGTCTGTTAACAATGAACAAGGCATAATCGATGCCGACAGCGAGGCCGATCATCAAGGCAAGAACCGGTGTCAGGCTGTTGATCTCGAACATGCTCGACAAGGCGAATGTCCCGCCGACACCTACCCCGACGCCGATCAATGCCACGACCAGCGGCAAGCCTGCAGCGATGAGCGAGCCAAGTGTCACGACCAGGATGACCGCTGCGATCGCGAGCCCGATGATTTCATGCGTGCCGCCGATCGGGATATCGACGCCTTGCAGCGCGCCCGTCGGAATGACCGTAATGGAAGAATTGTCTTGGGCGATATTCGCGGCATCTGCGAGTTCTTCCCGTTCCGCTTCACTCAAGTCCTCCGCTGTTTTGGTCAGTTGGAACTGGAATAACGCGACCGTGCCGTCCTCTGAAATTTGGATTCCCGGGACCGGCATTTCCTGAACGACGAACGGCCGGTGGTTGACTTCAGACGCCGGGAGCTGGCTCATCATGTCCTGCAATCCCTGCAGCTGGGCCATGGCTTCTTCGTCTTGCATCATGTCCATCGGATTGACGACATGATCCAAGCCGTAAATTTCATTTGCCGCCATGGCTAGGGCTTGGGCATTGGCCGGATCGTCAACGGCTTCCCCTTCCGGCACTTCGAATAAATAACTGCCTTGCCCGCCGGATGCTGCCGGGTATTCTTCCGCCAGCTCGTCCAGCACGTCTTGTGCGGCGGTGCCGTCAATTCTTGTTTCACTGCTGGTGTTCACGCCATTCGTGACGATGGCGGAGATGATAATTCCCAATATGAGCAGCCAGCTTGCAATGAAGATCCATGGCTTGCTGTAAGCTGTTTTTCCGATGCTGTAAAAAAATCTCGACACGTGTGCAACTCCGTTCTCTATTTTTGTTAGTTAAAACCTTTTCGCAAATGGGCGAAGACGATATCGATGTATTGGTTAAATTCGTTATCGGTCTCGTCCTGTTCCGCATCGTCCGGTAATTTGACGGCAATGCTTTCTTCCAGCACCGGCAAAATCGCCCCGAATACGGCACCGATCAGAATGTGGTAATACTCTTCCGGATACTCGCTGCCAAACTCTTCACTGATGCCGCGTTTCGCAAAATCCTGCACTTCCATCAATGCGCCGGTGACATATAGTTTCAGTGTTGGGTAGTTGCGCGACAGGGAAACGAGCTGGTTGAGCCGCCTTAATTTATTGATTGTGAAACTTCCGCGGATATACAATTCGATGGTATCTAAAGGCGTGTAATTTTCCGTGGAAAAGTCGAATTGGTCGCCGCGCTCTAAGTAATCATTCATCGTCAAGGCGTTGGCGATCGCTTCTTCCTTGCATGAGAAGTAATTGGCAAATGTCCGGCGCGAATAGCCCGCCGTCCGGACGATATCTTCCACCACAAACCCGTCCACACCCCGCTCCACTGCTAAGTTAAAAGCAGCTTCAGCCAATGCCTGGCGTGTCGCTATTTTTTTCATATCCCGCAAACCGCTGTCAGTCATTTTATCACCTCATTTTTAATTCTTACATGTTATACCATAAAAATTGCCTAATGTGCAATTTTTCCCTTTGGGCAATTACGAAAAATGAATCAATTTCATTAAAACTCCGGATGAAACTGCTTGCCCAAACAATCTGACAGGCCGATTAACTGTATAATGGCTATCATCACCTACACGAAGGAGGCCTTTATGAAAACCCATTATTATTTAGGATGGTTCACTGATTTTTTCCCGGAGAATCTAAGCAAAGCCTTAAGGGAAGACCTTACGGAACGAAAATCGCTCGTGTTGGTCAGCTCGGACCCGTCAGACGCTGAAGTTGACGGCGCCGCGGAACGTGCATGGCTTGATCAGGCAGGCATTTCATTCGATGAATATCATCTAATCGATTCAAGTGTACAGCCGGATGATGCCCATGCCTTAATCAGGGATGCCTCGGCCATTTTTCTATTGGGCGGGGATACGCTTAAGCAAAACCGGTTTTTGATGGAATACGAATTGGGGGAGCCGATCAAAACGAGCACCGCTTTGGTTATGGGGGCCAGTGCCGGGGCGATCAATATGTCCGCTAAATGGAAATGCTCCGAACGCTTCGGGTATCCTGTTGGCCTGGACAGCGTGTGCGACGGGATTGCCCTGGACGCTTTTTCCGTGCTGTCCCATTTCGACCTTGAAAACAATATGGCACTCGTTCAAGAAGAGCTGTCTGCCCTGTCGGAGGAAATGGATGTGTATGCGTCCAATAAAGACTGTGCCTTGCGCTCAAAAGGCGGCAATATCGACATTTCAGGCGATGTCTATGTCTTGTCGCGCTCACAAGTCCGGAAAATGGAGGAGACTTTTTAGCTTCATTGGCGGAACAGGTATACACCACAAAAAAACGTTCGGCAAGCGCATTTCCATGCTTGCCGAACGTTTCTTTTGTTGGTTTAACTCTCTTGGCATTTAACGATCGTTCTCCCTAAATGCTTGCCGTTCTTGATGGCTTCGATCGTTTCAGGGACTTGTTCGAGCGAGACTTCATCCGTTAAGGCCGTTTGGGTGATGTTCCAGTCAGCCGCCATCTTGTCCCAGATCGCGCCGCGTTTTTCGATCGGCACGTTGACCGAATCGATGCCGAGCAGATTGACGCCTCTTAGGATGAACGGCAGGACCGTCGCCGTCAGCTGCAGCCCGGCCGCGTTGCCGCACATGCTCATGCTGCCGCCGTAGGAAATTTGCGGGATGATAACCGACGCCACATCGCCGCCGACGGTATCGAGGACATAATCGAATTTTTGCTTGTTCAGCGGCTTTTTCAGTTCGCCTAAATCATCTGGGAATATGACTTGAGTCGCTCCAAGCGATTTCGCGACGTCCACTTGATGGTCTTTGCGCACCAAAGCCGTGATGTTCGTGTAGCCGATTTTGGAGAGAATCTGTAACGCGACACTGCCCACGCCGCCTGTTGATCCCGTCACCAATAGCGCTGGATCGTTTTTCGGGTCCATGCCGTGCTGCTCGAGCGCTTGAATGGACAAGGCCGCCGTGAACCCGGCGGTCCCGAACACCATGGCGTCTTTCAGGCTCAAACCGTTCGGCAAAGGCACGATCCACCCGGCCGGCACGCGGGCATATTCAGCGAATCCGCCGGTATGGCTCATCCCCATTTCAAATCCAGTGACAATCACTTCCTGGCCTTCCTGGAATCGCTCGTCTGCCGTATGTACAATCGTTCCGCTGAAATCGATTCCGGGAATCATCGGGTAATCGCGGATGACGCCGCCTTTTTTCTGCACCGCAAGCATGTCTTTGTAATTGATCGACGAATACGCCACTTTCACCAAGACATCGCCTTGCGATAATTGCTCTTCGCCGATTTGTTCCACACCGTAAGTGACTTCGTCTCCTTGTTCTTTAATGACAATAGCTTTAAATTGATCCATAAAAATCCCTCCTTATTTAATGTGTTCCCGGAATGCTTAACCAGTAAAACTGTTTTTGGGTTTGACTTCTTTTCCATACAGGTTATAATGAAAAACAATATCTGCATAACGAAGATTTGCCCAAGCATTTCGGAGTATAAGAACAAAAGCGATGATAAGAACGAGTACCTGTGACTGAAGCATACAGAAAGCGGCCGGTTGATGAGAGGCGCATGCGGTGTCTGGGGAAATACCTCTTTGAGCTGTGTACCGAACCTTCAGTAGGCTACACCGGAGTTGCACCCGTAATCCATGCAGGAGTATCGCTTCGGCCGTACTTTCCAAGGGAAGCTGTGCGAGCAGCTTCCGAACTAAGGTGGTAACACGCATATCCGCGTCCTTTAGGGTTTTTCCCTAGAGGGCGCTTTTTTGTATTCTTATCGATTTTGCGATATGGACTATTCCAAGACAAGGAGATGTTAGCATGCGACTCACCCCCGCTGAACAAATGAAAATCATCGAAAGAGGAGCCGCCGAAATTATCGAGGAAGGCGAATTGCTCCAAAAACTCGAGCGCTCATACAATGAACAGCGCCCGCTCACCATCAAGCTCGGCCTCGACCCGTCTGCACCTGATATCCACCTTGGCCACGCAGTAGTTTTGCGCAAAATCAAGCAATTGCAAGACCTCGGCCATCAGGCGGTCATTTTGATCGGCGACTTCACCGGGCGCATCGGCGACCCTTCCGGCAAGGCGAAAGGGCGGACTGCGCTCAGCGACAAGGAGGTTCGGGAAAATGCGGAGACTTACCGCGAACAGATTTTCAAAGTGCTCGACGAAACGAAAACGACGGTGCGCTTCAATAGCGAATGGCTGTCGAAACTGAATTTCGAGGAGGTCTTGAAGCTCGCCGCCAGCACATCGGTCGCGCGCATGCTCGAGCGCGACGATTTCCAGAAGCGCTACCAAAACCAGTCGCCGATCGGCCTTCACGAGTTTTTCTACCCGCTCATGCAGGCCTACGATTCCGTTGAACTGAAGGCGGACATCGAAATCGGCGGCACCGACCAGACTTTTAATATTTTGATGGGCCGCACGCTTCAAAAGCATATGGGCCAGGAAAAACAAGTCGCCATCTTCATGCCGCTGATCGAAGGGCTCGACGGTGTAGAGAAGATGAGCAAAAGCCTCGGCAATTACATCGGCGTCAGCGAAGCGCCTGAAGTCATGTTCAAGAAAGTGATGGAAATACCCGATCCCTTGGTCTTCAAGTACTTTGAACTCGCGACAGACGAAGACCCGCTGTCGGTTGAATCGATTCTTGACCGCCTGGAAGCAGGAGAGAATCCGCGCAATATCAAACTGGAACTGGCGGAAATCATCACGGGGCTCTACCACGGCGACGACGCGATGAAAGAAGCGAAACGCTACTTCGAGACCGCTTTCCAAAAACGTGAAATCCCGGAAAATATCCCTTCGCTGCTAGTGGAAATCGGCCAGGAACGAATCGAGGAGATCATTCCGCAATTTGTCGCTTCGGGATTTGTCCGCAGCAAAAGCGAATTTGTGCGGCTCATCGAACAAAACGGCGTGTCGTTCAACGGCGACAAGCTGACTCGCGAAGAACTCGACACGGTCGTCCAAAATGGCGACGTCCTGCAGATCGGCAAAAAACGCTTCGTGCGTTTTGAAAAATAAGAATTGGAAAAAGGCGCAGAAACGATACCCGTTTCTGCGCCTTTATTGCTTCAATTTACTTTTTATACTGCATATAAACGACTTGCGTCGCAAGGAAGTCTTCCATGCCGTGCTTGCCGTCCGCCCCGCCGAGGCCGGATTGGCGCATGCCGGCGTGGTAGCCTTGCACCGCTTCGAAGTTTTCACGGTTGACGTAAGTCTCGCCGAATTTCATTTCATTGACGACGCGCATCGCTTCGTTCAGGTCATCTGTGTAAACCGAAGAAGACAATCCATATACGGTATCATTCGCCATTTCGATTGCTTCCTCTAAGGTGCTGAATGTAGTCATCGGCAGCACCGGACCGAAAATCTCTTCGCGCATGATATCGGAATCATGCGACACATTCTTCAAAATAGTTGGCTTGAAGAAATAGCCGGCTTCCAAATGTGGCCGTTCTCCGCCCGTTGCAACGGTCGCCCCTTGCGCGACGGCCTCTTTGACCATGCCTTCTACGGTTTCAAGGCGGTCCTGACTGATTAATGGACCCATTTCCGCTTCTTTATCTTCTCTTGGGTTGCCAAGCTTTGTCGATTCGAACGCACTGATAAGCTTTTCAGTCAGCTCCTCTGCAACACTTTCGTGGACATAGAGGCGCTCTGCATTTGTACAAGCCTGGCCAGCGTTCGATAGCCTTGAGGTAGTGATGGCTTTTGCGGCCAAGTCCAGATCGGCATGTTGCGTAACGATAGCTGGTGCTTTGCCGCCCAGTTCCAAATTAACTTTGGTGATGTTTTTCGCTGCCGCTTCCATTACTTTCGTTCCGGCCGGTAAGCTTCCGGTCATGGTGATCATCTGGACTTTTTTATGCGAAGCCAGCGCATTGCCGATTTCAGAGCCGGTTCCGGTAACCAAATTGTAGACGCCTGCCGGGATTTCTTCCATCGCGTCGACGATTTTCGTGAATTCCATCGCGGTATTCGGCGTTTGCTGGCTCGGTTTGATGACAATTGTGCAGCCTGTGACGAGCGCCGTTGCGACTTTTCTGGCCAAGATGAACACCGGGAAATTCCATGGGATGATTCCCGCTACGACGCCGATCGGTTTTTTATAGACGAAAATATTTTCGTTCGGCTCATCGCTCGGCACGATTTCACCTTCGATTCTTCTCGCCCATTCGGACATGTAATGGAAGTAATCAATTGCCGAATCGACTTCGCCACTGGCCGTTTCGTAATCTTTGCCTTGCTCTTCCTGAAGCAAATCGATGAATCTCTCTCTTTTCTTGGCGATCTCATCGCCTAGCTTGCGGACGATTTTCCCGCGTTCGATGTTCGGCTTCAGTTCCCATTCCTTTTGTGCCTGGAAAGCCGCTTCTACTGCCTTATCCACGTCTTGTTCGGTGCCTTTTGGAATCTTGGAAATCACTTGTTCCGTTGCCGGGTTGATGATGTCGATCCATTCATCTCCCATGGATGCTATATATTCGCCGTTCACATACATTTGGTGAGTTTGCAAAAGATCTCCTCCTAATTTTCCAATTAGTAGGTTTTTCCCTTTACAGATACCGGTAAACTTGGCCTTCTGCACTAACATGCTTAGACATGCCCTAAACTTTCACACTGCGTCAGGCTTCCCCAAAAACTTGGTTTCCAGTTCGTTTTCATATCCCTCGCCTACACGGTAAGCCTTGGCGTAAGGACGTGAACTGACAGCGCTGTGCAAGTCCTGTCCGATAAAATGAAGCGCCACGCCATCATCCGCAGCGAGTCCTGGCTTGATTTGCCCTTCCTTGAGCAATCGCTGGAACGTCGGACGCCGGTGCGCTTCCCCGTCGTAATGGGGGCAATTGCTGCCGGGCAAAAAGCCTAAGCATGCCAATGATTGAAGCTCTTCGCCGAAGGAATCGGTGACGCCTTGTTCGAACCAGCAAATCGACCCGGCGCTGATGCCGGCCAAAACGACTCCTTGGTTCCAGGCTTTTTCGATAATGGCATCAAGCCCCCATTCCTTCCACAGCGCGAGCAAGTTTTTTGTATTGCCTCCGCCGACATACAGAATGTCCTGCGACAAGACAAACTCTTCCAGATCTTGTGCCGGCGGCTTGAACAACGACAGATGCGCCGGCTCGCAGTTTTGCTGGTTGAAGAAATCGTAGAAGCGCGCGATATAGCTTTCCGCGTCCCCGCTCGCTGTTGGGATAAAGCAGATTTTCGGTGTTGCTTTCGGTGATTGTTCCAATATGTATAAATCGAGCAGTGGGTTGTCCGGCTCCATCGAGAAGCCGCCTCCACCAAGTGCGATAATCTGTTTCATCGGTTTTCCTCCTGCACCAACTTTTTATGTATCTATTTTTCTTCATCCAGGCGCTGCAATTTCACGCCAACTTCACGCGGTTTGACATCGATATCATGCAAATTTTTCAACTCAACCCATACAGGTTGATACGTTCCGCGATGCCGCTGCCTGTCTGTGAACTCTTCTCCGCATCCCGTCCCGAAAGTGCCGCCGGTTCTCTTCGCCATAAAAAAATACTGATTGCCTTCATATTCTATTGTTGCGAAAAGCGCTTCGATTTCCAGTTGTACGCCCAGTTCCTCGAACGCTTCCCTTTTCGCTGCAGCTTCCGGCGTTTCGTGTTGTTGAATGCCGCCGCCTGGAAACACATAATAAACAGAGCCGTCGCGTACGCGTTTAATCAGCGCTACCTTATTTTCTTCGATGAGTACGACCGCTCCTCTATTCCCCATACAGTTCTTTATCTTTCTGATTGCTTAAGCGGATGTAATACGGAAACAGTACGATGAGCAACAGCCCGACCGTTCCGCTCACATACCCGAGACCCATCAAAAATCCGCCATTCTTGAATGAAACGTACTGTCTCACGCCGCAGGACGGACAGCTTTTGCCGTCTTTTGCCATGCCCAGCTTCCAGATATCCTTCGCTTTCCATTTCGCTCCGCAATTTGTGCAATGTGCCATCTTTCACCACTCCTTACTGCTAATTACGCTTATAGTTCGTATAAAGTTTCAAATGATCGAAGAAAGCTTCCCAAGCACCGACTCTTTACAAATCTGGAGCCACTCCATTAAACTTTATCTATTCAAGGTATTTATTGAATAGATAAGGGGGCCTAGAATGGAAGCACGGGAATTCAAAAATTTTGCCTATGGGCACTTCACGAAAATCAGCAAAGCTTTATCGAGCCCAAGGCGTTTCGAGCTGCTCGATTATTTGGCACAGGGACCGAAAACGGTGGAACGCCTGGCGAAAGAGACGCATATGTCGGTGGCGAATACTTCACAGCATCTGCAGGCGCTGCGCGAGGCGCGTCTCGTCGCTTCTTCAAAAGTGAAGAATCATCATTATTACGAACTTGCCGATAGTGAAGTCGCTGAATTATTGCAGTTGACAAAACGGCTCGCGGAACGGCAGTTTCCCGATATGGGTGAGATCCGGACGATGGAAACGACAGCGGACGGTGCGATTCCGGTCATGTCCTCGGCCGAGGCATTGGAAGAAGTGGCTAGCGGACGCGCGGTATTGATCGACGTGCGGGCTGAAGATGAGTACAATAGCCGTCATCTTAAGGATGCCCTATCGATTCCGCTGGTGCAGCTCGAAGAAAAATTGGGTCAGTTGCCGCCTGGAAAGAAAATCATCGCCTATTGCCGGGGCGCTTATTGCCTGTATGCGAGTGACGCCGTACGTTTTCTTCGTGAACGCGGGTTTGAAGCGTATCGCTTGGACGAAGGGCCGGCAGATTCGGCCATTTCCCGGGAAATCGAAGAAGAGAAGCGATGAGAAACATCCAATTCGGCATTAAAGAAAACATCGTCCAGTTCCTGTTGCTTGTATTGACGAACTTTTTCGTCGGTTCGATGGTCGGTCTCGAGCGCACCGTCCTGCCGATTATCGGCGAAGAAGAATTCGGGCTCGCTTCAGCAAGTGCGGCGCTGTCATTCATCATCAGCTTCGGGTTCTCGAAAGCGATCGTCAATTATTTCGCCGGCGCCATCGCCGACCGGCTGGGCCGCAAGAAAGTGCTCATCGTCGGCTGGAGCGCGGGGCTTTTCGTGCCGCTCCTCGTCATTTTCGCCGATGCCTGGTGGATGATCGTCGTCGCCAATATTTTCCTCGGCATCAACCAAGGCCTGGCCTGGTCGATGACGGTCAATATGAAGATCGACCTCGCGAAGCCGACAGAACGCGGGCTTGCGGTCGGACTCAACGAATTTGCGGGCTATATGGGGGTTGCCGTCATGGCCGCATTGTCCGGTTACGTTGCCGCGACTTTCTCGAACCGCCCCGAACCGTTCTATATTGGGTTGGCAGTCGTCGCGACCGGCCTTATGCTGTCGTTTCTCGTCCGTGATACTGGCGAACACTTGAAACGCCAGGCCAAGTCGTCGTCACAAGACGCGGCCCTTTCCGCAGGTGAAGTGTTCAAGCGCACAGCGTTCAAAAATCCGACGCTGTCGACCGCCACCTTCGCCGGGCTTTCCACGAATTTGAAAGACGGCATGGCGTGGGGCTTGTTTCCGTTATTTTTCGCCGGCGTCGGGCTGAGCGTTCCGGAAATCGGCTTGCTCGTAGCCTTGTATCCGGCGGCTTGGGGCTTTTTCCAATTGTTCACCGGATTCTTGAGTGACCGCTGGGGCCGGAAATGGCTGATCGCCGGCGGCATGTGGCTGCAAGCCGCTTCGCTGTGGCTTTTATTGATGGTCGATCAATACAGCTTATGGATTATGGCTTCCGTTCTTCTCGGCCTCGGGACGGCAATGGTCTATCCGACCTTGCAGGCAACGATCAGCGACGTGGCCGCGCCTTCTTGGCGGGCTTCTTCGATGGGCGTCTACCGTTCCTTCCGCGACAGCGGCTATGCCTTCGGCGCTTTGTTCGCCGGCATCTTGACCGACGTCATCAATGTCGAATGGGCGATCGGCTTGGTGGCCCTTCTGCCGATGACGGCCGGTGTGATGGCTGCCTTGCGCATGAAAGAGACGCTTCCGGAAAAGTAGCGCCTAAAGTTTCTGCTTTATTGTGCTGACTTTGGAGAGCCCGGGTGAACAGCTGTATGCAGCAGCTCGTTTTTCGATTTTCTTCAATTGGACCCGGCCAGGCTGTTATTCATATTTCCGCTGTGCATTCTATAGGCATTGTAGTACAACACTTTGTGTGCTTTCGTCCTGGTTTTAATGTCCCAAAACTTGGAGCAATCATCGTCAGTGAATCCAACGGTGCTTCTTTTTTACTTAGTCATAATATTGAAGCACAGAGAAAAAGCCTCAACGAACATTTAACTGTTTGTTGGGGCTTTTTTGTCATTAGTTTTTTCGTTTTCTTGGCTGAGGACAAATTTATAGATTTTTTTAGGCCTGCCGCGCTTTCCGGATTTTTTTTCTTCGTTCGCTTCCTGGATTAAGCCCATTTGCTCCATTTCGCTTAATATCCTTCTTGAGTTGCGTTCGGTACTCTTCAACAGCCCCGTGATCAACTCGCTGGAAAAATAAGGAATATTTTTTAAGTTAACGTATTGATAGATTTTAGCCGGAATGGTCGTTCGGTAATTATGCTGCGATAAAATATGAAGCCAATACTCTGGTAGTCGGTCCTCAGTATCCGAAGCGATCGTCTGCGAATCTGACAAATCTACGATCATGCCGCCTTCATCCACATAGACCGCCTTCATCTCCCTATTATCCGACACGTACTCAAACGCAGTTTGGGTATTCAACTCTGCTCCATGTATCGTATAGCCTGAGCCGATGCCGATGTGGACATCAAGAGACGTGCGCATGCTGATTTCCTTGCCTATTTTCATGATTGAACTTGATGCGAACAGCAATTCATAGTCCCCTTGGGTCGTATAGATGAAATAAATCCCTCTTCCCTTATTGATGAGAGCTCCATTCAATTTTTTCGCCACTTGAAGCAATTCCTGCTCGAACTCCAATTCTTTTTCTCTTTCGTAGAAACTATAGTCCGCTTTTTTGGGTTTTCTTTCGGCTTTTAATAGTTCAAACCCTACTACCGCCACTTTCTGCTTTTCATACACTTGGCTCTGGGCTCTGGAAACCAATAACGTAAAAATCGTTTGGATTGCCAGTTTTGAAGGCTTGACCCGATAACACGGAATGCCTAGGTCTGTCAGTTCCCAATACACTTTCGCTAAACAAGTTAAAGCGACCTTCGTTTTTCCGGCCCGATAATTTCGAACATGAAAAGCGATGATTTCTTCATAATCGACAGTGCCTTCATAATGGTGCAGCTCAAATTTGATATTGTTCAATTGGTATTCCGAAAACAACGATTGCACAATGCTTTCATCCACTATATCAAGACTCATGTTTTTTATGAATTGGCCATGGTCGTGCATTGCCTGTAGGCATGTGCCGAGCAGCGCCATTCCGTGAAGTGGCGGATAGGCGGCTTCTTCGGGTGTAATCAGTTCGTTTTTTACACAGTAGTCATAAGGAATAGGCCCTGAGAACATCCATTGCGTTACTTCATAGCGATGCTTTCTCAAAATCTCCGGCAATTGCTCTGCAGCGGAATACTCGAATTCCACCAGCTCTATTCTATTGTCCAAGGCCGCTACCTGACGGATCACTTCAATCGAATCCGCAGGGCCAACCGCTCCAATGCGTACTTTCACTCTTATTCGCTCCCTCTTATACCTGTTCGGAGGAATGTGGCAAAACATCCGTATCTTCATCCACCAAAGGATAATGACAAGCTACATAATGTTCAGGCAGGATCTCCCTGTACTCCGGAACGACCTCTTTGCAATGCTCTGTCGCATACGGGCATCTTGGATGGAACGTGCAGCCTGACGGGGGATTGGTCGGGCTTGGAATTTCCCCTTCTATCAACTGGTGCTCTTTTCTCAACCGAGGGTCCGGTATCGGCACAGAATCGAGAAGCGCATGCGTATACGGATGCAGCGGCTGGTGGAACAGTTCGTCCCGGCCTGCCATCTCCACCATCTTCCCTAAGTACATTACCCCGATCCGGTCGCTGATATGTCTGACTGCCGGTAAGCCGTGAGCAATGAAGATATACGTTAAATCCATTTCCTTTTGAAGCTTTTTCAGTAAGTTCAAGATCTGTGCTTGAATCGAAACATCCAGTGCGGAAACCGCTTCATCGCAGACGATAACTTTCGGCTTTAACGCCAAAGCCCGCGCAATACCGATGCGCTGCCTCTGCCCGCCGCTGAACTCGTGGGGGAAGCGTGTCATTTGATGTTCCTGCAAGCCGACCAGATTCATCAAATCCAGCACCTGCTTTTTCAATTCTCCGCCTTTTGCCAAGCCGTGTACGACCAAAGGCTCTCCGATAATTTCTTCTACGGTCATTCTTGGGTTGAGCGAGGAATACGGGTCTTGGAAAATCACTTGCAAATCCCTTCTCGCCAAGCGCAGTTCCTCCTGGGTCATTGCGGCCAAGTCTTTGTCCTGAAAATAAATATGGCCTTCCGTGGCGTCCAGCAGCCCAAGCATCAATTGTCCGGCAGTGGATTTTCCGCAGCCGGATTCTCCGACGATACCGAGCGTTTCGCCTTTATATACATGGAAGTTCAAGCCGTCGACTGCGCGCACTTTGGAATTCACCTTTTTGATGAACCCTTTGGAGATATCAAAATGCTTTTTAAGATCTTGAACTTCCATTATAATGTTTTTTTCAATTACATTCATAGAGTCACCTCCTGCCCTTAAACTTTGATACAGCGTTTTGCGTGATCTTCCGAGATATATTCCAAAGGTGGATGGATTTTCGTGCACTCGCTATCCCCCAGCGGACAGCGCGGATAAAATTTGCAGCCGCTCGGCATATTGGAAGGGTTCGGGACCGTTCCTTCGATTGAATAAAGTTCATCAACCACGTCATGGATTTTAGGAATAGATTCCATCAAGCCTTTCGTATACGGGTGCAGAGGGTTTTCAAAAAGCTCATAAATCGGGGCTTCTTCCACTACTTCACCTGCATACATGACAATGACACGATCCGCCAGTTCTGCCACTACGCCCAAATCGTGCGTAATGATGATGGTGCTCGTATTCGATTTTTCTTTTATGTTTCTCATCAAGGTCAAAATTTGGGCTTGAATCGTAACGTCCAACGCAGTCGTCGGTTCATCAGCAATCAGCAGTTTCGGATTGCACGACAGGGCCATGGCAATCATCACGCGTTGCCTCATGCCTCCGGATAGTTGGTGAGGGAATCGCCCCATCACTTTTTGGGCATCTGGAATTCCTACCGTTTCCAGCATCTCAATTCCTTTTCTATGAGCTTGGTCTTTAGTCATCTTATAATGGAGAATCAATGTCTCCCTTAGTTGAAACCCGATATTGAATACTGGGTTCAAGGCGCTCATCGGTTCCTGGAAGATCATTGAGATATCGTTGCCTCGGATTTTGCGGTAGTCTTTCTTACTCAAAGTCCGTAAGTTTTTGCCTTCGAAGGCGACATGGCCATTATAAATTTCACCGTTTGCCGGCAAGATTCCCATCAACGCAAGCGAGGTGACACTTTTGCCGCTGCCGGATTCACCGACAATCGCCAATGTTTCACCTTCCTTAATGGAAAATGACACCCCGTTCACCGTGGAAACATGGCCTTCTTCGGTTTTAAAGCGCACTTTGAGATCTTCTACTTCCAACAGATTTTTCGTCATAACATCGCCTTCTTTCGGTTACTCTTTGATTTTCGGATCGAGCACATCTCTCAGCCAATCCCCAAGGAAAATAACCCCCAACACCGTAATCGTAATCGCAACACCAGGGAATGTGGCTACCCACCAGCTGGTTGCAATATACTCCCGTCCGTCGCTCAGCATCAAGCCCCACGAAACATCAGGAGATTGGATTCCCAGCCCGAGGAAACTTAGACTGGCTTCCAAAATGATAGTCGTCGCTACATTCAGTGTCGCGATTACGATAAAGGAAGAAATAACGTTCGGCAGAATATACTTCAAAATGATCCGTAGATTTTTCGCTCCGATCGCTCTTGCCGAACGCACATAATCACGTTCTTTGACACTGAGCGTTTCGCTTCGCACCATTCTTGCATAAATGACCCACGAAGTGCCGCCCAGCACGAGAATCAAAGTGATCAAACTTGGACCCATAACAGCAAGGATAATAAGCATGAACAAGATGTTCGGGATAGCCAATAAGGAATCGACCGTCCTCATAATAACGAAATCCCAAAACTTCCCGTAATATCCGGCAATCAAGCCTAAAGTCATTCCGATGGCTCCAGCTAGTAAAACCGCGCTGATTCCGACCAATAACGAGATGCGGGAGCCGAAAATGATCCGGCTCAAGATGTCCCGGCCCAAGTTATCGGTGCCAAGAGGGAATTCCATTGTTCCACCCAGCCAAAATGGCGGCAATAGACGGTTGACTACATTTGTCTGTGCCGGATCGTGCGGTGCCAATACGGGAGCTAAAATGGCGATCAACACTACAGCGACCACTATCAGAAGGCCCGTCATTCCCGTCTTGCTCCTTAACAATCGCTTCGCCATCTTCTTCATGGAGTCCCTGTATTTCGCCGCCTTTGGAAGTGCTGCAGTATCAGTAAGTTGGGCCAATTCCGTCCCCCCCTTTAGTCATATTTGATGCGCGGATCCAAGAACCTGTAAATCAAATCCGCTGATAAATTACTCAAGATAACAAAAATCGCAATAATGAAAGTGGCTGCCTGGACCACGGCCATATCCCTCAAGTTTACCGATTGCACGAGCAACTGCCCGAGGCCCGGCCATGCGAAAACGGTCTCCGTAATCAAGGTCCCACCAATCAAGGTCGATGTTTGCAGCGCCATGATTGTCACAACCGGAATCAACGCATTGCGGAAAGCGTGTTTATTGACGATAATCGCTTCACCCAGTCCTTTGCTTCTCGCAGTGCGTATAAAATCCTGCCCCAAAATTTCGAGCATGCTCGAACGGATCAAGCGTGTCATTTCCGCCGCAATCCCGGTCCCTAATGTCAGAGCCGGCAGTACCAAATGCCATACTGTGCCTCTTCCAGAAACCGGGAAAATTTGAAAAGTTACTGACAATAGCAAAATCAGCATGATGCCAAGCCAGAAGTTCGGCATCGCCTTCCCTAAAACGGCTCCTCCAGTAATAAAGAGGTCGAAAAAGCTATTGCGTTTGACAGCTGATAAGATTCCAAGCGGCACCGAAATGATGACGGCAATCACCATCGATGCGATGGCGAGTTCCAAGGTGGCCGGCAAACGCTCCATAATCAGCGACAATGCATCCGTGTTGTACCTGAACGAGTCTCCAAAGTCCCCTTGCACCAGATTTCCGAGATACGTAAAATATTGGACGGGCAGTGGTTCATTGAACCCTAACGATTCCCTCAAGGAATCACGCTCTTCTGCGGTCGCTGTTTCCGGCAACATCAAAGACACCGGATCTCCAGTCACTCTCACCAGCAAAAAGACAATAAGAGTAATAAGGAAAAGTACAGGAATGGTTTTTAATAAGCTTTTCAAAAAATACTTCATCTACATCCCTCTCTTATTGAAAAAAAGGAGGTTGCCCTCCTTCTTTCCTCATTTCAATGTAATTGAATCGACATAGAACATCTCGTTCAGTCGCGGCTCGAATTCCACGCGGTCATTGATGCCTGTGATAGCATCCAATTGGAACGTGTAAATTTGCGGCCGATCTTCCGCAATCAATTCCTGTGCTTCCTTGAATTGTTCAATCCGTTCTTCTTCGTTCATGTTCTGCTCGGCTTCCAAAAGCAACTCATTTACTCTTTCGTTGTCATAGTCCGTTTCGCCTTCTGCACTTTCAGCAGTCAAACGCTCTAGCGCAAGAGATGCGTCAAACATAGAGTTGCCGTAGCCGATGTAGAAGATATCTTCAAACGAGCGCTCTTGGTATCTCTGGGCAAAAGCACTCCATTCAAGGAACTCCAAGTTGACCGTGACACCGACTTCCGCTAGCATCGCTGCCATCAACTCGGCACTTTCTCTATCTTTCAAGTAACGTCCGTTCGGCGCACTCATCGTCAATTCGACACCATCTGCGTATCCCGCTTCCGCCAGCAATTCACGCGCTTTTTCTGGATCATACAAAGATTCTCCGTAGAGGTCTTCATTAGCCCCGGTGTTACCCGGCGTGACGCGCGTCCGGGTTACCGTGCCGGCGCCTTCTAACAGTGAATCGACCATCGCTTGCTTATCAATCGCCAAATCGATAGCTTCACGCACTTTTGGATCTCCTGTTACGCTGTTTTCATCTGTACGTAATACCATCATCATGACGCGCTGGGTCGGGGATTGAACGGTTGTTACGCCTTCAGTGGAATCAATCCGCTCCACATCGGTCGGCGGAACATTCACCGCTACATCGACACCGCCCGTCAACAGTTCAGATACTCTTGTAGAATCTTCCGGAATGCTACGGAACACGACTTCTTCCCACTGCGGTTCATCGCCGAAGTACTCCTCATTGGCCTCTAGAACCAAGCGGTCATCTTTTTTCCACTCCTGTAATTTGTAAGGCCCGGATCCGACGGGTTCCTCAAGGAATACTTCCCAGCCCTCTTCTTCAATATAGTCTTTCGGCAAAATTCCTGAACCTAAGCGTGACAAGCGATTCAGCAATGCCGGTTCCGGATTTTCCGTCACGATTTCAAATGAATGATCATCGATGACATTCACTTCGGAAATTTGGTTGTAGTTGCCGTGCTCGAGAAGTGTATCGTCGTTTGCTACACGCTCCAAAGTGAACTTCACATCCTCTGCTGTGAGGTCCTCGCCGTTATGGAATTTCACGCCTTCGCGCAATTCGAATGCCCAGGTCCGATCATCGACGTTCTCCCAGCTTTCCGCCAAATCACTTTGGAAGCCTTCTTCGCCTTCATTTGTTAATAGATAATTGAACATATTGACATGGACTGCTTCTGTTGAAGTCGTATTGTGGTCATGAATATCGAATGTCACAATATCTGTCCCGTTGGCGATCGTCAGTGTTTTGCTGTCGCTTGTTTCTACCGGTTCTTCTGCACCCGATTCACCCGCATCTTCAGATGAACAGCCCGCTATGACAAGGCCGCACCCTAAAACTGTTGTCCATACATACTTTCTCATTCCATTTCCCCCTCATTTAAATAGTTATATGCAAATATGCTCAATACCGAAATGCCATATAAAAAGGATTCTTCATCTACATTGAATTTCGTATTATGGTTCGGGTAGGCGGTGTGATCGCTGCTGTTCGTACCGAGCTGGAAAAAGACTGAGGGCACCTGCTCCGAATAATAGGAAAAGTCTTCCCCGCCCATCGAAGGGGTGGTCCGCTTAATCGACTCTTTGCCATACAAGTTTTCAATAGTAGATAACAGTCTGTCCCTGACAGCTGGATCATTTCTGTTTGACGGAGTCACATGATGATAGTCCAAGGAACAATCTCCACCGAAGCTGGCGGCGATGCCTTTCGCAATCATTTCGATTCGCTTCGGCATCTGTGCCCGTGTGCCAGGATTCAAAGTTCTGACAGTCCCTTTAAGTTTGACGGAATTAGGGATGATCGTCGCTTTGGTGCCGGCTTCTATTTGCCCGAAACTGATGACAACTGAATCGAGTGGATCGGTTTGCCGGCTGACGATTTGCTGCAGCGAGACGAGCACTTGGCCGGAAATCGCAATGGGATCGACCGTTTTATGGGGATGCGCAGCATGCCCCCCTTGTCCCTTCACTTCCATTTCAAAAATATCCACTGCTGCACAACTGTGTTCAGTTTTTGTGATTGCAAACATGCCGGTGTTTACAGTCGGATGGACATGCAGGCCGGCCATCACTTCCACTTGCGGATTTTTGAGCGCACCGTCTTCGATCATCGCTTTGGCGCCTGCCCCTATTTCTTCCGCCGGCTGGAAAACCAGTTTTAACGTGCCCCCTGGAATTCCTTTTTCCGCTAATACTTTGGCAACGCCTAATAAAATCGCAGTATGGGCATCATGACCGCACGTATGGGCCAGCCCATCATTAACGCTCCTGTAGGGTTCATCAATTTCATCCATCATTGGAAGAGCATCCATGTCCGCCCTCAATCCTGCGACAGGACCGGGTTTATGGCTGCGCAATATGCCGACGACGCCCGTCTTTCCGACTTTTTCTTGCACCTCGTAGCCCCAACTTCTCAGCTTTTCAGCAACGATTGCCGCGGTCCGAATTTCTTCAAAGGCCAGTTCCGGGTGTTGCCGTAAGTCTCTTCGTATCTCCACCACTTCTTCGAACACTTCTTTGATTGAATTGTGCCAGTCCGGATGGGAATGTTTCAGGTCAGAAAACGTCTGCCGCTGTTCAGTTGATGCTGTCACTATACCGCTCTCCTTTTGAGTTGATTTTTTCGCCGAACTCAAAGACTAAAGCTGCTGCCATTTTTATTCCGTCGATGTAATCTTCGATATTGATGTTTTCGTTTGGTGCGTGCGTATTCGACTCAAAGTTGCCGACACCGAAAGAAGCGGAAGGAATGCCTAGAGCCTGGCACAAATCATACATCGGCCCGGTTCCCGGCGTGTTCGGGACAATATTCGGCTTCGTGGAGGAATGCTTTTCCACTACATTGAGCATAGCTTCGACAATCGCTGCGTCTGGGCTTGTGCGTGCCGCTCTTTCTGCACTTGTCACATGTATGCCGATATCGGTAAATCCCTGATCATCCAAATGCTGGCGCAATTGCTTGAGAATCTTATCCGGGTCTTGCCCCGGTACCAGCCGGAAATCGAGTTTGGCTTTCGCTTGTGAAGGCAATACGGTTTTGGTTCCTTCCCCTGCATAGCCGGAATGTATGCCGCAGATATTGCATGTCGGTTCAAATATGTGCTTTTCTTTCAACTCCGTTCCATCCAAACCTAACAGGAAATTGTCGAGTGCCAATTTATTCAAAGTCTCTTCTTCATCGAAGCGGTACTGCTTTAGCATTTCTTGATCGAGCTCCGTGATAGGTATGATGTCATCATAAAACCCCGGAATGAGCACTTTTTCGTCCTGGTCTTTCAAGCTGTTCAAAGCCCAAATCAGCCTCCACGCCGGGCTTTCAATGATGGCCGCCTGAGCCGAGTGCAAATCACTGTTGGCGCCTTGCGCACTCAGTTCCACGTACAACATGCCTTTGACGCCGAGTGAGACTTGCAGCGCTCCGTCGGCATCGCGGTAGCCGAACTCCCAAACATTTCCATCAGCATGGATTTTCTCTGCGTATTTCTTAGCGAATGCAGGCAAATGCAAACTGCCGATTTCCTCTTCTCCTTCAAAGATATACTTGATGGTGACCGGTAATTCTTCACCGGCTTGTTTGATTGCATGCAATGCCGCTACACGGGCGATAAGGTTGCCTTTATTGTCAGCTACTCCTCTTGCGAAAATTTTGCCTTCGCGAATATCCGGTTGAAAAGCAGGTGTCTCCCAAAGTTCCACCGGGTCTTCCGGCTGGACATCGTAATGGTTGTAAAAGCTCAATACTTTTTCACTTTTCCCGGGCAGTTCTGCAAACACCACCGGGAATCCGTCCGTCTCCAATTTTTCGGGCTGTGTTGCCAACGCTTGCTCAAATAAAGAGTCCAAGTAATCCACCGCTTCTGTCATGCCTCGTTTTTGTGCAGCCACACTTGGGATTTCACAAAAATCTGTGAGCCATTTTATATACATGTCCCGGTTCGTTTCGATGATCTGCTCAATCTTATTTATCAAATTATCCTCCTCATCTGCATTTTAGGAAAAATGCCGTAATCTTTTTAATAACTTTACAGTGCATAAAAAGTAGAGTCAATAGAATATTGAATATTTTCTGAATTCATTGATTTATCTTTCTTTTTTATTTAATATAATACTTAACTAAAATAACGGGGAGTTGTTAACTTGAACAAGAATTTACAATATCTGAGGGAAAGCGAAGATTTAATTAAAACGGATTTGTTAGCATTAGTGAAGGCCCAGTCTCCTAGTCATAATAAAGAGCTGGTCGATCGCTGCGGGGATAAATTAAAGGAAATATTCCTAAAAAGATTAGGGGACGGGTGGAATTTAGAAACAATTGAAAACGAAACTGCTGGAAATCATCTGCTATTTTCTCAATCCTCCCCTCTAGAAGGGCCGAGAGTTCTGTTCCTCAGCCATTTTGATACGGTCTGGGAAGTAGATGCCATTCCGTTAACCGAAAAAGAAAACAATATTCACGGGCCAGGGATTTTTGATATGAAGGCAGGGCTTTTGTCTTCTATCTGGGCCACTCATTCATTAAAATCCGCCTTAAAGACATTGCCTTTTTCGCCTGTCTTTTTGTTTACATCCGATGAAGAGGTCGGCAGCAAAACCTCCCGGGAGCTTATTGAACAAGTAGCCAAAACCTGCGATGCCGTATTAGTGATGGAGCCGCCTGTGACCGGATCAGGCGCATTGAAGACCGAGAGAAAAGGCGTCGGGAGATATACGTTAAAAGTAAAAGGAATCAGTGCCCATGCCGGAAACCACCATGAAGATGGGGTCAGTGCCATTCATGAACTGGCACAACATATTATTGAGTTAGAAAAGCTGACGAATTACGAAAAAGGCACCACTGTGAATGTCGGGACTATAAAAGGCGGCACCAGCAGCAACGTCGTGTCTGAATATGCTGAAGCTGATATCGACTTCCGTGTTACTTCCTACGAAGAAGCTGACAAAATCATCAAATCACTCGGAAATTTAACCGCTTATCATCCTGGTGCACAAGTTTCCATCGAAGGCGAATTAAACCGTCCGCCACTTGAGAAAAACGATAACAACAGACAGCTTTATACTAAAGCGGTTAAAGCGGGGGAACGGGTAGGGATTGAAATTTCTGAAGCAAAAGCCGGTGGCGGCAGTGATGGAAATTTCACATCAGCGCTTGGCATACCAACACTTGATGGACTCGGCATACCCGGAGACGGCCCTCACGCCATTCATGAACACATTCAATTCGATCGCTTTACAGAACGTTGCGCACTTATAGCAGAACTTTGCCTCGAAATTGGAAAGAAAGAAAATGAAGCAATTCAAGCAACCGATGAAGGAAGTTTTTCATAATCACTACTCTCTATAAGATTTGCTAATAAAAAAACCGAAATGTCCGCTTTTTACAGCGAGAACATTTCGGTTTTTTTCGTTGGTTTACACTTTTCAATGGAATTCATTCACTGATGAACAGGAAAACCTGCTTGTCTTCCCGCCCCGCTTCACCGGCGAAACGGTCTGTGTAATCAAGCCATTTGGCGCGTTCCCGGCGGGCTTCGATTTTATCGCCGAGCTCCGCTTCGATTTGTTGCATCATGGCGGAAACTTCCTTGAACGAGCGGTTGAAGCGGTAGGCCGCCTGTTCGAACGGCGAATGCAGCACCAGCAAACGGCGAAATTCCTCTACGGTATCCGCTTGTTCCGCCAGCGCGTCTTCCAGCTCTATGATGAAGCGGTATAATTGCCGCTGCTCCTCACCCAGTTTCGCCACTTCGCTTTTCAGCAAATAGGCAATCATGCCGTCATTCATTGCCCACGCCTCCTTTATGGTGTTACCAGCTTGATTTTTTGACGCCGGGAATCTGCCCTTTATGTGCAAGGTCGCGGAATGCGATGCGGGACATGCCGAATTTGCGCATGAAGCCGCGCGGGCGCCCGGTCACTTCGCAACGGTTCTTCAAACGGGTCGGCGAAGAATCTTTCGGCAGTTTCGCCAATGCTTCGTGATCGCCTTGCGCTTTCAGTTCTTTGCGGAGTTCCGCATAACGCGCCACCATTTCACGTTGTTTTTTATCGCGTGCTACTTTTGATTTTTTGGCCATCGATAGGCTCCTCTCTATTATGCAATAATTTTCGTTAGATTACTTTGTTTCGCGGTGCAAAGTCACTTTTTTCAAACGTGGGCAATATTTCTTCAATTCGATGCGTTCCGGGTTGTTGCGCTTGTTTTTGGTCGTCGAGTAATTGCGGTCGCCCGTTTCTGTGCAGGCCAGTGTAATATTCACTCTCATATTCGTTCCTCCTTTTTAATGGGTCATGGCTGTTTGCGGCAGCGGATCATTAAACCCGCTCCAGTCTTCCGCCACCTCTTGTTGTGTCAGCAAGCAGCTATCCAAGGATTGGATGATGTCTTGTTGGTCCATCTTGATGCCGATCAACACCAGCTCGGTCATTTTCACACCGTATGCCTCGTCCCCATGCGCCTGCTGTCTCAAGGCTTGCAGATGGTCCTGCCTGGGACAATAAAGTCGCAAACGAATCGCGCGTAGCGATGCGCAAAAATCCTTTGGCGCGGACAATTTCCACCGGCCAGTCCATGATCCAGTCAAACAAGCGCTCCGGATGGAACGGGGTTTCACTGCGGTAAACGAATGAAGCGATGCCGTATTCTTCCGTTTCCGGCACATGTTCTTCGTTGAGTTCTTTGATCCAGCCGGCGCCTTGGCTCGCTTTGTCCAAATCAAACCGTCCGGTATCGAGCACTTCGCCGAGTGCCACTTGCGAGCGCTCGGTACGGAGAATATTCGCAGACGGATTCAAGGCCCGCAGAACGCCGTGAAGCTCATCCGCTTTGTGATCCGTAAGCTGGTCGGTTTTGTTCAACAGGATCACATCCGCAAATTCGATCTGGTCGATGAGCAAATCGGAAATTTCCCGCTCATCGGATTCCGTCGCGCCTTCTTTCCGGTCGAGCAAAGTTTCGCCGGACGCGAAATCACGCCAGAAGCCGTGGCCGTCGACGACCGTCACCATCGTATCGAGCCGGCACAGAGCGGACAGGTCCACGCCGAGCGCGTCGTCCATATAGCTGAAGGTCTGTGCGACCGGAACCGGCTCGCTGATGCCGGACGATTCGATGACGATGTAATCGATATCCCCCTCGCTCACCAACTTTTCGACTTCTACGATCAAGTCTTCGCGCAACGTGCAGCAAATGCAGCCATTTTGCATTTCGACCAGTTTTTCTTCCGTGCGGGAAAAGCCGCCGTTTTGAACGAGTGCGCTGTCGATATTTACTTCGCTCATGTCGTTGACGATGACGGCGACTTTCAAGCCTTCGCGATTCGTTAAGATATGATTCAATAGCGTCGTCTTGCCCGCGCCCAGGTATCCGCTCAATACGGTAATGGGAATGCGCTTATCCATATTATCTAACTCCCTTATCATTTCACTCAACAAATCGTAACGATTACGTTTTATATAATAAAGCCCTTTGATCATTTGTGCAAGTATTTTTTCAGCACATTTTTTCGTTGTCCAGGCTATGCCTTTTGTTTTTGTTTCCCGAACCCCCTTGTCATTTACCATCCAGGCATGTATGCTGTATTGAATAAATCGTAATTATTACTATTTGAAAATTAAAGTTGGGAGAGAAACGCTCATGCATACATGGATCATTATTGGCGGCGGCATCCAAGGAATGACGCTGGCCACTTTTTTACGGAAGCAAAAAGGCGTGATGCCTGAAGAGATGGCGATCATCGATCCTCACAAAGAACCGCTGTCCGATTGGAAACGCTGCACACAAGCCATTTCCATGCCTTTTTTGCGCTCGCCGTTTGTCCATCATCTTGATGTGGATCCCTTCTCTTTGAGTAACCATGCTAAAGACAGCTCTTATAGCGAAGATGCGTCGTTTCTCGGAAGATTCAAGCGGCCATCTTTGCTGCTGTTCCATGAACATTGCGAGCATTTAATGCGCGAACAGGAAATTCGCCGCAGCTGGATCAAAGGCCGCGTAAAATCCGTCGAGCGCTCAGAAACCGGCTGGAAAGTTCAACTAACATGTGGGAGACAAGTTTCCAGCATCAATATCGTCCTTGCAATCGGCGCCGGTGAGCAATTGCACTGGCCTGAATGGGCCCAGCAATTACGGGCGGAATCCCCTGGTTCGATCTTTCATGTCTTCGACCGGGAACTGCCGGAGTTCGATGCTTCACAAGCGCCATTTACGATTATTGGCGGCGGCATTACGGCGGTTCATTTGACCTTGAAGCTCCATAAGCTGTTTCCGGGACAAGTGACACTGTTGAAGCGCCATCCGTTCCGCGTGCACGATTTCGATAGCGACCCCGGCTGGCTTGGCCCGAAATACCAACAGGCTTTCCATAAAACACGCTCGTATGTGCGCCGACGTGAAATGATTGTGCATGCCCGCCGAAAAGGCTCGATTCCCCGGGACTTGAATGCAAAACTGCGCAAACAGCTCCGCCAGTTTCCGGAACTGGTCGTTGATGGGCATGTCCATAAAGCCATCCGTAAGCAAGACGTCACGTCACTAGTCGATGAACAGGGCGCCCTGATCCATCAAACTGGCACCGTCATTCTGGCGACTGGATTTCAACCGCAGCTGCCCGGGCGCGAATGGCTGTCGCCTATTATCGAAGAACAGCGATTGAAATGTGCTGAATGCGGCTATCCCGTTGTCACGCATACGTTGCAATGGGGCCCTGGTCTATATGTCATGGGGCCGCTTGCAGAACTGGAAGTCGGGCCGATTGCGCGCAATATTTCCGGCGCACGCGAAGCCGCTTCGCGCATCGTCCAAGCACAGTAAAAGCCCTGCCAATATGGCAGGGCTTTTGCTTCGTTCCAAACTTTTCATTTTTTGTGTCCGCCGATCAGCTTCGTGCGGTCAATCGCCGTGCCCGCCTCCGTTCCGGAAACGCCCCGGTAAATCGCGGTCGGCCCGTGCTTGCGCTTGATCGCATCCATCGCCGCGCCAAGGCGCCGCCTTTGCCATTTATCCGCTTCGAACAAACTCAGTTGCATCGAGGTCTCGTCTTCTAAATTAGTGATGGACAGCGAGATTTGCCGGACGGGCTGGCCGGTGTAGAATTCGCGGAACAATTCCTTGCACACAGCGTAGATCTTCAAGGTATCGTTGGTCGCTTCGTCGATCGAACGCGAACGCGAGAAGCCTCCGCCAAATGAGGTTTTGCTGTAGCTCATGCCAAGATGGATCGTGCGCCCGGCCATGCGCGCTTCCCGTGTGCGCATGGCGACGTCTTCGCACATCTCCAGCACAATCGTCAGGATGTCTTCACGCGTTTCATAGTCGCGGTAGAGGATTTGGCCTTTCCCGAAGCTTTTCTGCCCTTCGATGAGCAGCGACCCAAGTTCCGAATAGTCAATGCCGCGCGCGTGCTGGTGCAGCTGATGGCCCATGATGCCAAAGCGGTCTTCCAGCCGTTTGATGTCCGCCCGCGCCAAATCGCCGACTGTGAAGATTCCCATATTGTTAAGGTTGCGCTCCATCTTGCTGCCGATGCCCCACATTTTGCTGAGCGGGGAAACCGGCCATAATTTTCTCGGCACGTCTTTCATTGTCCAATGCGCGAGCCCTTTTTTCTTGCCTTCAAGATCGAGTGCGAGCTTGGCCAGCAGCATATTCGGCCCGATGCCGACTGCGGACGGCAAGCCGAATTGGCGCATGATCGAATCCTGCATGTCGACCGCGGCTTTTTCCGGCGTGCCGTACAAATGGATGATGCCGGTCAAATCGATGAAACTCTCATCCACGCTGTAGACATGGATGTCTTCTTTTGGCACGTACTGGGCGAACAGCTCCGTGATCGCCATCGAGATCTCCAAGTAAAACTGCATCCTCGGTTCAATGAGCAGGATATCCGGATGGTCCGGAATTTCAAATAGCCGCGTGCCGGTTCTGACGCCAAAGCGTTTTTTCATTTCCGGAGAGGCCGCGAGCACGACGCTGCCTTTTCGCTCCTGGTTCCCGACGATGGCAATGCATGCTTCCATCGGGTCGAGGCCGCGCTCGACCGCTGAGCAGCTGGCGTAAAAGCTGCGCATGTCGATACAGGCGATATAGCGGGGCTTTCCTGTTTGATTTCCCATGTCGCCACTCCCATATAGAACATTTGTTCTTATTTTAATGGAAAAGATAAAAAGCGGCAAGAGGCAAAAGAAAGGAAATCCAAAAAAGGCAGAATGTTTTGAACTCCATTTCAATAATCTGTAAACTAAAAGGGCAAGATTCAAGCATTAATCTGAAGGAGGAATGGCATAATGGCAAGATTGGAAGGAAAAGTGGCCGTCATCACAGGAGGCGCTGGCGGCATCGGCAAAGTGACGGCGAAGCGTTTTTTGGAAGAAGGGGCGAAAATCGTCCTCGTCGATATTTCTGAACAGGCACTCCAGGAAACGAAGCAGGAACTCGGCGGCGAAGTTGAAATTGTCCAAGCGGATGTTTCCAAAGAAGCAGACGTCAAAAACTATGTCGACAAAGCGGTCGAAGCGTTCGGCAAGATCGACGTGTTTTTCAACAACGCGGGCATCGAAGGAAAAGTTGCTCCGCTCACCGAACAAACCGTTGAAGATTTTGACCAAGTCCTCGCCATCAATGTGCGCGGCGTCTTTCTCGGCATGAAGCATGTATTGCCGGTCATGTACAAGCAGGGTTCCGGCAGCGTCGTCAATACGTCTTCAGTCGCAGGGCTCGGCGGTTCGCCGAACGTGATCCCCTACATCACTTCAAAGCATGCGGTTGTCGGTTTGACAAAAGCGGCGGCGGTCGAAAGCGCGCGCCATCAAGTCCGCGTCAATTCGGTCCACCCGTCGCCGGTCAACACGCGCATGATGCGCTCGCTCGAAGAAGGCCTCGGCACCAGCGAAGAAGCTTTGTCGAAAACGATTCCGCTCGGCCGTTACGGCGAATCCGAGGACATCTCCAATCTGGTGCTGTTCCTCGCCTCCGACGAAAGCACGTTCATCTCAGGTGCCCAGTACCGCGTGGACGGCGGCATGGCGGCATTATAGAAAAAGACGGACATCCCCGATTCGGGGATGTCCGTCTTTTATTTATTCCCGGCCCGGCAATTTCAAGTCTTCGACCGTGTTGTGCAAAGTTTGAAAGCCGTCGATGCGGCATTCGACCACATCACCGTCGCGGATGACGACTGCTCCCGGGGTCCCGGTCGAGATGATGTCTCCAGGCAATAGCGTCATCACTTCCGAATGAAACGCTATGAGGTCCCGCGGCCGGAACGTCATATTCGAGACACTGTTTTTCCGCTGGATTTCCCCGTTCTTGACGGTTGCCACCGTCAGTTCAAGTACCGCATCCACTTCGTCGGGAGTCACGAGTTCCGGCCCGAAACTGAAGAAGGTGTCGAAGCTTTTTGCGCGCGTCAAATAGCGCGGATTTTTCTCAAGAATGTCTTCCGCGGTCATATCAATAATGGTCGTGAAGCCCGCCACTACATCAAACGCATCTTCTCTCGAAACGTTTTTACATTCCGTCCCGATAATGATGCCAAGCTCCGCTTCCGCCGTCACCCGGTTTGATTGCTTGGGCAGCTCGATCACATCGCCCGGCCCAATGATTGCCGTATCGGGTTTCATGAAACTTGCCGGTTCGGTGTCGGGCGATACTTCCTTCAAATCTGCGGCATGTTCGGCATAGTTCAGCCCGATGCCCCAAATTTTCCGCGGGTGCCGGTATAGAGGCGCATAATCCGCTTCGGAAAATGGCATAAGCGATGCCTCGAGCGCCCCTTCAGGCATGCGCTCGAATTCCTCCCTCAGCCATCTTTTCAATAGCTCAAGTTCTCCTGTTTCGATCAGCGTAAACAAATCGGTCGGCCAGTTTTCCGCCGTATGTTCGTTGAGTTTGCGCAATGGCAAAAAGCCGCCCTTCATGACCAATGCCGCTTCTTCTGTGCCGTTCCACTGGATTGTCGCGAGGCGCATCACACCTCCCCCTTTCCTTTCTCTTATTTCGGTTTCTTTCACCCGAAACCCTCCCAAAAGACAGAAAAACAGGCCTTCCTTCTAGAGGAAAGCCTGTTAGCAGAATGTTCAATAGGTTTGTACCCAATTACAATTCAAAAAACTATCGCCTGTTCGACTTTTAAAAATCGATGACCTAGCTAAGTATTTGGAGAAGCGTTCGCTCGTAAACCCTTCTGCTCAATAATGCTGCGCATTACTTTCGCAAAGATAATGTCTCCCGTAGGTCGACCTTATCTTTCCAGTGGATCAGCGAGACGACCGAGACCCCGCAAGACGCGAAGCGACTGAGGAGGCTTGGGCGCGAGCCCACGGAAAGCGAGCGATAAGCTTCGGAAAATACGACTTTCTTGAGTTTCTCAAAAGCCTGTTGGTGTCAATCGTTCTCTTTTAATCCATCGATATATTGCTTCGCTTCGATGAGCGAATAGCCGAACGCGACACGCGCCGCTTTCACGGCACGGACTTCCTCCCCTTCGGCAATCAAGCGCCGCAGCTCGCCATTGATTGCAGGTTCCTCTAAACTTACTTCCGCTTCCAATTGTTCAATGCGTTTTGACATATGTTTCATGCGCACCTCCAATGCCTGTATCCGCTGGCTCAGCAATAAATACACCGCCCCGACTGCCCCTATCGAGAGCCCGATTAACCATACCCAATCCATGCCTTCTGCCATTTAGCGTTCCAGCCGATCCAGGAATTTCTCGAGGCGGTCGACGGTCGTCAAGCGGGCATTGCACGCCGCTTCATCTGCACAGATGTACTGGCCGTGCTTGACGTAGCTGTCAATGTTCGCGCCTTTGGTCTTGGCCATGAATAAGCCGACCGAGCTGTGTTTATGGCAAATCATGCAGACGCCCTGCTTGCGGCTCGCGCCGAATTGGCCGCTCACTGCTTGCAGCCGGCCGTTGCGTTCGGCCACCAAAAAGCGGTTGGTGTTTTCCTGCCAGGACAAATACGACAAAGCATGAAAATCCATTGACGGGAGATTTGGCCCTTTCAGCCTTTTTGCTTTTGGAAACAAACGCTTTAAATTGTCGAGGTTGACAGTTGGAAAGGGAATCAAGTAAGGGCGCAGCCCCGCTAGAAACTCTTCCGCAGCGTCAGTGTCTTTTACCGCCGTCAATGGGCGCAATACGTTTTTCTGCTCTTCTGTCAACGCCGGAAACAATCCGAACACTTTTTCATGGCTTAAATGGCGCAACACGCTCAGCACTTCCGCATCGTTCGCCGTCGCATGTGCCGTCACGAGCGCCAAAGCCTGTTCTTTAATGAAATTATATTGATGGTTGCGGATAAACGCTTCAGGCTGTCCTGATACATTTGTCCGATCCGTCGACTCTTTGATGATGGTCATCGCTCTCCATCTCCTTTTCAGGTTCTGGTTATTTTCTCTTTCATCATACTTCATCTAAAAGCTCGTTTCCATTATAGCCCATTTAAAAGCCAACGATCCGGTATGTTTAAGGACCGCTGGCTTTTCAATTAGCTGATATTCTTTTTCAAACGGTAATTGGTGCGATAATTCTGCCACGCTGTAAACACGATAGACAACACTGCGAGAATAAGGAACGTTAAGGAAATGGGCCGTGTTAAAAACAGCGTCCATTCCGGATCGGCCATCACCGCACGTCTCAAGTTCACTTCTGCAATTGGGCCGAGGATAACTCCGATAATCGCTGGAGCCAGTGAAAAATTATACTTGGTGAAGAGGTAGCCGATGAATCCCATAACAATCAAAATATAGAGATCCGTAAACCGGTTATTAAGGACAAACGTCCCGATAACACACAGTACCAGGATTACAGGGACTAAAACCTGCACCGGCACCTGCGTCACTTTCATGAAATAACGCATGCCAAGAAACTGGGTGATCAGCATCCAGAAAGAAGCGACCAGAAAGGCGAAGAAGATTCCCCCGACGATGTTCGGCTCGTTGACAATCAGTAAAGGACCGGGCGTGATGCCATGGACCATCAATGCAGAAAGCAAAACAGCCGTGACGGCTGAACCGGGTATGCCGAGAGCTACCGTCGGAATCAAGTCCCCGCCGACAGTGGAGTTGTTTCCAGCTTCGGAAGCGATGACCCCTTCTTCACAACCTGTACCGAACTTCTCAGGATTTTTTGACCATTTCTTTGCTTGGTCGTAGGCTACGATATTGGCGATGCTCCCGCCAGCGCCTGGGATCGCACCGATGATGGCACCGATTGACGATGAACCGAGAAGCGTCCACGGCTTCTTCAGAACTATCAACATCGTATGGATCGGGCGCAAAACAAATTGAACGTCCTTTAATTTCTCTTCAGCGCGCTTGGCGTCGTCTTTATCCAGTTCCTTGCGCTCAAGTGAAACAAGAAGGCGCGAAATCGCAAACATCCCGATCAGCACAACGAGGAAGGGAATGCCTGCCCGCAAAGTCTGCAAGTCGAAGGAAAAGCGTGATATGCCAGAGATTGGATCTGCCCCGACTGTTGCGATTAATATACCGAACAAGCCCGCAATCAAGCCTTTGATGATGGAATCCCCCGTAACGCTTGCGATGATCGTCAAAGACACGACGATGAGCGAGAACATTTCCCAAGGCCCCATCATCAGTGCAAATTTGGAGATTTGAGGCGCAATCGAGACAAGGAGAATGAAGCTGATGATCGAGCTTAGAAATGACGCCCAAATGCCGATCGATAGCGCCTTGCCCGGCTCCCCTTTTTGCGCCATCGGGTAAGCATCGAAGGTCGTGGCGATTGATGAAGGCGTACCAGGGATTCCAAGCAGCGCTGCCGTAATCAAACCGCCGGACATGCCTCCGACAAAGACGCCGACCATCGCTGCGACACCCGATACAGGGTCCATGCCGAATGTCAGCGGAAGCGTCAGGACAATCGCCATAGCGACCGTAAAGCCCGGGATCAAACCTGCCAGAATCCCAACGATTACTCCCACTAAAATGATTAATAAAATACGCCATTGAAATATTTCAGCAATTCCTAGAATAAACAAGTCCATCATCGAGAAAGACCTCCTTTCTATGTTGGTTTAAAAGAAGATTCCGGAGGGGAATCGGACATTCAGGAAGTTTTCAAAGAAGAAATATGTCCCGAGTGTGACGGCGACAGAAACGATCGTGATGACCATAATATCTTTTTTGGCACGAGACCCGACCAGCAAGCCCGTAAAAATAATGAAGACGATCGTCGAGACGACGAATCCGATAAATTGCATCAGGAAAATGTAAACAAAAAATACCAGCAGCGTCAGGATCACAAGTTTATATTCTTTATAAAAATCACGCACTCTTTCCCCTGCTCCTTGCCGCTCGCCAGTCGATTGGGACTTCATAAGAGCCAGTCCCTGCTTGATGATCAGCAACAGCGACAGCAAAATCAGAAGCCCCGCAATCAGCTTGGGAAAAGAGCCGGCATCGAGATGGACTTCGTTGAGTGCCGGAAAATCATTTGATTGCAGATAAATAACTGCGCCAAGCGCAATCAATGCCACACCTATCAATATCTCACCCATGATGTTGTTCCTCACCTTCTTATTGGATGCACGAAGCCCGGGAGTCTTGATGGACCCCCAGGCTTCCGCTTCAACATCCGTTTAGTCCACTTTCTATTCGAGGTCTTGGACGATTTCGCTAATGATTGCGTCTTGTTCCTCTAGATGGGTGCGGTATTCTTCCGGCCCCATGAAATCGACTTCGGTTCCTACGTTCTGTACAGCTTCGATATAAGCAGGATCATTTGAAGCCTCTTCAAATGCGGCCGCCAATTTTTCAACGATTGCCGGATCTGTTCCTTCCGGTGCCACATAACCGCGGTTGATGCTCATCGTCACATCATAGCCACTTTCCACGAATGTCGGGACGTCAGGCAATCGCTCGATGCGTTCCGATGTACCGATAGCCAGGAACTTCATGTGCCCGGCTTCAACGAATTCATTCGCAGAAGAATAATCGACGATCGCCGCATCGATATGGCCGCCTGCGAGTGCTTGAATCGCTTCACTCAAACCTTCGTAGCCGACGAGGTTGTAATTAATTTCAAGCGCACGGCCAAGTTGCTCTACCCATACGCGCGGGATGCCGGCAACCGTTCCGCCGAAGCGCACTTCATTTTCTTTGCCGTATTCCACGAATTCCTCCAAGGAGTCGATCCCAAGGTCATTCGATACCGCTAAAATCTGGTCAGAGGCGGACATTGAAGCGATCGGTTCAAAGCTGTCATAGTTGATTGGCGTAATATCCGTATGGTGGGCAACCAAGAGCCCTTCATGGACTTGCCCGATGCTATAGCCGTCCGCTTCCCGTTCAGTCAATTCCTCCAAGCCGACGGTACCGCCGACGCCAGGTGAATTGATGACAACGAAGGATTGGTCAAAATGCGTCCCGCCATGTTCAGCGACAAGGCGCCCTTCGATATCGCTTCCTCCACCCGGAGCCCAAGGAATGATCATTTCCACTTCACGCTCGGGGTAATTTTCGACTGCCGCCCCGCTATCTTCTTCACCGCAAGCTACAAGTCCGAATGCAGCTGCTGAAACTCCTGTCGCCAACGCCATTTTTTTCCATGCATTTCGTCTCATATACATTTCTCCTTTTTTAAGAAATTCCTGTCAGCGCGCCATACAACAGCGCCAGTCCGATTACCAAGGCGGGATGCAGTTTCCATTTCTCAAGCATCAAGTAACTGACGACGATGAGCACTGCCGTCTGGATGCCGCCTAGTGCAGCTTCGGATGTGAGAATGAAGTCGAGCGTCATCACACCAATTAGTACGGCGATGACCGGCTTGACGACCTTCGATATATTTTTCACTTCACGTGAATCTTTGTATTTGAAAAGAACTGCCATCAGCGCAATCATCAAGATTAACGACGGGGCAACGGCACCGAACAGGCCGACGATTGCGCCGAGGGCACCTCCCTCAGCATAGCCGATGTAACCGGCCATTTTCGTTGCAATCGGCCCGGGCAAGGAATTGCCGAGCGCCAGCACTTCACTGAATTCCTGCGTATCCATCCAGCCATACCGGTCGACGACTTCCTTTTCAACGAGCGGGATCGATGCCGGCCCGCCGCCATAACCGATGATGCCTGGAATGAAAAACGCCAGGAATATCTGCCAGTAAATCATTTTCTGCTCACCGTCCTTTTAATGAATGGCACGAGAACCAGAAGAATCAAGGCGGCAATCAGGAAAGCCGGATGCAGCCCAAGCACTTCAAGAAGAACAATCGATACAACGATCAACAGGATTGCCCGGCTCCACCCCAGCGCTTTTTCGGATTGCTGGACGAAATTCCAGGTCAGGACGCCAAGCATAACGGCCACAACCGGAACGACCGCATTTGACATATTCGCTACCCATGGCACATCTTTATAATTTTGCAGGATGCCAAGAAGCAGGATCATCAAGATGACGGTAGGGATGACGGAGGCGGCAAGGGCGATCAAACAGCCACGCAGCCCTGCCACACGATAACCGATATAACCGGCGAGTTTGGTCGCAATCGGCCCAGGCATTGTGTTGGCGAGGGCAATCGTATCGCCGTAATCTTCATCCGTCATCCAGCCGTAGCGTTCCACCACGTCACGCTGCAGGATCGGAATGACCGCCGGACCGCCGCCGAACCCGAGCATGCCTGCGCGAAAGAACGCCATCGTCAGGTCGAGCGATTTGACGCCTTGTTCTTTTACCAAACAGCAATCGCCCCGTCTGTCCGGGATTCGGTGCCTCCTGCAAGCACGCCTGTTTCGGGATTGCGCCAGATGATCTGGCCGCGCCCGAAACTTCCTGAATCAGCCATCACTTCCACTTGATGCCCTCTTTGCTGCAATTGCTGCGCCAGGTAATTCGGAAATTCCGCTTCCACGGTCACTTTCTTGCCGCCCATCCATTGCCAGCGCGGCATATCGAGTGCCGCTTGCGGATTGAGGAGGTAATCGAGCGTATTCACCACTACTTGGAAATGGCCTTGTGGCTGCATATAGCCGCCCATGACGCCGAATGGCCCGACCGCTTCTCCCGCCTTCGTCAAAAAACCGGGGATGATCGTATGGAAGGTGCGCTTGCCGGGTTTCAAGGCATTCGGATGGTTTTCATCAAGTGAGAAATCCGCCCCGCGGTTCTGCAGGCCGATGCCTGTGCCCGGGATGACGATGCCCGATCCGAAGCCCATGTAATTGCTTTGGATGTACGAAATCATATTGCCTTCTTCGTCGGCGGCGGCGAGATAGACCGTACCGCCTCTTGGAAGCTCGTACGCGACAGGGTCGATGGCTTCAGCGCCGATTTCCTTCGCGCGGCTCGCGGCATAATCGTCGGATAATAAATGTTCAGCCGTCACCGGCATATCCGTTTGTTCGGTGATGAATGCCTGGCCGTCTGTATACGCCAGTTTCATCGATTCGATTTGCTGGTGCAGCGTGTTGGCGCTTTGCCACGCCGGCTCGTCCTGCTGCTTGAAAATATTGAGCGCCATTTGCGCGACCATGCCCTGGCCGTTCGGCGGGATCTCCCATACTTCATGCCCTTTATAACTCGTCGAGATCGGCTTGACCCATTCCGCTTTGTATGTAGCTAGGTCTTGTTTTTTCAGGAAACCGCCGTGTTCAGTCATGAAGCTGTCGATTTTCTCGGCCAGCTCGCCTTCGTAAAAGGCTTTCGCATCGCTGTCGCCGATTTTACGGAGCGTGTCGGCATGGCCAGGTGATTTCCACAT
Source organism: Planococcus sp. SSTMD024 (assembly GCF_041320495.1). Classification (NCBI taxonomy): domain Bacteria; kingdom Bacillati; phylum Bacillota; class Bacilli; order Caryophanales; family Caryophanaceae; genus Planococcus; species Planococcus sp. SSTMD024. Next base: position 196,980 of record NZ_JBGGNS010000022.1, on the reverse strand, counting down.
TTCGCCGATTTCCGGCGCACGGCCGTCCGGTGCGAAAGTGTCGAACCAGGCTTCGAATTCTTTATCGGTAAAAGTCTTCTTGAAATTATCGTATGCCTTTTTCCAGAACTTCCCGAGGATCGGCGTCAGCGGATAGCCTTCTTCCGCGTAGCGGATCGCAGGTTCCAATGTTTCCGCAAGCGATAATTTGCCAAAGCGTTTCGACAGCTCCGCCCATGCCGCCGGGACGCCAGGGACCGTAATTGGCACCAATCCGTGTGTCGGCATCTTGTCGTGCCCTTTCGCCTTCACCGCTTCGATCGTGAGTTCCTGAGGGGATGGCCCGGAAGCATTCAGGCCGTGCAGCTCGCCTTTTACCCAAACCAGGGCGAAGGCATCTCCCCCGATGCCATTTGATGTCGGTTCCACAACCGTTAAGGTCGCAGCGGTCGCAATTGCAGCATCAATGGCGTTGCCGCCTTTTTTCAAGATCTCAAGCCCAGTCTGTGCAGCAAGCGGCTGCGATGTCGCCACCATGCCTTTTTTGCCGAAGACTGTATGGCGTTTCCCTGAGAAGGGATGATTCGTATAATCCATGTCATTTCCTCCTATATACTTTCATCCGGTTGAATAAGTTATCACCTTTCCGAATAAAGATGTCATTTTTGTATTATTCAAATTTTACAAAAATATCTTTGATAAGTAAAATTAAATATATTTAATGGTATGATTAAAAAAACTCATTGAGGTGAAATTATGGATCATAAACTTGAAATCTTCGTGACCACAGCAGAGCAGAAAAGTTTCACGCGCGCAGCCGAGCTGCTTCACATGACGCCTTCCGCCATTTCTTTGAGCATCAAGGTACTCGAGAAAAAGCTCGGCGTTCGGCTGTTCGACCGCAACAATAAATACGTCCAATTAACGGAAGCCGGGCAAGTGAGTTACGCACAGGCTAAAGAGATCCTTCTAAAATACGACCAATTGAAAATCGCCCTGTTGGAACTCGAACCGTCCGCGGCCATGCCATTGTCAATCGGGGCGGCCTATACGTTCGGCGAATACTTTCTGCCAGGCATCATCTATGCATTCAACAAACGCCACCCGAACATCACGCCAACCATTACAATCCACAACTCCAAAGCCATCATCGAGCACACCCATAAGCAGGAACTCGATATCGGCTTTATCGTCGAAGGCGACATCGGCAATCCGGATATCGACATCGAATTGTTTACGGAAGAAGAAATGGTCATCATCGCCCGCCCCAACCATCCGATTATCCGCAACTCACAAGTCGACCGCCGCTTGCTTGAAGCAGAAACTTGGATTATCCGCGAACCCGGTTCCGGCACGCGCGATGTGACCGATAAGCTGTTCGCTCAGCTTGGCATTGCACCGAAAAAAGTGATGAGCTTCGGCAGCTCCCAGACGATCAAGGAATCGGTCGCACTCGGCCTTGGCATCTCCTATCTTTCCGAATCCACCGTCAAAAGCGAGACGAATAGCGGAACCATTGGCGCGATCAGCCTGACCGATTTCCCGAACAAAAGCCGTTTTCATTACATCACCCACCGCTCGAGCTTCCATACCCAAGCTGCCCAATTGTTTTTGGACTTTCTTGACTCCTATGTCATGGATGAAAAAGTCTCGGTGCATACGAAGAAGCGTTTGGCGGACAAATAACGCTTCCGTTTTCCACAATGAAAAATGGCAAGAGGCTGCATGCCTCTTGCCATTTTTTTATGCAATATGCGTTTTATCGGCTTGTCCCGATTTCATGACTTGCCCCGGCAGCGTTCTGCCGAGCAATTTTTCCAGATCGACTGCTGCTTCAAGCAATTGCGGCAGTTTGCCATGAACCGGCACACCCATGAACTCGAACATGTGGACGACGTCTTCTAACGAGACATTGCCACTCGCGCCAGGAGCAAACGGGCAGCCCCCGATGCCGCCCAACGCTGCGTCGAAATGGCGCATCCCCGCCTGGTACGCCGCATAGATATTCGCCAAGCCCATCCCCCTTGTGTTATGAAGATGCAGGCCGAAATAATGTTGCGGATATTGTTTCTTAATCGTCGAGATAAATTCCGTCATCTGCACCGGATTCGCCATGCCGGTCGTATCGGCAATCGTGAATCGGCTGATGCCAGCCGCGGTCAAAATCTCGATATTGCCGAGGATTTTGTCGACTTCATACAACCCTTCGAACGGGCATCCGAATGCGGTGGCTAAACTCACCGTGATCTTCGAAGAATCCATTAATTTCTGGATGTCTTTGACCCCTTCGATCGATTCACCGACTGTTTTCCTGACATTTTTCTGGTTGTGCGTCTCGCTGATGGACAGTACGTAATTCACTTCATCCACCCCTGCTTCCAATGCCAGCTCGGCACCTTTCACGTTGGGCACGAGCGCAATCACTTCCACGTTTTCGCGTTTGATTCCCCTGATCACTTCGCGTGCATCGCGCATTTGCGGAACGGCTTTCGGTGAAACAAACGAAGTCGCTTCGATGCGCGGAATTCCCGCTGCGATAATCTGGTTAATGATATGGATCTTATCTTCGGTAGCGATCCAGTCTTTTTCCATTTGAAACCCGTCTCTACCTGTTACATCGGTCATGATTACTCTTTCGTCCATCACTTGATCCCTTCTTCCACTTTTACTCTGGGCAAAGTGAACAAATTATCGACTTCGCAATAATTGCCTGCCAGCCTGCCGAGCGGTTTGAGTTTTTCAAGGTCCACTTTGTAATTGCCGAGATAATATTCATCCTGGATATGGTATTGAACGACTCTTCCCAAAATTAGATGGTCGCTGCCAAGTTCGATGATTTGATCCAGCTCCAACTCAAAAGAAATCGGCGCTTCGCCTACTCGCGGCGCCTGCACATTAATGCTCTCAACCGGTGTTAGCCCTGCCGCTTCAAACTCATCCACCTCCGCAGGCAAATTACCCGAGCTGATGTGCATCTCGTCTCCGAGCGGGGAATTCACGATATTGACAACGAATTGCTTGGTGCTTCGGATATTCGATAAGGTATCCTTGGTCGTTCCTTCCCTGTCGCCGACACCGGGACCGACTGAAATGCATAGTGTGGCCGGATTTCGTGAGGCGACCGTGAAAAAACTGAAAGGCGCCAAATTGCGGTTGCCATCTTCGTCTATAGTGGAGACCCAAGCAATCGGCCGAGGCACGATCGACCCGGTCATCAATTTATACGCTTTTTTCGTGTCAATGCTGCGCAAATCAATATTCATCCTTTTCCACTCCCTTTGTGAGGCTTGCTTTCTTTATGTGCTAATCGTTTGGCCCATAAAAGCAGGACAATGACAAAAAGCAAAACAAAAGATAGAAAGAACCAGCCATAATTGAAATTTCCTGAAAGATCGACTATATATCCAAATAGCGGCGGGCCGATGATTACCCCCCATGAACCGACCATCAAAGTGAAGCCACTGGCGATTCCGGCCTGCTTGAAAGGCACAAGTTCGGTAGCCGCATTCATCCAGATACCATTGAATCCTGAAATACAAAAGCCGAAAACGGCGACCACTGAAGCAATAGCCCAGAACGAAATCCCTGCAGGAAGCCGCGTGACAATCAAAGCGATGCCGATTGAGAGCGCCGCAATATAAACAAGGACAATCAAACGCTGCCCTTTAAAAATAGTATCGCTGATGATCCCCCAGGCCACTCTGCCAAAAGAGCCGCTGACTTCTGAAATGACTAGCAGCATGCCCGCCAGCAACAGGCTGAGCCCGAGTTGTTCATAAGCAAACAAGACGATATACGTATTCAATATCAATTGGCTCCCGCTCAAGCCCATAGCGGCAATGCTGAGCAGAACGAGCGGTTTATGGCGAAACATGGCCCCAATCGATTCCTTTAAATAAAACCAGCTGACTTTCCTTTCCTGCTCATGAGGCTCCGCTGATGGCGGATCTCGGTAAAAGCGATAAGCAAGCACGCCCGTCGCCATCAATAAACCACATGCCGCCAGTAACGCCATGCGCCAGCCCCAAACCGCTGCCAGCGGCAATAGCAAAAGGGCCGATAGAGCCGACCCCAATGTAACGCCCATTTGCTTGATGCCCATTGCCGTTCCACGCTTTTGTTGGAACCAGTGCAAAATCCCTTTATTGGACGTCGGATGCATCGTGCCGTAGCCCACTCCGCCGATCGTCACCATCAACAGCACGAAAAAGTAATTACTGCTGATCGCCATCAGCATAAAAGCGCCGCCGAGGCCGAACGATAAATACAGCAATAAGCGTTTGGAACCGATGCGGTCGACGATAAATCCGGCGGGTATGGACGCAATGGATTGGCCGAGAAACAAAGCAGCCGGCAGCATGCCGATCTGAGCCTTCGTCAGCGACAAATCTTCCCCGATCAATACCCCGAGCGGCGCCAGGCTCCGGCCGATGAATGCGACCATCACCTGGGCAATAAGCAGCCACCCGAGCATATGCCAGGGATTGATTGTTTTGAATGGTTTCACAAGTGTTGAGTTGTCCATTTAATCGCCACATTCTTATTCAGCATAAAGGAAAACCGTTTATGCCAAATCGATTTTTTTGAGTTCCGCTTCTTTTTCAACGGTCAGCGGCACAAGGTATGAACCGACAACAGCGATAAAGAAGTTAGCAGCTAATCCGATGACGCCGCCGTGAATACCGAACACCGTCTTGTAGCCGGTCCACGTCAATACGCCGGCAATGATCGCCCCGGCCAACATGCCCCAGAATACAGGCTGTGCCGCCATTCGCTTCCAGTAAAGCCCCAAGACAAACGCCGGGAATACCTGGACGAGCAATTCGAATTTCAGCACGAAAATCTCATAAAGCGTTGCAGGCGGATTCCAAGCGATCCACAATAGCAAGCCGACAGCCGCGACGCCGGTCACTTTCCCGACCATCACTTTTTTCTTCTCGGGAGCTTTCGGGTTGATGAAGCGGCCATAGATATCATTGGAAACGATGGACGAGAAACTCAATAGCACAGAGTCAGCCGTCGAAACAATCGCGGCTACGATCGCCCCGAAGAAAATAATCATGACCCAATAAAAGAACCCGTTGATGCCGGCAATTTCATTCGCCATCAACCCGACCAATTGCTCAGAACCGGTCGTATCCAAGTTCGGAATGAGCGCGATGCCCAAAATCCCGATGACAAACACCAAGCCTGTCGTAATCGGCGGCATCCAGGCCATGCGTGAGAAGGAACGTTTCAACGTACGTTCACTGTCTGCTGCGAAAATCCGTTGTACGGCGTGGGGATAAATCGCCGCCCCGAGCCCGACCAATAGCAGCATGCTGAACCAGTTAACCGAAGTCATCATATCCGGAACCCCGAGTTTCGCAGGTTCATTCGCGGCGATATATTGTGTCGCTGATGAGAAATCGCCTCCGACAAGGTAAATTGCTCCCACCAAAAAGATGACAATCCCAACCATCAGAACCAAGCCTTGCATAACGTCAGTGAAGGCAACCGCTTTCATTCCGCCCAACCATTCGTAGATCAACATGACCAGGACAAAGGCGATTACCGCCACTTGATAAGGAATCGTTCCTCCCGTCAAACTTGATGCGGCGTGGCCAATTGCCACTAACTGTTCAAGCAAGTAGTTTCCAAGGCCCCAAAGCATGAGCACGACAGCCAGAATCGTCACCGATTTCGATTTGAAGCGGTGTGAGATCCAGTCAGCCGGTGTAATGAAATTCATTTTCTTCGATACGACATACATGCGGGGAGCAAAGAGCAAATAGACCCCGATAATGATGGTCATGAAGGAAATCGACTGCAGCCAGGAAAAACCGGTGCGGTAAGCGGTCGGAGCATAGCCGATAATGGTATTCCCGCTGTACTGTGTGGCATAAAGCGTGAAGAACAACGCCACAATCCCCAGATTTTTCCCTGCCAGATAATAATTACTCAAGCTGTCATGGAGTGTTTTGTCTCCACGGCCTGAGAAATAGCCGATCAATAGCATGACGATTGCATAAGCTGACAGAATCAATACGCCATCCATGCCTGCAAACACCAAATCATTCATTTACTCTCCCCCTCTTCTCCGCTTCTTCTTCATCTTCCACAATGTCCCATTCTTTTAGCGTCACCCAGCTTAAAAATCCGCATAAAATCAGTGAAAACGCCAAAATGATCAAAGCCCAATAAGGAACACCGAAAATCAAGGGTTCATAGGAGCCGATTGGCAAATACCACGGGACGTTTCCGATCACAATCAACAATAAAGCAATCCAAATCCATTTTTTTCGAATCGGCTCTTTAATTTGCTTTTTCTCCATATCCGAAGCTCCTTTTAACTGCTGTATTTTGAACCTTCACCCTGATTGCAGGCTGTAGTAAAGCCGGTGTTGTTGTTCGAATGCGTCGATTTGTTTCTCATGCCGGATTGTTGCGGAAATTTCGTCCATCCCTTCAAGCAACATATGCTTCCGGTAGTCGTCTACTTCAAAATGCTTTGTCATGCCGGTGGAATCCCGAATTTCCTGCGATTCCAAATCCACTGTCAAGGCATAATCCGGTTGTGCCGCAACCCTGCTAAACAGTTCTTCTATCTGTTCTTTAGGCAGTTGGATCGGTAAAATCCCATTCTTGAAGCAGTTGTTATAGAAGATATCTGCGAAAGAAGACGCCAAAATAACACGAAATCCATAATCTTCAATCGCCCAGGGCGCATGTTCGCGCGACGAGCCACAGCCGAAATTATCACGCGTCAGCAAAACAGTCGCGTTGCGGTAGGGTTCGCAATTCAGAATGAATTCTTCATTTTCTGTGCCATCTTCATTGAAGCGCCAATCGAAAAAGAGAAATTGGCCGTAGCCCCTTTTTTCGACACGCTTCAAAAATTGCTTCGGAATGATGGCATCGGTATCTACGTTGGCGCGGTCCAGCGGCGTCAATGTTCCCGTATGGGTTTTCAGCGCTTTCATCCTGTCACCCCTTCTCCCGTTTTGAGCGGCCAGTCCCGGACATCGGTAAAGCGGCCGGTGATTGCCGCGGCCGCAGCCATCGCCGGGCTGACCAAATGGCTCCTCGACTGGCGTCCTTGCCGGCCTTCGAAATTGCGGTTGGAAGTGGACGCCACCCGGTCTCCGGGCTTGGCGATGTCTGGATTCATCCCGAGGCACATGGAGCATCCCGCATCCCGCCATTCAAATCCAGCATCTATAAAGGTGCGATCCAAATTCTCTGCTTCAGCTTGTGCTTTCACTGCCTGTGAACCTGGAACAACCAGTGCCCGAATGCCCTCTTTTATGCGATAGCCCGTTACGACAGCCGCTGCTTCCCGCAAATCCTCAATCCGCCCATTCGTGCAGGAACCGATAAAGACCGTATCGATCTCGATGTCTTTCATTCTTACTCCCGGTTCCAGCCCCATGTAAGCCAAAGCGCTTTCTGCGATTTTTCGCTGCTCCAAAGGCAGATCTTCCAGCACCGGCACTCGACCGTTTACTGAAACGACCATGCCTGGATTTGTCCCCCATGTCACTTGAGGCTCTACTGTGCCGCAATCGAATTCCACCAATTTATCGAATGCCGCGTCTTCATCGCTGAACAATTCTTTCCACTCTGCACGCGCTTGCTCCCATTGTTCACCTTCCGGAACATAAGTCTTGCCTGACAAATAAGCGAATGTCGTGTCATCCGGCGCGATCATGCCTGCTCGTGCGCCGATTTCAATCGACATATTGCAGACAGTCATCCGCTCTTCCATTGACAGCTTACGGATGGCTTCACCGCGATATTCGATTGTGTAACCGGTTGCAAAATCATGCCCATATCGCCCGATCAACGCCAAGATCAAGTCTTTCGCAGAAGCGCCGGTCGGCAATTCTCCTTGGAATTCAATCGCCATCGTTTTGGATTTGCTTTGCTTCAAGGTCTGTGTGGCAAGCACATGCTCAACTTCGCTCGTCCCGATGCCAAAAGCCAATGTGCCGAATGCCCCGTGCGTTGCTGTATGGCTGTCTCCGCAGACAATGGTCTGCCCTGGCTGCGTTAATCCAAGTTCCGGTGCAATGATGTGGACGATGCCCTGCTGTTTATGGAAAAGGTCAAAAAGTTTGATGCCAAAGTCTTCGCAGTTTTTACGCAGTGCCTCTACTTGCTTTTGTGCAATTTCGTCTTCAAAAGGCTGGTCGCGGTTAAGTGTGGGTATGCTATGGTCCATAGTTGCCAATGTCCTGTCTGGCCTGCGCACGTTCCTGCCCGCTTGCCTTAACCCGTCGAATGCTTGCGGTGAAGTCACTTCGTGCACTAGATGCAGATCGATATACAGAATGTCCGGCTGCTCCGGCTGTTGGGCCACCACATGCCGGTCCCAGATTTTTTCATATAGAGTCTTTCCCAAAACCCATCACTCCTTAAATGATTTCGCGCTCCTCCAGCTCTTTCAACTTTTCTTCGCCATATTCCAAGATTTTTCCATAAATGAGTGCATTGTCTTTTCCTGCGCGCTCCGCTCCTACGTGCTTCACTTCACCTGGCGTCCGGCTCAATTTCGGCACGACGCCTGGCATCGGAAACTCGCCGAGAGTTGGATGTTCCCGCTTGATGATCATTTCGCGCGCTTCATAATGGGGATCTTCGACAATGTCTTTGGCAGTATAAATCAATCCCGAAGGCACGCCTTTTTCCGCTAAGATTTCGAGCGCCACTTGTGTATCTTGCTGTTTCGTCCAGGCTTCGATAAGTTCATCCAGTTCTGTCATGTTCTCGCTTCTGGCGTGGTGGGTATTGTATTTCGGGTTGTCGTATAGCTCCGGTTCACCCATCGCTTCACATAAACGCTTAAAGACCCCGTTTGCATTGGCACCGATGACGATGTACGTATCGTCTTTTGTTTTATAAATATTGGAAGGCGCGACACCCGGCAGAATATTGCCCATTCGCTCACGCACATAACCCGCCAGCAAATAATCCGGAATGGTGCTTTCCATGACAGAGAAGACCGATTCATAAATGGCTGTATCGACCACCTGCCCTTTTCCGGAATGATGGCGCTCGTGGAGGGCCGTCAGTGTTCCAATGGTTGCAAATAGCGCGGCCAGCGTGTCTCCAATAGAAATTCCGATGCGCGAAGGCGCACGATCCGGAAAGCCCGTAACGTTTCGGATGCCGCCCATCGCTTCGCCGACACTGCCAAACCCTGCTCTTTCTTTATAAGGGCCGGTTTGGCCATATCCAGACGTTCTCGTCATGATGATGCCCGGATTGATTTCGGCTAATTGCTCATAGGAAAGGTTCCATTTTTCCATTGTTCCAGGGCGGAAATTCTCAATGATGATGTCGGCATTTTTGACCAACTCTTTAAAAATCTCCTGTCCTTCCGCCGTCCGCAAGTTCAAGGTCACTGATTTTTTATTGCGCGACTGGATCGGCCACCACAAACCTTCTCCATCCTTTTGTTGCCCCCATTCGCGCAGCGGATCCGCTTTATCAGGTGCTTCGATTTTGATGATTTCTGCTCCAAAATCCCCGAGCATCCTCCCCGTAAATGGGCCGGCAAGCAAGGTGCCTAATTCCAGGACGCGTACTCCCTGCAGCGGCAGCCTGTCTTCTTGTTGTGGTTCGCCTTGGATATCGATTGCTTCTTGTAGGTTTGTCATATGTGGCACCCCCATTTATTTTTTGCATTGTATCCAATTTGTCCGTTTCCCCATCTTCTGAAGCAGGCAGCACATTGCCCTATGGATTAAAGGCGCTGATGCGGCGTGGTTTTGTCAACACGGATAAATTTTCGGATAATTAGCAATTGATAAAAAAATAACACATTGTATACAATAAGGTCAACACTCTTTCTTAAATAAAATTTAATTCCTTGTTATACCGCTTAAAAATAAAAAGGAATCTGTTTGACTGCTATGGATATTTGTCTCCAAATCTAATTTTGTATACAATAAAATGAGAGGTGTTGAACATGAACGCATACGAAATGATAAAAAATGAAATCATCATCGGCAAATTGCCACCCGGCAAGCGTTTAACGGAAGAGGCATTGGCCGAACGCTTTCAAGTCAGTAGGACCCCGGTAAGAGAAGCGATTAAACAGCTTGAATCTGACGGCCTCATCACCCCTTTCCAAAGACGGGGCTATACGGTCCGCGAATTCACAATTCAAGACATTCGCCAAATCTATAACGTCCGGGCGCTTCTGGAAAGCTATGGAACTAGCGAAGCCGCCCTTTACAGGACAGAAGACGATCTTGAAAAAATCCACAACAAAAACCTAGCCTACGAAAAAGCGATTAACGAATTGGACCGCGACGACATTTACTCGATCCGCAGCTTACAGCAAGCGAACCAGGCATTTCATGAAGAGATTTACAAAGCCACCAAAAATGAGTATTTGATGTCCCTCATCTCAAAAGTAGTGGTAGTCCCGCTCATTTTCCGTTCTTTCTATTGGTACAATGAAAATCAATTGATGCGCTCATTGGACGTTCATAACACCATATGGAAAGCCATTGAAAACCAAGAGCCGGAGCGCGCGAAAATCGCCATGCAGGAACATATTTACCAAGGACGGGATGATGTGTTGAAGCAATTGAGCAACCCTGAATTGGAGATATGGAAAGAGAACGTTCAATAATCGTATTTGAGAAGACAATAACAACGAAAAAGAGACAGCCCAGGGCTGTCTCTTTTTAGGTTTAATTGAAATCCCGCTCCGTTTCAAATTCACGGCAAGTATCATGCACTTTTTCATCGCCGTCATATGCGGCTAACTCACTCGTCACATAAAATTTCTTCTCATCAGCCCACATTGTGCTGGTGGATTCTAAACGCGTCTGCCATTCTCCTCGGCCAAGTGTCAATGTCCAGTCGCAAACCACTTTTGCAGACAAGGCATCTCCTTCCACAATCCGATAGACATTGCGGTTGGTGCTGCCATATTCCAAGCCGTTCGACGGCAATCGACGGCATCCTTCGTCCGAAAAGTCTTTCAACACCCATTCATTCGTGACAGTGTTATGGCGGATTTCACGCGTGCGGCCAGCTTCTCTAAGCACTTCGCGGTCCAGCACTGCGGCTGTCTCCGGCTGTTCAAAAGGTGAAGTTGTTTTTGGCGCAATTTCTTGTTGGTAAACGGGCAGCACTAATTTCGTCGTTGCGTCTTTGATCAACAAGACATTTGCTTCTTCAGCCGAAGGCCAGGCATGCGGCCAATAATTTGGTGAAATCGAAACTTGCAGACGGTGGCCTTTCGGAACTTTATAGCCGATTGCATCCAATTCAATGGTGGCTGTAAAAGCTTCTCCGGTCGGCACATCTTCCGGGAATTCGTGACTGTTCCGATGCGTCAGGTTCAATTGCCCCCAACTGATCAGCTTGGAAGTGCCGAATGGCGAAAGCTCGCTCAAGCGTACCGCCAAATTGCCGCGCTTCTGATCGCTTTTCAACTTCACTGTCATAACCGGAAAGCCGAGTATTGGCAAGTCTTGTTCCAACTCCGTGCTGGTGAAAGTATTGGACAGCCCGTTTTCGATGCCTTGATCAGACGGCATATCTCCTTCTTGTCCGAATGGGCAAAAGACGCCGGCATACAAACCATGCTGCTGATGATTTTTCAACCATTCTTCGCCTTCGGCCGGTGCTTCAGCCAAATCAAGATCCCCTAAATAAAAGTTTCGGTTTTTCGTGTTCGGGGTCGGCCATGCCTGCTCTTCCACCCATTCTCCCGGCCGCATATCGTAATCCGTTTTCGGCGGAACCGCATCCTGCATCCACAAACGGATCGGCGCGTCTTCCATAATGCCCGTTTCTTCCTGTTTCAACCACTGGTCCCACCAGCGAAGGCATTCCTGAAGAAATCCGATTTGCGGCCCTGGCACAGCGACTTCCGGGTACTCATGCGCCCACGGGCCGATCAATGCTTTTTTCGGGCCCTTCAAGTTTTTCATCATGCGAAAGATTGCGTTCGTGTAACCGTCCGCCCATCCTCCAACTGCATAGACCGGAATTTGCACATCCTCGTAATTCTCACAAATCGAGCCATGTTTCCAATACGCATCACGCCGCTGGTGGCGCATCCATTCTTCTATAAAAGGCGGTGTCTTTTCCAGACGTTCCAGCCATTTTTCCCGCCAAGTTTCCCCGACATGCGCCGGGTCTGCCGGGCGCGCATTGTAAGCGAGCATTGTCGAAGCCCACCACAGCATGTCTGAGGCTAGCACTGCGCCTCCCTTATAATGGACATCGTCCGCATAGCGATCATCGGTCGAGCACAAAGTGATGATCGCCTTTAATGCCGGATGCTGCCGAGCAGCTACTTGAAGGCCGTTAAAGCCGCCCCAGGATTTCCCGATCATCCCGACCGCGCCATTTGACCAATCTTGCGCTGAGATCCAATCCAAGATTTCCAGTGCATCGTCTTGTTCCTGCTTGGCATATTCATCGTACATGATGCCTTCTGAATCTCCGCAGCCGCGCATGTCCACGCGGATGCTTGCATAACCATGACCTGCAAAATACGGATGCCGCAATGAATCACGCAAGGCGGTAAATTCGTTTTTCCGATACGGCAAGTATTCAAGCACCGCGGGCACCTTAAGCCCGACTGCTGTTTTTGGCATCCAAATTTTCGCAGACAACCTGACACCATCAGACATTGGAATCCATAGATGATCCGTCACTTCCACTTCATGCAGAAATTCTTCTTTCACTTTGCGCGTGCTTTCCCTTACGTTAAAGACCATTATTTTTCCGCTCCTTTACCCATCTGTTCGGGATAATCTTCTTTCAGCCATTTCAACAACGAAGCCGTCAATAAGCCATACAGCAAGATAACCGGTACCGAAACGATGACCGAAGAGGTTTGAATGACGTTCAACCCGCCGATCAACAATAACGAAATGGCAAGCGCCGCCAGCACCATCCCCCAAAGCATACGGTTCCAGCGTGCCGGTTCCTGTCCTGCAGACAATTCTTTCGTCGTGATGGATGCGAGGATATAAGTCGCTGAATCCAATGATGTCGCCAAGAAGATAAAGCCGAGAACAGCAAAGAATGGCAGCACCAGGAAGCTTAGCGGCAAGCTTTTCAAAATCTCAACGATTGCTGCCGGGTCGCCGCTTTCATTCATCACGCCTAAGACATCCAGTGCTCCGCTCAATTGCAAGTTCAAGCTATAGCCCCCAAAGATGCCGAAGTATAGCCAACTGCCGACTGAGCCCCATAAGAGAATATGCGTAATCAATTCACGGATCGTTCTGCCACGTGAAATCCGGGCAACGAACAATCCGATGAACGGCGCAGTTGCCGCAAACCATGCCCAATAGAAGACAGTCCAGCCTTGCGGGAATCCACCTTGATTGATTGGATCAGTCGAGAAGCTCATGAACGCGAAGTTCTGGAGCATCAGCCCGAAGCTATTCGTAAAATTCGATAAGATAAACAAAGTCGGACCTGCCAATAAGACAAATACCGCCAAGCCAAGCGCCAAATAAACATTCCAGTCGCTGAGCTTGCGTATGCCTTTGTAAAGCCCGACGTACGCACTGGCGCTGTAAATGACGACCCAAACCGCGATGATGATAATGCTCAAGGTGAGTGATTGGGCGACGCCGAAAATTTCACCGATCACTGCGGAGACCATTGGCACACCAAGGCCCAGCGAGGTTCCGAGGCCTCCAACCAAACTCCAAATAACGAGAATATCGATGATTTTGCCAAGCCAGCCGTCTGCATGTTTGCCTAAAATACCGCGGCATGCCGAACTGATTTTCAACGAATGATTTTTCTTAACGAAAAACGAATAAGCAATGGTCACTGTGGGCAAGGCATATAACGACCAAGCCGAAATGCCCCAGTGGAACAAGCCATAAGTGACTGCCCATTCCGCTGCCTGGTTGCTGTTCGGCTCATAGCCAAACGGCGGCCCCATGTAGTAATACATCGGTTCCATCATCGACCAGAACATAATGCTTGTGCCCATCCCCGCACAAAACAGCATGGCTCCCCAACTAAAGGTCGAGAACTCAGGCGGTTCTTCGCCCAACCGCACTTTTCCGTATTTACTGAAGACTAGATACATGAGCAATATAAATAAACCGAAAGTCAAAAATTGAAATGCCCAATCCAAATTGTAAGTAATGCCGGTTAACATCGTATTTAGGACAGGTTCAGCCGTATCTCTGAAAATAACCAAAGCTAAAGTTGCGACGACAATAACCCCCAGCGAAGACCAAAACACCAAAGGATCGATTTTTACTTTATTCACCCAATTCCCCCTTTAATTATTAATCAAGATTATTTTATAATCATGATTATTTTTTTTACTATGTTTAGGTTAGCATGGTAGTATAAAAGAAATCAACAGTCGTTTAGGCAATCGCAGATGACAGAAATGGTGGAGTTGGATATGGAAAAACGAAATTTAAAAAAACGGAGAATGTGGACTTATTTTATCGATGCGACGGAGGAATTGATCCAAGCTGAAGGATTCCGCCACGTCACGATAAGGAAAGTAGCCGATAAAGCAGGCTATAACAGCGCGACCATTTATAATTACTTTGATGATTTATCTCATTTGCTATTTTTTGCTTCTTTGAAATTTATGCGTCCTTATATTGAAACGGTGACTGCAGAAATGGAAAAAGCAGATGACCCCATCGAGAAATACCTTGCTGCGTGGGATTGCTTCAGTCGCTACTCGTTTTCAATGCCTGAAATTTTCAACGCCGTTTTCCTGATGGATCTTGGGGATCATCCCGAGAATATGCTGGCGCATTATTACGAATTGTATCCGATGGACTTGGTGACGGTGCCCGATGAACTGTTGCCAGGTTTGAAGAAGCGCAGCTTAACGGATCGTGGCCGATACGCCATCCATTTCATCGTAGAATCCGGGGTACTTGATGAGCAGCAAGCCGAAGAATTGAATGAATTGACCAACCTGGTGTGGCAAGGAATGTTTTCAAACTACTTGAATCACCGAAATGACTATAGTCCGGAAGAAGCGCAAAGACGCGTCATGGCTTATATCCGCGATATCGTCCAGATGAAAGTGGGTTGACGAATCAGTTTATGGAACCAGAGGCTTTCAACTACAGAGAGGCTCTGGTTTTTTGTATGCCAAATAATTATATTGCCTGAAATAGCATTTATTCTTCTAAAAGAGAGAGATTAATGCTTAAAGCAGAATATTTTAGAATAGTTGAAATCCTCCTTCAGATAAGCCTCAAAACCTCATGAACACTGGGTTTCAGGTACCTTTCACATCTCCCAGGCAGAGAATCTCTCCTTTAAACCAGAAAATTTCTCTCTCAGCGAAAAATGAGCCAATATCCCTAAACTAATTTGGACTTTTCTGAAAACGCTTACTTTAATTCCCCTATTTTATTCCTTTTTCATTAAAAAGGAGGGATTTTCACTCCTTCAAACACGTAAGTTCACGTTTCCGTTTAACAGGATTATCATATTTTTATTAGACTAGTTTTTCTATTCTGAAAATTAGTTTGTCGAAATAGTGAAAACCATGTATTCTCTAGAAACAAGTTCTACGAAACAAAGGAGGAATTTCACTATGAAGACGAACAAAAACAGATGGCTGATTGCGTTATCCGCCATCGCGATCCAATTGTCGATCGGTGCGGCTTATGCCTATAGCGTCTACACGAAACCCATCAGCGAAACGATGGGCTGGTCTCCAACAGAAATCACCTACGCCTTCACGATCATGATGGCGCTCGGCGGTATTTCCGCAGCGTTCTTCGGCGGCTTCGTCGAAAAGAACGGGCCACGGAAATCTGCCATGGTGGCCGCTTTCTTGTTCGGCCTCGGACAAGCGGGCGCTGGATTTGCGACTCAAATTGATTCACTCGTACTATTCCTGCTTACATACGGATTCATGAGCGGCATGGGGCTTGGCGTCGGGTATATCGCGCCGATCTCGACACTCGTCAAATGGTTCCCTGACCGCCGCGGGCTTGCGACTGGCATGGCCGTCATGGGCTTTGGCGCCGGCGCACTCATTACCGCGCCGGTTGCGGCAAGCTTGATCGCTTCTGTCGGCGTAACGACTACTTTCTATATTCTCGGCATCAGCTATTTCATCTTGATCTCACTCGGTGCTTCCTATATTGCCCCGCCACCTGAAGGGTTCATGCCTAAAGGAATGGAAGCGGACCTTGCTTCCGGCAAAAAAGTCATGAAGAAAGACTTGGCCCAACTGACAGCTAGAGAAGCTGTGAAAACACGCCGCTTCTGGATGCTGTGGACGATGATGCTCATCAATGTCAGCGCCGGCATCATGATTATTTCGGTCGCTTCACCGATGGCACAGGAATTGGTTGGCTTGACGGCAGCCGGCGCGGCGACGCTCGTCGGCATCATGGGGATTTTCAATGGCGGCGGACGCCTTGGCTGGGCTGCAATTTCCGATTATATCGGGCGCCCGACTGTGTTCATGATATTCTTCATCATCCAGATCATCGCTTTCGTCATGCTCCCGGGCATCACGAACGTTATCATTTTCCAAGTATTCATCTTGCTCATCGTTTCATGCTATGGCGGCGGCTTCTCGAACTTGCCGGCGTTCATCGGCGATATGTTCGGGACAAGACAGCTTGGCGCCATCCACGGCTATTTGTTGACGACGTGGTCTCTCGGCGGGATCATCGGCCCGGCGATCGTGTCACAAGTCTATGCCGCAACAAATAGCTATGTCCCGGTCTTCTATATCTTCATCGGATTGATTTCCGTCGCGCTTATCATGTCTATCTTGATCCGCATGGATATTCGCCGCGTGGAACGCAATTACCAAAAAGAAGAGAAGGTCCAGGCCACTCAACAGGCCGTTTCTTCTTAACACCAATGAAAGCCCAGGAAAAGGGGTGCCTTTTCCTGGGCTTTTTGCGTTTTCTTCTATATAACATAATCCAATTCAGTTCTATTGAAAGAATGGATTGCCGCGCTGGCCGATCCATAGGTCGCTTTGTTCGATTTGCTTCGCCAACTGGAGCAAGCGATGCTCTTCTCCTTTTTGCGCCATCACTTGGACACCGATCGGCAAATTCGCCTCGGTCACATGAAGCGGCAAAGACATCGCCGGCTGGCCGGTCAAATTCGCCAGCTGCGTGAACGGCGTGTAGCTGAGGCTCGGCAAGAACATCGCATAAATCAATTCTTGCTGGTCCGAGGTGTCACGCGCCATGTCGAGTGCTTGCAACAGGCGCTGGCGTGATTCCTTGGAATGGCTCAGCTCGCCAATTTGCGGTGCGGCATGCGCCGTGGCAGGCGTAATATAGAAATCGAAAGTTTCGTGAAGCGCCGCCATTTTTGCGGCTGCTGCGTCCCATGCGGCAAGGCTCGCGGAATAATCGGCGGCAGAAACCCGTTTTCCAGATGTGGCCAACAGCCAGGACTCGATTTCCATATCGTCTTCCGACAAGCGCCGGCCGAGCGTTTTTTCCAGATTCTTTTGGAGCAGCGCCATTTCCCCGCTGTTCATCAAATAATACTCGCGCATCAATTGGACGCCATCGATGTCAGGAGCTTTTTCTTCGACTCGATGCCCTTGCCCTTCCAGCCAGCGCACCGTTTTCAAAACCGCGTGTTTTGCATCTTCCGAGACCAGCGTGCCGACAGGCGATTCCAGTGAGAACGCAATTGCCAGCGGCTTCTCGAACTCCCGTTGCAACTGTTCCGCGTATTTTCCGGGAAATAGCGGCGTCTGGAACGCGGCTTCCGGCTGGACGACTTGCAATTCATCCAATAGCGCAGCACTGTCCCGCACTGTCCGGCTCAGCGCAAAATCGATCGATGCCCCTTGCCATTGCCGCCCGGCTCCAGGTCCGACAGGGGTTCTGCCGCGCGTCGGCTTGAGCCCGAACAAACCCGTGAATGATGCAGGGATGCGAATCGAGCCTCCCCCGTCGCTCGCACCGGCGACCGGTACGATGCCGGATGCGACAGCGGCGGCCGCCCCGCCGCTTGAGCCTCCCGGTGAATGATCCATATTCCACGGATTGTGCGTCGGGCCGAACAGTTCCGGCTCCGAAATATTCTTCAAGCCGAATTCCGGCGTATTGGTGTGGCCGATTGGGATGAGCCCGGCCGCTTTCAAGCGCGCAACGAAATGAGAATCCCGTTCCGGGCGGATATTTTTCAGCAATTTCGACCCTGCGCTCAAACGCTCCCCAGCGAGTGCCTGGGAGATATTCTTCAGCGCAATCGGCACACCGCCGAACACACCGTTTTCTATGTTGTTTGCATCCGCCATCGCTTGTTCACGGCGATCTGCGGTAAAGGCACGGAGCTTCGGCTCTACTTCGTCCAACCGGCGAAAGCTCGATTCCACTAGTTCCTTCGGGCTAACTTCCCTGGTTTTCACCAGTTCTGCCATCGCTGTTGCATCCAGTGTCAAATATGTTTTCATGTCCATTTCTTATGCCTCCATTCCAGCTGTTGTAGCCCTCGATTCTCACTTTCAAGTGTAGCATTTTCTATCATGTGGAAGTAGCAGTGGCATTGGGCTCTTTTGCGGCTCGTTTTCATAATCGTCCGTTCTCATTTCCGGCGTAAATTACAATGACACTTATCACGTATTTATTAAATCACCCCAAAAGCTGTTGACTTTATCTTCTCAGTAGCTATAATTGACATTGAGAATCATTTTCATTTGAATGCGATTCATCACTACATACTTAAAGGAGAGACATCCATGAAGAAATTGCTTTCATTCCTATTAGTGCTCGGCACGCTTCTCGTGCTTGCTGCGTGCGGCAGCTCGAACAGCTCAGAAGAACAACCGGCGGAAACGTCCGGTGACGAAGCTGAAACAGCCAGCAACGAAGTTAACCTATATACGGCTCGCCATTACGATGTGGACGATGAGCTCTACAAGAAATTCGAAGAAGAAACCGGCATCAAAGTCAACTTGATCAAAGGCGAAGCAGATGAGCTTCTTGAGCGCATCAAGCGCGAAGGCGATGCAACGCAAGCCGATTTGTTCTTGACGGCTGATGCAGGCCGCCTGCACCGCGCGAAAGAAGACGGCATTTTGCAATCTGTTTCAAGCGATGTGCTGGATGAACAGATCCCTGCCAACTTCCAGGACGAAGACCAAATGTGGTATGGCCTGACAAAACGCGCACGTGTCATCCTGTATGACAAAGAAAAAGTTGACCCGTCTGAGCTATCCACTTACGAAGCATTGACGGAAGACGAGTGGGCTGGACGCGTCTTGATCCGCAGCTCTGAAAACATCTACAACCAATCTTTGCTCGCTTCTTTCATTGAATTGAACGGCGAAGAAGAAGCAAAAGAATGGGCAGCCGGCATGGTCGAGAACTTTGCACGCGACCCTGAAGGCGGCGACCGTGACCAGGCGAAAGCAATTGCAGCAGGCGTCGGCGATGTGGCCATCATGAACACGTATTACTTCGGCCAAATGCTGAACTCTGAAGATCCTGCAGAAGTCGAAGTGGCTGAAAGCCTTGATGTGTTCTTCCCGAACCAGGATACAACAGGCACGCATGTTAACGTCAGCGGCGCGGGTGTGGTAAAATCAGCTAAGAACCAAGAAAATGCCATCAAATTGCTGGAGTTCCTCTCCGCACCGGAAGCACAGGAAACATTCGCTTCTGTCAATTATGAATACCCAGTAAACGAAGCAGTGGAACCATCCGAATTGCTGCAATCATGGGGTGACTTCAAAGAGCAGGACATCTCGATGTCCGCACTCGGCGAAAACAACGCCAAAGCGATTCTATTGTTCAACGAAGTCGGCTGGAAATAAGCTACATGATCTCCCCTTGCCGCTGTCTGAATGCGGCAAGGGATTTCTTGCGATTTGGAAAGAGGTGCCTGGATTTTGCAACGCAGATTGGCCAATTTCAATATCTGGACGGTGGGGGCAGCCGTCATCATCCTGATGCTGTTCCTGCCGAACTTGACCATTGTCACCGGGCTGTTCACGCCGTCGAATGACAATTGGGAGCATATGAAAGAGTTCGTATTGCGTCAGTTTGTCATCAACTCACTGATCCTGACGCTCGCCACGGCATTCGCCACGATTCTCATCGGGCTGAGCCTTGCCTGGCTGGTCGCGCAATACGATTTTCCATTCCGGCGCTTTTTGAAGTGGGCATTGATCCTCCCTCTTTCCATCCCGCCGTTTATCGGTGCTTATACGTACCACGGCATCTTGAATTTCACCGGTGCCGTGCAGACGACGCTGCGCGAGGGATTTGGAATGGAACTGGACCCGGCGTATTTTGATATCATGAACTTGCCCGGGGCGATTTTCATCTACACGATGTTTTTGTACCCGTATGTTTACACGATCACGCAAGTGTACTTGTCCGAACAATCGGCATCCTTGATCGAAAGCACACGGTTGCTCGGCAAAGGCCCTTGGCGCACGTTCTTCCAAGTGGTGCTGCCGATTTCCCGGATTTCCATCATCGCCGGCGCGAGCCTGGTCGTGTTGGAAGTGCTGAATGATTACGGTGTCGTGAAATATTACGGCATCCAAACCTTCACGACCGCCATCTTCCAAAGTTGGTTCGGCCTTGGGGATTTGGATACATCGATTAAACTGGCCGCTTCACTCATGGGCTTTGTCATCATCATCCTGCTCATCGAGAAGCTGCTTCGCGGCAGGCGGCAATACAGTTATTTCTCTACGAAAGTCCGCCCGCTCCAGCTAATCCCGCTCAGCGGCTGGAAAGGCTTTGTGGCGGCAGGCTACGGCATGCTGATCTTGAGCCTTGGGTTCTTCATTCCCGTCATTCAGCTGGTTGACTGGACGATTTTGACCTTCGGGACAATCCCGATGGAAGAATTCATGCGCTACGTGCAAAACTCGGTTTTTGTCGCCGGGCTCAGCGCGACCTTGATCGTCATCTTTGCACTCATCGTCGGGAATTTCGCCCGCATGGTACAAGGCAAATATACGAAATTGTTGCCGAAACTGACGGTGCTCGGCTATTCGATTCCGGGGGCGGTCATTGCGGTCGCGGTCGTCACGGCTTTTGTCGCACTCGACGGCTACCTCGCCCCGCTTTATATGGCAATCGGCCTTGAGACAACGCTGGTGCTCAGCGTCAGCATTGTTCTGTTGCTGTCGGCTTACATCATCCGGTTCTTCGCCATCGGCTATAATTCGATCGAGACAGGCTACGACAAGATCGGCACGAACTTCCGGGATGCTTCAAGGCTCCTCGGTGCCGGCCCGACGAAGACCTTTTTCAAAGTCGATGTGCCGATGATGAAAGGCGCCATTATCAGTGGATTTATCCTGGTCTTCATCGATGTGCTCAAGGAGATTCCCTTGACATTGATCCTGAGACCGTTTAATTTTGATACATTGTCAACAAAAGCTTTCCAGTACGCAAGTGATGAAAAAATCATGGAAGCTTCCCAAGCTTCCCTTTTGATTGTCGGTATTAGCGCCTTGGCCATTGTGATTTTCTATAAGATACTCGAGAAGGAGATGGATTGATATGTTTGTCGCCATTGAAGATGTGAGTTTTTCCTATCCGAATACACAGGCCCCTGCACTTGATCGGTTCACGCTGGACATTAAAAAAGGTGAGGTCATTTCGATCCTCGGGCGCAGCGGCAGCGGAAAAAGCACGATTTTGCGCTTGCTCGCGGGGCTTGAGCGGCCGAAAAACGGTCGCCTGGTCATCCAGGACGAAACCTTGTTCGACGACAAGACATTTCTGCAGCCTGAAAAACGCGGCATCGGCATGGTCTTCCAGGACTATGCCTTGTTCCCGCATATGACGGTTGCTGCGAACATCATGTTCGGTTTGTCCGGCATGAAAAAAGCCGATAAGAAGAGACGCATGCGCGAAATGCTTGAACTCGTCGAATTGGAGGAATACGAAAAGCGCTATCCTCATCAATTGAGCGGCGGCCAACAGCAGCGTGTGGCAATTGCCCGCGCGATTGCGCCGAACCCTCATTTGATCTTGCTGGATGAACCGTTCAGTAATTTGGACGCCGAGCTACAAGGGAAAATTCGCAAAGATCTTCGGGAGATTTTGAAAAAGGCGAACATCACATCCATCTTCGTGACACACGATGAAAAAGACGCGCATATCCTCGCCGACCGCATTGTAAAATTGAAAGACGGCAAAATGGATTTTGTCGGGCGCCCGTGCGATATGCTCGATACGTTCCGCCAAGAAGCCATTGCCGAATCCGAAGAAGTATTGAAATCCCAACCCGTCGTCAATGTGTAATATAGAAAAGCCGGCCCTTCCATTATGGAGGGGCCGGCTTTTTTCAGCTGCTATTTTACACAGGATCAGTATCAAGTTCCACTTTCATCCATCCGCGGACGCTGTTGATGAACCAGATGGCGTCGAACGTGTCGAGTTCGTCTTTTTTCAGCACTTTCGTTTCGATGTGCCCTTCTTCAATCAGCTGTTCTCGGTAGGTGCCGGCGAGCAGGCCGCTTGAGACGGGCGGCGTGTAGAAGCGGCCGTCTTTTTCAGCGACCACATTGCCGATGGTGAACTCGGTCAACTCTTGACGGTCATTCCACAAAAGCACAGAAAAAGCGTCAGGCGCTTCTTGTTGGTGCTGTTCATAGATGCCGCGGTTGGTCGTCTTGTGATAGAGAAATGCATTTCGGCTGTCGACTGGCGTTTTGGCGAGTGCACAGCG
Source organism: Planococcus sp. SSTMD024 (assembly GCF_041320495.1). NCBI lineage: Bacteria > Bacillati > Bacillota > Bacilli > Caryophanales > Caryophanaceae > Planococcus > Planococcus sp. SSTMD024. The sequence continues at coordinate 174,345 of NZ_JBGGNS010000022.1, read as the reverse complement.
GATCGGCTGCTCGATTGGGGCTGCCGGCTGTGCAGTTAATTCCATCTTACCGCTGCGCTCAAGCGTCAGGCGGACTTTGAAAAGGCCTGCCGGATGCTTTACAGCAAGCGATTCCAATTGTTTCGCCACAGCTTCTTCATCTAATGCAAAACGGAAGTACGCGGCGCTTTTTTTCAGCCGTGCGAGGTGCAGCGCGATCAGCGGATAGTTTCCGTCTTCCAGCTTGAGCGATTCGATCAAGGCGAATTCCGGACGCTGATCGGTCAGCACGCGGGCTTTCGTCAATAGCTCTTCGTACTCGCCCTCGGACGTCGAATCCCAAGTGATGCCGCCGCCCACGCCGTAGCGCGCAGCCGATTTGTCCTGATCGATGACGACGGTGCGGATCGGCACATTAAAGACGGCATTTTTTTCAGGCGTGATATAGCCGATTGCGCCGCAGTAAACTTCGCGCGGCGTCTGTTCGAGCCCGGCAATATAGCGCATCGTGCTGATTTTTGGCGCGCCGGTGATCGAGCCGCATGGAAACAAGGCTTTGAACCAATCGAATACGCTGAGCCCTTCCGGCAGTTCGGCTTCAACCGTTGACGTGAGCTGATGGACGGTCGGGTATTTCTCCGCTTCAAACAGCTTCGGCACTTGCACGCTTCCCGGCTTCGCGAGGCGGCTCATATCGTTTCGCAATAAATCCACGATCATCAAGTTCTCGGCGCGTTCTTTTTCTGAATCGAGCAGCACATCCAAAATGGCCTCATCTTCCCAATTCGTCCTGCCACGCGGTGCAGTGCCTTTCATCGGTTTCGTGCGGATGCGCGAGCCATCGATGCGGAAGAATAATTCCGGCGACGCCGATAAAATCTGGTGGCGCCCGATATCTAAGTAAGCGCTGTAATCCGCTTGCTGGTTGCGCGCAAGCTGCTGGTAAAATGCTTTCGCATCCCCTTTGAATCCGGCGGTGAGGCGTTCTGTGTAATTCACTTGATAGGTATCGCCTTCTTCGATCGCTTGGCGGATTTTCTGGATGCCGTTCTTGTACTCGGCAACGGAACCTTCGAGCGTCCAAGACGATACTTCATAATCTCCATCGCCTGAAGATTTTGGTGCTTGTGAATCGCTATAGATGCCGAACCAGACGAGCGGCATTTCGACTCCTTCGCGAACGGCCATTTCGGCATGAAAAGCAGGCGCGGCTTCGTAGGACACATAACCCGCGGCGTAATAGCCTTGGGAGGTGTAGCGGTCGACTTGTTCAAAAACGGCCGCCACGTCCGTCAGCGTCTTTGCTTCAAGCACCGCGTGCGGCTCGGAAAAAGCGACCGTCTCAGGCGTTCCATCGTCTTTCGCAAAGTCAAACTGCAGATAAGGGGCCATCCTGTGCGCCTCCTTTCTTTTCGCGATTCCATAATTGGGCATTCTGATAGGCGGTCGCGAGCATCTGAAAACCATCCTTCGTTAAAATCGATTCGGGATGGAACTGGATGCCCTCAACCGGCAATTCTTTATGGCGCACGCCCATGATGCTGCCATCTTCTGCTGTTGCCGTGACTTCAAGAATGCCCGGCAGCGTAGCGCGGTCGGCTACGAGTGAATGATAGCGCACGACTGGCGTCGGTGAAGCGAGCCCCGCAAAAACCCCTTGCCCGCTATGTGCCACTTCCGACACTTTGCCGTGGACAGGCTGTGCACCTTTACGGACGTTGCCGCCGTAGAACTCGACGATGCTTTGGTGGCCAAGGCACACACCAAGTATCGGCACGTTGCCGCTGAGCTGTTCGAGCGCTTTATGCCCAAGCCCCGGCTGCAAGGGCTTGCCCGGCCCTGGCGACAGCACAATCAGTTCTGGCGATAAGGCTTCGATGCCTTGGAGTGCGGCCTGGTCATTTTGGAAGACCTCCACTCTCGCACCGAGCCGTTCGAAGTAATGGACCAGATTATATGTAAATGAATCATAATGATCGATGATAACAATCACGGGAAAAACTCCTCTTCAAATGAAATGTTGCGTAGTTTCATTATAAAGGGAGCAGCGCGATTAAGCATAGCTTATGCAATGGCGTGCGGAAGGAGAAATGCCCAAATTAAGTCCGCATAACAGAACACTCGCTATAAATAGCGCAATCAGCAAAGCGCAAAGCTAGTTTGTCTATGTACCTCTCCAGGCAATTAAATACGCCAGCATCCTCACCATAACATGCCGACTTTCTCTTTCCCAATAAAGGATGCATCCTAAAAACCCGGATCGCCTGGCGTCCGGGTTTTGTCTATTTAATCGATCTGGCGCAATGCAGCAGCGAGGCGTGCGGCAAAATTCTCTGGCGGTTCCTCTGCAGTCAAGCGCAGACACACAATATTCGGGTTTGAGTCGATGATTTGCTCAAATTCTGTCGGCAAGGCAATCGGGTATTGCTGCAATGCTTGCGTAAATAACGCCACTTCTTCAGGGAGCAGGTATATGTCTGCTTCGTTTACAGCAGAGCCATCCGATTTCAGGTTTCGAAACGATATATCGTGTTCCAGTGTGCAATCAAAACTTTTATCATGCAATTCAATGGTTACGGTCCGGTTTTTCTTGATCAGGCATTCCATGTCCGTGGTATCGGTTTCTGCCTCAAGCAAGTTACCGACCTGTTGTGCCAGGTCCATGATAGTATGTTCGATCTTCATATCGTTCCCCTTTCTTAAAGCAAATTGCGCTAAAAAGAAAACGCCGAAAAAAACCCAGGCAAGGGCTTTTTTCGGCATTGGTTCCAGCGCTATGGTCTGTTCCATTTTACCAAATTGGAGTTGTGCATTTTGAAGCAGCGATAATTGATACCTGACCGGAAATACTATGGCTTTCCGTTCGTAAATAGTATAAGGCAAATCATTCAAAAAGGGAAACTATAGGCCTACACCAGCTTATACAAATTTAGTCTTCTTCCTCTTCCTCGCCGTCGTCTTCATTGTCTTCAGAATCGCCTTGATTCTCATCCGGCATGACATCGGTTTCCTGTTCCATCTCCGGCTCTTCTTCCCCGCCGCCGCATGCAGCAAGCATGCCCGCAGACAGCATTGCCGCTGCGCCGACTTTCAACCATTTCTGTTGTGCCATTGATCTTCCTCCTCTGTTTCAGTTCCTTATTAGCTCTATACCCGCTTGTCAAAAGGAAAAACTATCGGAGGCTTCAAGAGTTCGCGGCTGATAACCTGCCTTTGTGATGGCTGTATTTCATCAGCACACTTTGTGCAAACGCGCTGCAGCGCATGCTGTCATCCGCAGACGGCATCTGTTCAACTTTGAGCGTCGCGGCTAAGGAGGTTTTCGCATGAAGCATGTCCCGGAACAAATCCACCGCGCCGCAATACGCCGCAAAGCAACGGTCGCCTGTGCCGAATACGCCCGTAATGATGTTTTTCTCTTGCTGTTCCATCACTTCAAATAGGCCATGAAGCTGTTTTGGAATGTCGCCGTTCATCCAGGTATAAGTACCGACCAAAACTATATCGTAACGGCATAGTTCGGCAGGATCGAATTCCTTCGCACGAAAAACAGCCGGATGAACCCCTTGCCGCATGAAGGCATCCTCTATCATACAGGCGAGGTTTTCCGTGTGCCCCGTCGCAGAAGCATAAACAATTGCGATGTTCGGTTTATAATTCGTCAAAGCCGTTTGACTCCGATACTTTCGTATAAGCGCGTGATTTCTGTTCGAAGAAATCCGATTTCGTGCTGTTCATCATATCATCGCCGAAGACGCGGATCCACGGCATCGGGTTGTCGCGCGTTTCGTAAAGGTTGCCGAGGCCGATTTGGCGCAGCCGCTTGTTTGCCAAATACTCGACGTATTCATTGAACTCATCAAGATCAAGCCCGTCAATCTCTCCAAGAATATGCTGTGCCCATTCTTTTTCGAGTTCGACGGCGTGCGCCACTTCCTCGCGGATCCAGTTGTTCATGTCATCAGTCGCGAGTTCCGGGTTTTCCGCGATCAGGATGCGGATAAACTGCGAAACGAAATAGGCGTGCTGCATTTCGTCGCGCTGGATGTAGCTGATCATCGTGCTGGTCTTGAGCATTTTCTGCTGGCGCGCCAGGTGGTAGAAAAACGCAAAGCCGGCGTAGAAATAAATGCCCTCCAAATTGATTGAGTTGACCGCAAGCTTCAGCAGGTTTTCCAAATTCGGTTCGGTACGGAACGCTTCGTACGCTTGTAAAATGCGTGCATTGCGTTTTCTGACGAGCGGGTCGTTCTTCGCTTCGTCAAAGCGCCGGTTTTGTTCATCGAGCGGCACAAGCGAGCTGAGGACGTAGGAATACGACTCGGTGTGGACCGCTTCTTGCTGGGCAATGACAGCGAAAATCGACTTGAAGCTCGAATCGCTGACATAATCCATCACTTGGGTCATCGTCGGCGTCTGCAGGCTATCAAGTGACGCGAGCTGCGTGTTGATGCGCAAAAAGACATCCTTCTCGGTTTCTGATAACGAGTCCCAATTTTTGATATCATCCTGCATATTGATTTCCTGAGCTTTCCAGAAGTTCGCCAACAGTGCTTGGTACAGTTCATACATATGCGGGTGGGCGATATCGTTCCAATTGAGCAAACCGGAGCTTGCCCCGCCGACAATGGCAGTCGAGCGGTTCGGTGCATCCGGGTCCATCAATGCTTGTTTCGTTAAAGTTTGCATGTTCCCCATCCTCTCTTTAGCTTTCACATGCCTCGCATGCTTCGATTTCTTCCTGCGACGTGCTGCGCACATAATAGCTCGTCTTCAATCCGCATTTCCACGCTTCGAGGTGCAATTCCAGCAATTCTTTGGCGCGAATCGTGTGCGGCACGTATAAATTAAAGCTGATCGACTGGTCGATATGGCGCTGTCTCGCCGCGTTTTGGCGGATGCTCCATTTTTGGTCCAGCACATGGCGCGCGCGGCGGTAATAATCATATGTCCGGTGGTTAAGGTCCGGTGCCGTCACGTTAAAGCGGAAATTCTTTTTCTCTTCTGCGTATTCGACAGCATACAAAGGGTCGATGCCGTCTGTCGAGCCGCCGATTTTCGCGGTCGATGAGTTCGGCGCGACCGCCATCATCCAGCCGTTGCGCACGCCGGATGCCGATACTTTCCGGCGCAATGCGTCCCAGCGCTCGCCCGTGTAGCTACGGCGCTCGAAATACTCGCCCGTATGCCATTCAGAACCTGTGAATTCACTGAATGCGCCTTTTTCTTCCGCCAGTCCCGCTGACGCGCGGATGGCATGCCAGGCAATTTCTTCATACAATGTATCGGCATACTCGACCGCTTCTTGCGTTTCCCAATGGATGCCGCGGAGCGCGAGCAGATGGTGCCAACCGAATGTCCCTAATCCAACGGCACGATATTTTTGATTGGTCACTTCCGCCTGGCCGACAGAAATCGTGTTCAAATCGATGACATTATCCAGCATGCGCAATTGAATCGGAACCAAGCGCGACAAGACGTCCGCTTGGACCGCTCTCGGCAAATTGATTGACGATAGGTTGCAGACGACAAAATCACCGGGTTTTTTCACGGTGACGAGATTGCCTTCCTCGTCTTTGTATTCTTTGATGATTTCAGTCGGCGACATGTTCTGTGCAATTTCACTGCATAGATTGCTGCAATAGATGGATGTTTTGCCGATGCCGCGCAAGTGCTTGTTCGGGTTCCCGCGGTTCACTTCGTCGCGGTAGAACATATACGGCGTGCCGGTCTCGAGCTGTGATACCATGATGCGCGCCATAACGTCCATCGCACGGAATGACTTTCTTGCCAATAAGGGATGATTGACCGCTTCTTCGTATTTTTCAGTGAAGTATTTATGATCGGTTTCGTCGTAGAAGTCTTCGAGGCCGAGCAAATTGCCCTGCTCGTCTTTCCAGGCCATCACTTGCTTGACTTCGTGCGGGCAGAACGTGTGCCATTCGCCGATGCTGCGCCCGTTTTCGTCTGTTTCCTGCAGCTTTTTCATGAACAAATCAGGAATCGACACGCCGGTGAAAATATCGTGCGCTTTTCGACGCTCATCGCCATTGTTCGTTTTCAAATCCAGGAAGCCGTTCATAATGTCTTTATGGAAGACATCCAAATAAACCGCCACTGCGCCTTGGCGCTGGCCGAGCTGGTCGACACTGACGGCTGTGTCATTAAGCAGCCGGATCCACGGGATGACGCCGGATGAATTGCCTTTGAATTTGCGGATGTCCGAACCGAGTGCGCGCACTTTTCCGTAATAAACGCCGAGGCCGCCGCCGTCTTTGCTGAGGCGCGCGACATCCCAGTTGTTTTGGTAGATGCCGTCAAGCGAATCTGCCACCGTGTCGATAAAACACGAAGACATTTGACCGAAGCTTTTCCCGGCATTCGACAAAGTGGGTGTCGCCACTGTCATATACAAGTTGCTCATCGCCCAATAGGCTTCTTTGACGAGTTCCAGGCGCCTCACTTTCGGTTCTTTTTGCATCAAAGTCATGGCGATAATGAGAAAGCGCTCTTGCGGCAATTCCCACACACGCCCATCATAGTCTTTTGCCAAATAACGGTCCGCCAGCAAAAACAAGCCGATGTAATTGAACAATTCGTCGCGTTCGGGTGCAATTTCGCGGCCCAACAGGCGAATTTCGCCCTCGGAATAAGCTTCGAGCAAGTCTTTCGAATAAATGCCAAGGCGGCTCAGCCCGTGAATCAATCCGTAGAAGTCATCGTATTTATTCGCCGCGCTGTAGCCGCGCGTTTGTGCCGCTTGCTCGTATAATTTCTCCAAATACAACCCTGCCGCCTCAAACGTCCAATGCGGTTCGTCCATCGACACCCGGTCAAGTGCATCCTGTATTTTTCTATCGCGTTCTACTGCTCCTAAAGTCATTGTTAACACAGCTCCTTTGCGTATTCGTTTGCGATCATTCGGCGTTCTTTCCGTTCTTGTGCATTCTCAAACAGTCGTTTCTCATTTTCCGTTTCCGGCACTACGCTCGCGACCGGTGTCGGACGGCCTTCTGCATCCACAGCGACCATCGTTAAGATTGAGGTAGTCGTCAAGCTGCACGTACCGCTTTCGATGTGCTGGCATTCCGCTTTGACGTATACTTCCATCGAGGTCCGGCCGGTCGAGATGACGACGCCTTCTAATGTCAGGATGTCGCCGACTTTCGCCGAGGACAGGAAATTGACGTTGTCGATCGACGCGGTCACGACCGCACGCCGGCTATGCTTCATCGCCGCAATGGCTGCGATTTCGTCGATATACGCAAGCACCGTGCCCCCAAAAATTGTGCCCATATGGTTGGTATCCGGCGGCAAGACGAGCCGGGACTGGATGGTCCTGGATACGCCGGCCGGAAGTTGTTCTCTATGCATGCTGACTTCCTCCTTTTTAAAAACACAAAAGCCCCCACTCTCCGGAGAGAATGGGGGCATAAACGCAAGTTAATGAAGTGGGCATACTTGGGCCGCACAAACCAAACCTTTGTCATCCTTCCCAATTCCCGGAGAAGTGCAAAACGACAACAAAGGCAGGTCTCCTGGCTCGCGCGTCACTCTCCCCATGCCCTTCCCGTCCATTGGACAGTGGGATTTCATGGTTCGTCTGCGCTTACAGTTGCGGGAACAGCTCCGGGATTTCACCGGATTCCCTATTCAGCCCATATTGGGCACCTTTGTTGCGGTATCACTATATATGGTGTTGAATTTTTACATCATCACCAAATCTTGTAGTTTCACTATAGACCAGTTCGAATTTCGCCGCAAGGATTTTCTCGAACTTCGTGAAGAAAGTGATAAAGGGTCTAGTGGCGGGCAGGTTTTTCGTACAAACCTTTCAATTGGTAGTTATTTTTTGATACGCGGTTCTGCGATTTTCCTTGTTTGCGTAAAAATAGTGAGAGCTTTCTTGTGGAACAGTTTTGGCAGTTGGTTTGTGCTTCAGCTTGGCAGTCGCCGCCGGGCTTTGGGTTAGCCTTTCGCAATAAGCCAGGAAGAGCACCTGTCTTATCGCTTCGGCTCACCCCTTTGCGCTCGGCGGCTTAGAGACCTTATTGATCTTTGTGTGTTTAATCGGATCTACTTCTTTAGTTAGTTACCGGCTAGCGGGGGAATCGCTTCCCGAGGACAGGCTTCGGTGAAGATGGTGAGAGCTTTCTTGTGGAACAGTTTTGGCAGTTGGTTTGTGCTTCAGCTTGGCAGTCGCCGCCGGGCTTTGGGTTAGCCTTTCGCAATAAGCCAGGAAGAGCACCTGTCTTATCGCTTTGGCTCACCCCTTTGCGCTCGGCGGCTTAGAGACTCCATTGGTCTTTATGTGTTTAATTAGATCTACTTCTTTAGTTAGTTACCGGCTAGTGGGGGAATCGCTTCCCGGGGACAGGCTTCGGTGAAGATGGCGAGAGCTTTCTTGTGGAACAGTTTTGGCGGTTGGTTTGTGCTTCAGCTTGGTAGTCGCCGACCTGCTTTGGGTTGGCCTTTCGCAATAAGCCAGGGAGAGCGCCTGTCTTGTTGCGTCGGCTCACCCTTGTCGCTGGCCGGCTGAGAGATTTCGTTGATCAGTGCGTATTTAATTAGATCTGCTTTTTTAGTTAGTTGCCGGCTAATGGAGGAATCGCTTCCTGAGGCACGCATCGGCAAGATAGATAGAGTTGATCCTGAAGCTTGGTGTGTGCTTCAAATTAGTTTTCAGCGCTTTGATTAGCGTAGCTCGCAACAAAATCCCCACCATTATCCGCCCTTTCTATTTCCCGGGAAATAAAAAGGCCGCGCAATTACCTGCGCGGCTTTTGTTATCCATCGACCCATTCAGATTCAGCTTCTGGCTGTTTTCCTTTTTGGTTCGTGGCTTCTTTATTGTCTTTGCTTGTATACGGCTTGAAACTTTTGGCTTTGTTTTTGCCTTTTTCCCAACGGTTCCAGCCTTTCTTGCCGGTTCCTTGGCCTACGCCGCTTTTCGATTTAGCTTTCGCTTTGCCCATTTCTTTCACTCCCGTTCACTCATCGTGACGTTCAGCTTACCACATCCCGCCGCTTTCGTGAACAAAGGTGTTTAGGCGCTGAGCACTTTCTGGATGTCTTTGTGCATCGAATCAGGTGTATCTTTCGGCGCGAACCTCGCCACGACTTTGCCGTTCGGGTCGACCAGGAATTTTGTGAAATTCCATTTGATGCCGCTCGACAGGAAGCCTTTCGTATTCGACGTCAAAAAATCGAACAAGGGATGCGCATCTTTACCGTTCACTTTGATGATGTCATGCATAGGGAACGTAACGCCGTAAGTCATGCGGCACGACGATTCGGCATCCGCCGCTTCGCCGAGTTCCTGGCCGAATTGATCGGACGGAAAGCCGAGCACAACGAGGCCTTCATCTTTGTAGCGCTGGTAAATCTTTTCGAGGCCGTCAAATTGGCCGCGCAAACCGCATTTAGTCGCCGTGTTGACGATGACCATTGGCTGGCCTTTGTAGCGTTCGAGTTTGTACTCTTCCCCGCTGGCATCGGTGACCTTAATATCATAGATTCCCATCATTCATCACTCCTGTTTCCATGAATTTTCATAGATCCATCTCGCCGAAAAATGCATTCAAGGCTTTCAAGTTGTTCATCAGTTCGATGGCATTGACATCAAGATAATTGCAGCTGGTGATCTTGTCGTGAATGGCCTGCTCGATCGGTTTTTCATCCGCGCGCGACTGTTCGGTCAAGGAAATCCGGAAAGCACGGCGGTCTTCAGCCGATTGTTCTTTCACAATCCGGCCATTTTGAATCATCCGGTTGATGATCGGGGTGAGCGTGCCGGTGCCGAGCCCGAGTTGCCTGCCGATCTCTTTCATCGTCAAGCCGTCTTCTTCCCATAGCACGAGCAACACCAAATACTGCGTAAAGGTCAGGCCGAACGGTTCTAAGGTCTTCGCGTAAAGTTTCGAGAAATTGCTCGAAGCTTTGTACACTTCAAAGCATAGTTGCTGTTCCAGTCTGGTTGGTTTGTCCATGTCATCACCTGTTTTTCTGCTTATCGAACGACAATCTCCACGTCCACTGAATCTTTAATGGCTTTGGAATATGGGCAATAGGCGTGGGCTTTGTCGACATATTCCTGTTTCTTGCCATCTTCCAGGCCGTCGATATCCACTTCGAGGCGCACTGCAAGTTTCACGCCGCCGTCCGTTTTATCGCCCAGCAAGGAAACCGTCGCTGTGACTTCGCTGTTCGTTACTTTCACTTTATCACGTTCCAGCACGAAGTCCAACGCACTGTTGAAGCACGAGCTATAGCCTGCTGCAAACAATTGCTCAGGGTTTGTCGCGGTGTTCGGCTGGCCGCCAAGCGCGACCGGTTTTGCCACATCAAGGTTGAAAATATTGTCCGGTGAATAAACCGTGCCTTCGCGTCCACCGCTGTTGATCATGGTCGTTTCAAATAGTGGTTTCATTTTTATATCCCTCCAATAATTATATCTTACACGATCTATATTATTTTAAATCGTACACGATGTAAAATGAAACGCTTCGGTTTTTTGCAATAGAAAAATCCCGGATGCAAGATCCGGGATTTCCACTTCTTTATTCGCGATAGCTGAGCTTCAATAAATATAAGGAATCAAGCGGGCGCGGTGCTTCATCCATTCCTTATACTCGGGGCCGAACTTTTCGACGAGCAAGGCTTCTTCGTGCTGCATGCGTTTATTGAGCGCAAAAGCGAGCAACAAGCCGCCGGCAAGCGCCGCAATCAGGCTCGTGAAGAACAGCGCCATGCCGATGCCGATCAAAAACAAGCCGGTATAAAGCGGGTGGCGCAGCTTGCGGTAAGGGCCGCTGCTGACGATCGTATCGCCTTCACGCACCGTCACGTGGCGCGTAAATTGTGATTTCAAATGAATGATCCCCCAAAACCGCAAAAAGACGCCGGTAATCAGCAGCACGAGCCCAATCGGCCTGAGCACCGAGGCAATGTCGGTTTCCGCCAACTCCTGAAGCCCAAAACCAGCCACGATGGTGGCAATCAGCGACAATAGAATCCCAAAGAAGGTCCTTTTTTCGACCGGGTCGCCTTGACCGGTCTCACGGTTTTTAAAAACGATGAATTCGACCAGCCAAATAACGCTCACGGCGGTGAAAACCCAGTCCATCCACCCCATCACATCCACCTCTTTCTTCTTCCTAAAATACTATAGAAGATGCCGCTCAAATACAATTTCCAACCTGTCACGCATAGAAAAAAGCTGTCCCGGCATATTGCCGGAACAGCTCTTCGTCAGTCTTCGTCCGTCACCGACAACTCAACAAGCATCGCGGTGAAAACGATAAAAATGGCCATTAATGCGATTACCATTGTGAACATTGTCCTCAACTCCTACCATGTAATAAATCCTTTCGAGCCAGGCGGTGCATGTTGAATCATATGGGTCAGTGGAATCGCGTATGCAATGATGATTAAGGCGGCGGCAATGCCGATCCAAATCCACCAGTTCTCCAACCATTTCGGCGTATGGGACATATCGCTTTCCGCCAGCGGAAATTCCACCCTCTGTTCAGGCATTTCCGCTTTTGGCGAAACGAACATCGTCATGATGACGATATACATCAAGATCATGGCGGACAGGAACAAAATCGTCCCGCCGATTGCCATCGTTACATGGTTCGAGATGATGCCGTCGAACCATTCCATCGCCGACGGGTGGTCGTTATAGCCGCTGTAAGCCGTTCGGCGCGGCGCCCCCATCAAGCCTAATACGTGCTGAGCGGTCGACATGAGCAGCATGCCGATCGACCAAGTGATAATCTGGACAAAGCCGAGGCGCTGCATGCGCTTCGTGAAACGGCGGCCCGTCAAATACGGGATGAGCCAAAAGGTCAAGCCCATAAACGTCATTGCAACAGGCGTTCCGACGGTAATATGGAAATGCCCGACAATCCATAAGGTATTGTGGACGACTTCATTCAATTGGAAACTGGCATTGATGATTCCGCCAGCGCCCCCAGGAATGAAGAACGCCATGGCGATAAAAATCGAGGTGAACCGTATATCCCGCCACGGCAATTTCTTGAACCAGCCGAAGAGGCCGGTGCCGCCTTTTTTGCGCCCTGAAATTTCAAAGGTCGCAAACATCGAGAACGCCGTCATGAGCGACGGCACGATGACCATGAACGTCAAGACGACCTGCAGGAATTTCCAGAAGTTCGAGATCCCTGGCTCCGTCAATTGGTGGTGGAAGCCGACCGGAATCGAGAACAGGATGAACAAGACGAACGCAAGGCGCGCCAAGGAATCGCTGAACACTTTCACTCCAAGCAGTTTCGGTACGATCGTGTACCAGGCGATGTACGCCGGAAGCAGCCAGAAATACACGAGCGGATGGCCAAAATACCAGAACAAGGAACGGCTCAATTCCACATTGATCGTATCCGTCCAGCCGAACGCCCACGGAATGTATTGGAACAACACGGTAGCCACAACGCCGAGACAGGCGATGATCCATAAAATGATGGTCGTAACCGTCATGAAGGCGAACAAGGGGCTCAATTGTCCTTTATTGTTACGCCGCCACACCATATAATGGCCGACCAAGGCAAAACTCGAGATCCAGGTGCCGACAATAACCAAAGCCAACCCGACATAATAAAAGCCGTTCGCTTTCATCGGGGCATAAAAGGTATAAAGGACCGAAGCTTCCCCGGCGATGATCATCACCGTGGCCATGACGGTTCCGAGTAAAGTCACCCACAGGCCAACCCATGAATACAAGCGGACTTTCGGGCCGAAGCTGCCAAGGCTTTTGCTCATGCCGGTGATAAAGAAGGCGAAAATAAAAAAGGTTGTATAAATAAGTGCAAGCAAGACGCCGTGTGCGGTCAGGATTTGGTAATAATCAAGCCAAGCTGGGAGCTGGAGGGCGTCGTTGCGGATAAAGACCTGCAATACGCCCATGAGCGTGCCGATCAAAAAAGCGGTATACGCGACACCTAAGTGCCATAAAGCGATTTTACGTTCTGGTTGGGCAATCATTTCAGTACACCTCAATTTCTGCAGACATCATATGGTGCCCGGTGCCACAGTATTCGTTGCACAGAATCAAATACTTGCCGGGTTTTTCAAATGTGTAAGATTTGGTCGTGACCCGTCCCGGAACGACCATCATGTTGACTTTCGTATTGTCGATCGTAAAGCTGTGCACCACGTCCGTGCTGGTGACTTTGAAAATGATTTCCTTTCCGGCCGGCACGCGCAAGTCCGGTGCGTTGTAGCCAAAAGCCAGTGCGACGATCGCCACTTGGTAAGTGTCTTCGTCCAATTGCGTCACGCCCGGGTTGTCGAACGGGGCGGTTTCGTTCACTTTCTCCGGGTCGATGGTGTCCATTCCTCCGGACGGGGTGTGGTTTTGCGAAAACGCGCTGACGCCGACGACGCTCAAAAAGACGATGAGCGAAACGATGCCGAAACTGAGCCAAATCTTCTCATATTTATGGAAATGCATGATGAATCTCTCCTTTTTTATCTCGCTACATACATCAAATATACGGCAACCCACATGGCAACGATGACGATGCCGACGAAGAATACACTGACGAGTGTCCCCTTCAAATTCACATCATGATCCGATTGCTTCTTATCCATTGCTTCCACCTCATCACTCGTTTGCTATTTCCTTTAGCATAGGACCTAAGTTTCGGTTTAGCTGTGACATAAATCACACCTGACCGCTTTTATTTTCACCCGTTCATATTTTTGCCAAAAAAATAAAGCCTGCGGGTCGGCAGGCTTTTGGGTAGTTGCTATTTGTTGGAATGAATGGTGGAGATAGCTGGGGTTAGTGTGTGGCGTTGTTTCGCTGTTCTATTGGTGCTTCATATTGGTAGTCGCCGCCGGGCTTTGGGTTGGCCTCTCACTGTAAGCCAAGAAGAACACTTGTCTTACTGTGTCGGCTCACCCTTTTACGCTCGGCGGCTGAGAGATTTCGTTGATTCGGGTGTGTTTAATCTGATCTGCTTCTTTACGAGTTGCAGGCTAGTGGGGGAATCGATTCCCGGATCAGGGTGATTGAAGATAGTTAGGATTTGCGAGTGGCGTTGTTTCCCTGTTCTATTGGAGCTTCATGTTGGTATTCGCCGCCGTGCTTTGGGTTGGCCTCTTGCCATAAGCCAGGAAGAGCGCCTGTCTTACGGCATCGGCTCACCCCTTTACGCTCGGCGCCTTGGAGATCTCGTTGATTCGGGTGCGTTTAATCAGATCTGCTTCAATATGCAATTGCCGGCTAGTGGGGAAATCGCTTCCTGAGATGTTGCGTCTGATAAACCGGCGCTTGAATAGATTATGCTTACTTGTTGGTTTGTTTAGTGAATGGAGACATGCGACACTTCATTCTTCGACCTGTTTGAAACAAGCAACAGAATAGGATGCGTTTTTATAAGCTAATTTAAATGAACTGAAGAAATGATCTTAGGCTCTAAAACTAGAGACGGAGTGGAAGGGGTGAATGGATGGCGAGGGGAAGCCGAGACCATTCATTTGCGACGCATCTGCGTAGCAGATGTTTTTTGCGAGGCCCGAACACTGTTAGGGTTGAGCAGATGTGGGAGCAACGGTTCTTCTGCGATGTTCGAACGCAGTGAGAATTGAGCAACGCGTATCAAGCGATGCACGAACACAGAGAAATTTGGCACGTTGGCCGGGCACCCGCCCAATCCCCGGGCAGCTGAAAGCGCGACGTCCTGTCGCATCAGCTGCATGACTCGCATCCTGCGAGCCCCAAGCAGCCCCCTGCAACGCAGTCGAAAAGCGGAAGCTTTTCCTTTCATTGCTCTTATCTGTTCAGCTATATAATTCCTTTGCGCCACCCTCTTAAGTAGAAAAAGCCGATTTTACTAGAACACACAAAAAGCCTGCCGTTGCGGCAGGCTTCATAATCAGTCGATTTTGCAGAGGTAGATCGGGCATTCTTCGCAATTGATGTCGAATTTCAGTTTCGGGATATTGTATAGAACAATTTTGCCGTCCTTCATGCCGACGGTTCCTTGTTTACGCAAATCGCTGAGCATCCGGTTGACCATTTCCCGGCTCATGCCGCAGAAATTCGCCAACTCCTGGTTCGTCAGCACGACGTCGATCAATAAGCCGCCTTCCGCTTCTACGCCATAGCTGTTGCCAAGGCGGATCAACGTCGAATACAACGCCCCTTTTTTGCCATGGAGCATCAAATCCCGGAAGCGGGTCTGTGTTTTCTGCTGATCGATGCCCATCCATTTCATGAACGCTATCGCAAGCGCTGGGTCTTTTTCAAGCGATTGTTCCAGCTCTTCTACGGGAATTTTCAAACAGGCGGTCTTGGTCAGCGCACGGGCATCCAGCAAATAAGTGGCGCCTTCTGCGAAAACGGTAATCTCGCCGACCATCTGCCCGGCTCCGCAAATCTTCAATGCCAATTCACGGCCGTCCGGTGTTACTTTTCCGATTTGCACTTTTCCGGAACGGAGAATATAGAGGCCTTTTACTGCCTCCCCTTCACGGAAAAGATAATCGCCTTTTTGATATTCTTTCACTTGATGGCTGATCGTCAATAGCTTCTCGAGCTCTGGTGTCAACTTGCCGATCCCTGATTCCAAAGGGTTCTCCTCCTTTCTCGTGCTCCTGTTTTTTTTCAAGCGTACCATATTTTTCATAAAATTTGGTCGCGTTTTCACAATTCTGTCGAAGCTCATAGGAAATTTTCTGAAAAAGAAGGAAGTCCCGGATTAGGTATCGAAATGATAGCAGTATAGAAGGAGGAATGGACAATGACTTTGAAATATTCCCGAATCATGGTGGCAGTGGATGGTTCCAAAGAAGCGGAATGGGCTTTCAAAAAAGCTGCTGCAGCGGCTTCCCGGAACAATGCGGAACTTTACTTGGTGCATGTCATCGATAACCGCTCATTCGGCTCCATTGAAGCGTACGACCGCACGATTGCCGACCGCGCACTGAAAAGCGGTGAAGAACTGCTTGCTCGTTATAAGGAAGAAGCTTCTTCACACGGCGCAACGAATGTCCATACGATGATCGAATACGGTTCACCGAAAACGCTCATTCCAAAAAAACTGGCAAATGAGCTGAAAGTAGACGTCATCGTTTGTGGCGCTACCGGATTGAACGCAGCGGAACGCCTGATCATGGGTAGCGTTTCCGAACGCATCGTCCGCACGGCCAAATGCGACGTGCTCGTGGTCCGCAGAAACCAAGAAGACATCGACGCAGACGAATAACAAGCTCCACAATAAGAAAAGCCTTTCCCGATAAAAGCGGGAAAGGCTTTTCTTCGTCTTATTCCGTTTCGCGGGTTTGCTGGAATGCCAGCGTATCCCAGAATGACGTGTCTTGCGTATCGATCGACCCATCTGCAATGGCGCGTACAGTCGATTCCAAAGTCGTTACAGTTTGCTTGATCAAATAGCCGTTGCTCTTCTGTCCAAGGACATACGGCTCGTATTCGTGGTCGGACATCCCACGCATTTCAAAGAGCAATGTCGAGATCCCGTACTCGACTGCAATACCGTTGCGGCTGATGGTTTCAGCGTCGCCGCCGCGGTATTTGCCGAGGTGGCCCCACCCAGTGGAATCGACGGCATCAAATACGACCGCCCCAAGTTTTTTGGATCCTTCAAGTACTTCAGGGTCGACGTTTGGCGTTGTCGGATACAGAATCGATCCCGAGACCAGCTTTCCATCGCGCTCGCTGTTTGCTCCTTGATGATGCAAATCAATCATGTAATCGATGTCGTATTTGCTCATCACGTTCGTGTGCAAGGCTTTCGTTTCGGGTTGGATTTTTGTGATGTGGTCACGGTTCAAGTCAACGCCAACTGCATTGTAACGCGTTAAGTTGCGATCGCCTGACGCTACGTAATCATCCAATGAGAAATCGACATCTCCCATGGCGCCGTCTGCATTGAGCATCGGCACAACCAGGATATTGACGTTATCCGTAACGCCTTTCATTTTACCTGTGCCTAGATGCTTGATGAATTCAAGCGCGCCTTCTGTCGTCAGCTGTTCATTTCCGTGTTGCTGCGTCAAGAACAGGATGGTCGGGTTTTCCGGGTTGCTCATATATTTTGCTGCGTACAAGTCGCGCCCTTTTACGCTTTGCCCGATGACTTCAAGTTCCATGTTTTCTTGTTTGGCATCCTGTTTTTTCAAAAAATCGGCCATTTCCGAATAAGTTTTTAAAATGGATGTGTTGATTGTTTCATTGCCGCCGTATCCTGGCCCGTTGCCGACCGCCTCCACTACCGAAGAGTTCATCGGCACTGCACTCATTGCAAGAGCCCCCGCCAATGATAATGTTAATGCCCCTTTTTTCAATGATTTCATCGATCCATCACTCCTTTTTGTATGTTGCCATCCCACCCTTTCCGTTTTTCTCCCTTCTTCTCCTGCCCGAATGGTGAAAACGCTTCCTTCGTAATACGAAACAAAGAGTGCCGGCTGACCCCAGCCCTATCTGAAATAAGAGATAATATGAATTATTCTGCAAAAACATTACTTTATACTTATAAAATATTACATTCCATCGGCTTATGTGTCGCTTATGACAGTATATCCCGACATTTGATAAGAAACTGTAATAATAAATAGGTTTATGCGGTGGTACAATGGGTCTGCCGGATTTTTTGACGGCTTTTTTTCATGACATCATTAGATTTTATTACTTCAGAAAAGAATTCTTATATAGAGAAACAATAATGATTAACGGAATGCGAAAGGAGCACAACACATTGAACACATGGTCTAAATGGTTCGTAGCAGCATTATCGGCTGTTCTGGCGCTATCGATTTTCTTGCCAACAGCAAGTGCTGATAAATTGTCCGACCTCGAAAAAGAAAAACAACAGGTCGAGCAAAAGAAGAACAACTTGAATTCGGAGATCCAGTCAAAGAATAACGCAATCGTCGAGAATCAGACGAAGCTTGAAAAAATCATGAACAAAATCCAGGAATTGAACGGCGAAATCGAAGAAACCCAGGGCAAGATCGACGGGGTTCAAGCTCAGATCGACCAAACGAAAGCCGAAATCGATGAGTTGAAAGAATCGATTGAAGAACTGGAACGCAAAATCGCAGAACGCGAAGAACTTTTGCAAGAACGGGCACGCGCCATTCAACTCAGCGGCGGTTCCGTTGACTATATCGATGTATTGCTTGGGGCGAACAGCTTTGTCGACTTTATCGACCGCGCTTCTGCCGTCAACACATTGATTGAAGCAGACCGTGAAATCATGCGCGAACAGGCAGCGGATAAAAAGCTATTGGCTGAACAAAAAGCGGAAGTTGAAGAAAAACTCGCGAAACAAGAAAGCCAAAAAGCAGAACTTGTGGACTTGAAAGATTCATTAGACGCGCAAAAGAAAAAGCAAGACGATTTGCAGGATGATTTGAAAGCAGAACAAAAACGCCTGGCAAAAGAAAAATCAAAACTTGAAGAAGATCATGCAAAAGCCATGAACATCAGTTCTTCACTTGAAAAGAAAATCGGCAAAGAACAAAAACGCCTAGCGGAAATCGCACGTAAAGCAGAAGAAGAACGCAAAGCGAAAGAAGCAGCAGCCCGCAAAGCGGCAGCTAAAAAAGCAGCACAATCCAGCGCTCCTGCAGCCACTGTCACACAAGCGGCAGCGCCTAAATCAAGCGCTGGCTTCATCCGCCCGGCAGCTGGACGCTACACTTCAGGTTTCGGCGGCCGTGACATCGGTGCTGGAGCCGAGTCTCACCTGGGCATGGATATCGCCAATAGCCCAGGAACGCCAATCCACGCAGCAGCAAGCGGATATGTATCGCACGCTGGTTCAATGGGCGGTTACGGCAATGTCATCATCATTACCCACGTCATCAATGGGCAAAGCTATGCTACAGCCTACGCGCATTTGAATTCCATCAATGTCTCTGTCGGCCAAGCAGTCTCGCAAGGACAGAAAATCGGCGGCATGGGCAACACTGGGCGTTCAACTGGCCCGCATTTGCACTTTGAAATCCACATCGGCAGCTGGAACGGCGCTCGCTCGAACGCGGTTGACCCAGTCAGCTACGTCGGTGGTTGATAACCATACGCTATAAATAAAAGGCAGTGCCCGAGAATCTCGGGCACTGCCTTTTTTGCATCTATTGAATTCTGCCAAGGAGTTAAATTCTTCCTTTTATATGTTAGACTGAAGGGAATAAACTGATTTCTTTCTATAATAATACGATTTAAAAAGCGTTACATTCACGGAAAGACAAAGTTTATGGGAGGGTCAAGGATGAAAACACTTCTCGAACTGGTCCGTGTCTTTGCCATTTTGGTGACCTTGGGGATGGGCGGCGGATTGGTTTTAACAGGGATTTATTCGAGCAGTCCCGGTACCGAACCGTATCGATGGCTCGGCGGTGTCGCGATGCTGGTGCTGATTTTTGTGCTGTACCGCAATAAATTGCAGTTTTCAGGCTCGCATCAAGGAACAGGGCGCGATAAGCTTCCGCGGGCTATTACGGTTTTATTGATCTCCGCTTCCGTTTTGCTGATGATTTCGCCGTTTGTTTTGGGGACATGATCTGCTTAAGCAAAGAGTTAAAGCAATTTCTAATAAAGAGGTGGAGCAATGGGTTCGAATCAAGGAAGGAAAGAGAAGAAGATACACAATCCATACTTTTCGTTAAGCATCGGCGCTATAGGGATGTTGCTCCTGACTTTTGGCATCTTTCAATTGGTTATCGGCAATATGGACATGAACCCCGCTCAGTTTTTTCTGCCCTGTGCTGGGCTGATCATCTTAGTTCACTACATATACTACTTGGAAAAGAAAGCTGGCATCAGCGATAAGTTGATCTGGATCCGGGCGTTGGCGATTATAATAGTCCTGGCGGTGGGGGTATATGTGGCTTATTGAGCGGTTTTATACTGATAAATGAGGTGTGCTATTTTGGAGACGAAGACGCGAGGAACTTTTACTGAAGCAAAACCGATTGTGCTGACTTTGTCCTTGGTCCTCGCATCTATTTTAGTGCTAGTGATTGGTTGGCAACTTCCGAATATGAATTTCTGGGTTTATTTCTTCGTCTATGGCCTCATCGACCTTGGATTTCTGCTGGCTATAGTTGTCGGCATACGCACTAAAAATAAACCGATTATATTTTTCAGCGTCATTACAAATGGCATCTTTTTCACAGCTCTCTCCGGCTTTATCTTCCTGCTGTTGCTGGGGCATAGCATATCCGAACCGTAAATTAGGAGGTTTTCGATGAAACAGAAACTGCTGTCCATCTTTTCGTTCCTGTTGTTTCTCGCACTGCTCATTCCCTTCGCATATTCTAGCAGCCGGTTAGGAATACTGTTATTCGATGGGCTATTCGCGCTCGGTTTCTACTCGCCGCTCGTGCTGGCCGTCATCGGATTCGCTGCAGCTTGGTTCGGGGTCAGGACTGTTTACCGGATGCTGCTCACTAGCGGGCATGCCATTCTTTTCGTGCTGTATGCTTTCTTGCTTTTTGTCGCGATGTTCGGCTTTCAGGAACCGTAATCGACTGAATGCAAAATAGGATCGACTTGCCGTGATTTTTGTACTGGCTGCCTACATTGCACTGCTGATTTTTTTAGTGAAAGCTTTTGCCGACAAGCAACGGCACCGGTGGATCCATTTGGGATATGTGACAGCGTTTCTATTGCCTTTTTTGGTATGGGCGGTATTCCTTTCTTTGAATCATCGGCCCTTTCGTCGGCTCCGGTATCGGGGCAAGCGCAGTCGGCATGGCCTGTGCCGTTATGACTTTGATTACCGGCCTCGGCTTTTTGTATATCGGCTACAGTTCCAAAAGCACTCATTGAAAAAGATTGCCCTCATCCGCCGTGAAAATGGCTTAAGAAGGCAATCTCTTTTATTTCGACCCGTACAGCTGCTCGAGTTCTTCTTCTTTCATCGTGAAGCGGTGCTGTTCTTTCGGGAACGCGCCGCTCTTCACTTCTTCGACATACTGGGCGAGCCCTTGTTGCATCGTTTCGCCTGCTTCTGCGTAGGACTGGACGAATTTTGGCAAATGGTGCGAGCCGTATTTGACGGTGTCGTGGTAGACGAGCACTTGCCCGTCGGTTTCGCTGCCGGCGCCGATGCCGATGACCGGGATGTTGAGTTCTTTCGTGACTTGTGCAGCCAATTGATGCGGGATGCATTCGAGCACGAGCATGCAGGCGCCTGCCGCTTCGCACGCTTTGGCGTCTTCGATCAATTGCTTGGCGGCGCTGGCGGTTTTGCCTTGCACTTTGTAGCCGCCGAGCACAGCCGCTGACTGCGGCAACAAGCCGAGGTGGGCGACAATTGGAATGCCTGCCCCGACGAGCTTGCGTGTCACATCGAGCACTTCCCCTGCGCCTTCGAGTTTCAAGGCTTGGGCGCTCGTTTGCTGGAAGATGCGCATGGCATTTTCCAGCGTGCGGTCCCAGCTGCCATGGAACGAGCCGAACGGCATATCGACGACGAGGAAGGTGTCTGGTGCCCCTCTTCGTGCCGCTTTTCCGTGATGGACCATGTCTTCGACGGTCACTTTGACAGTTGAATCGTAGCCGAGTACGACCATCCCGAGCGAATCGCCGACAAGCAGCACATCCATCCCTGCCGCTTCTGCGATTTTGGCGGACGGGTAATCGTAGGCCGTCAGCATCGCGATCTTGTTCCCTTGCTGTTTCATCTTCATCAATGAAGCTGTATTTTCCATTGTTTTCTCCTTCCGGGAAGGAAACCTGTGAAAAAAGCCCGCCGCAATAAAGCGGACGGACAGAATTTGATTGTGTCGGTTTCTCCGTCCCTGTCGTTTTTCAGATCAAGGCAGATCTATTGAGTTGTTAAGCTTTCCTACAGGTGCAGTTCCGGATAGATACCGCCCTGTTTTACTATAGCAGATGCTTATGCCGGCCGAAAGTCACTCATCCTTCAGCATCACTTGGAACGCGGCATAGTCGTTGTTGAACTCACCGGTCTTCACGAATCCAGCCCTCTCGTACAAACGGATCGCGCGTGTATTGAACTGGGCAACGGTGAGGCGCAGTGCTTGTCCGGGATGACGCTTTTTGATTTCACTGAGCAGAAAATCCACAAACGCAGCCCCCCGCCCCGCTCCGGTTTTTTCCGGTTTCATGCCAAGCCCGATATCGACTGGCCCCTCCGGATAAGCATTCGATGTATGGCCAGCCGGCACTTGCGCCCCCTTGCCGGTGCAATAAAAACCGAACAACTCCCCGTGCTCCCACACCGCCCGGTAGCTGCCGTTCATCAGCTCCTGCGAACTTTCATCCGATGCGTCCCCGTTATAGAAATCGTAAGGATACGGATAGCGCCAAGAGAGGATGTCCCGTGCGCTTTCTTCTGTCATCGCTTGTTCTTGAAAACTCATCGTTCATCGCCGCCTTGGCCAGGGCGTCGGTTCTCCGGTTTTTTCAGCCAGTGGCGCAAGCCTTTTCCGGCATACGGTTCATCGTTGAAACGCGGGATGACATGAAGGTGGCTATGGCCGATCGATTGATTCGACGCTTCGCCGACATTCCAGCCGAGCGTATAGCCATCCGGCGCTATTTGCTCGAGAAAAGGTTTCACATGCCCAAGCAGCTCTTGCGTCTCCTGCCATTCTTGCCGCGTCAGTTCGAACGGCGACGCGCGGTGCTGTTTCGGGACGATGACACCTGACCCTTCAAGCACGCCCTGCGCTTTCTCATGCTGCAAGAACCAGCAATTGGCGGTTTCAAAAACAATGCGCTGGTCCAAGTCGTAGACCGGATGGCAAAACGGGCATTCAGGGCGCAATTGAATAACAGCACCGCAATGGGAATGCGCTTTGAATTCACATTTTGCGATATTGGATAGGGCTGCTTCGAGCTCGTCAAAAACGGTATAAGCTTCTTCATCGTCCCAGACATTTTCGTACTCATTGCGGCAAGCTTGCCGGTCCTCCTGCGTCCGAAAAGCAATATCGCCGATCAATAATGTCCCTCCCGGCGCCAGCCTTTTCAGCAATTGCTTGAGGAAACTCCATTTATCCGCGTCTTCCAAGTGATGAAGCGCGTATGTACTGACGATGCAATCAAAAAACAGCCCGTCAAAAGCAGGCGGCAAGCCATCCGCCATGTCCCATTCCACGAGCTGCGCTTCCGGCATTTTCTTTTTGGCACGCTCCATCATATCAGATGAAAAATCAATCCCGAAAATACGATGGCCTTTGTCGTATAAAGCAGACGCCAATGCACCCGTCCCAAAGCCGATATCTAGAACCGACGCCTGTGGCTTGTCGTCAATTGCTTCGAAAATGTCCATCAGTACGTCGCTGTAGCCTGCAAACGGATACGTCCCTAGACGCTCGCTTTCGCGCACCGTGTCGTCGTATTCCGCTGCCCATTCGTTGAATCCTTGTTTTCCTAACATCCTGCCGCTTCCTTTCTCGTCATCAATTGTCTTGTTGCTGCATCTGCCATTCAGGGGACAGCAGCGAAAAGATCAGTGCATCGTGCGACTCTCCGCGCTGGTACAAATAGCCGCGGAGCCGCCCTTCTTCCGTAAAGCCCATTTTCTTCAACAGCCGGTTCGACCCGGTATTGGCCGGATAGGTCGTGGCGCCTACCCGGTAAAGCCCCAGCTCATCAAACGCATAGGCCAGGACGGCCGAAAGCGCTTCTTCCATCAACCCTTGGCGCCAATAATCCGGATGCAGCTCGTAGCCGACTTCTGTCTTTTTCGAGCGCAGCTGAAGTTGGTTGAACCCGATCGTTCCGATCAATTCTTCCTCTCCCCGCAAGCGAATGCCCCAGCGCATGCCGCGCATGAATTCAAACACGACGCGAAAAGCTCGGATCATCTCGAGCGCTTCTTCTTTCTTTACTAACCGGTCCATGCCGTAATAATAAGTCACGTCTTCACGCTGCAAGAGCGCGAAAAAACGATCGGTGTCCTGCTCTGTAATTTCCGTCAGCAGTAACCGCTCCGTCTCAAGTGTGGGAAATTGCATGCCATCGCTCCTTCTGCACCCGGTAAACGAGTACGTATTGTCCGTTGCGTAAAACCGGTTCACCGCATTCCATGCCAAGTGCTTCTGCTACTTTTTGTGAGGCATGGTTTTCTTGTTGAATGAGTGAAACAAGTGCGCTTTGCCCGTGCTCTGTAAACCCTTTCTCACAAAGCAGCCTTGCCGCTTCACGGGCATAGCCAAAGCCCCAGAATTCCGGTGCAAGCCAGTAACCAACTTCCAGTTCCGTCTGTCCATCCACCGATTGCGGCACCAGCCCGGCATGGCCGATCCGTTTGCCGTCTTCTTTGCGCACCAGCAAAAACAAGCCATATTCAGGATGTTCCTTGTACATGCGATAGATCCAATACAGGAATTCCAAAGCTTGCTGGCGGCTTTTCACCTTGCCGTTTCCGATATGCCGCATGACTTCCGGCTGTTTCAGTAAAGAATGCAGAAAGTCAAAATCCTCATCCCGGTACCGGCGCAGCAGCAAACGCCCACTCTCCAACTGCATGCCCACTTGCCCCTTTCGCTGTTTCACGTGAAACATTTTTCAGACTTTTTTCATTAACGAAGCCGGTTTTGGCCGAGCTTTTCGACGGTTTCGTACTCTTTGGACTTGCGGAGCTCCAGATCGTTGCGCTTGGCAAATTGCGATAAATCCTCAAACAAGCCGTCACCGAATAGCGCGAAGCGCAAATCGATACCTTTTTTCACACGCACCACCGCCACTTTCGCCGCCCAACTGCTGCGCTTGAATTCAATGCGGCGGATTTCCTCTCCGTATACCGTTTTGTAATAAAGCGGCAAGCCCCATAACTCAACACGGTAACTGATATTGCCATTCCGGACCTTGACGCGCGCTTCGATAAACAACGCCAGCATAATCAAGGCCGAAACGAATAACTGAAAATACAGCGCAAACCCGTCCGGAAACGAGCTCAGGAGCAGCGGCGGCAGATTGACAGCGAGTAACATGATGACGAGCAGCCAGCGCTGCACTTTTCCTTGATGGACCATTCCGCTCTCCTCCTTGTTTCAAGCTTCAATCGGTTAAGTTCATAAAAAAGCAGCTTGTTGAATTCACACACACGCAGTCTCTACATATAAATGAACTGTCCAGGCAGCTCTCTCTTATATCGCTTACATTTAATTCATAAAATCGGCCAGCAAGCGGATATCCTCCAATATGAATTCGGCAAAATCCGGGAAAAAAGCAAATATGCACGTGCCGACAATGACTGTACTGGTGATGAATTGCAGAAAGCTGTATTTATAATCATTCGGATTGTCGGCGTGGGTTCTTTCCATATAAACATTGTAAGCTCCCTGCACCCCATTGACGGCAAGCAACGCAGCTATCGGAAGCAGCGACCGGGTTTCTTGAAACACAAAGAGTGCCCCGATGGAAATGGCTGCCCCGCTCCAACGGAAATACGCATCCACTTTTTCATGGCGCTCATTGACGAAATTCGACGAACTGGAGAAAAATTTCTTGCGCTCGACCCTTAAAATCTTGCGCAGGATCCAGTTTACGCCCATGATCGCTAAAACCGTGACCGCAATAAACCCAATCATCGGCCATACCCAGTCATACTGCGCTTCGTAATACTCCATTCCGTCTGTTTCACCGACTCCACCCATTTTATCGCCCTCAACTTTCCGCTCAATGCTGAAATACGCTTATGCTTTTGGTCTTATCGTATCACGAGATTTTGGGAAATTATAGAATATTTTTAAGTTTTCTGATAACCAGCATTTCGTTCATCTTTTTTTCGCCTTTTGCACTTGGTTCTCCTGCCGAGTTCGCTTCTTTGACAAAACAAAGGGCATGGGCTATCGTAATTAAGTCAAATCCGACTAAGTTTATATGGTTTTTAAAAAATAAAGTAAAAATAAAGGAGGCGCTTTATGAAAGCTCTTTGGAAATCTTATGCAAATGTATCGCTTATCTTAAAAATCACTGTGGCGCTCATCCTCGGCGTCATCGTCGGCTTGATTTTCGGGCCAGATGCCGCCGCCTTGGCACCGCTTGGCGATTTGCTCTTGCGGCTCTTGACCTTCCTGATTGTGCCGCTCATTTTCTTCACCTTGATCGTCGGGATCAATCAATCGAAAATCGGGGACCTTGGCCGGATGGGTGGAAAAGTCTTTCTGTTCTATACGCTCAGCTCGGCATTCGCCATCATCGTCGGCTTATCGGTCGCAAGCATTTTCCAGCCAGGTTCGGGCATGCAGCTCGACGGATCGGAAACATTCGATGTGCCGGAAAATCCCGGCTTTACGAGTGTGCTGCTGAACATTGTGCCGTCCAATATCATTGCGGCATTCAGTGAGATGAACTTGCTCGGCATCATCTTCACGGCGTTTGCGTTCGGCATCGCCATTTCCTATATGAGAAGTTCTGCGGAATTTGGCGAACTTGGCAACCATCTGATGAAAACGATCAACGCGCTAAACGAAGCAACTTTGCTCGTCTTGAAAGCCATCCTCCAGTACGTGCCGATCGGCATTTTCGCCATCATGGCGGAAACTGTCGGGTCGCAAGGAGTGGAAACGCTCGTATCACTCGGCGGCATGGTCGCCGTTCTTTACATCGCCATCGCGGTGCAGATTGCGCTCTATACGATCGCCATGTTCGTGTTCAAAGCCAATCCACTGAAGTTCTTCAAACACGCGCGGACACCGATGCTGACGGCTTTCGTTACGCAAAGCAGCTCCGGCACCTTGCCGTTGACGCTTGACGCTGCGCGCGGGCTCGGCATACCGAAAAGCTTGTACGGCTTCAGCCTGCCGCTCGGTGCCACGATCAATATGGATGGTGCGGCCATCCGCATTGCCGTTTCGGCCATTTTTGCCGCCAATATTATCGGGGACCCATTAAGCCTGTCAGAGATGTTCATGGTCGTCTTGATCGGGACGCTCGCCACAGTCGGCACTGCCGGGATTCCAGGAGCCGGCATCGTCATGATCGCCACGGTCTTCGTCCAGCTCGGGTTGCCGATGGAAGCAGTCGCCCTCCTCACTGCCATCGATGCACTCGTCGGCATGGGTGCCACGATGCTCAATGTGACAGGCGATTTGGCAGGCTCGAAATTGATTGACCAAAGTGAGAAAAGACGCGGAACGGCCAAGGCTTAACACGGCTCGCTGCGGACAAAGCATGGTGCTCTGTGATACAGTGGGAATATCTCGTATCCCATCGAAAAAGGAGACATGCAGTTATGTATATCGTAACCAACCGCATCAAAATGAAACCGGGATTTGCTGAAAAAATGGCGCCCAACTTCACCCGCCCAGGCGCATTACAGGAAATGGAAGGCTTCCATAAAGTCGAAGTGACCATCACGCAGGACCTGGAAGAATACGATGAACTGAACGTCAATATGTATTGGGAAACACTCGAAAATTACGAAGCATGGAAATCCAGCGATGTTTTCAAGCAAGCCCATAAACGCCCGGAACCGGCGGAAGGCGAAGAGAAAAAAGAATCGCCGATGCTCGGCAGCCAACTTGTCATCACAAAAATCGCTTCGGTCATTGAAGCCGCTAAATAATGGAAACAGGCAGCAAAAGCTGCCTGTTTCTTTTTGCCTTCTTTCCCCTTTTATACAGGACTTTTGATATACTGAGTGTATTCGTGAAAATTGCCTAGTTTGGAAGGGAACCATATGAAATCATTATCGCTTAGAAACTATTGGGGATTGATATTCGCTGCCTTTGTCCTGTTGTTTGCTGCCGTTCTCAGCATGCTTGTCTCTGAAGTAAGCACACAGCGCCTGGAAGAAGAACGCGGCAACGCCTTATCGAGTGCGGCGTTTCAGATGAAGGACCGGTTGGATCAATATATGTGGGGACGCTATAGTGAAATCAAGACGTTCGGGGAAATCGAAGAATTGGCGTTGGTTACGCCCATTGAAGAAAAGCGCGCCACGCTTGAAATGCTGCAAGAGCAAGTGCCCGCTTTTTCCTGGATCGGCATTACCGATCCGGCCGGAACCGTTACTATTTCAACAGACCAATTGCTGGAAGGAATGGACTTGTCCGAACGCCCGGTTTATTCCGAAGCCCGTCAAACCGATTTTATCGGCGATGTGCATGAAGCGCTCCTGTTGGCTGACCTTTTGCCGAATCCGGGAGGCCATGAATTGGAGTTTGTCGACATCAGTGTACCGATCTTTTACCCGGACGGCTCATTTGGCGGCGTAGTGGGCGCCCATTTAAGCTGGGACTGGGCACAGGAAGTGATGCAATTCGTATTGCGCCCGCTGAACCGCAGCGAAAACGAACTGGAGGTTTTCGTTGTAAGTCCAGGAGACCACCGCGTCATTCTCGGCCCTGAGCAATTTCTCGGCCAGAAGCTCCCAATTGATTCTTACACCCTGTCGCAAGGAAAACGGGCCGGTTGGGTACTCGAACAATGGCCGGACGGCAATTCCTATTTGACCGGGTTTGCCGGTGGCCGCAGCAATTGGGACTATCCCGGACTTGAGTGGACCGTCCTTGTTCGCCAACCGGAAGAAACCGCCTTCGCTGCTGCCCGCGACTTGAGCCGCATCATCATGTTGAGCGGTTTGGCAAGCGCCGCCCTTTTTGCCTTAGCCGGCTGGCTCGTGGCGGGGCGCATCAGCCGCCCGCTCAATGAAATCTCCCGGAAAGCGAAAGCCTTCCGCAAAGGAGAACAATTGGCTTTGCCGAAAAATACCGGGGTGCGCGAAATTGAAGATCTGTCCCACTCTCTTGAAAGCCTGGTCATGACACTCGGCACGACGGAATCCGACCTGATGCGCATGCAGGATTTGGCGCAACGCGACCCGCTGACCGGCTTGCCGAACCGTATTGCGCTTGAAGAGGCCGCAGACCGGATGATGAGACAGGCGAACGACACAGGAGAGAAATTGGCTTTTTTCTATCTGGATCTGGATGGTTTTAAGAAAGCCAATGATAGTTTAGGGCATTTGGCGGGCGACCATGTGCTTCAGAAAGTGGCCGAACGGCTGACGGCAGAACTGCCTGAAGATGCATTCATTTCCCGCATTGGCGGGGATGAATTCGTCTTGCTGTTCCCTTGTGAAGCCATCGGCGAATTGCCGACAAGGCAATTGGCGCTGCGTTTGATTGACCGGCTGGGCAAGCCGATCACTGTCGAAGCCGGCCGGGTGCAGCTCGGGTGCAGCATCGGAATCGCCATTTACCCGGACAACGCCGAGAACCTCTATACTTTATTGTCATATGCGGATGCGGCACTTTACGTGTCCAAGGCAAACGGCAAAAACCAGACAACGTTTTACAAAGACATCGCCTCGGAATGAACAAGCCGAGATGCCTGTTTGCTTCACCCATACCCGTAAGGATCTAAAAGCGCTGCCCCTTGAGGCGGCGCTTTTTCACAGTATTGAAGAAGTCTATAATTTGCTATAGATCAAAAAGGAAATCACATTTTTTTACAATTAAAAATCAATGTTCTCTCTAAGTATTTGGAGAAGCGTTCGCTCGACTCCGGTGGATCAGCGAGACGACCGAGACCCCGCAAGACGCGCAGCGGATGAGGAGGCTTGGGCGCGAGCCCACGGAAAGCGAGCGATAAGCTTCGGAAAATACGGCTTCATACTTTCTCAACAAGCTGAAAAAGCGCTGCCTCTTGAGGCGGCGCTTTTTCAAGTACCGTATATTGGACGACATGCCAGGGGTCTGCTACGGTTAATAATGGCGAAAGCCGAAGATGTATTATATATTGCACTGCTAGTGTGCTTTCGAAGGAGTCTTTCAGTTGAGTCACAACAAACCCAAATTATGGACGCGGGACTTTATCGGCGTTTCCGTCGTCCATTTCCTGCTATTGCTTGTTTTTTATTTATTGATCGTCACGATCGCTTTATACGCCGTCGAAGAATACGGGGCTTCGACCAGTGAAGCCGGCCTCGTCACCGGGATCTTCATCTTGGGAGCGCTGACGGGACGCTTGGTTATTGGCCGCACACTGGATATGATCGGCCGAAAACGCGCCTTGGTGCTCGGTTCTGCCTTGTTTGTCGGCATGACTGCACTGTATTTCCTGCCGCTCGGTTTGCCTTTCTTGATGCTGAACCGCTTCTTGCACGGCGTGACGCTCGGTGTCGCGAGCACCGCAGCCGGCACAATTGCCGCACAAGTCATTCCCCATACGCGTAAAGGCGAAGGCATCGGCTACTTCAGCATGAGCGCGACGCTGGGTGCAGCGTTCGGGCCGTTTATCGGCTTGATGATGAGCCAATGGACTGGCTACAATGTGATTTTTGCTGCCTGTGTCGCGATCGCCTTGTCTGCACTGGCGCTCAGCACTTTTGTGAAAGTACCACAGCTTGAGAAACCGCCTGCTGAAGACGTGAGATCCGGCTTCCAGCTTTCCAATTATTTAGAAGCGAATGCTGTTCCGATTGCCATCGTCATGTTTTTAATCGCACTCAGCTATTCGAGCGTTTTGTCCTTCATCAATTTTTACGCCAATGATAAAGGGCTGGTGGAAGCGGCCAGTTTCTTCTTCCTGGTATACGCTGTCGTCATCTTGCTGACACGCCCGTTCACCGGCCGCATCATGGATTTGTATGGCGCCAATTACATTATGTACCCTGCGCTTGTGTCGCTCGCAGCGGGACTGTTGCTGCTGAGCGTTGCTGATTCAAGCCTGGGGCTGTTATTTGCGGGTGCTTTAATCGGCCTCGGGTTCGGCAATATGCAATCGACGACGCAAGCGGTCGCCATCAAGCTGACGCCTCCCCACCGGATGGGGCTTGCCACCTCGACGTTTTTTGTCGCGATGGACGGCGGGCTCGGCATGGGGCCGTATATACTCGGCTTTATCATCCCGTTCACTGGCTATAGCGCACTTTACGGATTGCTCGGAATCGCCGTATTCGCGTTAATCGTGCCGTATTATTTCCTCCACGGAAAAAAAGAACGCAAGCTCGCTTCTGCGCATTGAACGGATGCAATATAAAAGAACGGCCGACAGTCAGCTGTCGGCCGTTTTTTCAGAGTGTTGACGAAGTCTATAAATCCATTACGAATTAGAATGGGGTTTTTTTCTACATTCAAAAATCAATGACCTATCTAAGTATTTGGAGAAGCGTTCGCTCGACTCCAGTGGATCAGCGAGACGACCGAGACCCCGCAAGGCGCAAAGCGACTGAGGAGGCTTGGGCGCGAGCCCACGGAAAGCGAGCGATAAGCTTCGGAAAATACGATTTTCCAACTTTCTCGGCAGCCTTAAAAACGGCCGACAGTCAGCTGTCGGCCGTTCTTTATTTTAACTTATTCTTCCTCTTCTGCTGCGTCCGCTTCCGCTTTTGTTTTGTGCACTGTGCTGTGCGGATGTTCCGGCGGTGCATAGATGGAATAGATCTTCAGCGGCTTATCGCCTGTATTGGTGACGTTGTGCCATTTGCCTGCAGGGATAAGGATGGCGTAATCGTCTTCCGCTTTTTCTTCAAAGCTTAAATTGTCTTCGCTGTCGCCCATCTGCACGAGGCCTTCCCCTTCTTCGATGCGAAGGAATTGGTCGCCGTGTTCATGGACCTCAAGCCCGATGTCATCGCCTGCTGCAATGCTCATCAATGTCACCTGCAAGTTTTTCCCGGTCCAAAGAGCAGTGCGGAACGTATCGTTTTGTTTTGTCGCGTCTTCGATATTGACGACAAATGATTCAGCACCATAATCTTTTAATTCCATGGATGGTTCCTCCTTCGGTTTGTTGTTCTGTCCTGCTTTTCTCTACCCTGAGAGCATCGGACATAAACAAACCGCTCAGCGCAAGGCCTGTTTTTTCAGCGCCTGGTTGCGGGAGTTGAACACATCATTATGGGAAGACACCATGGCAATATTGGCAGCGTCCGGCTCGATGAACTTTTTCGCTTTATTGACGGCATTGGCGGCGTCGGTAAACGTGCCGGCGATCAAATTGAGCTTGCCGTCGTGCTGGAGAATGTCCCCTGCCGCAAACACTCCCGGTACGGAAGTTTCGCTTGCTGGCGTGCCTTGCAAATAGAAGTCGTCTTTTGTTTCCAGATCGAGCGGGCTGTTTTCGAGTAAGCTCGCATCGCGCTCATAGCCGTGGTTGATGACGAGCTGGTCGACCGGCAGCATGCGCCGTTCGCCCGTCACTTGGTTCATCACTTCCACTAGTTCGACGCGGTCGCCCGCATCCGATGCCACAAGCCGTGTAATGGCCGAATCCAGTAAGCATTCGGCACGGCTTTCAAGCAATTGGCGAACTTGCGCTTCGTGGCCGGTCATTTCGGATTTGCGGTGGATGACATAGACTTTTTCGGCAATCGGCTCGAGCTCGTTTGCCCAATCGACTGCCGAATTGCCGCCTCCTGAAATGAGCACCGTACTCCCGCGGAAGCGTTCGAGCGTTTTCACGGTATAATTGAGGTTCGCCACTTCGAAGCGTTCGGCTCCTTCGATCTGCAGCTTTTGCGGCTTCAGGATGCCTCCGCCGACTGCGACGATGACTGATTTCGAGTAATGGAGTTCCCCCGACGCGCCGGCCAGCACAAACAAGCCGTCTTCGTTCTTATTCATGCTCTCCACTTTCTCATCCAGGCATACCGTCGGATCGAAAGTGAGCCCTTGTTCGACCAATTGGGTGATCAGCTGTTCGCAGCGGATCGGCGTCTGCCCCCCGACGTCCCAGATCATCTTTTCCGGATAGACATGAAGCTTGCCGCCAAGGCGCGGCTGGAACTCGATAATTTTCGTTTTCATGCCCCGAAGCCCGCTGTAGAAAGCTGAATACAAGCCCGCGGGACCTCCCCCGATGATGGTTACGTCAAAGATGTCGTGATTGGCCATTTTTTCCATCCCCGTTCTATAGTAAATTCCGATTGACAACGATTCTCAATAACTTTATAGTATACATTGTAATGAAAGTGAGAATCATTATCAACATATATCCCATTTTTATTTTTTTGCTTCAAAATTACCGTTTAATGAAAAGGAGGGCTGTCGATGGGACGCCTTTTTACAGAAAACCTGGAAGTCAGCTATGGCGAAAGGAAAATCGTCAAAGGCTTGTCCCTGTCGATTCCAGATAAAAAGATCACCGCAATCATCGGGCCGAACGGCTGCGGGAAATCGACTTTTTTGAAAGCGATGACACGCGTCATTCCGCACGAATCCGGTTCGGTCATTCTCGACGGCCAGCAAATCGCAGAAGAGAAAACAAAGCAATTGGCGAAAAAACTTGCCATTTTGCCGCAGTCGCCGGAAAACGCTGCCGGTTTGACGGTCGGTGAAATCGTCTCTTACGGCCGCTTTCCTTATCAAAAAGGATTCGGCAAGCTCAGCAAACGGGATTATGAAATGATCGACTGGGCTCTCAATGTGACCGGTACCCAATTTTTCAAATACCACCCCGTTGATGCCTTATCCGGCGGCCAGCGCCAACGTGTCTGGATTGCCATGGCACTCGCTCAGGAAACGGAAATGATTTTCCTCGATGAGCCGACAACTTACCTCGATATGGCGCATCAATTGGAAATCCTGGAACTGCTCCGCGAACTCAACGCCGAAGAAGAACGCACCATCGTCATGGTGCTGCATGATTTGAACCACGCCGCCCGCTTCGCCGACCATATCGTCGCGATGAAAGACGGCCAAATCATCAAGGCCGGATCGCCCGAAGAAGTCATCGTTCCGGACGTGCTCCGGGAAGTTTTCCGCATCGATGCGGAAATCGGCCTTGATCCACGAACACAAAAACCGATTTGCCTGACATACAATTTAATTAAAGGAGCTTAACCAGATCATGAAAAAACTACTTATCTTGTCCATTGCATTACTCTTTATGCTGGCGCTTGCCGCTTGCGGTTCTACAGAAGAAACGACAGAGGAAACGGGCGGTTCGGAAGGCGAAGCAAGCGGATCCGATACCATCCAATACGAATCGGAAAACGGCACAGTGGAAGTTCCGGCTGACCCGCAGCGCGTTGTGGCCTTGGCTTACGGCGGAAACGTCATGGCACTTGATGTCCCGCTTGCCGGCATCGATGCTTGGGCGATCGACAACCCGAACTACGAACCGTATTTGGACGGCGTAGAGGAAGTGTCGGAAGAGAACCTGGAGAAAATCATCGAATTGGATCCAGATTTGATTATCGGTTACTCGACTCTTCAAAACGTCGATAAACTGGAACAAATTGCACCAACTGTGACTTATACTTACGGCAAAGTCGACTATTTGACACAGCACCTGGAAATCGGGAAACTATTGAATAAAGAAGACGAAGCACAAGCATTCATCGACGACTTTAAAGAACGCGCACAAGCAGCCGGTGAAGAAATCAAAGCGGAGATTGGCGAAGATGCAACAGTATCCGTCATCGAGAACTTCGATAAGCAATTGTACGTATACGGCGACAACTGGGGCCGCGGCACTGAGATCCTGTACCAGGAAATGGGCTTGAACATGCCGGAAAAAGTTGAAGAAATGGCTCTTACTGATGGGTACTATGCCTTGTCACAAGAAGTCCTCCCTGAATACATGGGCGATTACGTAATCTTCAGCAAAGACTCCGAACAGGATAATTCATTCCAGGAAACGGACCTTTACCAAAACACGCCAGCTGTAAAGAACAACCAAGTGTTCGAAGCGGATGCGAAGAAATTGTACTTTAACGATCCGATTTCACTCGATTACCAACTTGAATTGTTCCAGGAAAAATTCCTTGGCCAATAAACACAAAAGGGATTCTGCCAAGCGGAATCCCTTTATCCTTTCTATAGAAAAGATGATGATGCATGCGTTATAATTTCCGCTTTACGTACATATTTGGAATCAGCCTGCTGGCACTTGTGCTGGCTTTTGTTGTGTCGATGGTCTTTGGCGCGGCTGATGTCAGCCTGAAGAATCTCTGGCTGGCGCTGTTTTCCGACAGCACTGGACAGCAAATATCGGTCATCCAGGAAATTCGCCTGCCGCGTGAAGTGGCCGCGATTTTCGTCGGGGCAGCACTCGCCGTCTCAGGAGCGATCATGCAAGGCATGACCCGCAACCCGCTGGCAGATCCCGGGCTGCTCGGTTTGACGGCCGGAGCCAATGCGGCACTCGCCGCGACATTGGCATTTATCCCCGGAGCCAATTATTTCGGCATCATGATCGCCTGTTTTATCGGGGCGGCAATCGGCGCCGGGCTTGTCTTCGGCATCGGGGCTTCGCGTCGCGGCGGCTTCTCGCCATTTCGCATCGTCCTCGCCGGAGCTGCGGTATCGGCGTTTTTAACCGCCATTGCAGAAGCAATCGGCTTATTGTTCAAAATCTCCAAAGACGTCTCCATGTGGACCGCCGGCGGCTTGATCGGCACATCTTGGGGACAGCTGCAGATTATCATTCCGTTTATCACGATCGCTTTGTTTGTCGCGTTATTGCTGTCGCGCCAACTGGCGGTATTGAGCTTAAGCGAGGAAGCGGCAATCGGCCTTGGCCAAAAAACCGGCCAGATCAAAGCGATGCTGTTTGTCGTCGTCACTTTGCTTGCCGGTGCCGCAGTCGCTTTGGCCGGCAACCTGGCGTTCATCGGCTTGATGATTCCGCATATCGTCCGCGTGATTGTGGGCAGCGATTATCGCTTCATCATCCCGATGTCTGCCGTCACGGGCGCCATTTTCATGCTGCTTGCGGATTTATTCGGCCGCACGGTCAACGCACCGTTTGAAACGCCGGTCGCAGCGGTGGTCGCCATGCTCGGCTTGCCGTTCTTCCTGCTCATCGTCCGTAAAGGTGGAGGTGCGTTCACATGATCCAACAACATTTGATCCGCAAGCAACGCATCACTCTGCTCGTGCTCACCATTATCCTATTGATCACCGCCGTCTTGAGTTTGGGTCTAGGCTATTCGACACTCGGCTTCGGCCGGATCTTGCCCGTGTTGATGGGACAAGGCGACTTCAAAGAAGAATTCGTGCTGTATTCCATCCGCATGCCGCGTTTGCTCATTACGTTCCTGGCAGGGATGGCACTCGCCTTATCGGGCGCAGTGCTGCAGAGCATCACGCGCAATGATTTGGCAGATCCGGGCATCATCGGCATCAATTCCGGAGCCGGTGTCGCCATTGCCATTTTCTTTTTGTTCATCCCTGTAGATCCGGGCTCTTTTGCTTTCTTGCTGCCGTTCGTCGCATTTCTCGGCGCTTTTATCACCGCGATCCTGATTTACTTGTTCTCCCGCGATCCGCGAACGGGCCTTCAACCGGTCCGGCTCGTATTGGTCGGGATTGGGTTTTCGATGGCGTTATCCGGCGTCATGATTGTGCTGATTTCATCTGCGGAACGGGAAAAAGTGGATTTCATTGCCCAGTGGCTCGCGGGTTCCATTTGGGGAACTGACTGGCCGTTTATCCTGGCACTCTTGCCATGGCTTGTTCTGCTGATTCCGTTTGTTCTCTATAAAGCGAACCGGCTGAACATCCTCGGGCTCGGCGAATCCGCCGCCATCGGTCTCGGGCTCAATATCGGCAAAGAACGCGCCGTGCTGCTGCTCGCGGCCGTCGCACTCGCGGCCGCTGCGGTTTCTGTTACCGGCAGCATCGCCTTTATCGGCTTGATGGCCCCTCACCTCGCGAAAGCGCTCGTCGGGCCGCGCCATCAATTGTTCCTGCCCGTCGCCATCCTGCTCGGCGGCTGGCTGCTGCTTGCGGCTGACACGATCGGACGCAATCTGCTCGAACCATCGGGCATTCCGGCTGGCGTCATGGCCGCATTGATCGGCGCTCCGTATTTTGTTTATTTATTGATGAAGAAATAAAAAATGGCTCATGTCCCTTTTTCGGGGACATGAGCCATTTGCTATGGTTATACCGGTTCTTGCTGTGCTTCCATTTCCATGCGCGCTTCGCGTTCTTTGAGCTTCTGCATTTCCTCATCGGTCATGAATTCGACTTTCCAGCCGAGGAATGCCATGAGGATCGCGATGATCGGCACCGAGTAATTCAACACCGCATAAGGTGCATAAGCAAACGGATGGACCGCGAGCGTCGCGAGGATGAACACGCCGCATGTGTTCCACGGGACGAATGGTGACGTGATCGTTCCTCCGTCTTCCAGTGCACGGGACAGGTTTTTCGAATGCAAGCCCTGGTCCTGATACGCCCGTGCATACATCCGCCCTGGCAATAGAATCGAAATATACTGCTCAGAGGCCGTGACATTCGTCAAGAACGCGGATGCGACCGTTGCAGCGATCAGGCTGCCCGCTGTTTTCGCCAGCATCAAAATCTTCGTGACGATCGACTTCAGCATGCCCGTGTGCTCCAATACGCCGCCGAAGGTCATCGCGAAAATCGTCAAGGAAATAACGAACATCATCGAATCGATGCCGCCGCGGTTGAACAAGGAATCGACCACTTCGTTGCCGGACGTGATTGCGTAGCCGTCATGCAGCGCATTGACCGCTTCTGCCACCGAGCCGCCCTGGACCAGAATGTGGCACAGCCAGCCGAGCACGATGCCGACCCCCAGCGCCGGCAATGCCGGCACTTTCTTCATGACCAATACGATGACCGCCAAAGGCACGAGCAAGAGCCACGGCGAGATGACGAAATTCTCTTCAAGCGACGCCAGGATAGTGTTGATA
This sequence comes from Planococcus sp. SSTMD024, assembly GCF_041320495.1. NCBI lineage: Bacteria > Bacillati > Bacillota > Bacilli > Caryophanales > Caryophanaceae > Planococcus > Planococcus sp. SSTMD024. The sequence continues at coordinate 136,771 of NZ_JBGGNS010000022.1, read as the reverse complement.
TTGCCGCTGTCGATTGCATTGCCGCCGAATTGCCGGCCGAGGAAGAAATAAGCGATCAAGGCGATGATCAGCCCTGGAATCGTTGTGTAGACCATGTGGCGGATGTGGACGAATAGATTGGTATTTGTGACCCCTGCTGCCAAGTTCGTCGTGTCCGACAGCGGTGACATCTTGTCTCCGAAATAAGAACCCGAGATGACCGCTCCTGCGACCATTGCTGCCGGGATCCCCATGCTCGCGCCGATGCCCATGCCCGCGATGCCGACAGTGCCCATCGTTGACCAGGAACTGCCGATCGCCCCGGCAACCAGCGCGCAGATCAAGCAGATCGTGACGAGGAACAAAGACGGTGTAATGATTTTCAAGCCATAATAAATCATCGTTGCGACAATTCCTCCGCCGATCCAGGAAGCAATGATCATGCCGACCATGATGATGATGACCAAAGCCGGAAGCGCGAGCCGGATTCCTTTATACGCCCCTTCTTCAATCATATGCCAGCGGTACCCCAACCGCCAGGCGATGATGACTGCGATGGTCGTACCAAGAAGCAAGGGAATATGCGGGCTGCCTTCAAAAATGATAATTGTGACAGCCATCGCCGCGACCATGAAAACCAACGGCAGCAAAGCCAGCCAAAAAGGGACTTCAATCTCTTGCTGTTTCGGGCGTTTCTTTTCTTCTTTCATGTTCTCAAACCCCTTTGTAAATATGGAATAAATGCTTGTATTTATTTTGCCACTATACTGATTTCATTGCTATAAAAATTTTCAGATTACCCCGATTTTTCGGAATTCGGAATAGTTCAATGCAGGATTCTCCTCTTGCCGTCCCGAAGTTTAACCGTATTGCCTAAGCTTCCGGCATCCAGTTATGGAAAGGGGAAGATGAACGTGGGAAAATTGACTGTTTCAATGTATGTGACACTTGATGGCGTTATGGAAGAGCCGTCATGGACTGCGGCTTATTGGGACGATGAACTCGCCCAGTTTCAACTGGACCAGCTTTACAACAATGATGCCTTGCTGCTCGGGCGTGTTACGTATGAAGGGTTCGCTGCCACTTGGCCGACCGCAGAGGATGCTCATGGCTTTGCAGATCGCATGAACGCGATCCCGAAATATGTCGTTTCGCACACGCTGAAGCGAACCGAGTGGAATGCGCGCTTGATCAACCACGATTTCGCTTGGGAGATCAAAAGGCTGAAGAAAACCGGCCAGCGTTTGCTCGTCTATGGCAGCGCCGAACTCATCGACACCTTGATCGAATACGATTTAGTGGACGAATTGCATTTGATGACCTTTCCGCTGCTTCTCGGCGAAGGAAAAAAATTATTCCGCGACGGCGTATCGCCAAAAGCATTCAAATTGCTGAAAAGTTTTTCGACCGACCAAGGGGTATTGATCGCCAATTATGCGCCAGAACGATGATGCATATTTTAAGCTGCAAAAAAGCATGACCGCCTCCCTTTTGGGGAAAGAAGAAATGAGGCCGCCTCGCACTTAAGGCCACCCCAGAAGGAGCTGAAGCCTTGCGATGACAGAAAATGAAATCACTTTAGCATTGATCCAATCATTGAAAGACGGGCGGACGCAAGACTTCCAGCATATACTCGATGAGCTGCAGCCTTATGATATCGCCGTCCAATACCGCCATTTGCCTGAAAAGCACCGCGAACGTTTCCTGCTTCATCTGACAATCCGCCAATTGACCGAACTCATGCAGGAACTTCACCGGAATGACCAAGTCCATCTGCTCGAGCGGATGTCGGTGGACCAATCGACCAAAGTGCTCGACTTGATGGACAACGACGATCTCGTTTCGCTATTGTCCGACCTGGAACCGAATATGATCGAAGAGCTGCTGTCGCGCATGAACCGTGAGGAGTCTTCCTATATCCAAAAGACGATGAACTACCCGCCGGAAACAGCGGGCCGCATCATGAACAACCGCTACGTCTGGATTCCGCGCCATTATACGATCCGTGAAGCAATCGATAAAATCCGCGATTTCGCGGAAATTGCCGAGTACTTGAACTATTTATATGTCGTCGACGAAGACAAGAAACTGCTCGGCGTCGTCTCCTACAAAGATTTGATTCTCGGCGAACTCGATGAACAAATCGACGATGTCATGTATACACGCGTGGTCAAGGTCGATGCGCTGACCGACCAGGAAGAAGCCGCCGCCATCATCGGGCGCTATGACTTTATCACCTTGCCGGTCGTCGATACGGAAAACCGGCTGCTCGGCATCATCACTGTCGATGATGTCATCGACGTCGTCTTGCAGGAAGCGAACGAAGACATCGAAAAGCTTTCCGCATCCGGTAAATCCATCGATTTCCAGACGCCGCCTTTTGTCGCAGCTTACCGCCGTTTGCCTTGGCTGATTTTGCTTTTGTTTATCGGGCTGATCTCCGGCGGCATCATCAGCCGCTTTGAAGACACCTTGCAGACCGTGGTCGCTTTGGCGTTCTTCATGCCGATGATTGCCGGCATGACCGGCAATACCGGCACCCAGTCGCTCGCAGTCGTCGTGCGCGGCCTCGTCGGCCAAAAGCCCGATAAGAAAGGCACAGTGAAGCTTATTCTTCGCGAATTATGGGTCGGCATCATCATCGGCGTCACCTGCGCCATTTTAATCATGCTCATTGCCTATGTTTGGCAAAACAATATCGTGCTGGGTTTGGTTGTCGGCAGTTCGCTGCTCTTGACGCTCATTATCGGCACACTTGCCGGCACCCTCATCCCGTTGATTTTATACAAGCTGAAAGTGGATCCAGCTGTCGCTTCCGGCCCGCTGATTACGACCATCAACGATATTCTTTCCCTGCTCATTTATTTTGGCTTGGCTTCGCTGTTCATCTCTCGTTTGATGTGAACAGCGTTTTTTTGAGCTTTTTTCTTTATTCCGAGTAATCAACTATGTATAATAAGGAGAAACTTTATGCAGTATTTTTTTCTGCGCACATCGCCTTGTTGCTGATCCGATTGGCCATAAAAAACTCGGAGGGATTCCAGATGACCATTCCAAAACCGCTCGTCCAGCTCAATCAAGCCTTTCTTGTCGCCACAGTACTGGCTGGGCTCACCATCCATACATCTATCCTGCTCATGCCTTTCGCCGTTGGGACCGTTACCTTGGTCACGAAGAAAAATCCGCTCATCGCATTCAGCTATCGCTTTTTGCCGAATCCCCCGAGCAGCTATCCGCAGGAAGACCGTGACCAGCAATTGTTCAACCAATGGATCGCCACGGTCTGCCTCGGGCTCGCGCTCATCTTTTTAGCAGCTGGCCTTCCGATTGTCGCTATGGTATTCGGCGCTATGGTCATCATCGCTGCCGGAGTGGCGCTGATGGGCTATTGCATCGGCTGCACCGTGCGCTATCAGCTGATGATGTGGAAACACCGCCGGGCGAAAACGGATTATTGAGGTATTTCTAAATGAACAGTAAAAAGCGGAGACCGCAGTCTCCGCTTTTTTTATTTTGTTTGGCCGTTGCCTTTAATGAGGTATTTCGTTGACGTCAGTGCCGGCAAACCCATCGGCCCGCGTGCGTGGAGCTTTTGCGTGCTGATGCCGATTTCGGCCCCGAAACCGAATTCAAAGCCGTCGGTAAAGCGCGTCGACGCGTTATGGTAGACGGCTGCCGCATCCACTTCCGTGAAGAATTGCTGGACGCTTTCTGCCTGTTCCGAAATGATCGCCTCGGAATGCTTCGTGCCGTACTGGTTGATATGCTTGACCGCTTCCCCCGTGCTATTTACCGTTTTCAGCGCGAGTTCGTAAGCTAAGTATTCCGTTCCCCAATCGGCTTCTTCCGCCGGGATGATGCCGCTGCCTGATTGCTGCGCTTTTTCATCGCCGTGGATTTTCACGTCTTTTGCCTGGAGCGCTGACACCAGTTCCGGCAAATGCTGTTCAGCCCATTTCTCGTGTACGAGAATCGTTTCGCAGGAGTTGCAGACGGATGGACGCTGGGTTTTCGCATTCAAGGCGATGTTGATCGCCATGTCCTTGTCCGCCGTCTCGTCGATATAAACGTGGCAATTGCCTGCGCCTGTCTCAAGTACCGGCACGGTTGAATTCTCGACGACCGTCTTGATCAAGTTCGCGCCGCCGCGTGGGATCAACACATCCAAATAGTCGTTCAGCTTGAACATCGCAGAAGCCGCCGCGCGGCTCGTATCTTCCAACAATTGTACGGAATCAACCGGTAATTCACTTTGTTCAAGTGCGCGGTGGATGACCGCAACAATGGCCGTGTTCGAATGGATCGCTGTCGAACTGCCGCGCAAGACGACGGCATTGCCGGTTTTCAGGCAAAGGCTCGACGCATCCACTGTGACGTTCGGGCGGGCTTCGTAAATCATGCCCACCACGCCAAGAGGTACGCGTACTTTCGTCATATCGAGTCCGTTCGGCTGTTGCCAATGCTCGAGCTCTTCACCGACCGGGTCAGTGAGTTCGGTCAATTGGATGAGTGCATCCGCCATATCCGCAAGGCGCTGTTCATCGAGCTTGAGGCGGTCAACGAGAGATTCGCTCATGCCGTTTGCACGCCCCGCTTCAATGTCTTTCAGGTTTTCTTTTAAAATGAAACTTTTTTCAGCCATTAGCTGCTGAGAGATGAGTTCTAATGCTTTATTTTTCAGGGTGGTGTCGGCTTTTGCGAGTTCCCCCGCTGCCGCTTTCGCTTTTTTCGCTTTCTGTACCAGTTCTGTCTCCAAAGTTGCTTCTTTTTGAAGAACTTCTGTCATCCAATCTTCTCCTTTCGATTTCCGTACTTTACGCTAATTCTTTAACGGGTTTTGCGATATACGTCCCGTCGCCGTTTCCATTCATGATCTCAACCAATTTTTCACTGCCTTCTCCGGTACCGATGAACACATCGACGCCGAAGTTATGGGCTGTTTTCGCGGCTTCCACTTTCGTCTTCATGCCGCCAGTCCCCACATCCGATCCAGCACCGGATGCGGCTTCCATCAGCTCATCCGGAATGTCTTTTAGGTGGGTATATCGTTCAGCGGCTGGGTTGGTCTTCGGATTGTCTGCATAGATGCCGTTGATGTCCGTCAGAATGATCAATTGATCTGCGCGGACAAGCCCGCTGACAAGAGCCGACAACATATCATTGTCGCCAAAGGTCAATTCCTCAACCGCCACCGAATCGTTTTCGTTGATGACCGGCATCATGCCGCGTTCCAATAATTTCGAAATGGTATCGTCCGCTTTTTGGTACAAGTCTTTCGTCAACAATAATTGCGCAGAGACGATATCGAAATTCTTGAATTCTGTTGCATATGCCTGCGCGAGCAGGCTTTGCCCGACGGCTGCCGCTGATTGCTTGTCGACGACCGTGTCCGGACGGGATAAATAACCCATGCTTGTGCATCCCGCTGCAACCGCGCCAGACGAGATCAAGATGACGTCATGGCCTTCTTCTTTTAAGCGGGCCAACGCCCCGACATGTTCCCGCAACTTCGTGATGGACAATTTACCGTGGCTGTCCGTCAATGAGCTGCTTCCTATTTTCACTACTATTCTTTTCTTTTCCATTGTTACAGTCACCACCCGATTTTGATTATTTAATGAGCTCTCCCATTACGATCAAAAGCGGAAGAACCCGGTCTCCGTAAAACGCTTTACAATGGCTGACTTTCGTTGTCTGATAATAAGAATTATTATGCATTTAAATGCATTTTAAGTCAACTATTAATTTCAAAAATACTTATAAAACAGTTTTTTAATGTTCGCCACTTTCATAATTATGAATATTTATTCAAATGTGCGTGTTTCATTATAAACCATTTTCAGTTCCGGAGATGGCGCCTGCGCATTCTTCGCCGCCCGGAAATTCCAGACGGCAACTGACCGCCTGCAAGACGCCAATCACAAGTGGCAAGTGTAACATAACCAGAGGGTATTTCAAGTTCATGGAGGGGATTTCGCCTTATGAAAAGGCTTTCATATTACTTAAAATATAGGCAAAAAGATATATTTGACAATCTACAAAAGCCCGTACCACAAGGGATACAGGCAAAACACGTACAAGTGTTGCTATTTCATTCTAAAGTACCACTAGATAAAACCCCATTTTCAACCGAGCGGCGCAGCACTTTGCCGGCGTTTGGCGGCTCGCCGGTAGCCTTGGATGATGTCGCTCAACGCGCCTATAATCATGATGGTCAAGATACCGCCGAAAATCCATGTTAGCGCATTGGTTCCACCAAATGTATCGGTGAGAAACTGCTGGAATTCCGGATTGAGCACCTCAGAGTTGAGGAAAATCAGGATGAAGACGAGCACCGAGACGGTTTGTACCACAGCGTTGAATGTGGCCAGCCGGTAATTCCAATAGCCAGCGCGCCACTGCCAGACGGCAAGCGACAGCTCCAGAATGATGACGAGCGCAATGAAGGGCCAGTACGATAACAGTACGTCCTGGTTGAATACCGCCATTTGAAAGCGCAAGCCTTCCCCATCGTCAGTGTAAATACCGAGCACTTTATCGGCATTGAAATAAACCGTCGTCCAGATGACCATCCAGATCAAGCTGCCGAAGATTTGGCTTTTCGCCACTTTCGCTTCAACCGGCTCGAGCAGTGCCTCCTGCCCTCCCCATTCTTTCAAGTCATCAGGCGTCCATTCTGCCATTGTCAGCCCAAGCGGCGTCTCCACACCTGATTTATCTGCCCAATCCATAATGGCAACGACGAGCGTGATCCAAAACAAAGTTTGCATGATGGTATTGAAGATCGCGCTGATGATATTGCCGATCAACGAAGCGAGCACCGTGAACAGCGTCTCCTCCTGGCCGATACCCGAAACAATACCGACGATTGTCACGACAATGAGCGTGATAAGAACTGCCAGCGGGATGACCAGCCTTAACAGGCGGACATACAAATCAAAATAGCGCGGGCCGATCAAGTAACGCCTCACTTTTCCGTAATGCTCCGCCATGAGTGCCGGATGGCCGAATTCCTGAAGGACGGCCCGCTCTTCGTTTTCCGTACTGTCTGCCGTGAGCCGTTCCGCCAATTTGCTTCTCAGGTCTTTTTCCGCTTCCTGCCGTTTGTCTTGCGGCAGCCGTTCGAGCACTGCCCGGATATACCGTTCACTTAGCTTCATAACCCCATCTCCTTTTGAGGCAGCCTTTTATTAGCTCTATCATGAGGGATTTTTCTGGAAATTACAATAGAATAATTCAATTATTCAGATATCACGATTCATCCCGATTATTCCTTTTTCATGCAAATACCCGACTGTCGGATTAACAGCCGGGTTTGCGTTTCTTCTATAGAAAATGTACGATGCTCAATCGAGCTTGACCTGGATGGTTTTTGCCGGGGCGAGCAATTCCCCGTCCGCAGCGAACAGCTTGCTGGTGGTCAATTTGAGCGTTTGTGCCCCGTCTTCTACAATAAAGCCGATATTCCCTGACTTTACTTCCCCTGGTTTCAGCCCTTCATTCAGCGACTCCAAATACACATCGTCTTCCCAGGTCTTCACTTCGCCGCTTTCTGTTTCGACCAATGCGACTGGAGCGAAATTTACTTCTTCGCTAGAGGTATTAGTGATTTCGACAAAGAGCTTCGCGAGCTCGAATTCCTGGTCGTGCGTATAGGAATGATAGAAATCGATCAGGCTATAATCCGGCGTGTACTGCAGCAGCTTCGTTTCATGGATGGTCAGCCCAATATCGCCGATCTTTACCATCTGAGGCTCCATATTGGCCGACAATAACTCCAAGCCGCCTTTCGCATCACGCATTTTCTGGCCCGGTTCCTGCAACTGGCGGTCATCGCTCACTTGAGGGCTGAGTACATATTGATCCGTGTATTCGGGGGTTTCCGATAAAGCCGCCGCGTTCGCCGCCCCTTGTGCTGTCTCATCCTGGCACCCCCATAACGTTGCCAATGGGACAAGCAGCCATGCTAATCTCGCCTTCATCCAATCCGCTCCCTGCTATCGTTTATTGTTTATCATCAATCGTTACGTCCGCGCCCATCAAGTCGAAGATGATGCCGGCATGATCCGTATTGTCCAGTTGCCCCGCAAATTTTTGGCTGGCTGGCCCATAAGCATAGACCGGCACGTCTTCTCCCGTATGGCCGCCAGTCGTCCAGCCGGTGTGCGAACGCTTATCGAAGATGCGCTCGATGGCATTATCGATATCCAAGTATTCGCCTTCGTCGGCCGCTTGCTTCACAGAAGCGATTTCTTCTTCAGTCAAATCCAAGTCGATATAGCGTTCCAATGTTTCCTCTACGCCAGCCCCTTCTGTAATCTCAGAAGCCATGAAATCGGGTGTGCGCTGCGCAGCGAGAATTGGCTCCGCGAACCAATTATAGATGCCGTCTGCGCCGATCGAGAAGCCGCCTGTCGAGTGGTCAGCTGTCGCCACCACCAATGTGTTCTCATCTTGCTTGGCGAATTCGATCGCTGCTTGGAAGGCACGGTCGTAATCTTCCATTTCGCTCATCGCTGCGACGATATCGTTATCATGCCCTGCCCAGTCGACTTGGCTGCCTTCGATCATCAGGAAGAAGCCGTCCTCGTCCTGCTTCAAGCGGTCGATCGCAGAGCGGGTCATGTCTTCAAGAGACGGTACGCTGGCTTCACGGTCGATCATTTTCGGCAAGCCGCCTTCTGCAAACAGCCCGAGCACTTGGTCGTCTTCACTTGCGAGCAGTTCTTCTTTCGATGTCACATAACCGTATCCGGACTCCTGGAACTCCTCCGTCAAATCGCGGTCCGTGCGATCGAATAGTTTGGTGCCCCCGCCAAGCAAGACATCGATTTTATGTTCGCCCTCGATGCGCTCGTCAAAATAATCGTCGGCGATGGCGTTCATGTTGCGGCGGCTGATATCGTGCGCGCCGAATGATGCCGGTGTCGCGTGGGTGATTTCAGAGCTTGCCACGAGCCCGGTCGCTTTGCCTCGTTCTTTCGCCGCTTCAAGTACGGTTTTCACTTCCGATTCATCATTGTCGACCGCGATGGCGTTGTTATAGGTTTTGATGCCCGCTGCCATAGCCGTGGCGGCCGATGCCGAATCGGTGACATTTTGATGCGCATCTTCCGGGTAAGTCATTTGCTGGCCGACTAAATAGGAGTCGAACGACATTTCGTCCGCAAAGCGCGCAGATGGGTCGTCCTGCAGATAACGGTAAGCCGATGTATAGGCCGTGCCCACACCGTCGCCGATCAGGAAAATGACGTTTTTCGGTGCATTCTTGTCTTTGCCTTTCTCTTTCCCTTTTCCTTTTCCAGGGTTTTTTTGTTCTTTATGTACTTCGGCTTTGCCATTTCCGTGCGCTTCAGCTGGTGTAGACGCGGTAAAACTCGTCACGGCGACCGCTGCCACCACGGCGGCTGGAACTAGTTTCTTCATTTTTTTTCGGATCATCCGGCATTCCTCCTCGTGTTTGTTAACCATCGCCAGTGTAGCGAAGGACTATTAAGGAATTGTTGAGTGCGTGTATGGAATTTGTTAAAGGAGTTCTATTCCCCAGGAAATAATTTCGAGGATATTTCCAAATTAAAAACCGGCCTCATTTAAGAGACCGGGTTTCAGGACGTTGAAGAAGTCTATTAATACACTATAAATAATAAAGAAATCATCCTTTTAAAAAAATTCAATGACCCATCTAAATATTTGTAGAAGCGTTTGCCCGTAAATCCTTCTGCTCAATAATGCTGCCACGCAGATGTGGGAGCAACTCTTTTTCTGCGATGCTTGAACGAAGTGAAAGTTGAGCAACTCTTTTTCTGCGATGCTCGAACTCAGTGAGAGTTGAGCACAAGGGTTTCGAAGCGGCTGAAGTGGCCTGGGCGTGAGCCTCCGGAGTCGTGTGATACGCTTCGGAAAATACGGCTTTTTACCTCTCTCGACAAGCTGAAAAAAGCCCGGACAATTGATGTCCGGGCTTTTTTGCGCTGATTTAGTTGATTTCCACGGTCCAGTCGAGCGTGTCTTCGACTTTGCCTGTCTGGATGCCGGTGATTGTGTCGTATAGTTTTTGCGACAATTCACCGATTTCGTGGTTGTTGATGATCATTTTCTGGCCTTTCCAGTTGAGTTCGCCGACCGGGGAGATGACTGCAGCCGTCCCCGTACCGAAGGCTTCCTCGACTTTCCCGGCCTGGTACGCTTCGTATAACTCGTCGATCGCGATCCGCTTCTCTGTTACCGGAATGCCCCAAGAGTTCAGTAGTTCAATGATCGACATGCGCGTGATGCCTTTCAGGATGCTGCCGTTGAGTTCAGGCGTCACAATTTCGCCGTCGATTTTAAAGAAAATGTTCATGCTGCCGACTTCTTCGATATAGCGCTTTTCGACGCCATCAAGCCATAAGACGTCCGCGTTGCCTTCTTTCTTGGCATTCGCTTGCGCCTGATAGCCCGAAGAATAGTTCCCTGCCGTTTTCGCCATTCCCGTGCCGCCTTTGACCGCGCGCGTGAACTTGTCTTCCACATGGATGACCACCGGTTGCAGGCCGCCCGGGAAATACGAACCTACAGGTGACAGGATGACCATGTACTTATATGTAGAAGATGGCCCTACTGCCAAATTGGCATCCGTCGAGATGATATACGGGCGGATATAAAGCGATGTGCCCGGTGTTTTAGGTACCCAGTCTTTTTCGAGCTTGATCAATTGCTTCAAGTGCTCAAGTGCCAACTCTTCGTCGATTGGCGGAATGCTGAGGCGCTCGCTCGATAGGTTAAGGCGCTCGAAGTTCTTCTCCGGACGGAACAGCAACACGCGCCCGTCTTCTGTGCAGTATGCTTTCATGCCTTCAAATACCGTCTGGCCGTAATGGAAAATCATAGCTGCCGGATCCAAGGAAATCGGACCATAAGGCACGATTTTCGGTTCATGCCAGCCTTTTTCCGTTTCGTATTCCATGATGTACATATGATCAGTGAAAGTTTGGCCGAATGGAATCTGGTCTTGCGCGGGCTTGTCTTTCTTCGCAGTATTTTCGATTACTTCCAATTGATAAGTCGTCATGGTCATATCCCCTTCTATGCAGCATTTTTATTTTCACAATTTCGAATAATTATACACACATTTTCCAACGCTGAAAAGGCTGTTCGCTAAATTCCCTAAATATCGAACCATTGGCTCAGCGGACCAATTCCATGAAATGCATGAGAATTTTTGCCGTTAATCCCCAAATGACGCGGTCTTCGTACAAATAGAAAAATTCATCCACTTGGCGTGCGCGCCAGCTGTAGTTTTCACCGCCCGCAATCAAGTCATATGGAAAACTTTCCTCCGGCTGAATATCAAAATCGATGCGGTACACGCGCGGCTCATTTTCAAGGAAAAACTGGAGCGGCACCGTGAAGACGCTGTCGACTTCCGGCGGATTCGGCTTGAAATCCGTTTCAGGGTCGATAAAGCCCGCAAACGAATAGACAATCATGCCAAACGGCGAGACGATGTAATCGAGCGGAAACACATTGCTGATCGCATCTTTGCGAATGCCAAGCTCTTCCATCGTCTCCCGCAATGCCGTCTCTCTTTCGTCTTCATCCCCGCGGTCGATGCGGCCTCCAGGAAAGCAAATCTCCCCCGGCTGGCGTCTCATTTCAAACGAGCGCACTTCAAACAGGATATGGACGCCATCTTCTTTTTCAATCAATGGGAGAAGAATCGCATACTTCGAGAAATCCCGGTTGCCGAGTACTTCAGGCACCCGCCCTTTGACTTTTTCCAAAATCTTTTCCGGTTCCATGCCATCACCTCGACTTTCTTTTTTCCTATCTTACCAAATAATCGACGAGCCCGGCCTTTCAACCGCTCCGGAAAGATGAAAATCCGAATTCCCTGGACACTATTGGCGAATGCACTGCGCCTTCGCTACAATGGAAGTGGAGGGGATAGACGTGAACCGAAAAACCTATATCGACAACGATTCCTATATTGCAGGCATGACTGTAAAAGACCCGCAGGCAAACGGCGGCAATAATTTGGCGCTTCACGCCGGAAGCCATCGCGCGCATTCACTCGAAAACCGAAAAGCCTTGCTTTCATCGCTTGGCTACAGCATCGATGAACTTGTATGCGCCAATCAAACCCACAGCAAGCATTTCCAAAAAGTGTCGCAGGCGGACGCCGGCAAAGGTGCTCGAATTTTAGATGATGCGATTATGGATACCGATGCGCTCTATACGCGCGATACCGGGCTTGTTGTTTCGAGTTTCGCCGCCGATTGTGTGCCGGTGACGTTCTATCACGCAACGGAAGAGTTGGTCGGCGCCGTACATTCCGGATGGCAAGGCACCGTAAAAGAACTCGTGCCGCACTTGTTTGCCCATTTAATCGCCAATGAAAATTGCGCGCCGGAAGGATTCCGCGTCCAGATCGGCATGGCGCTCAGCCAGGAGAAGTTTGAAGTGGACGATGATGTCTATGTAAAATTCAAGGCACTCGGCTATGCTGACCCGTTCATCGAATTCAATGAAGAAACCGGGAAATACCATATCGACAACCAGCTCACCGTCAAAACCCAGCTGGAGCGCGCTGGCATTCCCGCCGAACATATCGACATCGACCGGAGCTGCACCTTCAAGAGCCCAGACGGCTTCTCCTATCGCGAAGACAAACAATGCGGCCGCCATATGGCGTATATCGTCAAAAAATAGCAAAAAACTCTTCCGCATAGGGAGAGCTTTTTTATAATAACTATTTGAACTGACGATCGACTGGATTAACCGTTTTTACATCCTGCTTTGAGAGAGATACAATAACTTCCTACTCTTAAACTAGAGACGGAGCGGAAATGGCTGACTCCTGGGGGACCGTGCGGGCTGGCGAGACAAATGTGCCATGCTCTTCGGCACATTGGCTCAACACCCGCCCCCCGGAAAGCAGCCATTGAAGCGCAGTCTATTGGCACTGGCTATGCACACTTGCTTCAACTACCAGACGGCATAATTCATCAATTATATCTTCAAATCATCAAAATCTCCCGAATGTCTTCTTCGCTCATCGACTGCACGGCTTCTGATCCGGATTGGATCATCTCATCGACTAAATCCTGCTTGCGCAGCTGCAGGTCGTACATCTTCTCTTCAATCGTCCCCTTCGCCACCAAGCGCAGCACTTGCACTTCCCGCTTCTGCCCCATCCGGTGCGCACGGTCCGCTGCCTGTTGTTCGACGGCCGGATTCCACCACAGATCATACAAGATGACCGTATCAGCCCCCGTCAAATTGAGCCCGGTGCCGCCCGCTTTTAAAGAAATCAAAAACAGGTTTTCCTCGCCTTCGTTAAAGCGGTCGCATAATTCGACGCGCTCTTTCGGCGGCGTCGAGCCGTCCAGATAAAAATACGACCTGCCCGAGCGCAATAATGACTGCCCGATGAGATTGAGCATGCCCGTGAACTGGGAAAACACCAGCACGCGGCGGCCGGTGAGGCGCGCCTCTTCCAAGATCTCCAGCAATTGCTCGAATTTCGCCGAGCCCCCTTTATAATCTTCCACAAACAACGATGGGTGGCAGCACAATTGCCGCAGGCGCGTCAGTCCCGCAAGGATGCGGATGCGGTTCTTGCGCATGCTGTTGTCGCGCAGATGCTTCAAGGCTTCGTGGCGGAGTTCCGCGAGATACGCGGTGTACAGTTTCTTCTGTTCTTCGCGAAGCTCGGAATGTTCGATGCGTTCGATTTTTAGCGGCACTTCGCCGAGCACTTCCGCTTTCGTCCGGCGCAACAGGAACGGCCGTATACGCTTCGCGATATCGGCGTTGCGCAGTTCTGCGAATTGGCTGCGATCCGGAAGCAGCGCCGGAAAGACGACATGGAAAATCGACCACAATTCATCGAGCGAGTTTTCGATCGGTGTCCCGGTGAGCGCAAAACGGTGTCTCGCCGTCAGCTCTTTCACGGCTTTTGCGGTTTGGGTCGCTGGATTTTTAAACGCCTGCGCTTCGTCGAAGAAAATCGTATGGAAGATCCAATTTTTGTATGCGCCCCTATCCATGCGCAGCGCCGGGTAAGAAGTGACATATACATCGCCCGGCTCTTTTAAAGCTTGCGTCCGCTTTGCTTTCGGGCCGTCGACGATGACCGTCCGGATTTCCGGTGCAAAGCGCTCGAATTCGGCTTGCCAATTGTACATGAGCGAAGAAGGCGCAACGATCAGCGCCGGCTCATCGCTCCTGCGGATGTCTTCAAGCACCGATTGCACGAAAGCGATGCTCTGGATGGTTTTCCCGAGTCCCATCTCATCCGCCAGTATGCCGCCGAACCCGTATTTCGCAAGCAGGTGGAACCAACTGAATCCGCGCTTTTGGTAATCCCGCAAAATGTCTTCAAAATGCGCCGGCAATTGTTGTGCTTGCGTCCACGGATGGTGCAGCTCTTTCAGCAAGCGCGCAAATTCCGTTCCAGTCTCCGATAATTCATGCTGTTCGAGGCTTCCGGCAAGCCGCATGCCTTCCAGCAGCGGAATGCGCTGGACGCGTTCAAAATTATCTTCATCGATGTTCATTGTCTCCAAATATTCCTCAAATGCCGACATGCCTGGTGTCTCAAGCGACATTAACGTACCGTTAGGGATGCGGAAATAACGCTTTTTCTCCCGGATGGCACGGATAATGCCCCGCAACTCCTCTTCCGGTATGCCCCCGAGATCGAAGCGAAACTCCAGCCAATCGGTCCGGTCTTTTGGCAGATTGATACGGATTTTCGGCCCCGGCAAAGTTTTTTGGATGCGCATTTTCACCGAAGTCGTCGCATAGACCTCGAGCCATTGTTCAAGCAGCGGAACCGTATCGTAAAGAAAATCGTATTCCGCTTCCTCGTCCTGCAAATAGAAACCGCCGTCCGTTTTCGTTAGCCGGCCCGATTCCATCAAATCCATGATGGCCCGTTCTTTTTCGAGCTGGCGGAATACTCCAGGATACTGCCGATAAGTTCCGTCGGGCTCTTCGCATGGATTGATGATGAGCTGGCCGTAATGAAACTCAAGGCCTGCGAGCAATCGGCTGCGCACGCGGTCGAGATACAGTTTCGCGCGCAACGGCGTTTCGCCGATTTTTTCAATCGCCTTTTCCGTCACAATGACCGGCCCGAGCTTTTCCAGCCCCGGCAAGACAGCTTTCATCATATGGGCGACTTGGCTTTCTTCCACCGGCAGCTCCTCGCCTGCCCCTTGCATCAATTCCTGCAAACCCGATAAGCGCTTCATATCAGCTGCGGCCGGCTGGACAATCGATTCTTCCGTCAAGGCAATACCGTATTTCAGGAAAATGTGAAGACGCTCCAATCCGCGGACAATCAAGCGGTAACCGCTATCGCCATGGTCCAGCCGAAACGACACTGGCAGTGTATCCGTTACATGAAATGGCAATACTTCACCGAGCGGATTTTCGAATTTGGCATGCGCCATGCTGCGGAGCACGGGCAATAGGCGCTCCCAATCGCTTGCGGAAACGAGCAGTTTTCCGTTGTCCCCCAGCTGCGGATTGCTTTTATCGAGCACCCGGAGCAGCTCTGTGGCCGGCTGTTCGAGCGAATGGCGGCCCGGGTCGTACGGAATCGCTGCAGTCTCTTCGTATTCGCCGTTCGACAGGGCCGACACGAAACGCAGCGGATCCCGGACATTTTTCAAGATGGCCGTGCCGCTTCTGAACGTCAGCGCCAATTGCTCTTTGCCTCCCCTGCGGATGGTTGCTTCAATGTGATATAGCACACGCCGGTCGAAGCGATGCAAACGCGCAGCAGGCTTGCCGTCTTCTTCGAACAAGCCGAACATCTGCTCAGCGAGCGGGCGCTCCCGCTGGCCGAGTGCTTCCGCGGCGATCATTACCGCTGCAATGTGATGGCAATATGTATGGATGAATCCAACAGGCGGACAGCTGCATTCCGCGTCGATGGTACCGGCTTGCGAGCGGGCCAAATTGACGTGGAAGGAGCTGCGTCCTTCGACGATGGCTGTTATGGACCGGTCGCTTACTTCTGTGATGTTGACTTTTCCAGCCATGTAAAACGCTTGGCCTTTTTTATAAGCAGCCTGGCCGCATAATTTGCGGATGTGTTTATCGCTGATCCAAAATTCCATGGCGGCCCCTTTCTTCTGCGTGATGATGTCATGCTTTCATTATCCGGCATGCTGCGTTCGTCTTCAAGCGGAGGCGCTTTACACATGCAGGGCCCTCGACTTATAATAGACTTAATTTTCAGATATTAATAAGCGGTTTCATTCCAAGGGGGAGATAGCAATGGCTCGTGCCCGTCAAAGCATATTCATCCAAGCGCCGATCGACGAAGTGTTCCAGTTCGCCAAGAAGCCTGAAAACTGGACAAGTTTCTACAACCATTTATCCAAACCGGACCGAATCGAAGGGACCGGCGAAGCAGGCACAGAAGTCGAGACCGTGTTTTCCATTGTCGGCTTGCGTTTTCCGGTGACAATCAATGTAGTCCGCTGTGAACGCAGCGGCGATGAAGGCTTTTGGGAAGGCATCATCACCGGCAGCTTTATCGCCCATCAAAAGAGCCATTACCGCTCGATGGACGGCGGGACCGAAGCCGTCTTCGAACTGGAAATCGATTTGCCAGACAGCGCTTTTGACCGTTTTACCGAGCGCTTGATCTATGACCGGCTGGAGAAGAATACCCTTCGCCATACGCTTGAAAACCTCAAAGCAGCCTGTGAATTGGACCGTTAAAATCTAATTTCGAAAGGATGAATCAGATGAGATTGGAAGGAAAAGTAGCGATCGTCACGGGAGCCGCTTCTGGCATCGGAAAGTCCATTGCCGCCTTGTATGCAAAAGAAGGGGCACAAGTCGTCATTTCCGATATCAACCAGCAAGGGGCCGATGCAGTGGCAGAAGAGATTAAATCCACTGGCGGCAAAGCGATTGCCGTCGCATGCAATGTCGCAAAAGAGCAAGACATCCAAACGCTGGTCGACAGTGCTGTTGCCGAATACGGCTCCCTTGACATCCTCGTCAATAATGCCGGTATCATGGATAATTTCGAAGCTGCCGCAGACATTGATGACGACAGCTGGGAACGCATTTTCGCAATCAACACGACTGGTGTCATGCGCGCCACCCGAAAAGCGCTGAAAGTATTCCTCGAAAAAGGCTCCGGCAACATTATCAATATCGCATCAATCGGCGGCTTGCAGGGAGCGCGTGCCGGCGCCACCTATACCGCATCGAAGCACGCCGTTGTCGGCTTCACGAAAAACACCGGCTTTATGTATGCCAATAGCGGCATCCGCTGCAACGCGATCGCCCCTGGCGGCGTCGAGACCAATATCGGCTCTACCATGACCCATATCAGCGAATTCGGCATGGGCCGCACGCAACCCGGCATGGCGGTCAATCCGCGCATCGGCAAACCGGATGAAATCGCCTATGTCGCCTTGTTCCTCGCCTCCGATGAATCGAGCTTCGTCAACGGCACTGTTATCACTGCGGATTCCGGATGGACGGCTCATTGAACCAATTTGAAAACCCGTGCGCTGATCGTCCGGCGCACGGGTTTTTGGGCATTAAAAAACATCCCGCATAAATGCGGGATGTATCGATAGCTGCGGCGTATCAGGCCACGCTCCACAACGTGTTCCATAAAGGAATGCCTGTCCGTCTTATGCAGCTTAGCTCATCGCGTAGTTAACCATACCGGATGCTTGGCAATCTGTCAATCCTTTGGTTTATCGGCTTGATTTTTCTTCGTATTTCCTGATGCTTCCGCTTCTTCCTGCTCAACTTCGCCTTCTTTTCCACTCCCCGCCAAAACTTTGGCGAAGTAAGCGGCTGGCAACAATAAGCCGATTGCTGCCTGTATAAGCGAGAAAAAGCGGGCACTGCCGACTGGCACAATATCCCCATAGCCGACCGACAGCATCGTCGTTCCGCTGAAGTACAAGTAATCCCAAAAGTTTTGCGCACCGTCATCACCCTCTGCAGTGGCAATTCGCAAAATGTCGTTCTGGGTGCCGAGTATAGAGTAAAGCACTGCAAATCCCAA
The DNA here is from genome assembly GCF_041320495.1 of Planococcus sp. SSTMD024. Lineage (NCBI taxonomy): Bacteria > Bacillati > Bacillota > Bacilli > Caryophanales > Caryophanaceae > Planococcus > Planococcus sp. SSTMD024. The sequence continues at coordinate 118,755 of NZ_JBGGNS010000022.1, read as the reverse complement.
TGTAATGCCGATTAAGGAATAGAATAACTTTTGGAACAAGGGCGGATGAAAATGGCTGTTTTGGAATTTGCGGCCCGTGAAAAAGAACCAGAGATTCGCGAGCATAAACAAAATGGTCAATCCGATCAATACTGTAGCAAGCATGCAACCTATCCTTTCTAGCCGGTCTGTTTGTGTTCTATATTAAAAGCGATAATAGAAAATTGCCACTCTTTGCCTTTTTAAACTATTCACCCCGCCTCCTCCTCTAAACTGGCCCCTAAAAATTCTTCGTTATTGATACTTTTAACTGGGTCAATTCCTTGCTACAGTAGTTCAAAACTACATGGCATTACGTGAAGGCATTGCGCCCGGTGAATGGCCCAGAAAGAAGGAAACGTTTTATGCAAAAAACCACGACTTATTCCAGTTCCAAAACCTACGATTTGATCATCACTTCCATGCTTATCGCACTCGTTTTTGTCGCAACGATGCTGCTCAATATCCGCTTGCCGATCGCGGCGAATGGCGGGCTGGTCCACCTTGGCACGACGATGCTGTTTACGGCAGCGCTCTTGTTCGGCCCGAAAAAAGGCGCCATCGCCGGCGCTGTCGGGATGGGGCTTTTCGATTTGGTATCGGGCTGGACGCTGTGGGCTCCGATCACCATCATCGCACGCGGCTTGCAAGGTTACCTGGTCGGGAAAATCGCCTGGTCGGGCGGGCGCGGCGGTGAAAGCCTCGGTTTCAATATCCTGGCTGCGGCGCTTTCCATCCCGGTCATGGTTGCCATCTACTATATCGGCGAAGCGATCATCTTCAGCAGCTGGATCATTCCGGCAGCTTCCATTCCAGGCAACCTGGTCCAAAACGCAGTGGGCTTGGCACTCGCCATTCCGGTCGTTGCGGCGTTGAAAAAAACGCCTTACTTCAGAAATTAATAGAATGCCGCTCCTGAATTTCAGGAGCGGCATTTCTTATTGGCGTGATTTTCTGAAGCCGTAAAAGGGGCGGAAATCATGTTCTTCGTAAAAAGATCGCGAGGAACTGGATGCCAGGAGGTCCATTCTGGTCTCAGGGTACAGTGCATGAACAAATTCCAGCAGCTGCTTTCCCGCTCCACAGCCTCTATGGGAATCCGCTACGAGCAGTTCGCAAATATACGTACTGATGGAGCCGTCGGTAAATCCTCTAATATAACCGACAAGTTCTTTATCTGCCGATTGCGATTGCGCCACATAAGCGACGCTGGAATTATTCTACGCCGCTCTTGCAGCAGCATGCTTTTCAACCAAGTTGTACCATCCTTGCTGTTTGTTCAATTGCTGAATTTGTTCCAAATCTCCTTCTTCGTAGCTTCTTATTGTAATGTCCAGCCCATTCCCCGTTTGTGCCATTTAAAATCCCCCTGCCGACATAGTTTCGCTTCTATCCGACGCTAAAAAACCGCCGAGCTGCCTCGGCGGTTTTCTTTTCGTTAAATTTGCGGTGTCAAATCTTCCGGCGCGTGGTCGGCCGGTTTCACTTCATTCAAATCCAGCGTTTCGGCTGTATATTTATGAACGTGCTTCAATAGTTCTTCGTTATTCATCAAAGATTTGCCGTAAGACGGAATCATTTCCTTGATTTGCGGCTCCCATTTCGCCAAATCTTCCGGGAAGCAGCGCGCCAGTACGTCAAGCATGACGTGGACGGCTGTCGACGCTCCTGGGGATGCACCAAGAAGCGCTGAGATCGTGCCGTCTGCCGAGCTGACGACTTCCGTACCGAATTGCAGCGTACCTTTGCCGCCTGCGTCGGTATCTTTGATAACCTGGACGCGTTGTCCTGCGACAACGAGCTCCCAGTCATCACTTTTCGCAGCCGGGATGAATTCGCGCAGTTCTTCCATGCGCTGTTCTTTCGACTGGATGACTTGCTGGATCAGATATTGCGTGAGCGACAAGTTTTTCGCTCCGCCTGACAGCATCGTCAAGACATTATTCGGCTTGACGGATGCCACCAAGTCCATATAAGAACCGGTCTTCAGGAACTTCGGCGTAAATCCTGCGAATGGCCCGAACAACAAAGATTTCTTGTCGTCGATAAAGCGTGTATCCAAGTGAGGCACGGACATCGGCGGTGCGCCGACTTTCGCTTTGCCGTAGACTTTCGCGTGATGCTGCTCGATGACTTCCGGGTTTTTGCAGACCATGAACAGGCCGCTGACCGGGAATCCGCCAATATGCTTCGATTCCGGGATGCCGGATTTTTGGAGCAAGTGGATGCTTGCGCCGCCGCCGCCGATAAAGACGAACTTCGCTGTGTGGACATCGAGTTTGCCGGTCTCCAGGTTTTTGACTTTCAACAACCAGCGGCCGTCTTTCATTTGTTTCAAATCCTGTACCATGTGGCGGTAATGGACGTTGACGTCCTCTTTTACGAGACGGTCGAACAACATGCGCGTCAACGCGCCGAAGTTGACGTCTGTGCCTGTATCGATTTTTGTTGCCGCGATCGGCTCGTTGTCTTTCCGGTTCGCCATGATCAACGGCATCCATTCTTTCAAGACTTCCGGATCGTCCGAAAATTCCATGCCTGTAAAGAGCGGGTTTTGAATCATTGCATCAAAACGCTTTTTCAGGAAACAGATATTGTCTTCGCCCTGCACCATGCTGATGTGCGGAAGCGGGCGGATGAATTCTTCAGGATTTTTCAACAATCCTGTTTTCACGAGGTGGGACCAGAACTGGGCCGAAACTTGGAATTGTTCGTTGACGTCGATGGCTTTGCTGATATCCATCGTGCCATCCGGCTTTTCTTTCGTGTAGTTCAACTCACAAAGAGCTGCGTGGCCTGTGCCCGCATTGTTCCATTCGTTCGAACTTTCTTCGCCAGGGCTCGACAGTTTTTCGAACACCTTGCTTTTCATGTCTGGAGACAATTCCTTCAGGAGAATTCCCAAAGTCGCACTCATAATACCGGCACCGATTAAGATTACATCTGTATCAGTTTCTCTATTGCTCATGTATACCTTCCTTTTCTACGCGAGTATTAGCGGCTTTTCGAGTCCGCCGCTTCCGTGTTAAATCCATCATCTATTGTATGCCTTTTTGACACAAAATTTCTACTACTAACAGATAATTATAAACCATTTTGCGTAAGGATTAAAGAAAATACGCCTTTTGGGCAATGCGATAAGATGAAAAAGTGGATTTCCACACTAAGGCCGCGAAATCAATACTCGAACTAGCATCTTGTTTCATTGCCCAATCCGCGCCCATCATAAAAAGAAACCGCCCTGACGGCAGTCTCTACAAAGTATTGTGCATCCCTGAATGTCACCAGCTCGGTTTAGAAGCGACCTTCTTGTAGAGGACAAGCAGGCACCAGAACAGCAAAGCCGTGGCGAGAAAACTTATCACGTACCCAATTGGGGAAACTGTATATCCGAAGGACACTTCTGACTGCAACACGTGCTCATTCGCCCATAAGGCTTCGATATTCGGCTGATACAGCATCGTTTTCGCGTATCCGACTGTAAATATAATAATCCAATACAGAAGATGGGCTATCATCGCCCCGGCTGCTGCTTGGCATATCAGCTTCATCCCGCTCACTCCTTTTCCATATTTTAGCATAAAAATGGAAATTCGCCAACATTGAATTCCAACTGTTCCCAATTTTTTATTTATTTTCGGTTTGCGCTATGGAACGGGCAGTTGATGACATGATCGTCAACCATTCCGACTGCCTGGAGAAACGAGTAGGTGGTGACCGGGCCGACAAACTTAAAGCCGCGCTTTTTCAAATCCTTGCTAAGCTTTACCGACAACTCCGACTGAGCGGGAATCTCCGAGTCCGATTGCCATTCGTTGATCACCGCTTGGCCGTTCGTGAAAATCCAAAGATACTCGGCAAAACTGGTGAATTCCGATTGGATCTCCTTCACCGCCTGTGCATTCGTGCGGACGGATTGGAGCTTGCCGCCATGTTTGATCACGCCGTATTGTTCTTTGATCTCAGCAAGCGCTTCGTCCGTCAATGCGGCGCAATACTCGATATCAAAATCGTGAAAAGCGGCTTTATAGCTATCGCGTTTGGACAGCACAATCTGCCAGGACAAGCCTGCTTGGGCGCCTTCTAAGCTCAGCATTTCAAATATATAGCGTTCATCGCGGCTTGGGCGGCACCATTCCTCGTCGTGGTAAGCCTGCATCTGTTCGTCGCCTTTCGGCCATTCGCATTGCATTGGAGCACCTCTTCCTATTTTTTATGGCAAAAAAAGAAGCGGCCATCCTTCCCGCTTCTTTACCGATGATCGTCTTCCGATTTTTCCCGTTCCTCTACTTTGACGCTTTTTACAGGTGTTTGTTGATTTGGCACATCGTCCACTTTATTGGACTTGCTCTTTTTCAGCATCATGAGGATACTGCCGACCAAAAGCCCGGTAATGAGCAAGAACAAGCCAAAGATGATAAGCGCTACTGTAATTCCACCAGGCATTTCCATTTGCATTTCCTCCTTTCACTATCGATCCTTAGCTTCTCTTCATTGTTCATTCTCCAGCTTTTCCACGCGCATTTCCAGTGCCTCGATGCGGTTTTTCAAATCCGTTTCATCCGGCTGCGTCTTTTTATTCTTGTTAGCCACTGCCTTTACCGCGGCCACTACCAGCACGACCGCTAACACGAAAAAGCCGAGGAGGAAAAATGTCGCAATGATATCGCCTATATTGAACATCCTCGTATCAGCCATAATTCATATCCCCTTCCAATCTTGGTGTAAACTTCTATATACTTGGTCTAAAATCCTTTTCCTGCAAATAGCTGAGCAACTTATTCACAAAAATCTCGAATTCAAGATAGTGTAGAAGAGGAGGTTCTTTCATTCATGAAGAACCTATATTATGGAACGTCAATTATAATTAGGAGGAGATTGTATTGGGTAAATTGCAAGGAAAGACAGCCATCATAACAGGTGGGGCTTCCGGAATCGGTGCAGCCACTGCACGGCTTTTTGCGAAAGAAGGTGCTAAACTTGTACTTGTCGACTTGAATGCAGAAAAGGGGCAGGCATTTGCATCCGAACTGCCAGACGCCATATTCGTCAAAGCAGACATTACTGACGAAGCGCAAGTCCAAAACGTTTACGCACAAGCGGCTGAGACATACGGGCAAATCGACATCGTCTTCAATAATGCCGGCATCGGCAAAGTGACCCCGACACATGAACTATCCTACGAGGAATGGCGCAAAACCGTTAATGTTGACTTGGATGGCGTGTTCCTTGTTGCACGCGAAGCCATCCGTGCCTTCCAAGAAATTGGCGGCGGCGTCATCGTCAACACCGCTTCGATGTATGGCTGGGTCGGCTCTCCAGGATCCGCTGCATATAACGCAGCAAAAGGGGGTGTCGTTAACTTGACCCGTTCACTCGGCCTCGAATACGCGGACCAGAACATCCGCGTCAATGCACTATGTCCGGGGTTCATCGATACCCCGATCATTCCGGAAGAAAGCAAGGACATCTTGAAGGAAATGACACCGATGAAACGCCTTGGGCAATCCGAGGAAATGGCAAAAGCCGTGCTGTTCCTCGCATCCGATGACTCCAGCTTCATGACCGGTTCAAGCCTCGTCGTCGATGGGGGCTACACCGCACAATAATTTCAAAAACTATTCCTATAGGAAAAAAGCCGAAGCCCTTACGGAAGGGCTTCGGCTTTTTATTGCTTCAAAAAGTTAATTAGTTTTACAAAACTATTTCTTGAGCAGCTTTTTTCAGAGTTTCAGTTAAACCTTCAAAATCATATTCTTCTTGCCTAATATAAGGAAATGTAACTGATAATGTCCCCAATAAAAAGTCTTCTTTGGCTAAAATAGGAACACTAATAGAAACGGCCCCTTTTACTCTTTCTCCATAAGTAATAGAATATCCTTGGTTTCGAATCTCAGCAAGTTGCTTGCGCAATTCTTCTTTGGAATTAACGGTAAGATCTGTAATGCCAGATAGTTCAATGCTGTTTAAATAGGATTCGATAAACTCTGGTTCACAATAAGCTAACAGCACTTTAGCCGATGCCCCTGCATACAGAGGAGAAGTATGACCGACAAATGTCAAAGCAGAGAGTTCATGGCGGCTTGGCAAATTATAAATACACCTTCTTTGATTACCTTCAATAATATTCAAAGAGATATTCTCTTTTGTATCTTCGTTCAATCTTTCCATAATTGGGATAGCCTTCGACAACAAAGCATCACTCTTCTGAACCATCTGCCCCAAGAACATTAATTCAAGGCCAAGGCTATATTGTTTTGTCTTTTCATTCTTCGTTAAGAATCCTTCGTAAACCAAGGTATTCACAATACGTTGTAAACTCGAAACAGAAATCCCCGTACTGCGCGACAACTCTGTTAAAGACATATGCGGTTGATCTACCTTAAATGCCCGAAGCACTTGAATTACACGATGAATACTGGACATAGAATAGTTAGTTTTAAATGCTTCTGGCTCCATAACTCCACCTCTTCTGAACGTGTTACCATTATATTAACTGATTTCGAGCATTGAAAGAAGAAACATGGTCACGATTGTTTAGCAATTCTTTTAGTATCTCTTCTGTATGCTCACCTAATTTTGGTGGTGCGTAGCGAGTTGATACATTGAGGCCACTATATCTTAAGGGGCTTGCCAACAATTTCACTGGCCCACTGCCGTTGTCCAGAGTTTCTACTCCTTCTCTATACAAAATTTGCTCTTGTTTCAATGCTTGTTCAATAGTATTGACTCGTCCTACTGGAACTTTCGCATTCGCTAATATCTGCACCCAGTAATCGGAGGATTTGTTTAGGAGGACTGCTTCAATCATCTTAGCTAATTCATTTTCATATTTCTTTCTTTGAGCATTATTTACAAACCTTTCGTCTTCAGCCCATTCTGGATGATTCAAAGCCATACACATTTTTTTGTAAAGCCCATCATTTCCAGCACAAATCATAATTGGATAATCTCCAGTTTGAAATACTTGATAAGGCGCTACATTATTATGCTGATTTCCTTTTCTTTCAGAAATCATTCCAGTGTTTAAGTAAGCGCTGGCTACATTGGCCATGCTTGCAATTTGAACATCTAGTAAAGACAAATCAATAGATTGTCCCTCCCCCGTGAAATCTCGTTGCCTAATAGCCGCAACGATACTGAGAGCTACATAAACTGAAGTAATGATATCTGCAATCGGAATCCCCACTTTTGTAGCTTCACCCCCTGGCTGTCCTGTTACATCCATTAACCCGCTCATCGCTTGGATAACTGGATCGAAACCCGGAAGCTCCCCTAACGGACCACTCTGACCAAATCCTGTCACTGAACAGAAAATAATCTTTGGATTAATCGTTCGTAGTGTTTCATAATCGATTTTGAGTTTTTTCATCGTTCCCGATTTGAAATTCTCAATGATGACGTCAGATTGTTTAACAAGATCCAGAAATTGCGCTCGACCATCATCTGATTTTAAATCGATTACCACAGATCGTTTATTACGGTTAGCACTTAGGTAATACGTACTTTCCCCATGGAGAAAAGGCCCCCAATCCCGCATGCTGTCAGAACCGCCAGGCGGTTCAATTCGTATGACATCGGCTCCTAAGTCCCCTAATGTCATGGCTCCAGCAGGTGCTGCATAAACTCTTGAAAGATCAAGCACACGTATATCATGAAGTGGTTGCAACATTTTTTTACCTACCTTTCTGTAATACTTTCTTCTTTCAATTTAGGAATTTCGGCTCTATTTCGTCTCCACCCCGCTTTTTTGAAATGACTCACCATAATCACAATCAATAGCCCGAATCCAATTAAATCAGTATTTCCTGATGTGTCTATAATCATTAAACCGGATATAACAAACAAAACTCTAACCGGCATTGAAACTTTAGCTTTCAAATGTCCTGCAATAGCTACAGCCAAGGCTGATCCACCAACCAAGGCAATGCTTCCTGCAATGATACTCTCCCAACCCGATCCACCATCAAATAACAACACTGGATTGAAAAGGAAGAAGAAGGGGATAATGAATCCTACAGCCCCTAGCCGTACTGATTCAACCGCCACAGCAGTTGGATTGACTTTAGCCAGCCCAGCAGCTGCGTAACTCGCAAGTGCCACTGGTGGAGTGATGCTCGAGAGCGCTGCATAATAGAACGCAAACATATGCGCCGCCATTGGAGGGACACCCATTCTTGTCAAAATCGGAATCGAAATAGTAGCTACAATAATATAAGCAGCTGTTGCTGGAACTCCCATCCCTAAAATAATGCTAATAACCATAGTCAAGATTGCCGCTATTAATACACTCTCGCCAGCTAGATTCAATACATTATTTCCTATTGTTAATCCAATACTGGTCAAAGTGACTGTCCCTATTACTATTCCAACGATTGCTGTAGCAACTCCAACGTTGATTGCTCCACGAACTCCCTCTTCGATCGATGTAAGAATATCCTTCAAGCCCATTCGTGTAGAACTTCTAATCCAAGACGCGAGAATCGTAGAAGCCAGCGCCCAAATTGCCGCAAATAATGGTGTCACTCCTGTCATTAAAGTGCCAATTAAAACTATTAACGGAATCAGGAGATGTCCGCCGTCTTTCAGTACCTTCAAGGCGTTTGGAATATTCTCTTTGGCAATGCCTGACAAACCTAAACGCTTCGCTTCTAAATGAACGACAATTAACAGAACTGAGTAATACAAAACTGCCGGAATGATTGCTGCAAGCATTACTTGGGAATACGGAACCCCTAGGAATTCTGCCATGATAAATCCAGCTGCACCCATAATAGGAGGAGCGAGAAGCCCTCCTGTACTGGCGACTGATTCTACAGCCGCAGCAAACTTGGGCTTATAGCCAGTTTTCTTCATAAGAGGGATGGTTACCGCTCCAGTTGTTACAACATTTCCAACAGCAGATCCGCTCATCATACCCATTAATCCTGAACCAATTACAGAAACTTTAGCTGGTCCACCAGCTGATCTTCCGGCAATCGTTAATGCTAAGTCGTTGATAAAATCGGAGAATCCACTATTTTTGAGAAAAGCACCGAATAACACGAACACAAAAATATAAGTGGCTGATACACCAATTGCAGTTCCGAAAATTCCCTGGCCTCCCCAGAACATTACTGTAATGATTCGTTCTGGGCTAAATCCTGAATGAGAAAACACCCCTGGAAGATAAGGTCCAATGAAGTTATAGGCAAGAAAAATTCCTGCAATAAGAGTCATGGAAAGGCCTGTAACACGCCGTGTCGCTTCGAACAATAGTACAATGGCAATTGCCCCCATTACATAGTCAAGTGGGATATTCACACCATAGCGCTCCCGAACAAATACATCATAAGTAAATAGAAAGTATCCGATGGAAACTATAGTGAGCAACACGAGCCCTAAATCCAGTTTAGTGGGTGCAATTCTTCTGGACGTTTTCTTTGCAGGGTATAAAAGGAAGCTGAACACAAGCAGGAAGCCAAGGTGCCAGGCCCTGAATTTGATGGCGTCCATTACACCGTAACTGCTCATATATAGTTGGAAAATTGTCCATATCACAGCTAATGCAAGAATAATCCGTGCCCAGTTACCTAAAAAGTGACGCTGGCCTTCTTCTTTTTCTGCCTGAATGGCAGCTTCTTCCTGCTTGGTCATACTACCCCTCCTACTTTTCCTTCATAAGTTTCGATCCATTTGTTATTCCAACACTCCAACTTCCTTATAGTATCGTTCAGCACCTGGATGCAAAGGTACGTCAGCTGTACCCTTTACCGCTTCTTCCAACTTGAATTGTTTTGCTACCGCATGTCCTTCTTCAAGTTCTTCTAAACTCTCCCATAATGACTTTGTCATTTCATAAACTACATCTTCTGAAACACTTGCATCAATCGCAATCGAACTAAATTGTCCAACTGTCCGAACATCTTCTTCCTGACCTTCATAAGTACCTTGTTCAATAAGATATTCAAAATTCCATGGATTTTCTTCATCTGTCATTGCTTGAATGGCTTCATCCGTAAAGCTAATAACTTTCGAATCTACAGTCGAAATTAATTCAGAAGCTCCAGCTGCTGGCACTCCTGTATATATATTTACACCTTGTACTTGCTTGTTGCGCATCAAGTCCACCGCTTCACCAAAACCAACGTAGTTCTCATTGACCGTTTCAAGATCAACACCATGTGATGATAATACAAGTTTCGATTCCAGTTCAGTCGCAGAACCCGCGGCACCATAAACAAATGATTTTCCTTCTATATCTTTCACCGCATCAACGTCAGCATCGTCCAATGCAATGATATGACTGACATTAGGGTAGAGATTTGCTAGGATGCGGACATCTTCATACTGCTCATCTTGGAAACTTTTTTCACCATTAAATGCCTCCCAAATGATGTTTACGGTGGAAAGTGCCAACTGCGAATTACCACTCTGCATCATTTTTAGGTTTTCTACCGATCCATTGGAAGCTTGGGCAGAAACTGACGCCGCTTCTCCATTTGTCCAGTGCGTGGCAAGTAAAGCCCCTAATGGATAATAGACACCGCTTGTCGTTCCTGTACTAAAAGTCAATTGGTCAGAGCTGGCATTTGCGTTACCTTCATCCCCACCGCTGCAAGCGCTTACAATTAAGGACAGAATGATTAGCATGACTAGAAATAGATAAGGTTTTTTCATATGTTTTACTCTCCCTTCCCGAAAACGGGTATTCTTTTATCCATGACTGCCTGTACACCTTCTGCATGATCTTCTTCCTCCATTACAATCGCCATTTTAGATGAAATATAATCCAGTGATGAGCGCAAACTCATGTCAGCACTTTGATTAACCGCACGTTTAATAAATTGAATCGCTAATTGAGGACCATCAGCTAATTTTTTTGCATATTCTTCAACCATCTGATCCAGTTCTTCATCCGCTACAACAAAAGTGACCATTCCCCGTTCCAGTGCTTGTTGTGCGGAAAGTGCCTCACCTGTCCAAAGCATGTGCAAGGCCATATCCCTGTTCATAAGTCGTGGCAAAAAATATGCCCCGCCATCCCCCGGAACAAGCCCTACTTTGATATAACTTTCAGATAGCTTTGCTGATTCAGCCGCAAAACGGATGTCACACATTAATGCCATGTCTAAGCCAGCACCAAATGCTGCTCCATGGACTTTTGCAATTACTGGCTTATCAATTTCTTCAAGAAGGAGTGGTATACGTTGAACTTTTTTCCAAAGTGAGTTTTTCCTTTTGACTCCTTTAGAAATATTGTCTTCGTCTGATTTATAAAACCCTCGTCCAGCCATCATTTCTTTGATGTCCCCACCTGAACAAAACCCTTTTCCGGCTCCTTGTACAAGGAGAACTGCGATATCATTTGAGTCTCTTACTTCTTCAAGAGCAGTAATCCATAAATCAAGCATCTCTCCACTAAAAGCATTTAAAGATTCAGGACGATTCAATGTAATGGTGGCTATCTTTTCATTTACTTCAAATAATAGATCCGGCATGTACTTCATCCTCCTTCACAAAAGTGATTTGCTCCCAAATATCATAATCAGTTTGCATATACAAATCAGCCAAACGGCTAGTCCAATAAATTTCATTCCCTGCTTCTTCACGCCACGACCAGAGACGACGTGTAAAGTGGTGCAATTCATGTTCATAGGTCATCCCGATTCCAGCGTGTAATTGGTGGGCAGCTTTTGCTACTGTATTTGCACGACTAGAGAGCTCTGTTTTCATCATGGCAACATAGTCGGTAAAGTAAGGCTTTTCAAATGCCCCGGCAGTGACTTGCAAGGTCGAGTAAGCCGCAGCGTATTCACCTGCCATAGCTGTTAAATGATGCTGAATCGCTTGAAACTTATGAAGGGAACGTCCAAATTGTTTTCGCTCTTTCGAATAAAATACTGATAAATTTAAAACGGCTTCGATAGCACCAGTCATCTGCGCTCCTTTTCCAGCAGCTGTTTTAATTAGATGCTTGTCTTTCAATATTTCATAATCGACAGCTAACTTAACCCAATCCATACTATTGTCTATTTCTATTGTATCGCGGGGCTCTGCTGCTAAATTCCCGCCTGCTTGCAATTTGATCTTAGATAAGTCAAGAAATGCAATGGCCGATTGTTCGCCATCTTTTTTTATCAAAACTAGCTCCTCCACGTAACGGGCAAATGGAACTTTCTCAATAAAATTTCTTTCTTCTTCGTTGATAAACTGAACGACTCTTTTCTTATCGCCGAACTCCATACCACTAGAAGCCAATACTGAGTTTGCTGCAATTATTTCAAGTAACGGGATAGGTGCAGCATATTTTCCAGCCAAGTATAATACTCCCAGCACATCTTCGAAATCCCCTCCCACACCACCTTGTTCCTCTGGAATACCAAGCAGGGTCAAGCCTGCTTCTTCACACGTCTCCCATAAGACAGTGGCTTCATGCCCCTCCTCAAAAGACTCCCTTATCTCTTTGGTGGAAAGATCTCTTAATATCTTTTCAGTAGAATCCATAATGAACTCTTTCATTTCACTCATGCCGATACAACTCCCTTCGCCACAATTCCTCTAAGAATTTCTGTCGTTCCGCCCCGGAGAGTGAATCCAGGTCCGTGTAAAATTGATTCTGCTAATAATCGTGAATAAGTTTCCTCACCTTTTTTGTCTGGCATCTCTGGAATCAGCAACCGAACGACTTCTGCGACGTATTGTTCGAAATCGTTACCCAAATCCTTTACCAGTGCCGCTGCAAGGTTCACATCTTTGCCTTCTTGGAGAAGATTAGCAATTCCTATGGAAAGGTTTCGTAATGACCACATTCTTGAAACAAGTCCAGCCGTTCTGACGAGTCCTGAGTGATCTTCGTTTTCTTTTAAAATTCTTATTGATTCTTCGAGAAGTGGATAAGTACTGAGTATCCGTTCAGGTCCACTTCTTTCAAAAGCTAGTTCCGTCATTCCTTGTGACCAGCCCTCACCCACCTCTCCAACTACACGATTATCTGGTACAAAAACATTTTCCAAAAACACTTCGTTAAAATGATGTTCACCTGTCAAAAACTGAATCGGCCGAATGGTTACCCCTTCAGTTTTTAAATCGATAATCAGCTGACTCATCCCTGCATGTTTCTTATCTTCTACTCGAGGACTCGTTCTGCATAAAGTAATCATATAATGAGAATGATGTGCTCCTGAAGTCCAGGTCTTCATACCATTAACAAGCCATCCGCCTTTTACTTTCTCAGCTGTTGTTTGTAAGGAGGCCAAGTCAGATCCCGAATTTGGTTCAGACAGACCGATTGAAAAGAAACATTCTCCTTGCGCAATTTTGGGGATGAAGAAATTCTTCTGTTCTTCGGTTCCAAACTTTAACAAAAGCGGCCCCGATTGCCGGTCGGCAAACCAATGTGATGCTACTGGAGCTCCAACTGCCAATAATTCTTCCGTAATGATATAGCGATGTATGTAAGATTTAGCTTTCCCACCATATTCTTTAGGGAATGTAATTCCTACCCACCCCTTCTTGCCTAATAAGCTTGAGAATTCTGCGCTGTATCCACTTAACCAGGAATCAGCGTGTGTGTTAAAAGTTCCTCTCTTTTTTTCTTGTTGAAGAAAAGCTCGAACTTCTTTTCGAAATTGATTTTCCTCTTCATTGAATTCATATGCTGGTAGTTGTAGCTGTTTCATATTCACCACTCCTTTTACCGTTATATAATAACTATTATTGCTGAAAGATAACTAATGACAGAATATAACGAAAATTTCGAGTTGTCAAACTGGCTTTTAGTTAAATAATGATTTTTCCAGAAAAAATAAAGGTTGAAAGAGACAATACTTGAGTGAATAAATTTTCTAATAAAATAAAACGAGAAAGAGATCGTGAAAGCATCACGGTTTCTTTCTCGTTTTTGATTAAATAAATAATATTTGAATACACATTCAAAAATATTTTTTAAAGAAATCTTTTGGTGAATCATATTTTAAGAATTCTATACTATGAATTAGAACTACTGGATCATTTCATTAAAAAAATACAGCTGATAGACAGCCGGAAGCAATAACGCGGCGGCCAAACAAATTACGGCCGCGATTTTCACCTATTTGCGAAAACATCCATCTTCCGATTTCAATTGCTCGGAAAACGTTAACGTAAAGTAAAAACTTGCCACGAACAAAAGAGCTGAAACGATCCCATCCAACTGCCCATTCCAAACATCCCCATATTCGACATTTCGCTTCCCCATTTCATATCCGATTAGGCGTCCATTAAGCCGTCAAAAATAAGCTTTGCCATGACACAGTCAATAAAAACAGCGAAATGACCACAAAAGCATCCCCAAAATTCTTTCTGGTTTTTCTCGATCCGTTCGAACCCTGTAACAAGCATAATCAAGCCTGCAAGCAGCATGACGAGCGGCGTCAAAACCAAGATTTTGGTAAATAATGTATAGCTTCCTGCTCCGATAACGCTTAATTGAAGAATAACCCGAATTATTTTCAGTATCATTATTCCCCATTCTTATGGAATTGGTCCAATGTGTATGGGCACATTCAGGCAGCCCATAAATTCCCAATTTCTCATCCTATCCTTTTAAAACAATTGAGGAAATATGAAGATAGGAACTTATTGAAATAAAAATCAAGCCGAAAAATGCCGGTTCAACTTCGGAATATACATGGAAAGGAATAATGAACGACCCGCACTAAACGCAATGAACGCGAGCCATAAGCCGTGGTTGCCGAACAGGGGGACGGCGAGAAAATAGACGGCCAAAAACAGCATCAGCGCCATCAGCATCGACTTCCGGACAGGCGCTGTCTCGGTGGCTCCCGTGAAAATGCCGTAGAAAATGATGCCGATGCTTGTGGAAATCGGAAACAGCAATAGCCACATGCTGTAATCGGATGCAATGGTGATGACTTCCGGGATTCCGGTAAACAGGCGGATAACCGGGCCACTGAACAGCCAATACACAGCAGTCAAAAACAGCGCCGTGATCAGCGCCCATTGGCTGGCCAAAGCGAGCGTCCGTTTATACAAGCCTTCATCTCTCGACCCGGCCGCCTTGCCGGATAAAATGCTCGAGGCATTCGAGAAGCCGTCGAAAAAATAAGCCATCAAATAATGGATTTGGATCAGCACGGCATTGGCAGCCAATGTCTCGGTGCCGAATGACGCACTTTTGTATGTAAAGATATTGAAAACAGCGAGCAGGCACACGGTCCGGATAAACAGATCCTGGTTGACGGCGATCATCTTTTTCAAAGCCGCGGCTTCGAAAATCTGCTGGAGCGGCAATAGCTTCAGCGTGAATTGCGTCCGTTTCACGAGAAAATAAATGCCCAGAACCATGGCGCTCACTTCGGCGATCAAGGTGGCAGAGGCGACCCCAGTGACGCCCCAGGCAAAACCTGTCACGAACAGCAAATCGAGCGCGATGTTCAATAAGTTCATGGCGATTTGGATCGTCACCGCGAGGCGGATGCGCGACATGCCCATCAGCCAGCCGAGAATGACGTAATTGATGAACGTCACCGGCACGCCCCATACGCGGATATGGAAATAATCCAGCGCCAAGGCTTCTACGTCCTGTGCCGGATTGAGCAAGGCCATCGCAGCTGCCGCGATCGGATTTTGGAGAATCAGGAAAACGAGCCCGATTAATAGCGCGATGAAAAACGGCCGAATAAACGACAGCGTTTCCTGCAGCTCATCCTGCGCACCGAGTGCTTGTGCGGCAAAACCTGAGGTGCTGACGCGCAAAAAGCCGAACAGCCAGTACATCGTATTGAAGACCACGGTCCCGATCGCGACGCCCCCAAGGTAAGCGGGGTGCGGCAGCTGCCCGACGACCGCGGTATCCACGGCCCCGAGCAAAGGCGTCGTCACGGTGGAAAAGGTTAAAGGCAAGGCAAGCGCCAAGTATTTTTTATGATTCATGGTGCACTCCTGTTCGGTCGAATAACGAAACCAATTGTTGTGTATAAGGATGGCGTTCATCTGCGAACAAACCCTCTTTGTCGAAACGATCGACGATTTGCCCTTCTTTCATGACCAGTATTTTCTGGCTCAATGCCTGAATGGCCAGCAGGTCATGGGAAATGAATAAATACGATAAGTCCAATGCATCGCGGAGATGATCGAGCAGCTTCAAGATCGACATTTGCGTCAGGACATCCAAACTCGACGTCGGTTCATCCAGCACCACAAGCGCGGGCTCCAGGCTGATGGCGCGCGCAATCGAGATGCGTTGCTTCTGGCCGCCGCTCAGTTCATGAGGGTAACGCGATAACAAGTCCGGCGAAAGTTCCACCGCTTCCATCAATTGGCGCGCCATACTTTCTTCAGTGCCATGCCGGAAGTGGGTCAAAGAGACTTGCGCGCCGTACTGGCGAAACGGCTCCATCAATGAATGGCGGATCTTCAACTTCGGGTTCAGCGAAGAAGCCGGATTTTGCATGACGGTTTGCAGGTGACGCCGGTACGGGCGGATTTCCCGTTCGCCTTTATCCTGCAATGGCGTGCCTTCAAACAAAATCTCCCCTTGGTCAAGACGCTCCAACTGCAAAATGCAGCGGGCCAAGGTGCTTTTCCCGCATCCGCTCTCGCCGACAATCCCAACGCATTCTTTTCGGCCGAGCGTAAAGTTGATGTCTTTTAGCACCGGGATTCCCGGCTGGTAGGATTTTTGGACATTGTTCAATTGCAATAAAGGCATGCGGTGTCATCTCCCTTCAATAGCTGGGATGCCGCGGACAAGCTGGGCGACGCTTCCATCAGCGCTCGGGTATAGGGATGCTGCGGCTGGTCCAGAACGCTTTGCTTGTCACCTTTCTCGACGACTGCCCCTTCTTTTATCACGATAATTTGGTCGGCATGTTTTCGCACATGCCGCAGATCGTGGGTGATGAAGAGCATCGCACAGCCGGTTTCCTGCTGCAGATCCGCAAGCAAACGAAGCACTTTAAAGGCCGAAATGCTATCGAGTGCCGCTGTCGGTTCGTCTGCAATGACGAGGTCCGGCTTTGTCAGCAGCGCCAAGGCAATCGAACTGCGCTGCAGCTGGCCGCCGCTCAATTGGAACGGGTAGCGCGTATACATCTCCGGCTGCAATCCTACCGACTCGAGCGCCTGTTCCGCCATTTCCCTGCGCCGTGCTTTCGACAGTTTGAAATGGGCTTTCAAAAACTCATCAAAATGGCGGCCGATTGTATGAAACGGCGTAAAAGAACCTTGATAGTCCTGAAAGATATAGGAAATGGAAGTGCCCCGCAAGCGGCGCATTTCTTTTGCACCCAACTGCAGGATATCTTTTCCATTATAAAGCGCTTTGCCCTGGGCTTTCAAATTCGGTGCGAGCAAACGGCCGATTGCCGAGGCGGTGACGCTTTTGCCGCTGCCGCTTTGCCCGATGATTGCAAGCCATTCGCCTTTTTGGACATCGAAGGAAATGTTACTAACGAGCGGGGCTTCTCCGGCCTGGACTGTTAAATTTTGTACAGAAAGCAAAGTCATTCTGCCACTTCCTTTTTCACGTCAAATTTATCGCGCAAATAATCGCCAAGCAGATTGGAAAACAAGACGACCGTCACGATGGCGAGACCGGGATAGATCATCAAGGCCGGGACCGTCTGGAAATAAGGACGTGCTTCGTTGAGCATCGCGCCCCATTCCGGCGCCGGCGGCTGTGCGCCGAGCCCGATATACGACAAGGAAGAAATCAATAAAATGATTTTCCCCAAGTCCAGGCTCGCAAGCACCAAAATATGGCCGATCAGATGGGGAAACAAATGCTTCAACATGATGCGCCATTCGCTCAAGCCGTTGATTTTGGCCATGGTGATGTAATCTTTCTGCCGTTCCGTGACGACTGTGCTGCGGGCAAGGCGCGCGTAATTCACCCATTTGACCAAAATGATCGCCAACAATAGATTCTCGATGCCTGCACCGAGCAAACCGCTCAGCACAATCGCAACGACCGTATCCGGAAATGCCAAAAACGCATCTGCCACCCTCATCAGCAGGCGATCGATGAGCCCGCCCTTGAATCCTGCAATGACACCCATCGGCACTCCGATCGCAACGGCTAACAGAAGCGCCAAAAAGCCATAGCCGACTGTCAATTGAAAGCCGAGCAGGATGCGCGTCAGCATATCGCGGCCCAGATGATCGGTGCCAAACGGATGCTGCCAGCTCATCGGAAGCAGGCGCTCATTCAAATCCACGAATGACGGATCGTGCTTCAATATTAGAAAGGTATAAGCCGCAATCGAAGCGATCAGAATCAGGAAAGTCGATAAAAAGACCTTGGTGGCACATGTTTTATTTATAGTAAGCCCGCTTTTCATCACACTCTCCCCTTTCCTTTTAAGCGCAGTTCCGGATTTAAATAACGATACGACAGATCAACGATGCTATTGATGACAAATACCAGAATAGCCATGACGAAAATATAGCCCTGGATCATCGGATAATCCCTGCCGCGGATCGCGTCGACGACCATCTTGCCGATACCGGGATAGGCGAAAATCACTTCAATGACAACGACGCCGCCGATTAAACTGCCCAAGCTGACGCCGAATACGGTGATGACCGGCGGCAAGCTCGCACGCAGCACGTGGCTGAAGAAAATCCGCGGTTCTGAAATCCCGCGGGCACGCGCCGCCCGAATATTTTCCTGATTCAAAGAATCAATCAAGCTCGAGCGCAATAAGCGCACATAAACACTCGAAATCGCGAGCCCTAACGTAACGGAAGGAAGGACGGCAGAATGCAAGCCGTCCCTCCCCATTGTCGGCAGCCATCCTAAGCGGACGCCGAGCAGATCGATCAATATAAGGCCCAGCCAGAAACTTGGAACGGCCGCACCGAGCAGCGACAAGCCGCGGCTCACTTGGTCGATCCACCTGCCTCTGTAAAGTGCGGCGAGTGAACCGAGCGGCAAGGCGACCAGCACCATGACGAACAGCCCGCCGAGCGTCAATTCCAATGTTGCCGGAACGCCGCCACGCAACATGTCCATGACAGGCTGGTTGGAAATATAGGAATTTCCGAAATCCAGGCGGGCAAAATCTGCCAACCACTCGCCGTACTGGACGAGCAATGGCTCGTTGAACCCCATGTCTTCGCGCAATTGTTCCACTTGCTCGGCCGATACCGATAAGTCATCGACACGCAGAATCGACAGCACCGGGTCTCCCGGTGCCATCCGTGCGAATAGGAAACTGACGAACGTAATCAATAAGAGAAAGATCGCCACTTCAGCTAAGCGGCGTGCAAGGATGCGAATCACTTACTCCACATCCAATTCGTTCGTCAGCATATAGTATTCGCTTCTTGTCGTCGTCCAATTTTTCACCTTGCCGGAATTATAGGCCACGAGCGTATTCGGATGCAGCACAAATGAGTTGTACATCTGCTCGTCGACGTAGCTGGCGATTTCTTCTGCGATATCCGACCGTTGCTCTTGACCGACGACCTGGTTCAATTCATCGATCATCGCCGTCAGCTTGTCGTCATCTGCCCCGCTGAAATTGAGGGCGCCTTCCGGGTGATAGGTAGCGTTCAAGTAATAGCCCGCATCCCCGCGTGGTGCGGTTAAGTTGCTGTAAGTCGCCAAATCCCAGTCGCGGTTGGCGACCATATGCTCTTCCGGGATTTCAATTTGTTCAATCACTACGTCAATGCCGAGCTGCCCCGCATCTGATTGGAACACTTGGGCAATCAAGGGCAAATCGGCGCGTGCGCTATACGTCAACAGCGTCCACGTCAATGGCTCACCGTCTTTTTGCATCACGCCGTCCTGCTCCGTATAGCCTGCCTGTTCCAACAGTTTGCGCGCTTCATCGATCCCCCGCTGCTTTTCAGGATAGTCCGGGGCAAAGGAGAAAGAAGACGGAAACGGCCCTGTCGCCACTTCCGCATGGCCGCTTAAAATCGTTTCGGCGATCATGTCCCGGTCGATCAATGCATCGATCGCTTGGCGGACATGCACATCTTGCAAGGACTCGCGCTGCAAGTTCATCGTCATCTGATGGACGCGGAATGTCGAAGTCGACTCGACCGTCACACCGTCGATTGCTTCTAGCTGTTCGACCGTTTCCACTTCCGGGCGGAACACGATGTCCGCGCCTTTTGATTCGAGTGCAAGCGAACGGGCATTGGCGTCTTCGTTAAATGAAAATCGTGCTCTCTCCAGTTTCGCAGCGCCGTCCCAATAGTCGTCGAAGCGCACCAAGTCTACTGCCGTACCCGGCGTGAACGAAGCGACCGCAAACGGCCCGGTGCCGACGGGTTTGTTGATAAAATCAGTTTCACTGACATCGATGATCGAGGTGTTCGGATGCACCAATTCAGAAGGGAATTCCGGGAACGGCATCGTCGTTTTGATGGTCAATTCCGCATCGTCGACTGCGATCGACTCGATGCGCAGTGCATTTGCAATGGCGATATTATCGGCCATGGCGCGTTCCAAGGACGCTTTCACCGCTTCGCCGTCCATCGGCTTGCCGTTTTGGAACTTCACATCTTCGCGCAGCTGGAATGTCCACGTCTGGCCATCCTCACTTGACCAGCTCTTTGCCAGCCACGGTTCGATCTCCAAAGTTTCGTCGTTCAAATAAACCAAAGTCTCGGCTATTCCCGCCCGCACCGGCACATAGCTTGTGTCAACATGGGGGTCGAGTGAATTGGTCGCAAAATTGAACAATAGATTCACTTCTTTGGCGGCATCACCCCCGCCCTCCGCTGATGAATCGGAACAGGCGGACAATACTAGCACCATAGCGGCTAATGCAGCGAATAGAATTAACAGTTTCTTCATAAGATCTTCTCCTTTTTGAATCATGTTGGTAAAACTAGCAGAGCGTATAAACATTTCTTGCATTAATTGACCGAAGCAACCCTTTAAAAAGTAATTATTACGATTTATAAAACCGAAAAAATTTTTAGCCTCCTTCGCAGTGGCTAGATGTTCTATGTAATTTAGAGCTCCAGATAACGGGAATCGACAATATGAATTAAGTGCAAAGAGTAAATGTTACGATTTACATCATATACCTTTGTTTTTTATTGCGCAAGCACGATTTGGGCTTGATGTTATTTTTCATAAAAAAAAGAGCGGGGCTACTGCTTCAGCCCGCTCTTATCTTTATTACTTCATCTGGTTCCGGATATGGCTGGGAATCATGACCGCTTCGACCGATAAATCGGCTGCTTGGAAGTCTGGATCGATGCATTCCTGCCAGTACGCCATGTGCTTTTCGTCGATCCAATGCGTCGAGGTTTCCACCGCCTGCCCGCCTTCCCCTTGCACAGAGTACCAATACAAATACTCGGCCCCGTCCAGCGTTTCCCGGAAAATCGTCTCAACGTACATGTTCTCGCCTTCCAACGTCGCGAGAACATCTTCCATATGATCGTTCAGGAACTTCAGCCATTCGTCCACCACTTCCGACTTTCCTTTTTTCACGCGAAACCGCGTCAATTCAACATTCATTCGAACCACTTCCTTCAAAAGTTTTCAAAGTTGCACAAGATGGCAGAAAACAACAAGCTTGGTGAAATTCTCTTCCACAAGTTTATTGACAATACACGAGCAGAGAAGTAGGATGAAACAAGAATCTAATTGAAAATGATTATCATTATTGATTGATCGTTCTCGAAAAAGGAGAAGAAGAACTTGAAAAAATCAGGATTATTGTTCATGCTTTTACTGCTATTGGCTGTACTTGCAGCTTGCGGCTCTGCCGAATCGTCTGAAGAGACAGGCGCTGCAGAACAAGACGCAGCGGCGGAAACATTTACATACGAATCGGAAACAGGTGCTGTCGAAGTGCCGACAGACCCTCAGCGCATCATCGCCTTGACAAACGGGCCGAATGTGTTGGCGCTTGAAGGCAATATCGTCGGCATTGACGAATGGACCAATGCCAACCCGCTTTTTGAAGATATGCTGTCCGGTGTCGAAATCGTCACGGAAGACAATCTGGAAAAAATCATCGAATTGGACCCGGACCTCATCATCGCAGGCACCCATATGAAAAATCTCGACAAGATGAGCGAAATCGCACCGACCGTTGCCTTTACGTGGGGCAAACTCGACTATTTGGAGCAGCAAGTCGAAATCGGCAAATTGCTCAATAAAGAACAAGAAGCGACAGATTGGGTCGCTGATTTCCAAAGCCGCGCACAAGCTGCCGGTGAAGAAATCCGTGCCAAAATTGGCGAAGACGCTACTGTTTCAGTCATCGAAAGCGGCAATAAGGAATTCTATGTATTTGGCGACAATTACGCACGCGGCACCGAGATCCTCTATCAGGAAATGGGCTTGAACATGCCGGAAAAAGTCGAGGAATTGGCTCTTGAAGCGGGCGTTCACACCTTCTCGCTCGAAGTATTGCCTGACTTTGCAGGGGATTATGTCGTACTCAGCAAAAATCCGGATGTCGACAACTCATTCATTGAAACCGATGTGTGGAACAATATCCCTGCCGTAAGTGAAGAGCACGTCATTGAAATCAATACGAAAGCTTCGACGTATAGCGACCCGATCACCCTGGATCATCTGCTTGGCATCTTTGAAGAAGGATTCCTTGCCGAAAGTTAAGCCATTTGAAAGCCCCCGTCCGAACGGCCTTCCACTACCCCCCGGAAGCCGTTCGGACGGGGGCTTTCGTTATTTTTTGCTTTTGGCGCACACATCGCACGTAAACTGGGCCTCCGTTTTTAAATACGCTTTGATTTCCGTGAACCCTTTGCGCTTCGGGTAGCGCATCTGGATATGCACCGGTTCGCCGCCTTCGATTTCCTTGCCGCACACTTGGCATTTCGGTGGTTCACTGAACATGATCATCCCTCCCCCCTCGATCGTTATTGTTTTAAGCGCTCCGATAAGCCTTGGTCGTCCGTATAAGTGAACTTGCCGATCTTGCCTTCTTGAGCGGTCGAAAATAACACGACGCCTCCCACTTCAGCATGCTGCTCTTTTCCGCCTTTTTTCTGAAACGCGACTTCTGCTGTAAATAAATAGCGGTTCGCCACCGTCTCGCTCAGCTCGATGTCTACGTCTTCCAAACGCAGCTCATACCCGTAAATATCAGCCAATCCTGGAAAGTAAGTGCCGAATACCCGCATGAACTGATCCAATTCACTGTCGGTGAAGTAAGCTCCGTATTTATCGTCCACTTGCTGCTCAAATGCCTCATTCACTTCGACGCCGTCCACGATTTGTTTGTTCGCGGGATTCCACATCGTCTCCAGAAACTCTTCGTCCGGCCCGTTGAATTGCAGCTCCAATACCCGCTCGATTGTCTCCATTTTCGGATCGTCCGCTTCCGCCGCCATACATCCGCCTATAGTGAACAAAGCCGCGAGCACGGCCAAAACCGCCAGTGCCAGCTTCCATTTGCTTGCTCCTTTCCGCATTCCGACCATCTCCTTTGTTTATAATACGAATTAACTAGAGGTAAGTTTCAATTTTCTGGAATTTAAGGAAACCCCGCTTGAAAAGCGTAAATCCTCACAAAGAAAAAACGCCTTTCTCCTCGCTTCCCCCATTGGGTTCGCAAGCAAAAAAGCGTTTTGGGAATCTTATTAGGTATCCAAGAAAGTTTTTCCGTTTAATTCATTCGACGACAAAATAAAGTGTTTCACCAAATCCACGGTATGCTCCAAATCCTTCAAATCCACAATTTCAATCGGCGTATGCGTATAACGGGACGGAATCGAGACGACACCGGATGAGACGCCTTTATAAGTCATGTGGATCACCCCGGCATCTGTGCCGATGCCCATAAAGATTTCCTGTTGATACGGAATCGCTTGATTGGCGGCCACTTTCTCCAATAGCCCCGTTACCAAAGGGTGCGAAATCAGGGATTTATCCGTAATCTTGATGCACGGTCCGCCGCCCAGTTTTCGGGTTCCGGTCATAAGCACGTCATTTGTGTCGCTCGTCGGCGTCGTATCGATTGCCAAAGCGAAATCCGGCTGCAGGTTCGCGCTCAACACCGATGCGCCGCGAAGCCCGACCTCTTCCTGTACAGTGAAAGCGAAATGGATATCGCCATGCTTCAAACCGGCTTGTTGATGAAATTGCTCGATCAACTCCAGCAATACGGCACAGCCCGCCCGGTCATCCAAGGCTTTTCCGACGACGCGGTTTTGCCTGGCATCGCCGATCAGCTTCAATTCGCTTCCGTAACTCACCGGCTGGCCGACCCTGACGCCCATTTGCGCGACTTCTTCAGGCGAAGCCGCCCCGATATCGATGTACAGTTCCCGGTGCGAAGCGATGCGCTTCGGGTCGTCCCATTTCACGTAATGGACAGCGAGCGTCCCGATGACTCCCTGGATATAGCCATCATCGCCTTTGATCGTCACCGGCTGGGCCAGCAAGGTGCGGTTGTCGAAGCCACCGAGCTGTTCGAAGCGCAGCGTGCCATTCGCTTCGACCTTTTTCACGATAAAGCCGATCTCATCCGAATGCGCGGCAAGCAGAATCGACGGCAAGGAAGCATCCGTCGCCGGAATGGTCGCGATGATGTTGCCGAGCGGGTCCACCTCACACTTCGCCACTTTATTTTCTATTTCAGTCTTGATATAGCGTTGTACATCTTGTTCGAAGCCGCTTGGCCCCACCAATCCACATAACTCCTTCAATACTTTATACAAAACGGTTCAACTCCAGCTGCTTAGTTTGATAAATATACATCGGTCATTAAATCATTGCTCATTGGATGCGGATTGTAATCTTCCACGTAATCGCTCTGTGCCAACGGCGGCGTCGTATAAGCGAGCATCACCCACGGGGCGTCTTCCTGGAACAATTGCTGGGCTTCCTGGTACAGCTCCGTCCGCTTGTCCGGGTCGATCGTTTCACGCGCTTCCGTAATCAATGACGTGAATTCGTCGCTCTTATAGAATGCGATGTTTTGTGCAGGCACTTCGGCGTTCGTTTTGCTCAGGTTCGGGTAGAGAAAATTGTCCGGGTCGGCCATGACCCCAGTCCAGCCGTACATCGCCATGCTGTGCTTGCCGCTCTTCGTGTCTTCCAAATAAGTCGCCCATTCAGACGATACGATTTCTGCCGTGATGCCGATTTCTGCCAAGTCCGATTGGATCGCTTCCGCAATTTTCATCGGTTCCGGCAAATAAGGGCGGGGATTGCTCATTGTGTGCAATTCCGTTGTAAAGCCGTCTTCATAGCCGGCTTCCGCCAATAGCTTCTTCGCTTCTTCTACATTGTAATCGTATTTTTCCAGTGACTCGTCATGGCTCCAGAGAGACGGCGGCAGCGGGCTTGTTGCCGGGTCTGCCAGTCCGTTATAAAAGGCATCGACGATTTCTTCTTTATTGATCGCCATATTGATGGCCTTGCGCACCAAAGGATCATCAAATGGCTCTTTTTCCATATTGAACGCCATATAACCGATATTGAAACTTGGGCGTTTGATCAACTCAATGCCGTCCGTGTCTTCCGCAATCGTCGTATCGCTCGCGTTCATCCCGTCCACAATGTCGATTTCCCCTGTCTGCAAGGCATTCAAGCGTGCAGAGTTTTCGGGAATGACTTGATAAATGACTTGGTCGAGATAAGGCTTTCCGTCCATCCAATACTCTTCGTTTTTGGACAGCGTGATGGTGTTGTTGCGGTTCCATTCCTCGAATTTGAACGGCCCTGTGCCGACCGGGTTCTCTCCGATGCCCGCCCCGTGCTGTTCAATCGCTGCAGGGCTGGCAATCCCGAACATGGAAATCGCCAAATAGCTGAGGAACGGCGCCGTTTTCCGCTTCAACACGATTTCCAGTTCGTAATCATCTGTCGCTGTCACCGATTCGATCAAGTGGTTTTCGTCTCCTTTAAACCCGCCGTACAAGAACGGATAATAAGGAAAATCCCCTTCGTGGTACGGGTTTTCAGGGTCCATCCAACGCTCGAAGTTAAAGACGACGGCGTCTGCGTTAAAATCGGTGCCGTCATGGAACTTCACGCCTTCTCGCAGCTGAAATGTCCAAGTCAGGCCATCTTCGCTTGAGTTGTATTCCGTCGCCAGTTTCGGCTGAAGCTCCAAATTATGGTCGTATTCCAGAAGTGTTTCGTATATATTGTGCGTGACCCGGATCGATTCGCCGTCTGTCACATTGATCGGGTCCAGGCTGACCGAATCGGCGCCGCGCCCATAAACCAAGGTCCCGCCGCTTTTCTCGTCTTCAGAGGCAGCACCGCCCTCATTTTCCGTGTTGTCGCTCGAACATCCAGCCAAAACGACGATCCCGAATGCGATGAAAAAATAAAATAATTGACGAACTTTCTTTTCCAACCGGCTTCCGCCTCCTTTTCGCTCTCTTTCTCTAGCACAGTAAAGTTTTAGAGAAAGGAAGATAGCTCCAAGTATAAAGTTATTGGAATTAATTTTCAAATCTATTTTTTCAGAATCTTATTCACTTCCATAAAAAACACCCACTTATGCAGTGAGTGTTTCAGGTTATTTTAGGTTTATCCGCATTGCTTTCTTATCCACCAGCAGAAGCAGCTGCAGCTTGATCGGCTTTTACGCAATCGATTGCAACGACGAGTGAAATGATGAGATGCTCTTTCGTTTCATCCAAGATGTCTACTTGATACGTGTCTCCCCAGCTGAGCCATTGCTTGCTTACTGAGCCGATAACTTGTCCGTGCTGAAGGATGTCAAAATTCATTTCCCACCAATTCCCTTGCACATCGATGCCTTCCGCTTCAATGGCGTAGCGAGGCTTTAGAAAAGTGAACTCTTTCTTGATCATGACCGCTTCCTGCCCGTCCACTTCTACGAAGAAAGTCGGCAAGAAACTAAAGGTCTTTTTCGTGATCACGCCGATTTCCTGATTTCCTGCGTCCAGAATTGAAAAGGTCTTCGGGATTTTCAAAAAACTGCCTTCCACAAAATACTGATCCTGTTCTTGTTCGTCTTTCACCGTGAACTTCTCGCTCAAGCTGAACACTTTTTGTTTGATATAAAATTGCCTCATACTAACTCCCTTTCTGGTTATTGCTGTTTTGATGCCCTTCACTGTGAAGTCGTTCTTTTCGTTCCACGTGGAACATCTTTACTGCTTATACTTTCAAGATCCCCCTGAACCCCCTTGCGGCGTAATAGGAATCCGCGCC
Source organism: Planococcus sp. SSTMD024 (assembly GCF_041320495.1). Taxonomy (NCBI): domain Bacteria; kingdom Bacillati; phylum Bacillota; class Bacilli; order Caryophanales; family Caryophanaceae; genus Planococcus; species Planococcus sp. SSTMD024. The sequence continues at coordinate 91,613 of NZ_JBGGNS010000022.1, read as the reverse complement.
GTTATGGTAAACAAAAACCTGCCCGTACCTGCAATCGCCAAAAATCGCCCCGCCTCGCTCCCGAATTTCCTGCGGGGTCTCGAGCCAACTTGAAGTCTTCAAATCAAACTCCCCCAAGGTCTGAAGCATCCTGTACTGGTCTTCTGTCAATAATTCAATGCCGATCTCCTTTGCCTTATCCACTGCCGAGCTTTCGGGCTTGTTCTTTTTACGCGATTCAAGCGCCGCCCGGTCATAACAAAGGCTTCTGCGTCCTGCAGGGCTTTCCTTCGAGCAATCGCAAAACAAGAACATGCCGGTTTCCGCTTCATAGCCAATGACATCCGGTTCGCCGCCTGTTTCCTCCATCCGTTGCAAAATCACCAAGCTCTTCTGATTTTCGTTCAGCTTTAACAGGATATTGTCCCACCCCATCTTTTCGTGGCGTTGCTCGTTTTGTTCAAAGCGCTTTTTCAAGGTTTCGAGCAACTCGTCCCGTTGGCTTTTAGTCAATTGTTCTTCAGAATTTTCCATTTCTCTCCGCCTCCACTTCTTACTCACTGCAGATACTCTTGTATATGAAGTTGGCTATTTGGCTTTGATTTCCTTTATTTACGGACAGCTTTTGGAAAAGATTCATTTGCCAGATGCCACTCCAGCCGTTTCCAGCCTTTCTCCTTTTCACAACAAAACTCCCGCTGCATCAAAAGACGCAGCGGGAGTTTTTTCAATAAGTCAGTTTGTAGACGATTTCCCCTTCGATGATGCGGCCGTCTGCCATAAAGCCCAGCTGTTCGTATAATTTCTTTGCCCCTTTATTGGCCGGCTCAAAACTCAAGTAAATCATGTGATGTTCACGGTCTTGTTGAAGCTCGGCGATGAGCCGTTTCATCACCAACTTTCCGTAGCCTTTTGATTGATGCTTTTCATCGATCATCAAGCGATAAATCCAATATTCCTGGTCATCCTGGTCCAGGCAATACATAGTGAACCCGACGAGTTCATCGTCGTGGTAAACGGCTGAACAGACACATTCCGGGTACGCTTTTGCCTGTGCCAAGGAATAGACATTCGGCGCCACAAATGACTTTTGGTGTTCTGCCACTTTCAAGCCGATTACATCGGCAAAATTATGGCGGTCGACTTCTTTAAAATGGATCATCCACATTCCTCGCTTGCTGTTCAGGGTGCGTGCAGTATCGCCCTTACTTGAACACTTGGGCATTGGCTTCAGCCATTATTTGTTCCTTATTATAACTATATCGACCACCGGGCCGTCTTCCGTTTCAGCAGAATACGTGATTTTGTAATTCTCGACGTAATGGATATTGAGATAGTACTGTGTTTCCGACCGGTCGTACCCTACCTCTCCTTTTGCCCCAAGAATCTCATCGACTTCTTCAAACGTCATGCCGACGCGGGTATCGAAGACCGAGACGTCAGGATTGCCGACGAGAAAACCTTTAGCAATATTGTCGTCATCCAGGAAATAACCGTCTTTTTCTTTAAACATGACGAGCCGGCTCCCGAGGAAGTAATCGTCATAAGTCGGTTCTCCGTAATGGGCAATCAAATCGGCCAGCGGCGTGCCAAGCGGTAGCGGCATGGTGATGCCCCGCTGGTCTTCAGGCACCGCTTGCCCCTCTTCATCACTAGCAGCAGTCTCCGCCTCTTGTGCATTTTCTTCTGTCTCTTGCGTTTCCTCTTCTTCTGTTACTTTAGTTTCTTCTGCTTCTTCTTCCGGTTGTTCCGTTTCTCCGGACCCACCCGATGCCGTCGTTGTTTCAACATCCGCTTGTTCACTTTCTGCTGGCTGTTCAGCGATGGTATCTGCCGTTCCACACCCTGCTATCAATAAGGCCGAACCGAGAATTCCAACACTCAAACTTCTTTTATAAAAGCTTTTTCTTTTTGGCAATCTAACTCTCTCCTTACCGTTTTTGATCTGAATCCAGTGGCTGCAACGCATCTGGGGTCGATAAAACGTACTCTTGGATGATGGCTCTTATTCCAGTTTATCACTAAATACAACAAGAAATTACATTTTTCTGAATTCTCTTATTTCCAGTTGATGTGAGTCCACAAAAAAACCGGCCAGCTAAATGCTGGCCAGTCAGTATCTTGTTTATTTCTGCAGATCGTAACGATCGGCATTCATCACCTTGTTCCATGCTTTGATGAAGTCATGGACGAATTTTTCTTTGTTGTCGTCTTGTGCGTAGACTTCGGAAATCGCACGCAAGATGGAGTTCGAGCCGAATACGAGGTCGATGCGCGTTGCAGTGCCAGCGGATTCGCCAGTTGCACGGTTTTTGCCTTCGTATTTATTGAACTCGACCGGTGCCCATTCGATGTCCATATCCAATAGCTTCGTGAAGAAGTCGTTGGTCAAGACGCCAACCTTATCAGTGAAGACGCCTGCTGTAGAACCTTCGTGGTTTGCGCCAAGTGCGCGCATGCCGCCGACAAGAACGGTCATTTCCGGAGCTGTCAGGCCAAGCAATTGCGCTTTATCCAACAGCATTTCTTCCGGGCTTGTTGCATATTCTTTCTTATGGTAGTTTCTGAAACCGTCAGATAGCGGCTCAAGCACTTTAAAGCTTTCAGCATCGGTTTGCTCTTCAAGCGCGTCTCCGCGGCCTTGCGTGAATGGCACTTCGATATCAAAACCGGCTGCTTTGACCGCTTGTTCGATCGCTGCGTTGCCGCCGAGGACGATCAAGTCGGCGATGCTCACTTTATCGCCTGTTTCTGCTTTCAAATGCTCATAGAAGTAAAGCACTTTTTCCAACTCTTCCGGTTCGTTGGCATCCCAGCTGCGCTGTGGTGCAAAGCGGATGCGCGCACCGTTTGCGCCGCCGCGCTTGTCAGAACCGCGGAATGTGCTGGCAGAAGCCCAAGCTGCTTTGACGAGCTGCTGCGGGTTGACGCCGCTTTCCAGGATTTTCGCTTTCAGTTCAGCCACTTCTTTGTCTTTCAAGGTTCCTGGCGCTGCCGGTACCGGGTCTTGCCAGATCAACTCTTCTGCTGGCACTTCTGGTCCCCAGTAGCGGACTTTCGGGCCCATGTCACGGTGAAGAAGCTTGAACCATGCACGCGCGAACGCATCTTGGAATTCATCCATGTTTTCGTAGAAACGGCGGGAAATTTTTTCGTATTCCGGATCTACGCGAAGCGCCATATCGGCAGTTGTCATCATCGTTTTCACTTTGATGGACGAATCTTCTGCGTCTGGTGCCATTTGTTCTTCAGAGAGGTCTACTGCTGTCCATTGGTAAGCGCCGGCAGGAGATTTCGTCAATTCCCACTCATAGCCTAACAATTGCTCGTAATAGCCATTGTCCCATTGGGTCGGGTGAGCAGTCCATGCGCCTTCGATACCGCTTGAAATCGTGTCGCGGCCTTTTCCAGAGCCGTATGAACTCTTCCAGCCAAGCCCCATGTTTTCCATGACTGCCGCTTCCGGATCGTCGCTTACGTTGGAAGGGTCTCCAGCGCCGTGCGCTTTACCGAATGTGTGGCCGCCTGCGATCAAGGCAACGGTTTCTTCGTCGTTCATGCCCATGCGCGCGAACGTCTCACGGATATCCACTGCACTGGCAAGCGGATCCGGTTTGCCATTCGGGCCTTCCGGGTTCACGTAGATCAAGCCCATTTGAACGGCAGCGAGCGGGTTTTCCAGTTCGCGGTCGCCGGAATAGCGGTTATCCGCGAGCCATTCTTTTTCATTGCCCCAATAGACGTCTTCTTCAGGCGCCCAGATATCTTCACGGCCTGCACCGAATCCGAAAGTTTTGAAGCCCATCGATTCGAGTGCCACGTTGCCTGTCAAGACGAGCAAGTCAGCCCAAGAGATTTTGTTTCCGTATTTTTTCTTGATCGGCCAAAGCAAACGGCGCGCTTTGTCCAAGTTGACGTTATCCGGCCAGCTGTTAAGCGGCGCGAAACGCTGGTTGCCGGTAGAACCGCCTCCACGGCCATCCGTTGTACGGTAAGTACCTGCCGCATGCCAAGACATGCGGATGAACAATCCGCCGTAATGGCCATAATCCGCTGGCCACCATTCCTGGCTATTGGTCATCAAATCGCTAAGGTCTTGTTTCAATGCATCGTAATCCAATTTCTCGAATTCCGCTTGATAATCAAATTCTATCCCCAGAGGGTTCGATTTCGTGTCATGCTGATGCAGAATATTGACATTCAACATATTCGGCCACCAGTCTTTATTTTGCGTTTTGCCTGGCTTGTTCGAAGTCGTGATGGCGCTGTCTTGGTGTCCGCCCGTTTGGCTAGTCGGCTGTTGCCCGCCGGCGCCCGTAAATGGGCATTGTGCATCGGATGCAGCTGTATGACGCTTTTGTTCGTTGTTATCCATCTTGTAAAAACCTCCTAATTGATAATGAAAAAGGTAACCTTCTACCAGCACGCGTGTTGCCGGGCCTTGCTAATTGCATATAATGATTCTTACATTAGAATTATACTAAACTAGAGGCCGGGTGAACAGCAATATGAACGAAAATAAGGGCAAATCTTTTCTGCATGGTTCAACACAGAAAGAGTTGCCCGAATTTCTTCCTATTAATATATTTTAATTTTCTTCACTTCAGAAAAACTCCCTGAAGAATGAAGCGAACAACACAAAGACGATAATCAAAACGATGATCGTGATGACGATCCCCGGCAGCACGACGATAAAAAACCCTTTCCAGGACGACACCCGGTGCGCTTCGCCTACCGCCTTGCAAACGATAATGAATGTCCAGATGGAAACGACCGCCATGACGATGGACATGATGACGACAATCGGGTTGCCTTCCACGTCGGTCCGGTCAGCCAGGAACGTTTCGGGTGAGGCCAGCACCCAGATGATCAGCAGCGGCAACAGCCAAATTTGCGGAATTTGGGCAGTGACCAGCGCCTTGAACATTTCCTGATACGTCGCCGTCCCTTTAAACAATCGGCCGACGAACACCAGAACTGCAGCACCCAGGAAATAGCCGAAAGCGCTGCCGATCGGCCCGGTGACCAATGCCTGCAGTATGGCGGCCCATGGCGGCATATCGGAGCTGCGTTCGTTCATCATTCCGATCAAACCGGAAGCAAAGCCCGTGAGGACAATCAGCAGTATAATGAACTTGAATGATTTTTGTTCAATGACGAAACGGACGGTTTCACGCGTGCGCAGCCAGATGTCAGTAAATGGATTCAACCCGCGCTCATTTCTGATTCGTTCTTCCCTTACCATGATTCTTCCTCCTTTCTATGTGATGATTGCAATGGAACAAAAGACTATCCCCTATGTTTCTGCATATCTTTTGAATACCCTTTTCCATTTTGGTGAAAGGAAGAAAATTACGGCCGAAATGATAAGCGAACAGCTAATTGAGAAAGGAGTGGTGCCGGATGGAAATCGATCATTTGCTTCGCGCAAGCTCTAGGCAGGAATTGAGGGAATGGCTGGAAGAACACGCATCTTCCGCGAAATGTTGCTGGGTGCTGATCAGGACCAAAGAACGGCCGGAAGGAATCCCTTATTTGGATGCGGTGGAAGAAGCCTTATGCTTTGGCTGGATTGACGGCATCACGAAAAAGACAGCCGATAATCGATTGGCCCAGCGGTTTTCACCGCGCCGGAAAAAGAGCAATTGGACCGAACTGAACAAAGAACGTGTCAGAAGGCTGGAGAAACTGGGCTTGATGACTGAACAAGGGCGCCGCGTCCTCCCTGATATGCGGCTGGAGTCTTTTGCGATCGACGAAGAAATTGAATCCACTTTAAGACAAGACCCGCAAGTCTATGAAAACTTCTTAACCTTCCCCGAACTGTACCGCCGGATCCGGATCGATAATATCCAAGGCTATAAAAGCTATGACCGCGAAATATTCGATAAACGGCTGAAGAAATTCATTGAGAACACACGCGCCAACAACATGTACGGGCAATGGCATGACAACGGGCGCTTATTGGATGACTGAAAAGCTTGTCGCAAGTTTCCACCTTTGTTAAGTAGATATTTCTACCTTTGTTAGGTAGAACTTTGCGAGGAACGCTAGCATCTCCATCGAAAAAAAGGCATCTTTCCCGCGCATTTGCGCTGGGAAAGATGCCTTTTCTTCTATACATATAACGGATCTTTCGCCGCATCAGCCGGCTGTGTTTCAATAAGCGGATAAAAACAGGCAACTTCCTGGCCCGAGAGCCCTCTCGGTTCGAGCGCCGGCACTTCATTTTTGCAGCGTTCGGTGGCCATAGGGCATCTCGTATGGAATACGCAGCCGCTTGGCGGGTTCGCCGGCGACGGCAGCTCGCCTTTCAGCACGATGCGTTCCCTGCCGCGTTCGAGCAGCGGATCGGGTACCGGCACGGCCGACAGCAAGGATTGTGTATACGGATGCTGCACTTTCGTATGGAATGCGCCCCGTTCCGATTTCTCCATCATTTTCCCTAAATACATGACCGCCACGCGGTCGGCCAAATGATTGATGACGGACAAATCATGCGCGATGAAAACATAGGTCAAGCCCAATTGCTTCTGCAGGTCCTGAAGCAAATTAATGACTTGGGCCTGCACCGATACATCCAGCGCACTGACCGGCTCATCGCAAATCAGCAGTTCCGGTTCCAGTGCCAGGGCGCGCGCTATGCCGACACGTTGCCGCTGGCCGCCTGAAAATTCATGCGGCAGTTTATCGTAATGCGTATCCGGATTCAATCCGACCAGTTCGAGCAATTCCTTGACCCTCGTTTCCAGCCGCTCGGTTTTTTTATAGGCTTTTAACGGCGCCGCTATACTGTCCCCGATCTTCATGCGCGGATTCAAACTGGTATAGGGATCCTGGAAAACCATCTGGACATTGCGCCGCATGTCATGAAGTTCTTTGGCGCTGGCTTCTGCGTAATCTTTTCCGTGGAACAGGATTTCGCCCGCTGTCGGTTGCTGCAGGCCGACAATGCTTCTCGCGAGTGTGCTTTTCCCGCAGCCCGATTCGCCGACGATGCCGAGTGTCTCGCCTTTTTGGACTTGGAGGTCGATGCCGTTAAGCGCTTTGACGTAGCTTTTGTCGCGCTGCCACAAGCCTTTTTTGACAGGGAAATGGACATGCAGCCCTTTGATATCCAATAATGCGCTCATGTTGCCAACACCCCTTCCAATTGCTTTTTCTGTTGTTCGAATTCGTGGCGTGACAGAATGCACGCTGCCGAATGATTGCCTTCGCGCTGTTCGAGCGGCGGATCAACTTGCCGGCATGCCTCCTGTGCGAACGGGCATCTCGGTTCGAACGCGCATCCCGCCGGCCGGTCGATCAAACTCGGCGGCTGCCCATCGATCGGGATGAGCCGCTCCGGCCCGCCTTCCCGGATGACCGGAATCGAACGCAATAGCGACCACGTGTACGGCATCGACGTTCTATAGAAGATATCTTCAGCACTTCCCGATTCGACGATTTTCCCGGCATACATGACCAGGATGCGGTCGGCCAAATGGGCCACGACGCCGAGATCGTGGGTGATGACGAGAATGGCCGTGCCGTATTTTTCCTGGATGCCCTTCAGCAAATCCAAAACTTGCGCCTGTATCGTGACATCGAGTGCCGTTGTCGGCTCATCGGCAATCAATAATTTCGGGTTGGAAGCAAGCGCCATGGCGATCAAGACACGCTGGCGCATGCCACCTGAAAATTGGTGGGGATAGCTGTTCATGCGCGCTTTGGCATCGGCAATGCCGACGTCTTCCAATAACTCAATCGCTTTTTGACGCGCTTGTTGTTTCGGCCGCTTTTGATGCGCTTGAATGGCTTCGATCAATTGCTTGCCGATTTTGGATACGGGATTCAAACTCGACATTGGATCTTGAAAAACCATCGCGATGTCGTTGCCCCTCAGTTTTCTCAGTTCCGTCTTGCCCATTTCCAATACCGGCTGGCCTTCAAAATGAATCGTGCCTTGCGGATACAGTGCAGACGGTTCCGGGTTGAGCTTCATCAAGGAATGGGCGAGCACGCTTTTGCCGCTCCCCGACTCCCCGACGATGCCGATGGTCTCTCCTTTTTGGATGGAGAAAGACACGCCGTCGACCGCTTTCACGAGGCCGCCCGGTGTATCGAGATGAACATGAAGATTTTCTACTTGCAGCATTCGAATACCTCCTTTAGGCAAGCTTCGTTTTGCGCTTGCGTTTCGCTTGGTGTGGATTAAAACTGTCTCTCAGCCCATCGCCGAGCAAGTTCAAAGCCAGAACGGTGATGACGATCGCAAGGCCCGGGAAAATGGAATACCAAGGCGCGATGGTCACATAAATCTGTGCTTCCTGCAGCATATTGCCCCAGGTCGGCGTTGACGGGTTGACCCCCACGCCGAGAAAGCTGAGCGCCGCTTCCGCTAAAATCGCTTTCGCGAAAATGAAGGTGCTTTGGACAATGACCGGTGACAGGATATTCGGCAATATGTATTTAAAGATAATCACCGCATGGCTCGCTCCGGTCGTCTGGGCCGCTTCGATATAGGATTGGTTTTTCACTTGCAGCGTCGCCGATCGGACGACTCTCGCCATGACCGGGAAAAATGCCAGCGTCAAAGCGATGATGATATTGGTGATGCTGCCGCCAAGTGCCGCGACCAGCGCCAGCGCAAGGATGAGCGCCGGAAACGCCAAAAAGCCGTCGATGATTCGCATCAGCACAAAATCCACTTTGCGGAAATAGCCGGAGATCAAGCCGATCGCTGTACCGATCACCGTCGACAGCACCGCAACGATGACGCCGACAGACAAAGACACTCGGGCGGCGACAACGGTCCGCGAGAAAATGTCGCGCCCGAAATCATCCGTGCCGAACCAATGTGCCGCTGAAGGGCCGGTCAATCGCTGCTCCGGAGAAATCGCGGCCGGTGAGAAAGGCAGCCAGGAACTGGCGGTGATCGCCGCAAGCGCGACGATCAATAGCATGGCCAGCGCCAGCAAATTCGTTTTCTTAGTAAACATCGGTTTCGTCTCCTTCCAAATGGTCAATCATAACGGATCCGCGGATCGAGAAATGTGTACAGCAGATCCACCAATAAATTGACGAACACATAAATGCCGGCGATGAACAGCACAATGCCCTGGACGACCGGGTAATCGCGGCGGTGGATGGAATCGACCAAGAGCTGGCCGATGCCCGGGATCGTGAACAAAGTCTCGATGATGACTGTGCCCCCTAATAAGCCGGCTACCGTAGCGCCGAGCACCGTCGTCGTCGGAATCAAGGCATTGACGAACACGTGGCGCATCAACACCTCTCGTTCCTTGACGCCTTTCGCGCGCGCTGTTTTGATATAGTCCTGATTGACCGAATCGAGCATGCTATCGCGCAGCATCCGTGCGATGATGCCTACTTCAACAATGGCCAGCACAAACGATGGCAAGAGGATATGGTGTAGCCATGCATCCACTCCTTCCGCAAACGGCACATAGCCGGCCACCGGAAAGATCGGCAGCGCGACGCCGAAGCCGAGCACCAATAATGTCGCGAGCCAAAATTCCGGGACGGATACGCCGAACAAGGACACCGATGTGAAGATCGGATCCAAGACGGTTTTGCGTAACGCGACAATGAGGATGGCCACCGGAATGGCAATGACGAGCAAGATCACCGTCGACAGCGCCATCAGGCTGAAAGTCGGCCCGAAATTCTCAGCGATCAGCGAGGTCACCGATTGCGAAGAATAAACCGAGGTTCCGAGATCCCCCGTGATGACTTGCGAAAACCAATTGAAAAATTGGACATATAGCGCCTGGTCCAAGCCCAGTTCGCGCTCCAAATCAGCAATTGCTTCCGGTGAACTGTCCTCCCCTAAAATGAGGAACGCCGGATTGCCGGGCGTCAGATGAACGATCATAAAGACGATGACGCTGACGACCAGCATGACGGGAATCACCGACAACAGCCGGCGAATCGTATAGTTCAGCATTGCCTATTCCCCCTTTTCCACAAAAGGAAGAAAATCGCCAGCATCGTTCCTGACGATTTTCTTCTCTTAGTTATTTATTTGATGGCTAATCGTTAATTGGTTTTATACGTATTCCAGAAGCGCGGGCCGTACCATTCGCTATAATCGTTTAGGTCGGTCGTGCGCGCATTCAAGTTCGAGATGTTCGTCACTTTTTCAAACGGCAATTCTTCGTAGAGCGTTTCGTTCAAGCCGGCGAGGATCTTTTGCCGCTCTTCCTCGGATTCCGCTTGTGCCCACTGGGCGATTTGCTCCTGCCAGTTCTCGCTGTTGTACCAGCCGCTGCTGTTCGAATCCTGGCTCAACATGCCTGCCTGGTTCGGCGAGAAGAACGGGGACCATCCGACGACCACTAGATCCCAATTGGAAGCCTCTCCCCATTTCTCAAGGTATGTTGCCCATTCATAGGATTCCAACTCGACTGCAAAGCCGGCAGCTTCAAGCTGCTGTTCAGCGATCTCGGCGATTTTCTTATAGTCGTTGGAATCGCTTGAGAAGATGATTTTGATCGGCTCGCCGTCGTAGCTGCTTTCTGCCAATAAGCGTTTCGCTTCATCCACATCGTAGGACAGGAAGCCGTCCGTGTTTTCTTCGGAATACAGGGCGGTTTGGTTCGGCGTGAACAAAGCGCCGTCCAATTCGTAAAATTCCTCGTTGCCGTATGTCGCTTTGGCAATCGCTTCTTTATCGAGTGCCGCGTTCAGTGCCTGACGTACTTGCAAGTCATCGAAAGGCGCTTCCGATTTATCCGGCGTCAACACCGTATAGCCGTTAGTAGCGGTGCCTGCTTCGATATTCGGCGTGCTGTCGATCACTTCGTACAAATCGAGCGGCACTTCATCGCCGAAATCGTAAAGTCCGGTTTTCAAGCCATTGACCACCACTTGAGGGTCTTTGACGATCTTGAAATGAACCGAATCCACATAGGCTTTTTTCTCTCCCGTCAAACCGCTTGTCTCCTCGGTTCTGGATGCGTAGTCGTCGTATTTGGCAAGGACGATCTCATCGCCGCGCTTCCACGAATCAAACTGGAAAGGCCCGGTGCCGATGTACTGGTCATGGTCAAGCGGCTTTTCGCCGGCTGCTTCCGCGATTGCTTTCGGCAAGACGACTGCAGCCGATTTCGGGGCCGCCAAGTCAGAAAGCAAAGAACTGTAGGCTTTGTTCAATTGAATGGTCAATTGCGAGCCGTCTGCTTCCACGGACTCGACATGGTCATTGGTGATCTTGCCGACAGATGATACTTTCAACCAACGTTCAATGGACGCTTTGGCATCTTCCGCCGTTACCGGTTCCCCGTTATGGAACGTCACGCCTTCGCGCAACGCGATGGTGTAAGTCTTTCCGTCTTCGCTCACTTCATAATCTTCCGCAAGCAATGGCACTGCTTCAAAATCCTGATTCAAGGCAAACAAGCCTTCATAAATATGCCAGCCGATTTTACGTGCGGCACTTTCTCCCGTATACATCCAGTCGAGCGTGTTCGGATCTGCGCCGATCGCCACGTTCAACTCTCCGCCTTCTACAGGTTCTGAACCTGCCCCTGAATCTGATGGGCTTGCTTCACTGCCGGAACAGCCGGCCAATCCGATAAGTGCAATTAACGTGATAACTAAAAAGATGATATTCTTCACGATGTTCCTCCTTATGATTGAAAAAAGTGGTGATGTTCTTCACAGCGATGATTTGTTCATGATTCGCAATAATTAAAGAGACGATTAACATTTGTACATTTAAAAAAATCAATGGCCTCTCTAAGTATTTGGAGAAGCGTTCGCTCGACTCCTGCGGGAAAAGCGGGTTTGAGAGACCCCGCAAGCGGCGGTAGCCGATGAGGAGGCTCGATTCCCGCCCGCGGAAAGCGAGCGATAAGCTTCGGAAAATACGACTTCCTAACTTTCTCAATAAGCTGTTCTTACTTCTCTAAATTATGTATACAGCTTTCGATAAGCTTATCCGAGCTCCCAGATCTTCAGGGACGCATCGATATGCCGATGCGGCAAGCCCGCCTTTCCGCTCAAGCTCCAGTGGCCTTTCGAAAACCATTTGGCCAGCTCCCATCTCCCCACTGACAGCACCTCCTTTTCTGAAAACAATTTATCTTACCTGTTTACTTGGTTTTAACGTAATAAAAAAACCCCTTCTTCTTTTCGACAAGAAGAGGAGTAGTTTCATACGTTCGATCGCCTCTCTTATCTCTGTACACGCGGTACAAGGAATTAGCACAGTGCCGCGTTGCGGTCTGCTGCTTTGACGTCTCAGGGCCAGTCCCTCAGTCAATCTCGATAAGATGATTAAATTGTAAAGTTCATGTTACGGCCCTTGATGGGGCTTGTCAACATTATTTTGAATAAATTCAATTTATTTACATAGCATAAAATATGATCTACGCTTGCCGGCTGGCGGGCACGACATGCGCCTGTTCAATCCATTCAATGGATTTGGCGACGATGAAATCCAATTCGTGGTCCATGGAAGCGATGTGATAGGAATTATGGAGTTCGTGCTTGAACGCGTGTTCCGAACCGACCTTGCCGAGAATGAAATCGGTGTTGGCGGGCGGCACGACATGATCTTCAAGCGACTGGAAACACATGACCGGGCAGCGGACTTCGCCGAGTTTTGCGCGGACAGCATCCATATAGCCGAGCAGTTGCTGATACGCTTTGACCGGCGCTTGTCCGTAAGTGATTTCCACCGCATCCTCTTTTTTAATATCAGGCGCATCTTCTGTGACGTAAGCATGGGCCGGGCGACTGCGGTAAGTTTCAAACTGCGGGATGTCGATCGCCGGATTGATCAACGCGATGCCCTGGATTTCAGGATGGCGGCTGGCCAGATCCAAGCTCAAGGTGCCGCCCATCGATTGCCCGATGACAAAGACCGATGTGCATGTTTTTTTGAGTTCGATATAGGCCTGCTCGACACTCCCGAACCAGTGGCCATAAGAAAACTGTTCCAGATCCTTGAAATGGGTGCCATGGCCTGGCAGCCGCGGACAGGAGACTGTATAGCCTTGTGTGCCAAGCGCTTCGCCTAATTCCCTGACGCTTTGCGGCGTGCCGAGAAACCCGTGGCACAATAGGATGCCGGTGCTGCCGCCTTTCAGCAGGAAAGCTTCCGCCCCTTCGATGACAGGATATTGTTCGTTCATGCAACCCCTCCTTCAGCTGTTTCAAAATAAAGAGGCTGACTTGATGCCCCTAATGTGAAGTAGTGCGAAAAAAGCTTATTCACATTAGACTATATTTAAAACCTACTTGTCAACTAGGTTTTAAAACCCAGACAATCAGGCGATGCTTTAAACTTCCGAAGGCTTCCCTTGGCGCGCCCAGGACGCAATCGCTGCAATATCGGCGGGCGTCGTGCTGCAACAGCCGCCGATGATATCAGCTCCTGCTTGATGCCAGGCTTTCGAATTGGCTGAAAATGCCCCAGCCGACGGTTCGTCGCTCCAGGTTTTGCTTACCGGGTCGTAAGTGGCGCCGGAATTCGGATAGACGATGACCGGTTTGGAAGATGCGCTTTTCACTTCCTGGATCAAGGATTCGACAAACTGCGGTGCTGTACAATTAATGCCGACCGCCGCCACTTGCGGCTGTTCCTCGAGCCATTTTGCGCAATCCGCAATCTGCTCCCCGTCGCTGATATGGAACTCATCTTTCGCGCTGAACGTGAACCAAGCAGACACTTGCGGAAATTCTTCCAGCACGCTCACAATCGCTTTCGCTTCCGCAAGGCACGGCAAAGTTTCACACGCCAAAATATCTGCTCCCGCTTCGATCAATACACGAATGCGTTCTCTATGAAATGCGGCCAACTGCTCTTCGCCAATCGCATAGCCGCCGCGGTATTCAGACCCATCCGACAAAAACGCGCCATACGGGCCGACAGATGCCGCCACTAAGGGCTTCGGCCTATCTGATCGATCCTCTGCAGCGTCCCAAAACTCATCGCGCGCTTGCGTTGCCAGCTGGACAGACTTCGCAATCAACGCAATTGCTTGTGATTCTGTCAGCCCTCTTTCCCGGTAGCCTTCAATGGTTGCCTGGTAACTGGCCGTAATGGCACAATCCGCCCCAGCCTGGAAATAATCCACATGCACTTTCTTGATCAACTCCGGGGTTTCCATCAATATTTTCGCTGACCATAAAGAATCATTCAAATTGCATCCATAGTGTTCAAGCTCTGTCGCCATGGCCCCGTCCACAATGAGGACCGGGAACTCGTTCAATATCTGTTCAATCGGGTTCATTCCAAACCATCCTTCCGCTCTCAGTCGTTTCACTTACTTCGCCTCAGCCTTGGACGGCTTTTCCTAAAAATTGTCTCGTTCTTTCAAGGGCGGGCTCGGTGAAAATTTGCTCGGCCGTGCCTTGCTCAATAATGACGCCGTCTTCCATAAAGATGACGCGGTCCGATATTTCCCGCGCAAAACTTAATTCATGGGTCACGATGAACATCGTTTTTCCGGTGTCCGCGACGCGGCGGATGGTGGCCAATACTTCATCGACCAGTTCCGGGTCCAAGGAAGAAGTCGGTTCGTCGAATAACAGCACTTCCGGGTCCAACGCCAAAGCACGGGCGATGCCGACGCGCTGCTGCTGGCCACCGGATAATTGTGCTGGGTAATGGCTCAGTTTGTTCGACAAGCCGACCTGTTCGAGCATCTCGATCCCTTTTTTGTCAGCGGCGTCTTTTTTCATCCGCTTGACGCTCGTCAAACCGACGGAGACATTTTGCAACACAGTCAGATTCTTGAACAGGTTGTATTGCTGGAACACCATGCCCGTTGCAGTCCGGAGCGCGAAGATCTCCTTTTTCTTGGCGGTCTCCGCATCCACACGCTTTCCGCCGATTTCCACAATGCCGCTTGTCGGCTCCTCTAAAAAATTGATGCAGCGCAACAGCGTCGATTTCCCGGAACCGCTTGGCCCGAGGACCGCCACCACTTCGCCTTTTTCGACGGTTAAATCGATGCCTTTCAACACATGCTGGCGGTCATAATATTTATGCAGCTTCTCCAATTTGATCATCAGGCAATCCCTCTTTCATATCTGCGTGCACGCTTCTCAATCTTCACCAATAAGCGCTCGACGGCAATGCATAAGATCCAATAGACGATCGAGACGGCGATATACACTTCAAAGAACGCTAAGCCCCGGGAGCCGAGGATTTTCGCCTGGCCCATAATATCGATGACGCCGATGATGAACACGAGCGAGGTGTCTTTGAGCGTGCTGATGAACATATTGCCGAGGTTCGGGATCGCTACCGTCAAGGCCTGTGGGAAGACGATCTTCAGCATCATCTGCACAGGCGTCATGCCGATTGCTTTGGCCGCTTCGAACTGTCCGCGGTCGACCGATTCGATCGCCGAGCGGATTGTTTCGGACAAGTACGCGCCCAAATTGATGGAAAAAGCCATCAAGGCATAGAATTCCGGGGCGATGCTATTGACGTCCGCCGACTGAAGCCAACCGTATTCGCTCTGTAGAAAATAAATGATTTTCGGAATTCCATAAAACACCAGGTAAATCTGCACCAGTAAGGGCGTCCCCCGGATAAAGGAAATATAGATCGACGTGATGACGCTGAGCACAGGCACTTTGTAGATTTTGATCAATGCCGCAGCCACGCCGATGACCAGACTCAAAAGCAGCGAGCCGACTGCGATGCCGATCGTGACCGGCAGCCTGGAGATGATGGCGGGAAAGCTCTCGATCAAGAAATTCAAGTCCAGTAAATTTTCCATAGTCTCTGTCCTTCCGCTAGCTTATTCAGGGATGTAGTCGCCGCCGGTCCATTTCTCGGACAGTTCGGACAAAGTGCCGTCTTCTTTCAGCTGTTTCAAGATCGGGTCGATCAAGGCTTTCAGCTCTTCGCCTTTTTCTTCGTCTTTCAAGACGATGCCCATATCGTCATTGACCAAGGACTGGCCGACAATCTCCACGCCGAGTTCATTTTTTTCCAGCACCGCGTTCATCATGATCGGGTCATTGACGTACGCGTCGACGCGGCCGTTTTGCACATCCTGCAGAATTTCCGACGGGTTGCCGCTTTCGCTGTATTTCAGTTCGATTGGCTCATCGGCCGTCTCGTTGTATTCCTCAAGCAATAAGGTATAGGAATCCCCCGCCAACGCTCCGACCGCTTTGCCTTCTAAATCTTCAATCGTTTGGATGTCTTCGCGGCCTTCTTTCACCGCGATGACCGTTTCCGCTGCGAAATACGATTCATCGGTGAACAAATACTTTTCTTGGCGTTCCGGCGTTTTCGCCACTTGATCGGCGATGGCCTGGATTTTATTCGACTCGAGCGCAAGGAACATGCTGTCCCACGGCACGGCGACATATTCGAACGTATAGCCGTCCAATTGTTCATCGACGGCTTTCATCATGTCCACGTCATAGCCCGTCAATTGATTTGTGTCATCCGCAAAAGCGAAGGGCGGGTAGTCGTTTTGCGTCCCAACGCGGATCACTTGCTCTCCGTCAGCGTTCGCCGTCTCGGACGATGAACAGCCGGCAAGTGTCCCGGCAAGACCTACTAAACAGGCGGTTGCGACTACATAAGCGTTTCTTTTCATAATTCAAGCTCCTTTTGGTGTGTAATTTTGTGTGATGGGACTGGATTTTTCGCCTGCGTAGAGCGACTGCCCTCATTTGAATGCAAAAAAGCCTCTTTCAATAGGAAAGAGGCTTCGACCAATTTCTTATCTCTCAGAATGAACACATCCTGCAGGAATTAGCACCTCTCATGAACATGATGGTTGCTGGACGTCATAGGGCCTGTCCCTCAGTCTCTCTGGATAAGTTATTTAATTTTTTTAACATATTAACGATAGTATTTGAGATAGTCTCCGCTGTCAAACCCTTTTTGAAAATAAATCAAAATTTCGCATAAAAATTCAGGATGAAATTGACAAAGCCTGCCGCATTGCATACCATCAATTTAATATTTCATTGCTCCCGGGTTTCCAACGGGCGGCATGCATCCAATACAAGAGCGGAGTGAACACAAGATGAGCGAGGAAACTGTTTTTGATGTCGCCATAGTCGGTGCCGGCACGATGGGCATGGCGGCCGGCGCCTTTTTGGCACAGCAAGGCAAGAAGACATTGGTAATCGATGCATTCGATCCGCCCCATGCGAACGGCAGCCATCACGGAGATACCCGGTTGATCCGCCACGCTTACGGGGAAGGCAGGCATTACGTTAGGTTAGTGTTGCGCGCGCAGCAATTATGGGAAGACTTGGAGAAGCAGACCGGCTACAAAGTGTTCGACAAGACCGGCGTCATCGGGCTCGGCCCGGAAGACTCTCCTTTTCTTTTGGAAAGCATTGCAGCCGCCAACAGCTACGGATTGCCGCTCGAAATATTAAGCAGCGGCGCCATCCAGGAAAGATGGCCGGGCTTCACAGTGCCCGAGCATTTCATCGGCTGCTTTGAGGAACAGGCAGGCGTGCTGTACAGTGAAAATGCCATCCGTGCCTATAAGAAACTGGCGCTTGAAAACGGCATCCACTACGTGCCGAACACACCCGTCCAACACATCGATATACAGGATGGGGACCGTGTGAAAATCTCTACCGCACAAGGTATTTTTTATGCTGAAAAAGTGATTGTCACAGCCGGTGCATGGGCGAAGAAGTTGCTGCCGGACCTGCAATTGCCGATCCAGCCAACGCGTAAAGCGGTGGGCTGGTTTGAAGCACCGGAGATGTACAATGCCGATCAATTTCCCGGATTTTTTGTGGAAGGCCCCGAGATGATGTTCTACGGCTTCCCGAGCATCGACGGCGCTGGCTTAAAAGTTGGGCGTTCAGATGGCGGGCAGCCAATCGACCCGGACGAACAAACCCAGAACTTTGGGGAGTATGAATTCGATGAAGGCGACTTAAGAAGATTCCTGGACCTCTATATGCCCGAAGCGAGCGGACAATTGAAACAAGGCAAAACGTGTTTATACACAGTCTCGGACGATCATAACTTCATCATCGACCGCCATCCGGAAAACGAGCGCGTCATTTTCGCCTGCGGTTTTACCGGCCACGGCTTTAAATTCGGCAGCGTCATGGGCGAAGTGTTGAGCCAATTGGCAACAGATGGCCACACCGAATTCGATATTGCCCCCTTCTCACTCAACCGTTTCAAACTATGAGCGAAATGAAAAAGACCCTTTTGCATGTCGAAAAAGTTAAGAAGTCGTATTTTCCGAAGCTTATCGCTCGCTTTCCGTGGGGCGGGAATCGAGCCTCCTCGTCACTTCGTTCCTGCGGGGTCTCTCAAACCCGCTAGTCCCACAGGAGTCGAGCAAACGCTTCTCCAAATACTCAGCTAGCACATTGATTTTTTAATGTAAAAGGAGAGCCTTTTCTATTTGTAGCAATTTGTAGATCTTTTCAACACTTTAAAGAGTCTTCCTCTATTGATAAAGAAGAAACTTCTTAGAAGGTGAAATAAGTCGCACCTTTTCATTCATAACCTGTCTATTTCATTTTCTATTTAATAACTAATGAGATATAAAGGTGAGTGGCAGAAATATTATTTTGACGCTAGTGAAGTGTAAGCCGGCGACTCCTGCGGGAGCAGTGACTGAGCAAAGCGAAGGAGCGACGCGAGCTGAAGACCCTGCAAGCGAAGGAGCGAAGTCATTCGTTTGCGAAGCTCGAACTTTGTGAGAGTTGAGCAGGAGGTTTGTAGCGCCAGCGACGAAGCGGCTGAGGCCGTGCCCGCGGAAAGCGTCCGGCTGAAACGGAACGTAAAAAGCTGCCAATGTTTCTCGACAAGCAAAGAGTCTCTCCTTATTGATAAAGGAGAGACTCTTTTTCGATGGTGACCACTTGCTTCGTTTCGGCTGCTTCCATGATGCCCAAAATGACTTTCAGCGATTTCAAGGCGTCCTCTCCCGTGACGATCGGCTCCTGGTCCAGGCGGATCGAATCGACGAACGCATCAATGACGCCGCTCGGAGTCTGGTTATCGTTCGTTTGGATCGCTTCCAGCTGGTAGTTCACTTTCTCGCCGGATGCCATGATGAGTTCCAGTTGATACTCGTCATCGTGGTAGATTTTCATGATGCCTTTCTCGCAATAAACAACGGTGCTGTTGTCCTCTTCTCCGTAATAAGTCCAGGAGAAGGCGGCGTTCCCGAGACGCCCTTTTTCGGTTGCCAAGCTGCAGACCAGATTGTCGCATACTTCAATCAGCTCGCCATTTTCATCCGTTTTGTGCAACGCTCCCTGAAAGGCGCTCACTTGAATGATTTCATCATCGAGCAGGTAATGCAGCAAATCGATTTTATGGATGCCGAGGTCGCCGCCGACCCCGAAGCCCGAACGCTCCTTTTTGAAGAACCATGTCGATTTCGTTTTATTGATGCCCCAGGATTCCGGGCCTGAATGCCCGAAAGCGGTGCGGAAAGTCAAAACTTTCCCGAGCTCTCCGCTGTCCAGGATTTCGCGCGCTTTTTGGTGGGCGCGCGTAAACCGCTGATTGTGGTCGACCATCAGTTTCTTGCCGGACTTTTTCTGTGCCGCCAAAATCTCCTTGGCATGTTCGACCGTTAAGGAAATCGGTTTTTCGCACAGCACGTGCTTGCCGCTCAACAACGCTTGCGTCGAGAATAAATGGTGGTGTTCATTCGACGAGCAGTCACTGATGGCTGTAATATCGGAATCGTTGAACAATTGCTCGACGCTTTCCACATTCCGGCCGCCAAACAGTTCGACCATCGCTTCGGACCGGTGGAGATTGCGGTCGTAAAAGACGATTTCATCCACATATGGATTCGCTGTATATTCCGGCGCGTGACGCATTTTCGTAATGGCCCCGCAGCCGATGATGCCTACCTTGATGCCCATGCGATCTCCTCCTATTCTCTTTTTTGGAACACGACGGCAATGATGATGATCAAGCCTTTGACAAAGCCCTGCAGATGCGGCGAGACATTCATCAAGTTCATCATATTGTTGAGGATGCCCAGGATCAAGATGCCGAAAATCGTGCCGATGATTTTGCCGCGCCCGCCTGTCATGCGCGTGCCGCCGATGATAACCGCCGCAATCGCGTCAAGTTCATATTGCGCACCGGAACTTGAAGACGAAATCGAGTTCAGGCGGGACGTTTCAATGACTGCCGCAACGCCGACCAGCGTCCCGATTAGTGTATAGACGCCGATCTTGATGCGGTCGACACGGATGGCGGACAGCATCGCCGCTTTTTCATTCGACCCGAGTGCATAGACGTACCTGCCGAACCGCGTTTTGTGCATGACGATATAAATCAGCACGGCCATGGCGAAGAAAATGAGCACCGGCAAATCAAAAATCCATACATTGTTATTAGCGATGGCGGTGAATCCGCTCACTTCGCCCGACACGCTGCCGCCTTCTGCAATATAGAGTGCGATCGAACGGGCCGCGGCCATCATGCCGAGCGTGGCGATAAACGATGCGATTCGGCCTTTTGCGACCATCAGGCCATTGAGAAATCCGGCGAAGGCCCCGATCAATAAGGCGGTGAACACGCCGATCAAGATACTGCCGGATGCATTCAATGCCAAGACGGAAATGACGCCGGCGAGCGCCAGGACAGAGCCGACCGACAAATCAATGCCGCCTGACAGCATGACGACCGTCATCCCAAGCGCAATGATCCCGATGATCGACACTTGCATGAGGATGTTCAACTGGTTATTGATATCGAGAAATCTTGGATTCATCACGGAAGCAGCGATGAAAATGATGATGAACGCAATGATGACGCTGTATTCCGACCATAGCCAGGACAGCCTGCTTTTCATGCTTGGTGATTCAGGGCTGTATTCCTTTGTGTTGATATTATCCAATGTGCTCTCCCTCCCTTTTCGCGCCTGTGGCATAGTGCATGATTTCTTCTTCGTCTGTTTCGTCGCCCATAAACCTGGCCGTGATTTCCCCGTGGTACATGACGTTGATGACATGGCATATCCGCAACACTTCAGGGGCTTCCGAGGACAGAATGATGATCGCTTTGCCGAGTTTTGCGAGTTCTAGAATCTCCTGGTAAATTTCCTGTTTGGCGCCGACGTCGATGCCTTGTGTCGGGTTGTCGAAAATCAGGATATCGGTATCCGCTTCGAGCCATTTGGCGATGATCACTTTCTGCTGGTTGCCGCCGCTCAATTTGTCGATGGTGATGCGCGGATTGGCTACTTTGATGTTCAAAGCTTTTTTATAGCTGCTGAACTTTTCCAGCTCCCGCTTGTCTTGGATAAAGCCCAATCGCTCAAAATTGCCCATCGATGACAAGCTCATATTGTGGACGACGCTCAGATCTTTGATGATGGCATTTTCTTTGCGGTCTTTCGGCACATAGCCCATGCCCGCCTGCAGCGCCGTTCGCGGATGGGTGATTTTCATTGCTTTGCCCTTCACTTTGATGGTGCCCGTGTATTTTTTGCGGTAGCCGAATAAACTTTCAAACAGCTCCGTCCGGCCGTCCCCCGCAAGCCCGGTAAATCCGACAATCTGGCCTTTTCGGACGGTGAAATCGATCTCCTTGAACAAGCCGGGGCTGCTTAAACGCTCGACTTCGAGGGCCAGCTCGCCGAACTCGTGCTCATGGACGAAGCGCTCCTGTGAAATCGCTTTGCCGACCATCAGCTTGGTGATTTCCTCCAAATTTCCGCTCTGCATGTCATCCGTCTTCACCAACTGGCCGTCGCGCAGCACGGTGTAGCGGTCGCATATCGCTTGGATTTCCTTTAATTTATGGGAAATGTAAATAATGGATACGCCGGATTTCTTCAAGTTGCGCATCAATTCGAACAGCCGGCCCACTTCATGTTCTGCGAGCGATGTCGTCGGCTCATCCATGATGATGAGCTGAGATTTGTGCAGCAGCGCTTTTGAAATCTCGATCAATTGCTTATAGGATGTGGCGAGATTGCGTACATATTCTTTCGGATTGAGAAACACGCCCAGTTCCGCCAAAATCTCACGCGTTTGGCGGCACATTTCTTCCACGTTCAAAAACCCGGCCTTGTTGCGAATTTCTGAACCTAGAAACATGTTTTCGTACACTTTCAAATCGCCGACCATATTCAGCTCCTGATGGATAAAGCTGATGCCATGCGCCTGGGAAATATGCGGGTTCGCCATATTGACCTGCTTGCCTTCAATGCAAATCTCCCCGCTGTCCGGTTGGTGGACGCCGCCTAAAATATTCATCAGCGTCGATTTGCCGGCGCCATTCTCCCCAAGCAAGGCATGAATCTCCCCTTTTTCCACTTCCAGCGTCACTTTCTTTAAAACCGGGACGCCGTTGAATGATTTGTCGATTTGGTTCATCGCCACGAAAGGCTGCGAAGTCATGTCTTAACCTCCTTATAGGAAAAGAGGAAATGCAATGGCTCCACTGCATTTCCCGGCTATTGGCTTAGAATTTCGATTCCGGATCGTAATACTCATCGACGTTTTCTTTCGTTACTTGCGTCGCTTCCTTGACGACCATCGATTCAGCCGGCTCCTCGCCTTTTGCCAAATCACCAGCGATCGTCACTGCATCTTCGACCATGGTCGGTGAATACAGGAATGTCGCTTTCATCAGCCCGTCGTTCTGGATGTCTTCAAATACGCCTTTCGCGCCGCCTGCCCCTGTGACGAATTGGATATCTGTGCGGCCTGCTTCTTTAATGGCCTGCATGACGCCTAATGCCATGCCATCGTCTTGAGTGAAAACGGCATCGATTTCAGGGTTGGCCTGCAAAATGTTCTGCATGACTTCCAATGATTTCTCAGTGGAAAAGTCGCCGCTTTGCGAAGCGATGATCTCCATCCCTTCCTGTCCTTCAACCGCTTCTTTAAACCCGGATCCACGCTGTTCCGTTACCGAACTCGGCGGCCCGGTGATTTCAACGATTTTCCCTTCGCCATTCAATTGCTCGACGAAAAATTTGCCGGCATTGACGCCGATTCCTTCGTTATCCCCTTTGACGACCACTGTCGCTGCATCGTTTTCCAGTTCGCGGTCAACGATGACGAGCGGGATGCCCGCATCTTTGATTTTCTGTCCGACTGGGGTCAATGCTGCGGATTCGATCGGCAGCATGACAATGACGTCCACGCCTTGTGCAATCAAATCATCCACGTCATTCGCTTGTTTGTTCGGGTCTGCTGCGTTGGTCATGACGTAGTCAATGCCTTCACTTTCCTTTAACTCCATCGCCTGTTTCTCGGCGCTGTCAATCAAGGCACCCATCCAGCCATGCGTTGCCGAAGGAAGCGATATGCCGATCGTCATATCCCCGTCGCTTGAACCTTCAGCCGTTGAACCCGAACCTTCATTTTCCGTGCTGCCGCATGCCGCGAGCCCAAAAATCGTTACGAAAGACAATAAAATGAGCAATAGTTTTTTCACTTTATTCACCCCTTAGTTTTGTATGGATCCGTTAAATGTAATCGATTACATTAATGTTTGGCACCAGCGTTCTTGCCCATATCCCTGGTCATGAGGCGCTGGGTCCAGCCAGTTAGCCGGTGGTCGATTCCCGGATGACCAGTTCATGGCCCAGCACTACGCTATCGACGGTTTTTCCTTGGATTTTCTCAATCAGCATCCGCGCCGCGACCGTGCCCATCTTGTACATCGGCTGTGCGACGGTGGTCAGTGCCGGATTGGTCATATTGGAGAAATCGATCTTGTCGAACCCGACAACCGCGACATCGTTCGGCACGTGCAATCCGGCGGCAGTGATTTCTTTCAAGGCGCCGATCGCCAGCAGATCCGATACGGCAAATACGGCGGTCGGCCGGTCCTCGAGGCGCAGTATTTTCTTCATTGCCATCTGCCCCTGTTCGAACCCAAGCTCCTGCGTGTAGAAAATATAATCGCCATTCACCGGGATCTCGTGTTCACGCAATGCCCGTTCATAGCCCATCCGCCGTTCCCTGGCGTACAGGAATTTTTCATCGGAATTCATCAGCGCGATTTTTTTATGGCCGATCTGGATCAAATGCTTCACGGCGCGGTAAGACGCTTCCTCGCTGTCAATCGTGACGTACGGGATGCCGATGCCGCCGCCGTATTCGCTGCATTGGATGATGGCGTAATGTTCCGCAAGTTCTTTCAAGGTCTCAACATTCACTGCCGGGTCCATCGAAATGATGCCGTCCGCCATTTTCTTGCGCACCAAATCGAAATAAATCTCCTCCTTCTCAGGCTTGGAATCCGTTTCGCACAACAGGATGCTGTAATTCTGGCTGAGCGCCATATTTTCGATTCCCTTGATGATCTCAAAATAAAACGGGTTGGAGATCGTCGGGATCAAGATCAGCACAATGCGGCTTTCCGAATTTCGCAAATTCCTGCCGAGCATGCTCGGCTCGTAGTTCAAGTGCTGGATCGCCTCCTCCACTTTCAGCTTCGTCTTGGCCGTTACTTTGTCGTGGCCGTTCAATACCCGGGATACCGTGGCGACTGAAACCCCTGCACGCTTCGCTACTTGTTGTATGTTTGCCATATGCTTTTCCTTCTTTCTGACGCGACACTTCTGTTGTGAAATGAAATCGTTTACATTTTCATCATAATTTGTTCAGAATTATCTGTCAATAACTATTTTTATTGCATGAAATATATTGATTTACTTCATTTTATTCTATATGTTAAGAATGTAATGGTTTACATGTCAGTATAATCTGAAAACTTGAATGGAGGGATTTTCATGAAATTGGGGGTTTTTACCGTCTTATTTTCTGATCGAAATTTTGAAGATATGCTGGCTTATGTGGCCTCAAAAGGCATTGAAGCAATCGAACTCGGCACCGGCGGATATCCGGGCGATGCCCATTGCAAAGTGGACGAGCTGCTTGAAGACGCAGACAAGCAGCAAGCCTTCCTCAAGCAAATCGACGACGCCGGCCTCTTCATCAGCGCGCTCAGCTGCCACGCCAATCCGCTGCATCCCCAAAAAGACATTTCCGGCGCGGCTGATGAACTGCTCATCAAAACAATGCAGCTCGCCTCGAAGCTCAAAGTGCCGGTCGTCAATACCTTCTCGGGCTGTCCGGGCGACCATGAGAACGCGCTGTACCCAAACTGGCCAGTCGCCGCCTGGCCGAACGATTTCCAGGAAGTGCTCGCCTGGCAATGGGAACAGAAACTGATTCCTTATTGGAAAGAAAAAAACGCTTTGGCCGAATCGCTCGGCATCAAGATCGGCTTGGAGCTGCACGGCGGCTTTTCGGTCCATACGCCCGCGACCATGTTGCGCCTTCGTGAAGCGTGCGGCCCGTCTATCGGCGCAAACCTAGACCCGAGCCATATGTGGTGGCAGGGCATCGACCCGGTCGAAGCGATCAAGATTCTCGGGCGGGAAAACGCCATCCATCATTTTCACGCGAAAGACACCATCATCGACCAGGAAAACACCAACCGCAACGGCTTGACCGATATGACCGACTACTCCGAGATGAAAGACCGGGCCTGGTATTTCCGCACCGTCGGATTCGGCCACGGCCAAAAAGCCTGGGCCGATATCGTCAGCACCTTGCGCCTCTACGGCTATGATTACGTCGTCAGCATCGAGCACGAAGATGGTTTAATGTCGATCAACGAAGGCTTTACCAAAGCAGTGGAGAACCTGAAACCGGTCATGGTCAAGGAGTCGGTCGATGAGATGTGGTGGGTGTAGCTCCAGGATCGATCACGGCTTATCGTGCAATAGAAAGCGGGTCTCTTAAACGGAGCCCGCTTTTTTTTGCGCCTTTATTAATTAAATCTCTTTTTCGCCCTCCTGCCCTTCTATCAATTAGGGCTTGCCATTGAGAAATTCTTTCCCTCAATCATTGTTAACCCTATTCTGAAATATTTAATAATTATTAATTTCACATACTTTTTTTGTTTTCTTAAATATTTATTTCCCGGGAAAACTGCTTATTTTTTAGTATTATGCGAGTAATTATTAGAAAGCGTTTACACTACAGGGTTCTCTTTGACAAATTCCCCGTTTCATATGACAATGGAAATAGAATTAGAATCATTATAATCAGATAACGATATTAATTGAAGTTACCACTTCGATTATTTTTTTTGGCGTTATCGGTTATGGTCATTCTAAAAAAACATTCAGGAGGTAATTATTTTATGTCTTTGATCGGAAAAGAAATCCAACCATTTAACGCGTCAGCTTACCAGGCGGCGAGCGGCGAATTTATCGAGGTGACAGAAGAAAACATGAAAGGCCAATGGAGCGTCGTGTGCTTCTACCCAGCAGACTTCACGTTCGTATGCCCGACTGAACTTGAGGACCTCCAAAGCCAATACGCAACATTGAAAGAGCTTGGCGTTGAAGTATACTCCGTTTCTACAGATACTCACTTCACCCACAAAGCTTGGCACGACCATTCAGATGCAATCGGCAAAATCGAATACACAATGATCGGTGACCCATCGCAGCGCATTTCACGCGGATTCGACGTTCTTAACGAAGAAGAAGGCCTTGCACAGCGCGGCACATTCATCGTTGACCCGGAAGGCATCGTCCAAGCTGCAGAAATCAACGCAGACGGCATCGGCCGCGACGCAAGCACGCTTGTCGGCAAAATCAAAGCAGCACAATACGTGCGCAACAACCCAGGCGAAGTATGCCCGGCGAAATGGGAAGAAGGCAGCGACACATTGAAGCCAAGCCTTGACCTCGTAGGCAAAATTTAAGGGAGTTTTGACAATGATACTAGATGCGCAAATCAAAGCCCAATTAGAGCAATACTTGCAGCTTTTGGAAGGCGACGTGCTGCTCCAAGTGAGCGCCGGATCCGATAAAGTATCAACAGATATGGTCGATTTGGTGGAAGAACTGTCCGCCATGTCCCCGCGCATTCAAATGGAGCGCACGGAGCTCGAGCGAACGCCGAGCTTCAGCGTCACCCGTCCCGGCGAAGACATGGGCATCACGTTCGCGGGCATCCCGCTCGGCCACGAGTTCACGTCGCTCGTCCTTGCCTTGTTACAAGTGAGCGGACGCGCGCCAAAAGCTGATGCGAAAACAATGGATCAGATCAAAGCGCTCGAAGGCCCGTACCATTTCGAATCGTACATCAGCCTGAGCTGCCAGAACTGCCCGGAAGTCGTGCAATCCCTTAATTTGATGAGCGTCCTCAACCCGAACATCACGCATACGATGATCGACGGCGCTGCGTTCAAAGAAGAAGTCGAAAGCAAAGACATCATGGCCGTTCCAACCGTATTCTTAAACGGCGAATCGTTCGCAAGCGGCCGCATGTCGCTTGAGGAGTTGCTCGCAAAACTCGGCAGCGCGCCGGATGCATCCGAATTCGAAGGCAAAGATCCGTTTGACGTGCTCGTCGTCGGCGGCGGCCCGGCTGGTGCCAGCGCGGCAATCTATGCGGCGCGTAAAGGCATCCGTACCGGCATCGTCGCAGAACGTTTCGGCGGCCAGGTGATGGATACATTAAGCATCGAGAACTTCATCAGCGTCAAGCGCACGGAAGGCCCGAAATTCGCGGCAAGCCTCGAAGAGCATGTGAAGGAATACGACATCGACGTCATGAACTTGCAGCGTGCGAAACGCTTGGAGAAAAAAGAGCTGTTCGAGCTTGAACTCGAAAACGGCGCTGTCGTCAAAGGCAAGACCGTTATTCTTTCAACCGGTGCCCGCTGGCGCAATATTGGCGTTCCTGGCGAAGAAGAATTCAAGAACAAAGGCGTCGCGTATTGCCCGCATTGCGACGGCCCGCTATTTGCCGGCAAAGACGTCGCGGTCATCGGCGGCGGCAACTCCGGCGTCGAAGCGGCGATCGACCTTGCAGGCATCACGAACCACGTGACGGTGTTGGAATACAACGCTGAGCTTAAAGCAGATTCTGTTTTGCAGGACCGCCTGAAAAGCCTGCCGAACGTCACGGTACTGACAAATGCCCGCACGCAGGAAATTACCGGTACCGATAAAGTGAACGGCATTTCCTATATCGACCTTCAAACAGGCGAGGAAAAGCATGTCGAATTGTCCGGCGTCTTCGTCCAAATCGGCCTCGTGCCAAACACCGACTGGCTCGGTGACTTTGTCGAGCGCAACCCGCACGGCGAAATCGTCATCGACCAGCGCGGCGCCACGAATATGCCGGGCGTGTTCGCTGCAGGCGACTGCACGAACGTCCCGTACAAACAGATCATCATTTCCATGGGAGGCGGCGCCACGGCTTCACTCAGCGCGTTCGACCACCTCATCCGAAGCGATATCCCTGTTTTGGTGTAGTCAATATAAAAGGACTGCGAAGAGAATTTTCTCTTCGCAGTCCTTTTTGTGTTCAAAACAAATGGCTGATGTCCAATGCGACGGACGGCTTCAGCCGCTTAGCGCTTCGATTCGTGCAAACGGCGGTGAAGCTGGTGCACTTGCTCCGCGAGCTCCGGCACCGGCCCGTCAACGTCCGGGTCTGTCAGGATTTCCAGGATGGACAGGTTGCGGACAGGCGAAGGCTCGGCGCCGAGCTCTTGCATCCACCCCGCCAATTGCTGTGACGAACTGGCGTAGACAATGCGGCCGAGCCCGACCCAGCCATGCGCCGCCGCACACATCGGGCAATGTTCGCCGGATGTATAGACGGTCGCTCGCACCCGTTCTTCGGGCCCCATGTGTTCTGCCGCCCAGCGCGCGATCGCGAATTCGGGATGCTGCGTATGGTCGCCAGATGCCACATGGTTATGGTCTTCGAACAGCACCTCACCCTGTGCCGAGACGAGAACCGAACCAAACGGCTCGTCCCCTTTTTCCAGAGCGGTCTCAGCTAATTTCACACAACGGCGCAAATACTGCAAGTCCGTATCACTAATCATTATGCTACCTCCTTTAATAGTGGCAATACCTACTAAATAACCCAGTTGTGAATATCTTACTCCCATTCTTCTATCAATCCTCTATATTTGCTACCTGATTATTTACAGAATCAGGGAGGAATTGCTGGTCTGCCTCTTGAATGGTACAGGTGATTTGATATGAAGAATCGTCCGACAGCCAGCAAGAGAGGAGGTGATCATATGCAATTGGGCAGTTTTTCAATCAGTTTGAACGTCAAAGACATCTACGCCTCAAAAACATTCTATGAAAAGCTCGGATTTGAAGTGTATGAAGGAGAAATCAGCCAGAGCTGCCTCATCATGAAAAACGGCACCACTTTTGTGGGCTTATTCCAAGGGATGATTGAGAAAAACATGCTGACTTTCAATCCAGGATGGGATGAAAATGCACAAGAGCTTGACAGTTTTTCGGATATTCGCGAACTTCAGAAAACCTTAAAAGCAAAAGGCATCGAATTCAGAAGTGAAGCGGATGAAACAAGCCAAGGGCCTGCCAGCTTTGTCATCGAAGATCCTGACGGAAACCCAATTTTGTTTGACCAGCACCGGTAAAGTGCTTCTAAGCGAAAAAAACGGTTCGAGCATTATTTACGCGGCGCTGGCCTTTGTAATTGACTTGTTTGACGTAACGTAAATCTTGCGGACTGATATTGATTTTCGCGACTTTCGCGTTGATCTTGATCGATTTGGCGCCGTAGCCCGGCACGATGTGGCTCGCTTTTATCTCTTACTGGCGGTCATCAGTCACTTGATGGAAAGCCTGTTCCACATCCGAAGCGATATTTCTGTATTGAGGCAATAAAAATAAAAGGACGGCAAAGAGAATTTCTTAGCAGTCCTTTTAGCTTCAAATATTGTAAATCGATTTCAGTTATCCTGGTAGTCATCCTTTAAATCGTTTATTGCCAGCTACGGGATCAATCTTTTACAGAAAGCCCGATTCATCTAGCATGTCATTTGTAACCCTCTTTCAAACTTTCCAGCTCGCTTTTTGAAATGACCACTTCTTGCGGTCCCATAGATCCTGCAGTGATTTCATATTGGTCAAATACTAGAACTAGTTCTTCTTCCGTTAAATAGAATTGCTGCTCTTCTTTAATTTGATCGAATGGAAAAGACAGGTCCTCTTTCAGGCCACTCGCCTCCATCTCCTGATTCGCTGCAGCTAAAAGATCGTCTTCGTAATTCTCTTCTTCAAACAAATCGGTCATTTCAATAGCTGAACCTGACTGCAATTCATAGTTCAACGTTTCTTTGTAAGTATACCCATGTGCTGCACCAGCTTCGTATAAAAATCCAGTTAACAACACGCTAATGGTTTGAGCATCCAAAAGCTTTGTCTCAAAATTCATGGCGCCATCTGCATGCAAATCAGTATATCCTTCCTCTACCGCTTGTTCAGACTGTCTGATTTGCTCCTCCAGTTGTTCGCCCAGCCTCAACGCCTCTTCGTTGAATGCATCCAGCCCTTCCACTTGCGGCACCTTTATATCCAAGACCATTCCGTCGACTTCCTGCGCCACCACCATCTCTTCCACTTCCACAGGCTCCGCACAGCTTGTCAAAATCACAGCAGAGGCTATACCAATTGCGGGCAATCTACTCGCCATCTTGCTCCCTCCTCTTTTGAATTCTGAGAATCGTATGTAAGGTGAACGAGGGGGCTGATCCTGCTATATTCGTATTGTACTTTCTCTATTTCAATTCTAGCGACAAAGGAATAGTCCTCTTTATCCGAAGCTGTTGTTTCTAAAATACGAAAGGCGCCACAATGCATATGCACTGTAGCGCCTTCTGTTTCTGACAGGCCTGTCCTACTCCAACTCCTCCTCCGCCAGTAATTTAAACCCTTCCACCACCGTATCCTCTTCGACTTCGATCAGGATGCAGCGGCGGCCTTTGTAATTGACTTGTTTGACGTAACGTAAGTCTTGCGGGCCAATCTTAATTTCGGCGACTTTCGTGTTGATCTTGATCGATTTGGAGCCGTAGCTCGGCACGATGTGGCTCGCTTTCATCTCGTACTGGCGGTCATCCGTCACTTGCTGGAACGCCTGTTCCACTTTTTCGGTGCTGATGTCTTTGATGCCGCTTGCCTTCAACACGCGTTCGACTTCTTTGGAATCAAGCATCGGTGCCGGCTCGTCCTCGTCTTCCGCTTCCACTTCGAGCATGCTGTTGATCTCGTCGTAGACGCCTGCGAGCGTTCTCGAATTGACCTCGTCGCCGATCACGTGCTTGACGATTTCTTCAAACACCACTTTATCGTCTTCTGCGGTGGTGATTTCGTCGCCGTTCAGCACATTTTCGATAAACTGGAAATCCGGCTTATTGGCCTTCGCCGCTGAATACAGAATGCGGTTGACGTCTGCGGCGTTGTTCGTGAAACTCGGGAACAAGAACCCGCCGACCGGGGACGACAGCTTGATGACGGGGTCCGCCATGATGTTCGACTTGAATTCCTTTTCGATAAAATCAAACACCAGCGACGATTTCGGCAGCTCGGTCTGGTTCATGCTGCTGAGGACGAACGGCGTCGTGTACACTTCATCGCGCAGCGCCGCTTCCGTCTCGTCCACCTCGCGTTTTGTCGTCTTGAAATACGTGCCGCGGATGAAGGTGATGACCATGTCTTTCTCGTATGGCGTTTCTTCGACCATCTTCAAGGCGACGCGCTGCATATTGTCTTTCCAAGCTTCCGCGTCGTCCGCATGAAGCCCTTCGTACAGCAAATGCTGCGTATGGTCGGCTTGCCCTTCCTCCGGGCGCTGGAACTTCACTTCAAACAGCTTGATGTCGAGCTTGCCCGCCAGCACTTTCTTGAAGTTGGCCAAAAACAGCTCTTGCTGCTCCCGGTCAAGCAAGGAAAACGAACGGCTCTCCTCGTGGAAGATTTCGCTCGTGTCCTGCTTGATATATACATTGTAAATTTCAGCGATTTTCAACAAATCCGTCTCCAGCTTGAACTGCTTGCGGATCTCGGCAATGTCTTTTTTGTTCATCTCTATTTCCAACTCCCAGCTAATGAAATCCATGTTTCTGCAAAAAAAGAGCATCGAAAGCCTGCGCTTTAGACACAGCTCCATTATACCAGTTGAAGAGAGCGTGCAGGTATTGTGCCCTCTCTTGTATAAATAAATTCAAAACACATTCAACTCATAAGGAGAGATGATTCGATGCGAGAGATGGCAAGTGAAAACCGGCGACGAACCGATCTATTCCACTGCCATCGTGGCCCGTTTCAGCAATGGCCAGCGGGTTTTCATCTATCAGTCCTGGGACTGGTACCTCTATGTAACTTCCTTCGACAACCAATGCGTCAAACTGAGAGCCGGCACAGGGGAGTTGATATGGAAATTCAGTTCACTCGAACAAAATGAACCGTTTCCGTTAGTGGTGGATATCGACGGGGACGGAAAACTGGAATGCCTATTTAATAGCATCGACGAGCATGTCTATTGCCTCGATGCGGAAACCGGCAAGCTAAAATGGAAGAACCATGCCCGATTTGGCATTGACTGTTTCGGAAGTTACGCGGATATGGACGATGACGGCCTGCTCGAATACGCCATCAACGGGCGCGGCGGCAGGACGCTTTACATAGACGGCGCAACCGGCGCAACCAAATATCAATCGACGGCTTGGTCGGTTTGGGCGACCAGCGAAACCAATTCAAGAGCGACCGTCTTCGATTGCGAACCGGGCAAAAAAGCCGTAGTGTTCGGCGGGCTGGCCGGCTTCGTCTATTGCCTGGATGGCCAGGCGAATACCCATTGGCGGACCTATCTGGCTGCGAATATGCGAGGGTCGACCACTGTCTTGGATATCAATTCAGATGGAAAGGACGAAATATTGGTGCCGGATATGATGGGGACCCTGACGATCCTCAATCAACACGGAAAAGAAATCGGGCAAATCCACGTCAAGGGCGGCATTGAAGGCACCCCGCTCGCCGGGGATTTGGACGGAGACGGGAAAACCGAAGTCTTGCTGACAAGCCTCGATGGCTATGTAAGCCTGATCCGGTTCATCTAATGAATCACATGCTTTGCCGCAGTGAACGCTCTCTTAATAAAGCAGCGCGAATCCGATATTCATTCGGATTCGCGCTGCTTTTTTAAAAAGTCATTTGCAACCATTCCCCTTCTCAGTATAAAAACATGGGCTTATACTTAATTAACAATAATATGATTAAAATTATCAAATATCTATTTTATTCTATTTTAAGGATGCTTATATACCTATTTGTAAATTAATAATTAATTTTATTCAAATCTTATTGACACTTTATTACCATTAGGTTTATACTCACCTCTAAATTGTTTTAAGATTCTAGAAAATTAGAATTTTCATTAGGAGGCGTATCAATGGAATTTTCCCAGCTTTTTTCTGGCCCTTATAGCTTCATCACAGGCTATGTTTTTGTGTATCCTTTCGCAATGGCGCTTTTTTGGATAGCCGGTTCTATCCTCTTTCTGCGGACGAAGGAATTGAAAAGCGATCCGGTGGACTTCGAGGGATTTGATTGGCCCATGGTCAGCATACTGGTTCCTTGCTATAACGAAGAAGAAACCATAGAAGAAACAGTCCGCAACCTTACCGGACTGTCTTATCCAAAAAAAGAAATCATTTTGATTAATGACGGTTCGAAAGACGGGACGGGCGAGATCCTCAGAAGATTGTCGGAGCAATACGGGGACGTCCGGGCCATCCAGCTGCATGAAAACCGCGGCAAGGCGAACGCCTTGCAAGTCGGCTTGTTCGCTTCCAGATCGGAATACCTCATTTGTGTCGATTCGGATGCCTTGCTGGCCGATACCGCCCCTTATTATTTGATCCATCAATTCTTCAAACAAGGCGAACGGGTCGGCGCTGTAACCGGCAATCCCACGATCCGCAACCGCAATAACTTGCTTAGCCGGATGCAGCTAGTCGAATACGCTTCAATCATCGGGGCGATCAAGCGGACGCAACGGCTGCTTGGGAAAGTCATGACCGTTTCCGGCGTGGTCGTCGCTTACCGGAAAAAAGCGCTAGTTGATGTCGGTTTATGGGACCGCGACATGATCACCGAAGACATCGCGGTCAGCTGGAAACTCCAGAAGCGTTTCTGGGACATCCGCTATGAACCCCGCGCCCTTTGCTGGATGCTCGTGCCGGAAACGGTATCGGGCATTTGGAAACAGCGGGTCCGCTGGGCGCAAGGCGGGCAGGAAGTCCTCCTTCGCCACTGGCGCGTATTGTTCAATTGGAAACAGCGCAGAATCTGGCTCGTTTATCTCGAACAATGGTTCAGCATCCTGTGGGCATTCTGCTGGCTGTCCATTACGCTGTTGTTATTGTTTACGGCTACTACGCTGCAGGAAATGCTGTTCTGGTTTACATTCAGCTCTTTTGCGCTGGTGTTCATCAGCCTCATTCAATTGTTCATCGCGCTGTCCATTGACTCCCGCTACAACCGGAAATTGAAATACTATTTCTGGGCTGCCTGGTACCCCGCGCTTTATTGGATGATCAATACAGCCGTCGTCATCGCAGCCATCCCGAAAACGATCTCATCACGACTAAAAGGAGGTTACGCTGTATGGAACAGCCCAGACCGCGGTATGAAGAAGAAAGTTTCCTGATTGTCGTCAAACGCTCCTGGCTCTACGCCAGCGTCGATTTCATCTTTTCCATGCTTTGCTGGCTTTACAGTGTGTTGGTAGTGGCATTTATCTTCTCGGCCACTTTCGGTTTCAACAATATCCTCACGAGGGTCATGAATTCTTCATTCAATATGATCAACCAAGACATCCGCCTGTTCATTGCGACAGCCCTTGCCGTTTTACTGCTCTTTTACGCCTTGCTGTATCTCAATCACGTCTACAATAAAAAGAGGTTCGGCCCATTAAGAAGGCGGCGCTATCCCTCTCCGACAAGCAATGCAGAACTCCAATCGTTGGGGTTGATGGAAATAGAAGCGATCGAAAAATTGCAAAGCGAGGACTATGCCGTTTTTGAAACGAACCCGATTGTCCCTCTTGGAGGTGAGAGCATTGATCAAAAAGATCTTTATCTGGACGACCATTATCGCATTAATTAGCCTATTTTTCTTATCGAGGAAAGAGCTGTTCGTCGAAGCGTTCTCAGCAAACAAGCCCGCCATGTCTTTCCCGGAAAAACTGATTGAAAATGGCTGTCTCGGATTGAATTATCACCGTGTCCAAGATGACGACTTATTCGTCAAATCGGCGCGCAGCGTGCTCCAAACTAACGAACTCGTGCAATACAGCGTGTTGAAAAGTGAATTTGAAGCACAAATTGATGCCTTGGTTGACGCGGGTGCCAATTTCCTGAATGAAGAACAGCTATTGAAAGCGAAAGCAGATGGTGATTTCCCGGAGAAATGTGTGTGGATTTCATTTGATGATATTGACGTCTCGGTGTACGACAACGCTTTTCCGATATTGAAAGAAGCAAACGTGCCATTCACCATGTTTGTCATTGCCGGGCAAGTCGGCAATGAAGACTTCAGCAACTTGGAAATGGCCACATGGGATCAACTGCGGGAAATGAGAGACAGCGGATTGGCTGATTTCGGCTCCCATACGTTTGATATGCATCGCTTCGAAGGTGACACGCCTGTCTTTTTAATTCCAGAGCAAGCGGACGCATTTCGGGAAGACCTGAAAAAGAGCATCGAAACGATCGAGTCGGAACTCGATGTGACGGTGAAAAGTTTTGCCTACCCTTATGGTGATACTAGTGAACCCGTGGCCCGAATTTTAAAAGAACAAGGCCTTGAAGCCGGCCATATCTTGGCCCCTCAAGTCATTCGGCCCGATGATGATAATTATTGGATCAACCGGGTCATCGTCAACCAGACCACTTTTGAAGACGTACTGCTTCCCTACCTTGAAAAAAACTAAACTTTGCATTTAGTCCCTGCAGGATTATTGCTTTCCAAGAAAGCTCCTTTCGATGGAGGAGCTTTCCTTTTTGTTCACTGAATTTATTTCACGGGATCTTCCGAATTATTAACTCCTGCCAACTCAGCAACATGCTTTAGTAGAGATGCCCCCTATCTGGCCCACTGGAACTAAGTCAACCAACCGCTTCCCCCGCCACATCGAAAAAAGTCTAAGAAGGCGGAATGATAATGAAAAAATGGCTTCCAATGTTCGCCACCGTTCTACTGGCGAGCTGCTCATCGCAGCAATCTCAGCCAACTGAGGATACAAGAAAATATGCACATGGCGTTTCCATCATCGGAAACTCAGTGCTGTGGTCTGAAAAAAGTTATGAACAGCGCAAAGATGGCTGGACTCATGATATTTATATAAAAGAAATCGGCGAAAACCACGTGGATACACTCGTGTCCAATCCAGAAGCACAGGAGCCGGTCAGTGCCAGTTCAACCGTTGAAACCAGCATCATCACCTACGAGGATGGCTATGATTCAACCAATAACGTCTCCCAGCGCTATAAGCTCTACGATGACAATTGGCAGTTATTGCATGAAGCCACCTTGCTTGATGGTGGGCATTCCGGGCATGCGGCCTCGACCAATGAGCACCACATCCTTTTTTGGTCCCATGGCTGGGTTAACGGAGGCGGCGTCAACGACCTCGGTTCCGGCAAGGATGTCGTCGTCTCAACCGTTTCAAATGAAGGCGAAGTATTGCATGAAATAGAACTATCGCAAAGAGATGACCGTGACAGCTGGCCGATGGTTGCCGCGTCCGATGACAATGCGCTGCTTGTTTGGCAGCAATTCAATGACGACGCAAGCAAAGCTGTCCTTCAGTTCGCCATCTATGACCCTGAAGCAAATGAATTGGCTGTCGAACCAGATGAACTTCTGCCGCAAGTGGAGTTTTATGTATACAACGCCACGTATGTGCCAGAGGCCAGTCAATATGTCGTCGCTGCCCAGACAAGTGAAGGCGGCACCTTATTATTGCTTTCAA
The DNA here is from genome assembly GCF_041320495.1 of Planococcus sp. SSTMD024. Classification (NCBI taxonomy): domain Bacteria; kingdom Bacillati; phylum Bacillota; class Bacilli; order Caryophanales; family Caryophanaceae; genus Planococcus; species Planococcus sp. SSTMD024. The sequence goes on along the minus strand of NZ_JBGGNS010000022.1, from coordinate 54,833 downwards.
AAGACGGGGAAGTTCTTGACCAAATCGATTCTCCGGACCTTGTCCGGGAAGCAGCTCCCGCCGTCCAGGGGAATACGCTGGTCTTTCCCCAATTGCCCGCTGACTATTTCACTGTTCAAATTTCAGATGACGAGCTCCAGCTGAATTCTTCCGATTCCTTGGACATCGACTGGGGAACTTCCGGAACCACCGGCGTGTTCCTCGATGAGCGCCGTGTGTATTTTGCGACATTGGACAAGGAAGGATTGCAGGAAGTGACGGTGGAGTTGGATGAAGCCGTTCAATAATTCCATGCATAAAAAAAGGAGTCGCCCCTAATTAGCTTAGGGACGACTCCTTATTTATTTTTCAAACGCTTAGCGGTTTAAAGGAGCAACAGCAAGGCCGGAATGGTAATGATGCTTGCCAAGGTGCTGACGAACATCGCGCTCGATACCATATCGGGATTCATGTTGAATTTCATGGCGAGGAGCGTTGTCGTGGCAGCTGCAGGAGTCGCCGCAGAAATGAGCAGCACTTTTGCTTCCAGCGACCCTGCCGGATACAGCCAGGCCAATAGCACGAACGCGATCGCCGGAAACGCGATCAATTTCAGCACGGCCGCCGTCCCGATAAATTTCAGCACCGTCTTGATCCGGATCGATGCCAAGGTGATCCCGAGCAGCGTCAACAGCACCGGTACCGCTGCCTGCCCAAGCAAGCCCGTCGCATTGCCGAGCGCTTCAGGAACCCCAATGCCCGCTATTTTTAGAATCAGCCCGATCGTGATGGCAATAAACCCAGGCATGCGGATGATGGTAATGAAAATCGCCTTCTTCGACACATCGGCATGGTTCGAGGCATAAAAAATGCCAGCCGAATTCATCAGCAAGGATTGCATGACGACAAAAATAATGGCGATCGCCATCCCTTCGTTCCCAAAGGCAAACAACACGATCGGCAAGCCGTAGTTCCCGGTATTCGGAAACGCGCTCGCAAGCATCATTGTATTCTGATATGAAAGATCCCATCCGAAAACCACACCTAGCAGCCTGATCAGCACCGCAAACAGGGCAAACAACAACACTGCAAACAGCACAATTCTCCCTAAATCCCCCAGGTCCAACGAAGACGTCGTGACGGAATGGAAAAACAATGCTGGGCTGAACACGTAGATGCACAAATCCGACACCGGCTTCGTCTGGATGTCCATGAACCGGCCGACGAAAAAGCCGATACCAAGCAAGATAAAGACCGGTAAAATAACATTAATGATTTCACTGACAATCACGGCGTTCACTCTCCATCAGAAAGAGGGAAAGGATTTCTCCCCTCCCTCAAGATTATAAAAACTTTTATAGTAGCTTCGGAAAGCTACGGTTTTTTTATGCGTTATCAGTAACATAGAGGGTTTCTTCCCTACTCAAGTTTAATTTATCAAATGAAAAATGGGATAAATATACTGGCCAATAACAAGATCAAAGCGCCGCCGAGACGCGACGAAATTTGCGCAAATGGCATCAATTCCATTCTTCTTGCCGCAGACAGCACCGCGACATCGCCGGTTCCGCCCATATTCGCCATACACAAACCGGCTGTGATCGCCGCTTCGATCGGGTAGAAGCCCATGAACTTCCCGACCACGCCTGAGCCGATGACCGCACCCACCACGACAGCCAAAACAATGAGGACGTATTCGATGCTCAAGGCATTCAGTACGGCTTCCAAATCCGTATACGCGACCCCAATGCCTACTAGCAACGCGTTGGTCCAATTGCGCGCCACGAACTCATACCACTGGCTTGCGCCTTCTACGATGATCTCCGGCATGACATTCGCCACTTTGAGCGCTGCCACCAAAATGATCATGATGGCGTACGGATGAAGCGGGATAAAATCTCCCAATAGATTCCCCAAAATATAAAACGATACAGCAGCCAAGACGCCGATGCCCATTTTCGCTAAATCGTAGCTGGGTGTTTCTTTTTTCTCGTAATGGAAATTACGGATCAACTGGCCATTCCCCGTCAAACTCGGGTATTTATTGCCGATCATGTTCAAGACACTCGCCAAGATGATGGCGAAGACATTCCCGAGCGCCAAGGCTGGGACGAGTATCGATAAATAATACCCAGGTTCATTGCCAAGCATCTCCGAATAGACTTGAGACATCGGCACAGCGCCTGCGCCCATGCCGCCGCCCATAATTGGCATGGCGATGACAAGCACCGCTTCCTGGACGCTGAAGCCCAATACCATGCCGACCAACGCTGCCAGGCCAACCGCTCCTCCCACCGCAGCGAGCAATGGCAAGGCATAACGGACGCCCGCTTTTACCAAAATCTTCGATTCCATGCCCAAAATACTGCCGGTAATCAAAGCCGCAATATAGAAGTTGAGGAAATCGCCGTCTTTCATGAATTCCGTAATCCCCGCCGTTGTACTTTCGGGCATAAGACCACTATAGACCATATAAGCAGATCCGAAAATAGCAACAATCGCGCCGCCACCGAGGAATGTGCGGACAATCGGCATGTGATTGCCGAACCAGCCCAATAATTCACCGAGCACCATGGTAATGAGCAAGGCGCCGATCATGCCGGCCGGCAAGTTTTCGGTATACATCGCATAAATCGCAATGGCCGCGAAAACCCCGAACCACAGAATCGGCAAATTGAAAATCGTGAATTTGTCTTTCAAACTTCTCGCCGGCAGCTGCGGCGGGATCTTATTTGTTTCCTTCATCGTTGGACACCTCATTTTCTTGAACTTGGCGCTATTCAGGTAAGCGCTTTCAATATATTTCATATTTTAGACAAATTTCAGACAACTTCTAGCTTATGAAAGTATTGGTGTTATTGTAATTAAAAAAAGCAGCCGCATTGGCTGCTTTTTTTAGAGGAAATCGTGTTTTCCGAAGCTTCGTCTTAACCATCAAAGATAAGGATCGAGACGACGTGCGTTTTCCGGCACCATGCGGTATTGATAGATGGGCCGGCCGACACCGTAGGTCAAATCTTCCTGCAAATAGCCGATGGCGCTGAGGAATTTCAAGTATTTCCGGACGGAGACCCTGGAAATTCGGGCTGACTGCGCCAGTTCATCTGTCGAAAACACCGCGGCTTCGTTCGCCAGGATCACTTGCTGGATAGTCTGCAGCGTTGCTTTCGTCAGCCCTTTCGGCAATGATTGCACCTTCGCTGATATAGAAGTGGCTGGCTGTTTTCTGCCGAGCAGGCTGTCGATTTCCTGCTGGCTGATTTGTTTATTAGCGTGCAGTTTATGGAAATTGCTTTGGTATTGCAGCAGCGCTTCCTGGAAACGGCTGAACTCGAACGGCTTGATCAAATAATCGGAAGCCCCGAGCCTCAAGGCGTGCTGGATTTGCTGAATTTCAGAGGCCGCCGTGATTAAAATGACGTCGAGGTCCTGCCGTTGTTCACGGAGCATCTGCAAAAATTCGATACCGGTCAGCCCGGGCATGTGGATGTCGAGCAACACCAAATCGATGTCCGACTCCGCGAGTATCGCGATGGCCTGCTGGGCATTTTCGGCGGCGCCGATTACCTCAAAGCCGTCCATCCGCCCGACGAATTGCCGGTTCAACGCAGACACCATCGGGTCATCTTCTACTATCATTACTTTAATCATCCATTTCACCCCTCGCTTCATATGGCATCACCAACTCGAAGGTCGTGCCTTCATTTTTCCCGGAAGCCACTTCAATCGAACCTTCGAGTTTATCTACGCTGTTTTTCACCAAATGCAATCCAAATCCACGGTGGTAGCCTTCTTTGCTGGAGACGCCTTTTTCAAATATTGTTTCCTGCAATTCCTCGTCGATGCCCGTTCCTGTATCGCTGATCGTGATCGTCAGCAATTCATCGATATAGGAAAATTCGGCGCGCACCCGCTTGTGTTCAGCCGCTTGGACGTTATCGATCGCATTGTCGACCACATTGCCGATGATGGTGATCAGCTCATGCGTGACCGCGGGATCGTCCGGTTTTGGGATATCGGTCGCGCAGCTGATCGCAAGGTTCACTTGCGCTTCCCTCGCGAAACTGATTTTCCCGAGAATAAAGCCTGCCAGCACCGGATCCTTGATCGAGCGCGTCACATTGCCGACTTCTACGGCCTGGTGGTCGACCAACTTCGCGATAAACTGCGACACTTGCTCGTATTGCTCCATTTTAATCAAGCCGAGCAAGACATGCAGCTGATTCATGAATTCATGCGACTGCGCCCGCAACGTTTCCGCATACATCTCAACGCCGGTCAGCTGTTCGGCAAGCAAATCGATTTCTGTCTTGTCCCGGAATGTCACCATCGCACCAATCACTTGGTCATTTACCAATAAAGGCACTTGGTTCGACAGGATCGACAGGCCATTGAGCTCCTGCTCTTCATCCAACACGGTGCGTTTTTCAACCAGCACACGGCTCGTCACAAGGCCCGGCAAAAAGTCATGGACCTCCTTGCCGAGCGGCTCACGGCTCGTGAATCCCGCTTTTTCGAACAGCTCTCGCGCGGATCGGTTGGCGAGCATAATGCGTGAGTGTTGGTCGATCGCGATAACGCCTTCGTAAACGGAATGCAGCATTTGGTTGCGTTCTTCGTGGATGCGTGCGATTTCGGGAGGTTCCAGCCCGAACAGGCTCTTTTTAATATAACGCGCCAAAACCAATGCGCCGATAGTGCCGAACAATAAGCCAATCAGCGAACCGATCCAAAGCGTCTCGCGATTTTGCCCGACCGCTGCTTCTACTTCTTCCAACGAAATGCCGACCGCGACTGCGCCGATTTGATGATCGTCCCCATCAAACACCGGCGTGAACGCACGCACCGATTGCCCGAGCGTCCCTTCCGCACGCGACGTGTATTCCTCGCCTGCTAGCACACGGCTTTCATCGCCCCCTGCAAACGCCTTGCCGATATTGTCCGGATCCGGATGCGATTTGCGAATGCCGTCCATGTCCATGACGACGACAAACAACACATCGGCGGCTTGTTGCACGGCCAGCGCATAATCCTGGATGTTCGCTTCCGCCGCTCCCCTCTCCAAGCCTTCGTGAATGACTTCTGACTCTGCGGCGGTCCGGGAAATGCTGACGGCTTTATCTTCCAACTGCTGCTCAATCCGGTCGCCTGATGTATCGGCCACCAGCAAATTGGTGATCACGAGCGACACCAACACCACCAATAGCACAAACAGGATAATAATCGTACTCAATTTAAAACGCGATAAAAACGCCATGATGCACCTCATTCTTTGCTGCGGAAAAGTTCTTATAAACAGATGTTTCTACTATAAGCCAATTCCGCCTTAAAGAAAATCGGGGGAATGAACCAAAAAAGCAGCTGCATGAAGAATGCAGCTGCTTGGCTTGTAGATGATTCACGTCGCAATCCCGATCGACTTGTTTTCGTACGCTGCATCTCCCAGCGCTTTCAAGATAAAATGCGCCACGTCCGCACGTGGGATGGTCTTCGACTTAGCCGGTACGCTTTCTTCAGACTCACGGTACTGTCCGCTAAAGGAGTCATTGGTCAAGCCCATCGGCCGGACGATCGTATAGGTCAGCCCCGCTTGTTGAATGGCATCGACAGCGGCACGGTGGTCAATGAGTGCATTCTTCAACACGCCCATCATCAACTTCCCGCTGATGCCAGGCAATTCCTTGTCGATTCCGGCAGAGGCGGTGTAAACGATACGCTTGACGCCATGCTGTTGCATGCCCGCTACAATATTTTTCACCATCTCTTGCAGGTCGGTCGATTTGTTCATGCCTTGATTCGAGCCCAAACACGAAACGACCGCATCATGGCCGGCAATCGCTGCGGCCACTTGTTCCACGTGGAACGCATCTCCTTGCACCACCGTTAGTTTATCGCCTGTTACTTTCAGTTTGTCCGGCGTCCGCACAAACGCCGTCACTTCATAGCCTTGTTCCAACGCTTGCTCGACGACCGATCGGCCCACGCCGCCTGTCGCCCCGAATACGATGATTTTCATCACGCTTCACCTTGCTTTCTTATGAGTTGTCGAGCTATCGAATCAACGAGATTCCACGCGGTCCGAAATGACTTTTACGGCTTTCACGAATTCCGCAACGAACGCTTCCCGATTTACACTGTGCAACACATGCACATTCGGCTTTTCCCCTGTCCGGTTGGTGAAATCCACTACCGTCGCCCCGGCCGTGATGCCTTCGAGTGATGCTTCCACAAAGCAGTCCTGCCCTTCGAACAAGTCCGGTTTCAATAAATACATAACCGCGCAGACGTCGTGAAAATGCAGCACTTGGTCGTAATTCTCCTCGTGAAAAGGCGTTCTCTTGATGACGTCCAAATAATGCGTAACGAGGCCATACGCTTTTTCCGCAAATTCCGTGCCGATAGCCAAAATGCCCTTGGCTTCCTCCAGCGTCACGAATGCTTTATGCGTCACATCCAAGCCGCTCATGACGACCGGAACGCCCGAGCGGAAGACGATTTCCACCGCGTGCGGGTCGACATAGGCATTGAACTCAGCGGACGGCGACATATTGCCGCCGACTGCCGCTCCGCCCATCCACGAAATGCGCTCGATTTTCGGTTTTACTTCCGGATGCGCCAACAATAACGCCGCCACATTCGTCAAAGGGCCAGTTGCGACCAAGGTCATTTTCTCCTTGCTCAAAAGCAAAGTCTCCCGCATCGCGGCAATAGCCGGCCGTTCACTCACCGGCAAAGTCGGTTCCGGAAACTCAACATTGCCAAACCCGCTCTCCCCGTGGATCTCTTCCGCCATCTCGAGTTCGCGGAACATTGGCTGCTCCAAACCGCGCGCCACTTCCACCTGTGCCCCAATATAACTGAGGAACGTTCGTGCATTGTAATTCGTCTTGTCCTGCGAAATATTCCCCGAACACGTCGTCACCAAGCGCGCATCAAAGACTTCCTCATGCGCGAATACCAAGGTAAGCATCATCGCATCGTCAATCCCCGGGTCTGTATCGATCATTATCGGCAATCTGGCCATCCCACAAAACCACCCTTTCTCATCTGTTGGTTTTAAGTTTACGCTAGTCGGGGCGTTGAGTGAAATGATAGCGAGTGTCTCTATTGTTTACTCAAGAATCAGTCCATACAACAAGCCATCAAAGTCAGGGACTTTGATGGCTTGTCGGTTATATGTATTAATAAAATTCGATGATTACTTCGTTGTATGCAGGAGTTTCAAGAAGTGCAGATAAGATTTCTTCTGTGTTGTTGTCTGCTTCTTCCAAGAATCCTTGCTCGATTTTTTCTTTTTCAAGCTTTTCTTTTTCAAGGTTTATATCCTCTACAATTTTTTGGGAAGGATAATCCGAGAACAACTCATCTTTGATGTCTCTTATTTCCATATTTTCAGTGTCCGCCACATTCTCAAGTATCTCTGCTTTCGGTACTCTGACGACCAATTGCTTTGTGCTGTCGTCGTATGAAGTTTCAATTTCCGAGGCTTTGGACCCCGCTTTTATATACCCATCGTATTCAATCAATCTGATCGCTTCTGCAAATTTAATATCCGACACCCCAGGCAAGGAAATATTCTTATCGGTTTCACTGACTATGACATTGCTATACTCATACTCAAGCGATGCCAGTTCCGCAATCTTTACGATCTGATCCTGTACCAACGAGGCGTCGGAACTGCTGTTGGTGGTGACGCCAAATAAATTCGTTTGTGAAAATGCATATCCAGCCACTGCCCCTATTATTAATATAAAGAATAAAATTACAACCAATTTTTTCATCGTTTAGTTCCCCCACACGTTTAATTCGCTGCGCTCTCTATGATAGACCTAAAAAAATTTATTACACATATTGAAAAACAAGTTCGCCGTCTTCCGTTCCCGCAGGGGTAAACTGCAGCTTTTTAAGCAACTGAATGGAAGCCAGGTTTTCAGGAGATGTCCCGGCTTTAATTTTGAGCCCGGGATATCCCTGTTGAATCCAGTGAATCATGGCTCTAATCGTTTCATAAGCATAGCCTTGCCTTTTAAAAACGGGGTTGATGGTATAGCCGATCCAACAAGTTTCTGCTTCTTTTTTAACAAACACATCCCCGATAAGGGCCCCATCGGCTTTACGGATGATCGCAAATTGGGCACCATTTTCCACAGATGGCTCTCTTAACAAAATTTCTTCATATTCTTCTCGAGCCAAGCCTTTAAAATATTGAAATTCCATCCACTCCGGGTTATTGCGGTATGTAATAAAAGCGTCCAAATCACTTTCAATAAAAGGCCTGATGTAACACCTTTCCGACTCAAATACAGCTTGCATTCTATCGTCTTTCTTCATTTCATGCGCTCCTCCTCACGTGCATGCCGATATTCACCATTTAACCGGTGTTCAATCGACAACATTCGTCCACTGATCGGATTCTTCCTTCTGTTATATTCTAACAATGCGCTGCTGAGACCTTTTTCTCTGAATACTTTTAATGAAATTTCCTACTGCGATCCGAATGCTATATACTGAGTACAAATTCTTTCTGACTTTACTATGACGTTTGGAGGAGATCAGATGATGTTCGAAAACAAAGTAGTGGTTGTGAATGGTGGAACGGATGGAATTGGCAAGGAAGCGGTTCGTTTCTTTTGCAAGGAAGGGGCGACCGTTCATTTTACGGGAAGAGACCGCGACAAAGCCGCTCAAGTAGAGAGCGAATGCGACGGGAAAGCTCATTTCTACGAAGTCCATAATGAAAATCCAGAAGAGATCGAAAGCTTTTTCAAAGCACTTGAAACTGATGGGCATCCTATCGATATTCTCTTCAACAATGCCGGTGTTTTGTCTATCGGAATGGGGCCCTTGTCTCGCGTAAAGCTGGATGACTGGAATCAATTGATTGCCGTCAATCAAACGGCCATTTTCCTCTACATGAAATACGCGTTGGCCGTGATGGGCAAGCAAAAACATGGCGTCGTAATCAATAATGCCGCGATTCTCGGAAACGATAAAGTCAATCCGATGCTGCCGGCTTATAGCGGGACCAAAGCGGCGGTCGTCGCGATGACCCAAAGCACGGCACTGCGCTTTGCGAACCAAGGAATCAGAGTCAATTGCATCTCCCCAGGCCCGACAGAAACCGACCTGGCCATCAAAGCATATGGCGGAAAAGAGAACTACGATAAACAATCACAGGGGCATCCTAGAGGAAGTTACGGGAAACCAAGCGAGATCGCAGAAGTGGTGTTGTTCTTGGCTTCAGACAAAGCATCTTATATAAATGGGGCGGAAATCGTTGTAGATGGCGGGTACTCGTTAAAATAAATTGACTTAGGAAACAAGATAGGATTAGATTAACCCTTTACTGTAGAGAGCTTTATTTTCCCGTCGGGTGAAGTAAAGTTGTTTTTTTACAGTCTTTCACAAGTAGCGCTCGATTGATTCAATACAGTAAAAAGGTTCATTCTTCTCATTAAAAGAAGAATGAACCTTTTCAGTAAACGCTGTAAAGGAAAATACATCCGCCTCAGGCTTCTATGGCAGGAGAAAAAGACAGGTGTTTTCTAAAATCTAATTGTAATATAGGTTCTCAGTTGGATATACCGAATCATTGGTGATGTCGATTCCAAGCTTCTTAAAGGTCTGTTCGTTTTCTCTATTCAATATAACCGTAGAATGAGCTTGGGTGTCTTTTAAATGTGGCAATTGCTTATAAGCCAGCTCTGAAGTAGGATTGGTGACCGCACTGATTGCCAGTGCAATGAGCACTTCATTGGCGCTTAATGTCGGGACGCGGCTATTCAAGTCATCGGTTTTCAAGCGTTGAATCGTTTGTAAAATCACCGGCGACAACAAATCAATTTCATCGGAAATATTGGTCAATTTCTTCAACCCATTCAGAATCGCGGCTGCCGAAGCATCCATCAAAGTTGTCGTTCGACCGGTGATCATCTCGCCATTCGGCAATTCTATCGCAATGACGGCTTGTAAATTCGTGCTGTCAATTTGCGCTTGGACTTCTTTCGCATAATTACGCGCCGGCAATACAGGTGCCCGATCCTCTTTCTTTAAACCGGTCTCTTCCAGAATCACTTGCATGTGGCGTACACTGTCTTCATCGGCAAGCCCTTTTTTATAATCGTTCTCTACGACGAAACTACGCCGAATGATTTCCTGCTTGGCAGCTTCCTGGACAACGCTATCATCCGTGATGCCCGATTTCAGGCGATTAACCCCCATATCAGTCGGCGAGCTGTAAACAGACTCTTTGCCGGTAATCCTTTCAATAATCCGTTTGATGACAGGAAATGTCTCAATATCACGATTGTAATTGACCGCTACTTTCTCATACGCTTCATAATGATAATTATCAATCATGTTTACGTCTTTTAAATCGACGGTAGCCGCTTCATAAGCGATGTTTACTGGGTGCTTTAGCGGCAAGTTCCAAACTGGAAAAGTCTCAAACTTGGCATAACCGACTTCATTTCCCAGTTTGTTCTCGTGGTACATTTGGTTAAGGCAGGTGGCAAGCTTTCCGCTGCCCGGGCCAGGGCCCGTTACTACCACGATTGGCTTTGTCGTTTTAATATAAGGATTCGTCGCAAATCCTTCTTCCCCGAGGACCGCCTCCACGTTTGTCGGATAACCTTCGATTTCGCGGTGAATACAGACGCTAATTCCGCTTCTCTCAAGCTTTGTCATAAATACTTTGACTGTTGGCTGCCCCTGGTAACGGGTGATCAAGACACTGTTAACAGAAATGCCATATGCCCGGTATTCGTCAATTAAGCGCAGGACATCTTGGTCATAAGTGATGCCGTAATCTTCCCGGACTTTGTTTCGTTCAATGTCTCCAGCGTACACACAGATGATGATTTCCGCCTTTTCTTTCAGTGTATGCAATAGTTTGATTTTGGCATCTTCATCAAATCCAGGCAGGACGCGCTTGGCATGTTTGTCGCCTATCAATTTTCCGCCAAATTCCAAGTAAAGTTTATCATACTGCTGCACCCGCTCCAGGATGTAAGCTGATTGTTCCTGCAAATATTTCTCCGAGTCAAATCCAATTTTTTTCATTAATTTCAGTCCCACCTTCTATACTTCAAGCTCTCTTAACCCGAGTGATAAAAACGCCTTAAGAGATACTTCCAAATAAAAATCCATTCTTTATCATTATAAATATTTGAAAAAAAGTAAATCGGTCCAATTGCTTCATTGATTAGGCTATCCTCATAAGCAAAGTAAGCTTTCCATCGATGTACCCGACTATAATAACAGAATCTAGCCCAATGTTCAGCATATCCAAATGATCAAAACCTGCTTCCTTTAGCTAGTTTCACTAACTGAAGTAAATTGATTTATCGGTGTAAAGAAAGCATTGGAATTCGTTTTAACAACTGGATTCTCTTTGGCATTTGGACAACTCATGTATTAGTTAGAGTTTATTTACTAGCATAAACCTCACTTACTTATGATACGGTTCACCCTTCATAATCCGGAAAGCCCGGTACACCTGCTCCAGCAAGATCAACTTCATCAATTGATGCGGAAAGGTCATCTTGGAAAACGACAATTTCTCATCCGCGCGCTTCAACACTTCATCATGCAAGCCGAGCGAGCCGCCGATGACGAAGACGACTTTGCTGCGGCCGTAAGTCATGAGCGATTCCATGTCTTTGGCGAGCTGCTCGGACGTCTTCATCTTGCCATCGATCGCGAGGGCGATGACGTAGGCGTCTTGCGGGATTTTGGCGAGTATGCGCTCGCCTTCTTTCTTTTTGACGATTTCCATATCTGCTTCGCTCAATTGCTCCGGCGCTTTTTCGTCCGCGACTTCCACTTCCGTGATTTTTGCATAAGCCCCTAAACGTTTTGCATATTCTGCAATGCCCGCTTTCAAGTATTTCTCTTTCAGTTTTCCGACGGTCACAATGGAAATGTTCACAACTTATCCCCCTTTACACGAAATTTACAAACAAGTTGCCCACAGAGTTTATGCACATATCCACAGGCATTTCTACATCTTGTAGAATTTTATTTTCCTGCCACAAGATACAATGCCTGCTCTTCACAGTAGTTGCACTTTGTGGATAACTTTTCGCTATCTGATAATTCAGTCAGTATAGGATAACTTTCCGTTCTTGCAACAAATTCATCAAGTCCTTGTCCCACGTGCGTTTGACAGCAATATAGCTCCATTTTTATGACTCCTTTCGATTTCCGAATATTCCACACAGTTATGCACATTTCGTTCCCTTTTATCCACAATTCATTTTAACAGATATAAAACACTACGGATAGCGAAGCTTTTATTGCCTGTGGATTGTTAACAATCGATTTTTAACAAAAAAGTTATCCACATGCCATTTTCACGAACAATTGCCCTTTTCCAACTAAAAATTCGGGCTTCGAAGTGTATAATATTCTAGATTTTATTGTTTTTATTTGGCAAATAGCATAAAAAAACAGCTTCAAAATTCAAGGTTATTGTCCTGAATCTTGAAGCTGTTTTTGCTTAGAATGTGGAATTGTCGTTTAATTCAAGTTCGAATTCGAGCAGCTCACCATTGCGGTAAGCCTTAACTTCGAGTTGGTCGCCAATCTGTTTCTCGTTATAAAGATGCTTACGCAAATCAATAATGTCTCCAACCGCATCTCCATCCATTTCGACGATGACATCGTATTGACGCATGCCCGCTTCATCTGCGGCTGAGCCTTCGACAACGGAACTCACTACTACACCCGCTGTGATGTCTTCCGGCAGATTCAACGTATCTTGTCTATAAGAACTTGGAACCTGCGCAAGGTCGGCCAACGTAATGCCCATCGCCGGCCGCACCATTTCACCGGTTGCTTCCAGCTGATTAATGACCGGCAGCGCCGAGTTGATCGGAATCGAGAAGCCGATGCCCTCGACTTGCGAAGTAGCGATTTTCATCGAATTGATGCCAATCAATTGCCCTGCCAAATTGACAAGCGCACCGCCGCTGTTTCCGGGATTGATCGCCGCATCGGTCTGCAGGACTTCCGCTTGCCAGTCTTGTGTACCGTCGCCATCCAAATCAACCGGAACCGCCCGGTCAGTACCGGAAACGACGCCGCTCGTCACAGAACCCGAAAATTCAAGGCCGAGCGGATTGCCGATTGCAATGACCGCTTCGCCGCGTTTCAACGCATCCGAATCGCCCAGTTCCACAACGTCCTGCACTTTGTCGCTGCTCATTTCAAGAACAGCCAGATCGGTCCAAATATCGCTGCCAACTACTTGCGCTTCGACTTTCGTGCCGTCGGATAATGTCACTTCGATGCCGCTCGCACCGTCCACAACATGATGGTTCGTCACGACATATGCGGTGTCGCCTTCGCTTTTATAAATGACGCCGGAACCTGTGCCGACTGCCTGTTCCTGGCTTTGCGAGAAGAAATCCCCGCCCGTCTGGAGATTCGACACGCCGACCACCGCATCGGATGCCTCGTCGACTGCTTTCGTCACATCGGTCGTGATATCTAGCGATGCGCCTTGCTGCTCACGGTTTTGCTGCTGGATCTGGGTGCCGGAATCCGACGACTCGGTCCCTGGCAATAAACCTGGCGCTTGTGAAAACAACAGCCACATCAACAGCGCCCCGACCATCACGCCGAACACCCCCGCAAAGAAACTGCCTGCACGGCTCGGCTTCGGCTGCCTGCCATTCGGCGTTTGATTGTAATAACCCATAGCCTCCATCCTCTCTTATGCCTCTCTTTTTATCATAAGATGTACCCGCTAAAATGCAAGCAATCCTCCCTGCTTAAACCCATCAGGAAGTCATTGCCCAACTTACTTTGTACACTTTTTAACTGAGTGATTTGGCGCAACGCAGTTAGGTGATACACTCCTGCAACTGTTGCTGCGCTCTCCATATTCATTCCACACTAGCTGATGGGAGTGAAAGTGGCGACTCCGGGAGGATCAGCGAGACAATTGAGACCCTGCAGGAGCGATAGCGACGAAGCGGCTCAATGCGAGCCCCCGGCAGCTGGCACCGCGACGTCCTGTCGCGCCAGCTGCATGACCCACATCCTGTGGGCCCGAAAGCGTCCGCCACAATGAGCATCAAGCGACTCTAAAAAGAAAAAAACTGTCCTAGTAGTCATCTTCATGACTTCCAGAACAGTCTCTCCTCTTACATCTATTCACACCACAACCAAAGGCGTCGCCTCGGTCGGCGAGGTATCGAACAAATCGACGTAATCGCCAACGATGATGCCTTTTGTCTGCAGTGTCTGCTCGACGCTCATGCGCGCGAGGTCTTTCATATTGTTATCTTTGCTCAAATGCGACAAGTAGATGCGCGTCGGCTTCTCTGCCAGCACTTCCGACATCGCCACCGCCGCGTCTTCATTCGACACGTGCCCGACGTCGCTCAGGATGCGCCGTTTGACCGACCACGGATAGCGGCCCATCTGCAGCATGCCGATGTCGTGATTGCTCTCGAACACATACGCGTCGGATGCGCCGATGATGCCTTTCATGCGGTCGCTGACATAGCCCGTATCGGTGATCAGCGCGAGCTTCCGGCCGTTCTCGTGAAACACGTAAAACATCGGGTCCGCCGCATCATGCGACACGCCGAACGACTCGATGTCGAGGCCGCCAAACGATTTCGTCGTCTCCATATCGAAATGGAAACGCTGTTCGACCGGGATTTCCCCGACCAGCCCGTCCATCGCCGTCCAGGTTTTGGCGTTAGCGTAGATCGGCACCTTATGCCGGCGGGCCGCAATGCCGAGCCCTTTAATGTGATCGCTATGCTCATGGGTGACAAGAATGCCGTCGAGCTTGCCCATATCGCGGCCGATGGAGGCGAACAATGACTCCAATTTCTTGCCGCTGAGCCCCGCGTCCACTAAAAACGCATGCTCGTCGTTTTCTATATAGATGGCATTGCCAGTCGAACCGCTGGCCAATACACTGAAGCGCATAGTTAAAACTCCTTACTCTGCTGTTTCCTCGTTCTGTTTGTTCAATTCAATGACACCGTCCTTGATGGCATTGACATAATGGTCTTTTTCCTCACCTTCGGAATCCTGGACGCGGATGCGCCAGGTCGGCACGAACATCTGGCGATTCTCCGACACTTGTACATGCGTCGAATAACCAAGTTCGGCTTCCACGATGCGGCTGTTCGTCTTCAATAAACTCTTCTGGTACAAAGTGTGAATCGCTTCTAGCGGCGTGATCAATTTCTTTCGTTCTTCATTTTCGATGATGTTGTCGAATAAAGTTTGCTCGAAGCCGATCACGGCATCGTTTTCGTCCCAGAATACAGTCAATTGGCCGCCATTGCTATGGAATAGCGGAACGCCTGCCATCTGCTGGAAAAATACCGCTTGGTTCTGGTCTTCATCGATTTTCCAAAGCTTGTATTCCGAGCTTTCCGGCACTTCCTCTTCAATGAATGCCAGCAGCGCTTCCTCTTTATCGCCGTCGAGATCGATCGGCTCATCGTAAGTGATTTGCAGCAACCGGTCTTCGAGGACATTGACGATGCCGTCAATGTCCACTTCGGTTTCAGCGAACGATTTCGATTCGCCGCGTACATAAGGCTTGTCCTCGGACGAATCCGGCAATGCCGAATACGTGATATTGTCGCCTCTCAGCTTCTCATCGATGGTCGATTCGGGAAGCGGCTGGATTTGTTCTGCTTCCGTATAGCGATCGATATAAAGCGAATACAGGAAAACATTGAGGATCGAAAAGACAACGATGAAAATGGTTTTTGTTTTACTCCAATCCAAGCTTCACGCCTCCTACTGATTCGTCAGATAGCCGTGTCCATTTGCCATTTGCTTTATAATACCAAGCGGGGTGGAACGTGATCAATTGATTGTCTTCGCTGCGTGTCAGCTCATAGCCGATCGTCACGGCCTCAATCGTCAAAAGGTCCATATCAAGGCGTGATAAAGCTTCCAGGACCGCTTCGCCAGACGCCATTTCGATGGTGCGGGTTTCTGCGACCGAATCGTACAAATAGGTCGGACGGCTATAGCGGAACGCCTGCTCGACGCCTTCACTGATGCCCCATTCAATGTCCAGGCTCACGGCCGTCGTATTGCTGAAGACCGGCGAGCCGTCGAAGAACAATTGATAGCTAATCTGCTGGTTGACCGATTTCATGCCGAAATAGACGTATTGTTCGGTCCAGCCGCCATGTTCATTGACAAAGTTGATCGAGTTGAACACAAGATCAGACGGAATCGCGGGGTCGGAAGTTTCGGCTTTTGGCTGCACGTAATTGATGCTTTTCTGGCTATCCGATTTACGCATGATGGCACCCGAGTCATCCGTAAACTCCTCGCTCTGCAAATCCCCCACAAACTCTGTGGTCGGGCTGTCCATGATGGCGTCCGCAAAGGTCGAAGCCGAGGTTTCATCCAATAGATAGTCAAAGCTGGTCTTCTCAAACGGATTTTCCGGCACATAGACCGGCAAAGTGCCAATGCCGGGGTCCGTTACGTAACGATCGTACTCTTGTGACGGCTGCACATAATTGCCGCGGAATTCCATCAGCTCAGCGTCTGATACTTGTGCTTCGTAAATCCGGCCGGAACCGGTATTGATAAAGTAAATGACGGAGTCGGGATTATCCTCTGTGCCCCATTCGATAACGACACGGTTAAAGGTCGATTCCGGCAAATTATTGTCGGTAATGTCCATGATGACGTCAAACACAGGAAACGGCACCGCCCCTGGATAGTACAGCACGGTGCGGCCCGGTTCTTGCAAATACTGCTTGAGTACATCCGACCCGGCTTCTTCTTCAAACAGCTGGACATCGGAAATTTCCCATCGCTGGATCGTGTCCAGCATCGCTTCAATGTCGCTCTGGGAGAAAGTGCCGGTCACTTCATCTTCGTGATGATACAGCACTTTCACTGGGCGCACCACTTCGTCTGCACTGCGATTGTCACCGATCGCCACATCCACTTGCGTGGGCGTTTCAATCTCCTCAAGCGACGGCGTGAAGGTCCAAATGGTGAACGTCAGCGCCAAGCTGAGCATAATCAGGATGAACAGGGCAACGGATTTTACATGCTCCAAATACTTCAATCCCATTCACCTCCATCATCGATTTCATACGGCAAGGTGAAATAAATTGAAGTCCCTTTGCCATACTGGCTTTCTGCCCAGATTTTGCCGCCATGGGCATTGATCATTTCCTTCGAGATCGCCAGGCCAAGCCCCGTTCCGCCCATTGCACGCGAACGCGCACGGTCAACGCGGTAGAAGCGGTCGAAAATGCGGTCGACGTTTTCTTTCGGGATGCCCATCCCTTCATCGCTGATCGAAACGAGCAATTCCCCTTCTTTCTCGCGGACCGAAAAGCGGATTTTGCCGCCTTCCGGAGAGTACTTCAAGGCATTGGAAATGATATTATCGATGACTTGCGTTAATTTATCGGTGTCGATTTCCACAAAATACTGTGCTTTCGGCACTTTGCGCTCGAACGACACATTCTGGGATTTCGACATTTCAAAACGGTCGATGATGCGGTTGAAGAACACGCCGAATTCGACCATTTCACGGCTCAAGTCCGCTTCGCTTGAATCCATTTTCGACAATTTCAGCAAATCGTTGACGAGGCGGATCATCCGCTCGGTTTCGGTCTGCGTGACATTGAGGAAATTCGGCGCGAGATCCGGATCCTGCCATGCACCGTCGGCAAGCGCCTCCAAATAACTGCGCATCGTCGTGAGCGGTGTCCGCAATTCATGCGAGACGTTCGCCACAAACTCGCGGCGCTCCATATCGATCTTCTCCTGCTCCGTATTATCGTGCAAGACGGCGATCAAGCCGTTGACAAAACCTGTCTCTTTTTGGATGACCGAGAAAGTCGTACGCAGAAGCGTTGCTTGATCCTGCGAACTGATATCAAGCGTGATCGCATCGCGCATATCGATCAAATCTTCGAATGTATAGGATTCATCCAGGCCAAGCACCGTAGTGACCGGCCGGTTGATGACTGTTTCACGTGAAACATTCAATAAGTGCAAAGCCGGTTCGTTGATGAGAATGATGCGCCCCCTGCGGTCAGTCGAAAGTACGCCATCCGTCATATTGGCAAGCACCGAAGCAAGTTTTCGCCGCTCACTTTCCGTTGACTGCTGGGATTCCTGCAGCCGGTTCGTCAAATGGTTGAACGCCCGGGCAAGCTGGCCGATTTCATCTTCACTGTAAACCCGGACTTTGCGCGAGAAATTGCCTTTCGCCATCGCCTGCGCTTGCCTGCGCATGTCGGCAATCGGCCGCGAAATCGTCTGGGCGACCAAGACGCCAAGCACCGCTGTGATGACCAGGGCAATGGCGGTACCGCCTGCCAAAATCGAGTTGATGGTGTCCATTTGGTCATAGACGTTCTCGACTTCCGCTTTAACGTACAGCGTGCCGAGCATTTCGCCCCCCACCGCCGTGATTGGCAAGGTTCTCACCCACACCCGCTCTTCCAGATTTCTATCTACATAGGTTTGTTCGAGCAGCGTTTCCCCGATGATGGAGCGGCGGATTTGGTCATCTGTCGAACGCTGGCCGACGAGCGACTGGTTTTCGCCCAAGGATGTGGCCAAAATTCGGTAACGATTATCGACGACACGGATTTCATTGATATCCTGTGAATTAAAATTAGAAAGGACCGACCGGAGGCTCTGCTCGATGGTCAGGTCCTCTTCTGTCCGGTTGCGGATCATCTCTTCCCGCACACTGAACTCAATGATTTCCATGCGGTCTTCAATGGAATCCTCGAAATTCCCGCGCAGCGTTTGTTCGAGCTGCTCGGAGAAATAAAGTCCGATGATCTGCATCGCCAGCAGGATCAGCAAAATATAGATCAATACAAATTTCACATGAATCGACTTAAAAAAACTGGTTTTGAGCATTCACACTACTCCTGTTCAGGGTTCCGCAGGTAGTAGCCGACGCCGCGACGCGTCACGATCCACGCTGGGTGACTCGGATTGTCTTCAATTTTTTCACGCAAGCGGCGAATCGTGACGTCCACTGTCCGCACATCGCCGAAATAATCATAGCCCCATACCGTCTGCAGCAAATGCTCGCGCGTCATCACTTGCCCGATATGTTTCGCCAAATAATGCAATAGCTCGAACTCGCGATGCGTCAATTCGATCGTCTCTTCGCGCTTCAACACCAAATACGCATCCGGCTGGATCGTCAACGACCCGACTTGGATATCGTTCGAGCCCACGCCTTCCTCTTCTGCCGGCACCACGTTCTGGCGCCGCAGATTCGCTTTGACGCGCGCAATCAATTCCCGCGTCGAGAACGGTTTTGTCACATAATCATCCGCACCGAGCTCAAGCCCCAACACTTTGTCGATCTCTGAGTCCTTCGCTGTCAGCATGATGATCGGAAAATCGAATTTCTTGCGCACTTCGCGGCATACTTCCATGCCGTCGCGGTTTGGCAGCATGATGTCGAGCAGCATCAAGTCCGGCTGAATTTCTTCCGCCACTTTGATCGCCTCATCGCCGTCATAAGCCACTACCACATTAAAGCCTTCTTTTTTCAAATTAAATTGCAGGATGTCCGCAATCGGCTTCTCATCATCTACAACTAATATTGTTTTATTCATCTATCTTCTCCCCCTCTGCTTCCCATTTGTTCCACATGTACACAGCCATTTTGACATTCTTTGCTATCCTTTACTTTATCATTATTTCAAGCATTTCGCACCTTTGGATGGTCACAGCGGGGCTCAGCGGCGCACGGCTTCTAGAGGCGTAAAAGCTTGGCGATGATAGCGAGGGATTTCGTGTAGAAATATTTCTGTGTGCTAATTAAGCATCTTATTGGACTTCGCCGCCTTGCTCTAGGTTGGCCTCTCGCCATAAGCCAGGAAGAGCACCTGTCTTACGGCGTCGGCTCACCCCTTTACGCTGGGCGGCTAAGAAATTTCGTTAAGTCGAGTGCGTTGAAGCAGATCTGCTTCTTTACCCAGTTACCGGCTAGTGGGGGAATCGCTTCTTGAAAAACACACAAGAAGATAGCGGGAGTTCGTGTGTCGAACTATTTCTGCATTCTGCTTTTTCTTCCTCTTATTATTCGCCGCCCTGCTTGGGGTTGGCCTCTTGCCATAAGCCAAGAAGAACACTTGTCTTACGGCGTCGGCTCACCCTTGGCGCTTGGCGGCTTGGTGATTTCATTGATTCGGGTGCGTTTAAATAGATCTGCTTCTTTAGCTAGTTGCCGGCTAGCGGGGGAATCGCTTCCCGAGGTATAGTATCTGGTGATGTGATGCTTGAATCGAAATCTTACTCGTGGATCTGGTGGTTAAGCACCGTTAAGATGTTTTATACTGCAAAATCTGAAGCATTTCCGCATTTCTACATTCAATGTTGAATGAACTGAAGAAATAATGTTCCACTCTAAACTGACGACGGAGTGGAAGGGGCCGACTCCGGGAGGATCAGCGAGACAATTGAGACCCTGCAGGAGCGTAGCGACGAAGCGGCTCAATGCGAGCCCTCCGGAAAGCGTGCCCCTGCAACGCAGTCGAAAAGCTGAAGCTTTTCTAATCACCCATTTCAAACTATCCCACAAGCTATCTATCTGAAATACGCAAAAAAAAAAGCTCCCAGCACGCTGGCAGCTTTTTACTAGTTTATTTCTTCACATAATCCAACGGGTCGCGGTCCTGGCCGTCGTAGGAAAGCTCGAAATGCAGGTGGATGCCTGTAGAGCGTCCTGTCGTGCCCATGTCGCCGAGTTTCGTATGCGGGGACACTTTATCGCCCACCTTGACGTCAATCGACGACAGGTGCGCATAGATCGTCTCATAGCCGTTCTTATGGTCGACGACGACGCGGTTGCCGAATGTCCCGGCTGCGCCTGCTTTGGTCACTGTCCCATGGTCTGCCGAGACGATATCGAGCGTATCGGGACGTGCGATGTCGATGCCTTTATGCGGGCGACCCCAGCGCTGGCCTTTCTTGCTCGACACATAGCCGCCGTCTGCCGGCCACGTGAACTCGCCGGTGCCAACGCCCGGCAATTTCTTCTCGCCTTCGAGGATGATTTTGTCGACCGGTTCTTTCAGGATTTTCTCCCGTGTTTCGGAACGGCCGACGCGTTCGCCGTTGACTTCGCGTACAGCATAGCTCACCGCTTTTTCGCCGCGCTTGCCTTTCTGGCCGACTTCCGTTTCGCCGATATAGACATCTTTGCTGTCTTTTTCAACGGTTTCGTACGGCATTTTCTTCAATGCTTTTTCGGCCTTATTGACAAGCACATCCACACCAAACTCATCCGTTACGTGCTTCGCGGCTTGTTTTGGCTCCATCACTTGTTCCGGGGCGATTTGCTTAGACAAGCCGTTGATCGGTTCCGAGAAAGAAATATCGGTGATGCGCGATTCGCCCGCTTTTAGCTCAGGCAATTCGTTTTCGTCTTGCTGTTGTTCGAATTGCTCGAGCTCCTCTTCTGTTAAGGCCGTTTGTTTCATGAGCTGGACGGTCTCTTCGTAGGCTTTTCGGTCTTTTACATAAACCGCCGCTTCCCCATCGACTTGCAGTGCGAATGCTTCCGCCTTAACCTCCAATTGCTCGTCCAGCTGGCTGATGACGGCTTCGTCGTCTGTCGAGCTCGATGCCACGGCTTGTTCAGTTACAATGTTCAATTCTTCACTCGGCGCAAGGCGTAAATTGCCATAGTCGCTTGAGCTTGTTTTGAGTTTTTGATCAATCAATTCGTCGATCGGCGCATCGTCCGAGACGGCTCCGAGGTAACTGGTGTTGTGATATATATGATAAACCGGATCCAGGTTTTGCGGCTCATTCGGTTCGGCAAAAATCGTGTTGGCGCCGAATGCACTGGCAGCTAAAACGAGGGCGGTTCCGATTTTCCATTTGCGCAGTCTCAACTGGTCTTTCTTCTGGTAGTTCGCGTTCATGTTGCGGGTCTGGCTCCTTTCATACTCCCATCGCAGGGTCTTCCGTTTTTTCAACTTCCCCACTCTACCATATCCATTTTCAAAGGCTCACCCGATAAACTTATCGTTACAGAAGTGTTAATTTACATCCAGTATTATCCATTTATTGTCATGATTTTCTTTAATTCTGCAAATAGAGGCAAAAAACTTATGATTTCCGTCCTTTTTTTCCATTTCACAGCCTTTTTCTGTGACTTTATTGTCATAAACATCATATAAGCGTACGAGACGGCTTTGCCGTTTATGGCGAATTTGTAGCAAACATAAAAAAAAAAGCCACTGTCCTCTTAAAAAGAGGCAGCGGCTTTTGGGTATTCGCTTAACGCCAAACGCTTTTGACGATGTTTGTCTGGTTGCGGTCCGGTCCGACAGAGAAAATCGAGATCTGGACACCGGTCAATTGCGAGATGCGCTCCAAATAATGGCGCGCGTTGTCCGGCAATTCATCGAGTGATTTGCACGATGTTACATCTTCAGACCAGCCCGGCATTTCTTCGTAGACCGGTTCGCAGTCTGCGAGCATGCGCAAGTTCGCTGGATATTCCGTGATCAATTCGCCTTGATAGCGGTAAGCTGTACAGATTTTCACTGTATCAAGCCCTGTCAAGACGTCGATCGAGTTGACGGTCAAATCCGTCAATCCGCTAACGCGACGTGCATGGCGCACGACCACGCTGTCGAACCAGCCGATGCGGCGCGGGCGTCCTGTTGTCGTGCCGAACTCCTTGCCGACTGTGCGGATCTGGTCGCCCACTTCATCGAACAATTCCGTCGGGAACGGGCCGTCGCCGACACGGGATGTATACGCTTTGCAGACGCCGATAACGTGTGAAATATTCGTCGGGCCCACTCCTGCGCCGATCGTGACACCGCCCGCTACCGGGTTGGATGACGTGACGAACGGATAAGTTCCTTGGTCGATATCGAGCATGACGCCTTGTGCGCCTTCGAACAATACGCGGCGGCCGGCATCAAAGGCATCGTTCAGCACTTTCGATGTATCGGTCACGTATTGTGCGATTTCCTGGCCATATTGATAATACTCTTCCATGATCTCTTCGACTGTGAAGCCTTCCGTCTCATAGAATTTCTCGAACATGCGGTTTTTCTCTTTCAAGTTCATGCGCAATTTTTCTTCAAACACGACGTGGTCCAGAAGATCCGCGATGCGGATTCCGACACGCGCCGCTTTGTCCATATACGCAGGCCCGATGCCTTTGCCGGTCGTGCCGATCTTGTTGGCGCCGCGGCGCGCTTCTTCCACTTCGTCTTGCTTGATGTGGTAAGGCAAAATGACGTGGGCGCGGTTTGAAATGCGCAAGTTCTCCGTCGTCACCCCGCGGTCGTGAAGGCCTTTCAGTTCCTGCACAAGCGCTTTCGGGTCAACGACCATGCCGTTGCCGATAACCGATGTTTTTTCTTTATAAAAAATCCCCGATGGAATCAAATGCAATTTATACGTTTCGCCGCCAAAAATGATTGTGTGGCCGGCGTTGTTGCCGCCTTGGTAACGCGCAATTACTTCTGCGTGTTCCGACAGAAAATCCGTGATTTTCCCTTTTCCTTCGTCTCCCCATTGCGTTCCTACTACTACGACTGATGTCATCGTCCGCACCTCCGTTAGGCTTGTCGCCCTGTTTCAAACAGTCTTTATTGTACCAATAGAGCGCCTCGGCGTCAATATGAAACCAAAGAAAACACGAACATCGAAATGCATGTTTGCATTTAATGTTCGTGTTTAATAGATCGTCTAGAAATCGCCGCCGCCTTCATGGTCAGCCCAATCGATGGTGACGAACTTATTGTATTCCTTCACAAACGCCAGTTTAACGGTGCCGGTCGGGCCGTTCCGCTGCTTGGCGATGATGATTTCGATCATGTTTTGGTCTTCGGTTTCTTTGTCGTAATAATCTTCGCGGTATAAAAACGATACGATATCGGCATCTTGCTCGATCGATCCGGATTCACGCAAATCGGACATCATCGGCCGTTTGTCTTGCCGCTGCTCAACCCCACGGGACAGCTGCGACAAGGCGATGACCGGGACTTCAAGTTCACGTGCCAGGCCTTTCAATGAACGGGAAATATCGGATACTTCCTGCTGGCGGTTTTCGCCGGCCTTGCCGGGTCCTTGGATCAGCTGCAAATAGTCGATCATGATCATTCCAAGGCCGTATTCCTGCTTCAAGCGGCGGCATTTCGCGCGAATATCGTTAACGCGGATGCCTGGCGTATCATCGATGAAAATGCCGGCATTCGATAAACTGCCCATGGCCATCGTCAGCTTGCGCCAGTCTTCATTTTGCAAGGCGCCGGTCCGCATGACTTGGGCATCGATATTGCCTTCCGCGCAGAGCATCCGCATGACGAGTTGCTCTGCCCCCATCTCCAAACTGAAGATCGCGACGTTCTCTTCGGTCTTCGTCGCGACGTTTTGCGCGACGTTGAGCGCGAAGGCCGTCTTACCGACGGACGGGCGGGCAGCCACGATGATCAAATCGTTGCGCTGAAAGCCCGCGGTGACTTTGTCCAAATCGCGGAAACCGGTCGGAATGCCGGTGACATCGCCTTTGCGCGTATGCAAGAGTTCGATATTGTCGTAAGTTTTCACCAATACATCTTTGATGTGGATAAAGTCGCCCGCATTTTTGCGGCTCGACACTTCCATCATTTTCTTCTCTGCTTCGGCAAGCAAAGCCTCTACTTCGTCTTCACGCGTAAAGCCGTCTTCAACGATTGTGGTGGCTACACGGATGAGGCGGCGCAATAACGCTTTCTCTTCCACGATATGGGCATAATGCCCGACGTTTGCGGCTGTCGGCACCGCATTGGCAATCTCGGTCAAATACGACAAGCCGCCGACATCTTCGAGCTCTTTCTTGACCGATAGCTCTTCTGTCACCGTGACCAAATCCACCGCTTTGCCGCGGTCCGTCAAATCGATCATCGTCTGGAAAATCTTCTGATGGGCGACGCGGTAGAAATCGTCCGGCATGACGATTTCCGCTACGGAAACAAGTGCCTGTGGCTCCAGGAAAATCGCCCCGATGACGGATTGCTCGGCTTCCTGGTTATGCGGCGGGACGCGGTCGATCGATTCGTTCATATCTATTCCCCTTACGCTTCTTCAGTAACGTGCACACGCAATGTCGCGGTTACATCCTGATGCAATTTCACCGGCACATTCGTATAGCCAAGCGCGCGGATGGCGTCGTCGAGCTCCATTTTGCGCTTGTCGATTTTGTGGCCATGTTTCTTTTCGAGTTCCTTAGCGATCTGTTTCGATGTGATCGAGCCGAACAAGCGGCCGCCTTCACCGGATTTTGCTGTCAATTCAACCGTCAGGCTTTCGAGCTGTTCTTTCAATTGCTTCGCTTCGTCCAGTTCCTGTTCAGCTTCTTTCTCCTGCTTCTTCTGCTGGCCGGCAAGTTTGCTCATCGCTGCCTGGTCAGCTTCCACTGCCAAGTTGTTTTTCAACAGGAAATTGTTCGCATAGCCGTCCGCCACGTTTTTGATATCGCCTTTTTTGCCTACATTTTTTACGTCTTTCAAGAAAATAACTTTCATTCTTCAGATCCTCCTCCATCATTTTCCATTAATACGGTCTTCAATTGCCCGACCGCTTCTTCGAGTGTTGCATCCGGCATCTGCGTGGCCGCATTCGTTAAATGGCCGCCGCCACCGAGATTTTCCATAATGACTTGCACATTGACTTCTCCGAGGGAGCGCGCGCTGATGCCCACGCCGCCTTCCGTGCGTTCTGCGATGACAAACGACGCGTTGACGTCTTTCATCGTCAGCAGGATGTCGGCCGTCTGGGCGATCAGCACGGGGCTGTAGATGCGCCCTGGCTCGCCTTTTGCGATGGCAATGCCGTCACCGACGAATTCCACGCTTTGGACGATTTTCGCCCGCTCGATGTACGTATCGAGGTCTTCTTTCAATAAGCGCTGCACAAGCACCGTATCGGCACCGTTCGAGCGCAAGTACGATGCCGCTTCAAAGGTCCTGGCGCCGGTGCGCAGCGTAAAGCTTTTCGTGTCGACGATGATTCCCGCGAGCATCGCTGTCGCTTCGAGCATCGTCAATTTTTCGTGCTTCGGCTGGTATTCGATCAATTCGGTCACGAGCTCCGCCGTAGACGATGCGTACGGCTCCATATAAACGAGCATCGTATTGGTGATGAATTCCTCGCCTCTTCGGTGATGGTCGATCAAGACGACGCGTTCCATGCGCTGAAGCAGGCGTTCATCGATGACCATCGACGGTTTGTGCGTATCGACGACGACAAGCAGCGAATGCTCGGTCATTTCCGATAATGCCTCTTCCGGGGTAATAAAACGCTCGAACAAATCCGGATCACTTTCGATTTCTTCCATCAAGCGCATGACGCTGCGGTCGTATTCGTCAAAATCGATGACGATGCGGCCTTTGACGCGGTTCATTTCCGCCATCTTGGCCACACCGACCGCCGCGCCGATCGAGTCCATATCGGGCATTTTATGGCCCATGACAAAGACTTGGTCGCTTTCCTGGATCAAATCGCGAAGCGCATGCGAAATGACGCGTGCGCGCACCCTCGTGCGCTTTTCGACCGGATTGGTTTTGCCTCCGTAGAACTTGACCTTGCCGCTCGGATGCTTGATCGCCACTTGGTCGCCGCCGCGCCCAAGCACCAAATCGAGCCCAGACTGCGCCATCGCACCCAGTTCGATCAATGAAGCAGAACCCGCTCCGACCCCGATGCTCAGTGTCAGCGCCATATTGTCTTTCGCCGTCACTTCCCGGATATCGTCGAGCACCGTGAATTTGGTTTCCTCCAATTTCTGGAGGATCGATTCATTGAACACTGCCATAAAGCGGTCCGAGGAGATCCGTTTCACGAAAATGCCGTTATCGGTCCCCCATCGATTGATCAAAGACGTCACCAGGCTATTTAAATTGCTGCGCACCTGATCGTCCATCCCTTGTGACAATTCATCGTAATTGTCGATGAACAGGATGCCGATGACGGTCCGGTCCGCGTGATACAAAGTTTCAATCTCTACTTGCTCGGTAATATCGAACAAATAGAACAAACGGTCATCCGCACGGTAATAGACGCGGTATTTGCGGCCGCCAAGCGACATGACCATTTCATTCGATTCAGTGGATTTGACCAATTGGTTGAATTCTTCCGTCAAGCTATAAACCGATTCACCGATCAGCGTCTCGTAATCAAGCGCTGAGGTGATATAAGGGTTGGCCCATTCGATTTGCTGGTTTTCATTGACCAGCAGAATCCCGATTGGCATCTCGAGCAATGCTTCCTCACCGACTTTCTTCATCCGGTAGGACAGCGTTTCGATATGCTTTTCGGTCTCTTCATAGTTGCGCTTCTCCAGTACCCACGCCGAGGTGATCGCCGCCCCGTAGAGGATGGCGAAAATGCCCGCGCCCCATTCCGACCAAAGGGAGATGAGGATGACAGCGGCCATTCCAAGAGCCAGCAATGCCAGCAATGGGTATCTTAGATTACGTTTCCTGAAAAAAGCCGACATTCTCTTCAGCTCCTTACTTTCCTTTAGACTCGTGCGCCCGCTTGATCCAGCCCCGGATGTCGAAGCCGAGATCCAAAATCCCGATGATGCTCGTAAACGACTGCAAAGGAAATGCAAGAACCGTCACGACCACCATCACCCAGCGGGGCCAGCCCTCTTGCTGGATATAGAAATGGTAGAACGATACCCCCTGCAAGAACAGCAGGAACTGCAACAGCATCGAGGCATTCGCGAAAATCAAATAAGCCATGGTTCCTTGCTCGAAATCCGACAGCAAGGACACCAAAATGACGATCAAATAATACCACAGCACGCTTTTCGGCAAGCGCATCTCGCGGAACGGAGGGAATTTCGGCACTTCGATGCCAAGCCGTTTCAAAATCGGCAATAGGATCAACAACAACACCCACACCGTCGTAAATACCGACAAAATCAACAGCGTCGGCAGCAAGGTCTCGAACGTCAGCATGAACTGCGCCACAAGCTCCTCGTATTCTTGCGTCGATTCCGACCCGAGGCGCTCCAGCCACGTACCGGCCTGTTCATACGAACTGCGCATCGCCGCCGTAAATTCTTCTAGGAAATTAATTCCTAAAAAGGCGATTGCTGCAAGGTATTGTGCCATCAATGACACTAGCAACACGATACTCGAACCCATGAACATAAACAATTTACTTTTTTTATAATGGATCGACAGCCCAATCATGAGCCCCAGCGGTATGTGAATCAATGCCAAAGGCAAAGACAGCAATCCGCCGATCAGAAAGCTTAACACGACCCCGACCGCTGCGACCAGCGCCGACGCCTTTGCCGGATACTTGGCGCTATACCAAGCAATCGGCAATGCCAAAAACAGTGTGCTGATCAAACTTAGCACCGGTACATATACAGAAATAGCCAATAAGACGGCAAACAGCGCCGTCATCATGGCTCCATTCGTCAACTGACGTGTCTTTTGGTTAGGCATATCTGCGTTTTTCATCTTCTTTCGAGTTTATTTCATCCGTATAATTGTACCATGATTCAAGCCCCCGAACAAAAAAGGGCGGTCGCCTCACTGTACACCTATCGCCCCGTTTCGAGAAGGAAAAAATTCGCGCCCTCCGGCAATAGCCGCCTATAGAAAATCATTATCGCTGATTCGCCGGTGGATAGAAATAGTCGTTGGAAATAAAAATGTGGAATCGCTTGCCGGAAAATATATAAGAAGATAATGAGAGTTTGTTTGTCGAAAAGTTTCAGCATTCTTTTTGTGCTTCATCTTGCGCTTCGCCGCCCGGCTTTGGGTTGGCCTCTTGCCGCAAGCCAGGAAGACCACCTGTCTTACGGCATCGGCTCACCCTTTTACGCCGGGCGGCTTGAAGATTTCTTTGAGTCGAATATGTTTAAGCATATCTGCTTCTTTATCTAGTTGCCGGCTAGCGGGGAAATCGCTTCCCGGGATAAGTTTGAAGAAGATGGCGAGAATTTGTATGTTGAACTGTTTCGGCAGTCTATTCGGGCGCCACCTTATTATTCGCCGCCTTGCTTTGGGTTGGCCTCTTGCCATAAGCCAAGAAGGACGCTTGTCTTATGGCGTCGGCTCACCCTTTTTCGCTGGGCGGCTTGGTGATTTCATTGATTGGAGTATGTTTAGATAGATCTGCTTCTGTAGGTAATTGCCGGCTAGTGGGGAAATCGCTTCCTGGGAAAATATATGAAAAGATAATGAGAGTTTACGTGTCGAACTGTTTCAGCATTCTACTTGTGCTTCATCTTATTATTCGCCGCCCGGCTTTGGGTTGGCCTCTTGCCATAAGCCAGGAAGAACGCCTGTCTTACGGCATCGGCTCACCCTTTTACGCTGGGCGGCTTGAAGATTCCATTGATTGAGATGCGTTTAAATAGATCTACTTCTTTAGCTAGTTGCCGGCTAGTGGGGGAATCGCTTCTTGGGATGAAGCGTCTGGCACGTTGGTGCTTTAGCCAAAAACTTTGTTGAGGGACCAGAGCTAACTAGCCTCTTTACATTAAAGATGACTTGAGCTACAAAACATGAAGCATTTCCTCATTTTCTGTCGAGTGGACAGAAGAAGCTTTCATTCCCTCTAAAACTAGAGACGGAGCGGAAGGGGCCGACTCCGGGAGGATTAGCGAGATAATTGAGACCCTGCAGGAGCGCAGCGACGAAGCGGCTCAATGCGAGCCCTCTGGAAAGCGTGCCCCTGCAACGCAGTCGAAAAGCGGAAGCTTTTCCACTCACTTCTTTCCATTCCCCTCGTTCCAGTTGCAATCTTCACGGTGTAATCTTAACTTTTTCAATCCAGTCTACTTCCCAAAGCATATAAAAAAGAGGCCGGTTTCCCGGCCTCTTTGGACAATCTTATTTTTCTTCCGCTACGAACGGTAGAAGTGCCATGATACGAGCGCGTTTAACTGCAATCGTCAAACGACGTTGCCATTTAGCGCTTGTGCCCGTAACACGACGTGGCAAAATTTTGCCTCGCTCAGAAATGAATTTCTTAAGCAAATCAGTGTCTTTGTAGTCGATGCGTGTAATGTTGTTTGAAGTGAAATAACAAACCTTTTTACGCTTCTTGCCTCCGCGACGTGGTGCCATATCGAATTACCTCCCTCATCTTCAGATTTTCTATTCGCTGATGGGCGCCTGGTTTAGAACGGCAGATCGTCGTCCGAAACTTCGATCTTCCCGCTTCCGCTTGAGAACGGATCGTCATCTACGCGAGTGTTGTTTTGCTGACTTGGACTAGACGGTTGGTTCTGTTGATAAGATGGCTGCTGTCCATACGAGCGATCGTTTGAACGATCCCCAGATCCGGAGTTGGCGCTTTTCGGTTCAAGGAATTGAACGCTGTCTGCCACCACTTCCGTCGTATAAACGCGCTTGCCATCTTGACCTTCGTAGCTGCCAGTCTGAATGCGGCCTTCGACACCGGCGAGACTCCCTTTTTTGAGGAAATTCGCTGTGTTTTCAGCCTGCTTGCGCCAAACGGTACAATTGATAAAATCTGCTTCGCGTTCACCTTGCGCATTGGAGAATGTCCGGTTTACAGCAAGTGTAAAACGGGCCACCGCCGCCCCGCTTGGCGTGTAGCGAAGATCAGGATCTTTTGTCAGTCTTCCGACCAATACAACCCGGTTGATCATCAGAATTCAACCTCCTTCTTCAAGTCGTGTATTATCTGTATTCCGCTTATCTTATACGTCTAGGCGTACAGCGATGTGGCGGATAATGTCTTCATTGATGTTCGCAAGACGTGTAAACTCGTTGATAGCTTCAGTTCCAGCGTTCGCTTTCACGATCTGGTAGAAACCTTCTTTGAAATCATTGATTTCATAAGCCAAACGGCGTTTACCCCATTCTTTCGACTCGATGATTTCCGCACCGTTTGAAGTCAGGACTTCGCTGAAACGCTCAACTAGCGCTTTCTTAGCGTCCTCTTCAATGTTCGGGCGTACAATGTACATTACTTCGTATTCTCTCATCGTATTGTCACCTCCTTATGGACTTGGGCCCTGCTGTTTCCAGCGGGCAAGGAGCAAGCAATCATAAATATTACTCACATCACCATATTGTAGCATATGCATAGGTTTCCAGCAAGCTGTAATTTGAGCTATACTGAAAGCATCAAAATTCGGGATGTGTTGCCAATGGAACCGCAAAAAGTCATCGATTTGAACATAGAAGAAATCGCACCGAAAGCGCTGTGGTTCAATGTCTTGCTCGTCGTCGTCTTCGCGCTCGCCTACCAGCTGTTCCGAGAGCCGCTGTCTTTCGGCTTTTCACTGTTCGGCATCCTGTATTTCTTCGGCGGTTACGCACTATTGATCGTGCTGCACGAATTATTTCATTTGATCGGCTTTGTCGTCTTCGGCAAAGCGCCCATAGCTTCACTTCAATACGGCCTCAATTTAAAAATGGGCATCGCTTATGCGACGACTGACCGGCCCGTGAAAAACCGGGCCATGCGGGCTGTGTTGTTGCTGCCGTTCTGGATGACGGCTGTTTTACCGACGGTTATCGGCTTTTGGATCGGCGACCAAGTGCTTGTCCTGCTCGGCGCCATGCTGACGGCCGGCGCGTTCGGCGATTTCCTCATGTACCGCGAATTGCGCAAGGAATCCAATGATGCGTGGATACTGGATGACCCAAAACTTCCCCGCCTCCATGTCTATTCCAGCTACCCGCCGCTTGATGAATGAATAGCAGGATCCGTACAAATAAAAAAGAAGGCGCAGCAGAAAATCTGCCGCGCCTTCTTTTTGTTTATTATTTCACAAACGACCGTTCCACGTCCCATACGCCTTCCGGGATATATTCCTTCAACAATCGCTCCGCTTTCGCCGTGTAGACGATCGCTTGTTTCGTGCCGCGTCCGGTTTCGACCTCGATCGTCAGACGGTCGTACATATCGGTTTTTGCGTTCCCCGAATAATCTTCCAAATCGTTGATCGCCGGCCATAAGACGTCCGGGATATCGTAAAGCTCTCCTTGGATGACATCGTCTCCCGCCAGCGCGAGCGCCGGATAGCCAAGCCCTGTGTCATACAAGCTTCCTGAAATTGTCACGTGTTCTTCCACCAATTCCGCTTCTTCCAGATAGAAATGGTATTTGCCGCCTCTTTTCAAGGTTCCATATGCGAATAAATACATTCGTTTCCCTCCTCATAAAAAACCGGATGCTCAAAAAGCACCCGGTTCGGTATTCTTTTCCAGCCGCCAATCCGTTGTTAACTTGTTTCCATGGCGATGACTGACAATAAACTATTAGGCGTAAGCCTTATACATTGAATCTGAAGAGCATGACATCGCCGTCTTTGACGATATACTCCTTGCCTTCTTGGCGCACTTTTCCGGCTTCTTTCGCCGCTGCCATCGAACCGGCTTCCACCAATTCTTCGTATGCGACGGTTTCTGCGCGGATAAAGCCGCGTTCGAAGTCGGAGTGGATGATGCCCGCACATTGCGGGGCTTTCATGCCTTTTTTGAACGTCCATGCACGCACTTCCTGCACGCCGGCAGTGAAATAAGTGGCAAGGCCTAGCAAGTTATAAGCGGCTTTGACCAATTGATCAAGCCCTGACTCTTCGATGCCGAGCTCTTCGAGGAACATTTCTTTTTCCTCATCGTCAAGCTCCGCCATTTCCTCTTCGATCTTCGCACACACGACAATCACGTCGGAATCATGGCCAGCTGCGTAATCACGGACTTGCTGGACGTATTCATTGTTTGCGGCATCGGCAATTTCATCTTCCGATACATTCGCCACATAGAGCATCGGCTTGAGTGTCAATAAGTTCAAGCCTTTTGCAATTTTCAACTCATCTTCCGTAAAGTCGATCGAACGGGCCAACTCGCCGTTTTCAAAAGCTTCGCGGAGCTTCGCCAAGACCGGTTCTTCAGCGACTGCATCTTTGTCCTTTTGCTTCAACAACTTCGCATTGCGGGCAATGCGTTTTTCGATGCTTTCCATGTCTGCCAAGACGAGTTCCAAATTGATGACCTCGATATCAGATACCGGGTCCACTCCCCCCGAAACGTGCGTGATATTGTCATCGGCAAAACAGCGCACCACTTGTGTGATGGCATCCACTTCACGGATATGGGCAAGGAATTTATTACCGAGCCCTTCCCCTTTGCTGGCGCCTTTGACGATGCCCGCGATGTCGGTGAATTCGAACGCCGTCGGGATGGTCTTTTTCGGTTCGACCAATTCCGTCAGTTTATCGAGGCGCTCATCCGGCACTTCGACGATGCCGACGTTTGGATCTATCGTACAGAACGGGTAGTTCGCCGCTTCGGCGCCCGCTTTCGTAATAGCGTTGAATAATGTGGATTTCCCCACGTTTGGTAATCCTACAATCCCTGCAGTTAATGCCAAAGGATTCACGACCTTTCTTTTTCGCTCACAAATTTTGCAACCATTCCATTATAGAAAGAGGAGGCGGAAATGTCCATTGTTCATTCCGCCTCGGCTTTCACCAATACCTTTTTCATTTTTTTATTGAACTCGGCCCGCGGCAGCATGACGCTGTGCTGGCAGCCTTCGCATTTGATGCGGATGTCGGCGCCCATGCGGATAATTTTCCAGGCGTTCGCCCCGCATGGATGCCCTTTTTTCATCTCGACAATATCATTCAGCCCGAATTCTTTCATTTCCATGGCTGCATCCCCCCATCATTTATTCGCATTCATTGCCGCCGGATCCCCCGGCTCGCGGTGCATGACGACCATGCGAGGATATGGCAATTCGACGCCGCGCTGGTCGAGGAATTCCTTCAAATCACGGCGCATTCTGCGGGATACCGCAAAATGCTGCATCGGCAAAGTTTCCGCCGTCAAGCGCATGACCACTTCCGTCGCTGTCATGTTCTGTACGCCGAGCAGTTCGGCTGGGCTGATGACTTCTTCGTAAGTGGGCTGGACCGTTTCCAAAAATTCCAAGATCAGCCGCTCCACTTTCGCCAGGTCGGAATCGTGTGAAACGCTCAAATCCACGACCGCAATCGAATTATGGAGCGAGAAATTGACGACTTCCGTAACCGTGCCGTTCGGGAAGATGAACAACTCACCGGTCCACGCCTGCACTTTCGTTGTACGCAAACCGATTTCCTGGACCGTCCCTTCGGCTTGGTTGATGCGGACGTAATCACCCACTGAAAATTGGTCTTCAAAAATGATGAAGAAGCCGGTGATGACATCGCGCACCAAGTTCTGTGCGCCAAAGCCGACAGCGAGGCCGACCACCCCGGCACCGGCGATG
Source organism: Planococcus sp. SSTMD024 (assembly GCF_041320495.1). Taxonomy (NCBI): domain Bacteria; kingdom Bacillati; phylum Bacillota; class Bacilli; order Caryophanales; family Caryophanaceae; genus Planococcus; species Planococcus sp. SSTMD024. Next base: position 20,582 of record NZ_JBGGNS010000022.1, on the reverse strand, counting down.
ATCCCGCTGATGTTGACCGAGAATGCTGCGAGTATGGCGACCAGCGCCATAAATCCAATGACATATGTAACGATATTCTCCAATAACTTCGACAAAGTTTGATGACGCCGGCCATTCGTTTTGATCGGCCCTCTCAGTCGAACCGAAAACGATTTGCGGATAATGATCCGCATGACACGCGTCAAGATATAGGCACCGACAGCGATTAATACGACACGTAAAGCTGTTCCGGAAATGTCTAGCCACATTTGCTCATCCAGCAACTTTGTCGTCATCTGATTTACAAATCTTTCAACAACGCTTCTTTCAAAAAACACGTCTACACCTTCTTTAATTACTTACATCAGATTGAATTTAAACACGGCCGTGACAAGAAACGCAACTACAATGATCCCCGGCAATAAGTTCGCTACACGGATCTTCACGATGCCCATCAAATTAAGGCCGATCGCTGCGATCATCACCCCGCCGGTCGCCGTCATCTCGGTGATGAACAAGTCCAGTGCCGCTTCCGGGATAAGCAAGCTGATCTGCGTCGCGAACAAAGCGATCAAGCCTTGGTACACAAATACGGGAATCGCTGACAGCATGACGCCGATGCCGAGTGTCGAGGCAAGGATGATCGACGTAAATCCGTCGATGATGCCTTTTGATACGAGAACGCCGTGTTCATTGCTGAGGCCGCTCTCCAATGCGCCGATAATGCCCATCGCGCCGATGACGAAAATCAGCGTCGCCGTGACGAACCCTTGCGCCAGGCTGCCCTGGCTTTCTTTTGTGCCAAGCATCCGTTCAATCCAATGGCCGAATGCATTCAATTTATCTTCGAGCCTTGCCCATTCGCCAATGACCGCACCGAGCACTAAGCTGATGATGACGAGGACGAAATTCTGGCTCTCAAAGCCCATCTGCAAACCTAGGACGACGACCACAAGCCCAATGACATACATGACCGTCTCTTTCATCCTGTCGGGAATATTGCGCAATGCCCGCCCAATCAGTGTTCCTATGACAATTAAAACCGCGTTGACCAACGTTCCCCAAAGAACCATATTCGAGCTCCTTCCTCTCCGTGCTCCGGAATTTGCAGAGCGCCCGGCTCTTCTCCCTCTTTTTTTGAGTTTTAAAAGCTGGCCGCTGAGCTGCCCTTGCGCCAGATTTATTTTCCAGCTGCGCGGCTTTCTTCCGCTTCAAAGAAACGCCTATTTCCCGTCTCCGGAAAATAGGCTGTTTTCATATCGATGTCACGGTTCAATTGGATAAACCCGCCATAAGCACAAAATATGCTATATGCCCGTGGAAGGTTTATTTCAGCAAATCCAGGATCCGTTCCAAATCATCCTCTGAGAAAAACTCGATTTCGATCTTGCCTTTGTTCTTCTGTTTTTTGATCTGAACATTCGTGCCGAAGCGGTCACGCAGTTCAGATTGTTTTTCTTCTATAAAGATATCCTTTTTCTTTTCGGGTGTTTCACGTGGAACATCATCGTTCAAACGCTGCACCAAATTCTCCAGCTGACGGACATTCAATCCTTCTTTGACCGCCTTTTGCGCTGTCTCGGAAATATCCTTTTTGCTGCGCAGCCCGAGCAAAGTACGGCCATGCCCCATCGACAGCTTTTTATCCGAAATGAGTTCGCGCACGTCCTTCGGCAAAGTCAATAAGCGGATATGGTTGGTAATATGCGGACGGCTTTTGCCAAGCCGGAACGCCAATTGCTCTTGCGTCAAATTCAGTGTATCCATCAGCTTCTGATAGGCTTCCGCTTCTTCAATCGGCGTTAAATCCTCACGCTGCAAGTTTTCGAGAATCGCCAGTTCCATCATTTGCTGCTCATTGAACTCTTTGACAATGGCGGGAACTTCCTTCAATTTGCACAGTTTCGCCGCACGGAATCGGCGTTCGCCGACGACTAGTTCGAATTTCTCGCCTTTTTTCCGCACCACGACCGGTTGCAGAATGCCGTGCTCACGGATCGATTCGGCAAGTTCCTCAAGCGCTTGCTGGTCGAACACTTTACGCGGCTGATGCGGGTTTTCCTTAATATCGGTCAATTTGATCTGCATCACTTTATCCGTTTCGTTGACCGTTTCTCCTGGAAACAATGCGTTGATGCCTTTTCCCAATCCTTTAGCCATTACGAATCACTTCCTTCGCCAATTCTAGATAAACTTCTGCGCCTCTGGACTTCGGATCATAGATGATGATTGGCTCTCCATGGCTCGGGGCTTCGCTCAAGCGAACATTGCGCGGAACCACTGTATCGTACACTTTGTCCTGGAAGTATTTCTTCACTTCTTCGATGACTTGCATGCCCAGATTGGTCCGTGCATCGTACATCGTCAGCAGCACGCCATCGATCATCAGATCGTGGTTCAAGTGTTTTTGGACCAAGCGGACGGTGCTCAATAACTGACTTAGACCTTCTAGAGCATAATATTCACATTGTACTGGAATAATAATTCCGTCTGAAGCGGTCAATGAATTCAAGGTCAACAAGCCAAGTGATGGCGGACAGTCGATGATGATGTAATCGTATAAATCCTTTACTTCCGCCAATGCATTTTTCAGCCGCGCTTCACGTGAAATGGTCGAGACCAGTTCAATTTCCGCACCGGCCAGCGAAATCGTCGCCGGCACCACATGAAGATTTTCGACTTTTGTCTCCATGATTGTGTCTTTGACATCCACATCGTCAATGAGAATTTCGTAGATGCATTGATCGACATCCCCTTTATTGATGCCGACGCCGCTCGTCGCATTGCCTTGTGGATCGATATCTATTAACAGCACTTTCTTGCCTAAGTATGCAAGGCAGGCGCTTAAATTAACTGATGAAGTTGTTTTTCCTACACCGCCCTTTTGATTGGCGATGGCAATCGTTCTACCCACACGTGCACCAACTTTCTTCGATACTGTCTTTATTTTACTGCGGAAATGCCTTTATGGCTATCCGCGACAGCTTCCATTTCTATATTGTATCAAATTTCCTGTTTCATAGAGATAAATCTGCCAAAAAAAGCCCTTTCCTCGACGGAAAGAGCAATTATGGGCGTCTTTTCGGAATTTTCACGGTGATCTGGTAATAATCTTCGTGTTCTTCCTCTTCTGTATCAAGCTTGATGCCGCTTTTTTTGACCATCGACAACGACTCTTTGATGGTATTCATTGCAATGCGCATATCCCGGCTGACGGCTTTTCTGCGCTTTTTGGGCTTTTTCGGCGCTTCTTCCGTCAAGCTTTTGATGCGTTCTTCCAATTCTTTGACGTTGAGCCCTTCTTCCAATAGCTGTTCGAGCAAGTGCTGCTGGAGTTCAGGGTCTTTCACCGGCAGCAAAGCACGCGCATGGCGTTCAGTGATACTCCGTGTGAGCAATGCTTGCTGGACGGCTTCCGGCAGCTTTAAAAGCCGCAATTTATTGGCGACAGCTGACTGGCTTTTTCCGAGCCGCTGCGCCAAGGCTTCCTGGGTGATTTCTTGGATCTGCAGCAAATTGGAGTAGGCATGCGCCTCTTCAATCGCCGTCAATTCCTCGCGCTGGAGGTTTTCAATCAATGCGATCGACGCCGTTTCTTTATCGCTCAGTTGGCGAACGATCGCCGGAACTTCTTCCCAGCCAAGAGACGTCATCGCTCGGAAGCGTCGTTCCCCTGCAATGATTTCATAAAAACCATCCTGCTGCGAATCCCTGACGACGATCGGCTGGATGACGCCGTGGACGTGAATCGTCCGGGCCAACTCTTCGATTTTCTCCTCGTCAAAAACGGTTCGCGGCTGGAATTGGTTGGCATGGATCTTAGCCAGCGGTATTTTCACCACTTCTTCAGAAGCATGGCTTGAAGCTTCTGCTGTTGCTGCATCGTTTGCTTTGTCTCCGCCTCCGAAAAGACGGGCAAAAGGACTTTTCATGCTCAGGCACCACCTTATTAAAAACTTGCTCTTGTTGTTTCATTCCAAAGACGCGTCTGCAATTCCATATGTTCCACGTGAAACATTAGCTGATCGGCGATTTGTTCGGCATGCCCGCTTTTCTCGGATATTTCTTCGGCGTGGCCTTGAATTTCCGGAACACTTGGATATGGCGTTCGCTTTCTTCCACCGGCAAGAGGAATGAATGCACGGCTTCCTGCTCCACTCCAAGCACTTTGAGCGCCTTCTCCGCGTCTTTCAATTCATCGGGCGCGGATGCAGCTTTCATTGCGGCAAACGCCCCGCCTTCTTTGACGAGCGGCACACAAAGTTCAGCAAGCACAGACAGTCTCGCTACAGCCCGGGCCGTTACGATATCGTAGCTCTCCCGGTGCTTAGACTGACCGAAATCTTCCGCGCGCGAGTGAACAAAAGAAACTTTGTCTAGCCCTAACGCTTCACTTAAATGATTCAAGAATTGGATGCGTTTGTTCAAGGAATCGACAATCGTCACTTCGATATGCGGGAAGCAGATTTTCAGCGGGATGCTTGGGAAACCGGCCCCTGCCCCAACGTCGCATACTGATAGCGGTTTGGTGAAATCCATGTAAAAGGCGGCACTGATGGAATCATAGAAATGCTTTAAATAGACATCTTCCTGCTCAGTGATGGCCGTCAAATTCATTTTCTCGTTCCACTCGACGAGCTCCTTGTAATAGATGCGAAATTGTTCCAATTGGTGCCCGGAAAGTTCGATGCCTTGTTGTTTCAGCGCTTGCGCGAATTGCTGCTCGTTCACTGTATGTCCCCCTCTCACCTGTCTCACCGCATATTTGCGGGAGCGGGATTAGCGTTTTTATGTAAAAGCAAATGGGCTGGCGGATACCAGCCCATTTCGAGTTCTGTTATGTGCTGGCGGTCATGCCGCCCAGTAAAGCGCAAATCCCATTTAGACTTTTGCGATTCTTCCTTGTTCAATATACACCAATAAAATCGAAATGTCAGCAGGGTTAACGCCGGAAATGCGTGTCGCTTGCGCAATCGACAGCGGCAAAACTTCTTTCAGTTTGCTGCGCGCTTCCGTCGCAAGCCCTGAAATGGCATCGTAATCGATGTTTTCCGGAATCTTTTTGTTTTCCATTTTCTTCAGCTTATCGACTTGCTGAAGCGATTTTTCGATATAGCCTTCGTATTTCACATGGATCTCGACTTGCTCTTTCACTTCGTCGCTGAGTGCAATATCGGATTCCGTCAAGGACGCGATCATGTCATAGTTCATTTCCGGGCGCTTCAACAGGTCGGCTGCGCGAATGCCGTCTTTCAGCTCGCTGCCTCCTGCATTGCGGATCGCTTCCTGCGTTTGTTCGTTCGGCTTGATGATGATGCCGCGCAAGCGCTTGATCTCTTCTTCGATATGGTCTTTTTTCTCCAGGAAGCGTGCATAACGCTCTTGTGTAATCATGCCGAGCTGATAGCCAAGTTCCGTCAAACGCAAGTCTGCATTATCGTGACGCAGCAATAAGCGGTATTCCGCACGTGATGTCAGCAAGCGGTAAGGCTCGCTTGTGCCTTTGGTGACCAAATCGTCGATCAAGACGCCGATATAGGCATCCGAACGGCTGAGGATGACTTCTTCTTTGCCGAGCACTTTCGCTGCGGCGTTGATGCCGGCCATAAGCCCCTGCCCCGCTGCTTCTTCGTAGCCGGATGTGCCGTTGATCTGGCCTGCTGTGTAAAGATTGGTGACTTGTTTGGATTCAAGCGTCGGCCATAATTGCGTCGGCACGATGGCATCGTATTCGATGGCATAGCCTGAGCGCATCATATCGGCCTTCTCAAGCCCTGGAATTGATTCGAGCAGCTTGCGCTGAACGTGTTCCGGCAAGCTCGTGGAGAGGCCCTGTACGTAGACCTCGCGCGTCGAACGGCCTTCCGGCTCCAGGAAAATCTGGTGGCGCGGCTTGTCGCTGAAACGGACGATTTTGTCTTCAATCGATGGGCAATAACGCGGCCCTGTTCCTTTTGCCATGCCGGAATACATCGGCGACAAATGCAAATTCTCATCGATGATCTGATGTGTCTCACTTGTTGTATACGTCAGCCAGCACGGCATTTGGTCCATGATGAATTCCGTCGTTTCAAAGCTGAATGCACGCGGTACATCGTCTCCCGGTTGGATTTCCGTTTTCGAGTAGTCGATGCTGTTGCTGTTGATGCGCGGCGGTGTACCGGTCTTGAAACGCACCGTCTCAAAGCCGAGCTCCTGCAGGTTTTCCGCCAATTTGATAGACGGCTGCTGGTGGTTCGGCCCGCTTGAGTAGCGCAAATCGCCGATAATGATTTCTCCGCGCAGGAATGTGCCGGTCGTGATGACCACCGTTTCCGCGCGGTAAATGCCGCCGACTTGCGTGATGAGGCCTTTGACTTCCCCATCTTCAACGATCAACTCTTCTGCGATGCCTTGGTGGAGTGTCAAGTTTTCCTGTTCTTCCATCAAGCGTTTCATTTCTTGCTGGTAAAGCACTTTATCGGCTTGTGCGCGCAACGCGCGGACAGCCGGCCCTTTGGCGGTATTGAGCATTCTCATTTGAATATGTGTTTTGTCGATGACGCGGCCCATTGCCCCGCCCATTGCATCTATTTCACGTACCACGATGCCTTTTGCCGGCCCGCCGATTGACGGATTACATGGCATAAAGGCGATCATGTCAAGATTCATCGTCAACACAAGCGTTTTGGCGCCCATGCGTGCAGAAGCGAGTGCCGCTTCCGCTCCGGCATGGCCTGCGCCTACGACGATGACATCGAACGTGCCTGCTTCGTATTGTGGCATGTTCGTTCAGTCCCTTCAAAAATTTATTTTCCTAGGCAAAATTGCGAGAATAATTGGTTCAATAAGCCGTCGTCCGCCGTATCGCCGATGATCTCACCGAGAATTTCCCATGTACGGGTCACATCGATTTGAATCATATCGACCGGCACGTCCATTTCGGCGGCTGTTATCGCATCAGAAATCGTTTGATGCGCTTGGTGCAACAGAGAAATATGGCGAACATTGGAGACATAGGTCATGTCCCCCGCCTCGATTTCCCCTTCAAAGAACAATTCAGCGATCGCTTCCTCGAGCTGATCGATGCCTTCTTCTTCAATTAAAGAAGTCGTCACGAGACGCTTGCTGCCGGCAATTTCCTTCACTTGCGCCAAGTCGATCCGCTGCGGCAAATCGGTTTTGTTGATAACGACGATATAATTCATATCACGAACCGCTTCAAACAATAAGAGATCTTCCTCTGTCAGCGCCTCTGCATAATTCAATACATAGAGGATCAAATCGGCTTCCTTCAGCACTTTGCGGGAACGTTCGACGCCGATTCGCTCGACGATGTCTTCCGTTTCCCGGATGCCTGCAGTATCGACAAGGCGCAGCGGCACGCCGCGGACATTGACATATTCTTCGATGATGTCGCGCGTCGTGCCGGCGATTTCCGTGACGATCGCTTTGTTTTCTTGGACCAGGCTGTTCAATAACGACGATTTCCCGACATTCGGGCGGCCGATGATGACCGTCGATAAGCCTTCGCGCAAAATCTTGCCTTGCTGGGAAGTCTGGAGCAATTTGGCGATTTCCGACTGCACCCATTGCGCTTTTTCAAGCATCATCGGGCGGGTCATTTCTTCCACATCGTCATATTCCGGGTAATCGATGTTTACTTCCATCTGTGCGATCGATTCCAATAACGCCTGGCGCAGCGAACCGATGAGGCGGGATAAACGCCCTTCCATCTGGGTTAGCGCGACATCCATGGCACGGTCCGTTTTCGCGCGGATTAAGTCCATCACGGCCTCTGCCTGCGACAAATCGATGCGCCCGTTAAGAAACGCGCGCTTGGTGAATTCACCTGGCTCTGCAAGCCGTGCACCCGCTCTGAGGGCGAGTGACAATACACGATTGACCGATACGATGCCGCCGTGGCAATTAATCTCCACGACATCTTCACGGGTAAATGTTTTGGGTGCTCGCATCAATGCGACCATTACTTCCTCCGCCGTTTCTTTCGTCGCCGGGTCTTCGATATGGCCGTAATGAATGGTGTGGCTCGCTTGTTCAGCGAGCGCTTTAGCAGACGGCGCACGGAACAAACGGTCTGCGATGGCTACCGCTTCCGGCCCGCTTAAACGGACGATGGCAATAGCCCCTTCACCGCTTGGCGTGGAAATCGCGGCGATCGTATCGAATTCCATCATGATGCTATTTCCTCCTCTTGCTATAAAATACTGAAGGCAAACAAATTGAGCTTGCCCACAGCATGCTTTTATGGGTCAAAAACAGTTGTCCACATGTGGACAACTGGCAAAATACGCGTGGCTGTACAACGTACAACAATAACACAAAATGCATAAAATCAAAAGATACAGCGCTCGTTTTTGGTATTTTTTTCAGGTTCACCCGCAAATATGATATGTATAAATATACATTCATTCACAAAATGGCCGCTTGTTCTCTTGCTTTCTCGTTTCGTTCCATAAAAAATGCCCGCTGGCGTCATGTGAATGACGCCAGCGGGCATTTTTTTCAATTATTTATGCGGTTCGATGACCAAATAGCGGTTCGGATCTTTGCCTTCCGAATAAGTATCGATATCCAGCCGGCGCGACAGCGCATGATGGATCACTTTCCGCTCATAGGACGGCATTGGTTCGAATTGGACCCGTTTGCCGGTACGGATCGCTTTGTCTGCCATCCGGTCCGCCAATTGCTCCAAAGTTTCCTGGCGGCGCTCCCGGTAATTCTCCGCATCCAACTCAACCGTCATGAATTGTTCAGCGTGGCGATTTGCCACCAATTGCGCCAGTTGCTGGAGCGAATTCAAGGTCTGCCCTCTTTTGCCGATGAGCATTGCCACTTTTTCGCTTTCCAGTTTAAAGCGCACCGTTTTGCCTTGTTTTTCATGCGCCACGGTCAAATCGTCAATCTTCATGCCTTTTGCCACGTCTTTCAAATAGGCTTTCGTTTCTTCAATCGCTTTTTCATTCGATGGTTTCGCCGCTGGTTCTGCAGCCGCTCCGCCGAAATCCGGCTCTTCTCCCTCTTTTATCGGAGCTGAGGGCATCTCTGCCGCAATCTCTTCATCAGAAGGTTTGGCGCTATCCGCTTGTTCCGGCGTTTTTTCCGTCTGCTGCGGCGCCTTCTCGGCTTCTGGCTGTTCTGTTTCCATCACGGTGACTTCAACTTCCGCATTTTTTGCGCCGAATCCGAAAAACCCCTTTTTTCCTTCTTCGACAACGCGCACCGTCACTTCATCCCGTGATTTGCCCAGTTTTTCCAACGCATTTTCAATTGCTTCTTCGACCGTTTTCCCCGTTTGTGTAAGATGCTTCACTTTTTAGCCCCTCCTGTTTTCGTTTTAACAGGCTGTTGCACTTCTTTCTTTTCCCATGGACGGTAAATGAACATGTTTTGGATAAGCGAGATGATGTTCCCGATTACCCAGTAAAGCGTCAATGCAGATGGCAAAATGATTCCGAACCCGACAATCATGACTGGCATGAAATACATCATCGCCTTCATTTGCGGGTTGTCCATCGCAGGGCCCGTGCGCAGAACGATCAATTGCATGATACCGGCTGTAACGGCCAGGATGATGCTCGGTTCTGCCAGCGGAAAGATCAAAAATGTGCCAAGATCGATTTCAGGCGTGGCGTTCATGCGGCTGATCGCATGGTAGAAGCCGATCAGAATCGGCATCTGGATGATGATCGGCAAGCAGCCGGCCATCGGGTTGACGCCTTTTTCCTGGAACATTGCCATCATTTCCTGCTGGTATTTCTGCTGGGTGACGGCGTCTTTCGATTTATACTTCTCTTTTAATTTAGCCAGCTCGGGCTGGATTTCCTGCATGCGTTTCGAACTTTTCGTTTGTTTGATCATCAATGGCAATAAAGCCAAACGGATAAGGATCGTTACTGCGATAATCCCAAATCCATAAGTACCTAGAAAATCCTTAAAGAATACGATGATCGATACTAACGGCCAGACGACAAACTCGTTCCAAAATCCTTCGCTTTGGTCGCTGATCGGCTGGTCAAACTCCATACAGCCCGACAATAAGAGGGCAACAGCCACCAAGGCGAAGAGCAATCCTGTTCTCTTCTTCACTTTGCTTCCTCCAAACTCTATTCAATTACTTCCTATAGTAACATCCGGATCGATCCGGCATCTACTTCTTCGGCAAAGCGCGTGCAATTTTCAGCACATGCTCCAGACTTTTCTTGCTTTCATGAAAATCTAAATTGGCCGCCTGTGGTCGGGCGATGATAATGTAATCGGCGTTCGGCTGGAGATCGTCCTTCAATTCCAGGAAGGCTTGGCGGATATAGCGCTTGACGCGGTTTCTCGCGACCGCATTGCCGACTTTCTTGCTGACGGACAGGCCCAGGCGAAACTCCTCCTGCTCACCTTTCAGCAAATAGACGATGAATTGCCGATTCGCAAATGATTTCCCTTTTTTGAACACGCGCTGGAACTCCGTATTTTTCTTGATCCGCTGCTGCTTATTCATTTTTTCACCTGCTACTTGCTTATTTTGATGCATTTTCGTTCAAATTCCACGAAAAAGAAAAAAAAGACCACTGATGCGGTCAGTGGACTTTAAGCTGATAGTACTTTTCTTCCTTTACGGCGACGTGCAGCGATAACGCGGCGTCCGTTCTTTGTGCTCATGCGTGCTCTGAAGCCGTGCACTTTGCTGTGTTTGCGTTTATTTGGTTGGTATGTGCGCAATGACATGACCTTACACCTCCTATATAAAAGTTAACTATTTTCTAAAGACAGTCTCGACTATTATAAGGGCGCAGCGTTCTCCCTGTCAATGGTTTCTTTAAAATACAATAAGCTGATGAACGAAAAAGAACCCGCGAGTTATACACAGGATAGAAGGATCCGTGGTGCACTTCCTGTGATTTCATTTTTCACGGAATTGATTTATCCACATGCCTTATCGACAGGTTTTTCACATAGCAACTGCCTGTGGATATCAAAAATGTGCACAAAGCGCGCTATGTGGATAAGTTAAAGAAATGCTTGTAATGTCTATCGTTTTTTGATAACATTGTTTTGTTTTCACTTGTTAACAATTTCTATCCCAAAATAGTTATCCACATATTGTGGGTAAGGTGTGGATAGTTTTCCCCAAGCCTGTTTATAGATCTTATCCACAGGCTGTGGTTTTGTGTATGGTATACTGTAAAAAATCTTTACATATAAAGGAGATACGCTATTGGAACACTTAGACGAAATTTGGTCGAGTGTCTTAGCCCAAGTCGAGAAAAGAATCTCCAAACCCAGTTTTGAAACTTGGCTCAAATCTACTAAGCTCTTGTCCTATAAAGAAGATACTGTCACCATTTCAGCCCCGAATTCATTTGCGCGCGACTGGCTCGAAAACCATTACGTGCACTTGATTACCGGCATTTTGACAGATCTCACAGGGGACGAAGCGCTTATTAAATTTGTGGTGCCAAAAGATCAGAATATGGATGATTTCCAGCTTCCCGCTCCCCGTGTCAAACCGGGGCAGGCGGAGCAGCAAGAGTTTTTGCCGGGCATGCTGAACCCGAAGTACACCTTTGACACATTCGTCATCGGTTCCGGCAACCGCTTTGCGCACGCTGCATCGCTGGCTGTCGCCGAAGCTCCGGCAAAAGCTTATAACCCGCTTTTCATCTATGGAGGCGTAGGACTTGGCAAGACCCACCTTATGCACGCAATCGGACATTACGTCATTGAACACAACCCGGACGCCAAAGTGGTTTATTTGTCGTCGGAAAAATTCACCAACGAGTTCATCAACTCAATCCGTGATAACCAGACCGTCGATTTCCGCAATAAATACCGCAATGTCGATATTTTGCTTATTGATGATATTCAATTTTTAGCCGGAAAAGAACAGACGCAAGAAGAATTCTTCCATACATTCAATACGCTGCATGAAGAATCCAAGCAGATCATCATCTCGAGCGACCGGCCGCCAAAAGAGATCCCGACACTTGAAGATCGCCTCCGATCGCGCTTTGAATGGGGATTGATCACGGATATCACACCGCCGGATTTGGAAACGCGGATCGCCATTTTACGCAAAAAAGCGAAAGCGGACGGCCTGGACATCCCGAATGACGTGATGACTTACATCGCCAATTCAATCGACTCCAACATCCGCGAGCTCGAAGGCGCCTTGATCCGCGTTGTCGCTTATTCCTCCCTGATCAACCGGGATATGAGCGCAGAGCTTGCTGCAGAAGCCTTGAAAGACATCATGCCGAACTCCAAGCCGAAAGTGATCACCATCTTGGACATCCAAAACGCAGTCGGCGAACAGTTCAATGTTAAATTAGATGATTTCAAAACGAAGCGCCGCACGAAGGATATTGCGTATCCACGTCAAATCGCAATGTATTTGTCGCGCGAAATGACGGATTTCTCGTTGCCGAAAATCGGCGAGGAATTCGGCGGCCGCGATCACACGACGGTCATCCATGCGCACGAAAAAATCAACACGATGCTGAAAGAGAACCAACAGCTTCAGCAGGATATTAAAGAAATTCGATCTGCACTCGGGAAATAAGACTGTGGATAACCCCCGATTTTCTTAAGCAGTTTATGCACAGTTTGTCTACATGTGGATAAGCTGCTTTTATTGCTCATATCGGGCTTATCCACATATTCACAGCCCCTACTACTATTACTGTCTTTAAGTACTAATAACTAAAATATATATATAAGCGAGGTTCGAGAATGAAATTCGAGATAAAACGTGAGCGATTAGTTGAAGGTTTAAACGATGTAATGAAAGCAGTCAGTTCAAAAACAACGATTCCGATTTTGACCGGGATCAAGATGGACGTCTCTACAGAAGGAATGCGCTTAACAGGAAGTGACTCAGATATCACCATCCAAACTTTCATCCCAGCGGAAGAGGATGGAAAACAATTGATCGATGTCACTGAAGGCGGAAGCATCGTCCTTCAGGCAAAAGTATTCGGGGAAATCGTCCGCAAATTACCGACCAATGAAGTCGAAATCGAAATCAACGGTAATTTCCAGACGCATATCCGTTCAGGCAAATCCGAATTCCACTTGATCGGGCTTGACGCAATGGATTATCCACAATTGCCGGATATTCAAGACGACCGCATTTTCACGATTCCAGCGGATCTGTTGAAAACAATCAATAGAGAAACCGTATTTGCCGTGTCCAGTTCTGAAACGCGCCCGGTGCTTACTGGCGTTCATTGGGAAGTAAAAGATGGGGAGCTCGTTTGTGTCGCAACGGACAGCCACCGTCTGGCACGCCGCAAAACAAAACTCGAAACTTTGCCGGAAGGGGAGTACAGCGTCGTCATTCCAGGGAAAAGCTTGAATGAATTGAACAAAATCCTTGATGACACGTCCGATCCGGTTGAAATCGTCATGACCAACCAGCAAGTGTTGTTCAAATCGAAGCACATCTTGTTCTTCTCCCGTCTATTGGAAGGGAACTATCCGGATACATCGCGTTTGATTCCGTCTGAATACAAAACGACGGTGACAGTAAATGGCCGTTCATTGCTTCAGGCAATCGACCGTGCCTCCCTTTTGGCGCGTGAAGAACGCAATAACGTCGTGCGTTTTTCCACAAACGAAGGCAGCGAAGTCGAAGTCTCCTCGAATTCCCCGGAAGTCGGGAAAGTCGAAGAGCAATTGCAGGCGCAAAGCGTAGACGGTGAAGAGCTGAAGATTTCCTTCAGCGCGAAGTTCATGATGGATGCCTTGAAAGCGATCGACGGGCAAGATGTCGTCATCCAGTTCACTGGAGCAATGCGCCCGTTCATTTTGAAATCGGCCTTGGATGACTCAATTCTTCAGTTGATCCTTCCTGTCCGGACATATTAATTAGCACCAAAACCCTCAGGATAGCCCATACAGGCTATCCTTTTTACTTATGGGGGCAAATAGGGTAAAATAAAGGGATAGACTACGAATCGAAGGATGAGTGCATTTTGAAGGAAATCGGGATTGAGACAGAATTTATTACACTTGGGCAATTGCTGAAAATGACAGACACAATCAGTTCAGGCGGCATGGCCAAATGGTTTTTGAGCGAACATGAAGTATTTGTGAACGGAGAAGCGGAAGACCGCAGAGGGCGCAAATTGCGTCCGGAAGATACTGTGAACATACCGGGGACGGGGGAATTCCGCATCGTTGTCGCCGAAGGCATGAGCTTCGATGCGGATTGACAACCTCGAGTTAGTCAATTACCGCAACTATGAAACGCTCAAGCTCGATTTCTCGCCGGAGATCAACGTCTTCATCGGCGAAAACGCGCAGGGCAAAACAAATATCATGGAATCGCTCTATGTTTTATCGATGGCCAAATCCCACCGGACGAGCAATGACAAAGAATTGATACGCTGGGACGCGGAATATGGTAAAATTAAAGCTGATGTGCTCCGGAAATATGGCAAACTGCCGCTTGAAATCAGCTTTTCCAAAAAAGGCAAAAATGCGAAAGTGAACCACCTGGAGCAGAGGCGGCTGAGCGATTATATCGGCCAATTGAACGTCGTCATGTTCGCTCCTGAAGACTTGCATCTAGTTAAAGGCAGCCCGCAAGTCAGGCGCCGCTTCATCGACATGGAAATCGGCCAGATTTCACCGGTCTATCTCCACGATCTCGTCAATTACCAGAAGCTGTTGAAACAGCGCAACCATATATTGAAGCAGCATTACGGCAAACAGGCGATCAATGACGTCATGTTCGAGGTATACACCGAACAATTCATTGAAGCTGCTGTAAAAATTATACAAAAAAGATTCCAGTTCATGGAATTGCTGCAAAAATGGGCAGAGCCGATTCACCACGGCATTTCGCGTGGGCTTGAAAAACTTGAAATCCGCTACCAGCCGATTAGTGGGTTGAAACCCGAATGGACGCCTGCTGAAATGGCGTCCTTTTTAGAGCAGAAGCTGCAGGAAGTAAAAAAGCGGGAACTCGACCGTGGCGTAACGCTGGTCGGTCCGCACCGCGACGATCTGCAGTTCATCGTCAACGGCTATGACGTCCAGACTTACGGTTCCCAAGGGCAGCAGCGTACAACAGCCCTGTCCTTGAAACTCGCGGAAATCGAACTGATCAAGCAAGAAGTCGGCGAAGCGCCGGTTCTTTTGCTGGATGACGTGCTTTCCGAACTGGACGATTACCGCCAATCGCATTTACTTAACACGATCCGTGGATCCGTGCAGACCTTTGTCACCACTACCAGTGTCGAAGGCATCCAACACGAGACCATTCAAAGCGCCCGACTTTTCGAAGTATCGAAAGGGACGGTCAAGGAGTGAACATGCATGTATGTACAGATTGGATCCTCCCAATTGATTGCCGTCACGGAAATCCTTGCGGTGGTTCATCATGAACAGTATGTCCACTCTGCTTTTACGCGGCTTTTAGTCCCGCAGGAAGCAGTTAAATCCTATGTCGTCACTGATGATTTCGTCTACGGGTCGCCTTATCGGCCCCAGGCATTGTTGAATAAAATTCAGCAAAACAGGTTATAACCGGTCAATGGAAATAATGAGTTGTCAAGAAAGAGCAGGTGAACGGAATGGCTATGGAAGATACGAATCTTGAGCAATCTTATGGCGCCAATCAGATTCAAGTATTGGAAGGCTTAGAAGCGGTCCGGAAACGGCCGGGCATGTATATCGGTTCAACGGGATCGAGAGGACTGCACCATTTAGTATGGGAAATCGTGGATAACAGCATCGATGAAGCCCTTGCCGGCTATTGCGATGAAATCCGCGTCACAATCGAAAAAGACAATTGGATCCGCGTCGAAGATAACGGCCGCGGGATTCCAGTCGATATGCAAGAAAAAATGGGTCGTCCGGCTGTTGAAGTCATCATGACGGTCCTTCACGCCGGCGGTAAATTCGGCGGCGGCGGCTATAAAGTATCCGGCGGCCTCCACGGCGTGGGCGCGTCAGTCGTCAACGCCTTGTCCGAGACAACGGAAGTTTATGTGCATCGGGACGGCAAGCGCCATTTCATTCAATTTGAGCGCGGCGCAGTCAAAAAAGAACTTGGCGTCATCGGTGAAGCCGACAAGACCGGCACAACGATCCGCTTTAAAGCGGACGGTGAAATCTTTAAAGAAACGACCGTTTATGAATTCGATATCCTAGACCACCGTCTCCGCGAGCTCGCTTATTTGAACCGCGGGTTGAAAATCGTGGTTGCTGACGAACGAGAAGGCTTGGAGCAGGAAAAGAAATACCACTACGAAGGCGGTATCAAATCCTACGTTGAGCATTTGAACAAATCGAAAGACCCGCTTCATGAAGAAGCGATTTTCGTCGAGTCGGAGCGGGACGGCATCAATGTCGAAGTCGCGATGCAATACAACGGCGGATTTGCGGCGAATATCTTTTCATTCGCGAACAACATCAGCACCCATGAAGGCGGAACGCACGAATCCGGCTTTAAAACGGCGTTGACACGTGTCATCAACGATTACGGCCGCAAAAACGGCATTTTGAAAGATGCTGAAGCGAATTTGACTGGTGAAGACGTAAGGGAAGGATTGACAGCGATCATTTCCGTTAAGCATCCTGACCCTCAATTCGAAGGCCAGACCAAGACGAAGCTCGGCAATACTGAAGTATCGACCATTGTCAATAATCTGTTCTCAGGTGGATTTGAACGCTTCTTGCTGGAAAATCCATCAACCGCGAAGAAAATCATCGAAAAGGGCATCATGGCTTCCCATGCCCGGATGGCAGCCAAAAAAGCACGCGAATTCACGCGCCGCAAATCGGTCCTCGAAGTATCAAGTTTGCCAGGGAAACTCGCAGACTGTTCTTCGCGCGACCCAAAAATCAGCGAAATCTACATCGTAGAGGGAGATTCAGCGGGCGGATCCGCAAAATCCGGCCGTGACCGCCATTTCCAGGCGATTTTGCCTTTGCGCGGGAAAATCCTCAACGTAGAAAAAGCGCGGTTGGATAAAATTCTCGTAAACGCAGAGATCCGCAACATCATCACTGCACTCGGCACCGGGATTGGTGAAGAGTTCAATCTTGATAAAGCGCGTTACCACAAAGTCGTCATCATGACCGATGCCGATGTCGACGGCGCCCATATCCGGACTTTGCTATTGACGTTCCTATTCCGCTACATGCGCCCGCTAATCGAAGCAGGCTATATTTACATCGCACAACCGCCTTTGTTCCAAATCAAACAAGGCAAGCACGTCGATTATGTTTATTCGGATGCTCAGCTTAAAGAAGCATTAGCAAAACTTCCGGGAGCACCTAAACCGCATGTCCAGCGCTATAAAGGGCTCGGCGAGATGAATGCTACACAGTTATGGGATACAACGATGGATCCTGATTTCCGGACATTGCTGCAAGTCACGCTTGAAGATGCGATGACAGCGGATGAGACTTTCCATATGTTGATGGGAGACGATGTCGAACCGCGCCGCAACTTCATTGAAGAAAATGCTAGTTATGTGAAGAACTTGGATGTATAACGCAACAAGAGTTGAGAGGAGGCTGCGGATATGGCGGAACGGCCAGGCAGCGGAGTAGAAGAAATAAATATCAGTACGGAGATGCGCACATCATTCCTTGACTATGCAATGAGTGTCATCGTTTCGCGTGCGTTGCCGGATGTCCGGGACGGTTTGAAGCCGGTGCATCGGCGTATTTTATATGCCATGCATGACCTCGGGATCACAGCGGATAAAGGCTATAAAAAATCAGCACGTATTGTTGGTGACGTAATCGGTAAATATCACCCGCACGGTGATAGCGCAGTTTATGAAACGATGGTACGGATGGCTCAGGATTTCAGCTATCGCTATATGCTCGTCGACGGCCATGGGAACTTTGGTTCTGTAGATGGTGACGCAGCAGCAGCGATGCGCTACACAGAGTCTAAGATGTCAAAAATTTCCATGGAACTTTTGCGTGATTTAAATAAAAATACAGTCGATTACAAGGAAAACTACGATGGGCAGGAAAAAGAACCCATTGTCCTTCCAAGTAGATTCCCGAACTTGCTTGTCAACGGGACTTCCGGAATCGCGGTCGGGATGGCTACCAATATCCCGCCTCATAATCTAGGCGAGACGATCGATGCAGTTCTCGCATTAGCCGAAAACCCGGCCATCACCACGGAAGAATTGCTCGAGTTCCTTCCAGGGCCTGATTTCCCGACCGGAGGCATCATCCTCGGACGGAGCGGCATCCGCCGTGCTTATGAAACCGGAAAAGGTTCGGTGTTAATCCGTGCGGTCGTTGAAATCGAAACGAAACCGAACGGCAAGGAAGTAATCCTTATCCACGAACTGCCTTATCAAGTCAACAAGGCACGCCTGATCGAGAAAATCGCAGAACTCGTGCGTGATAAAAAAATCGACGGCATCACCGATTTGCGCGATGAATCCGACCGCAACGGAATGCGCGTCGTCATCGAAGTGCGCAGAGACGCGAGTGCCAATGTCCTATTGAACAATTTGTACAAACAGACGGCGATGCAGACAAGCTTCGGCATCAATATGCTCGCGCTCGTCGATGGCCAGCCGAAAGTTCTTGGCTTGAAAGACGTTCTTTATCATTACCTGGAGCACCAGAAAGTCATTATCCGCCGCCGGACGGAATTCGATTTGCAAAAAGCGGAAGACCGCGCGCACATCCTTGAAGGCCTGCGCATCGCACTTGATCATATTGATGCCATCATTGCATTGATCCGCGGATCGCAAACGACTGAAGAAGCCCGCAACGGCTTGATGAATGATTTCAATTTGTCCGAGCGCCAATCCCAGGCGATCCTGGATATGCGCCTCCAACGTTTGACTGGCCTCGAACGGGACAAAATCGAAGAGGAATATCAGGGACTCATCGCACTCATCAATGAGCTGCGTGCAATTCTTGCGGACGAATCGAAGATCCTCGAAATCATCCGTGAAGAGATCCTTGAAATCAAAGAACGCTTCAATGATCCCCGCAGAACGGAGATCACTGTCGGCGGCTCTGAGATGATCGAAGATGAAGACTTGATCCCACGTGAAGCTTCGGTATTGACGCTCACGCACAACGGCTACATCAAACGCTTGCCTGCTAATACGTACCGCAGCCAGAAGCGTGGCGGACGTGGTGTGCAAGGAATGGGAACCAACGATGATGATTTCGTTGAACACCTTCTATATACATCGACACATGACACAATCCTGTTCTTCACAAGTGAAGGGAAAGTCTATCGCAAGAAAGGCTATCAGGTCCCTGAGTACGGCCGGACTGCGAAAGGCTTGCCGCTCGTCAACTTGCTGGAGATCGGCAAGAATGAAAAAGTGACAGCAGTGATTCGCGTCGAAGAATTTAAAGAAGATGATTTCTTTTTCTTTACGACACGCGGAGGACTTAGCAAGCGAACACCAGTGAGCAGCTATGCAAATATTCGCCAGAATGGACTTATTGCCATCAATTTGCGTGAAGACGATGAATTGATCTCAGTCAAGATGACTGACGGCAATAAAGAAATTGTCATCGGAACACGCGACGGTGCATTGATCCGATTCCCTGAGACGGATATCCGGAGCATGGGACGAGCAGCAAGCGGCGTCCGGGGCATCCGCCTTCGTGAAGGTGACCAAGTTGTCGGAATGGAAACCTTGGAGGCGGACGATAAAATCTTGGTCATCACGGAAAATGGTTATGGCAAGCGAACAAAAGAATCCGAATATCGCGTCCAATCCAGAGGCGGTATGGGAATCAAGACCTGCCACATTACGGAAAAGAATGGACCGCTTGTAGCTGTTCGCGCCGTGAATGGAACAGAAGACATCATGCTGATTACACAACATGGCGTACTGATCCGTATGGATGTAGAAGATATTTCAACAACTGGAAGAAACACGCAAGGAGTCCGATTGATTCGTCTTGGGGACGAAGAGGTTGTGGCTACCGTCACCAAAGTGAAAAAAGATTTGGATGATGCAGAAGCAGCAGAAGTTGAAGAAGAGACAGAGCAAGGTGAAGAGGATAACGTAGAAGCACTCATCGAAGAAAGTGTAGAGGCAGATGTCTACACAGAGGATGAGGTTGTTGAGGATGAAATGGAAGAAAATGCGGAAGATGAACTAGAAGAATAGAAGATTTCAAAAGAGCTTGCCGGCAATCGGCAAGCTCTTTTGTTTCTTAATAGAAAGAGATTTGAAGAAAGGAAAAGTTTTTCCTTAAAACTGTTGACGTCATTAGTAAGGCGTGATATATTTATCAAGTCGCCAAAACAAGGCGCACAACATGAACCTTGAAAACTGAACAGCAAAACGTCAACAATACAGCCGCGAGTGATCGCGGCAAACTTACTGATCAGCTTCGGCAGATCAAAGCGAATCGCGCGTCTTCGGACGGCGATACGCCAGCAACTATTGAGCAATCAATACTACTCTATAATGGAGAGTTTGATCCTGGCTCAGGACGAACGCTGGCGGCGTGCCTAATACATGCAAGTCGAGCGGAACCAGAGGAGCTTGCTCCTTTGGTTTAGCGGCGGACGGGTGAGTAACACGTGGGCAACCTGCCCTGCAGATCGGGATAACTCCGGGAAACCGGTGCTAATACCGAATAGT